>JADJRC010000009.1:45000-283947 GCA_016712415.1 Lewinellaceae bacterium | reverse complement strand
GGTACCGCTTTGAAAGCTGTTGATAAAACCGGCTGTATCCGGCAAAAAGTATCCCAGTCCCACGCCGAGAAACATGGCGGCGAATATCCAGAGAGTGAGGTAACGGTCGAGAAAACCCAGGCGTTTGGGGGCAGGTTTGTCCATTTTGTTCATGTTTGCAGGTTGATTTGCCATTTCCCGTTAAGAACCGTATTTCAAAATCAGCGAGATTTGTCCCGCATGCCAGGCGGTATGCGTGGATATCCGTGCCAGGGCTTCGGCTTTGGTTTTTCTGCCGAATTCTTTCGTTTCGATGTATGCTTCCCAATCTGCATCGGCATGCTTCTCCAGGGCAGTCCTAAGTACCTGCCGGGCATGTTCCAAATGCGCGAGCAATGCCCCGAGGTCTGCGAATTGCCCGTGGTCATTAGCAGTCGGGCCAATCGTGGAGGCCCGCACCTCGATGGGTTCGCCGAATACGTTTTTGGCGAACAGCTGCTCCACCTCCCCGATGTGCAGGAGCAACCAACCCAGGGAGTTGGATTTCGGATGAAGCTTGCGCGGCATATCTGCGGCGGTTATGCCCGACAACAGGTTGGCAAGCCTGGTGCGACCTTCTTCCCAAAGGGAAAGCATAAGTTCAGTTTTGGTCATTTTTTTCCATTCAATTTCAGGTTAAAACCTACATAAAACTCGCGCCCGCGGGTTGGGCCCCAGGCAAACGACGGATCGAAACCCCGCGCGAACGGCTGCTCCCAGCCGAGGATCGGGCGCGACTGCCGAAAATCGAATACGTTTTCGCAGCCGCCGAAAAACTCGATGAGCGTCAAAGCGCGACGAACCTGCATGCCGACCACGGCCCATGCTTCGGAATGATCCGGGCGCCGCAGGTGTTCCGGATTGCTGCGGGTATCTGGCAGCCGCTGTTTGCCGTACCAGTGCAGGTTGGCGTCGAATTGCCAGCGCTCACCGGGGGTACGGAAGGTGGCGGCACCCAGAATTTTGTGGCGCGGGTTGAAGGGCAACTGCGTTTTCCGGCCGTTTTGATGCCGAAATACGTCGAGGAAATTGTACGCTGCACGCAGTTCGAAGCGGCGGTTCCAGGCCGTGCCGAGCTCCAGTTGCAGTCCGTTGCTCTCGGATCGCCCGGTAAAATTGGCGATGACGGCCTTGCCGGGGTCGCTGTCGTAGTCGGGAAAAAACTGGTTTTGAAAACGGGTGTGGTAGAAGTCGGCCGTGGCCGTCAGGCGCATGGTTCCGATGGCAAAACGGCGCGTGGCATTCGCGCCGGCGTTCCAGGCGCGTTCGGGGCGCAGGGTTTCGGTAAAAACGATATCGCGGCTTCCCGCCAGCAGGGCGATATTTTCCGGAAAAATATTGACCGTGCGCCAGCCCGTACCGAAACTCGCCCGCAGGTCGAGATCGGGCGACGGACTGAACCGCAGCATGGTGCGCGGCGTGACGTACCAGCCGAAATCACGGTGCCGGTCGGCGCGGATGCCGGCCACCCATACCCAGCGGTCGTCCTGGAAGTGAAAGGTGCTCTCCGCAAATGCGCCCGGAATGTTTTCTTCCCGGCGGTAGTCGCCCGCGAAAGTGCGGCCCAGCGTATCGGCAGTCGCGAAACCGACGATCTCGTGCAATACAAAATGTCTGAAGCTGATGCCTGTTTTCAGGTCGTGCGCCCGCTTTTTTCCCCAGAAAAGTTCATATTGCAGGTTGGCGTAGGCGTAGCGCTGGCCGGCATCGTATTGGGTTAAGCCGAACCGCGAGCGCTGGTCCTGGGCGACGAAAGAGGCGAGCAGGGAAATTTTTCGGTTGGCGTCAAACCGATAACCCGTTTTGGTGAACACCTCGGGCTGACTGAACCGCACGTGCTGACCGTATGCTCTTTCGGTGCCCCCGTCGGGATCGAAATTCTTCTGCCCGCCGACACGCGCTTCATTCACATATCGCACACCAATAAACGCGCTCAACCCGTTTTCGTTTTCTTTCCGGTAGCGCCATTTGTTGTAAACGGCATACCGAGTGAGCAGCGGCAAATCGAGGAAGGTATCTTCGTCGCGGTCCCATCGCCCGCCCGGCTGGGAATTGTGCAGGGCTAGGTAATTGTTCCAGCGCGTTTTTTTCGTGGCAAAAGCCGCATTCAGGTGCTTTTCGCCGAAACTGTTGACCAGTACATCGGCGGTGACAGGTTCGGCGATGCTGCCTTCGCGGGGAAACACGGTAATCTGCCCGACCATGCCTTCGTAGCCCTGTAAAACGCTGTTGGCGCCTTTCACCACCCAGATGTTTTCCAGCATACTGCCCGGAATGGTGCCGGTGCCGTACGTGTAGGTCACCCCCTGTATGGTCGGCAGGCCGTCCACCAGCACCTGGTTGTACACCCCGCTCAGCCCGAGTATGCGGAGTTCTTTGGCATTCGTAAGGATATTGGTGGTGGTCGGTTGCACGGTGCTTTGAGTTTCGAAACACCCCGCCAGATCGCAGCAGGCAGCCTTGCGCAGCTCGGCGCGGTTGATGATTTCCGTTTTCACCGGCTGCAGAACGGAAATGTAGGCCCCGGTCACTTCATCGCGCACGGTCACTTCCTGAAGGGTAACCGTGGCCGCCATTTGCACCGTCCAGTAACTGGACAGGTCATCAATCAGGAAAGTATCGCGCGCAGCTTCAAAAATGGCGACAAAGGGCAAGGGCACGGCGCTCGTATCCCGCGGTAGCGGTATGGCGAACTCGCCGTTTTCATCGCAACGGGCGCCGATGACCGTTCCGGCCCAGGCGACTATGGCTCCAGGGATCGGGGATTCTTTTGCGTCGGTCACCTGGCCGTAAAAGTATTGCGCACGCATTCCCGGAGCAAGTCCGGCAAACAGCCACAGGATGAGTAAGAGTCTCTTCATGCGAACTGGTATTGTCGTTTTTGTAGTGGCGCGGTTGTCGGGGGCGGATTGTCGGAAATGCGACGGCGGCACTGGAACCCGGGGAGACCCGTGCCGCCGTTCCACATCGGTCAACAACAACCGCTTCCCGGTTCGCAGCAAGCTTTGGCCTGGGGCAGGTCAGCCAGGTTGACTTTTGCTTTTTCGGTACGTTCCGGTTTTTCGCCCGGCTTTTCGGCGTAAACAGTGATACTGAAAATACCCGTTCCGGAAGCCGCAAATGTGTGCAGTTGTTCTTCCGTCAGGTATTCCAGCAGGATATGATCCGGGATCAGGATGGGTTTTTGTTTCTGGACGGTCAGGTTGTCGAAACCCGCTTCCCGTGCCAGTGCAAGATATTCGTCCATCTGTATCGCGCCGGATACGCAGCCGGCATACATTTCGGCGGCATTGCGGAGTGTATCGGGCAATTCGCCCCGGAGCACGATGTCGGAGATACTGAAATGGCCTCCGGGACGCAGCACCCGGGCAATTTCGCCAAAGACCTTTGCCTTGCCGGGCACCAGGTTGAGCACGCAATTGCTGACCACCACATCGACCGAGGCATCATTTACGGGCAGGTCTTCGATGTCACCCTGCCGGAACTCGACGTTGTTGAAACCCCTTTTTTCGGCGTTCATTCGGGCTTTACGGATCATAGCAGGGGTGAAATCCACACCGATGACCTTGCCCGTTTCGCCCGTTTCGGCGCGGGCCACGAAACAGTCGTTGCCGGCGCCCGAACCGAGGTCGAGCACTGTGTCGCCGGGCTGTATCCTGGCAAATTCGGTCGGCAGGCCGCAACCCAAACCCAGGTCGGCATCGGGGTTGTAGCCGGGCAGACTGGCATAACTGTCGGCCATGATGGTGTAGGTGCCGCCTGTGGCGCCGGCGCCGCAGCAGGTGGTTTCGTTGGTGTGCTTGTCCTGTTCCGCGATTTCGCTGTATTTTTCGCGAACAAGATTCTTGAGAAGTGTGTCGTTATTCATTGCTTAATCATTTTATATCGCAAATATACGATGAATAGATTTTCAGAAACAAGCCCCGACAGAAATTTCTTTGAAAAATTCGATCAAAAAAACATTAACCCGCTGTTTATCAAAACCTTAAAAACCTCCATTTAACCCCATCATATTCATCATATTCATCATATTCATCATATTCATCATTCATCATTCATCATTCATCATTCATCATTCATCATTCATCATTAAAAAATGATTTTGCCGTCTCCCGCCAAACACCTCTCCGACCTGCTCCTGCTCGGCGACCCGAGGCTGTACGAGCGCTGTGCCCCCTTGTCTGAAGCAGACCGGGATGAAATTCCTCAAATAATTGCCGACCTGCGGCAGGTCATGGACGAGGTGCGGGCGAAATACCACTTCGGTCGCGGCATTGCTGCGCCGCAACTCGGCTACATGAAACGGCTGATCTATCTGGATACCGACCGGCCGCGGGTGCTCATCAACCCGGAGATCAGGGAACCAAGCGCGGACATGTTCGAGTTATGGGACGACTGCATGTGTTTTCCCAACCTGCTGGTACGGGTAAAGCGACACCGGAGCCTTACAGTGGCGTACCTGGATGAAAACTGGGCGCCTCAGTTATGGGCGGTTGCCAACGACCTGTCGGAATTGATCCAGCACGAGTACGATCATTTGGAAGGGGTGCTGTGCACCATGCGGGCGGTGGATGGGAAGGGGTTTCGGTGGCGGGGGTAACTTTGTTATTCGAGATCATCTTTTCCAAAAACCCCCTAACTTTGCGCCTCTTTTCCCAAAAACCCTGTATGTATCAACGTTTCAACTCAGTATCAATGACTTCCCGCGACATCCGCCGCCAATTCCTCGACTTTTTCGCTTCCAAAGCGCACAAGATCATAGCCTCCGCGCCCATCGTGGCCAAGAGCGACCCTACCCTGCTGTTCATCAACTCCGGCATGGCGCCGCTCAAGGATTTTTTCCTCGGCAACCAGGCGCCGCCCTCAAAGCGTGTGGCCGATACCCAAAAATGCCTGCGCGTGTCGGGTAAACATAACGACCTCGAAGACGTGGGTTTCGACGGCTACCACCACACCATGTTCGAGATGCTGGGCAACTGGTCGTTCGGCGATTATTTTAAAAAGGAAGCCATTGAATGGTCCTGGGAACTGCTGACGGAGGTGTATAAAATCCCCAAAGACCGGCTCTACGTGTCCGTTTTCAAGGGCGACGAAAAGGAAAAACTGCCCTTCGACCAGGAAGCCTTCGACGAGTGGAAAAAATATATCGCCGAAGACCGCATTCTCGCTTTCGGCAAAAAGGAGAATTTCTGGGAAATGGGCGATCAGGGCCCCTGCGGCCCCTGGCTCTGAAATCCACGTCGACCTCCGCACCGACGCCGAACGCGCCAAAACGGACGGGAAACTGCTCGTCAACAACGACGACCCCAATGTGATCGAGGTGTGGAACAACGTGTTCATGGAGTTCAACCGCAAAGCCGACGGCTCGCTCGACGAACTTCCCGCCAAATCAGTAGATACAGGCATGGGCTTCGAACGCCTCTGTCGCGCCGTCCAGGGCTCGGCGTCGAATTACGACACCGACCTCTGGCGCCCGCTGTTTACTTTCCTCGAAAATGCCACTGGCCACCGCTATGAAGGCACTTATCCGCCCGCTCCTGTAGCGGCGGGCGGCGGCGAGGGCGCCTGGCTCAAAAGCGACGTGGCCATGCGCGTGGTCGCCGACCACCTGCGGGCAGTGAGTTTCACCATCGCCGACGGCGAAATGCCCTCCAACACAGGCGCCGGCTATGTCATCCGCCGCATCCTGCGCCGGGCCGTGCGCTACTATTATTCCTTCCTCGGACAAAAAGACCCGGTGATGTTCCGCATGGTGCCCATCCTGGCAGAGGAATTCCGCGATGTTTTTCCCGAGCTAAGGCACAGGTCGATTTTGTGTCGCGGGTGGTACTGGAAGAAGAAAAAGGCTTTTTGCGCACGCTGGAATCGGGCCTGAAACGTATTGAAAATATTGATATTCAAAACAATACCGTGACGGGGCAGCAGGCTTTCGAACTGTTCGACACCTACGGTTTCCCTTTCGACCTCACCCAACTGCTCGCCCGCGAAAATGGCTGGAGTGTCGACGAAAAAGGTTTCGATACTGCCCTGCAGGAGCAGAAAAGCCGCTCCCGGAAGGATGCCGCCAAGGAAGTCGGCGACTGGGTGGTGCTGCGCGACAGCAAGGGTGTCGAGTTTGTCGGCTATGACCAGTTGGAAATAACCGACGCCAAAGTGGTCAAGCACCGCACGGTTATGCTCAAGGGCCAGCCGCAATACCAGATCGTACTCAACCGCACGCCGTTCTACCCCGAGGGCGGTGGCCAGGTAGGCGATACGGGATACATGACCTTCGGCCCAAACGAAAAGATACGCGTGCTCGACACCAAAAAAGAGAATGACCTGGTGATCCACATCGTCGACCGGCTGCCGGAGTTTGTTATGGACCGCACGGTAGAATGTGCGGTGGATGGCTGGAAGCGCCACCTGACCGAAAGCAACCACTCGGCCACGCACCTGCTGCACGCCGCGTTGCGCCGTGTATTGGGTACTCACGTACAACAAAAAGGTTCGTACCTCGACCACGAGACGCTGCGCTTCGACTTCCAGCATTTCCAGAAAATGACCGACGAGGAAATCGCGCATGTGGAGCGACTGGTTAACGAAAAAATACGCGAAAACATCGCCCTCGACGAAGCGCGGCAACTCCCCATCGAGGAGGCCAAAAAGTCGGGCGCCATGATGTTGTTCGGTGAAAAATACGGCGAAACGGTGCGCATGATCACCTTCGACCCCGCTTACTCGCGCGAACTCTGCGGCGGCTGCCACGTAAAACAGACCGGCCAGATCGGCTTCTTCAAGATCACCGCCGAAACAGCCGTTGCCGCCGGTGTGCGCCGCGTGGAAGCGGTGACGGCCAAAGGCGCCGAAGCATACGTCGCCGATATGGAAAAAGAAGTATCGGCTATCAAGAATACGCTGAAAGCCAAGGATTTGGCAAAAGCCGTGGAATCGCTGCAGGAAGACAACAAACGCCTGCAAAAAGAGATCGAACGCCTGGTACAGGAGCAGGCCGGCGGTCTGCGTGAAGGCTTGCGTGCCAATGCCGTCAATGTGGGCGGGGTCAATTTCATCGCTGCCGTGCTGCCCGTCGGCGACGCCAATGCCGTCAAAACCCTGGCCTTCGAACTCGAACGCGAACTGGGCGATGCTGTCATTGCCTTCGGCTCAGTGGCCAACGACAAACCCCTGCTGACGGTTCGCATAAGCGATAACCTGGTCAAGGAAAAAGGCCTGAACGCCGGGACGATCGTGCGCGAACTGGCGCAGAAATTCCTCAAGGGCGGCGGCGGCGGTCAGCCGTTTTTCGCCACGGCAGGCGGCAGCGACGCAAGCCGCTTGCAGGAAGCAGTGGATGCCGTAAAGGGGTATTTGGGGTAGTTTACAACGGCTATACATGTACCACGGACTTCCAAGTCCGTCATGTCTGCGTGTGCGCAACGGACTTGGAAGTCCGTTGTACTGTGCCCTCACTCCTCCAACTCCACTTTCTCCCTTTTTCCCAAACCCAGCCGCTCCAGTCCCCGGTCAAACAGCCAGTACACCACCGGCACCACGATCAGCGACAGGAACATCGAAGAGTTCAATCCCCCGATAATAGCCCAGGCCAGCCCGTTTTTCCAGTCGGCGCCGGCGCCCTGGGCCAGCGCGATGGGCAGCAAGCCGATCACCATGGCGATATTGGTCATCAGGACCGGCCGGAAGCGGAGTTTGGTGGCCTGAAGCAGCGACTCGCGCAGGGGTGTGCCGCGCTCGCGCAAGTGGTTGGCAAAATCAACCACAAGAATGGCGTTTTTCCCGACCAGCCCGACAAGCATCAACAGGCCCAGGCCTGTGAATACGGTCAGGTTCTCGCGCGCCAGCGCCAGCGCCAGGAAAGCGCCGATGATCGACAGCGGGATGGAGAACAGCACCACCAGCGGATACATCCAGTTGTCGTACAACGCCACCATGATGAGGTAAACGAGCACCAACGACGCCCACAAGGCAAAACCCAGGGTGCCGATGCCCTGTTCCTGCCGTTTCAGATCACCGCCGTACTTGATCTCCGTGCTCGGAGGCAGGGGCATGGCGTCGAGCCTGGCCTTGATATCGCGGCTGACGGAACCGTTCGGACGACCGATCACCTGTGCCGTGAGCATGACGGAGGTCACGCGGTCGCGGCGTTCGAGGCGAGTGGGCGCCGTGCTTTCGCGGATATCGGCGAATTGTTTGAGATAGACCGTGTTGCCCAGCGGGTTGACGAACGACAGACTGCGGATATCGTCGGCGCTGCGCCGGTCGAAGGCATCCAGTCCGATACGGATCGGGTACTCGTAATCGCCGTCGCGATATTGGGCATCGCTATTGCCGCTGAAGGCGGTTTGCAGCGTAAGCCCCACCTGCGCCATGGCGAGCCCGTAGTCGGCCATACGCTGGCGGTTGACTTCCACCCGCACTTCCGGGTTGCCGCCCTGCACAGTGGGTGTGATCTCGACACAGCCGGGCACGGCCGCCATTTCGCGTTCCACACGGTCCGACAGCGCCAGCAGGCTGTCGAGGTCGGGGCCGTTGAGCATGATCTCAATGGGTGAAAACGACAAGCCCACGATATCGATGGGCGAGGCTTTGATTTTCGCGCCGGCGATCAGTTCTTCCAGTTTTACCTTGGCTTTTCGGGCGTACACGACGGTGGGCTCCTTGCGCGTTTCGCCGAATGGCGTCAGAAAAACCTGTATTTCGGCAAAATAGGGCGTGTTCAGGCCGAAGGATTTGTTATTGGTACCTACGGTGGAAAAGGTGCGCACCACGTCGGGCTGCTGCCGCAGCCAGGCTTCCACCTGCCGGGTTACCTCGTTGGTCTGCCGCAACGCGGCGTCTTTGGGCAGTTCGATCTCAAGCAGGAACTCGCCGCGTTCGCCGGTATCGAAAAAGGCATTGCCAATATATCCTTTCGTGAGCAGCAGAAAGGAGCCGAAAAACAACCCCGTAGCGATCAGCAGGGTGGCCGCCCTCGTTTTCCAGTCGCGCAGTGCCCAGCCGAGTACGCTCACAAAGCCGTCGGACAGCCATTCCAGGAAATGTTCGAAGCGCAATACGATGCGCCCGGCGATATTGCTGCCCTTGAACCGGTACACCTTGGCAAAACGCGAGGTCAGCCACGGCACCAGCGTGAATGATACGAACAGCGACATCAGGGTACTGGTCAGCACCGTCATGCAGAACTGGCGGAGCAGGTTGGGCACCATGCCCACCGAAAGAATGATGGGCAGAAAAACCACCACGTCGACCAGGGTAATGCTGACCGCTGTGAAGCCGATCTCCACGCGGCCGTCGTAAGAAGCCTGAACGCGGTTTTTGCCCATTTCCAGGTGGCGGTAAATGTTTTCGATCACCACAATGGCGTCGTCGACGAGAATACCGATCGCCAGCGACAGGCCGAGCAGCGACAACAGGTTGAGCGAATACCCGAATATTTTCATCATCACGAAGGTGCTGACGATAGAGGTGGGTATCGACACCAGTACGATCAGCGCGTTGCGCAGGCTGTGCAGGAACAGGAGCATAACCAGCGCCACGAGCAGCACGGCGATAAACAGGTCGTGGATTACTGCATCGGTAGCGGCCTTGGTGAAGGTGCTGCTGTTGGCCACCACCTGAAAATGCAAGCCCTCTTTGGCATAGGTTTTTTCCAATACCCTGATCCTTTCGAGCACCAGATTTGCCATGTCCACCGCATTGGCGTCTCCCTGTTTGCGGATAACGAGGCCCACGGCGGGCTGCCCGTCGGTACGGCAGATGACTTCCTGGTCGCGCATGCCATCCTGTACCTCGGCGATATCCTTGATATAGATGGAAGCGCCAAACCTGCTTTTACCCACTACCAGATTGCGGATATCGTCGAGGGAGAGGAATTTGCCGGCCAGGCGAATGCGCAACTGCCCTTCTGCACCCGTCACTTTACCCGTGGGAAAGTCGAGGTTAGCTGCCTGTACCGCCTGCGCCACCTGGAGCAGTGATAATCCATACTGTTCAAGCCTGGCGCTGCTGATATTGATCTTGATCTCGCGTTCTTCCCCGCCGAGCACACTCACCTGCGCCACGCCCTGGAGTTGGGCGATCTCGGGCACCACGCGGTTTTTGACCAGGTCGTAAAACGCCGTTCCCGTGAGATTGCCCGCTACCGCGAGCCGAACGACGGGCAATTCATCCAGCGCAAATTTGTTGATGACCGGTGTGCGCACTTCCTTCGGAAAGGAAGACTGTATCTGGTTGATCTTGCGCTGCATCTCCTGCACCGACTTGTCGATGTCGGCGTCCTGGTTGAGTTCAACGCTGATAAAGGACGAGTTCTCCTGGGAGCCGACCTGTATCTGCTCGATACCTTCGAGCGAAGAAATGGCGTCTTCGATGGGCTTGCTCACCGTGTTTTCCACCTCCGACGGCGAAGCGCCGGGGTAGATCGTGATGATGGTCACCACCGGCGGGCTGAATTTCGGCACCATCTCGATGGGCAGGCTGAAGTAGCTGGCCACCCCCATAAAGGTTAATACAGCGAAGACGACGATGATGAGGGAGGGGCGGCGTATGGATAGTGCAGTGATGTTCACGATGGATGGAAAAGACGGTGGGCGGCAAGTTAAGCAGGACGGGCAGTTGTCTAGAAAATCTTCCCGCAGATTCTCGCAGCATTATGCCAATCCTGCAAGAACCTGCGGTTTTTTTATGCGCAATCTGTAGGTAAAACTTAGAAACCCTATCGGTTTTTGGAAAAATCGTGGAACAACAGAGCGGTTTTTAAAAAATCTAATATACTCTTTTTCAATTTCTTATATTATATAACGTAAATTTACGTCAAATAGCCTATTAAATAGTTGAATAACTGCGAAAGACGTTTTATCTTTGTTTTCTCAATGGATCAAAAACCTCCGGGCGGGCCCCGGGTATGTTATGCAAAAACTCACCAAAGCGGAAGAAGACGTTATGCACCTGATCTGGGAGATCGGGAGAGGTACAGTCAGCGACCTGCTGGAAAAATTTGAAGGTGAAAAGCCGCCGCACAGCACCGTATCGAGTGTCGTACGCATCCTGGAGAAAAAGGGATTTGTCGGCCACAAGGCCTACGGCAAAACGCACGAGTATTTTCCCCTTATCAGCAAGGACGATTATGGCCGTCGCTCGCTGGGCGATGTCCTGCGTAACTATTTCGACGGATCGGTGACACGACTGGTGTCGCACCTGGCAGAGACGGAAAATCTGAATAAGGAAGAAGTGGATGAATTGATGCGTATTCTGGATAAATAAAACGCCTATGAAAAGCATATTCCTGTACACTGCTGTTTCCCTGGCCTTTTGCTGCGCTCCGCTTTACGGGCAGCAGGTGCCCGACACAGCGTTTACCTACCCCATCGCCAAACCAGCCTACGATCAGGGCAAGGGCAGCACGATCATGGTAGATGCGGCGCACAATAATTTCCATACGCTCGACAATCGTTACGCCCCTTTTGGGAAGTTGCTGGCCAACGACGGGTATGTACTCCGGCCGAACAACGAGCCCGTTTCGGCATCAACGCTCCGCAATTGCCGGATTTTTGTGATTGCCAACTCCCTGGACAGTTCGAATACCGGCGGATGGCAATTGCCGACGCCTTCGGCCTTTAACGCCGACGAAATATCTGCCCTCCATACCTGGGTAAAAAACGGCGGAAGTCTGTTGCTCATCGCCGACCATATGCCGTTTCCCGGCGCAGCGCAGGCGCTGGCAAATTCCTTTGGTTTTGAATTTCTCAACTGCTTTGCCATGGACAACCGCAACCGCGCGTTTGAACGGTTTTACAAAAGCAACGGCACCCTGGCGGAAAATGACCTTACCAAAGGCATAGATACCGTGATCACCTTCACCGGCAGCGCTTTCAAAATTCCGAAAGGCGCCACGCCAATCCTTGCCCTGAAAAACTATACGCTTCTTTCTCCTGTGGTGGCCTGGCAGTTGAAGAAAACACCCCGGCCACAAGCGGCGACGGTTATTACCAGGGGGCATACCAGACTTATGGAAAAGGCCGGATCGTGGTCATGGGCGAGGCTGCCATGTTTACCGCACAACTTGCCGGCCCCAACCGTTCGCCTGTGGGCATGAGCCGCCCGGAAGCGCGCCAAAACAATCAACTGTTGCTAAATCTCATCCACTGGCTCGACGGGCAATGACCACGGATGTTTTATCCACCGGGTACTGCCTTCGTAAAAGGAGGCCTTTTTAAAACGGATACTATGGCAATCATTTTCCTGCTGAAATTGACGGTTTGCTGGGGCTTTTTTGCCCTGTTGTACACGTTAGTGCTCCACCGGGAGACGTTTTTCCGCGCCAATCGTATTTACCTGCTCGGCTCGGCACTGGCGGGCGCCCTGATAGCGATGCCGGGCGATTGGCTGTTCGGCTTGCCCAATGAAGCAAGTGCCGGACAAATCGTGTTGCCGGTTATTTCCGTCGGACTGGAATATGTGGAAACGACCGCCCGGCAATCGAACTGGGTCGACTATCTGTGGATATTGTATGGCATGGGCGCCACGGTAGCCCTGTTCCGGCTGTTTTGGGGTCTCACGAAGATTTTCCGGATGCGGATAGACGGTACGGCATCTGCACTAACAGATGGCTGTATCCTGGTCACATCGACAGCAGTCAACGTACCTTTTTCGTTTTTTAAATGGATTTTTGTGCCCTCCGGCGGCAGCGACCGGCGCTCCGAAGCTTGCTCCAACTCCGATGCCATGCTCGCACACGAACGCGCCCACGCCCTGGGCTGGCACAGCGCCGATGTGATTCTGATGGAATTGCTGTGTGTCGCTTTCTGGTTTCATCCGCTGGCACACTGGTACCGGCGCAGCCTGCGCACCATACACGAATACCTGGCCGATGCCGAAGCGTCGGAACAAACCGATAAAAAACAATACGGCCTGATGTTGATCCGGCAGGCGCATCCCGGTCTGTCGCTTGCCTTCGTGAACCATTTCTTCCAATCACCACTCAAACAACGGCTCATTATGCTCACCCGGCACAGCTCTCCCGCACTGCAGGCCTGGAAATACAGTCTTGTGCTACCCGTTTTTATCCTGGCAATTATGGTTGCGCGCCAGAGTTCAGCACAGGCACAACAGGAAAAAACCCGGCAAACCGGGAACTCATTTGAACTGTATGAAATCGATCGGCTGCCCGAATATCCGGGCGGCGAGAAAGCCCTGTCCCGATTCCTTACCGAAAACATTGAATACCCTGCAGGCGCCAGGCGCGATTCGGTCGAGGGCATAGTTGCCGTAAAGTTTGTGATCGACGATACCGGAACAGTCACCGGCATTGAAAATGTAACAACGAATGCGCGACCGGACCTTGTTGAAGAAACCATCCGCGTCGTCGGAATGATGCCCAAATGGACACCCGCCCGGAAAGACGACAAGCCGGTCAAAGTGATCTTTACCCTGCCCGTCCGGTTCAAACTGGAATAATTTCTTTACTTTTCAACCATAACGTAAGCTATGAAACAACGTACTTTTTTCACCCGCCTGCTGGCAGGTGCAACGCTATTCCTCTTGGCATTGGCGCCGATTTTCGCCCAACATTCTGCCGAACTTCCCGAAAAAATGCCGGAATACCCCGGAGGCACGGCTGCATTGATGCAGTACATGAGCGACAACATGGCGTATCCCGCGGAGGCCAAAAAAGAAAAGGCGGAGGGGACGGTATTTGTAAAATTCACGGTAAATACGGACGGTTCGCTCAGCGATATAAAAACCGTCAGCGAGGGCGCTCCACTGCGCCCCGACATGGTGCTGGAGGCGATTCGCGTAGTGAAAGGCATGCCTAAATGGGCGCCCGCACAGAAAGCCGGCAAAACCGTCAGCGTCGAAATGACGCTACCGATCGTATTCAAATTGGGTTGAGCGGGAAAAGGCTAATAGGAGTGTTGCCAGGCAAGACAACAGGACTTGCATAATAATATTACATCTTGCAAATCCTGTTGATCTTGTTGATCCTGTCTTGGCAACATTCCTGTCAATGCGGAAAATCCTAAAAGCGCACCGACAGCCTCGTAAACAACCTCATTCCGTTGCCGCCCATTTGCACGGCATCCCAGGGTCCGCCTGTTTCGTTGTTGAAGGCCCATCCGGCAGCACCGGGTGCGTAGGCGAGGTCGGGATGGATGTTCAGGAAGTTATCGACGCCGAGGTTAAACGTGAAGTTGTTGTTGAACTTCCAGGAGGCATAAACATCGGGTACGAGCTTGCCGCTGTACACATATTGATCCGCCACATATCCATTCCCGTTATCGAGTGGCACCATCGGATTGATTCCGAGTCCGTCTTCGCCATAGCCCAACAGGGTGATTTCGCCGAAATAATTGAGGCGGGTACCGATGGTAAACTGTTTGTAACCGTATTCCAGGTTGGCAGCCACCTTAACAGGCGGCGCTGAAGCGAGGATAAATGTCTTCTCGCGGTCGCTCAGGAAGGTTTCCTCAAATCCTTCCAGCAGACTGGGAACATTGACCTTGTCGATGGTCATGTCCTGGATATTGGCAGCCAAGAGGACGCGGAAACGGCTGTCGCCCATCACCTTCGAGTACTCGCCCACCAGGTCGATCCCTTTGTTGGTTGTGTTAACGGCATTGGCGAAGAACTGTGCCAGGCTGACGTTCAGCCCCTGCAGAATACTGGTAAAGTTGGGATCGAGATTAGGATCGAAAGCATCGAACTGGCCCGACAATACCACGCGGTCGGTTACTTTTACCAGGTACCCGTCGACCGTAAACGTCAGTTCACGGGTGGGTTTCCAACTAAATCCAACGCTGGCGTTGACCGATTTTTCCTCTTTCAATTCCGGAATACCCGCAGCCTTGGTGATCGGGCTGGCGTTCGGTGCGATTTTAACCTCTGCAATCTCCCCGCCCTGAACGGTCGTAAACGTACTGCTGAAGTTGATCTGTTGCAGCGAGGGTGCACGGAACCCCGTACTGCCGGATGCGCGCAGGTTGAAATTGTCCGCAACCTTGTAGCGGGCCGACAACTTGCCGTTGGCTGTAAAACCGAAGTCGCTATAGTTCTCCAGCCTTGCCGCCAGGCCTACCAGGAACCGATCGGTCAGGTCGAGTTCAACGTCGCCGTATGCGCCGATACAAGAGCGGTTGGCATCTGCCTCATCATTGGGCTGATAACCGGGAAATCCCTGCGAGCCCGAGGCCTTCAGGCTGTCGTAATTGGCGTAGGAAGCCTCTTCACCCGCGAACAACTGGTAGTTTTCATAACTGAATTCTGCCCCGAAAGCGACGTTGAAACCACTCATAATATCGGGGTACAAGCGGCTGAAATTCAGGTTGGTGGTATTTTGAAGGAAGCGAAAACCGCCGTCGTCGAAATGCGTCTGGTTCGGGCCGAGACCGGCATTAAAGGTCTTGTCGCCAAAAAAGTGGAAGTTGTTGTAGCCCGTGTTGTTGCTGGCATCCCAGTCCCAGCCTTCGCCAAAACGCCCTTTCAGGCCGCCGGCAAACGACATATCCTGAATTTCGGTCTGGATATGCGGGTTGAAGAAATAATCATCATCTGCGCCAACTTTAATGATCCCGGGCACATCGATCAGGTCGGGGCCATCGGTAGGGAAGCGGTCGGGACGCGCGGAAAAGTTCCGTGTAAAGGCAAAGGCGTCGGATTTTTTACCCGTAAAGCCGCCAAAAGTATAGAACGACAGCCGGTCGTTGTCTTTGATGGGGACTTCGGCGTTGAACATCCCGCCGAGAGTGGTCAGGGAACCATCGCCGTGCGCACGGCGGTAGATATTAATGGGCAGTTCGCCGTCCAGTTCCTGCCGGTAGGTTTTGGCCTGGTTGGCATAACTTAATGTCACGTTCACAAACCCGCCCCTGCCGCCGAGCGGCAAGCCGTAATTCACGCCTGCGGTATACAGCAGTCCGTCCAGTTTTTTGTTGTCGCCCACTTCATAGTAACCCGCTTCTTCGGGTTTGAACGCGGGATTGTACTTGCTGTCGGAATATCCGGAGAAGCCCAGATCGGCGCTCAGCTGGTTGACATTTTTTTTCAAAATAATATTCACCACACCGGCAATGGCATCGGAGCCGTATTGCGCCGAGGCGCCGTCGCGCAGTATCTCCACCCTGTCGATCGACTGCACCGGAATGGCGCTCAGGTCGGTGCCGGAGTTGCCGCGGCCGCGTGTGCCGAACACGGCGACGAAGGCGGTTTGGTGCCGGCGCTTGCCGTTGACGAGTACCAGCGTCTGGTCGGGACCGAGGCCGCGCAGGGTAGCCAGGTCGATATGATCGGCGCCGTCGGAGCCGCTCTGTTTGTTGTAGTTGAGCGAGGGCGCGCTGTAATTGAGCAGCGAGGTGACATCCGTCCGGGCTGTCGTCTGGCTGACTTGTCCGACGTTGATGATGTCGACAGGTACGGCGGTTTCCGTCTGTGTGCGGTTGGCGCGCCGGGTACCCACGATCACGATCTGGTCGAGCAGGTTTTCGTCGGTAAACATGGCGATGTTCACCTCCGAGCGGCCGTTGGTAACCACCTCCTGGGTGGCATACCCGGTGTATTTGAATACCATTACGGCATCAGGACGGCTCATGGTCAGTGTGTAGACGCCATCCGGATTCGTGTAGGTCCCGGTCGAGGTGCCGCGTTCGAGCACGCTGACCCCGGCCAGCGGTTCGCCGTTTTGATCGGTAACCTTACCCCGCACCGTATTTTGGGCGAAAACGCTGCTGACTGCTGCGAGAAAAAAGAAAAGTGAAAAAATCTGCTTCATACAAAAGTGGGTTAATAGTGAACAGGAGCGATGAGAAACGGATGACAATAAAGTATTGCCAAAGGTAATGTTCGAAAGGTTATATTTATGTGATTGATCCTTTTGCTCTTTCCATCGTATTCCGATTCTTTGGCGTCATCTCCCTCAATTGCTGTACTTTTGTTCGCCTTCCCAGCCGATTTATCACGCTAAACCCGATACCCGTGGCCGCCTATGACACATCGCTACACTTTATTGACGTTATCGACTGTTCTGTTGTTTCTCGGAAGAACCAGTGCCCAGTGCCCTATTACCGTGAACGCCGGCGAAGACATTTATCTCTGCGCTCCACCCACCCCTACCCAGTTGAACGGGGATATTGGCGGAGACTACCTGAACTTCTTCTGGTCGCCAACAACCGGAATGTCGGGCTCTAATACCCTTAGTCCGACCGTCAATATAAATATGACCACTTCGTATGTGTTGACGGCACGCGCCGCCGATTACAGCAATAACCTGATCTCCAATGGAGACTTTGAAGGAGGCAATTCCGATTTTACCAGCGATTATGTCTACAACCCCGGCGATCTGGTGCCGGAAGGGTTTTACGACGTGATCAACAATCCGATGAGCGACCACCCCAGCTTTGCTCCCTGCATGGACCATACTTCGGGCGGCGGCAATATGATGGTGGTCAACGGCGCCGGGATACCCAATCAGAACGTATGGTGCCAGACCGTATCTGTAACGCCCAACACACAATACGTCTTTTCTGCCTGGGTCACTTCTGTGGTAGCATCTTCACCCGCCCTGCTTCAGTTTTCGATCAATGGCAGTCCGCTGGGCAACATATTTGCCGCACCGGGCGGCACCTGCAACTGGCAGCAGTTTTTTCAACTGTGGAACAGCGGACCAAACAGCAGCGCGACCATTTGCATCGTCAACCAAAATACCACCCTGGGCGGCAATGACTTTGCGCTCGACGACATCGTTTTTGCGCCCACCTGTCTGGTCACCGATACCGTCACGGTACATATCGTCAGTATTGCCGCCGCTGCCGCGCCGACTTTATCGTTTATCCCCTGTGACGGCGCCAATATTACCCTGAATGGCAACGGCTCCAGCGTTGGCCCATACATTACATACAACTGGGATACGCCGAACGGCAATATCGTATCCGGACAAAATACGCTGTCGCCCGTGGTGAACGCTGCCGGCGTCTATACCCTCACGGTCACTTACGACAACGGGTTTGTTACCTGCACCAAAACAGCCACCGTGACCGTCGCCGAAAGTCCAAGCCAACTGTCGGCCTGGATCAATCCTGTATCACCCATTGGCTGCGGCTCCAATACAGCCATTCTGATCGGCAATTCCAGCCAGCCGGGTTTTTCTACCTATGAATGGACGGCCGGCCCCGGCGGCAACATCGTCAGCGGCGCAAACGCAAAAATTGCAACGGTCGATCAACCGGCAGTGTATACCCTGCTCGTCACCAATACCGCAACAGGCTGTACGGCTACCGCCGAGGTAACCGTCACCACCGCCACCAATCCCCCGACAGCGGTAGCCACTGTGTCTGACACCATCAGTTGCCTGCAACAGACTGTACCGCTATCGGGCGCAGGCTCCACGACCGGGCCCAACATCACCTACACCTGGACGACCTTCAACGGCATCGTCGTTTCGGGGCAAAACACCCTGAACGCCAATGCCGGCGCCGGTGGCCTGTATATTCTTTCCGTAACCAATACCTCCAACAACTGCACGGCAGCCGATACGGTTATCGTGGCCGCCGATACCGTTTCGCCCGTCATCAATATATTGCCGCCGGGGGTGCTGGATTGCAACACCGATACCTTGAGCCTTTCAGCCACGGTAACGCCCGCCAATGCAACGGCCGGCTGGACGGCCAATCCCGGCAATATTGTTTCCGGAGGCAACACCCTCAACCCGCAGGTGAACGCGGCGGGCATGTACAGCCTGACCGCCACCAATCCTTCAAACGGCTGTTCCGCAACCGGCTCGATTGCTGTAAATACGGACTACACACCACCGGTTGCCACGATTCAACCGGCAGATTCCATTACCTGCCAGTTCCCGACGGTGACCCTGTCGGGCAGCGGCTCCAGTTCAGGGCCGAATTTTGTCTATGCGTGGTCGGCCGGAGTCGGCGGGAATATCGTTTCGGGACAAAACACCCTGAACCCCGTAGTGAATGCCCCGGCGCCCTATACCCTGCTGGTTACCAATACTACAAATGCCTGCACAGCCGCTGCAACCATACCGGTATCAGCCGATACCAACATTGTAGTGGCCATTGCCAATGCGCCTGATACGCTGAGTTGCATTGTGCTGACCTCGATACTCAACGCCGACGGCTCTTCTTCCGGACCGGCTATGACTTATTTGTGGACCACCGGCGACGGCAACATCAGCGGCGGCGCTAACACGCCCAACCCTGCTGTCGATCAGCCGGGCACTTACCAGCTGCTGCTTACCAATACGGCCAATGGCTGTTCGGCAACCGACCTGGCCCTTGTCATAGAGGATATTGCAGCGCCGGATGTGGCCTTAACCCCACCGGCGCAACTGACCTGCTCGAACCCGACCCAAACCATTCAGGGCCAGAACCTTTCCCTGCCGGGAAATTTCTCCTACGTATGGGCGGCCCCTGCAGGGGGCAATATCGTCTCGGGCGATTCAACCCTGAATCCTGTGGTCAAT
Source organism: Lewinellaceae bacterium (assembly GCA_016712415.1). Lineage (GTDB taxonomy): Bacteria > Bacteroidota > Bacteroidia > Chitinophagales > Saprospiraceae > M3007. The sequence continues at coordinate 264,461 of JADJRC010000009.1, read as the reverse complement.
GCGCCGGGGGTGTATGTCATCGCAACCACCAACCAGACGAATGGATGTTCCAGCCTGGATTCGGTGACCGTAACGCTTGAGGCAGGGACACCCGTAGCGGTCGCATCCGTGCCCGGCCCGCTGACCTGCATTACCACAATGCTGACCCTCAACTCCAACGGTTCTTCCAACGGGCCGAACTTTACCTACAACTGGACGACCACCGACGGCAATATCAGCGGGGGCGCCGACACGCCCGCGCCGAACGTGAACCAACCCGGCACGTACCAGTTGCTGATCACCAACACCAACAACGGCTGTACGGCGACTGTCGTCGTCGTCGTGACGCAGAATACCACACCACCGGTAGTGCAGATCAACGCGCCGCCGGTATTGACATGCACCAACAGCCAGTTTTTTCTGGAAGGCGACGGCACGGGAGATGCAACATGGTCAACCATCGGCGGCAATATCGTTTCCGGAGGAAACCAGTTCGGCAACTGCCTGATCGATGCGCCGGGCGTGTACATTCTGTCGTCGACCGACCCTTCCAATGGGTGTTCATCTGCCGATACCATAACGGTCAGCGCCAACCAGCAACAACCCCAGGTCAGTGTGACGCCGCCGGGACTGCTCACCTGTGTGGTTACCACAGTTACCATTCAAACGATCGCTTCGGGTGACTCGCTGGCTTACCAGTGGCAAACCACGGGAGGTCAATTCGTGTCCGGTCAAAATGCCCCATCACCTGTTGTAGATGCCGGAGGCGCCTATAACCTGACCGTAACCGACCAGGTCAACGGCTGCACCAATACGGCAACTGCGACCGTCAGTCAGGATATCATACCTCCTGATATTCAGATCGCTGTGCCGGGCATCGTCACCTGTACCAACCCGACACAGGTTATTGCCGCCCAAAACCTCACCCTGCCGGGCAACTTCACTTATGTCTGGACGGCCTCATCGGGTGGCAATATTATTCTGGGAAATGACGCGCTCTCCCCTACCGTAAATGCCGGCGGCAACTACAACCTTGTCGTAACGAACACCGCAAACGGATGCAGCGCAAGTTTCGACGCAAGCGTTCAGCAAAACACGACCCTGCCTGTTGCCAATGCGGGATTGGACGACACCCTTACCTGCAATATCAATGCCCTGTCCATCAACGGCTCGGGTTCTGGTTCCGGCATCCTGGCCTATGCCTGGACGGCCTCCCCCGGCGGCAATATCCTTTCCGGACAGAATACCCCTGTACCTACCGTCGATGCACCGGGTACCTATACCTTGCTTGTCACCGATATTGATAACGGCTGCACGGCAACCGATACCGCAGAAATATTCAATGACGACAGCGCCCCGCAGGCAGATGCGGGCCCGCCTGCAACGCTGACCTGCATACTGGCGCAAACCACCCTGAACGCCAGTGCCAGTACCGGCCCGGATTATACTTACAGTTGGACGGCTTCCGGCGGCGGAAACATTGTTTCGGGCCCAAACACCCTGACGCCGCTTGTCGACGAGCCGGGCGTGTACACCCTGACGGTAAGCAACATCAACAACGGATGTGTCGCCACTTCGCAGGTTTCCATCGCAGAAAATATCACTACCCCGCCGGCAGGCATCAGCGCGCCGGGTACGCTGACCTGTTCGCTTACCCAGATCGGCCTCAACGGTACGCCGTTGACCGGTAATTACACCTGGCAATGGCAGACCGCCAACGGAAATATCCTTTCCGGCGTCAACACGCCCAACCCTTCGGTGAACCAGCCGGGCTCGTACACACTTGTAGTGACGGATACGCAAAACGGTTGCTCGGCAGCCGCTTTTACCGTTGTCAGCCAGAACATAACGCCGCCCGTCATTTCCACAACAGCGCCACAGACACTGACCTGCTCGGTGCTGAACGTCCCGGTAAACGGCGCCGTCAGCCAGCCGGCTTCCGGATTCAGCGTTTCCTGGTCGACTGCCACTGGAAATATTGTTTCGGGTCAAAATACGCTTACACCGGTAGTAAATGAGCCAGGCGCCTATGTAATGACCGTGCAGAATACGCAAAACGGCTGCACCGCAACATCGCAGGCGACGGTCGGGCAGAATATCACCCCCCCGCTGGCACAGGCAGCCGCCCCGTCGCAGATCACCTGCGCAGTCACGGCTGTTTCGCTGGATGGAGCCGGCTCATCGGCAGGGGCCGGCATTATTTACGACTGGTCGGGGCCCCAGATCACGGGCGGACAAGGCACCCTGACCCCTGTGGTAGCGGCAACCGGACCCTACACACTCACCGTAACCGATCCGTCTAACGGCTGTACGGCAACGGCGACAGCAACCGTCACGAGCAATACCACGCCGCCGGATGCGGCGATTGCATTGCCCGCATCGCTGACCTGTATCCAGAACAGCGTAACGCTGGATGCGGGCGCCTCCAGCCAGGGCGCCGGCTTCACAGCGGCCTGGACGACGGCGACCGGCCAGATTATCTCGGGACAAAATTCCCTGAGCCCCGTTGTGGCCCAGCCGGGCGTGTATGTTCTGACCGTTCAGAACACCCAAAACGGATGCACACAGACGGCGCAAACAACCGTTTTACAAAATACGACTCCCCCCGGCGCCGAAGCAGGCCCCGCGCCCGAATTGAATTGCAACCAGCTACAGGTCAGCCTGTCCGGCAGCAGTCCTGCCCCCGGAACGATGAATTATTCGTGGTCGACAAGCGACGGGAATATCCTGAGCGGAGCACTTACACCCGTCCCCACGGTAGATGCGCCCGGCCAGTATACCCTTCTTGTAACCGACCCTGCCAATGGCTGCACCTCGACGGATGCGCTGCTGGTAAGTGAAGTGCCGCCCCCGGCCTTTGAGCCGGAGCTCTTTCAGCCCGATTGCCACAATGCCAAAGGCGCCGTGGAAATCACCGCAGTTTCAGGCGGGGCGCCGCCGTTCTCTTATTCCAATAACGGCGGGCAAAGCTACCAGGGGCAACCGTTTTTCAACAACCTCGCCCCCGGCTTCTACGACCTTGTGGTACAGGACGGGTACGGCTGTACGGCCGAAACAACCGTTGAACTGAAGGCGCCGTTTTTCCCGGAAGTCGATTTGCAAGACTTTATACGTATCCAACTGGGCGACTCTGTGCTGTTGCAGCCTGTGCTCAATCAACCCGCCATCAATATTGCCACCTGGCAGTGGTCGCCGGCCGACGGTTTGTCCTGTACAGACTGCCCGACACCCACGGCGAAGCCGCTTCGGCCTACCGTTTACACCCTGGTCATTACCGATCAGAACGGCTGTACGGCGACGGCAAAAATCGAACTGCGGGTCGATCGGCAGCGCATTTTGTATGCACCGAACATCTTTTCGCCCAACGACGATGGCCTGAACGATACCTTTACCCTGTATGGGCGCGGGGTAAAAGAAGTACACAGCCTCCAGATTTTCGACCGCTGGGGAGCGGAGATATTCCTGGTTGAGCATTTGATGGTCAACGACGAGTTGCGCGGCTGGAACGGCCGTTTCCGGGGCAACCAACTCAACCCGGCCGTATTCGTCTGGCAGGCCGTTGTGGAATTCGAAGACGGCGTTACGGAAGTCTTTTCCGGAGATGTGACGTTGAAGCGGTGAGCGGTGTGTAGATGAATTTTGGGGTAAATTTTCCTAACCTTGCGCCAAAAAATCGCATTATGCCGAAAAAGAACGGCACAGGTATCATAATTGGTCGTTTTCAGGTATTTGAACTGAACGAGATACACGAAAAGCTGATCGCTTCCGTGATGGATTTGCATGAGCGGATCATTATTTTTCTCGGCTCCAATCCGGCGCCGAGCCTGCAAAACCCGATCGACCTCGAACTGCGCGTACTCATGATTAACGACCGGTATGGCGACGATATTCAGGTAGAGGAGATGCCCGATCTGCCCGACGACCGGATATGGAGCCAGGAACTCGACCGGCGTATTCTCGAACTGCGCCCTGTCGGCGATGTGACCCTGTACGGTACGGAGGAAGACTTTGTGAGCCACTATTCCGGACGTTACGCCGCCAGGATACTCGAAGCAAAAGAGGAGGATTTTCCGGAAGACCCGCAAATGGAGGCGCTGGAAAACCTGCGCGACTTCCGCGCCGGTATCATTTATGCCAACATGCGCCGCTTCCCTACGGTGTACCCCACGGTTGATATTGCCGTGTTCAGAAACGACCGGCGCGAACTCATGCTGGCCCGGAAACCCAACGAGACGAAATACCGACTTCCCGGTGGCTTTACCGACCCCGAAGATGAAAGTTACGAAGAGGCGGCCCTGCGCGAACTGGGGGAAGAATGTGGAGAGATCATGATCGACGACCTCACCTATCTCGGCTCCTGCCGAATTGAGGACTGGCGCTACCGGGGTTCGTGGGACAGCATCATGACGCATCTGTATGCCTGCGTGCTGTCGGACGGCGAGCCGGAGCCCAACGACGACATAGAAGAACTGCGCTGGTTTGACGTGAAAAAACTCAACGACGATCACTTTGTGCAGGAGCACCGGCCGCTGTGGGAAATGTTGCAGGAGTTTTTAGAGGAGGAGGCCTGAGAAACCGCCTGCTCAGGATTCCGCATCAGCGGTCTCCTCTGCCACAGGTGCTTCGTTCTTTTCGTCCGCGATATCAATCTCCACCCTTAAATTTTCAATGATAAACTCCTGACGCTCAGGTGTATTCTTGCCCATGTAGTAGTCCAGCACGTGATCCAGATTGGTCTCTTCAGGCAGGATAACCGGATCGAGTTTGATGTTCTCGCTGATGAAATCGGCAAACTCGTTCGGGCTGATCTCGCCCAGACCTTTGAACCGGGTAATCTCCGGTTTTCCCCTCAGTTTTTGGATGGCCTGTTGCCGTTCCGTATCGGAGTAACAGTAAAACGTTTGTTGCTTGTCGCGCACGCGGAACAGCGGTGTGTCGAGGATGTAAAGGTGGCCGTTGCGCACCAGGTCGGGGAAAAACTGGAGGAAAAACGTGAGCAGCAGCAGGCGTATGTGCATGCCGTCGACATCGGCATCGGTGGCGATAACGACGCGGTTGTAGCGCAGGTCGTCGAGCGAGTCCTCGATATTGAGTGCGTGCTGGAGCAGGTTGAACTCCTCATTCTGGTACACAATCTTTTTGGTCAGACCGAAGCAGTTGAGGGGTTTGCCGCGCAGGCTGAACACCGCCTGGGTATTCACATCGCGGGCCTTGGTGATGGAGCCGCTGGCGGAGTCGCCCTCGGTAATGAATACGGTACTGCCGAGCCGCATTTCTTCCGTCCCTTTTCGTTGAGGTGGTACCGGCAGTCGCGCAGTTTTTTGTTGTGGATATTGGCCGCCTTGGCGCGTTGGTTGGCCAGTTTCTTGACGTCGGCGATCTCCTTGCGCTCGCGCTCCGACTGCTGGATGCGCTTGAGCATTTCCTTGGCCACTTCGGGGTTTTTGTGCAAAAAATCGTCGAGGGCCTTGGCCAGAAAATCGTTCATCCAGGTGCGGATGTTCTGCCCGTCGGGGCTGATCTTGTCGGAACCGAGCCGTGTTTTGGTCTGCGACTCAAATACCGGTTCTTCCACCCGTACGCTCACGGCAGCAATAACGCTTTCCCGGATATCCTTGGCATCGAAGTTTTTCTTGAAGTGGTCGCGCACCGTTTTCACCGCGCTTCGCGGAAAGCGTTGAGGTGGGTACCGCCCTGCGTCGTATTCTGGCCGTTTACGAAGGAATAGTATTGTTCGCCGTAGTGATCGCCGTGTGTGATGGCCACCTCCACGTCTTCGCCGGTCAGGTGAATGATCGGGTAGCGTATTTTTTCGACGTTGGTTTTCTTTTCCAGCAGGTCGAGCAGACCGTTTTTGGAGAAAAATGTTTTACCGTTGAAATTGATGCGCAGCCCGGCGTTGAGATAGGCGTAATTCCACAGTTGCTGCTCCACGTACTCGTTCACCCAGCGGAACTGGCGGAACATGCCGTTGTCGGGCTTGAAAAGATCAGGGCGCCGTTTTCTTCCTTTGTGGATTCGAGTTTGCTCTCCCTGGTCAGGTTGCCGAACTGAAACTCCGCCCATTTGGCCTTGCCCTCGCGTATGGCCGTCACCTTGAAGTATTCGGAAAGGGCATTTACGGCCTTGGTGCCCACGCCATTGAGACCGACGGATTTTTTAAAGGCTTTGGAATCGTATTTGGCGCCGGTATTGATCTTGCTCACTACGTCGACGACTTTGCCCAGCGGAATACCGCGACCGTAATCGCGCACGGTAACGCCCGCTTCGGTGATGCTGACGTCGATATATTTGCCGTAACCCATGGCGTACTCGTCGATGGAGTTGTCGAGCACTTCCTTGAGCAACACGTAGATGCCGTCTTCGGGACTGCTGCCGTCGCCAAGTTTGCCGATATACATGCCCGGGCGAAGCCGGATATGCTCGCGCCAGTCGAGTGATTTGATTTCGTCTTCGGTATAACGTGTCTCCTGCATGGGCTTGTCGCGCTTCGTTTTTTGTTGTTCAGGCGGCGCTTTTTTACGGCCGTTGCCTGTATTCTTCAGCTTCGATGTCTTGTAATTGGCGCCCAAAGTAATGCAGTTTTGATCGATTGACAAAAGGGTTGGCAGTATTCGGGCAAATTTAAAACAAATGTTTTGTATTAAAAAACAAATTGTGTTTACTGTTTTGAATTTTGTGTCTCGCATCCGACCGAAATCTGCTTTTAACGCCTGCAAACGCAGGATGTCTGATACCTTTGAAGAACTCGTTGTCAAACAAAAATCCGCAAATGAATCAATCGCTCACTTTCCGATTTAGCACTTTCCTGCTGTTTTGCGTCCTGACGTCCGGCGCTGTATTTGCCCAGGGTACTTTTCAAAGAATATATGAGCGGCCCGCATCCAACGACGTCGCCAGCTCCATTATCGCTACGGCAGACGGTTACCTGATCGCCGGCTCCGCACGCGGCGTCAGTACCAACAGTTGGGATGCTTCCCTGATAAAAACAGACTACGATGGCAATATTTTGTGGCAAAAAACCTACGGATATACCGGTGGCGGGCTGGATGATTTTTACCATGTGGCGGAAACAAACGACGGCGGCTTCCTGGCAGCAGGCTCATCGAGCGGGTTTGAAAACGGCCCTACCGACCTTATTTTGGTAAAAACAGACGCAGATGGCAATCCGCTCTGGCAAAAACATGTAAGTGGCAGCAGTTCCAACTTCAACGAATGGGGGAACTACATTTTGCCGGTATCCGGCGGGCACCTCGTCTCGGGGACCGCCGCTACTAAAATCGGGTCTGCGTCCTATTACAGTGGGCTTCTGTTCCGAACCGACTACAATGGGGATGTGCTTTGGATGCAAAAATATTCTTCCGGAACCAGTCATACAAGGTATCTGAGCGCCCGGTATATAAGCGGAGATACCCTGTTCGCTTGTGGGCAGCGCGACAGCGCCGGCATTTTTGCCCTGATAAATGCTGCAACCGGAAATCTGATAGCGATGCAGTCGTTTGACGGGGCCGCTTTTACCAACGAAGCCTTTCGATCCATGGCTGAAGCCTCAAACGGCGATTTCTTGCTGGCCGGTCAGGTGGATGACGGCTCCGGCAAGAAACAATGGGTATGCCGTGTCAGCAGAACGGGCGAACTGAAATGGTCTAAAGTTTATTCCGGTATCGGGGAAGGCGCTATTATATCGCTTTCAGACGACCATTTTTTGCTGATAACAACGCCTGCAATCGTGGCAAGCAATCTACTATACGACCCGATACTGGTAAAAATTGACGGCGACGGGGATGTGATATGGTCGGAAAAGTACGGCAAGGCCGGTACCGATGTATTTAGTGCTGCCCTGGAAACTCCGGATGGTGGCATCATTGCGGTCGGGGCAACCCGACCGCTAAATAGCAGTACGCCGCCTGTGACGCTGGTTGTAAAAACAGACAATAACGGCCGGGTAGCCGGTTGCTGCCGCCAACCGTTCAATGTAACTGCCATACCGTATCAGGTGATGTCCAATGCCTCCGGCTTTACCCAGTCGGCTTTTTTTGATCCTATGGACTTTAGCCTGATAGCCGATGAAAACATGCTTACGCCACTGGATTATTGCCCGGCCGGCCCTTCGGAACAATTGTCCGGCACGGCGTTCATTTGTCCCGGCGATTCCGTACTGATTGGCGGCGCCTATTACAACGCACCGGGAACGGTCGTACTCACGCTGCCGGGCACACCCTGCGATACCGTGTTCACCTACACCATACAATACACCGATCCGGGGAATGTGTCGCTGGTCGAGGTGCAGTGTCCGCCCGACCGGATCGTGGTGGCGCCCTCCGGAACATCGTCGGCGGCGGTCGACTACGATGCTCCGGATACGTTCAGCGATTGCCTTTGCCCCGGCGTCGAACTCACCCTGACCCAGGGGCTTGCCAGCGGCAGCGCATTTCCCCTCGGCGTTCATGACCTCTGTTTTCAGGGAAAAGACAGTTGTGGAAACGTCTCCGCCTGCTGTTTTCAGGTCAGCGTCGTCGAAGCGGAAGCCGCCTGCGATGTGAAAACCAGCGGCTGTACGACCTTCGAACTCCTGCGCATTACACGGGATGCGGCGTGGCGCCGGACCTATCATATCCGCATTACGAACAATTGCGCTCAACCGCTGGTCTATGCCGCATTCCAGTTGCCCGACGGAGTGGTTGCAGATGCCCCGGGAAACAATAATACGTACACCTCTCCCGGCGGATACCTCTACCCGGTCCGCAACCCGAATCATTCGCCCTTCCATTCCATTCGTTTCACAGCACAGGGCGGCGGAATTCAGGGCGGCGCGTCGGATGTGTTCCAATACACCCTGCCGCCGCAATCCGCGCCGGATTATATACATGCAATCGTAAAAACGGGCAGTCAAACATATTCCGAGGCACATTTGAATACATTTAATTGTCCCGTAACGTTCGATCCCGATTCATCGAAACCCATTGAAGAACGAAATACCGAAAAGGCATTTCCGGAAGACGCCATTTATCTTTTTCCCAATCCTACTGCCGGAGCCTTGTTTGTACAACTGCAATCAGGAACTGGTGCAGTACAACAAGTCCGGATATTTGATGCAAGGGGAAATCTGGCGTATATCCAACTCGCCGGGGCAGATGAGCAGGTACTGAAGATTGACTTGCCCCCAGGCATGGTTGCCGGATTGTATTTGGCTGAAGTGACTGTGGCAGGCGGGCATCGGCTTGTGAAGCGTTTTCTGTTTCAGTGAAGGGGTGAGGCGCCGGAATTTTAGGGGGAGGGATGTGAACAACGTGGTTTTTTCAAATTTTTAAAACCAATTTTCCTTTACCTTCAGCTTCCTGAAAACAATCACCAACAGCAGTGAATTATGGCTAAAAAAGCCTCTCCCAGGGAGAAAGTATCGAAAAAAACAAAATCAAAAAAAACTGCCCGTGTTTCCTACCACCGCCGCCCGCAGGATATGCAACTTGACCGTTGGCAGCTGGGTCTGCGAAAGCAATTTGGCGAAGAAAACGACTTTCAGGTGGCCAATAGCGGCAACCACCCCTTCTTTTCGGAGTTCAACATCTGGAACCCTGCTACACGCAACAGTTACGGTGTGACGATCTGCGCAGCCCTGCCGAAAAAAGGTCTGCCGCCGGAAAACACCCTGACCCGCATCGGCAATTCCTGCACCTGCCAGGATTTCAAAACCAACCGCCTGGGCTTGTGCAAACATATTAGTGCAACGTTGCATAAATTGAGCAAACAACGCGGCGCCAAAAAGGCTCTGGCTGCCGGGTTTCGCCCACCCCACGCCTCCGTGTACGTGGATTACCGGCAAGGGCCGCGTATTCGCCTGTATATCGGAACGGAGCAGGAAGATCAGCTGAAAACCTGGGCTGTCGGGTGGTTCGACCCGGAAGGCTTTCTGTCCCGCCCTGGATTTGAACATTTTGAGACCGTCATCAAGGAAGCCCGGGACATTCAACCCGAGTTTAATTGTAGAGACGATGCTTTTGATTTGATCGCCGAACAGCGCGAACGCATCCGCCGACAAACCCTGTTGCAAAAATTATTGCCTAAAGGCCCGGACAGCCCGTATTTCGATAACTTGTTGAAAATCAATCTTTTTCCCTATCAGAAAAAGGGCGTCTGGTTTGCCGCCAACGCAGGACGTTGCCTGCTGGCCGACGAAATGGGTCTCGGTAAAACTATCCAGGCCATTGGTGCGGCGGAGTTGCTGCGGCGCGAACAGGGCATCCAGAAAGTATTGGTTGTGTGCCCCACTTCTCTGAAATACCAGTGGAAATCGGAGATTGAGAAGTTCACCGATACACCGGTACACGTGGTGGAAGGCTTGCAAACCAAACGACTCAAGCAGTACGAAACGACCGAAGCGTTTTTTTATATCGCCAGTTATAACACGGTGACCAACGACGCCGAACATATCCACCTGCTGAGCCCCGACCTGCTTATAATCGACGAGGCGCAGCGCATCAAAAATTTCCGCACCAAGGTGTCCATGCAACTCAAAAAAGTGCAGACGCCCTATTGCTTCGTGCTCACCGGTACGCCTTTGGAAAACAAGTTGGAAGAGCTGTACGCTGTCACCCAGTTTGTCGACCAGCACAAACTTCCGCCGCTGTACCGCTTCCTCGACCGCTACCAGATACTGGGCGACAACGGCCAGGTTATTGGCTACAAAAACCTGAAAGAAATCGGTAAAAACCTCTCCGACTGCCTCATCCGGCGTTTGAAAAGAGAGGTGCTCAAGGACTTGCCCAAACGTATGGACAAGGTGCTTTTCGTCCCCATGACCAAACAACAAAAAGAAATCCACCGCGAACTGGCCGATGCCGTGGCACGCCTCGTGGCCAAGTGGCGGCGCTTCCACTTCCTGAACGAAAAAGACCGCCGCATGCTCATTCTTTGCCTCTCGCAAATGCGCATGGTGGCCGACAGTACTTATATACTCGACCAGCAAACCCGCTTCGATACCAAGATCGACGAATTGGTATGCATCTTTGAGGAGGCCCTGGCCGATACGGAGCAAAAAATCGTAATATTCAGCCAGTGGGAGCGTATGACCCGCCTTGTGGCCCAGGAACTCGAAGCGCGCGATACAGGCTACGCCTACCTGCACGGCGGTATTCCCAGTGCCGACCGCGCTGAACTGCTCACGCGCTTTCGAGACGACCCAGACTGCCGTGTGTTCCTGTCTACCGACGCCGGCGGCGTGGGCCTTAACCTGCAATCAGCCTCCATGCTTATCAACCTCGACATCCCCTGGAATCCTGCCGTCCTCGAACAGCGCATCGGGCGCATACACCGCATGGGTCAGACCGAAAATGTGACGGTCATTAGCATGGTTTCGCAGGAAAGTATCGAACACCGCATGCTTGGCGTGCTGGAGTTCAAGGCCTCCATGGCCCAGGGCGTACTCGACCCCGATGGCGACGATACGATTTTCCTGTCGGACTCCAAGTTCAAAAAATTTATGGAAAACGTCGAGACGCTCGCCGGTACGGATTGGCCGGCGCCGGCGGGACAGGAAGAACCCGAAACCGAGCTCGCCGAAAGCGAAGACTTCGAATTGCCGCCCGCTCCCGCTGCGCCACAACCCGAAAGCCGGCCCACCTCCATGCCGGAAACCTTTGCCGGCGACGACGACGTAATTGCCGAACCGAGGCCCGGAACACAACACCGGCAGCGTGGTATGGGGCCGGACGCCAATCCAGGCGCCCCGGATGAGTCGGAAAAAACGCCGATGCACATTGCAGGCAGCACTTCAGGCAATGCCGAACGGCGCACCTCCGGTACTGCACCTGCTTCGCCGCAGGAGTTGATCCAGACCGGTGTTTCCTTCTTTTCCGGTCTGGCGCAAACACTGAGCAGCCCTGAAAAAACGCAGGAACTGGTGCGGTCCATCGTAGCGACCGATGAACAGACGGGACAGACATACCTGAAAATACCTGTGGAAAATGCGGCGGTGGTGGAAAACGCAGTGCGCTTGCTGGGCGGGTTATTGGCAGGGCTGGGGAGATGATGATCCGCAATGATGCCTTTCAGTCCATGACCGGTGTACTTAGTGCTGCCCTGGTGAACTCCGGATGGTGGCATCATTGCGGTCGGGTCGGTTTGTGATGCGGTGACACATTCCTGAGGCATTGCTGCTGCGCGCGATTCCGGCGTTTGCCGGAAATCGCGCGCAGCGCGTTTACAGGCACAGAGGCTTGAAAAGATATTGTTATTGCCCCGCTTGCTAAATGGGGCGAAAATTTAACCGGGGAAACAAGTTCCGGACTGCTCCTGCGGCCTAACTTTATCATACGGCCCCGCCTTCGTATTGTCCGGGAAAGCGCATGCCGGGCGCCCGTTTTCACCTAATCTGTTTACCAAAACTATCTTCACCCAATGAAAAGGAAATGACGCGCTGTCGCTTAGCCTACATCGCCGAGGAGAAAGGCAAACTGTTCAGCCTCGATTCGGCGCAATACGCCATATTCAACGGATACCGGGAAACCCTGCTGGAGCGGGTGGCCGGGCTTGACACGCTCGACCGGCAACTCCAGTCGGGCACGTCGGTCGACCAGGCGGAATACGATACGCTGGTGCAGCAGCGTATACAATCGCAAACTTCGTTGGGGCAATACGTGGCGCACCTTGATTCTCTCCGCCAGTTGCGCATATCGTACCTGCTGCAACTCAACACAGCGGTCAGCACCGCGCTCACCCCCGACGCCAACCACAAAACGGTAAACACCATACTGCTCGACTGGCTGGCAACAGACGATATCGCTTCTTCGGATATGGAGACACTTATTTCCATTGCCGGGCAATGCCCGCTCGAAGGCGGCGACGCGGTGTATGAAGCGCGGGCATTAGTGTCGCACCTGGCCGGAACAGAATTCGACGACCGGGATTTGTGCGGAACGCAAAACAGGCAGGCAAGAAAGGTGAAACAGGGGATAATCAGTCAGATTGTCGTTTTCCCAAACCCGACTACCGGCGAATTATACCTGGATGGAGTCGCTGGTGGTATTATAGCGCGCGTCTTCAATTCGCTCGGCGAGTTGAAAATGGACATCCCGATTGCCGGAAACAGGCTCAGCATTGGTGCATTGCCTGATGGCCTGTATACGGTTCAATTACTTGCAACAGACGGACTGTTGCTGGCAAACGCAAAAATCATCCTGATCAAAAACTGATCTGTTTGTCACCACCACGGCTGCTCGCCCGGACCGGGCAGCCGTGTATTACATTATACTCGATCATGTGGAAAAATATTTTGGTAATAACACTGAGCGCTTCGATCAACCTGCTCCATGCACAAAAACAAGACAACGTCTGGGTATTCGGTTACAAATACTCCGATCAAATATTGGCCAATGGTATTTATTTTGAATTTGATGATTCATTATCAATAAGTTATGCTCAAAAGCCGATGTCGTTATTTGACTCCTATGCTTCGATTTGCGATTCGTCAGGAAATCTTTTACTGCTTTCGAATGGGTGTTACGTAGAGACCGGGATGGGTGGGTATGTTGAAAACAGTTATGGATTGAATCCCGGGTATCTCAGTGGTGTTCACTGTTATGATGACAGTTCAGGTTATAATATTCCGCAGAACATGTTAATGCTGGCAGAGCCAGGGAGCACAACAACATTTCACTTGTTTCATATTAGACACACATTCGACGGTCAAACCGCATATCTTGATGACTTATTACATACAGCAATACATATATCAATAGATAATGACTATGATACAACAATATATAAAAACCAGGTTCTAATCAACGATAGCATTGATGGTGATGGCATTCATGCTGTCAGGCATGCAAATGGCCGGGATTGGTGGATTGTTGTAGCCAAATATTTGTCCAATATCTACTATACAATATTATTTACGCCTGACGTAACAACCGTGCAGCAGCAAATGATCGGACTGCCTAACCTGCAAGGGGCATTTGGCGAGCTTGCATTCTCTCCCGACGGCACAAAATTAGCCCGCTTCAATCCCCGCGACGATCTGCGCATCTTCGACTTCGACCGCTGCACGGGGGTGTTGTCCAATCCGGTTTATATTCCGGTAGAAGACAATGCGGACAATGAGTTAGCCGGTGGCCTGGCTTTTTCCGCCGACGGGCGTTACCTCTACGCTTCTGAGGTAAAACGTATCCTTCAGTTCGATATGTTGGCTGCTGACGTGGGCGCCAGCAAAACCGTGGTGGCTGAAAGGGTGCTCAGCCCCGATTGTTCTTTGGGTTCGTCCATTATTTTTCTCGAACTGGCGCCCGACGGCCGCATCTACTGCCGGCCGGGGGCCGGCCAGTGGTGTATGCACCGCCTCGCCCGGCCCGAACTGGCGGGTACGGCTGCGGATTTCGTGCAGTATTACTACAAATTCGACTTCAACTACAAAAACCTCCCCCACTTCCCCAACTTCCGCCTCGGCCCCGTCGACGGCTCTGCCTGCGACACGCTGGGCCTCGACAACCACCCGCTGGCGGGCTGGCGCTACGACAAAACCGGCGGCCTGGGTGTGGATTTCACCTCCGTATCCTGGTACGAACCCACGGAATGGCTCTGGGATTTTGACGACCCGGCCTCGGGCGCGGCCAACCAAAGCGCGGAGCGCAACCCCGCGCATACCTTCTCCGCCCCCGGCGCCTACGAGGTATGCCTTACGGTAAGCAACCAGTACGGCTCGGATACGAAGTGTAAAACGGTGTGGCTGAATACAGTGGGCAGCGGCAGTCCGCAGGAAGCAGTTCCGGGGGTGAAGGTGTGGCCGAATCCGACGACGGGGGCGATATACTGGGCGGGGTTGCCGGAGGGGGAGGCGGTGCTCATTCGGCTATATAATTCATTGGGGATGTTGATGTTGGAAGAAAAAACACGGGCCGGCCGGATTGATCTTGGGCATTTGCCCGAAAGTGTGTATTGGTTGCAGTTGTTGTCGGAGCAGGGACAGATAGTGGCATACAAAGGCGTATTTTTGACAAAACAATAAAACCAATGGCAACGCACGTATTTGTTTTGATGTCACTGCTGCAACTCAACGCAGCAGTCAGTACCAGCCTCGCCCCCGATGCCAACCACAAAACGGTAAACGCCATACTGCTCGGCTGGCTGGCGACGGACGATATCGCTTCTTCGGATATGGAAACGCTCCTATCGATTGCCGGACAATGCCCGCTCGAAGGCGGCGACGCGGTGTATGAAGCGCGTTCGCTGGTGTCGCACCTGGCCGGAATGGAATTCGATGACCGGGATTTGTGCGGAACGCAAAACCGGCAAGTAAAGGGAAAGAAAAGCCCTACTCTTGACCGGGTGATTGTATTCCCGAATCCGACGACAGGTCAGATCAACTGGACAGGCGCTGAAAACGTAGCCATTCGTGTGTTGAACGCTCAGGGGCAGTTGGTTCGCGAAATCCGGAGAGCAGAAGGCTCTGCCGATCTGGGCAATCTGCCACAGGGAGTATATGTCGTTCAGGTATTTTCCGCTGAAAATGTTCTGTTGACCACACAGAAGATACAACTCGTTAAACCCTGATCTTTTCAACTTAAGCGGCAGCACGGTCCCGGACATCGTGCTGCTGCTCTATTTTATTCAATAACATGCGCTTGCTTCCAGGTATACTACTTTTATGCTTATATGCTTTGCCTCTAAATTCCCAAAAAGAGGATAACATCTGGGTTTTTGGTTACAAGTATTCCAGTCAGCCGTTGGCCAATGGTATTTATTTCAATTTCGGGGATTCGTTGACGATAAGTTATGCACCTAAGCCGATGTCGTTGGTCAACACCAATGCTTCGGTTTGCGATTCTTCAGGCAAGCTGTTGTATATATCCAACGGCTGTTATGTGGAAACCGGGACGGGGGAGTATGTGGAAAACAGTTCCGGGTTAGACCTCGGCTACGGGATAGATACCTACTGTATCAATGACAGTTTCGGTTATCCATTTTCCCAAAATATGATTATGCTCTCCCGGATCCGAAATGTTAAATCTACTATTTAATATACATATCGTTGAAGATTGAATTTCAACCTTTAAACGGCTATTATGACAAAATACTACTTTCACAAATAGATGGGTCTCTTGATAACGGGACTGGAAAAGTCATCCAGAAAAACCAGGTCATTATCGCTGACACAATTCATTCAGACGGACTCCACGCAGTCCGGCACGCCAACGGGCGTGACTGGTGGATTGTGGTAACGAAACTGTTTAGCAACAAATATTATATTTTTTTGCTGACGCCTGATGGGTTTACCACTTCAGAACAAAGTATTGGAGAAGCAACCTGGAGCGAGTCGGGCGGGGAAATGGTCTTTTCTCCCGACGGCACGAAACTGGCGAGGTTTAATGCAAAAGATGATTTACGAATATTTGATTTTGATAGATGCACCGGGGTTCTGTCAAATCCAGTCTATATTCAGATTGAGGACGATGCCGATAACCAGATATTCGCAGGGCTGTCTTTTTCTGCTGATGGACGATACCTGTATGCCGCTGAGGTAAAACGTTTGTTCCAATTTGATATGCTGGCCGCTGATATTGCTTCCAGCAAAACTATTGTAGCAGAAAGGGAGCTCAGCCCCGATTGCCCGCTGGGCGACGGGATTTCATTTCTTGAACTCGGGCCGGATGGACGAATTTATGGGAGGCATCTCAACGGGCAAAGTTGTATGCATAGAATGAATCATCCTGAACGTGCAGGGATAGCCTGTGAAATGGTGCAAAATTTTTACAAATTTGACTTTGCCTATAACAACCTCCCCCACTTCCCCAACTTCCGCCTCGGCCCCGTCGACGGCTCTGCCTGCGACACGCTGGGTCTGGACAACCACCCGCTGGCGGGCTGGCGCTACGACAAAACCGGCGGCCTGGGTGTGGATTTCACTTCCGTATCCTGGTACGAACCCACAGAATGGCTCTGGGATTTCGACGACCCGGCCTCGGGCGCGGCCAACCAAAGCGCGGAGCGCAACCCCGCGCATACCTTCTCCGCCCCCGGCGCCTACGAGGTATGCCTGACGGTGAGCAACCAGTACGGCTCGGATACGAAGTGTAAAACGGTGTGGCTGAATACAGTGGGCAGTGGCAGTCCGCAGGAAGCAGTTCCGGGGGTGAAGGTGTGGCCGAATCCGACAATGGGGGCGATCAACTGGACGGGCGCTGAAAACGCAACCATCCGTGTACTGAACGCCCAGGGGCAGTTGGTTCGCGAAATCCGTGGAGCAAATGGATCCGCCGATCTGGGCAACTTGCCGCAGGGGTTCTATGTGGTTCAACTACATGCTGACGACAATATTCTGCTGGCTGTTCGCAAGATACATTTGATGAGACCCTGATTCTATGTCCCGGGATAATCCCCAGCATACGCTATTTTTGCCGCCATGCAGGTATCCGTATTCGACACGTACATCCGGAAGCCAGACGGCTCCACCTTTCATTTTGACGTCATCGTACCGAAAGAAACACCCGCCGAACAGGTGCTGACTTTCGGGAAAGCCTACATCGACGCCAACGCACCCGGCGGACACATCTCCGCGCGTGAATGTCAGTTCTGCCACATCGAAGAACCGACCCCGGAAATGGTTTCCGACATCCTCCGGCAAGGGTATCACATTCTGGGTTTCGACGACATTCCGGCCGTTCTTCCAGAACAACCCACCCGGCGTCAACTGATCGAGCACATTCGCGCGAACAGCGAGGAGCACCGGTTTGTCAATTTCAGGGGAGTAGAAGAAGGGGCGTTGTGGGAGATAATCCGCAGTTTGTGAGAAAATTATGCCCAGTTATCCATCGGGTTGCTGCCTAAAGGCGCATTGAAATCATCGCTTATTTGTATACCCTTCCATGAACCATAGCCCTTGCGGCCGGTTGTTTTTACGGGCTGTTTTTTTTGTTTGTTGAGCAAAAAATCAATAAACTGTTCAACGGCATGCTGATCAGGCTCAGACAGTTGAGAAAATTTCTTTAGTGCCGGCGTATCCGTCATTATTTGAGAAATGTGTAAAAGAAAGATACAAAAATAGGCGTTTTGTGCGCGATTTTCAAGTAATGAGCGATTGATTTGTACGCCAACTTTCCGAAAGTTGGTCACTTCATTTGCATATCCACATACTCGATCCCCAACCCAACCCACTCCGCCAGCGCCCTGTCCGTTTCAAAACCTTCCTGCGACACATAGAGAAACCCTTTCAGGCTGCGCCCGGTGAAGTCCATTTCCCGGCAATGCGGATGCTCCAGCGAAGGCTCGTACTTCTCCGCGACGACGCGTACCATCAGTTCGTCCTTGACGATACCGCAGGCCATCTTGCCTTTGTACATGAAGGCCAGCCCGCCGAACATCTTTTTTTCTTCCACGGCTTCGTGCACGGCCAGCACCACGCGGATGCGATCGGCGAGTGATTCGTTGTATGCCATAATTCAGGAGTTGGAATGTAATGCCATGCGGTTGCCCTCGCTGTCGACAAATATCGCCATATAGCCGTATTCAGGCGATATCTGTGTCTTGGGCCTTATAATCCGGCCGCCGGCCGCTTCCACTCGGTCGAGTACTTCGTTCAGATCGGGATTGGCTTCGAGGTACACCAGAACACCTTTTGTGTCGCTGGGTTGATACGACTCGTGCTGGCAAAGCGCACCGGCGACACCGGTGTGTGGAAACATGCCCATTTTGAGGCCGCCAAAATCCATTAACTGGACTTCCATCTGAAAAATGGCGTCGTAGAATTTTTTCGCCCGCTCAATATCGACAGCGGGGATTTCAAACCAGGTAGTCCATGATTTCATAAGTGGTCAGGTGAATGCGTGAACAATGTTTTTGTTTTGCAAAAATAGTTTTTGCGCCTTAAAAAAACAAATAGTTTTGACATTGTTTTTTAAACGCAAGGCCGAACCCGGGCCGGTCAGTGCCGGATTGCCAACCGGTTTTACAATTACATCCAACGAATAGGCGCGCATCCCTTGCGTTTATCCTTGCCGGGTTGCAACTTCCCCTTCCTGAAATTACCTGGCAGAAAATTCATTGTCCAATGCCATCCACATGAAAAACAGCCTGCTGTTGCTTATCTTTTTATTTCATCCGGCCTGCCGGCCCTCCCCCGACGCAGCGGTAAAAAACACGCAGGTGAATGGCCCCGGACCGGAAGAACAGGAACAAAGCTCCGGTGATACCAGGCCGAAGGCGGAACCTCCGAAGGAAGCGTTTCATCTGGATACCCTGTCGTTGGAACGATTCGAATACAACTGGTACTGTTTTGCTTTTCAGGATACCTATCAGCAATTCCAGAAAGACGCCGTAACGTTCCCCTTTGAATGCTTTTTGCAGGATTCATCGGGCAACAAATATCAGACTCGTTTTTCAACCCTTGAAAAGATGGTCGCCTGGCGGCAGGAGTTTCCGGATATTTTCTCCAATGCAATCGGCCGGCACGGTCCCAGGGACCGGGTAGTGTTCGAAGGATACCCGCGATTCACTTTTGACAATAAACCAATCGAACACCTGCAACACATATCCGATACCGACAGTATGCTGGTGACCTATATCGCGCCTTTTCAAAAATCCGACTACTATTTCCGACGGGAAAAAGGGCGCTGGAAAGTATTCAAGGCGGCATACAAACAGTATTCAGGCGACCAGTTGAAGAAAATGCCCGAAAAGAGGTTTGAAGATTTTCTGCTGCGGTTTGTATTCGATGTGCCATTTCGGCTGGAACACACGCTGTTCCCCTTAAAGTACCTGAACCAGTCTGCGGAAGGGGATACGGAGGTACTCACCCCCCTTTCGAAAAAAGAGGAGGAAAAGCGCGCGAAAAATGTAATAGAGGACCACAACTGGTTCATGACCATCTATCCCGACTATTCCAAAACGCGTGATGAAACGGACGCTATGTATGTCAATCTCCGGAGCGAAGGCGGCGCTTGTTTCCGGGAGACGTTTCGCCGGATCAAAGGGCAATGGATATTGACTGAAATGCTGAACTGCTCTAACTAGCCGCTCCTATTGCGGTTCTTCCTGTATGTCTTTGTAGGAGATCACCCAAAGTCCGGCAAACGTGAAGATGCCGTTGATCAGTATGGTCAGGAAACCCAGATCGAACCATTGTTTGCACGTGATTTCCATGATCCAGGTGAGCGCGGGGGCCAGCAGGCAAACGAGCATCGACCAGCGGTCGTGTATCTTGAATTTGGTGAACAGCCCAAAAGTGAACAGCCCGAGCAGCGGGCCGTAGGTATAGCCGGCGATCTTGAACAGGAGGTTGATCACCGCATCGCTGCTCAACAGGTTGAGGATCACAATAATGACCACGAACAAGGCCGAAAAACCCAGGTGTACCTGCGTACGCAACCGTCGCTGGCCTTTGTGAAAATCGGCGTACGCCTGCTTGTCGGCCTCCGAGGCATAAGTATCGGGCGGGATCGGGTTGTTTTTTTCAAAATGAAGAAAATCGATGCAAAAACTGGTCGTGAGTGCCGTAAGTGCCGAATCCGAACTGGCATAAGTGCTGGCAATAAGCCCCAGGATAAAGAAAATACCCGCCGCCATGCCCAGGTGATCGAAAGCAATTTTCGGATAGAGGTGGTCGGTGCGTTCCGGTATCTGCAGGCCCAGCGAACCGGCATAGGTGTACAGCAGCGCGCCGAGTATCAGGAACAGGAAATTGATGATCACGAGGTAAATACAGAACACGAACATGTTCTTCTGCGCCTCCCGGATATTCTTGCAGGCCAGGTTTTTTTGCATCAGGTCCTGGTCCAGGCCCGTCATGGCGATGGCGATCAATGCCCCGCTGAGAAACTGTTTGACAAAATGATTGGGGTCGGTCAGAAAATTGTCGAAAAAGAATATACGCCCGTACCGGCCGTCCATCACCGTGGGCACGATGTCGCCAAAACCCATATGGAGGGCTTTCCCGACGGTAACGACCGTAAAGGCCAGTGCGGCCAGGAAAAAGGTCGTCATGATGGTATCCGTCCAGATGATCGTCTTGAGACCGCCTTTGAACGTATAGGCGTATATCAGCGCCAGCATCAGCACCACCACGAGGGTAAACAGCAGGGAAGGGCTTGCGTTAAGGAGCCCGAGCAGCGCGTTGCCGGGGCTGGCTTCGAGCATTTCCTTTACGAGAGGCTGAAAAACAAATATCAGCAACACCGAAGCCGCGAGGAACATCCGCGCAGCGGAGCCCAGCGTACGCGACAGCAGGAAATAGGCCGCCCCGGTTTTATAGGAAAGGTGACCGAAACGCTGTTCGAGATAGCCGTAAATGGACGTTAGCTGCATCCGGTAATACAACGGCATTAAAACAGTGGCGATAAAAAGATAGCCGGCCAGGTATCCAAAAACGACCTGCATATAGGAAAAGGCCATATTGAGCCCTGTGCCGCCAACTTTGCCCGGAATGGAAATAAACGTAACGCCGCTGATACTTGTGCCGATCATGGCATACGCCACCACATACCAGGGCACCTTCCGGTTGGCCAGGAAGAAACCTTCATTGCCAACATTTCGACCTGTAAGCCACGCCACACCGATCAGCATGGCAAAATACAGGAACAAAACAATGAGTACGAGTGCAGGTGTAAGATGTTCAGTCATCTCTTTACAGCGAAAACGCGGATTTAACGAATCGGGGTGCGGGGCAAATGTAGATTTTTTATGAAAAGCCACACCATATGTCGACCATTTAAGCCAATTTTCTATTTGGACAAATGTTCAATATTGGGCAATATCACTACTCTCAAAAATACTGTTTGGCGAAAACATTAACATGGACTGAATTAAACAGAAATTCAAATTCATTGCAAAAAAAACGTTGTATTCAAGAAAGTGCTTTACGTTTGTTGAACAGATTTTAATCAATCACATTCACACAAACCTGTTCAGTTATGAAGTACAAAACTTTATGTAAGAGCCTGTTGCTACCGGCTTTGCTCTTCGTGAGCATTCAGGCGGCAATGGCACAATTTACCGTTTCCGGCCGAATTACGGACGCCAACGGCGAAGGTCTTCCGGGCGCAACAATAGCCATTGTGGGCGCCTCCCGCGGCACAACAGCCGATGTTGACGGCCGCTATCGCCTGGAAGTTCCGGGCAGTTCCGCCACGCTTTCCATTGCCTACACCGGCTACAAAACGGTTACCCTCCAGGTTACTTCCGGCAATCCCACGGCCGACGTGCTCATGGAGGAAGACTTTGCCGGCCTCGACGAGGTGGTCATTTCGGGTCTGGCGACCAACGTAAAACGCGCCAATGCCGCCAATGCCGTTTCGTCGATCACCAGCAACGAACTGGTGGGCACTACGGTGCAGTCTACCATGGACGGCGCGCTTTACGGCAAGCTCACGGGTGTCAACATCATCGCCAACTCCGGCGCGCCGGGTGGCGGCACCACCGTCAAGTTCAGGGGGATCACTACCCTCAACGGCAACTCGCAACCCCTTTACATCGTAGACGGGGTGTATTACGACAACTCCAGCTTCCGCTCCAATACCAACTTCGTATCGCAGGCGGCAGGCCAGGGCAGCACCCGTTTTCAGGATAACCCCTCCAACCGTGTTGCCGACCTTGACCCTGAGGACATCGATCGTATCGAAGTGCTGAAGGGCGCTTCCGCAGCAGCCATCTACGGCTCACGGGCCGCCGCAGGTGTGGTCATTATCACCACCAAACGCGGCCGCAAAGACGGCACCAAAGAAGTGAATTTCTCGCCGTCCATCGGGTTCCAGCAGCAGCTCAAAAAACTCGGCGTCCGCCAGTGGGATGCTGCCAAAGTCGAATCCTCTTTCGGTGCAGCCGAGGTGCCTGTTTACAACCAGGCTGTTGCCGACGGAAAAATTTACAACTACGAAGACGAGCTGTTCGGCGAAAAAGGTGTGCTGAGTACCACACGCCTGTCGATCAACGGCGGCACTGACAAGTTCGGTTACTTCGCGGGTGTCACCCGTAAATCCGACGACGGTATCGTAAAAAATACCGGCTACGACAAAACCTCCGTACGCCTCAACCTCGATTCCAAGGTACTGAGCTGGATCGACCTTCAGGTCAACCTCAACTACGTCAACTCCAAATCAGACCGGGGCTATTTCAACAACGATAATACGTCGACCACGCTGGGTGTCTCCTATGTATCCACCCCATCGTGGGCCGATCTGTTCCCCGACGCACAAGGCAACTATCCGAACAACCCCTACGCCCCGTCCAATTTTCTGCAGACACGCGACCTGGTCACCAACGAAGAACGGGTAGACCGCCTCCTCGGCGGTGGTATCGGTACATTCCGGCTGTGGAGCGACGATCACAATTCGTTCAACCTGATCCTGCGCGGCGGCGCAGACCAGTACACGCTTCGCACGCGCTCTATTTTCCCGCGCGAACTGCAGTTTCAGAAAGACGGCGCCGGCACCAATGGCGTATCGATCGGCGGCAATGCGCACAGCTTCGCCACCAACATCGCCGCATTCCTCGTACACACTTTTACGACCAGCGACAACCTCGTGTTCCGCACACAGGCCGGTGTGACACGTGAGAACCTCGACCAGGACTTTATCAATACCCTGGCTACCCAGTTGATCGGTTCGCAAACCAACCTCAACCAGGCAGGCTCCGTTCAGGTGATCCAGGAGCGGCTGAAGCAGGTCGACAAGGGCTTCTTTGCACAGGAAGAAATCAATTTCAAGGATATGGCCATCCTGTCAGTGGGTATCCGCGGCGACAAATCGAGCCGCAACGGCGACCCGAACAAACTGTACTATTATCCCAAGGCCTCGCTGGCGCTGAATATCCACGAGATAACCGATCTGGGCAGTACCCTAAGCCAGTTCAAACTGCGCGGCGCTTTCGGCCAGTCGGGCAACTTCGGCCCCTTCGGCGCAACGTACACGCCCCTCAACCCGATCATCATCGGCGGTACCACCGGTTCCATCATCGGCATTACCCTTGGTAATACCACGATCGGGCCGGAGCGTCAGACGGAAATAGAAGGAGGCTTCGACCTCGGATTTATGCAGAACCGCATCAATTTTGAGTTCACGTATTACAGCAAAAACATCAAAGACCTGATCCTGCTCGTCAATACGCCCAGTTCTTCGGGTTTCACCTCGGCATGGCAGAACGCAGCCGATCTGGAGAACAAAGGCTTTGAGATTGCACTCGACGTCAATCCCGTACGCACCCGTGAATTCAACTGGAATTCGCGCGTCAGTTTCTGGAAAAACACGGCCAAGATCAGCCGCCTCGACGTACCGGCCTACAACCTCGGCGCGTTCGGCGCCACACTCGGCTCCTACCGTATTGAAGAAGGCAAATCGCCAACCCAGATCGTGGGTATCGACCCGGATGCCGACGCCAACACCGGCCTGCGCGTATTCGGCGACGCCGAACCTGATTTCCAGGTTGCTTTCAACAACTCCCTGCGCTACAACGAATGGGAACTCAACTTCCTGTTCCACTGGAAAAAGGCGGCAAAAACATCAACCTGAGCACCCTGCTCTCCGATATTTTTGGGACCAGCCCCGACTACGACGGCACCAACCTCGACCCCAACAATACCACAGCCAATGGCGCATACCGCCTGTCGCAACTGGGTGTTACAGCCGGTCCGTGGGTAGAAGACGCCGGCTATGTGCGCCTGCGCGAAGTCGGCCTCCGTTACAACCTGCCATCGCGCTGGTTCAACGATAAAGCCAAGATGGGGCGCGGCCCGGGCCTGGGGGCGGGCCGGGCCGGCGGGCGGCCGGGGGCGCGGGCGGCGGCCCGAGGGCCGGGCGAGGGGTTTTGTTTGCCGGCCGCGCCGGGGGGGCGGTTTTGGGGGGGTGGCGCCGGGCGGGGGCAAAGGTTGTGGGCGGTGCCCCGGCCGGTGCGGTGGTGCGAAGGGCGGGTGGGCCAAAACCGGTTTGGCCGGGGGGCCCCCCTTTCCCCCCCCCCGGCCCCCCCCCCCGCCCCCCCGGCCCGCGGGCCCGCCGTGGCCCTTCCCCCCCCCCCCCCCGCCCCCGGCCCCCCCGTTGTGTGCCCCGCGCCCTGGGGCCCGGGCGCCCCCCCCCCCGCCCGCGGACCCCCCGGGCTCCCCCCGCGGCCCCCCCCCCCCAAGGCCCCAAAAGGCCCTGCCGGCCCCCGCCCCCCCCCCCCCCCCCCCCCCCGCCCCGCCGGGCGGGGGCCCCGCCGCGGCGCTTCCCCCCGCCGCCCCGGGGGGGGGCGGGACCCCCCCGCCGGCCCCCCCCCCCCGGGGGGGGGGCCCCCCCCCCTCCCCCCCCGGGCCTTCCGGTTTTGGCCCCCTGCCCGCCCTTTTTGAGTCCCCGCCCCCGAATCTCCGCGTTTCTACCGCCCAGACGCGTAGGGTTCTCCGGCCGTAACCTGCTCAACTTCTTCGACTACAGCAGCTACGATCCGGAAGTATCGAACTTCGGCACCGACGCCATCTCCTCCAACGTGGAGGTGACGCCGTTCCCCTCGGCAAAGAGCCTCTTCTTTACCCTTGGCGCGTCGTTCTGATCCTGCCGGCATCCCCCAAACACCTATTCTTTCATTTTAAAACTTGAAACAATATGATACTGCGAAATATTTCAAAGGTCTTTTTCATAGCGCTTCTGGTGACGGGCTTCTCGGCTTGTAATATCGAGACGATCGAAGACCCGAACAACCCCAGCGTGGGCGCCATCACTTCCAATGCTTCGCTGAGTGAAATCCAAAACCTGGTCACCGGAATTGAAGGCGGCATGCGCCTCAATATGGGCCAGTATTTCGACGGCGTAGGGGTGATAGGTCGCGATTTTTACCGTTTTTCCACCTCCGATCCGCGTTTTACTTCGGATCTGCTGGGCAAAGGCGCGGCCGTACTCGACAACAACACCTTTTACACCACCAACCCCTATTCTTCCCGCTTCCGCGCTATCAAAAATGCCAATATCCTGCTGGAAGCCGTCGACAACTCCTCTGCCCTGACCACCGATCAGGTACGCAACGCCACCAAAGGTTTTGCCAACACGATCAAGGCATACCAACTCCTGCTGGTATGGGTGCAACAGTACGACAACGGTATCCGCATTGACGTATCGGACCCGAACAACCTCGGTCCATTCATTGGCGTAGGCAGCCCTAAGGATGCCCTGCGCGCCATTGCCATGATCCTCGATGAAGGTTATTCGCAACTGACGAGCGGCGGCAGTGAATTCCCGTTCAGCCTGACCAGCGGTTTTGCAGGCTTCGATACCCCGGCTACATTCGCCCAGGTGAATCGCGCCTTGCTGGCCCGTGTTCAGGTCTATAATGGGAACTGGGACGATGCCGTTGCCGCCCTTGGCAATTCGTTTTTCGACCTGAACGGCGATCTGACCACCGGCGCCTACCACATATTCTCCACCGGCGGCGGCGATCTCCTTAACCCGCAGTGGTACCCGCTGAATGCTACAGGCGAATCGCGGGTAGCGCACCCTTCATTTGTCACCGATGCAGACCCGGGCGACAGCCGGCTCAGCAAAGTCACCAAACGCGACAATACGGAATTCCAGGACGGTCTTGAAAGCGATTACGATTTCACGGTATATGCCACGAATGGTTCGCCTATCCCCATTATTCGCAATGAGGAACTGATCCTGATCTACGCAGAGGCAAAGATCCAGAAAGGCGATGCCACTGCTCTGGACGAGGCAGTAACTGCCCTCAATGTGATCCGCAATGCAGCCGGTGTCGGCAACTATAGCGGCGGCGTCAATCAGTCCGAACTGATCGACGAGATGCTCAAGCAACGCCGGTATTCGCTGTATGGCGAAGGCCACCGCTGGGTTGACATGCGCCGTTACAACCTCCTTGGCTCCCTGCCGATCGACCGGCCCGACGACGACGTATGGGTAAGGTTCCCTGTCCCGGCAAACGAGAATTAGTTCTTGACAATCAACGTATTACAATAAAAAAATGCCGACCGGAATCGCTCCGGTCGGCATTTTTTTATTGGATAAAGTGAAAGGTTACTTTCCCTTTCTGTAGCGCCGCATATATTCGCGGAACGAGATCATGCGCTCCTGGTCTTCGTCCCAGAGTTTGTTGAAGATACAACGCAGGCTTTGCCAGAAGGTAATCTTGTTGGCCACCTGCTCGAAAACGGGGTTCTCATGGTGGCAACGCGCCAGCTCATAATTCGGTACCAGCGGGTTGAGGTGGTGGATGTGGTGATAACCGATGTTGCCCGTAAGCCAGTGCATGAACCGGGGCAACTTGTAATACGTGCTGCCCTGGATAGCGGCACGGATGTACTCCCACTTTTCTTTCCATTCTTTGTACGACGTTTCGTGCTGGTGCTGCACGTAGAAAAACCACACGGCGATTACTGCAAAGAACAGCAGGATCGGGAGATGCACCAGCAAAAACGCCTTATAGCCCAACAGCCAGATGATGGCCACATAAAACCCGATCAGAATCAGGTTGTGCTTGATCAGGGCCTTGTGGGCGTGTTCCCAGCCTTTCAGGCGGATGAGCGGAAAACGGTTTTGAATGAGCAGATACCAGGCCGGACCGATCAGGAACAGCACCGGGGCGCTGCGAAACAGCAGGTAGCGGGCTTTTTCAAAACGGCTCAGGCTCCTGAACTCATTAACAGTAAGCAGGTTAATGTCGCCGATATCGCGGTGTTCCCATAGAATTCCGTTGTGCCCGTGGTGAAAGTTGTGGCTTTTTGCCCAATAACGGTATGGCATGAAACTGATGATGCTGCACACCTCACCGATAATATCGTTCGCTTTCCTGTTGCCGGTAAAAGCCTGGTGGCCGCAGTCGTGCTGAATGATGAAGATACGGACGAGAAAAAAAGCATTCACCACGGATAATGCCAGGGTGATCCAAACGGACACGTCGAGCAGAAGATACATGGCAACCCAGATCGCTACAAAAGGCAGAAAAGAGTTGAGTATTTGAATGACGGCTTTCTTCGTATCGGGCAGTTGGTAGGCCTTGACAATGGCCGGCAACCGTTGTAGTATGGCGGGGTCGTAATTTGAAACTTTGGTAGTACCCATTTTTTTGATAATGTGTTGTGCAATAAATTAATCGGACGAAAACAAAAATGCCAGGCCCCTTTTGGTGTCCGGCATTTGGAAATGGCGCTCAAAAGTCCGATTTTTCTTGAATATACGGGCGCTTCAATGCCTTAATTTTACGGCAACATAAAGACAAATGCCGTTTCAGGCCCTTCAACGATTCCTTACCGCGCTGCGCCGCGCACGCTATCCCGGAAGCCTTGCGTACTGGGAGCGGCGCTACGCCGGCGGCGGACATTCCGGTTCGGGGTCGTCCGGCCGGCTGGCGCGCTACAAGGCAGAAGTCGTGAATCAGTTCATGCTTAAACAACAAATTCAGACAATCGTTGAGCTGGGCTGCGGCGACGGGCAACAACTGCAACTGGGCCGATACCCCGAATATACAGGTTTTGATGTCTCACCCTCGGCTGTGCAACGCTGCCGAACGATTTTTCATGACCACCCGTCCCTGCACTTTGAAGTGTACGAACCCGAAACTTTTATACCCGACAGGCATCGTGCCGATATGTCGCTTTCATTGGAAGTGTTGTTCCATATCACTGAAGACCACTTGTACAAACTTTACATGGAGCACCTGTTCGCACTTGCCAGGCGCTATGTCGTGGTCTTTGCGCCCAATGAAGCGGATGCTACGGGCGGGTATTTTCCGCACGTGAAGTTCCGTGAATTTACCGGGGATGTTGCCCAGGGCTGGGTTGCGCGACCGGCTGATCAATCCGCACCGCGACCTCAGTTTTTCGGATTTTTTCTTTTTTGAGAGGGCGGGACAGGTCTGATGTTCCCGGGCCCGATGTTTCGCCGCATTTTTCCGGGTTGCCGAACACCTGCTACCGAAGGTTCAACCACGCATTCAAACGCTCCCGGTATTTTTCATACGCCGGCAGGTTGTGGTGCGAACCGCCCTCAATGGTCACAAATTCATCTCCGGGTTTGAGGCAACCCTTTAGCCTGGCAGCGGAGGCATGGGGGACGATGCGGTCGCGGGTGCCGTGAAAAATAAGGACGGGCAGGTTTGTTTTCCGCAGGAATTTATCGTTGGGAAAATGAAAGACGGGCTTGAACGGTGGTTCGGTATTGCCCAGGTGGCTGGCGAGCAAGCCGCTGATATTGTCGAACGGCGTTTCCAGGATAAGCATCCGGGCGGGAACATGGGCAGCCAGGTAGGTGGCCATGCCTGTTCCCAGCGACCGGCCGTACAGGACGATCTCTTCCGGCGTGTACCGCTTGCACAACCACCTGTACACCAAAAGGGCATCTTCGAAGTAGCGCTTTTCGTCGGGCTCGCCCGTGCTTTTGCCGTAACCCCGGTAGTCGGGGGCAAAAAAATCATAGCCCCGCGCCGTAAAATCGCGGTGCATGGCGCCCCAGCGCTGCAGGTTGTCGCGGTTGCCGTGGAAATACAACACCACACCCTTTCTGGCCGGCGTATCGGCCGGAAACAACAAGGCATTCAGGCGTTCGCCGTCGGGCGTGGCAAAGTAATGTTCCGTGAACGGCTCGTCAAACCGGAACAGATAGTCTGCCGCCAGCGGCACCGGCCGGAACAGGGCTTTTTTCTGCAGAAAAACAGACACGGCAGTCGTCATGTCAGTTTTTTGTTGGCGGCGTGGCGAGCGGCGTCGCGCCTGGTTTTTTTCTCGAGGTTGTCGCGCAAGGCGTCGGTAAGGTTCACCCCGGTCTGGTTGGCCAGACAGATCAATACAAACATCACGTCGGCCATCTCGTCGGCCAGGTCTGCGCGCGCCGAGTCGGCCTGTTCGGGTGTTTTGAACGATTGCTCGCCGTAAAGCCGCGCCATCAGCCGCGCTACTTCACCCACTTCTTCCATCAGGATGGCGGTATTCGTCAGTTCGTTGTAATAGCGGATGCCAATCGTGTTGATCCACTCGTCGACCGTCTTTTGCGCTTCTTGTATCGTCATATGTACCTTCATTTTCCAATAGTTCAAGCCTGCCGCGAAACCCCGAACGCACTAACTTATGCCCAGACACTGCAACCCTCCGTACAGTTCCGGCAAATATCGATCTGGTCTCTGCCGCGCAGCATGGCCTTCCGGAATGCGGTGTAACCGGGTGCGTGCCACAGTTCGCGGAAGGTCGTTTTTTTCAGATCGCCAAGGCGATGCTGCGCGTCCTTGTCAAAACAGCAGGGTACGACAAGTCCATCCCAGGTGATCACACAGGAGTGCCAAAGTTTCCAGCAGTGGTTGGTCAGGGCGTGTTTTACCTGCCAGGTACCGTCTGCCGAGCGCCGGTAGCGCGCAAAACGGTCGATGGTCGGGATCAGGGGGTTGCCGTTTTGGTAATCGTACACCTGGGCCGTTTTCAGTTTCACCTCGTCGGCGCCGATTTCCCGGGCCAGTTTATAAATTTCGGGTATCTGGTGCTGATTGGGCTGCACAACGAGAAACTGAAACACCACATGCGGGCGGCGCGATTGCAGCCTGCGTTTCCAGCGGATTACGTTGCGGGCGCCTTCGA
Source organism: Lewinellaceae bacterium (assembly GCA_016712415.1). GTDB lineage: Bacteria > Bacteroidota > Bacteroidia > Chitinophagales > Saprospiraceae > M3007. The sequence goes on along the minus strand of JADJRC010000009.1, from coordinate 233,971 downwards.
GTACGTTGTCGAGGGCGCCGCCCACCCGGTACTGCGCATAGGTATCCTGCGTCGTGCCATCGACGGAAATGATAAGCCGGTCGAGGCCCGACTCGACGGTGCGGCGGGCATTTTCGTCATTCAGAAAATGCCCGTTGGTGCTGGTTATGGTAAAAATATTGCGCCGGTGCGCGTATTGCACCATATCGAGAAAGCGGGGATTGATATACGGCTCTCCCTGGAAGTAGAAGATGAGGTAAAACAGGTCGCGGTGCATGTCGTCGACCATGCGGCGAAAAAAGTCTTCCTTCAGGTTGCCCGTGGCGCGGCTGAAAGCCCGCAGTCCGCTGGGACATTCCGGGCAGCGCAGGTTGCAGGCGGTTGTCGGTTCGATGCTCACGGTGACAGGCATTCCCCACTGCAGGGGATAACGCGTCCATTTGGCTATATAAAACGAAGACAGTACTTTAGCAAAATTCCATGCGCGGCGCAGGGTTAGTTTTGCAATAAAATTCAGGCTGTCGTTCAGGAAAAACCTCATAGCCGCAAAGGTAGGCGTTTGGGCGTTGGGCGTGCAAGTGCTGTGCTTTACCTTTGTGTGGTTTAACCAAATACAATCAATATGACAAACGGAGCAAAAACGGGCCTTTTCGCCAACAAGGAAACGGTCATGCTGATTATCGTCGCCTTATTCGGTGTAGCGGGCCTGGTGGCCCTGCAGTTTTCGAGAAAAGATGCTGTAAGCCGGCCGGAAGACCGCGCCATCGTGCAGGTAGGCAATGCTGAAAACGGCAACAACCCCGAGGCGTCGGCGCCTATCCAGAAAATTCCCGGCGAGCTGTTGCGCACGAGCGAATACCCCGAGGCGGGCAAGCCGTTCCGGTTTTTCATGAGCAAATACAGCCAGGGACCCGAGTACGAACTCGATATGGGCGACGGTTCGCCAAGAAAGAAATTTGTCGACGGCTCCGTGCAGCATACCTTTAAAAAACACGGCCCCTGCGTGGTCACGCTGTATGCGCGTTACGAGGGCCAGGAAATAGCGCTCGACACGCTGCGGAAAGTAGTTGCCCGCGTAAAAGAAGACGCTATCATCGCTCCGGTCATCGATTATTGATCCTGCGCTGCACATGCAAACCAAAGCGATGTAAATTTTGGGGTAAAATTTGGCAGCCAGCGTCTTTTGAGTAGTTTTGTCGCAGCCCATTATTTACCCGACATTCACGCCCTCAACACTTTATCAATTCAGAACGGAATGAAGAAAATCGGAATTTTACACGGTAAGGAATCCTCGTTTCCCGAGGCCTTCGTAGCGCGCGTCAACGCCAAGAACGTTAAAGGTGTACACGCCGAACCTACCCTCGTGGAAGAACTCATGCAAGGAGAACCCACCTCTTATGCGGTGATGATCGACCGGATCAGCCAGGATGTACCGTTTTATCGCGCTTACCTGAAAAACGCGGCTCTCAATGGCACGGCTGTGCTGAACAATCCCTTTTGGTGGAGCGCCGACGAGAAGTTTTTCAACAATTGCCTGGTAAGCAAGATCGGGGTACCGGTGCCGCGCACTATCCTGCTGCCCTCCAAACAAATGCCGCCGGACACCAGCGCCCAGAGTTTTCGCAACATGAAGTACCCCCTCGACTGGGAACGCATGATCGATTACCTCGGCGGTTTTCCGCTCTTCATGAAGCCGCACTCGGGCGGCGGCTGGAAAAACGTTTATAAAGTCAACAACTTCGACGAGTTTTTCCGCGACTACAACGAAACAAATACCCTGGTGATGCTGCTGCAGGAAGCCATCGACTTCGACGCCTATTTCCGCTGCTACTGTCTGGGCGGCAAATACGTCCGGATCATGGACTACGAACCGCGCAACCCGCACCATCTCCGTTATGTGGCCGACCACAAGGTGTCGAAAGCCCTGCGCGAGCAGATGCACGACCTCGTGTTGCGCACCAACCACGCGCTGGGTTACGATTTCAACACCATGGAGTTTGCCATTCGCGACGGCATCCCCTACGCCATCGATTTCTGCAACCCTGCCCCCGACGCCGATCTGAACTCCGTGGGTGAGGAAAATTTCGAATGGGTGGTGGAAAACGCCGCCAATATGGCCATCGAACGCGCACTGGCACACAAAGAAGGCGGCAACAACCTCACCTGGGGCACCTTTGTGCAGGATTCTGTGGCCGGAAAAATGCCTGCGATGCCGGAAGGCGCGCCGAAAAAGGCTGCGGGCAAAGCATCGAAGGCAAAGAAGTAAAATTCAATTCTACCAATAAATAGGTACAAAGCCCGTCGTGCAAAATCAATTGCACGGCGGGCTTCCTGTTTTCAGGCAATTATTCCGTCAAAATAGTACATTATTACTATAAGGTTTTAACAGTTATAAGGAACGAAAGTGTCGAGTTTTGCCGTTGGAATTCCAAAAAGACTCAACCATGAAAAAAACGCTCTTTCTCCTGGCTGCGGGTTTGACCCTCGCTGCACTCTTCCTCAGCAGCTTTTCCCGCAAAACCGGCGCCCAACCCGCCGATTCCGGTGAGCCCTCCTTCAAGCAATTTCTGAAACAATTCCCCAAGGCTGCCCTGCCGTACTCGATCGATAAACAGACGCTTCAGGCGCATGTGGAAGATGAGATCGCCCGGCAGACATTGGGAGATGACACGTACAAGCCGCAGCAATCGAATAAACGACTGGAGTGGAAATACTACGAATTCCTGCCTGCACTCAAAAATGCCAGCCGGTTCAGCAGGATGCCCTTGTTTGCCATCCCGGTTGCACAATTTGCAAGCGACGAGTTTATTGCGGTATTGTATATGTCGGGCCGGGGGTATTCGCGCAACTTCGGCGATTACTCGGTAGCGCTCTTCGACAAATCGGGCAAACACATCGCCACCAACGACGTGGCATACGTATACAGCACCAAAATGGCGACTACCACGATAGGTTCCGATCTGACGGCGTCTACGGAATCCTGGCAGATCAACTGGGAGAAGGATTACACTGACGCAGGCTTTGAAGACAATACGATTAAGGATTTCACCCTGCTCGAAAAATCCGCCACAGACCTGCGTATCGCGCCGGAAGTGAAAGACGACGACTCCGTGCCGCCTCCAATAGAGGAGAATACGGAGCCTGAAACAGGCACCAGCAAATAACTCCGGCCCCAAAAAACCATTTTTCAAGTGTTAAAGTTCTTTGAAACCCTGGCTCGTTTTCTACGTATAATACGTGACTTTTATACCCCTTAAAGTCTAAATGCGGCCTTTTTGAGAAAAAAATTCAAAAAAAACAACAGGCCTGAAATTTTTTGGCATCCGATTTGCCTATACCCTATTAACGCCGCCGATAAATAACGAAAAGCGCCGTTTAATCTGAATTCATCACCAACATCTCAACAACCAAAACCGAAGTAACATGAAAAAGACCACTGCACTTCCGACCATCCTGATCGTTCTCGCCAGCCTCTTCGCTTTCAACGCGAATGCACAAGACGAAGCAACGTTCCAGGATTTTCTGGCACAGTTTCCTTCTGCTACGCTTCCTTACAACTTCAACGCACAGGAACTGCAAGGTCAACTCGAAAACCGCACCGCTGCAAAAGCCAAGCGCCTCGGCTGGGAATTCTACCAGTTCCTCCCGGAACTCGAGCGCAGCGCCCAGTTCAGCAGCATGCCGGTATATCCGGAGCCGGTTGCCAAATTTGAAACGGAAAAAAACATTGCAGTTCTCTACAATATCGCTCGCGGTTTCAGCCGCGGCACGAAAACCTACAGCATCTCTGTTTTCGACAAAAAGGCAACTACATCGGCTCGCACTTCATCGCAGGTGTAAATCCCAACACGCTGACTTCCGCTACGATCGACGAGAATCTGAACGCCGACGTTAAAGAATTCAAAGTAAACTGGGCAAACGACTACCGCGAATTCGGCGCACAGGGCAACCAGGTCACCGGCCTTACGCTCCTCGAAATGCAGACGCTGGAACTCATCATGCCAGGCAACCCCGACCAGATCGAATGGGCAAGCCGCACGATCCCGCAGCAGGACGCTTCCGCCGATCTCGCAAAAATGAAATAACCAAATACGAAACTATAAAGGACAGACAAACCTCTCCCGGCGCATTGCCGGGAGGGGTTTTTTGTTTTTACACTTTCCCGTACACATACCCGAACCAGTTCGTTTGCCGCAATACCCACTCGGCCAGCAGCAAATTCAGCACCCAACTGGGCCAGGCAACGACCTGATACGCCGTTTCCGGTGAAATATCAGTGTACATGGCCAGACCGAACTGCATGACACGCAGTGAAATAGCCGACAGTGTGAGGGCATAACTGCGGATCATCCAGGCGCCGTGCTCCTTCACCTGCCCTGTCCGTATGGCGCGCCAGGCTTTCCAGGTCGTCCACCACCATATCAGGCTCAAAACGATGAACGATACTTTGTTGAATAGCCCGCCATTGGCGTAAAAAGCCATGACCAGGGCCGCCGGACCGCATACCCCCAGGATACTGAACGCGTATACGCGACCTACCCAACGGTGCAACCAGGGCAGTTTTTTCAAAATAATCCCTGAAAACTGTGTCAATCCACCCGCCAATACCAACAGTGCCGGGAAAATATGCAGGTAATACGATACGCGGTAATGTTGCAGGTGGATGATGTGCTGCTTGGAAAGCAGGAAGTCGATATCGAGCCGACCGGATGTGTAGGGCCAAACGATGCGGCCCATCAGGAAAGTAAAAAACACAATTACGGCAAGCCCTGCGATGCCAAGGGCTACGGAAGCGATTTGTGCGCTGATGGATTTTGCAGGCATGTTGATGGCCGTTTGGTCACACGTGATACCGGGTCATTATACGCCGGATTTCCAAATCCGGCGAAACAGGGCCGGAAATAAACCTGGATATCCGCTGTACAAACGGCACGGCCGGCGGAAAAAGTGTACCGGCACTTATACCGTGCCCCGGTTGTGTGTTCGCCAGATGGACAACATCATACGACCGGCAAAAACCGGCGCGGTGATAATGCTTCCCGCCCCGAAAAAGAGCATTTCGCTCCAGATATAATCTTCGATTGCCTTTTTGTCGGCTGCCGGCAGGTGACCGGTCAGCGGCTCCCAGGTTTGCTCCTCGATAAAACTCAAAAATTCATTCAGGCCGTTGATGAGCACAAAGGTGAGTGGAAACATCAGCAGGAGTAGCGCGACCTTCAATACCTGCCGCTGTGCCAGGTAGGTGTGTTTGGTCAGGAAAATATACCGCCCCAGGGTGACGACCACCACCACAAAGAGAATATTCCAGCCCTCGAACGGCCATACGTGCATGGCTTTGTGGATCGGGTATTGGGTGGCGAGCACGATAAGTGCCGTGGCAATCCACCACGTTATTTCGAGCAGCAGGGTAAGCGACTGACGTTTGTCCATCATTGAAATTCAGGATAAAGGGGATGAGTTAATGGGATCGACCCGGCGCTCGGGAAACAGGAGGCTTCCTGCGATCATGCCGAGAATACCCGCTGCAAAACCGTACAGCATCGGCGGTATATGCAACCAGATCGACACATTTTCAGCCGGCTCTTCTGGCAGCAGGAACAACGCAGCGAGCCATACAAGCATTCCGGCGATCATGGACACAATTGCGCCCATGGCGGAGGCCCGGCGCCAATACAACCCTGCTATAAGTGGCGTAAACAGCGATACCAGGCTCAGCGCCGACGATTCGCCGACAAGTTCGTATATATTATTGCGCATCAGTGCCATGCCGCCGGTAATAACCGCGACGAACACTACCGACAAACGCATAATACGCAGCAACTGTTCATCGCTGACCGATTTAAAGAGCGGTTTGACGAGGTTCTCCCCCATCACCGTAGCAGGAGCCAGCATGGCGCCGCTGCAGGTACTGAGAATTGCGGAAAGCAATGCCCCGAAAAACAGTATCTGCATACCCAGGCCGCTGTGTTGCATCACCATGGCCGGTATCATCATCTGGGTATCTTTCTCCAGCAATTCCGGGTACAACATCCGGCCGCAGTAACAGATAAGGAGCGGCAAAAATGCGATCGACAGGTACATCAGCGACGATGTATAGCAGGCGCGAACAGAGGTGCGCTCACTTTCGGCTGCCATAACCCGCTGAAATACATCCTGTTGAGGTATACTTCCCAGGCCGATCGTCATCCAGGCCGCCACCCACCCGATCATGTCCGGTCCCTTCGCATCCGGGAAAAACTGGAAAAAACCTTCCGGGGCAGCAGCAGCCATAGGCTCAAAACCGCCAACCTGCCAAACCATATCTGCCGCCAGTGCAACCAGTCCGATTATGATGGCGATCGTCTGTACAAAATCAGTGATCGTGACCGACCACATGCCGCCAATATAAGTATACACCAGCACCATCGCCGTGCAGATCAGTACGCCGAGACTGCGGTCCAGCCCGCTGATCGACTGCAGGATGATCGACAGGGCAACCAATTGCGCCGCAATCCAACTGAAGTAGGAAGGCACCATAAATACTGCCGATGTGATCTCGGCAGCCTTGTTGAACCGAAGTCGGAAAAAATCGCTGAAGGTGAGCAGGTTAAGGCTGTACAGCGGGCGCGCTACCAGCAAGCCGGCCAGCAGGAGACAAAGCGACGCGCCAAAGGGGTCTTCAATAACACCCAGCAAACCGTGCTGTGCGAATTCGGCGGATGCGCCCATGATCGTTTCAGAGCCGAACCAGGTAGCGAACAGGGCGCAGGAGGCCATGAACAGGGGTAGTCTTTTCCCGGCCACCACAAAATCGGCCGTCGTTTTTACGCGACGCGATGCCCACCACCCTACTGCGAGCGTACCGAGCAGGTACACCCCTATAAAAGTTAGCAACAATCCGTTTTGCATAAGTACTCAAAAACAAAGGCCTTTCGACACTGGCCGGTCAAAGGTATAAAACTGCCAAAAGTCGAAAGGCCTGGAAAGGTATTGGGCTCGTCTCAAACGGAAGTTAATGTTTCCGCTTGGGGTCGCTCAGTATAAAAGATACTGTAACGCCGGCAAAGTAGTACCAGTCGCCCTTTCCGGGGTTGCCGTTGGTTCTGATACCGTCGAGGTCGTCGGAAAAGACCGGCCTCCAGCCGCCTTCCAAGCCGAGAACCAGGCGATCCAGAATATCGGCACGCAGGCCGACGCCCATGGGCACGAGAAGAAAATTATGGTTCAGCCCGTCTTCAGGCAGGTCTGTTTTCAGGTATTTCTCCCTGTTGTCTATTGTCCCGTAATACTCCGCTTTCGGATCGGTAACAGACAAACCGAGGCCGGCAAAAACATAAGGTGTGACAAAGAAATTGTGGATACCGGTGTTGGAGTAGCGTTCCCTGCCCAGCACCTTCCATTCCACCACGGTGCCAAACTCGAGAATGGACGTAGAGAAACGGAAACTTCTTTCTTTCAGCGACCTGGAGTTGACATCGTCGCCGGCGATAGACCCCGAGTAAATGTGGGCTTTTGCTGAAATATACCGGGAAAAATGGTACCGGAAATACACCCCGTAGCCGGGCTGTGTTTCGGAGATTTCGATCGCAGCGTCAGAAACGTCGCCGGAATAGTTGGTGAGCCCGAATAAAAAACCGGCCTCGAAATAGGAGTTACGCTGGGCAGTGGCAAGGCTAAGGACTAGAACCAAAGGCAAAAGCAGAAGCAGTTTTTTCATTGACTATGTAATCGGATTTTGTTCACGGAAAAGATACAAAAAAAACAGCCCCTCTTTTCGTACGATTAGGAAAAGAAGGGCAAAGTTGGCAAAATAACGGTTCCTTACCACGTATGTTGTATAATTTAATTGCAAAGTCCGGGCTTTAACGCCAAGTAGCCAAATCAGAAGTCTCTTCTCCGTTCCCAGTAGTTCTGGTCTTCCACCTCGCCGAGCAGGGCCAGGTAATTGGAAAAGCGGAGCTCGCTCACTTCGCCCCGGCGCAGCGCCTCGTGAACGGCACAACCCGGCTCATCCCGGTGCAAACAGGCGCCGCCAAACTTGCAGTGTTCGGACAGCGCAAAAAATTCGCGGAAGCTATGGGCGATATTGGCCTTGTCTTTATCGTTGAATGCCAGCGTTTTAATGCCCGGTGTGTCGATGAGCCGGCCGCCAAAATCCAGTTCAAACATTTCAGCGAAGGTCGTAGTGTGCTGCCCTTTGCCGGAATAATCGCTGATCTCACCGGTGCGCAGTTCCAACTGTGGTTGTATGGCATTCACCAGGGTGCTTTTGCCCACACCCGACTGGCCGCTCATCAGTGTGGTTTTGTCCTTCAGGATATTTTTAAGTGTTTCCAGCCCGGTCTTGTCCGGCACAGAAGTAAGCAGTATGCCGTAGCCGATACCGCCGTAAATGGCTTTCATCTCCTCGAAGCGCTCCATGTCCGCCTCGTCGTACAGATCGGATTTGTTGAATATGATGGTGACGGGTATTTCATCGCGCTCCGTCATCACGAGAAAACGGTCGATAAAGCCCGGCTTCAGGTCGGGCTGTACAATGGTCGTGATCAGCACGGCCTGATCGATGTTTGCGGCAAGGAGGTGCAGGTCGTGTTTGCGGCGCGGCGATTGCCGCACCACGTAGTTGCTGCGCGGCAGTATCTTTTTGATCATCCCCTTGCCGGCAGATTCCGGCTCTGCTTCTACACGGTCGCCCACGGCTACCGGATTGGTCAGCGGCGCATCGTCGAGGCGAAACTTTCCCACGATCCGGCACTGCAGTACTTCCTGTGAAGCATCGAGGCGGACGTTGTACCAACTGCCGGTTGACTTAATTACAGTTCCGGTTTGCATTTGTGTAATGGACATTCGAATAAATTACTGGAAAAATTGCTTAACCGTTTACAGTGCCCCGATCGTTCCCCGATACAGGTTGAAAATCTTTGACCGCCGCCGCCATTTCCCGGATCAGCACGGGATCCTGTTCTATGGCGTTGCCAACCACGATCAGATCGGCGCCGGCGCGGAGGTTGGCCGCTATCTTTTCCGGCGTCCGGATACCGCCGCCCACAATAAGCGGAATACTGACGGCGCCGCTGACTGCCTCGATCATACTTTCCGACACGGGGGTTTTGGCGCCCGAACCCGCGTCGAGGTACAGCATCCGGAGGCCCAGTAGCTCGCCGGCGAGGGCGGTACATACGGCGATATCGTCTTTATGGGCCGGAATCGGGTATGTATTCGACATGTATTGTACGGAGGTTTGTACCCCGCCGTCGACGAGCATATAGCCGGTGCTGATAATCTCCAGCGGCGACATTTTCAGGAATGGCGCCGATATAACGTGCTGACCGATAAGCAGTTCCGGATTTCGTCCGCTGATGAGCGAGAGAAACAGGATGCCGTCGGCGCGATAACTGAGTTGAAAGGAATTGCCCGGAAACAGGATCAGCGGAACAGGGCAGCGCTGGCGAATCTGCGCCAGCAAACCGTCGAGCATGTTGTTGACCACCAGACTTCCGCCGATAAAAAAGTAATCGACGCCGCATTCGACGGCGAGATCGAGCGTTTGCTCCATTTTTTTCAGGCGCAACTTGTCGGGGTCAAACAGGACAACCAGCTTTTTCTCGCCATGTTTTTTGGCCGCGAGCAGCCCGGCGTATATGCCTTTATCGTGCGTCATTTTACCTGGAACGTCCGGCTTACCAGCAGGGTGCTGTTGCCATACTGGATTACGGCGTTGAGGGTAAAGGTACCGCCGGGCGCCGCCTGCTCGGCTATTTTTCTCATTTTCTTGTCCGGCTCGTTGCCCTGCACTTCTGCCGAAGCGCTTTTTTTGCCCTTTTCAAACAAAAAGCCAAGTTCGCGTATTGTTGAAACGTTGCCGAATGCATCGCGGACAAGGATGGGCTCATCGAGGTTTTGTCTTATTTCGGCCGGTGTAATTTCATCCAGATGCAGTTTTCCCCAGTGTATGGAGAACTGGCCGGCTTCATCTGTTATCTGCCGCTTGAACCCGAATTCTACGGGTAGGTTTAGTCGCACCGCTACCTTCCGGCCTTCATGCACGGCAGGCTCCCATACCGGCATGGCCCGCACGACAGCTATTGCTGCGGCGCCGCAGCCCCCTCCAATATTGCGAAGCAGGTGCACATCGCCGACATTGCCTTTTTCATCGACGACAAAACTGACGACGACAAGTCCTTCAATATTTTCGCGGATCGCGGAATCGGGGTATTGCAGGTTAGCGCTGATAAAGGCGGCAAGGGCTTTTTCACTGCACGAATATTTGGCCGGATCGGTTGAGCCGAAGTGTTCACAACCGGGAAAAAGCGGCATCTGTTCGACGAGCGTCCAGACACCCGAACTGTCGGGCTGTGCGGAAGCTGCGCCGGCAATACCGAGCAACAGAATGGCCAAGAGTTTATTCATCGGTTTCAATGCTGTCGTGAAAGGTTCAGCAACTGCGTATTGATATCGCCGGGTTGGTTAGACGTGGCTTTCACGGCGAAAGTGCCGTCTTTGCCAACGATAAAATACTGTGGAACGGCTTCAACGCCGTAACTCTGGGCGATGTTGCGTTCGCGACCTGAAGATGCCAGCAGGTTGTGTCCCTTGAAGTTCCGTTCTGCAAGCGCCCGTTGCCAGGCCGCCGGATTGTCATCGATCGATATATTGACAATCTCGATACCGCTCCGGTTCAGTTCGGCTGCAAAATCGTTGAACATGTCCATCTTCAGGAGACATGCGCTGCACCAGCTTGCCCAAAAATTCAGGTAAACCACTTTGCCGCGAAACTGCGACAGCGCCAGCACCCTGCCCTCGGCGTCTTCTCCCGTGAATACCGGCGCTGCAATACCCGGCGATACCCGTGCGATTTTTTCGTACAGATCGGTCACCTTCGCATCGTAGGCGGTGTATTCGTTGGTTTTCAAAAAGTCGGTGTAATAGGGCAATATCTCGCGATAGCGGTCGCCGGAAAAGGCCAGGCGGATCATTTCGGAGCGAAAAAAGGCCATCGATTTACCGCTCAGCATCGTTCCGGCCATGTTGTATTGTCCGATATAAAAATTGTCTGTTGACCCGGCGGCAGCCTGCTGTCTGGCCAACAGCGCCTGCAGGAACAGGCGATACCAGTCGTTGCCGACCGATTCGCTGATGAGCGCTGCATCGGAGAGGAAATCGAAAAATTCGGGCTGCACCTGGTGGCGGTTGCCATACACCTGGCCGTAGAACAACAGGTGATAAGCCCAGTAGTAAACGATCTCTGCGGCCATCCAGTCGTAAAAAGCGGGGGTAAGTGCCGCCGGAGCCCTGCCGGAAAAATCGTCGAGCAACATGGAGGCAGCCGTTTTGCGCCGGTCCATATAATCCCTGAATTCGGTCGGCCCCAGCGATTCCATCCGGTCGTTCATCAGTTGCTCCACAACTGCCCACCATTGCCCGATCTTGAACCGGATGTTGTTCATTTCATTAAAATCAGGCGGGTTTTCCTGAAAATACTGGAGCAAAAGGCGGTTGTTGGCCCCTCCCCGGCCGGTGAAGGCAACAGCCATCGGAAACTGGAACATATCCGTTTTGACATACAGGGTATCGACCGGCTCCAGAAAAACCGGCAGCCGTTCCTCATTGCAGATCAGGAAGGCCAGTTGTGGTTCGGGGACTATCGCTTCAATGGAAACCCGCAGTTGATCGTCCAGCTCGGCCCAGTAGGTATCTGCGCGTCCATCGACATAATAATGGGGTACATAAATCTGAACTACGCTCCCTGGGGCAGCATTTTTAAAAACACCGGAAACGAAAGCGGCATGGGCGTTCAGAAAGCAACCGGAGATCAAAAAAACGACAAACCAATTCTTGAGCATGGCGGCAAGTAGATTTTTTATGGGTGCGAAAGGTAGGGAATATTGGAAAAAATCGCCATTCGTCGGTAGTGTCGTCATTTCGTCATTCGTCATTTCGTCATTTCGTCATTCGTCATTTCGTCATTCGTCATTTCGCCGCCGTTCCCCAATTCCTTACACGCCCGGTACAGGTCTTGCCAGCCCTCCCGCTTTTTTATTACCGTTTCGAGGTATTCCTGCCATACGATGGTGTCGGTACCGGTGTCCTTGATAACGGCGCCGGTGATACCCGCCGCCAGGTCGTGCGCGCGCAGTTCGCCGTCGCCGAAATGTACGGCCAGCGATTGACCCTGGTGGACGACCGAGATCAGCTCGGCGGTGCTGAGCGTGGCCGTCGGACTTTTTAGTTTTTCCCGGCCGTCTTCAGTTTTGCCGTTGCGCAGTTCGCGAAAAATAGCCACCAGGCGCTGTATTTCGCGCAGGGGCGCCGCTTCAGGTGGCAGTTCGAGCGATTTCCCCAAAGCGGCAACGCGGTTTTGCACAATAGTGACCTCCTCTTCCAGTGTGGCGGGTAACGGCAACACAACCGTGTTGAACCGGCGGCGCAGGGCAGCGGAAAGTTCGTTGACGCCCTTATCGCGGTCGTTGGAGGTGGCGATGAGGTTGAACCCCCGGCGTGCCTGGACCTCGGTGTTGAGTTCGGGCACAGGGAGCGTTTTTTCCGACAGGAGGGTGATGAGCGTATCCTGCACATCGGCGGGCAGGCGCGTGAGTTCTTCCACGCGCACGAGTTTACCCTGACGCATGCCTTCCATGACGGGGCTGGGCACAAGCGCCTTCTCGGAAGGCCCTTCGGCAAGCAGGCGGGCGTAGTTCCAGCCATAGCGCAGGCTTTCCTCGTTGGTGCCTGCCGTGCCCTGCACCATCAGCGTACTGTCGCCGCTGATGGCGGCGGCGAGGTGTTCGCTGACCCAGGTTTTGGCGGTGCCGGGTATGCCGAGCAGCAGCAAGGCCCGGTCGGTTGCCAGTGTGGCCACAGCGATCTCGATGAGCCTGCGCTGGCCGTAATATTTCGGCTCAATGTCCGTTTTCCCCGCTTTTCCACCGAGCAGGTAGGTGACGACAGCCCAGGGTGAAAGGCGCCAGTTGGCCGGGCGCGGCCGGTCGTCGTGTGCAGCCAGCGCTTCCAGTTCATGCGCATATGCAAATTCGGCGTGCGGACGTATAATGGTATCGGGCATCATTCGGCAGAACGGATCAGAGGGTTAGTTTATATCCCAGAATCAGGCACAGCATACACAACGCCAAACTGGCGATTGTGTTGGTGAGCACCAGCCCGGTTTGTCCGCTTTCATACAATCCCCAGTTTTCGGCGATAAACGTCGAAAAGGTACTCAGTCCGCCACAAAAGCCGGTACCCAGCAGCAGTCGCCGATGGTCGGTCATCTGTCCGCTCAAATGCAGGGCCATAACAACGCCCAGCACAAAACAGGCGATACCGTTGGCCAACAGGGTGGCCACGGGGAACTTGCTGCCCTGCGTGCTGCGCAGTGCCAGCACAATGCCGAACCGACTGACACTCCCGAGTCCGCCGCCAAGGAAGACCAGGAAGAAGGCAAATACTTGTTGCATAGATTAAGTTTTGTCAGGACCTGCGCTCATTGAACTACCCTGGAATTTCATCCAAAAACTGAATTGCCAGTTGGCAAAGCCGGTTATAATCAATTTCCACGTCTTTACGGTCCAACAGGCCCAACCCGATTTCGCGGTCATAACGATTCAGTTTCCCAAGCATAAGTAAAATATCCTGGTGCTTACCGTCTTCAAGTTTTTCCATTTGGCGCAGCGCATCCTTGAATTCACCGTCAATTATCAACTGTTTAATCAAATGTTTATTGATTCTGATCTCAACGCCTTCGAGCAAAGATTTAATGCTGACTTTTTTTCGAAGTGATGGTATAAAAACCTCCTGTTCACCTGCTTTTTCATAAATCAGGAGGTCGTCATAACTACAAAGGTGGCGGCCTGTTTCATCAACGGAGATCATTCTGCTGACATTAAGTTTTGAAATGGATTTGTGTATCATTTCAAACTCCCTTCTGATGATAGACAGCATTTGCCGTTTTTCAGGCCCTGCCACTTCAATAAATATTTTCCGGTCAGAAGGATCTGCAAATATCAGGGCAGAGTTGTCGTCCTCATCTGCAATCACCACCCCGTTGCGCCAGTATTGATTTGTACAAATCATCTGATGTACCTTCACCATAAAACGTGTCATGATAGATGATGGCAACACATCGTAATGGTACTGGAACCTTAAAACCTCCGGCTGTTCCCAATTAAAGCGTTCCGGACGGTCAATGGAAAAGGCTCCCGGTACAAAATAGGTGTCTGGTTTGTCGGGCAATTGATAACATAGTTCAAAATGCGCCATCATATCCATGATATATCCACGCTCCTTGATAGTAGGATACAACATGGAGTCAAGAATATCCTTGATATTATGCTCGCTTATAACCCCCTTACTGTCAAGTATCTGTTTGGAATTAACAATCTGATACACTCCATTGGTAATCCACTGTGGATTCAGCACTTGCGTTTCAATTAGCCGTCGGTTATCGGAAATATTCAACATCACTCCCAGGTCGTTGAGCAAGCCGATTAATAACTGCATATTCTCTTCTCCAAATTCCGGATCGGCATTTATGCAAATATCCCGATATTCGTAATAGTGAATAAAATCTTTGTTTCGCGCCTGTAAATCCTCTTTCACCTTAAAAAAGGATGCTGGTAAAAGGTCATTGATATGTTCAAGTTGAAAAACAGCATCTGCGATTGCTTTATCAAGAACGTCTATGCCGATATTTTGAACGCATGAGGTCTCGACAAATCTGCTTATCTGCGGGTATTTATCCATCAATTGGCCCTTGGGCAGATCCATTTTATGCATCTCGCATTTATTACAGACTACAATGATCGGTGCATTGCGGGCATAACTGCTTATGAGCTTCAGCCAATATTCCACTTCCGTTTCTCCGTACCGGTCCTGAACCCGAGGGTTCAAAACAAGCACATAGACCGAACGCCTCGTCATAAAGAATTTATGTGTTGCATGCATAATCTCCTGCCCGCCGAAGTCCCATATATGCGTCTTAATCCATTTGTCGTCGTAACGGATTTGCCGGTCGTTTATCTTGATGCCTTCTGTTTTCTTCTCCTGAGGATCGAACTGTCCGGTAATCAGTTTTTTTATGAGTGATGTTTTTCCCACTTCTCCCGAACCGATAAATATGACCTTGCACTCATGTAAGGGTCTTGCCTGATCACCTTGTGTATTCAGACCCTTTATGTAAGAATCAATAGATTCAGGGGTTCTGATCACTTCGTCTGGGAGGTCTTTGAGAATAGACATATAAGGCGTAAGTGCATCCTGGTTTTGGGAAAGCACAGGCAGGAAATAAAGCACGTCACCTTCCTTTACACCAAAATCAAATACAGTCTGGTTAGGTGGCATTTTCTTCCCAATTGTCTTTGAAACAAGGTCATACTGTATCGGAACCCCGTTTGGATCAACCCTGGGGGCAACTTTGGCTGCCAATAATTCAGTTATTATTTCCGAGCCTAATGCTAAACCCGGCAACTCCACATCCAACTCATCGCCATTCGGCATAACCCGGATCACAATATTGATTAGCTCCGAAATATTCCTGGGAGACGACGAAGGTGCAGCTGGTGGTGGAGAGGCAGCTGATTTCATCCTGCAGATAAAATAATTACCGCCTGGTATTGCATTCAACGAGGAAAGGCTAAAGGTTTTTGAAATTGGCTCCCTATTATTCAATACTTCGAACGTAAGCTCATTGAGCATTTCAAAATCATCGGATCTGCCATCATGGGTGAGATGGTTCCCGTCCCGCAATATTTCAATAATAACAAGGGGTGTTGTTTGCTCCGAGATGTCGAGCCATACATATTCTGCGCTGCCGTCATATTTTTGAGCAGTTACCCGAATTTTTGCCAGCTTTGGCTTCTTTGAAAAAAAAGTCCACGCCATAGAATATGATGATTATTTGACTCGTGTGGAATGATTGCCGGATAGTAATGTCGGATTGACAAATGGGCTTATCTGCAAAAATACCACACGAGCCTGTAATTGCACTTACAATTTCCTGATTTTCAGATTCTTAAACCACACCGGATCGCCGTGATCCTGCAGCGCGATCTTTCCCTTTTTCGATTTGCCGAAGCCGGGCATGTCCTTGAATTTGCTGCCGGCAATCAGTTTGGACCATTCCGGGGCATTCATGTCGTAGTCCACGAGTTTGCGGTTGTTGAGCCAGTGCTCCACTTTTCCGCCCTTGCTGATAATGCGCACGTGGTTCCACTCGCCGGCCGGTTTTACCGTCACGTATTTACACTCAATGAGGTCGTACAGGTCGCCGGCCCGGTGTTTGGGGAATTTGCTGTCGGGGTGGCAGGAGTTGTCGAGCACCTGCATTTCGGGGCCGGTTTGCCACACGAAGTTGTATTTCGCCGGGTCTTCCACGATGTTGTAGATAATTCCCGAATTGCCGCAGGCGCTGATTTTCCAGTCGAGTTCCAGTTCAAAATCCTGGTATTCTTCAGCGGTCACAATATCGCCGGCATCGCCGGTACCGCGCGCTTTTTTGTCGAGGTGGATCGTATTGTCTTCCACAAACCAGGCGCCGCCCACGGTATTTTTGCCATAGGTATGCCATCCGTCGAGGGTGTTTCCGTTGAACAACAGTTGCCAACCGGCGGCTTTTTCCTTGTCGGTCAATGAGTTATCCGATGGCGGGGTAAAAGGCGGGCGGGTCGTCACTGTCCCTGTCGCATCGCCGGGAATGGCATTCAGGGTATACCAGGTCTCCGTTGTCCACAACTCATGGCCGAGATCGCTGAGGGGCAGGTTGCGCAGGCGGATGTACACGACATGTTCCGGTTTCATGCCGGACAGTTCCAGGAATACTTTTTGCGGTCGGCAGAGACGGTTGCCGATTTTACCAGGAGTTCTTCCTCATCCATTTTCGGGCCGCCGTAATTAATGGTCGGCTGGTACCACCATTGTTTGACCAGGAATTGCTGAGGGTCCCAGCCGTCGCCGTCGCGCAGCGGTTCGGTGAATTCTATCTCCATGCCGTTGGTTTTGGCCCGTACGGCCAGCATCTCGAAGGTCGAGCGGCCGTTGTATTTCAGGCGCTGCAGGCCGTACCAGAATTTACCGACCTGCCCCCAGTTGCCGGGGTTGCCGATCATACCCACATACAAGGCGCCGTCGGGCCCCCAGGCCAGGCGGTGGGTACCGCCTTCCAGTCCCTGGGTAAATTTGAACACACAGCCCTGGTAATTGCCGTTCACCTTTTCCATAAAGGTACGCTGAAGCCCCCCGTAGCACACATCGCCAAAAACGAGCTGGTTGTTGTAAGGGCCGTCTTTCAGCACTGCCGGCTGGGTGGGTGAGTTGCCGATATCGTCTTGCGGCAGCCACACGACCGGGGGTTGTACCGGCATTTGCGCGACGGCAATGCTGTCGACGGAGTAGGAGCCGAAGAACGCGCCGGGTTTTACGTGCAGTATTTTGGACGACGGCAGCCAGTCGCCCTGGTTATCGGCGATGAAAAGTTCGCCGTCGGTGCCGATGCCCACGCCGTCGGGCGTGCGCAGGCCGCGCGCGACAAAATCGATGCTGCCGTCTTTCAGGCTGATTTGCACCACCTTGCCGCGGTCGACGATCTGGGGCCGGGCGCTGGCGCCGCCGGGCATGATGGCCGTGGCCAGGGCAGCGTAGAGGTAGTCGCCTTTATGCGCCAGCCCGAAAGCAAATTCGTGGAAATTCGCCGATGCTTTCCAACCTTTGGCAAAGCACTGATACTCGTCGATGATGTCGTCGCCATCCGTATCGACCAGTTTGGTCAGTTCCTGTTTTGCAGTACAAAGATGTCTTTGCCCACCACTTTCAGGCCCAGCGGCTCTGCGAGCCCCCTCGCAACCATCTTCATTTTGATCTTTTTCGGGTCGCCCGACTCCACGTTTTCAAGCAGATAAACGGCGCCCATGGCATCCCAGGTTGACACCAGCATGCGGCCGTCGGGCAGAAAATCCATTCCGGCCACTTTGGGCAGGAATTCATCGGGACGTGCCTGGGAGAGGTCGTAGGAAGGATGCACCTCCGAAAGCGGAATGACGTCGCCGGGTATACCGATCTGCTCGCCCGTCATTTTGCGCAGGTCTTCGTCGTTGTCCGAACGCTTGTGGGAGAAGTTCCCTTCCGGTATGATCTTCATTTTCGGGTCGCCCGAACGCGCCCATTTGAGCTGGATGCCGCGACCGCCGCTGCCCTGAAAATATTCGATACGCAGCTCGTGGTACCCTTCGCGCAGGGCGACTTCAGCTTCTTTCGGCTCCATGCCGTGCGGGCCGTCGTGGTCGATGAGCCGCTGGCCGTCGAGGTAAAGTCGCGAGCCGTCGTCGGAACTGATTTGCAGCAGGATATTGTCGTCTTTTTCGAGGAAAAAGTAGCCGGTTGCGAGCAGTGCAAAATCGTTTTTAAGGGGCGCAAATTCCGTCGGGCCTGCGTCGACCAGGCCAGCTACAGCGATGTCGTCGGGTTTGGCGTTGAAGTCGATCTGATCGAGGCGCTGGGGTGAAAATTTCAACTGAAACACTTTCACCAGCAGCCCGGGGGCCATGTCGCCGTTCCCCAGGTTACCTGCCGCTTTCAGCCATTTGGATTCCGGAATAGCGGTCAGGTCAGTGGTTGTACTGCCGCCGCCTTCACCGTCATCTTCCCCTTCGTCGAACGACAGGACGTAGTTGATCATGGCTTTGGCGTCGTCGGGTTGAAGGTCGGGGTGAGCGCTCATGGCTGCCGCGCCCCACACGCCGGAGCCGCCTTTCATCACCTTTTCCACCAGCATATCTATATTTTCCGGTGTGTTTTTGTACCGCTCGGCAATCTGGACATAAGCCGGCCCCACGGTCTGCACCTGCGGGTTGTGGCAGGTACGGCAGTCGCTTTTTGCCATGAGGCGTTCGCCGGGGCTGACGGAGGCCGTTTCTGTTGCTTCGCTGAGCCGTTCGGCGTCAAAAGGGTTCGGGACGAGCGGCATACTGACAAACATGGCGGCAAAACGGGTTGGCTTACCGGCATTCAGGGTCAGTTCTCCGTCTGTTTCAACGGCCTGAATATCGCCCTCAGTGGATTGTGGCGTAATGCCAGATTGCTTCCAGGCGCCATTAGTTACAATATTGACCGGATCGGCGATGGAGGCAAGGTTGGCGCGCATGCTGATCATTGCGCCCTCAGGGGCATTTTCCACCTCAAAAGTGCGCTCGAAGCCGCGTTGCCTGTCGCGCTCGATGTATTCGGGGCGTTCGTTAATGCGGATACGCTTTCCGTCGCCAAGCACCAGGTCGTACATGATCTCGGCATGGCCGTCTGCGGTGTAGCGATGGCCTTTATAGTCGGTACGGGGCGCCTCGGTTTTGCCGTTCAGGGTGACAATCCAGGGCTGGCGGTGTTTGTTCTCGAACCATGAAGCGCCGAGGCTCATGGGTTGTGGTCCGTGGCGCATGTTGTACACTGCTCCGGTGAAATCCACACCGTCCGACCAGGCTTTGTACAGGGAACAGGAATCGGTCGAATAAGCCACCCAGAGGTGGTCGTCGAGCGCGAAGGTGATCATCCGTGCCTGTTTGTCGAGTACGGATCGAAACACCCAGGGATCGTTGGGTCGTTCCGGGGCCTTGGAGTAGCGATCGTCGCGGCGACCGGCAAAGTACCAGAGGGCGATCAATCCGAGCAGGAGGGCGATGAAGAGGAGGCGATTTTTCATGCTGTGTGTCAGTATTACATTGTAAACGGGCGAAATGCGGAGCTGTCACTGCCGCGCCGAAACACGGCCAATAACAAAATTTTTTTCGGAAAACGAAAACAGCAACCCGGTTGAAATTTGGCAAGGACAGGGGCGAAGTTACTTTCCTGACTGTTTCTGAAGAATAATTTTTACATTGAATCTTTATGTTTGTTCGGCTTAACCTGAATTGCACGGGCAAATAATTCCATGCTTTTTCGCCGGCTGAAGCCGGCGGTACCTGTGCGGTACCTGTGCGGCACCTGTAGCCTTAACGAACCATTTAATCACTTCCTAAGCGGATATTGGGCCGGGAATACTATTTTTGCATAATTTTTTTAACAAAATTTACTCCCCACCATGATTCGTATCACTACCCTCCTAGTCGCAGGTTTTTGTTTCCTGCAGTTGACCGAAAGTGCCGCCCAGGATTTTCGCGTGCAGATCGCGGCTTATGCCGAGGCCATGCCCGATACTTTTTTCCACGAGAAGGGGGTCCGGAATTTCATCACCAGCCACGACCAGATGGGGTTGTACCGCTACTTTGCCGGCTCCTATACTACCCGCGACGAGGCTGAAACGGTACAAAAAGAAATGATTGAGAAGGGGTTTCCCTATGCGGCAGTAATCGATCTGGAAGAACAGCGTGTCCTCTGCGGCGCCAATTGCCCTTATTTCCGCAACGGCGTCATTTTTGTGCAGGACCCCAAACAGGATATGACGGTCCGGAATATTTATTTCGACTTCGGCCGCTACAGCCTCAACGCCGAATCGAAGGAGGTGCTGAATGCCGTCTGCCAGCAGTTGAAAGACAATACGGCGCTGAAATTAAAACTGCTCGGCCATACCGACGGCGTGGGCAGCGCTCAGGCTAATATCCAGCTGGCTGCAAGCCGCGCCCGATCCGCACGCAACTACCTCATTAACAAAGGCATACGCGCCGACCGGATGTTTATCAAGGTATTCGGCGAGGCCGACCCAATGGCCGAAAACAAAACAGATGAAGGCGACGACCTGCCCGACAACAGGAAATGGAATCGCCGGGTGGTGCTCGCTATTATCGACGACCAGGGCGAGGTGAAAAACGACGACGCCCTGAGCGGCAAGAAATAGCCCTTACCACTTTCTGCGGCCAAGCGACAGCACCGTCGCGGCTAGAAACAGCGCAATTACCGAAAGAAAATAGATCACATCCCGGCTGTCGAGCACTCCCCGGCTGACGGAGTTGTAATGATACGAGATACCGATCGATTGCACGATGTCGTCGGTTTTGCCGAAAAACACGGGCAGGCGACTGAGATAATCGAAAGCGAGATAAACGAAAAAAGAAAGGAAGGTAGCCAGCACAAAAGCGATGATCTGGTTGTTGGTCAGCGAACTGGCGAATACGCCGATTGCGACAAAAGCGCCTGACAGAAACAACAGGCCGATATAGGAACCCATGATGCCCCCGGAATCCAGGTTGCCCGGAGGTGCGCCCAATTGATACACGGAAAAATAGTACAACACCGTCGGCGCCAGCGCAAAAGCCACCAATGCAAAACAAGCCAGAAACTTGCCGCCCACAATCTGCCAGTCGGTAATCGGTCGCGTCACCAGCAGTTCGATCGTGCCCGCCTGCTTTTCTTCGGCAAAAGTACGCATGGTCACGGCCGGAATCAGAAACATGAAGATCATCGGCGCAATACCGAACAGGGTGTCGAGGTTGGCGTAATTGCCGTCGAGCACGCTGTAGTCGGGAAACACCCACATCACCAGACCCATCAGCACCAGAAAAACGCCGATGACGATATAGCCGATGAGCGAGGAGAAAAAGGCGTTGATCTCTTTTTTGAATATCGAAAGCATGGTTCGGAAATACTTAAATGCTCGGATGAATTTGGTTTAAACCTTAGCACAGCGTTTTTGTCACTACGTCATCTGATGATTGCAATCATCTGATGACGAATATCCCGGGCAACCTTGAAAACCATTTTCCGCAGGGCATATATTCATCAGACCACCTATTTTGTCAGTTGTTGAAATACTTCTTCCACGCTGTAGGTCTCTTTGCGGAGCTCCAGCAGGGTCAGTTTTTGCGCTACGGCAAAGGCGAAAACCGAAGCGCGGATGTCGTGTTCGGCTGCGGCACGCAGCTCCCAGCGGTTTTTGCCGAGGTTTTTAACGGCTTGCACGTTGCGGATCTTCAGCATCAGGGCCCTGTCGGCACTTTCGGCAAACTCGGCCGTCACGATGCTCTGGCCGGAAAACTGCTGTTTCAGTTCGGCAATGGGTGCGTTGGCCACCAGTTTCCCCTTGTTAATGATAATCGCCCGGTCGCAAACCGCCTCCACCTCGCCGAGGATATGGGTGCTGAGGATGACCGTTTTTTCTTTACCCAAATCCCTGATCAACTGCCGTATCTCCACGATCTGATTGGGATCGAGGCCGGAGGTCGGTTCATCCAGGATCAGCACCTCCGGGTCGTGCAGCATGGCCTGCGCCAGGCCTACACGCTGGCGGTAACCCTTCGACAACTCGCCGATCTGTTTGTGGCGGTGGCTGCTGAGCCCGGTGCGTTCCACCATTTCGTCCACACGACGGCGCGCGTTGGGCACACGATGGATGCCTGCAGTAAATGCCAGGTATTCGCGCACATACATGTCGCGGTATAGCGGATTGTGCTCGGGCAGGTAGCCGACGCGCGCGCGGGCTTCCATGGGGCGGTCGGTGACGTCGAAACCGCAGACCTCCGCCGTGCCGCCGCTTTGGGGCAGGTAACCGGTGATGATCTTCATGGTAGTCGTCTTTCCCGCGCCGTTGGGGCCGAGAAAACCGAGCACCTCTCCTTTGCGGGCTTCAAACGACACATCGTCGACCGCACGCTGGGTTTCGTAAATCTTGACGAGGTTGGCGACTTTTACTGACATGGTGGTAAAAAGGTTTCAGGGTTTCAGGGTCGGTTGCAGGGGCAAAAGTAAGGAAAGGGTTGGAGGAATGTCCGCACGGCAACACTTTCCCGTCTTCGGACAAAAGTTATAAACGAAAAACCGGCCGTGACCGTTTGCCTGTATATCGTTTAAAAGAAGTCCGCATCGGACGATAAATCAGAAAGCATGTATAAAAACGCCCTCTTTTCCGTCCTCCTTTTATTGCTGACCGGCGCCGGCCTGAGCGCCCAGACCACCGATCCCGCCCCCAACAGCGCCGCCGCAGTAAGCCATGCCGGACTGGATTCGTTGTTGCGCAAATATGTGAGCGACGACGGCAAGGTTGACTATAAAGGTTTCAAGGCGGACAAAGACGCCTTGTATGCCTACTGTCAGTTGCTGTCAGACCATCCGGTACAGGACGGCTGGACACGGGAAGAAAAAATGGCCTACTGGATCAATGCCTACAACGCCTGCACCATCAAACTGATCGTAGATAACTATCCCGCCAAAAGCATCCTCAACTTC
This sequence comes from Lewinellaceae bacterium, assembly GCA_016712415.1. Lineage (GTDB taxonomy): Bacteria > Bacteroidota > Bacteroidia > Chitinophagales > Saprospiraceae > M3007. The sequence goes on along the minus strand of JADJRC010000009.1, from coordinate 210,880 downwards.
GACGGCGGCAAAACCTGGGATGTGCGGCGCATCAAACTCGGCGACAAAAAATACAGCCTGAACAATATCGAAAACGACATCCTGCGGCCGCAGTTCAAAGACGCCCGCATCCACTTCGCCATCAACTGTGCAGCCAAAAGTTGTCCGCCGCTCTGGAACCGCGCCTATACCGCCGAAAACCTCGATTCCACGCTCGAAACACGCACCCGCGCGTTCATCAACAACAAGACATACAATACGATTTCCGCATCGAAGGCGCAGATCAGCAAGATATTCGAATGGTACAAGGTCGATTTCGGCGACCTGAAAAAATTCCTGAACCGGTACGCCGATACCCCGCTGCGCAGCAACGCAACAGTAGTGTTCAACGACTACAACTGGGACCTGAATCAGTAGATCACTGCTTTAGTTTGTTTAGCTCGCGCTGGAACACCTCTTCCAGTTGATCGGCGTGCAGGTTTTTGGCAACGATGATCCGGTCTTTGTTCAGCACGTACAGTTCCGGCGTGATGTCGACGAAGTACTTGGCGTAAATGGCGCGATTGGTCGGGTCGAAAACATTGGTAAACGTAAAGCCGTTTTTCTTCACGAATGCCTTCCACTCCTCTTCCGTGGTGCTTACGCCGATGCCGAAAAACTCCACGCCGCGGCTTTTCCAGTTGCGGGAAATTTCCTGTATTTTGGGAGAATCCTTCTGGCAGTGCTCGCAATCGGGGCTGTACATGAATATCACCACTATCGGCGCCGTAATTTCATAGATGCTTTTATAGACGCCGTTTACGTCGGCGGCACGCACATCGGGGCCTTTTTTCCAGAGCAGGCTGGCCTCCATTTCCCATACGTGTTTCTGTAGTTTTTCGAGGTTTTCCGGTGTATCCCAGGTCGCCAGTTCGGGGGTGAAAAAGTTCTGAATGACGTGTACGTATACCGCCTCGCCGTCCATCACGGTTGTTTTTGTATTTTCGTATTGCATGGCGATCCAGTTGGCAAAATACTGGAAGTAATCTTTGTAGGGTATCACCCTGCGGATAATCTCGTCGGCGACGGGGATGATGGAATCGCGGTTCTGCGGTGTCAGTTCCTTGATGTACCGGCGAAGTTTGTTGCCGATGACGGGCGTGTGCAACATGCGCTTGTCGGAGAAGTCGACATTGTCCCAGAAATGCCTTCGGTAATCCATAACCTGTTGCAGGGTGTCCAGATCGCCGTTTCTCTTGCGCGGATAGGTAAGGTCGGGGTTTTGGCCTGCGAGTTTGAAACGGGTAAAAAACGCATCCGGGTAGGTGGTATATATCTCTTCCAGGTGTGCTTTCCGCTCGGCGAGTATCTGATCCTGGCGTTCTTTCGCCTTTTTGTATTCGGGCGCCGATTCGGGTTTTCCCCGCAGTATCTCGGCCAGTTGCTGCAATTCGGGGTCCTGGGCAGCCTGGAAGCGGTAATTTTTATAAAACAGTTCGTTGTTGATGGAGCCTTTTACCTGCATGGTGCCGCCGATATCGCCGGCTTTGGCCTCCATCGTAAAGCGCTGGTCGGTATCGACCAGCATCGAAAGGGTCTTGTTGCCGCCCGGCAGCAGAAAGGTGTAAAACCGGCGGGCAGGGGCGACTTTCGGCGCAGTGTAAAACGTCCCGTGGCGTCGACTTCCGCCGAATCGGCGAGATAGTTGCGGTCGCCGAACACCCCCACCAGGCGGGTTTTACCGGCGGATATGCCTTCAATACGAACCTCAATCAGGGTGCTGTCCGTCGATTGTGCCTGTGCGGCAAGTGCAGTAAACAGAAAGGCGGCAAACAGGATTTGTCCAAAATACTTCATCGTTCGTGTGTTTGGTAATGGCTTGAATAATACGGCCACATGCAGGTCTTTTTTGTAAAAAGGCACTGCCTGCCGGTATTTTCTGCAAAAATAGGGCCTCTCGGGCTACCCGGAACGACGTTAGCGATTTGTTTACAAACAAGCGGGTTACTTTTGGGCGTCCGTCAATGCACACACGATATGAAAATACACATTCTCCTCTGTTGCCTTCTTCTGCTTGTCGCCTTGCACCTCAAGGCCCAAAGCGCCAATCCGCCCGACACTAACCCGCTACGCTCCTTCGTCGATCCTTTTATCGGCACCGGCGGTCACGGCCATACCTACCCTGGCGCAACAGCGCCTTTCGGACTCGTACAACTCAGTCCCGACACCCGCATCGATATGATGGACTGGGACGGCTGTTCGGGCTATCATTACTCCGATTCGATCCTGTACGGCTTCTCGCACACCCACCTGAGCGGCACAGGTGTGGCCGATTACTGCGATATCCTTTTCATGCCGTTCACCGGCGGGGCGGTGCTCGAACCGGCGCAATATGCGTCGCCCTTCAAAAAATCAAGGGAAAAAGCCGAGGCGGGGTACTACTCGGTCTTTTTGGAAAAAGACAAGATCAAAGCGGAACTTACCGCTACCGAACGAGTGGGCGTACACCGCTATACTTTTCCCAAAAACCGCGTACGCAGCCATCTCCTGATCGACCTGCGCCACCGCGACGAGGTGCTCGACGCACACCTGAAAAAAGTGGGCGACCGGGAAGTGGAAGGGTTTCGCATCTCGAAAGCCTGGGCAAAAGAGCAACACGTGTATTTCGTCGCGCGTTTTTCGAGGCCTTTTTTCAACACGAAAATGATGGACATGACCCGGAACCCGCGCGTTTCGGAGGCTTCGGTGACGAGCAAGGCCATCGTCGGGCTGCTCGATTTTTATGAAGACGGCGAGCCGCTGGTCGTCACCGTCGGCATATCAGGCGTAAGCATCGAGGGTGCGCGCCGGAACCTGGAGGCCGAATGCAACCACTTTGATTTTGAAAAAATAAAAACGGAAACCCAGGCCAAGTGGGAGCGCCAACTTTCCAAAATTGAGGTGACAGGCGGCACGGACGCGCAAAAAAGAATTTTTTACACGGCGCTGTACCACACCATGGTGGCGCCCAACATCTGGAATGACGTGGACGGACAATTCCGCGGCCGCGACAACCGGATACATCCCAACCCGGGGCACGACGTGTACACGGTATTTTCCCTTTGGGACACCTACCGTGCCTGCAACCCGCTGTATACCATCATCGAACCGAAACGCACCAACGATTTTATACAAACATTTCTGCGGCAATATGAGCAGGGCGGACTGCTGCCCGTATGGGAACTGGCCGCCAACGAGACCGATTGCATGATCGGCAACCACGCCATACCGGTCATCGCCGATGCCTACGCAAAGGGTATTCGCGACTACGACGTGAAAAAAGCCCTCGAAGCCATGCGAAAAAGCGCCGAATCCGACCGGTACGGATTGAAATGGTACAACAAAATGGGCTACATACCCTCGGATAAAGAGGCCGAATCGGTGTCGAAAACGCTCGAATACGCTTACGACAACTGGTGTATCGCGCGCATGGAGGAGGCCCTGGGGACCGACTCTGTTGCTAGTATTTACAGGAAAAAATCGTCGGCGTACCTCAACCTGTTCGACCCGGAAACCAGGTTTTTCCGCGCCAAAAGCAACGCCGCCTGGAACAAACCCTTCGATCCCTACGAGGTGAATTTCAACTACACCGAAGCCAATGCCTGGCAATATCGCTTCTCCGTGCAGCAAAACATCCCGGGCCTGATCGAACTCATGGGCGGCGAAACGGCATTCAATGCCCAACTCGACAGCCTGTTTTCCGCAAATCAGCAGACCACCGGCCGCAACCAGGCCGACATCACCGGCCTGATCGGCCAGTATGTACACGGCAATGAACCGAGCCACCACATGGCCTATCTCTACAACTACGGCAACCAGACCTGGAAAACCCAGCAGCGCGTCCGACAGATCATGGACGAGATGTACGCCGACCGCCCCGACGGGCTCAGCGGCAATGAAGACTGCGGCCAGATGTCGGCCTGGCTGGTTATGTCGGCGCTTGGGTTTTATCCGGTTACGCCCGGTTGCCCGGATTATGCCATCGGGACCCCCTGGTTTGAAAAAGCAGTAATCCAACTCGACAACGGCAAGACGTTTTCTGTAAAGGCGCCGGGAGTCTCCGGCAGCCATTTTTATATAAAAAGCATGAAGTATGGGGGTCGCAAACACGATGAAAACCACATCAGCCATGCCGATATTTTGAAGGGCGGCACACTGGAGTTCGATATGACCGATGCTCCTGCGACATGGGGGAAGGCCGGTTTTTGCACCTCCGGCGAAAAGGCGTCCATGCTGGCAGCGCCTTTCGTCGCCAAAGGCGATCGGGTGTTTCGCGACAGCCAGTATGTGACACTCGGCGCCCTGAGCCCCGGCGTCGAAATTTCCTATACCCTCGACAGCGACAAGGCCAAATCCAAAGTATCCGTTCCATATACCCGCCCTATCAGGATCACAGGCTCCGGGACCCTGACGTTTGTCGCCGAAAACACGGAGGCGTACAGTGTGACAGACACTTTTCACTTCGCCGAGATCCGGTCGGACCTGCGCCTGCACCGCTACAATACGCAGTACAATGCGCAATACACCGCGCGCGGCGACAATGGCCTGATCGACGGGCTGCGCGGCGGCGCTGATTTCCGTACGGGCAACTGGCAGGGCTTCGAAGGCGTAAATCTCGACGTAGTGCTGGATTTGGGGAAAAAGCAGACCATCAACACCGTAAGCGCCGGGTTTATGCAGGATGAAAACTCCTGGATCTTTTTTCCGCAGCAAATGCGTGTGGAAATTTCGGACGACGGCGTGCATTTCAGTCCGGCCGGCGAAGTAGTTTGCGATATTGACCCGAAGGCATCCGGCATTTTACAAAAAGCATTTACGCTGCACCCGGACAACAAAAAAGCGCGTTACGTGCGGGTCGTCGGCGTATCGCTCGGTAATTGTCCGGCTTGGCACAAAGGCGCCGGCAACCCCTGCTGGGTATTTGCTGACGAGATCACCATTGAGTAAGGCTGCTTTGATAAAAACTTCTATTTTTGTTTGAAAAAACCGCCCGCCTATCAACAAACACTTGCTCATACTGCCCCTTCTGCTCCTGATTATCAATCCGTTACAAAGCCAGCGAGCCGACAACCACGACCAGAACACCGTCGAGGCGGATAACCTGTTGCAGCGCGCCCGGCAGGCCGGGACTGACAAGGACCGGGAAGACCTGGCCGTGCAATGCCTCAGTCTTTCGCGCAACCTCGCCTACAACGACGGTATCATTGGCGCTTCCATATTATTGGGTGAACTGTGCGCCCGCAGCAACCGCAACGAAGAAGCCCTGCAGCACTACCTCATGGCCGAAGCCAAACTCCAGAAACGGGGAAAAAGCGAAACCCTGCAAAACGTGTACGGCGCCCTGGGCGATATTTTCCTGCGGGAGAAGCTGTATTCATATGCCTGTCGTTATTACGGCGAAGTGCTGTCGACGGCTACCAACGACTTTGTGACGATGGAGAAGATCGCCGACGCCTATTTGCTCGACACGCGGTTCGACAGCGCGGAGATTTACTATAAAAAACTGATTATCAAGTATAAAAACGAGGGAAACAACCCGCACCTGGTACAAATTTATCAGAAACTCGCCACAGCATACGACCAGCGCAACGACCAGGGAAAAAGCATCTACTACTACACAGCCATTGAGCACATTATCGAAACCTACGGTTCGCCGCAGGAAAATCGCTGCTGTACAACAACCTGGGCCGGCAGTACGTGCGCGACCGCGACTACGTCAAGGCACTGGAATACTTCAGAAAAGCCGAACTGCAGTGTATCTATATTCCCTGCGATTATCCGGAAGTCATGTACGCCAACCTCGGCGTGGCGCTCCACAATACCGGCGACTCCAAACGCGGGATCGATAATTTGCTTCGCGCCCGTGATATCCTGATCGCACGACACGACTGGACGGCACTGGCAAGTCTCGAACACCTGATCGCCGGGGTGTATTACAGCAACAACGATTTTTACAATGCACTGAGTCACAACGAACTGGCCATCAAGTATGCGCGCCAGTCCAGGCAACGCCAGGTGCTGGCCGATGCCTACGAAACGGCAGCCAAGGTCTACAACCAGTTATACGACTTTGAAAAAGCCTTTGATTATTACCGCAACTACCTCACCGAACTCGACACCATACGGCTACAGGAGCAGGTTCGGCAGCAACAGATCGATCAGCAACGCTCCCTGCTTGCCGCAGCCGAAGGCCAGATCAAATACCTGTACGCCCAGCAGAGCGTGAAAGACCTCGCCTACGAACAAAGCCAACTGGAGCGCGAGCGGCTCGAACTGGCCAACAAAAACCTGGCCCTTGAAGCCCAGCGCAAAAAAGACGAGGTACTACTGCTGCAAACGCAGAACGAGGTGGATCAGGCCAAACTCCGGGAAAAAACCCTGCAAGCGCTCCAGGCGGAACAGGAACTCCGGCTCGCCGCACAGCGGCTCGACGCCGCCCGCCAAAACAACCTCATTGCCGACCTGCGACGACAGGAGGAAATCGACCGCACCCGGCGACAGGCCGACAGTACCAGCCGGGCGCAGGAGTTCGAACGAATCCGGCGTGAGAAGGAATACCAACAACAACAGGACTCCAGTTTCCGGCAGTTTGCCTACGGCATGGGCTCGCTTTTGTTTGTCATCCTTGCACTGTTGGGCATCGGTTGGCTTTTTGCCCGCAGGGCCAACAGCAGACTCAACCTGAAAAACAAACAAATTCAGGCTCAAAACGAGGAAATTGAAGCCGAACGCAGCAAAAGCGACCAATTATTGCTCAATATTTTACCCGAAGAAATCGCCCGCGAACTGAAAGCACACGGCTACGCTACCCCGCGCCACTACGAATCGGCCACGGTGTTGTTCACAGATTTTATCAACTTCACCCGCCTTTCCGAGATGCTGGCGCCGGAGGAGATCATCGACGAACTGGACGAATGCTTCCTCGCTTTTGACGAAATATGCGACCAGCACGGGCTGGAAAAGATCAAAACCATCGGCGACGCCTTTATGTGTGCGGGCGGACTTCCCGTGCCGAACGACACACACGCAGCCGACGCCGTTCGTGCAGCGCTGGAAATGACCGCATGGCTGGACCGGCGCAACCGCAGCAATCCCAAGGCTATTTTTCGCGAAATGCGCATCGGCATACACACCGGCCCCGTAGTAGCCGGTGTGATTGGTAAAAACAAATTTGCCTACGATATCTGGGGCGATGCCGTCAACCTCGCGGCCCGCCTCGAAGAACTTGGAGAAACCGGACGCGTCAATATCTCAGGCTCTACCGCCGAAGCCGTAAAGCACTTGTACAAAATCGTTTACCGCGGCAAAAAAGACGTGCACAACAAGGGCCCGGTCGATATGTATTTTATTGAAGGGGAATTGTAAACCCCTCGCTCCTAGCGATTTATCCTGACCACCTTCACCTGCATTTTTTTGCCTGTTGCCGGCTCCTGGAGTTCCAACACATACAGGCCGGGCGCCATACCGGCAAAATCGAGTTGCGCGGTGTTTCCTGCAAACTGCAAATCTTCGCTCAGCAGTATTCGTCCCGTCGCATCCACGACCTGCACGCGCAACACAGCGCCTGAAATATTCTGGTCGATGGTCAGGATATCGGTCACCGGGTTCGGGTACACTCGAACGTAGAGCGCCGGGCCCGAAGTGGCCGAAATGTCGTCGATTGTCCCGTTGCAGTCGTTGTCCAGGCCATCTACAATCTCCTGTGCACCGGGATAAACCGTTTCATTGGCATCGTCGCAGTCGAGGTCATTGGTGGTGTAGCCCGCAGGAATTTGCGACAGACAGGTATCCAGCCGGGCGTCTGCGTTGCCGAAGCCGTCGCTATCACCATCTGCATAATAGGAGATGACGGTGAGCCCTTCGTCGGCAGTACCGTTGCAGTTGTTGTCCAGGCCGTCGCAAATTTCGACTGAAAAGGGATTGAAGTCTGCACTGGAATCGTCGCAGTCGAGGTTGTTCGTGACATAGCCCATTGGCGCCTCGCTCAGGCAGGTGTCCAGTTCGATGTCGCCATCGCCGAAGCCGTCGCCGTCGCTGTCCAGGTAGTACGCAAACACCGGAATATCGTCCACAAGGCCGTTGCAGTCGTTGTCCAGACCGTCGCATACTTCCGCTGCGTCGGGGCTGAACGCCGCGTCGCCGTCGTCGCAGTCGAGGTTGTTGGCCACATAACCCGCAGGCGCTTCGCTCAGGCACGTGTCCAGTTCGATATCGCCGTCGCCGAAGCCGTCGCCGTCGCTGTCCAGGTAGTACGCAAACACCGGAATATCGTCGACAAAGCCGTTGCAGTCGTTGTCCAGACCGTCGCACAATTCCACCGCGCCGGGGTTAAAGGCCGCGTCGCCGTCGTCGCAGTCGAGGTTGTTGGCCACGTAACCCGCAGGCGCTTCGCTCAGGCATGTATCCAGTTCGATGCTGCCGTCGCCGAAGCCGTCGCCGTCGCTGTCCAGGTAGTACGCAAACACCGGAATATCGTCGACAAGGCCGTTGCAGTCGTTGTCCAGGTTGTCGCACAGCTCCGGGGCATCCGGGTAAACCGTGGCGTCTTTATCGTTGCAATCTTCATAGGAGTAATAGCCGTCCAGGTCTTCGTCTTTATAGAAATAGGAGCGCGCCAGTTCGAACGCCTCATTCCCGATCTCGATACCGATCAGGCGCCCGGGAATATCATCGAACGGGGGGTGGATGCCGCCCCAGATACGCGACAGACTCGTTTGGTCGGACGCATCGCGGTAGGTCGCCCATTGCAGGTTCACGTCGACGCTGGGGCCCTGTTCCAGTCCGAGAAAACCGCTGTTGGCGCCGATGTGGAATTCGCCCATACCGCCCGGAAAATACTCGTCGCCGGTAAGCCGGGTAATCGTTTCGGCTGCTGACCGCGAAAAAGTAGAGTGCCCCGAAATATACCCGGCAAAAGGCGGGGTCACGAATGTTTTTCGCTGGTACGGCCACCATTCTTCACCTAAAACCCAGCCCACACCGGCAATTTGAGTGGCAGGATTGGTCACGTAATCCGGTCCCCGCCAGGTATAGAACTTGATTTTCCCCACATTCTCGTTGCCTGCTCCGGCCAGGGGATCGCCCGGCTCCACGAGTTCGAACAGACCGGGGATCAAGTCCACACCCGCCGGATCGTAGGAGGGCAGTCCCGGATCGGTGCTTTGCCCCCTGCCTGACATATAACGCAGGGCGGTTACGGGCCGTGTTCCATCATACCAGCCCTTGATGCCCCAGGCTGTTATGGCTGCATCATGCAGCGCGCCGCCAAGGGCCATGTAAGCTTTGACATCCCATTCAAGGTTGTCCAGAACAGGGCCTTTCCCGTTGAATCTTTTGACAAACAGGGGATGGTCGCTGACATAATTCAGAATAGTGAACCAGTGTCCCGGTGGTGTTTCGGAGTTGGGGCCGTCTGCCCAGAATTGTGCCAGCACGCGGGTATAATCGCCACGCGGCACGATCTGGGGTTCATAGGGCAGGCCCGTTCTCGGGTTGATATCGCGCCCAGTGCTTTGGTCGCCGCCCTCTGTAAAGTTGTAAAAATTGTGGTATTCTGTCCAGGTTTGGGGATAGGACTGGTTGTTGCCGTTTGATTTTGGCGAAATGTCCCACATCACACCGTCGTTCGGGTCGTTGTGCGCCGACCAGGCCGAAACCAGTTCAAAGTTCCACCTGTATTCTGCCGTACTACTGTCGCCGGCCAGGGTATCGAGAAAAGGTATGGGGCCGGGATCGTGGTACACTTTGTATTCATCACCATTGCGTTCGTATATCGTGAGTTCGTCTGCTTTGAGGGCAAACGGGCGAACGTTTCCCCATTCAGGGCTTTGGAATACCTGGGTTGCGGGAATGGGATTGCCGTTCTGGTCGATGGCAAAAGAAAGCGTCAGCGGCTGCCAGCGGTTGGGGTCGAGCAATGTGGGCGCCCCGGGGTTGGCTATTACCATTGGCGGGTTTACAGGCGCATAGTATTGACTGACATAGTTAAACTGTTCATTAGAACCATCCTGCGAACCCATTTGCAGGATACACTGACCGATATAATTGCCCAATGCGGCAGGGCCGCCAAACTGGTAGTTATTGGTGGTTACATTCACGTTGTAACCCAACTCGAACATCAGGTTGTTGAAGCGCGACAGGGTAACAAAGGCATTTGGAGAATTAATGAACCGGGCATACAAGACGCGATAGGCGGCATAACTCATAGCCTCCTCCCTGGCAGCCTTTATGTCTGCCGGCACCGGCACGCCGTTAAAGTTGCACGTGAAATTGCCCACCGTTTTTCCCAGCATGTAGGTCTCCGCTACCGTGTCGTAGGCAGCCCAGGCATCGTATAAAGCGATGGCTGTATGGAACAAATTGCGGGCATGTACGGGTGGTCGGGCAAAGTCTTCGCGGATGGCCTGCAACAATACTTCATTCCAGCGTCGGGCCACCGATTGCTGGGCCGAGGCGGTTGAAAAAGACAGGCAGACAGCTGCAAGCAGCAGCAGGGTAGGTATCGTTTTACGCATATTTTTTGTTTGAAAATGCCAACCAGGGGCGCAATGAACCGAATGGCGGCAAAAATACACCCGGTTCCCCTTTGATTTTATTAAAAAGGGATTAGATGTTTGCCGTATACCAGCATAGAGGCTGAAAGTGCAAAAAATCGTAAAGCAGGAGGCGATAACGGCGTCCCTCTCTGCAACAGAGCCCAAAAATCTTCGCACCTTTACGCCCTCTTCCGGGAATTTACCGCATGAAAATATCACCACAAGCGCTCGCCGAACTGTTCAAGGAGATGGATCTGTTTGAGACCATCCCGTATCCGGTGCTGGAAAAACTGGCCACACACAGCAATATCCGGAAGAAAAAGCCGGGTGAAATTGTCTTTCAAAAAGACGAGGTCGGCAACGCCTTGTACGTCATCCTCGAAGGAGCCGTACGGATACACGACCACGATTATGTGGTGGCCCAACAAGCGGCGGGCAGTTTTTTCGGCGAACTGGCCCTGCTCGACGAAGGCCCCAGGTCCATGTCGGTCAGCGCTACGACCGACACGACGCTGGCCGTGATTGGCCGTGCAGATTTCTACTCGGTACTGGAGGTATTTCCCGGCGTCATGCAGACGGTGGTAGGCATGCTCGCCCGCCGCTTGCGCCAGCAGACCGAACGGCTGGTGGAACAACTTCGACGCAGGGAGGAGGAACTCACCCGATTGGTCGAAGTGCGGACCGCCGAAGTGGTGCAGCAAAAGGAAGAGGCCGAACGGCAGCGCGCCCAGGCAGAACGCGAAAAACAGGAAGCCGAGTTTCAGCGCAACCGCGCGGAGCAAAGCGAGCGCTTCAAACAGCAGTTTCTGGCCAATATGAGCCACGAACTGCGAACGCCCATGAATGCCGTGATGGGCATGACCAATATCCTGCTGCAAAAACAGCCCCGGGAAGACCAGCTGGTTTACCTCGACAGTGTGATGCGCTCGTCCAAAAACCTGCTGACCATCCTCAACGAGATACTCGACATCTCCAAGATCGAAGCCGGCAAGATGGAACTCGAGCACACCGACCTCAGCGTCGAAAAAATACTCGAACAGGTCGTGGCAACGCTCCGCTACAGGGCAGATGAGAAAAACATTGCGATTGAGGTGGAATGCGACCCCGCGCTGCCGCCGGTGCTCGTCGGCGACCCCGTGCGCCTGCAGCAAATACTGCTCAACCTGGTTGGCAACGCCATCAAATTCACGGAAAAAGGGGGCGTGAAACTGGCGGTACAAGTGACGGAACAACGGGCCGAAGCATGCACCTTGCGCTTTGCCGTGCGCGATACCGGCATCGGTATGACCCCGGAACAGGCCGCCATCGTTTTTGAGAGCTTCAGACAGGCATCGGGCGATACCACGCGAAAATACGGCGGCACGGGGCTTGGCCTTAGCATTTCCAAACACCTGGTTGAACTCTTTGGCGGAACCATCTCCGTGAACAGCGAAGTCGGCAGGGGTTCGGAGTTCAGTTTTTCAATCGAACTGCCGCTTAGCGAGCATACTGTTGTGGCAGAACAGGAGGGCGTCTCGGCGGCCATGCTCGAAGCCCTGCGCGGCATTCGCATTCTCGTGGTCGAAGACAACCACTACAACCGGATCGTGGCCAGCGAAACGCTCGATCTGAAAATACCCGAGGTGAAGATCGAGATGGTGGAAAACGGTGCGGAAGCCGTGGAAATATGCAAAACCGAACGCTTCGACCTCATCCTGATGGATGTACACATGCCGGTCATGGACGGCCTGGAGGCCACCCGCCGCATCCGGGAATCGAACAGCGCCATACCCATACTGGCGCTGACGGCCTCTGTGATCAAAACCGAGATACAAAAATGCTACGACTGCGGCATGTCGGGCTGGATACCCAAGCCGTTTATCGACAGTGAACTTTTCGGGGCGATTTACGCCGTCCTGCACGAAGGCAAAGCACCCATGCCGGAATTGCCCGAACCCGCGACGGACGCTCCGTTGTCCGGTGAAACGGAAGCAGTCGACCTCCGGTTTATAGAAGAACTGACCGGCGGGAACGAGGCGCGTATCCGGAAGTATATTGATCTGTACCTGGAATCGGTCAACACTAACCTTCCGGGCATAGAAACGGCGCTTTCCAACGGCGATTATGAGCGCGTGCACCGGCTGGTGCATACCATCAAACCGCAATTTCGCATGATGGGCCTCGAAAAAACCGGCGAACTGGCAGCGGTCATCGAAGCCGCTATTGCCGAACAACAACCGGCAGAACACATACAGCAGATGGTGGCCCATCTCCTGAAAAACATGCGGCGGTCTGTCGACGATATGGGACCTGCGGCCTAGAAGAAAAACCTGTTTCGCATAAAAATTCCAATAATTACTACCTTGTCCGCAAAACAAATGGAATATGAATACCGGCAAAAAAAGCGTGTTTCTGGTTGACGACGATAATATGTTTCTCACCATGCTGACCGATCACCTGGAGGCATTGGAACGTTATAATGTTTCCACCTTCACCACCGGCGAGGCGTGTATGGAGCAGCTCGGGAAAAAACCCGATGTGATCGTACTCGACTATTACCTGGACTCTGCCGTACCGGGCGCGCTGAACGGAATGGAAATCCTCCAGCGCATCAAGTCGGTTGATCCCGAACTCAAGGTGGTCATGCTCTCGTCGCAGGAACACTACGGCATAGCGCTGCAGACCATCGCCAAAGGCGCGTTGTACTATGTGATCAAGGACAACCAGGCTTTTGGCGAGATCGAACATCTGTTAAGCGAGATCGTTTGAAAACCATCCGTTAAGGCAGGTCTTTTTTTTCCGTCGACGGCTTAACCTTTTACCTTTGCCGCGTCTAATACGGGAATACTCATGCCACTGGATCAGCAACACGAACACGACCGCCTGAAGGACGGGAAAGGCGAGATGTCCTTTTTTGAGCACATCGCAGAATTGCGCAAGCATATCCTGCGGTCTGCCCTGGCCATTGCAGCCATATCTATAGTTGCATTCCTGAACAAGGACTTCATTTTCAACATCCTCATTTTTGGCCCGCGAAGCCCGGATTTTATCACTTACCGCGCGCTGTGCCATTTTTCCCATTCGGTAGGCCTGGGTGAGGGCATGTGTTTTACGCCGCCCGATTTCAAACTGATCACGCGGCAGTTGGGCGAGGTACTGATGCAGCACCTGTACGTATCGTTCTGGCTGGGCATCATCGGTGCATTCCCCTTTATTTTCTGGGAATTCTGGAGGTTTGTCAGCCCCGGTCTGTGAAAAGGAGCGCAAGGCCGTTCGGGGGGTGGTGGTGGTTTGTTCCCTGCTTTTTCTTGCCGGCGTATCGTTCGGTTATTTCGTGATTGCTCCGTTTTCCATCAGTTTCCTGGCGAGTTACACGCTGGAAGGACTGGAAGTGGCGCCGACGCTCGATTCGTACGTGACTTACATGACGATGTTTACCCTCCCGATGGGTCTCGTGTTCGAAATGCCTATTCTCGGTTATTTTCTCGCCAAAATCGGGCTGATCGGCCCTTCATTCCTGCGCAGTTACCGCCGCCATGCAGTCGTGGTCATCCTGATCATCGCAGCCATCATCACACCGCCCGATGTGGTTTCGCAGACGATGGTGTCCATTCCGCTTTATCTGCTGTATGAAATCACGATTCTCGTGGTGGCTGCCGTAGCACGCAAGCGGGACCGGGAGATGCGACTGGCGGAGCGTAAAGCCTTTGTGAAAAGTGAAAATAGTTGACATATTGATTGGGGGAATTTATTTTTGTAGCGTTCTTATCCCACCGATTATTTCACAAATACCACTTAACATGAAACATTTTAAATCAACAACTGCCCCCCCTCGCATTTATTAAAACAATTATTTTTGCCGTACTCTTGCTAATGTATTCCCTGGATGTGTTTGCGCAAACTAACTGTACTTGCACCACAGGACTTAACATAACAGGGGACACCTTTTCCATCCAGAAAGCGATTACAGTTGGCGTATTGCCATCAGGAGGTACCAACATCGGGTGTATTTCCATCCCAGGCGGCGCTACCATTCTCGTAGATGCGAACTACACCTTCACCGGAACAACTTTTAACATGGGATCAAACTCCAAAATTTTTGTCGAAGCGCCTTACCGCCGGACGCTGCGCGACTCTCTCCTTCAAGGATGCGAGGCACATGGCAGGGCGTCATACTGGAACCCGAAACAGGGAATCCGGGCGGCGAACTGGATACGGGACTCGAAGATAAGGGATGCCACAACCGGCGTATTGGCACAGAATCAGACCCGCCTGCGCCTGGTTTCCAATGACTTCGAGGATAATATCAACGGCCTGAAAATAATGGGATCGGTCGGTTTTGTCAATCATCTGAATCCGAACGACTTTTCCAACAACAGGTTCTACAGCGCTGGCGCCACCTGGGCCAATACTGCCATCCTGTTTGATAACGCCCGGTTTTTTAATATTGGTGAAGACCTCGTAAATCCACCCTCAATTGTCAATTTCGCAACCGATTACGAAACCGATTGTCGATATAAAAAACTCGGTCGGCATAAGTATTTATGGCGTCACGTTCAAAGAACTTACCGGTATCATGTCCGATGTCCCCGTGTTTTCAAAAGGTTTGTGTGCGCAGTTATTTTGCAACGGGCTGACTGTAAAATACTGCAAAATGGACGGTTTCCTCGGCCAGATACAGATACCCCACTTCGGCATAGCAACGCTCTTTAACAGCGGCAGGCAGGTTTTTCATGAAAACAATATTCGGGCAGGCGTACTTGGTATATCTGTCCGCAATACATTTATCCCTTATTCACCGGTCGACATACGAAGCAACACCATCAGGGCAACCGGATGCCTGGAATTGAGGGCGCATCCTAAAAAAATGGGGAACAATCTGCATGTTGAAGACAATCATCTCAGTTATGAATTAGGCTGCTTTGGCGGGCCGTGCCCGTCATATTTCAAGGGAGGAGTTTTAGCCGACGACATAATGACGCCCTATCAATTATACGAAAACGACATCACCAATCTGAATAACTTCCCGGGGGCTAACGGCATGTCCGGTTCTCTCTAAGTAATAATACCGGAATTGGTGATGTATCAGATAACATCGTCAATTTTCAGTATGATAAAACCGGTAGCGGTCTTTCAATGAAAGGGGTCAAACTGCCGGATTTACGACAACACAGTCAGCGGGATTAATTATCAAAACCCGACGGGAAACGCCGGTATCCGGACTGCCAATTCATCAAACCTGGTCTTCTGTTGCAACAACATTAACCAGACTGACCTCGGATCGCGCTTCGATATGTCCAACACGGATATAAAATTTTATACCACTGCCTATGGCGACCATGAACGGGCGCTTTATTTTCCGCCGGCTGCCGCGCTGAATCCGCAACTCAACACAGGCAATACCTGGGCGGGTGCAAATACGAATCTGGATGCTTTTTATGATGGCCCCTTGTCACAGGCACAGAATAACGCACCATTCCAAACCCAGATGTCAAATATTAACTCATCAAAGATAAACCCTCAAGACTGGTTTTTTTTGACTGGCACCGACCCGTCATGTACCCAGACATCGTTCAATTGCCCGAACATTATACCTCCGAATGAATTTACAGAACTGACAGAGGCCGATCTGGTCGCGCTGGATACGACAGGAAAGGAAAACGAACACGTGTTGCGCTTCCAGCAAAAACGCCAGTTGTACCGCAAGTTGAAAGAAAATCCGGACCTGATAGAATGGAGCCAGCAGGTCGAGGATTTTTATGCCGCCGCGCAGAACGGCATCGTGGGCGCTTTCGATTCGCTCGACCAGGCATACGAACAATTGCACGAACTTTCTCCTTCGCTCGAGTCGTCTTTCACCGTGCTGATACAGCAGATCGACAGCCTCGCCGGTGTTTTATCATCGCTTCACGCCCAATATCCAACAGCCACACCTGGGCAACAGCAAACCTTGCTGGAACAGGAAAGAGCACTGAACGAGGCGATCGGCGTATTGCAGGACGACCTGAACAATCTGCAACCGTCGGTAGAAAGCGAGTTTGATGGCCGCGTCACGCAACTGCTGGCCCAAAACGATACCCTGGATACTGCAGAGGTATGGGAAGTAAATGAAAAGAACATCAACGACCTGTATTTCAGGCATTACACTGGCCTGATCGACACCTTTAGCGCAGGGGAAAAAGGCGACATCGAGACGCTGGCGCTCGCGTGTCCGCAGTATGAGGGCATCGGGGTATACAAGGCCCGGCAACTCTATGAAATGTTCGCCGATTCAATTCCTTCGTACGACGAACACGATTGTCAGGCAGCGGAAGAAAGAGCTATATGGCGACCAGCGAACGAACCGCTGACGGTGGCGCCCAACCCGGCTGACGAATACCTGGCCGTCCGATTCGGAAAATTGCTTCCGGAGGGCAGCCGGCTTGCCATAACCGATATAACCGGAGGAAATGTGATGGATAGACGCATTGATGGCGCCTCCGAAATAACCCTCAATGTCGCCAGTATTCCACAGGGGATTTACCTGATTTCCATACACACACCGGAAAGCGCTTTGAAAATCATCAAAGTGGTAATTACCCACTGACTTTCAACATCATTCACTGGCCCGCGAGAGGTGACTGCCTCTCGTGGGCTTATTTTGTTTTGCCATGAAAAAGGGTTCATTTACTTTGTTATTAGCTGCAATAATATTTTGTCCTGGTGTTTGCTTCGCTCAAAAGGAAGATAATGTCTGGATCACAGGTGCCGCAAATTTTGTTCAGGATACATTCAAATTAAATCATATTCAGTTCACTGATGATACTTTTCAAGCAACTTTGATAAACAAAAGTGTCCCAATTTTCGTCACATTAGGCATCATTTCGGATACTACCGGCGTACTGCAATGTTATTCCAACGGCGTTCATATCTATAATGCCGACCATAAAATCATGCAAAACGGGAATGATTTCCAATCTGAAACAAAATTCCCCTTCGGCTACCCGTTCCCCCAGGCAGTGATTATTTTGCCTATGCCCGATTCGCAAGGGGTGTACTTTATGATCGACGGGGTTCATCCGGACATCGGCACGGATGTCATTACAGAGCGGCTCAGGTACTCTATTATCGACATGCAATTCAACAACGGCCTGGGCAAGGTCACCCAGAAAAAATCACCCTTGAAAATTCAACCGATACCCTGAACATCGGCCTGCTCACCGCTGTCCGGCACGGCAACGGCCGCGACTGGTGGCTCCTGACCACGAAATACGAATCGAACATTCATCGGAAGTACCTCATTTCTCCCGAAGGAATCCATTTTCACGACAACCAGGCCGTAGGCGATACAGTACACAACGGGATAGGTTACGCGGCATTTTCTCCTTCTGGGCAGTGGTATGCCCGGTTTTACATTTACGGGACTACATCGAACCCCAAAATGGCAAGTTATCTGTACCGGTTCGACCGATGCACAGGGCAGCTTGCTTATCCGCTCAGAAAAAACTACGCAATCCCTGATTACCGGGGTGGCGTGGCTTTCTCCCCAAATTCCCGCTACCTGTACGTCGCCAACTATACCAAAATATACCAGTACGACCTGGAGGCGTCCGACATCCTGGCTTCGGAGCAGGTGGTGGCTGAATACGACGGTTTTCTCGACGGCAACGGGATACCCACGCGTTTTTCCGGCCTGCTGCTCGCGCCCGACAACAAAATCTACGGCAACATACCCGGCTTCAACTCCCGCTACCTGCACGTCATCGACCAGCCCGACCAGCCCGGAGCGGCTTGCAACGTCATCCAGCACGCCATATATCTGCCGACGGACAACTTCGGCACCCTGCCCAATGTGCCTTTCTACCGCCTGTATGCCGCCGGCATTCCCTGCGACAGCATGGTCGGCGCCTTCACGCCGCCCCCCCCGCCGGTAAACACCGGAATCCGTGTGTGGCCGGTGCCGGCAGCCGACATGCTGTACTTTTCCGCTGACAATGATATGCCTGAAACTTTTGACTTGCAGTTGTTCGACGCGTTCGGACGCCCGGCACTACGCAGGGAGGAACTGTATCTGCGACCGTCGGTCACGGTACGGCTGGACGGGCTGACGCCGGGGGCTTATTTTTACACCCTGACGGAAAGGTCGGACGGCAAGGTGATAAAATCGGGAAGGGTAGTGAAGACAGAGTGAATGTGGATGCGCTTTACTGCTCCGCCGCAAACGCCGCCGCCCCGATAATGCCCGCATTGTTGAGCAGTTTGGCAGGCACCACGCGCGCATTGGTGGTCAGCAATTCTTTATAGGAATCAAAAAACTTGCTTTCGCCGCCGCCCAATATGAACAGGTCGGGTGAAAACAGGCGCTCCAGGTGGTGCAGGTACTCATTGAAGCGCCCCGCCCATTCTTTCCGACTGATCTTTAGCCGCTCGCGTGCGCCCGAGGAGCAGTAGAGTTCCGCAGATTTGCCGTTTTTCCACATTACATGACCGAGTTCTGTGTTAGGCAC
The DNA here is from genome assembly GCA_016712415.1 of Lewinellaceae bacterium. GTDB lineage: Bacteria > Bacteroidota > Bacteroidia > Chitinophagales > Saprospiraceae > M3007. Next base: position 191,883 of record JADJRC010000009.1, on the reverse strand, counting down.
GAGCATGCCTTTGTAAAAGAGGGCCGTGCCGAGTCCGGTGCCGATGGTAATGAGAAACACCAGTCCCTGCTCGCCTTTACCCATGCCGAAGCGCATTTCGGCAATACCGGCTGCATCGGCGTCATTGGTAGCAAAGAATGTTGTTTGTGTGGCGTCGCCAAATATTTTTTCGATGTTGGCGCCGATCCAGGTCTGGTCGATATTGGCGGCGGAGCGCGCCATGCCGTTTTTCACAATAGAAGGGAAACCACAGCCGACAATACCTGTATACCCGAAGAAATCCACGATTTCGCCAACGGCGCCGGCCATTGCTTCCGGGGTGGAGGGCCGGGGCGTGGGTACCCTGAACCGTTCGCCGTGCAAGCGGCCTTTTTCGAGGTCGACCAAAGCGCCCTTGATACCGGATGCGCCTACGTCGATGCCTAATATGGCGTTCATAATCTTTTCGTTTTGTTTGTCTTGACAATTGAACGGGTTATTCCCGTCAATCTTCGGGAAGCACGTCTTCCAGCAGTTCGTCTTCGCCGGTTTCGCTGATCAGGGCTTTCTGTTTGCGGCGTTCCAGCGAATTGGCGTGCATATCGAGGTATTCATTCCGGTTGCGCACGATATCGGCGGCCAGGTACAGGGCCTTGACGAACGAACGCTCGTCGGCCTCTCCTTTTCCTGCAATATCATAGGCGGTACCGTGATCGGGCGAGGTGCGCACCGCCGCCAGTCCGGCCGTATAGTTTACCCCGGCGCCAAACGACAGCGCCTTGAACGGCACCAGTCCCTGGTCGTGGTACATGGCCAGGATGCCGTCGAACTTGTGGTATTGTCCCGATCCGAAAAAACCGTCGGCTGGGAATGGCCCGAAAGCCAGCACGCCTTTTTCCTTGGCCTCCTCGATAGCCGGACGGATGATGCGGTCTTCCTCGTCGCCGATGGCGCCTTCGTCGCCGGCGTGGGGGTTCAGCCCCAGCACCGCTAAGGTGGGTTTGTTGATGCCGAAGTCGATGCGCAGGGTTTCGGCCAGGATGAGGAGTTTGCGCAGCACTTTTTCTTTGGTGATCGCTGCCGCCACGTCTTTCAGCGCCAGGTGGTTGGTGGCTACGCCCACGCGCAGCGCATCCGACACCATGAGCATGAGCGATTCTTTGGCCTTCAATTCGCTGGTAATGTATTCCGTGTGGCCGAGGAAGGGGAACTCGGCCATCTGCATGGCCTTTTTGTTGATGGGCGCCGTCACCAGGGCGTCTATTTCCTCTGCCTTGAGGTCTTTTACTGCCCGTTCGAGCGCCTGAAAAGCGCATTTGCCACCGAGGTCTGTCGGCTTGCCGAGCGTAATGTTCACGTTGTCGGGCCAGCAGTTAATGATGTTGATACGGTCGGGCTGCGCTTCGGATGGCCGACTGATTCACTATGGAAAATGGACATTTTCCTGCGTGATGATGTTTTTATGGTAGGCCACCACTTTGGTGCTGCCATACACGACGATTTTGAATGCCGCGCCAACTTTATTGATGGCCAGCGCTTTGAGGATAACCTCCAGGCCGATGCCGTTGATGTCGCCGCAGGAAATTCCGATGGTTATGTTGTTCATATTGCAACTGTTGACCGGGGTTTGGCGGTCGGTAAAATGCGCCCGCCGACAAAGATGGTCATAGGTAATATTTTTTAAGGAAATCGTAGAGTAGCCGCACACCGGCGCCCGTTCCTTCCCTGGTTCGGTAGCCTACGGCAGTGCGAAGATAGGCAGGCCCGGCGATGTCGAGGTGCAACCAGGGATAATCGGCGGCAAAATGTTCGAGAAATTTTCCGGCGGTGATCATTCCGGCGTTTCCGGAGCCTATATTGCGCAGGTCGGCAATGTTGCTTTTGAGTTCGTTGCCGAACTCTTTCCACAGGGGCAGTTCTACCAGTCGCTCGTAGGTAGCCCAGCCGCTTGATTCCAGCGCCCGCTTCACGGGATCCGGCGCCGTACCCATGTAACAGATTGCCTGGGTGCCGAGCGCGCGAACGGCCGCACCGGTCAGGGTCGCGAGGTCGAGCACCAGTTCGGGGTCGTATTTTTTGGCATAATGCAGCGCATCGGCGAGGATGAGGCGGCCTTCGGCGTCGGTATTCAGTACTTCAACGGTGGCGCCGGAATACATCCGGATGACGTCGCCCGGAGCAACGGCGCGTTCGCCGATCTGGTTGTCGGTCGCCGGAATAAGCCCGACAAGGTGCAGGGGAAGCCGGTTGCGGGCTGCTGCTGCAAAAACACCCACCACGGCTGCTGCGCCGGCCATATCGCATTTCATATAGTCCATGCCATCGGTGGGTTTGAGGCTGAGCCCGCCGGTATCGTACACCACGCCTTTGCCGACCAGTACGATGGGTTTCCGGTTTTTGGCGGATTCGCCGGGCGGATTCCATTCGAGCACACAAAACCGCGGCGGTATGGAACTGGCGCGGTTGACGGCCAGCACCCCACCCATTTTGAGGCTTTCTATTTTTTCCTTGCCCAGCACCTCGACGTCGAAGCCGAATGCCTTGCCGGCCTCGATAATCGCATCGGCGAGTTGGACGGCGTTCAGGTGCGACTGGGGTTCGTTGACCATATCGCGGGTCAGGAAAACAGCCTCCAGCAGGGCGTTTGTTTCTTCAATTTCCGCTGCCATGTTTCGCCTTCCACGGCGAATCTCCCGCATTGGTTTTTCCTTTTTTTTCGGGCTGGTAAGATATTTCAGGAACTGATAACTGCCCAAGGCCAGGCCTTCTGCAAAAACCAGTACATGGTTAACAGCCCGATGCATCCCGCAAAGGGATACGTTTGCAATTTTATATTGCCGCAGTTCGTGGAGCATTTCATTGCCGGCCAGCCGTGCGGCTTCTTTGGCCCTGCTGCCGGTCTTTTTCTTTTTGAGCAGTCTGACGAAAATGCCGCCGTCTTCCCGTGGAAAAAAGAAATGCGTAACGCCGCGTTCGGCGCTTTTGAGCAGGAATGACGATTCCGCCGGCAGGAGCGCGCCTTCCAGTTGAGCCGGCTGGTCTTTATCAGCGAGCAGAACCAGGTAGTTGTATGAAGATGGACCGGTTTTGGCGGCGGTCAGTTGGACTCGTTTCACAGATGGATACGGATGACGGGATGAAGTCGGATGCACAAAAGGGCGACAAATGTAGGGATTATTGAGCGGAAAAGTATGAAAAAAGGCGGACAGGACAAATCTTCAACGCGTATGGTTTGATCTTTTTCTTTGGGAAATATACGACACTGCCCGGTGTTTTTCACACATGGGTTTTGCTGTATTTGTTAAAAACCGATACCAGGAAGTACATTCATCAGACGGCTTTGATCTATCTGGCAAATAGCGCGCTTGTTTAATTTTAAAACAAAAAATAGTTTTTTTTATTTGCATCCCGTTTTCGCAATGCCGAATGAAGATCAAAAATAAAAGCAATGACAAATAAAAAACTCTTCCTTCTCGACGGCCATGCCCTCATATACCGCGCGCATTTTGCATTCATTACCCGGCCGCTTATCAATTCGAAAGGCTGGAACGTATCTGCCATTCAGGGCTTTATGCGCACGTTGTGGGATATGATGCAAAAGAAAAGCCCACCCATATTGCCGTGGTATTCGACCCCAAGGGCGGCACCTTTCGCCATGAAAAATTCGAACCCTACAAGGCCAACCGCGAGGCACAACCGGAAGACATCACTTTCGGCATTCCCTGGGTCGAGCACATCGTCAGGGCCATGAACCTGCCCGTCGTCGTCGTCCCCAACTATGAAGCCGACGACGTTATCGGCACACTGGCCAAGCAGGCAGAAAAGCAGGGTTACGAAGTGTACATGGTGACGCCCGACAAGGATTTCGGCCAACTGGTCGACGAACGCATTTTTCTTTACAAACCCGGCAGGCAGGGCAACGACGTGGAGATTATGGGCCCCAAAGAGGTATGCGAACGCTGGGGCATCAAACGCGTGGACCAGGTGATCGATGTACTCGCACTCATGGGCGATGCGGTCGACAATATCCCAGGCCTGCCGGGCATTGGGGAAAAAACCGCCGTCAAACTGCTCGGTGAATTCGACAACGTGGAAAACCTGCTCGCCAACGCGGATAAACTCAAGGGCAAACAACAGGAAATCGTCCAAAACCACGGCGAAAAAGCCACGCTGTCCAAATGGCTCGCCACCATCGACATCAACGTGCCGATACAGTTCGACGACAAGGCTTTTGAGATCGAGCCGTTCAACCGCGAAGAACTCATCGACATTTTCCGGGAACTGGAGTTCAGAACGCTGGCGGATGCGATTTTACGCAGTCCGTGGGGAGGCGCCCCGGCTTCGGCTTTGGTACCCGGAAAGGCTTCGATGTCGCCGGCTAAAGCCGGCGGTACCCAGGGCGGTACCCAAGGCGGTACCCAGGGCAATCTTTTCGGCGACGACCCCGACGCCCAGCCCATCGTCGGCGGCAGCCTGCCCGCGCAACGCAAAGCAGACAAGAGCATTGACAATGTCGAACCACGTTATTACCTCGTTGATACCCCGGAAAAGCGAGCGGAACTGATCAAAATCCTCCTGGGCAGCACCCGCCATCTGCTACGATTCCGAAACGACGGCGCTCGAAGCGACACAGGCCGATCTTGTCGGCTTTTCCTTTGCCGTAAAAGCCCACGAAGCCTGGTATGTCCCTGTCCCCGCCGACCGCAAGGAAGCCCAGAAGGTAGTGGAGGAGTTCAGAAAGGTATTTGAAAACGAAAAGATCGAAAAGATCGGGCAGAACCTGAAATACGACATCATCGTCCTGAAAAACTATGGCGTTGAAGTGCGCGGCCCCTTGTGGGATACCATGCTTGCCCACTACCTGCTCGAACCCGAACTCCGCCATAACATGAATTACATGGCGGAAACGTACCTGCATTACGCCACCGTCAAGATCGAGGATCTGATCGGCAAAAAAGGCGCACAGCAGGGCACTATGCGCGATGTACCCGTGGAAAAAATCAAGGACTACGCCGCTGAAGACGCCGATGTCACCATACAACTGCGCGATTACCTCGCCCCGAAACTCGAAGCGGGCGGTCCCGGTCTGGTCAAATTGTTCCGCGAAGTGGAAACACCGCTGGTGCAGGTACTGGCCGATATCGAACATGCCGGCGTGCGTATCGACCCCGATTTCCTGGGTGCGTACTCCAAAGAACTGTCTGTGCTGATTGTCGACCTGGAGAAGAAAATCCTCGACGAGGCGGGATTCCCTTTCAACGTCGCCAGCCCCAAACAGGTGGGCGAGGTGTTGTTCGACCAGTTGAAAATCCCCTACCCCGGCAAAAAAATGAAATCGGGCCAGTACAGCACCGACGAGGCCGTACTCACCGATCTGGCGGTGCAATATCCCATTTGTGCCGACATCCTCGCGCACCGGGGATTGATGAAACTCAAAAGCACCTACGTCGATGCCTTGCCCGCGCTCATCAACCCGCGCACGGGGCGGGTACACTCTTCGTTTAACCAGGCGCTGGCGGCAACTGGCCGCCTCAGCAGCCAAAACCCCAACCTGCAGAATATCCCGATCCGTACGGCAGAAGGCCGCAAGGTGCGCGAAGCGTTTATTCCCCGCGACGCAGATCACCTGCTGCTCTCGGCCGACTACTCCCAGATCGAACTGCGCCTGATTGCCGAGATCAGCGGCGACGAGGCTATGCTCGACGCTTTTCAGAAAAACCTCGACATCCACCTGGCTACAGCCGCGGGTGTCTTCAATGTTCCGCTCGACCAGGTGACTGCCGAGCAGCGCCGCGCCGCCAAAACGGTCAATTTCAGCATCATCTACGGCGCAGGGGCCAGCAACCTGTCGAACCAGTTGGGTATCAAACGCACGGAAGCCAAAGAATTGATCGAGAACTATTTCCGCCAATACGCGGGACTAAAAAAATACATGGACGATACCGTCGAGTTTGCCCGCAACAACGGCTACGTGGAAACGCTGCTGGGCCGCCGCCGCTACCTGCGCGACATCAACAGCCGCAACGGCATGATGCGCTCCATGAACGAACGCGTTGCGATCAACACGCCCATCCAGGGCACTGCCGCCGATCTGATCAAGGTGGCAATGGTCAATATCCGGGAGGCCATGCGCCGGGAAGGTTTTAAATCAAACATGATCCTTCAGGTGCACGACGAACTGGTGTTCGACGCGCGAAAAGACGAACTCGAACGCCTGAAAACCATTGTTAAGGAAAAAATGCAGACGGCGCTGCCGAACCTGAAAGTGCCGATCCTGGTGGAAATGGGAACGGGCGATAATTGGCTGGAGGCGCATTGAATGGTTCACTTCTTCTTTCCTTTTCCTTTCTCCTTCTTTCTCATCCACTTTTCCGCTTTTTCTATTTCGAGCATCGTGGCGTTCCACTTGTCGCCGACCTCGCTGGTAAGATCCAGGGTTTCGGCATATTCCGCTTTATCGATGTCCAGCACCTTGATGGGCTTGTCGAGAAACTTCTCGATTTCAGCGAGTACGTCCTTTTCTTCCGGACTGCAAAATGACACGGCCAGTCCCTTTTTTGTGCCGCGACCGGTGCGCCCGACGCGGTGTACATAGTTTTCGGCCACATCGGGGAGGTCGTAATTCACCACATAATCCACATCCGGAATGTCGATGCCGCGCGCGCTGACATCCGTGGCGATCAGCACCTTCACCGCTCCCGTCCGGAACTGGTTCATCACCTCCAAACGATCCTGTTGCTCTTTGTCGCCGTGGATGGTTTGGGTGACGATTTCTACCCTTTCCATGGCCTTCGACACGCGCTCGGCGCGGACTTTGGTCCGCACGAATACGAGAATTTTGCTGTCCGGATTTTCCCGGATCACGCGTTCCAGGAAAAAACGCTTGTCGTCCATCGCAATAAAGGCAACCGAATGGTTGATATTTTTGGCAACGGGGTCTTTGGGCGAAATCTGTATCCGGATGGCGCGCGTCACCAGCGAATAGGCCAGTTCCTTGATATGATCGTTGATGGTGGCGGAGAAAAACAGCGTCTGGCGCTTGCGCGGCAGGAACTTTATCAAATCACGGATGTCGCGGATAAAGCCCAGATCGAGCATGTGGTCGGCCTCGTCGAGGATCAAAATCTCCACATGCTCCAGTTTGATGTACCCCTGGCTCACGAGGTCGAACATCCGTCCCGGCGTAGTGACCAGCACGTCGATCCCCTTTTCCAGGCGGGCAATTTGCGGTCCCTGCTCCACGCCGCCAAACACACAAAAGGTTTTGACCCTGGTATGGCTGCCGATTTTGTCGAACACCTCGGTGATTTGAAGCGCCAGTTCCCGGGTAGGCACCATCACGACGCATTTGATGCCCCCCGTGCGTGCCGAGGATTTGCGGGCATGCAGCAGGTGCAGCACCGGGATGGCAAAGGCCGCCGTTTTGCCCGTGCCCGTTTGGGCGATAGCCAGCACATCTTCTCCTTTCAGGATAGGCGGAATGGACTTGTACTGGATATCCGTAGGGCGTTTGAAACCCAATTCTTCCAGGTTTCGCTTTATCTCCGGCGCAATGCGGTATTCTTCAAACTTCATGGTGTGGCGGTAAAGGTGCGGGACAAAGGTACGATAAGTGAAGCCCGGGAGGATTGGTTGGCATGCCTTGCCCTGAAATGTTCACCCGTTTTTGCAACCAACCCAAAATCGCATCCGTCAATAGACATTCCCCTTTTGCTCAACTACCACCTGCGCCGGCACCCCGGCACTTCCAATTCACCGTACAAAACTGAAACCCTTTTCCGCCTTTCACTGTTTCCCTCCCCTATGAATTCAAAAGAAAAACTCCTGCTTTTCGCGCTTGCGTCGGTCAACTTCACCCACATCATGGATTTTATGATTATGATGCCGTTGGGGCCGCAGTTGATGAGCCTGCTGCACATTAATCCACAGCAGTTCGGGTTTGCCGTTTCGGCATATGCGCTCACCGCCGGCGTATCCAGTTTTGTATCGGCTTTTTTTGTGGATAAATTCGACCGGAAAAAGGTGCTGTTGTTCGCCTATGCCGGTTTTGTGATCGGCACTTTTTCCTGTGCCCTTGCGCCCAATTACGAATTCCTGGTGGCGGCGCGGGTGCTGGCGGGCTTGTTCGGCGGCATGATCGGCGCGCAGGTGCTGGCCGTCGTGGCCGATACCTTGAATACGAGCGCAGGGCCCGCGCGATGGGTATCCTGATGACTTCCTTTTCGCTGGCTTCGGTAGCAGGGGTGCCGACGGGCCTGTGGCTGGCCGCAAGGTTCAGTTGGCACGTGCCGTTTCTCGCGATCGGCAGTCTGGGACTGGTCGTCATTTCGCTGGTGGCGCTGTTCGTACCGCCGGTCAACAAGCACCTGGAAGCAGCAACACCGGGCAAAAGACCGCTTAGCGTGCTCACCGATATTTTTCAAACCCCCAACCAGATGAAAGCCTTATCGCTGTCGATCGTGCTGATGATGGGGCATTTTGCCATTATTCCGTTTATCGCGCCGTCTCTCGTGAACAACGTGGGCTTTAGCGAACACAATATTTTCCTGATCTACCTGGTCGGCGGCGCACTGACGATATTCACCTCGCCTTTGGTGGGCAAAGTCGCCGACCGGCGCGGCAAATACCCTGTTTTTGTATTCTTTGCCTTGCTTTCCCTGATTCCGGTGTGGCTGATCACCAACCTGTGGCCGATGCCCTTGTGGACGGTGCTTCTTATTTCCGGACTGTTTTTTATCGTGGCCAACGGGCGCATGATCCCTACACAGGCCATCGTGTCGGGTGTTGTTTTGCCGCAACAGCGGGGTAGTTTTATGAGCATTAACTCTTCTATGCAACAACTCGCCACCGGTATCGCAGCCAATATTGCCGGTGCAATGGTGTACGAATCTGCCGCAGGCCGCATCGAGCGATACAACTGGGTGGGCTATTTCTCCATCGCCCTCATCGCCATGAGCATCTGGCTGGCCGGACGCGTGAAACCGATTGAGGCTGCCACTGTTCCGGCGCCGGCAGATGCCCGGCCCGAAACCGACATACCGGATATCGAAGGAATTGAACTGGCCACAGATAATTTGAAGCGGTAATTGCGGAGGTTGCGGGTTGCGGAGGTTACGGAGGTTGCGGGTTACGGGTTGCGTGGAGCATTACTACTCAAACCATTATTCGAAAAGAGAAGGAAATGTAGCAACCCGTAACCTCCGAAACCTTAAATACTCAGACGCTTCAGTTCTTCCCGCAATTCCTTCATGTTTACGCTGCGGTACTGCATGGTCAGGGCGCCTGTCTCCCCGGCCCTGACGTCCTGCATGGCGAATTCCGGTTTGCCGTCTTTGACCCGGATAGCAATAACCGACACCGTTTTGCCTTTGGGCAGGCCCGAAGCGGTATAGGTACTTTCGCCATTGCGGGAGAACGACAACAGGCTGTTGATATCCCTGCAAACAACGTAAAGGGTAGCCTCTTCCGATTCATTGACCACCAGTTGCACCTTCTCGGCGGGATCGTTGTAGAATTTGTCGCAATTGATCCAGCCCAACTGGCTGACGTCGGCCACATAGGAGCGCATATAACCTTGCGCCTGGGCCGTCGATTGGGCCGTCAGCAGCCGTTTTTCGCTGATTTCGGCTTTCAGGCTGTCGGAAATATCTTTCAGGCCAATGTTTTTCAGGATATCAGTCGTCGCATTTTGAAGCGTATCCCAGGGGTATTCGTCCCATACCCGGCGAAAGAGGTATTTGAACTCCGGAGCCTCCACGATCTTGAATCCGATATGCTTATAGTATAAATTACTGACGGTGATCCGGTTGCTGTTTTGGCTCATAAAGTCTTCCTTGAACCGCATTTCGTAGTTTTTATCGGCAGCGGATATAACGGCGTACTCGAGGTTGCTGTAATACGGGCGTTTCCCGATATTTTTCCCGATCTGCTTCAGGGCTATCTGCAAATTTTCGGAATAGTTGTGCAGGCGCCGTCCCTGCTCAAAATTCATGATGGCCCTGATCCGGTCCATAAGGGCGACTTCCCATTTATCGCGTTCAACGGCGTACCGCTGCTTCGATGCCTCGAAGTCGGCCACCTTGGCTTCGTACTTTTTGTATAGCGCCACATACTGGAGTGAATCGCGTTCATACCTTTCCAGGGCATTCTGATAATATTTCTTTGCTTTCTTGCTGCCTTTCCGGCTCATGGATTCGCCTGACCGGCCGCCGAACATATACCGGATATTGTCCCAATCGGGTCGCTGGGGCGGATGGGGCGGGCGCGGCGCATTGGGCTTGCGCGGCCGAAGCGGCAGGTCGCCGGAAAATACCGGTGCGGTTGGCAGCGCATATTCCGGCACCTTCATGGCCATGATCCGGGCGCCCAGCGAGGGATCGATATCGAGTGTAACGACCGGGTCCTTGAGGGTCTGTCGGAACTTTTGGCCCACCGGCTGCCAGTTGAGGCCGCCGTTTTCCGTCTGTTTGCCGTAAAAAAGTTCCATACCCGGATCCACCTTACCGGCAGGAATGGCCACCGTGATGGCTGCGCCATCAGCCATCGACAGCTGCTTGCCTCCCGACTGTGCATCAATGTACACCATACCGCCGGTCTGCAATACGTGGCCGTTGCTGGTAGTGGAGAGATCGAACGAGATCCAGTCGGACGGCGCATAGGCCTCCCTGACCGTGATCTCAACCGGGTCGGTCGGGCTGGAGCCGTCGTCGAAGACAAAACTTTGCGCCGGGATAGCGATAATGGTACCACGTGCAGCCGTGATCTGTTGTTCGCGGTCGGGCTGTATCATGATCTTTTGTTCACTGTTGGCGGTGAGGCGTTTTTGCAGGGCTGCATAGTCGTCGAAATAAATGGCCGCCACGGCAATGTCGACACGTCGGTTCTTCCGTCGGCTGGCTTCTGTGGTATTATCGAAGGTGAGGTTTCGTTCGCCCCAGCTTTTTACGGTGGTTTTCCCCGATAGCAGACCTTTGGCGGAGAGGTACTGCTGCACGCTTTCGGCTCTTTCTTCTGCCAGGCGTTTGTTGTATTCCTCTGTACCGCTGTTATCTGTATAGGCGTCGATGGTAACTGTGTAATCCGGCGCCGACAGCAGGGTAATGGAGAGCGCGTCGAGTGTTTGCCGGGCTTCGGTGTTGAGTTCCGATTTGTCCAGATCAAAAAAAACGGAACGAATGGTTTCCGTTTGTGCGGGCAAAAGCCATGTTGACAGCAGCAACAAGGCGGTCAGGAAGATTTTTTGCATATAGATTGTTTTGGCAAATAAAAAACCGGGTTAGCATGTCAATATCAGCGTGCGCTTTGGCCAAATATTGCATCTGCCTGTTTTTTAATATATTGCAAAACCGGTACGATCCGCTTCGCCCCCTTGTTTTTCAGCGTCTTTTTTTGCTGTTCCTTTGCCAAACGGCCATAAACATGTGGAAGGCCCAATCGGAAAAATCTACTTTCGTCCGTTTTTTCGCATTCATATTAATCATCCAAATCAAATTCCTTAGTGATGGTCAGAGTCTTCTGTTCTTTATTTTTACTGGCCCTTTCGGTCGCCTTGCAAGCGCAACCCATCTGGTCTGATATTGCCGAACGCGATATCCTGCCTGCAGGCGAGCGCCTGATAATCCCGCAAGTATATCGCACGGTCAGTTTCGATCTCAACGCATTGCAATCGCTGCTCAACGACGCCCCGGAACGGTTTACTGCGGCGGCAAACAAAAGCGACCTGCCCGTTCTGACTCTCCCCATGCCCGATGGCCGGACCGCCAGTTTCCGCCTGAATGAATCGCCTGTAATGGCGCCCGCTCTTCAGGAAAAATATCCGGAAACACGTTGTTATACCGGATATGGCATCGACGACCCCACTGCATTGTTGAAATGCGACCTGACGCCCTGGGGCTTCCACGCCATGGTGCTCTCGGCCACACAGCACCCTTTTTATCGACCCGTACAGCCACGGCGATAAAGACAACTACGTGGTATATTTTAAAAAAGATTACCCGCCCGGAAAAGACAACGAGGGCTTTTACTGCGAAACGGGAACAAGCGATTTTCAGCAAATTACCCTGAACACGCCATCTGCCGCCAAAGCGCAGGGCGACTGCCAGTTGCGCCGATACCGCCTCGCCCTCGCCTGTACCGGGGAATACGCCACGTTTCACGGCGGCACGGTAGCCCTGACTCTGGCCGCCATGAATACCACAATGAACCGCGTGAACGGCGTTTATGAAAACGACTTTGCCGTCACCATGCAGTTGATCCCCAACAACGACCAGATCATTTACCTGAATGGCGCCACAGACCCGTACAATAACGGCAACGGCAGCACCATGCTCGGCCAGAACCAAAACAACCTGACCGCCGTGATCGGCAGCGCCAATTTTGACATCGGCCACGTAGTCAGCACGGGCGGCGGCGGCATTGCCGGCCTGGGCGTGGTATGCAGCACCAACAGCAAAGCGCGTGGTGTGACGGGCGGCGGTTCCCCCATCGGCGATCCCTTCGACATCGATTACGTCGCCCACGAAATGGGGCACCAGTTCAGCGGCAGCCACACCTTTAACGGTACCGCCGGATCCTGCAATGGCAACGGCTCCTCACAGGCATCCGTAGAGCCCGGCAGCGGCAGCACCATCATGGCCTACGCCGGCATTTGCGGCGCGCAAAACGTTCAGAGCAACAGCGACGATTATTTCCATGCCTACAACGTTCAGGAAATCAACAATTTCACCGTCAATGGCAACGGAAATACCTGCGCGGTGAAGATCAATTCGAACAACAACAACCCGGTCGTCGACGGCGGGGCAGATTATATCATCCCCAAATCCACCCCCTTCGCCCTGACGGCTACCGGCAGCGATGTGAACAACGATATGCTGACCTTCTGTTGGGAACAAATGGACGCCGCTGTCACCACTTCTCCTCCGGTATCGACCAGCACCACCGGACCGCTGTTCCGCTCCTTCAAAGGCACGGCATCGCCGACGCGTTATTTTCCGCGTTTGTCTGATCTGGTGAGTAACACCAATTATCCCTGGGAAAAACTGCCCTCCGTGGCGCGCACCATGAAATTTCGCGTGGTGGCACGCGACAACCACGGCGGCGCCGGCTGTACTGATGAAGACGATGTGGTGGTCACCGTGGCCGGCACCGCAGGACCGTTTACAGTAACCGAACCGAATACCAATGTGCTGTGGTACGTCGGTGAAACCAAAACCATCACCTGGGATGTGAACAACACCAATGTCGCACCCGTCAACTGCGCCAACGTGCGTATCCTGCTGTCTACCGACGGCGGGTTCAACTATCCCGTAGTACTGGCTGCAAATGTGCCCAATACCGGCTCGGCCAGCGTGCTGGTACCCAACAACCTCTCCAATACCTGCCGGGTAAAAGTGGAAGCCCTGGGCAATATCTTTTTCGATATTTCCAACCAAAACTTCCGGATACAGCTGCCGCCAGTGCCTACTTTTTCTCTGGTGACCAGCACCACAGCCTTGCAGGCCTGCGCAGGCGACACCCTCCTGTTCTCTGCCGACCTTGGCTCGATCCTGGGGTTCAGCGACCCCGTGGAACTGACCCTGAACGGTGCACCCGCAGGCGCTACCGTCGATATCAGCCCCAACCCGGCCCTGCCGGGCAACAGCGCACAAATCACGATCTACGACCTGGCCCCTGGGGCAGCCGGCGCCTATAACATGACGGTTCAGGCGACATCGGGCAGCATCATCCAAAACGCAGGCGTTCAACTGACGCTTTTGCCCGGAGCGCCCGCAGCAATTGCTGCCATCAGCCCTGTGAACGGCGCAACCGAGCAACCCCTGACTACCGACCTGAGCTGGAATACCGCCGCATTCGCCGATGGCTACTTCGTGGAAGTGGCCACCAGTCCTTCCTTTTCCCCTGCGTCGGTCGTTTTCAGCCAGAACACCGCCAATGCCACTGTCCAAACCTCCACACTCCAGCCGGGAGGCGTGTACTACTGGCACGTCCGCCCTTCAAACAACTGCGGAACCGGCGACTTTTCTCCTGTAATGGCCTTCCAGACGGGTAAGATCACCTGCGACCAGGTATTCAACAGCACAGACGTGCCACAGCCGATTTCGCAGGCTATAGACACCGCCATTTCCGTGCTGAACATCGCGGAAAATAAAACTATCGCCGACGTCAATGTGACCTTCCAGGTGAGCCATACCTGGGTCGGCGACCTCGACGCCCGCCTGGTAGCGCCGGATGGCACGACCATATTGTTGTTTGACCGTCCCGGCGTTCCGGCTACCTCAGATGGATGTGAAGGAAACAACATCAACGCAATTTTTGACGACAGCGCAACCCTGACTGCCGACGATTTTGAGGCAACTTGTGAAACTACCACGCCGGCGATCAGCGGAACCTACCAACCCGTAACAGCACTCTCCGCTCTGAACGGCATGATGGCAGCGGGTGAATGGCAGATCATCGTAAAAGATAACGTAAACCAGGACGGCGGCTCCGTGACTGCGTGGGGGCTCAATTTCTGCTTCGCCGACACAATACCCACGGGTACAATCGCCATCAATACACCATTGCTGGTGCCAGCAGGCGGCTCGGGCGCTATCGAGGCGACCAACCTGTCCTTTTCCGGCGCCGCAGGACCGGCATTGTACACCCTGCTCAGCCTGCCGCAACACGGCACGCTGCTCCTCGACGGCACGGCCATGGCGTATGGCGACGCCTTCACGCAGGCGGATATTGACGCCGGACTGGTGGCATACGAGCACAATGGAGACGCCGCCGTGGCAGATGAATTCCTGTTTGATGCCGTCGACCTCAGCGCTTCTACATGGGTACAGGGCGCAACTTTCCAGATCATTATTGTACAAAACAACCTTGCTGCAACGGCTGCGGAAAGTCAGGCGGTATTGTGCCCGAACAGCGCTACCGGCGAAATCACCGTAGACGCCACCGGCCTCGACGGTCAGTACCAGTACAGCATCAACGGCGGACCGAACCAGACTTCCAACGTCTTCACCGGCTTGCCTGCGGGCGACTACACGATTGAGGTGACAGGCCAGTTCGGATTCACGACAACAACAGATACCATTACCCTGGGCGATCCCGTGGCCATACAGGCAACTGCCGATGTGCTCGACGACGACGTTACGGTGACGGCATCCGGCGGTACCGGCGTTTTTCAATACAGCACAGACGGCGTTATGTTCCAGTCGTCGAACGTTTTTGAAAACCTGCCCAACGGTTTTTACACCATTACCGTGCAGGATGAAAACGGCTGCACCACCACCGTGGAAACGATCGTGGCTGTCAACACCCTGCTCGCTAACCTGGTCGTGCAATCGCAGGTCAATTGTTTCGGGGGCAACACAGGCGCCGTGGCAGCAACAGTAGCCGGCGGTCAAATGCCCTATTCCTACAGCCTGAACGGCGGAGCATTCCAGCCGCAAAACACCTTTACGGGCCTGCCCACAGGCACTTACACGGTGGAGGTAAAAGACAATCAGGGCTTTACCATTACGACCAACGAGGTGACCATCACCTCTCCTCCCGCCATTACCGTTTCGGCGAACGCAGTGCTGAACGTCATTACCGTCACCGCTTCAGGCGGCACCGGCGCCCTGCAGTACAGTATCAATGGCGCCGATTTCCAGCCGGGTAATGTTTTCTCCGGCCTGCCCAACGGCATTTACACCATCACGGTGCTTGATGCCAATGGCTGCACGGCGACTACATCAGCAACGGTCAACGTGCCGCCGCTGGTTATCACAACCATCAACGTAACAGGCGCTATCCTCTGCTTTGGCGACCAGACCGGCGCGCTGGAGGTCAACGCCACAGGTGGCATCCCGCCATACGAATACGCCCTGAACGGCGGCGCTTACCAGAGCAGCAACATGTTCAGCGGGCTGAATGATGGTCCACATGCCGTTAGTGTGCGCGATGCCGCCGGCACGGTGACGGAACTGACTTTCGTTATCAACCAGCCCCCTGCTCTCCTTGCCGCCGTAACACTGACCGGCAACGACGCCCAGTTTTTGGCAACGGGCGGTACAGTCCCCTATACTTTTTTATTCAACGGTCCGCAGCCTCCCGTCAACCTCCCCAACGGCAATTACATGCTCACTGTCGTGGATGCCAACGGCTGTATAGATGTCGAGAACTTCACGGTAAATATTCCGCCGCTGTCGCTGGCAGGGCAGATCACCGATATCGACTACTGCAACGGCCAGGCGACGATCGAACTGGCTGCAACGGGAGGTGAAGCACCGTACGAGTACTCGCTGAACGGCGGACCGTTCCAGAGTTCAAATGAATTTACGATCTTTCCGGGAGCGAATTCCGTGCGTGTGCGCGACGTGACGGGCTCTATTGTGCAGATACCGGTGCCGCTCCAGTTGAACCCGCCCCTTGAGGCCGATGCAAGCGTTTCAAACGATACCATTATTGCTTCGGCACAATTGGGGACACCGCCATACCTGTATTCCATCAACGGCTTGCCGTTCCAGAGTTCGCCGGTATTCCCGGGCGTGCCCAACGGCGATTATATGGTCGTAGTGGAAGACGCTAACGGATGTGCAGATACCGTATTCGTGCTGGTGCTCGGTATTGTAAACCCTGCTACGGAATGGGGATTGCTCCTGGCGCCCAATCCGTCTTCAGGACTGTTCCGCCTGGAAATGCAACAAGCGCCCGCCGAACTACGCGCCGAAGTGTTCGATGTGGCAGGCCGGAATCTGCGTTCGCTGCACTTTGCGCCGGGTGGCGGGACATTTGTCACCACACTCGATTTGCAGGACCTGCCCCAGGGCACCTACCTGCTGCGCCTGACGGACGGCAAGGGTGTAGGCGCCGTACGGTTGAGTATCGTTCGGTAGGAGGTTGCGGGTTGCGGAGGTTGCGGGTTACGTGGAACATTGTTACCTTAACCATTATTCTAAAAGCCAGGGAAGGTCGCAACCTCTGCAACCCGCAACCCGCAACCTCCGAAACCCCAAAAACCTTTCAAACCAATCAACACCTATGCGCGTCATATTTCAGCACAAAGGGCATTCGTACCATGCCGATCTGTCCCGGCCTATCGACCTGTCGATACCGCTCCGCGACGGGCATGGCAACCCGAACTGTTTTTACGCCCCGCCTGTGGCTTTCTGGCCGGTAGAAGCGGGAAGTTTTATCGGCAGCACGGCAAAGGGTGGTCCCGTCAATTTTTTCAACGTGACGTTCAATCCGCACGGCAACGGCACACACACAGAATGCGTGGGTCATATTGCCAAAGAGCGGTATGTCCTGGGTGATTGTTTGAAAACGGCGCATGTCATGGCAAAACTCATCAGCCTTTACCCGCGCAAGACGGATGCCGGCGACCGGGTGATCTTTCCCGATCAACTGGAGGAGTTGATCGCCCCTGACGAAGCAGAAGCGCTGATTATCCGGACCCTTCCCAATGACGATTTGAAGTTGGCCGCGAACTATTCGGGCGCCAACCCGCCTTACATGCACTACACCGCCGTGGAATACCTCGTTGCCTGTGGCGTGCAGCATCTGCTGCTCGACCTGCCGTCCGTCGACCGCGAGGAGGATGAAGGCAAATTGCTGGCCCATCGCGCCTTCTGGCAGTACCCGGAAACGGTCCGGCAATACTGCACTATTACAGAACTGATCTATGTTCCGAACGACGTGAAAGATGGCTTTTACCTGCTCAACCTCCAAACCGCGTCTTTTGACCTCGACGCCAGTCCGTCAAAACCCGTGATTTTTCAGATCACCTCCTGAGGGTTTCGCGGAGGTTGCGGGTTGCGGAGGTTGCGGGTTGCGACTTTCCCTGGCTTTTCGAATAAAGGTTAAGGAAATAATGTTTCACGCAACCTCCGTAACCCGCAACCTCCAAAAACCCTTAAATCCCAAGCGCCTTGCCCAGAAATCCCGAGAGCCCGCCGACCACCTTGCCGGTCAGTTTTACAATAAAAGCGTATTGCTTGTATTTCTTTTTGAATTTGGGCGCCAGATCGATTACGTCGTTCAGGTAAGGTTTTTTGGCGACGCGCACCCCGAGTTCCACCTTTTCCAGGGTATTCAGGCTACCCTGCCATTTTTCAGAGTCGTTGAGTATTTTGTCGATATAGCGCTCGTTCTGGGAATGGTACTTCTCCACAAACTTGACGCCTTTTACAGGGTTGAGAAATTTCAGGTCTTCATTCATAAACAGCACGTAGTCCTGAATCAGCCCGTCGAGCTTCTGTTCCGGTGGAATATTGCTCTCTGCGAGGCGTTTCAGGGTTTTGTTGTGGTTGGCGAGCCAGCGGTTTTGTTTCCAGGACGCACAGCCGGATTGCGCGACCAGCAATCCTGCAAGACAACAGAAGAGGATGAGTTTTTGCATAAATTGTTCTGTTTTTATCGGTAAAAGTAATGCCGAAGGCTTTAAACGCCGGAAGTATGCCGACTTGTTGCCGGAGGTAAAATATTTTTCGGATACTTGTCCATATGAAATGGACGTATCCCGACGTACACAGCTACTACGATCACACCCGATTTGACTACAGGCGTATCTGGAACCGCCGCCGTCGCGACGTCGCCGTACACTTCGGGTATTACGACGAGCACGCACACCGGCACGAAGATGCCCTTGACAACATGAACCGGGTGCTGGCCGGATACGCCGGCATACAGGCAGGCGAACACGTGCTCGACGCGGGCTGCGGCGTCGGCAATGCCTGCTTTTGGCTGGCGCAGCACCTGCAGGCCCGTGTCACGGGCGTCAATATCGTAGCAAGCCAGATTGCCGATTGCAGGCAACAGGCAGTGCTGAAAAACCTGCCCGAAGCGTCCTTCGTCGAGGCAGATTTTTGCAACATGCCGTTTGAAAACGATACCTTCAATGTGGTCTGGGCCTGCGAAAGCATCTGCCATGCGCCGGAAAAAGCGGCGTTTTACCGGGAAGCCTTCCGGGTGCTGAAACCGGGCGGCAGACTGGTCATGGCCGAATATATGCGCCAAAACCGCCCCGTATCAACCAAAGGCGAACAACTGCTCGCCGACTGGCTGCGGCCCTGGGCCATCCCGGATATCGACACGGCGGACGAACACCGACATTACGCAAAGGAGGCCGGTTTTGAAGAGGTCGTTATCCGCGACGCCACGACCAACGTACGCGTTTCGCTGCGCAACCTGCACGACCTTTCTGCCGCCTGGCTGCCTTTCGGCCGGGTTTTCAGGTTTTTTCATATCGTGAACGACATCCGGCTAGACAATGTGAAAGCATCCATGCGGCAATATGAAGCCCTTCGGGAAGAAGCCTGGATGTATGGTATTTTGACTGCGGGAAAAAAGAGTTTCCCGCAGATTTCCGCAGAAAAATTTCGCTGATTTCCGCTGATTTTCATCCGCATATCTGTGTTGATTTGCGGGAAACAACCTACTGTTTTATGAAAAATACTGCGCTTCCGCTTGGCCTTGCCGCTATCGCCCTGCTGTTTAATATTGTCGAGATACGGCATTTTAAACTTGTCTCGAGAGAATCGCCGGAACCGAACGACTACCTGTTCCTGCAACGGGCATTTCCGTACGATCAAATTCCCTCCGGCGCTTACTACGAGGCCGTGGAATGGGTACAAGGTCAGGCAGAAAGCCGCAACAATTCCGTTCAATGGGAATTGGCCGGTCCGACAAAAGTGGGGGGCCGCATCACCGACGTGGCCATGCACGCATCCGATATGCAAACCATTTATGCGGCAACGGCTTCTGGCGGCGTGTGGAAATCAGTGGATGCCGGCGAAAACTGGTTGCCCATAACCGACGGGCTGCCCAGCCTTTCCATTGGCGACATTGCTATCGATCCTTCGGATAAAAACACCCTTTATTGCGGTACGGGAGAAACAAACGGCGGCGGCGGTTCCGTCACTTACGACGGGCGCGGGGTATTCAAAAGCATAGACGGCGGCGAATCCTGGACCTCTGCCGGGCTGGAAAATACCGGCAGTATCGGTCGCATTGAAGTCGACCCTAAAAACCCCGGGCGTATTTTTGTCGCGGCCATGGGAAGCCTGTTCAGCAACAACCCCGAACGGGGCGTGTACCGCAGCACCGACGGCGGCAATTCCTGGGAAAAAACCCTGTTCATCAACGACTCCACCGGTGTGATTGACCTGGCGATACACCCTTCCAACCCGGATACGGTTTTTGCCGTTACCTGGGAACGCATCCGGCGCCCGCACACGCGGGTGTACGGAGGAGCAGGCAGCGGAATCTGGCGCAGCACCGATGGCGGCAACAACTGGGTAAAACTGGATGGAGGGCTCCCCCAGGGCAGTACAAACGGCCGCATCGGTATCGCCATCGCGCCTTCGGAACCAAGTACCCTCTACGCCATCTACGCCGGCACAAACGGCTTTTACACCGGAACATATAAAAGCAGCGACAATGGCGACACCTGGGCAAAACTGCCCCCGGGCGGCGACCCTGGATACGCCAACTTCGGCTGGTGGTTCGGGCAGATCAGGGTCGAGCCAAACGACCCGGATGCGGTATTCTGCCTTGGTATCGGTTTCCTGAAAAGTGCAAATGGCGGGCTGACCTGGAGCGACGCCGGGGCCGGCCTGCACGTCGATTTTCACGCCTTGTACATACACCCCGCCAACCCCGATTTCCGGGTTGTCGGCAACGACGGCGGCGTCTATACTTCATCAGACGGCGGCAGTACCTGGGTACACCGGCCCTTTGCCGTCACGCAATGCTATACTTCTGAAATAGACTACCAACACCCCGAACGTTTGTATGGCGGGGTGCAGGACAACGGCACCTGGCGCACACTCAGCGGCAGCCCCGGCGATTGGGAAACCGTTGGAGGCGGCGACGGCTTTGTCACGCTGGTCAACCCTACCGACGACACGCTTTTTTATACGTCGTCGCAATACGGCGGACTGAAGGGCGCCAACGGCGCCGTAAAGCCCCAGTCCATTCGGTACAACTGGAATACGCCTTATATTTTTGATCCCAATAATGCCGATATCATGTATTTCGGTGCCGAAAAACTGTTCAAATCTGTTGACGGCGGACTGAACTGGACCGCCATCAGCGGCGACCTCAGCAACGGGCCGGGCGGACAAAACGGCGTGGTGTACGGCACTGTTACAACTATCGCTGCATCGCCGATTGCTCCAAATACCCTTATCGCAGGCACCGACGACGGTAATGTCTGGTTTACGGC
Source organism: Lewinellaceae bacterium (assembly GCA_016712415.1). GTDB lineage: Bacteria > Bacteroidota > Bacteroidia > Chitinophagales > Saprospiraceae > M3007. The sequence goes on along the minus strand of JADJRC010000009.1, from coordinate 170,711 downwards.
CAATGGCGGACAGAACTGGACAAATATCTCCGACAACTTGCCCAAACGCTGGGTCACCCGCGTCGTCGCCGACCTTTGGGACGCGAACACGATATACGTCTGCCTTTCCGGTTTCCGCCATTTCGATGATATGGCGCATGTTTACAGAAGTTCTGACGGAGGACAAACCTGGAACAATGCCGCCGGCAACCTGCCCGACATGCCGGTCAATGACCTTATTCTTGACCCAACCGATCCAAACACCTGGTACATTGCCACCGATGCCGGGGTGATGGTCACCTACAACGGCGGTATAAACTGGGAACCGCTTGGAATGGGTCTGCCCAATGTACCCATACTCGACCTGACCTTCCATGCGCCGACACGCACGCTGGTGGCTGCGACTTTCGGCAGGTCGATGTTTCGGGCGGTGCTACCCCAGCCTACCGGAACACATGTCCCGGAAACATATGAAAAGGTGTCGATCGCGCCTAATCCATTCAAGGACATAACAAGCGTTTCTTTTGCCCTTGCCGAACCTCAGGTGATCCGACTGGAGATATTCGACTTGTCCGGCAGACTGGTAAAAACCGTGAACGCCGGGCTATTGGCATCCGGGCAGCAACAAATTATCCTTGATGGCTCAGGGTGGGAACCCGGAACCTTGCTGTTTCGCTTGCAGGGGAAAAACGGGAGTATCAGCAAAAAAGTGATCAAAACGGCGGAATAAAGCCCACATTAGCCGATTATCCCTGAAAACATAGCAGGTACTTTTCCCATCCGATAAAAATCAGACCCTGTTCGGCTTTGACGATGCCTGGATATCCCGTTTTATATAAGCCGAAACCGCCGACGTTCAGCGTTTCCTGACCGTTTCCCAGATTCAAACAATTCAACTTGTCCAGGGTAAGTACTACTATCTTGTCATCCATAAAGGCGTGTCCCATGAAAACACCCTCGAGGGTTTTGGACCAGACGGGACTGCCGTTTTCCGTATTCAAAGCGAACAGGACATTGTCTTCCAGGAGCAACAGGCGATCGTCCGACACCCCAAGCAGGTTAATGTTGTTGCCGGAGAGGCTGCGCTCCCAGGCAATACTTCCATCGGCGATGTTGCGGCAGACCAGTTTGCCGGAAGCATAATGCCGGGTGTATATCCGGCCGTTTTGCTGACCTCCGTAGCCTAGCAACAGGAAGTAGGGCAATTGTTTTTCGGCGTTCAGCCGGGTGACAATTTTTTGCTGCGTCGCGTTGTAGATGACGTAGGCCATCGAATCGGCAACTCCCGCGATCAGGCAGAGGAAGCGCTCGCCGCTTGCCTCCCAGGCATCGGGCACATTGAACAAGTAAAGGGAGTCGGGTAAGCCGGAATGTTCCGAAAGTGCGCCAGTGGTAAAGTCGAGTTCTGACAGGCCGGGGGAAGCATTTTGTTTTTCCAGCAGGAAATAAACACGGTCGCCAAGGCCTGCCATGCGGTCGAAAACCGTATCTGAAAATGGGACATGCGGGTATGTCGTGAGCCAGACAAGGGTATTCATATCGAATACGCGGACGATGTTGTCGCCAACACCTGTGCCGGAAAGCGTAGACAGGCGGTATTCGTGGTTTACAATATAACGGTCGTATGTATGGATATTAGCCAATCCGCCCCGGATTGACCCGAAACTCGAGTGGTCAGCCAGTGCACCGTTTTGCAAGTCGACGCGAAAGCAGCCGGATGCTGTTGCAATTTCGATATGGCCATTTCGGAGTACAGCACCGCGTCCGGAGCCCAGCGACTGAAAAACTTCACTGAGTAATACGCGCCACAACAATTGACTGGATTGAATCTGCTCGGGCAAGGGCATTTCAGGGTTCGGTGGTTGTGGATCGATCGGGTTGTCTCCCCGTTTGCTACATGCAGTGGCAAAGAGCAGGATCATAACCATCAGGCCTGCAATGATAGTTTTTTGATACATATAGGTAGGTTTTTTATTCCGTATTATACCCTATTATCCCATCAGCACCGCCAGCAGTTCCTGCGCTGCTTTGGCAACTACCGTCCCCGGACCAAATATCGCCGCAGCGCCTGCTGCCTTTAAAAAATCGTAATCCTGTTGCGGGATCACCCCGCCAACCACCACGAGAATATCGCCGCGACCAAGTTTTTTAAGTTCGGCAACGGTCTGCGGCACCAGCGTCTTGTGTCCGGCGGCCAGGGAGGAAATGCCGAGAATATGCACATCGTTTTCGACGGCCTGTCTGGCAGCCTCGGCGGGCGTCTGGAACAGCGGACCGATATCTACATCGAACCCCAGGTCGGCAAATGCGGTGGCGATGATCTTGGCGCCGCGGTCGTGACCGTCCTGACCAAGTTTGGCGACCATGATACGCGGACGCCGGCCTTCCTGTTCGGCAAAGGCGTCGGCCATCCGTCGGGCTTTTTCAAAATCTTCGTTGTTGTTCATAGTGGCGGCATAAACGCCCGAAATGGTGCGTGTAGTGGCTTTGTATCGCCCAAAAGCGTTTTCCATGGCCAGAGATATTTCTCCCAGGGTAGCGCGGTCGCGGGCAGCCTGAACAGCCATTTCCAGCAGGTTGCCGGCGCCGGTTCGGGCGCATTGTTCGAGCGCTTCGAGGGCTGCACGCACCTTCGCTTCGTCGCGTTTGGCCTTTACATCGGCAAGGCGCCGCAGTTGCGATTCCCGGACGGCCGTATTGTCTACTTCCAGTATATCGAAAGACACCTCATCCGTCACCCGGTAAATATTGACGCCCACTATTTTCTCTTCACCTGCGTCGATGCGTGCCTGCTTGCGCGCTGCGGCCTCCTCTATGCGTAATTTCGGCAAACCCTGTTCGATCGCCCTGGCCATACCGCCGAGCGATTCCACCTCCTGAATCAATTTCCAGGCTTCTGATACCAGTTCCATCGTGCGGGTTTCCACGAAATACGAACCTGCCCAGGGGTCTACTGCCCTTGTCACGTCGGTCTCTTTTTGGATAAATATCTGCGTATCGCGCGCAATTTTTGCCGAAAAATCGGTTGGCAGCGCAATGGCCTCATCGAAGGAATTGGTGTGCAGGCTCTGCGTGCCGCCCAGCACGGCCGACATGGCTTCGATACAGGTACGGGCGACGTTGTTGAAGGGGTCCTGTTCGGTAAGCGACCAGCCGCTCGTCTGGCAATGGGTGCGCAGGGCGAGTGATTTGGCGCTTTTCGGGCCGAACTGGCTGACCAGTTTTGCCCACAACATCCGGCCGGCGCGCATTTTGGCAATTTCGGTAAAGTGGTTCATCCCGATGCCCCAGAAAAACGACAGCCTTGGCGCAAAATCGTCGATGGACAAACCCGCAGCCAGTCCGGCGCGCATGTATTCTATCCCGTCGGCAAGGGTATAGGCCAGCTCGATCTCCGCCGGCGCGCCTGCCTCGTGCATATGATATCCGGAAATGGAAATAGAGTTGAATTTCGGCATCCGGCGGGCGCAAAAAGCAAAAATATCGCCGATGATGCGCATACTTGGCCCGGGCGGATAGATATAGGTATTGCGCACCATGAACTCCTTGAGTATGTCGTTCTGGATGGTGCCCGACAGGTTTTCGGGCGCCACCCCCTGCTCTTCGGCGGCCGCGATGTAAAAGGCCATGATCGGAATCACCGCACCATTCATTGTCATGGATACCGACATCTGATCCAGGGGTATCTGGTCGAACAGGATTTTCATGTCCTCTACCGAATCAATGGCTACGCCCGCTTTGCCGACGTCGCCGACCACCCGCGGATGGTCGGAATCGTAGCCCCGGTGCGTGGCCAGGTCGAAGGCCACGGACAGCCCTTTTTGTCCGGCTGCCAGATTGCGGCGGTAAAAAGCATTGCTCTCTTCTGCGGTGGAGAACCCCGCGTACTGGCGAATCGTCCAGGGCTGTGTAACGTACATGCCCGGATAAGGCCCGCCGGGAAAGGGCGGGACTCCTGCCGCGTAACGCAACGCAGTGTGTGGAGGCATCTTTACCGGCGCCGGGCGAAGCGAGGGGTCGAAAGTATTTTTGGAAAAATCGGGTACGGACATAGACGTTGAATTGCCGCCGCAATATCGGGATTTCCAGGCATCAACCGATCCAACGCGACAGAAAGTCCCGTTCAGACCCGTTTTTTGCCGGTTCGGGCATTTATGCAGACTAAATAAAATATAGGGATTTAGTTTTATACATTGTAAGAAACCCCTGAATGCCACAGATTTCTTTTTTAACAAAACTGATTCACAATGAGAACAACATCCAACTTCATTGCCCTGCTGCTTTTCCTGCTAACCACCATTTCCGCCACTGCACAATTTGGAACCAACAACCGCATTTTGTTTGTCGCCAACATGACCGGCCAGCAGGAAGTGCCGGCCGTAAACACTGCGGCACGAGGGGTCGTCACTTTTCTTTTTTCAGAAGACCGCAGTACGATCAGTGTCCACGGGGTGTTTAGCGGTTTGAGCGGCCCGATAACCGCCTGCCATATCCACACCGGCGCTGAGGGCGTAAGCGGGCCGGTGCTGACCAATTTCACCCCTAACCTTAGCGGCAACCGCGTACGGGCCGAAATCGCAGTGCCCGCCGGACTAATGGCCAAAGGGCTTCTCCAACAGTTGTATTTTAACGTGCATACCGCTGCCAATCCTGGCGGCGAAATACGCGGGCAACTGGAACTGATGACCGACGAATTTTATGTGGCCGTGCTGAATGGCCTTAACGAAACGCCGCCGGTTTTGGTCTCTGCAACGGGTGTAGGTCTGTTGGCGCACTCTCCCGGCAGTTCGTTTGCCCGGTATTCCGCCGTGGTCAACGGCCTGACAGGAACCATCACCGCCTCACACATACACGACGGCGCATCCGGTGTGGCCGGACCCGTGGTTACGCCTTTAAGCGTCTCCGGCAATACCCTGAACGGCAATCTTGACCTGGGCGCATTGTCGTCAGATTTTTTACAAAAACTCCATGACGGAGATCTGTATATCAACGTACATACCGCTGCCAATCCGGGCGGCGAGATCAGAAGTCAACTAACGCCTATCGGCCCGCTCGCCTTTGAAACATTCCTCAACGGCGACCAGGAGACGCCGCCGGTTACAACCTCGGCGGTCGGGATTGCCGTGGCCGGCCTGAACGCCACCCTCGACAGTCTCACATATTTTGTGCAGGCAACCGGACTCACGCCTACCGCCGCGCATTTTCTCAAAGCGGCGCCTGGTACGGCTGGAGGGGTGGTCGTTGCCCTTGTTCAAAGCCCTGTGACGAATCTGTACACGGCCAAGATTGCCGTCAACAACACTTTCGTCAGCGATCTGCTGAACGGCGACATTTATGTCAATATTCACACTGTAGCAAATCCGGGTGGCGAAATACGCGGTCAGATGGAACCTCTGCTGCGCCGGGTGTATGCATTCGACCTTTGCGGCGATCAGGAGGTACCGGCTACCGGCTCTTCTGCTCAGGGCGCAGCGGTTATTTCCACCGATCGCCTGAATACACACCTGAGTTATTTGTATGTTGTCGACGGCCTGAGCGGTCCGGCGACTGCCGCACATATTCACGACGGAGCGTTTGGGGTGAGCGGACCGGTATATCTCCCGGTGAATACGCCGGCCCCAGTCGGCAGTGACCAGTTTCAGATTACGGGCGCCGATGCCGTCAAACTTGAATCGGGCAACACGTATTTGAACGTTCATACTGCTGCCAACCCTGGCGGTGAGATACGCGGACAGGTTGTGCGGAGTCTGAATTGCTCGGCCAATACCCCTGTTGTGGAGCCGGCCACCGCTACACAGGCCATTTTCCCCAATCCCACTTCCGGCGCTGCTGCGCTTAACCTTTTGGTTCATCAGACCTTCGATGGCCAATTGATCCTCGGTGACCCGGCAGGCCGAACTGTCCTTACAGAAAACCACGCATTTGTTGCCGGAGCACAGGTCCTTTCACTGGATATGAGCACCCTGCCTGCCGGTCTGTATTTCGGACAAATCGTTTCGGCACAATACGGAACTATCTATGCCTTTAAGATCGTGAAGGAATAAACGGCGCCAGGGTTATTGTCTGACGGCGTTGTCTCGCAGGAAGTTATTACTTGCTACGGGGCAACGCCTTTTTATTACACCCCATTCCAACCATCGCCGATATTTCGTGGGCATTTGTATCAAAAACGCTATGTTTGGTCGTGTAAATTCAATTACATCTTGTTTTCTTCCTCCATTGATCCGAATCTTTGGCCGATAAAATCAAACATCAAACTTCTCGACACCTATGACTTACATTCTTCCGGTCCTGATTATTCTTGTTGTACTCAGTATCGTTACGGTGCAGCAGGCGACTGTTGCCGTTACCACCATTTTCGGCAAGTACAACCGTACGTTGTACCCGGGTCTTAACTTCCGGATTCCGATCATTGAACAGGTGTTCAAGCGCATTTCGGTACAAAACCGCGCCGTGGAACTCAATTTCCAGGCTGTTACGATCGACCAGGCCAACGTGCATTTCACCTCTCTGCTGCTGTTTTCCGTGATGGATAACAATGAAGAAACGGTAAAAAAAGTAGCCTTTCGTTTCTTGAGCGACCGCGATTTTATGGCCACGCTTTCCCGCACGGTGGAGGGCAGTATTCGTGCTTATGTGGCCACCAAGAAGCAACAGGAGGTATTAAGCCTCCGCCGGGAGATCACGGAAGCGGTAAAGATCAACGTGGACCACATGCTGGAGGACTGGGGTTTTCACCTGATCGACCTGCAGATCAACGACATTACGTTCGACGACGAAGTGATGCGTTCCATGTCGAAAATCGTGGCTGCCAACAACCTTAAAGCCGCAGCGGAAAACGAAGGCCAGGCATTGCTGATCACCAAGACCAAAGCCGCTGAAGCGGAGGGCAACGCCATCAAGATCGCTGCCGAAGCCGAGCGAGAAGCCGCCCGCATGCGCGGCCAGGCCGTCGCCCTTTTCCGCGAGGAAGTCGCCAAAGGCATGAGCCAGGCCGCCAAGGAAATGCAGACGGCCAACCTCGACACTTCGGTCATCCTGTTCTCCATGTGGACAGAGGCGGTGAAAAATTTCACCGAACACGGCAAAGGCAACATCATCTTCCTCGACGGTTCCGTAGACGGCATGCAAAAAACGCTGAAGGAACTGATGGCGCTGAACAGCCTGGACTATTCGCCGCATCAGGGCAAATAAATGGATGGTTCAGGTATAAAAAAAGCCTTTGAGCGGCATGCTCAAAGGCTTTTTTTATACCTGAACCAGTACACCGGCCATCAGGAAGCCATAGACTTGATTTCATCATTCCTGATCAACTTTTCGATCTCGGAAAATTTTTCCTCCTGCACATGGAACATCCTTTTTTTGAAATAATCAATCTGCTGGCTGATTGAATTTCTTTCACTGCCTGTAGACTGCGATGCCATTTCCTCAAGGCGTTCTATCTCTTTTTGCACCTCATCCAATAAGAGGTCGTAGCGCTTTATGTCATCGTAATACAGATGCAGGTCAGTCGTTCTTTCTTCTGCGGCAGTGGGACGCCGATTGACCGAATTAAGCAAGATATGTGCATCGATAGTGATAAATATACCGTAAATAAAACTAAATATTGCCGGAACGCCGCTGGGAAACTTATCCGCATATCTCAACAATAATAGGTATAATACCGTAATAACAGCCGCTGACAAAAAGATTACGAGGATGTCCTGCCGGTCTCTGTTATTTCTTAAAAACAGGGTTAACATATTATTTCTTGTTATTTATTTTTTCAAAAAACGATTTGACCAGACCACTTGATAATCCCAGGGTAGTGAAACCAACGCTCATCAGGAAAGTTCCAAAATTACTGTCAACATAAAGCAAAACAAAGGGGCCACCAATTGCCAGTGCAACGCCGATTGCGAGTCCGATAATCTGGCGAACCTGACTGATTCTGCGTTCGTTTTTTATCTTTCGATACTCTTCAATACTCTTTAAACGGGTAACTGCCAGTTCCTGCTGCTCCTTTTTGATTTTCTGGATCAGCAAGGTGTATTTTTCAATCTCCTGAATATTCTCCGCGCTTTCAAGCCTTTGCATGAGTACATTCAGCAACCCTTGTTCGACGGGGATCTGCGGGAGAAAATCCTCTGCATTTTCTCGGTGTCCGGGTTTAGGCTTTTCCAATTGAAAAGGGGAATTTCGTTATCAGAAGCGCTTGATGTAAGTACAAATGTATAGTTCAGCGGCTAAAAAACAAGGAAAAACGGATAAATATTTGGTCAGTCAACGCACACAACCACATGATACCGCCTGCCTACTGCCACTGCCTACTGCCACTGCCTACTGCCACTGCCTACTGCCACTGCCTACTGCCTGCCTACTGCCACTGCCTACTGCCACTGCCTACTGCTTTACCCTTCCCAAACCCAGCGCCTTCAGCATCCACACCGGTAATGATTGCTCCGGATTGCTGCGTTTGCGCAGATCGAGGTACCAGCCGACTTTTTTCAGGATCGGGATTTTGTGGGTCTCCACAAATTCGATGAGCGTACCGTCGGGGTCTTCGATGTAGGAAAAATACCCGGCTGCTTCACCCATGTCGAACGAGCCGCTGGAATCGACGGTGAAAGGGTGGCCTTTTTCAGCGCAGAATGCTTTCATTTCAGCCATACCCATCATGTCAAAGCACAGGTGTATGAAGCCGAGATCGCCCCAGAATCGGTTTTCAAATATTTTGCGGGGCGCACGGTCAAGCGACTGCACCAGTTCTATCTCCGAATCACCGAGCAGGCGGCTGAACGGGCCTTTGCGCTTGTCGGGGTGGCGCAGCAATACCCGGCGGTGCTGCCCGAAACCGCCGTCGACACCGTGCCAGTCGGGAAAATCGCCCGTTGTATCGTATACCACAGTGGAATAACCCAGGATTTCGGCATAAAACTTTACCGAGCGGTCCATATCGGACACGCCGATAACGGCGCCGTACATACCGCCGGTCAGGTCGGGGCGCGACGTGGAAAACCATTCTTTCGACCCCACTACTTCAAAAAGATTGCCCCATGGGTCTTTTACATAAAAATGCTCTTCGCCGTCGGGACGGGGGACGGGGTTGGTTTGCATGTTTACGCCGCGTTTGCGCAGGTCGTGGAAGCAGGCCCAGACGTCCTTGCATTTCACTTTTGCGATAAAAATACCGGTATCGCCGAGTTGCGGCTGAAAAGCGGGCGGAACGGGCGTACGGCCGGTATATTGCCATATCTCCATGCCGCCGCCGCCCTGCATGTTGAGCGCGAGAATGGCGTGCCGCGATTGGGGCTGCCCGCCGGTGTAGGGCAGCATCAGGCCTGCTTCGGCGGCTTCTTCAAAAATCGGCACATCCATGCCGAAGTGCCGGCGGTACCATTTAAAGGCTTCATGGACATTGGCGACGCCAACACCGATCTGTTGTATACCGGAGATGAACATATTGCAAAGCGTTAAATGTTTATTCGGCGGCAAAGAAAAGGCGATCGGCGCACTTGCCGGCTATCATTCTTCCACAAGCGGCAATTCTTCCACGGCAAAATAGACGGGCTTGCCCTGTTCCTTAGCCAGGCGCAGCATATCGTCGCATCCCTGAGAAGGGCCGCCTACGCGCAGCACCGCATCGCAATGCCCGAGCAGGCGCATGGCTACAGGGTGAAACAGCGCCGTAAATATGTCGTCGCCCAATACCGTTGAGCCGGCGGTCCGGATCAGCGGCAGGGCAAACCACTCGCCCAGCACGGGCAGGTGCCCCGATTCATAAACGCGCAGGGCATATTGTTCCATCAGTTCGGTGTTCCGGTGGATCAGTACAGGGTCGTCGTTGGTGCCGGATCGAAAAGGTCCGGCAACCAGTATCATCATGTTTTTTTGACTGGTATTCATGGCAATTCGGTTAAACAGGTGACAATCGGGCGGCAAGATGAAGCAAAAGTCTGATGAGCTGCTAAATGTGCGCAGCCATTTTGCGGCTGCCGAATTTTAAGTGTTGGAGATCAAAAACCCGGAAGAGCCGGGCAAAGAAAAACTCCGGGCATTGGGGTTCGATGTGGCGATTTTGAAAAAGTGATTTTGCTATCTTTGTCTCACTGCTTTCATTACATCACGAAAACGAACAAACCATGCTCAGCCGTCTGACCCGATTCTGGTGGGTACTCGTCCTCCGGGGTATCGTATCCATTATTTTTGCCGTATTCGCCTTTTTGAATCCAAAAGTCGCCTTTGAGGCGCTGATACTCGTACTCGGCGTTTTTTTGGTGGCCGACGGCGCGACGGCGGTTTTCCTCGGCGTCCGGATGCGCGGCCACGACGACGACTGGTGGATCACCTTGCTGGAAGGCGCAATGGGTGTGGGGCTTGGCATGGTGGCCCTCATCAATCCCGAACTTACCGCAGCCGGTCTGATCCTGGTTTTAGCCGTTTGGCTGCTGGTTACCGGCGTTTTCGAGATCGGCACAGCCATAAAACTGCGCAAGGAGATCGACAACGAATGGTTGCTGGGGACCGCCGGAGTGGTTTCCATTGCCCTCGGCGGACTTATGATCGCCAATCCCAATTTTGGGGCGGTGTCGGTGATGTGGTGGATCGGGCTTTATGCCCTGTTTTTCGGGCTGCTGTTGTTGGGATTAGGCTGGAAGATGCGGAAGATATACAAGCAGTTGTCTGAAACGGGCGGGGTGTAGCGGTTCTTTTTCCACCGCTGTTGGCGTACTCGTCAAAAAACCATGTGCAGGAATAGATTCGTCTGCTGTCTACTGCAACTGCCTGCTCCCATACCGCCCCATCAACCCCCGCCAGCGTATCTGAACGACCCCCAGCATCGCCTCCCGGATAATGTGCAGCGACATTTTGGACTGCCCTTTCTCCCTGTCCTTAAACGTAATGGGCACTTCGCGGACTTTAAAGCCCAGCGAATAGGCCGCGTATTTCATTTCTATCTGGAAGGCGTAACCGATAAAACGGATCTTGCCCAGGTCCATCGTTTCCAGCACTTTTCGGCGGTAGCAGATAAAGCCGGCAGTGGGGTCGGCTACGGGCATCCAGAGGATGCAGCGGGTGTAGAGCGAGGCGCCGTAGGAAAGAATAATACGGTCGAGGGGCCAGTTGACCACGCGGCCGCCGCGGCAATAGCGCGAACCCACGACCGCGTCGGCGCCTTCGTCGCGGCTACGGGCCAGCAGGCGCAGCAGATCGGCGGGATTGTGGGAAAAGTCGGCATCCATCTCGAAAAAATAGTCGTAATCGCGCTCCAGCCCCCAGCGAAACCCGGCAATATAGGCCGTGCCGAGCCCAAGTTTGCCCTTTCGTTCGAGCAGGTGCAGGCGGCCGGCATACTCCGACGCTTGCAAATCCCGGACGATCTGTGCCGTACCGTCGGGTGAGCCGTCGTCTACAATAAGCACATGGAAAGGCTCGGGCAGGGCAAACACTGCCCTGATGATGGCTTCGGCGTTTTCGCGTTCGTTGTATGTGGGTATGATGACGAGTGCGGACACTTTTATTCAGGTTTCGGGTTGACGGGTTTCTGGTTAAGGGTTTTCGACGGGGTTAAACAGCAAACCCGTCAACCAGCAATCCGTCAACCTGTTAAACGGCAAACGCTATAGCAAATGCTGCCACCGAGATGATCAGACCAAACATAAAAATATTGTAACAGATGCTCAGGTACCTGTATTTCTGCGCCAGAACAATACCCAGGAAATAAAGGTCGCGGCTCATGGAACTGTACAGGAATTCGGGGTCGACGAGCATTTCATTGACGCCCCATTGAAAATCTTCGAGCGGCATGTTGTAAAAATTGCCGAAGAACAGGAGGTTGGCCTTCCGCTGTTTGATCGATTCGCGGGTGACCTTCCCTTCCGTAACCTTAGGCCGGGTAGCCAGCGTGGCGTATATCATGGAACTGAGGCAAACGAGCGTCAGGATACCCGTGGGGACGGCCAGCCGGAGGTTGAGTTCACCCTCTTCCATCAGCTTGGGGATCAGGTTGCTGACCAGGATCGAGATAACGATGGCGTTTACCGACAGCATCAGGTTGGCCTTGCTGTCGGCCATCGAGCTGAGGTTGGTATGTGTGCGGTAGGTCGTGCGGTACATGGTTTCCACCCCGCGCCCCATGCGAGCCTGCTTAAGCTCTTTCTCGCTTTCCTTCAGTATTTTGCTGATGTCGTTTTTTTTGTCCTTTTCGTCGAGCAGGGCGAGTTCTTCCAGGGTGGGTGCGTGTTCTGGGTTGAGCCGGCGTTTTTGCTTGAGCAGCCGCTGTATGTGTTTGGCTTTTCGCTTGTTGAAAAGATCGTTGGCGACGGCGGTGTGGTAACTGTGATTGAGCATAAAATTGATCTCGAAGTCCAGCCAGTCCTGCTCGCTCATCACGATTTTCTTGGTGAGGATGAATTCCTGCCGGAGTTTGCCGGTACGGTCCCAGTAGCTTTCCATGCCGAGATGGCTGAGGTCGGCATCGCAAATAATCTGCTCAAGCAGGGTCTGGGGCTGCTGCGGCACCCTGGTAGCACGGATACACGCAAATACCGCTTGTATATCTTCATCCGGCATTTTACCGCGCAAAAAACGATCGGCGATATTGCAGCTCCGTTCCTCGTGGTCGGTCGGTCCCTCCGAATAGCCCGTGTCGTGAAACCATGTAGCCAGTTGCAGCAGGGTAGTTTCCCGGTTATCGAGGTGAAAGCCTTCGCCGATGGTTCTGGCTGCCGCTACCGTCTGTGCAGTGTGCTCGAGATCATGGAATACATAGTCTGGAGATATGTATTGGATAAAATAATCCTTGATGTATACTTCTGTATCTTTCAGAAGTTGCTCGTAAGAAGTCATGTTCTAAAAAAGGTTGGCCGGCAAAGGTATGTAACGGTACCCGTCGGGCAGCACGTGATACGAGGAAAAATAGCATATGCCATAATCGACTTAACGTTGATCCGTACCGGTTTCGGTATGTTCGACCCCCATATCCTGCCAATCGGCTTTCGAGAGCTGTATGTCCGCCGGTTTTATTTGTTTGATTACATTTTCCAGGTTGGGCCACCTGATACCGGCCCTGTACAGATCGCGAAAGTCTTTTTGCAGCAATTCCCAGTAATCCTGTGCGTAACTGTTCTTTTTGAGAAATGCGCGATAGATATCTATCGCTGTATTGCGGTCGCCCGGCTGGTTGCGCAGTAGATAGGCGTGTGCGCGGTTGGTTTGCAACCAGTCCCGGTAAGGGTAGTAACTGTATTGTTCTTCAGCGTATTGCTCGGCCGACTCCGCGCATTGTATTGCCCTGGAAAACGCTGAAGTGTCGTGTATTCCGGCGTGCAGCAGGTAAAACGATTGGGACAGCATAGCGTCGAGCAATTGTCCTTTCAGCAGATCGGATGGGTCGGGTCGGGCCATCATTTTTTTCGCGACGTCCAGGCTTTTTTCATTCCATTCGAGCGCTTCCGCCCAGCGTTCATTGGCACTCGCATAGGCGCCTTTCTGCACCGCAAAGCGGTAATCGATACCTTCGGCGGAAATCTCGGGATGTTCTCGCTGCACCATCTCGCGGAGCTTCGGAACAAAGGCCTCCAGCCGCGCGCGTTGTGCCGGGAAACGATCGGCCAGTCTGCTGATGGTAAAAAGCACATCGCCGAGTTGCAACTCGCTGTATATCTCCCTGTAGCGCCGCAAGGCGTCCGGCTCCCGGCCTTCCATCAGGTCGACATGGCCGTAGAAATAGGAATACAGACCGTAAGTGAAGTTTTCGTAAGCCTGGTCAAACACTTTTTTAGCCGCTACGGTATTGCCCTCCAGCAAACGCGCCATACCGAGCTGGGTGAGCAGGGGTGCGATCCGGTCGTTGCGATAGGACGGCAGCGAATCGGCAGGCGCCGTAGCGGTCAGCCGTTCGGCCACCTTGTACCCGGCCTCGTATTCCCGGATAGCCTCTGCTATTTTATCGGTCGAAGCGAGGTAGTCGCCGAGTTTCCCATGGCTTGATATCAGAGCCTTGAGCCGCGCGGGTTCCAGCGTTGTAAAGGTGCCGAAGGTATCGAGCAGGTTCAGGGCCTGTCGATACAGTGTTGCCGACACAATATTTTCCTGCTCAAACGTGCCGCGGTCGGTATAGGCCTGAGCCAGGCGGAGTGCCGCCTTTTCCAATTGCCCGCGCCAAACCGGCGGGTTGCGGCGGTACAGCGTTTTGGCATTGTCGAGCGCTTGTTGCAGCAACCGCACCTTCTCCGAATGATTGCTCATATAGGCGGCAGTGTACAGGTTCTGAAAAATATTCCAGCGCAGGCGCGTCTCCAGATCGAAGGGTACCGCTGCGGTATTGCCGATGGTCGGGCACAGGTTTTTGATGTCGAGTACCCTGGAATACATGCCACAGATACATTCCCGCTGCGGGTCCTGCAACAGGTTGTACTCGCTCAACTGCCTGAATTTTTGCTGGAGGCTGTCGAGGGTTGCCCACAAATACGGCTGCGAGGCCGGGTTCTCGTATACCCGGATGGTGTAGTTGGTAAAAAGCCGTGCCGCACTGGTGAGGTCGTTGCGCATCAGTGCGGTAAAAGCGCCGGATTTGACTGCGGGCAAGGGTTTGTCGAACAGCCTGTTGAATTCGCCGACCAGCCGGTCGGCTTCCGCGTTGCGTTCGCGCAGCAGCAGTTTCCAGATATAGTCTTCATATATTTCCAGCATGGTGGGGCGCAGCGCATGCTGGGTAATGGGGTCGTCGAGTTTGGAGTACAACCGCGAGGCACTTTCAAAATAACTTTTCACCCGCGCGATGTTGTTGCTGCTCAGGGCCTGTTCGCGGTAATATTCAAAGAACGAGCGGATCAGCGGCAAATCGTGCGATTCGGCCAGGCGCTGGAAATTGCCCGAGTAATCGAGCGCTCTTTCCAGGCCGTATTCGCGTATCTGTACCGGCGTGAAGGCCAGCAGCCGGCGGAAAGTCGTCTGTGCCAGGTCGCGGATAACGCCGGGATCGATATCGCGGAAGAAAAGCGAACCGTCGATGGTCTTGATCCGCAGCCGTCCGCCGCTGGAAGAAAAACTCAGCGACTCAATCCAGAAACCATTGGTCTGCAAGCGAAAAAGGGGTTCGCTGTTCGCCAGGTCCCATACTACGATCGTACCGTCGTCGTAGCCCGCAGCGAGTGCCGAACCGTTGGGACTGAAGGCTACTGCCGTGACAAAGTGCTCGCCGTTCTGCCGGATTCGGGCGTTTTCGTCGAGCAGGTTGTCGAGCCGGAATATCCGGATGTCGCGGCCATTGCTGAGGGCAACCGCCGTTCCGTCTGCCGAGCGGGCGGAAGTCTGTATATTGTAGTCGTGCAGGCGAACCGTCCGGCTTGGCTCTTCTCTGCCGGAAGGGTTCCATATTTTGGCGATGGTCTGGTTGGCCAGGTCGCTTTCCGTTTGGTCGCGTTGTATGATGACGATTTCTCCCGTATTCGGAACAAAATACAGGCGGTTGACATAGCCGTTAAACGCCTTTTCCGCGACAACGGCGCCGTTGGCCAGCGATCGCACCACCACGGAATCGGCGCGTACCGTATGGGCGACAAAACGCTCTGCGTCGTCGATGGCGCTTTGCGACTCCGTGCCGTCGGTTGAAAATTCGAACATCTTTCCCGTACCGGTTTGCCTCGCCCGCAGGAAATTTTCTCCCGTGCCATAAACCACCCAGTTGCGGCTCACCGCCTGGATCGCACAATTCTCAATGGTGTCCGGAAATTTGTACAGCCTTTCATGCGGCGTATCGGTGGCAAACATTTCCAGCGAAGCGCCGCGGTAGCGGCAAAAGTAGTCGCCATTGGGGCTGAATTCGACCTGGTCGTCGCCCGCCAGGGAGGTGCTCGCGTCGTTTTTCAGTTCCGTCAGGGCCCACAGTTTCAGGGTACCGGTATCGGTAGCCGCCGAAAACCAGCGGTTGTCCGGCGAAAAAGCCCCGTTCATGGGCATAAACTCGTCGTCGGGATGCAGGTAGGCGCCGTGGCGCACCGCGCCGCTGTCGGTCGTGAGCAGGTACAGCAGGTCATTGTCGGATTGTGAATGCGCCACCAGCGACACATCCTGCCGGATGGCCAGCGGAGTGCCCCGCAGGATCACGGGCTGTCCGGTCGATTGGGGCAGTCCGTCGTTCATCGCAATCGGGATGTACGCCGCGCCGGCGCCGTAAATAAACACGGCGGCCTGGCGTTCGGGAAACAACTGCAGGCCGGTGGCATACACGTTGGCGGGCTGACTCCATGCCACTGATTTTTCGAGCAGCCATTGGGCCTCTTTGCCCGCGCGTTGCAGCACCACCAGGCTGTCGCGCCCGCCGAGCCATATCCGGCCTTCGTAATAAGCCATGCCGAGCACTTCGTACTGGACGGCGGGCGCCAGGAGTTTCGGGCCGGGGCGCTGGCTGCCTTTGCGTTGCGCATAGGCATCCTCCATATCCACGAGGTATATTTTTGATTCCGACTCGTCGAAATACAGAAACTCATCGCCGGAGGCGCTGAAGCAATAGCGCTGGACATTGGCGGCGTTTATCCGGAACACATCCGAGCGGCCACGCCGCAACTGGATGCTTTTGTCGGAGAAAAACAACATGGTTTTTCCATCCGGTGAAATATCGAAGCGGGTGAAGCCTTCCTCGATCTGCGTCGGCTTGCCGGGTTTGAATTCCCCGGTGTCCCAGGAATACAACTGCCGGCTGGCCGGCGCAAAGGCATACAGCCGCTGGTATTTGTCTCTCCCGCCAAAGCGCACCTGCACATTGCTGCCGAGGTCGTAATCCAGTTGGTAGCAGAAAGGCACCTGAAAATCCTTATAGCCCGGTGTGCCCGGCTGGATGGGCGGCTCGTAATACCAGGCGTCGAGCAGCGCCTGCAGGCATTTGCCGTTCGGCCCTGGTGCGATGTATTGCCCTGCAAAGTCGGCCAGGCGATACGACAGAGAGCGGTCGTAATTTTTGAGAAGGTCCTTCGCATCTTCAGCCAGGTTGCCGGCGGTGGCGTGCAGCAGTTGCCGCCGCGCCTGTTGTTCGCTGTCGCGCAACTCCTGCTCCGAAGAGTCGCGGCAGGCCTGGATGCGCTTGTTCATTTCCATACGCGCCTTCTGGTTGGCGTTGGCGCAACTCTTGGCGGCGCGGTACAGCGCCATGGCCTCGTCCCAGCAGCGCAGGGAAAAGGCGCGGTTGGCTTCCTGCCGGGTCAGGTTGAAGCAGGTGTCGGCTTTGGAAAGGATAAACTCCCGGCTGGGGCGGTAACGGCAACGCGACTCCGGCGTACCGGCCTCGTTCTGGGCAGCAAGGAAAATGGGTAATGCGAGAAAAAGGCAAATCAGGTTTGGACGCATGGCAGACGGTTTTCGGGTACTTAGGCAGAAATAATTTCCAAAAATAGGAGAAGTGTCGTGGTATTGAGTCAAATACAGCACAAAGTTATTGCCATTCCCGCACTGATCTGCAAATGACAAGCGCAGGCCCCAATTAAAAGGGTACCTGCGCTGCCTACTCTCTCCAAAAAATATCTCAGGCTAAAAAACAATAAACCTCAAAACCGTCGGGCTGAAATCGCCATTGATTTGCAAAAAATATATGCCCGGAACAGCGGGAGCCGGGATCGAACCTTCGAAACCCACATCACCATGACTTATGATTTTACCGGAAACATCCGAAATACTCCAGTTGACCGGAATAATATCTTTTAAGGTCGTCGACTCTATGGATAAAAAGCCTCCGGACGGGGCCGGATTGGGAGAAATAACGATTTTCGGTGTATTAACCGGTTCGGTACTGCCTATAATTAGACAAGTATCTTGCACTTCATATGCACCCAGGTCCACAATGTTGCCAAAAAAGCGCGGCAGCCCGTCAAGGTCAGTTGTCAGGCCAATAGTATCTGCTGCTACATTGTCGCCCCTGTTTACCGCCGGCGAGCAGGACAAGAGCCGAAAATCCCCGGCGGTTGTGTCCGAAAACATTGGGTAGGTGCCGAAGTAAACATTGCTGCCAAAGGCCCCTGCGGCGCCGGGTATATTGATACCGGGCAGATTGATCATACTGTAATCGATATAATAGTTGAGCATGTTCACGTTGGTGAAGTCGTTGTTCGTGAACATCTGGTTGGCGGCACTGCCCGGCTCCCAGAAAAGGCAGTTTGTGATGTAGCAATCGTTGCCGTAATTGTCCGTGGTATCGAACCCCGGATACCATGTTTTGTCGATAACAAATTCGTTGTTCCGGTAAAAAGTGCAGTTGGTAATCGTCGATCGCGCTTTGGCAAAAGGTGAACTCAGCAAGCCTAATCCTCCTCCGTTGTTGGCAAACAGGCAATTGTCAATGGCAATACGGCATGTGCTTCCCTGCCCGGCAATACCTCCTACTCCACCGAGGAGTGCAAAATTTGTTGCATTTTCGTTAACTGCATTTCTATTATTCAGATACTTGCAACCCTTCATATTTATTTCGAGGTCGCTGTTTTTCCCGCTATCAATTTTGTTTGTCGCGTAGGTAAGCGTCAAATTATTCTCAAACAAGGTATTTGATATGTTTACTTTCATTCTGCTGTTGAGAAGTCCCAAAAAAAACAGGGCGGCGCCGTCGCCGTTCCGGGTTTTGTTTTGCTCGAAAGTACACCCCGAAATGTCGCAGGTAAAAGGAATGTCGGAATCGGCATAATTGACGTAAGTTATCCCGGCGCCTTCCGATGCATAGTTTTCCCTGAAAATGCAGGAATCCAGTACCAGCCGGGCAGAGTCGGCGCCCGAGTCAAATCCTCCAAAATGCAGTCCGCCGCCCAGACCGGCCCAGGCAGAATCCTTTTCAAAAATACAGCGCCGGTAAATAAAGGTATTGCCGGCATTGGTCACATAGATAGCTCCGGCATCGGAAGTCAGGGCGGCATTGCCCTGAAAAATACAGTCCTCCATAACGGACGGTGTTCCCGGTGCTGCCGGCCCGCCCTTATACAGGGCTCCCGCAAATGTTGAAGCACGGTTGTTGATGAACCGGCAATTGCGAAAAACAGGATTGACCACGTTGGCAAACCCGTAAACACAATAAATAGCGCCTCCACTGGACGCATGATTCAGTTCGAAGCGGCAATTCAATATCTGCGGGTTGCTGTTGTACAAGGTTGGTGAAGGTTCGAGGTAAAGGCCGCCGCCTCTGCTGTTGACGACCGGCAACGGAGCACT
The DNA here is from genome assembly GCA_016712415.1 of Lewinellaceae bacterium. Taxonomy (GTDB): domain Bacteria; phylum Bacteroidota; class Bacteroidia; order Chitinophagales; family Saprospiraceae; genus M3007. The sequence goes on along the minus strand of JADJRC010000009.1, from coordinate 151,565 downwards.
AGTTGCGCCTCCCCTTGTCACGATAAACCCGTCAAGTGTGGCGGTACTGTCCAGCCCTGAACCAAACAAGACATGATAGGAATTGTCAGACCCCAGAGGTGATCCGATGTTACCGGAAAGTATGGTCTCGTTAAGGCTATAATCGCGCTGACTCCAGTTGATTTCCGTGCCGTTAAACCCGCCGTATAGTTTTACACCCTGTTTGAGGACGAAAGAGATTGTTCGATCAGTTGTCGCAGTGGGATAATATGTGCCTGCCGCCACCCATATCGCGTCGCCATAGACCGCCGCTGCGAGGCCCTGCTGTAAATCGTGGAATGCATTGCCCCAGTCTTCGCCGTTCTGGAGGCCGCCTGCCACATTTTGGTTGACAAAAATGATCTTTTGGGCATAGGTCGACAGGTTGGAAAAGATCAGGAAAAAGGATAACAGGTAGTATTTTTTCATGAGCGGGATGATTTTAAACAACCGGATTTTGAATTATACTTAAATTCGGAGAATTCCGGTATAATTATCCTGGGGAAGTGGACACGGGAAATTCAAGAAAGGGGGATTTGACTTCCCAAAAACAGATACCGTAGCATTCTGTGGAATCCCCAATAAGTGTGCCTGCCTTTTTTAAAGAATGGATATCAGCATAAATAACCATAAGTACTCCGGCGCATCAGGTATGCTCTCACAAAAAATCCACATCCACCGCATAAGGATACGACATCAGATACTCCAGCGCTTTTTCAATCGGAAAGCCCTCAAACACCACGGAATAGAGCATGTTGGTGATCGGCACGTGCAATTTGTACTGCCGGGCAAGTTGATGGGCGATGCGCAGGGTGCGCACACCTTCGGCCAGTTCGGGCATGGTATCGCGGATCTGTCCGGCCGTTTCGCCCGTGGCCAGGCGCGTGCCGAAAGTATAGTTCCGGCTGTTGATACTCGTCGCCGTCGCCACGAGGTCGCCGATGCCCGCCACACCTATAAAAGCCTGGCTGGATGCGCCGAGCGATTTGCCGAAATACACCATCTCGGCCAGTCCGCGCGCGATGAGCAGGCCCTGTATATTGCGCCCAAGCCCCAGGCCGCCCAGAATACCCGAACCCAGTGCGACGATATTTTTGAGTGCCCCGGCCAGTTCGGCGCCGAGTATGTCGTAAGAACCAAACACGTGAAAGCGCTGACTGTTGAGCGCCGTCTGTCCGGCCTGTATCACTTCCCGGAAGCGGCTGCCGACGAGTGTGGCTGTGGGCTGTCCCTCCATGATCTCGATGGCCAGGTTGGGGCCCGACAGGCATCCCACCCTGACAACACTCGTTTCCTCGCGCACCACCTCGCTCATCGTACGCACATTGTCGCGGGTGAGTGTCAGGCCCGGCTTTTCGAGCGACTCCTCTTCCATATCCTTCAGATCAAAGCCCTTCGTGCCATGTATCACCATGTGGTGCGGCCGCAGGTAAGGCGCCAGCGCCTGCATTGTCTGCCGGAAACTGGTAGACGGCACAATGGGCAACAGCAGGGTACAACGCCGGGCGAGTTCCTCCAGGTCGCTGGTCGCGGCGACCCGCGCCGATATGCGCACACCCAGGTGCGCCCGCGTTTCGTTAATAAGATCGACCGTTTCCTGCTTGCGACTAAACAACAAAACGTCGGCATTGTACGCCAGCAGGTTGGCTACCGCCGTGCCGAAACTACCTGCGCCAATGACGCCTACCGGATTAAAAGGAGACATGTGGAGTGGTGAGTGATAAGTGATAAGTGATAAGTGAAGTGATAAGTGATGGGCGTTGAGTGGTTAATGAAGGGATAATCTAACGCTTAAGGATAGCAATGCAGCAATTCAGCAATTCAGCAATGAAACAATTCAGCAATGAAACAATCATCACTTCAGCCCCTCCTGCGTAATCGTACGGGTCCATTGTTCGGCGCCGTCTGCGTCGAATATTTTGATCTCGGCCTCGCGTTTGGTGCGCGGTCCGCTGAAGCGCAGGAGTGCAAAGTTGTGCTTTTCCACGACAGTACCCTCTACCCGGAACTGATTGACCTCTTTTGTTCCTGCATTGACATATACGCCGGACGTAAAAGGCGATACCGTCAGGTCGTACACCCAGTTGCCCGCCTTGTTTTGCATGGCGCTCAACTCGGTAAAATGCCGGTCGCCGGTGAGAAACACAACCCCTTTGATGCCTTCTTTTTCGATAAAATTAAGGATCGTATCGCGCTCGGCAGGGAAATAGTGAAAACAGGTTTCGTTATTGGTGCTGGTGGTAATCACCTGTCCGCCGACAGCCACTATTTTAAACGGTGCGCGGCTGGCCGCCAGGGCGCTGAGGAACCATTCCAGTTGTTCCTTGCCCAGCAGGGTTCGGTTCGGGCAGTTGACACAGCGGTCGGGCGAACGGAAATAGCGGTCGTCGAGCAGGAAAAAATCGACGTCGGCGTATTCAAATCTGGTCGTGCAGCCCTTCTGGCCGTTCACGCCGTACGTCGGGTTGCCCCAAAAGTCGCGAAACACCTCCCAGGCCCTTTCCTTGTGCACAAAGGTGCCGTCGGAATCGTCGGGACCGTAGTCGTGGTCGTCCCAAATGGCATAATGCGCCGTAGCGGCCAGCAGCGGTTGCAATTCCGGTGTGGCGCGGTCGTGGGTATAGCGGTGCATCATGCCGGTAAGCGTGAAAAAATCCGGCTCGCGGTAATACACGTTGTCGCCCAGCCAAAGCATCAGGTCGGGTTTTCGGGCTGCGATACTCGTAAATATCTGATAGTCGGAGCCATAGGGCTTCCCGGGCCGGTCGTACACCGGTTCGTTGATATAGGCGCAACTGCCCGTTGCCAGCGTAAACTCGGGCGGGTCGGTGCGCCAGCGCCAAAGCGGCTGGGTCTTGAACGTAGTGGGATAGGGCAATTCAACGGCTTTCCCGTTGATGTACACCGCGTACACATAATTGCGCCCCGGCTCTACCCGGTCGGCGATACATTTGGCAATAAACCCGTCTGAGGCGCCCTGTACCGGCGCCGTGCGGTATTGCACACCGGGGTTGTCGGCATCCCAGTAGATGACCTGCACGGTGCCGCGGGTTTTCGTTTGCACCCAGATGAGCGCCTCACGCATATCAACATACCCGAGCATGGGGCCGCTCTGCAATCCGGCCTTACCGGATAACAACGGACCGGATGAACCGGAATGCGAGGTACCGGCGGGTGAAACGCATCCGTACCCGGCGAGGAAAAATAAAAAAAGCGCAGTGAGAAGACTGTATTTCATTGGAAGGCAACAATATAATTTCCGGCGAAGGTAAACCAAACGCACATTTAAACCCCTGGTTTACAAAAAAGTCAAACAGGGAACCCAACCATTCGATTTGGCGTTACGTTTATGTAAATGAAATAAAATTTCCCCAATACCTTGTTTTCTCCAAAATAAAAACTTTACTTTGAACTTATAAAAATAGGAGGTTCGCCATGACTATACGCATTGCTTCACTTGTAATCCTCCTCGCGCTCGCCCTTTCTGCCACTGCGCAATCTGTTGAAAAAACATTTTCCAAGTCGTTCAACACCGATGGGAAAGGCACCATCAGTCTTGATTTGCCAGGCGCTATTGATCTGAAAGTATGGGACAATCCCACCATCCGGATCAGCATCACCATCAGCATTCCCAGCGGCAGCGAGGCCATGCTGGGAGAACTTGCCAATGTTGGCCGCTACAACCTTATTTCGAAATCAGCGGGCGATGTATTGACCATAGCATCGCCCAACACCCAAAAACAGATCAGGATAAAGGGTGAGGAATTGCGCGAAACCATCACGTATGTGGTGTTTGTGCCCAAAGACCTGACGATCGAGATGCCCAATGCAACGGCGCTTGCCGAAAACAGAAAGTAGTTTTTTTACCCGTGTTAAAAGCACGCCACCCATCACCCGTGTCGGCGTAGCAACAAACAATTCAGTTGCCCGGACTGCGTTATTGCATCCGGGCAATTTTTTTGTGTTTTTGAAAAGCGATCGCTTCGCCCGACCTTTGCCAAAAATTAAACCGCATATGGCACCCCGGCTGCTCTTCTTTTTTGTGTTTTTTACCGTTCAGTATAGCGCAACCGCCCAAATGGCGCGCACCATTTACCAGGTTTTCGACGTAGACTCCGTGAAAACGGTCAATCTCGACATCGCCGATATCTATGAAATATACTCCTGGGCAGGCAGTACCATTCTCATCGAAACGAACGTCCAACTGTCGCACGGCTCCGCCGAGATACTCGACTACCTCATCAAGGAAGGCCGTTATGATGTGGCGATGGACACTGTCGTCATGCCTGAAGTAAAAATATATACCAAAATGCCCGACCGCAAAAAAAAGCGGGTAAAAACACCCGACGGCGAGATCACCGAAATACCGGACGCGAAAATTTTTGTGCCCGATACGTTTACTTGGTCAGACGACAAGAAAGTGCTCCGAAGAAAGGAGTGACGGGAGACGGAATTTAACGCATTTTTCCCGATAAAAACGGGACATAGTTGATTATGCCTCAATTGGTTGAAATTGTTTTGCTCCCTGCCGAACGGCAGGATATGGCGCTGCTCCGGCAAAAAGCGGCCCGCCAAACCGGCCTGCGCCCCGATCAGATTTCCCACCTGGAAATTCTAAAATCCTCTCTCGATGCCCGTTCGCGGCAACCCGTTTACCGCATTCGGGCGGAGGTGTATGCACAAGGCGACGTATTCACGCCCGAACCGGCCATTCTGGAAGGTTTTCGACCCGTCGACGGGAAGAAAAAGGTTATTATCATCGGGGCCGGACCAGCAGGATATTTTGCAGCGCTGGAACTGCTCGAACTCGGCATCAAGCCCATTGTACTCGACCGCGGGAAAGACGTCCGCGAACGCCGGCGCGACCTGCGTGCCATCCAGCAATTCGGCGAAGTAAACCCCCACTCCAACTACTGCTTCGGCGAAGGCGGCGCCGGCACTTATTCCGACGGAAAACTTTACACGCGGTCCGTCAAGCGCGGCGACGTACACAAGGCGCTCCGGTTGCTGGTCGAACACGGCTCGAAATCAGACATCCTGACCGAAGCGCACCCGCACATCGGATCGAACAAACTGCCCGCTGTGGTGCAAAACATCCGGGAAACCATCCTGCACTACGGCGGAGAGGTGCATTTCGGGCAATGTGTCACCGATCTGATACTCGCCAACGGAGCATCCGATATTCGCGGAGTTATCACCCAAACCGTACCGTCCGCCGGCCACCTGCCACCGTCCAATGAATGGCTGGCCGACGCAGTCATCCTCGCTACAGGACACTCCGCACGCGATATCTATCGTCTCTTGCACGCCCGGGGCATCCGTATCGAGCCGAAACCGTTTGCCCTGGGCGTCCGGGTAGAACACCCGCAGCCGCTGATCGACAATATCCAGTATAAACGAAACGTGCGCGACGAGCACCTGCCGGCGGCGAGTTACAGCCTTGTTTGCCAGGTTGGCGGAAGGGGCGTATTTTCTTTTTGCATGTGCCCGGGAGGCTTGATCGTGCCCGCAGCAACAGCCCCCGGCGAGATCGTGGTGAACGGCATGAGCATGAGCCGCCGCGATTCGCCATACGCCAATTCAGGGGTGGTTACTTCCGTTGAACCGGAAGACCTGGCTCCCTGGTCGAAACACGGGGTGTTTGCCGCCATGGCTTTGCAGGAAGAGGTGGAGCAGCGCCTTTTCAAGGCCGGCGACGGCAGCCAGAAAGGCCCTGCGCTGCGTTTGCCCGATTTTATTAATGGCGTCTTGTCTGCCGACCTGCCGCGCTCGTCATACATACCGGGCCTGTATTCCGCACCGGTTTTTGACCTGCTGCCGCCATTTATTTACCGGAGGTTGCGCGAGGGAATGGCGGAATTCGGCAAAACCATGCGCGGTTTTTACACGGAAGAGGCCACCGTCGTGGCTACCGAGAGTCGTACAAGCGCACCGGTACGTATCCCGCGCGACGCGGCAACGCTGATGCACCCGGAAGTGAATAATCTTTTTCCCTGCGGCGAAGGCGCCGGCTACGCAGGAGGCATTATTTCGGCAGCGATGGATGGCCAGAATGTAGCGCGGGCTGTAGGAGCGAAGTTGGAGGGATAGAGGAAGTTTTTATCGTCATTCATCACTATCGTCATTCATCATTCATCATTATCGTCATTCATCATTCATCATTCCCCCCCTTCCCTTTCCGCACCGCCTTTTTCTCCGAAAGCCGCCTCTTGGCTTCCAGGCGGGCCTCTTTAACTGCGGTTGGTATTCTGTTGGGCTTGCGTTTTTTGGGTTTTTTCAGCGCTTTTTCAACGAGTTTGACCAGTTTTTCTTCAGCCAGGAACTTGTTCGACAGCTGAGAGCGCTCGGTCTGGTTGACGGCGCTCAGGATACCTTCGCCAGAAACCTGGTTGGCCAGTTTTTCCAGCACCAGCGCCTTTTCTTCCTCCGAAAGCGCTGCCGAGGCAGCCACATTGAAGCGCGCTTCAACTTTGGTCTCTACCTTGTTCACGTTTTGCCCACCTTTGCCGCCGGAGCGGGAGGTACGGTAAAGGAGTTCCGATTTGAGCAGTTCAATGTCCATACGGGTTGTCAAACGAAAATGAGATCAAATCAGTTCATTTTGCACTTTTATGCCGACAGGACCGGTTGTACCTGCCGGACGGCCCGGCGTAAAATAAATTTTTTGGTATTAAAAAAACTTAGTCCGGTAATAATCAACTTTGTTTGGGTGTATATTCGGCCCGCATTCATTGAAAACACCTGATATATATCAAAGATCCGAGGACAGGTGTAAACATTGTGGTATTCCGATGGAGCGAACGCATTCAGATTTACCCCGTCGGATCGTCAAAGCAATATAGTTCGGCTTCTTTTTCTTTAGTATAAAAAAACTTGTTCACCATGAAAGTCTTATTCGTTTTTACTTTTTCTGGGGTTCTTTTGCCCTTGCAGCCGCGCCCGCAGGCATACATACAGGATCGCCGCAGCCGGTGCTGACCGACAACCCTTTCCTCCCGAAATTTGAACAGAAGGTCGTGCGAAACGCCGGAAAAATCCGGGTTTATTCAAAAGGCATAGGCTGGATTGAAGACCAGAACGGCGAAACATTCCGCGTATCTGCCCGCGAGATAAAAAAGGGGAAACCTCAGAAAGGCGCCACCGTCACTTTTGTACAACAGTTTAAAGACAACGAGTGGCACGCCATTGATGTCAATACAAATTAATAAACGCTGCATAGCAACTCTTAAAACAGAAAATCAGGACTATATGAAAATCAGGATTTGCATATTTATTACCGGCATGTTCCTTTTGGCCATTCCACGGGGGAATGCCCAAAGCATTGCCGCGATACTCACCGGAGGCGACAGCCGCGAGTGGGAACTTCGGAAAATAGACCTGGAAGAAGGCTCTGACTGGGAGTCGGAAGAGTTCGGCGATAACGACGAATTCGAGGAAAACTCGGAATTTGCCCAGTTGATTCCGGAAACCATCGTTTTTCACGCCAACGGAACCTGTGAGTTGTTGTATGTATCGTACTTTCTGGACGAGGACGATACGCCCTACGATAACTTTACCGACAGCGATTTGACCGTAAGGGGCCGCTGGCAAATCAGCGGTAACAGCGTCGTGATCACCGAACCCGACGGCTGGACCTGGGCGATGAAAAACCTCGATTTCCTGAAAGACGATGACGATGGCGGTTATGATTTTGAATGCAAGGTTGCCTTCGAATGCCACACGAACGATATCGAGGAGATTGTATTCGACTGGTGGCCTGATGGCGGTGGCGACGACGGCGACGACGACGACGGCGGAGGCGATGATGATGATGACGATGACGGCGGCGGCAGCAAAAATAATACCCCGCATGAGCCTTGTTACCTGCTGTCAAGCGGCACAAATATTACTTTTGGGCATTGCTAAAACCGCTGGCATGCATCAACCGGATTGAAAACTATGGATCAAATTCCAGATAGAGACTGGGCGAAACTACGCCTTGCTTTTGAAAATAATGCATTGGTGCTGGTTGTAGGGCCTTTGTTGAGTACGATGACCGATGCGAAGGGCAACACGATTCCTATGGCAGAGGCGCTTACCCGCCATATTACCGAGGAGTTCGACGAAACCCGCCGGCCGCCGGAAGGGGCCGACCTGCCTACCGTAGCCGGACTACTCGTCGCCGATAAAGGGCGCGCCACACTGGAGGTCGCCATCGATACCTTTTTCCGAAAGCCGCTTCCGGTAAATACTTTGCAGGATACCCTGGCGCAATTGCCCTTCCGCATTATCATCAACGTCGCCCGCGACAAACAGATATGTGCTGCGTTGGAGCGCCACAATGTCAAATACCACGAGGAAATCTACAATTTCAGGCAACCCCGCGATTTTACCTATCTACCTACCGATACCCGCACCTTTGTTTATCACTTTCTCGGCGCGGTGAATTGCAAGGACGACAGCACCGGCCAGGTCGGCAAAACCCTCGGCTCGCTCGTCATGACCGGAGCCGACCAGGTGGAATTCATGAAGCAGGTGGTACAAACAGAACGTAAAATACCCAACTCCCTGCTCGCCGAACTCAACGATTCCAAAACTTACCTGTTCGTCGGGTTCGATTTCAACGACTGGTACCTTCGGCTCCTGCTGTATTGCCTGGGCATGAGCGACGAAGCGGATGCCATGCCCAGCTGGGCACTACACTCCGGCGCCAACGAACTGAACTATGCCACCTCGGTTTTTTTCAGTTCGCGGTACAGGCTGAATTTCATCAAACTGTCTGAGGCAGATTTCATGCAGGATTTCCTCGCACGCTATAATGCAGAACTGGCGCAGGCCGATGAACCGCAAGCGGCCTCCGCAGAAGGCCGGCAGATCAATGCACTCATCGTCAGCGATACTGCCGACGAACCGCTGCGTCAGGATTTTATACGCGCCCTGGCGCCCCTGCGTATGCGATACAACTTCCATATCCATGAAACCCTGGCCGGGGAAGATATGCAGGCGGCATTTGAACGGCAGATGACCGACAGTCACTTCGTATTTCCGCTTATTTCGGTCAATTTCCTGTCGAACGACGACCTTATTGAGCAGTTTTACGACAAAATACTGCCCGCCGACACACCGGGCAAAACCATTGTTTCACCTGTACTCGGCGGCGTTTGCCAATGGAAGCCCCTCATCAGGGGGGCCGTACTGAATGCTGTTATGCCCAACAACCTCGAGCCCGTCAGCAAATGGGCCGACCCGGCAGCCGCCTGGACTGACATCCTGGAGGAGGTGGAACGCCGGATCAAGACGCACTTTCCCTAACCCCGCAGGCACAGCAGCCCTGAGTGGCCAATGATAATTGACGACCCTTGACATGACGAAAGCAATGAAACATTCTTACCGCTACCCGGGCCTGCAACCTTTCGAGGCAACCGATGCCGCGCTGTTTTACGGGCGCGAGCGCGAATCCCGTGACCTCTATGCGCAGGTCATGGTCGAAAAACTGGTCGTCCTGTTTGCCAAGTCGGGCATGGGTAAAAGTTCGCTGATCAATGCAGGTCTGAACCCCTTACTGGAAAAAACCAACCTGCTGCACCTGCGCGTCCGCCTGAGCAATGTGGCGGTGCCGCTTAAAGAGCAGTTTTTACAGGAAATCGAACGCGACGAATACCGCTCCGCCGTAGCGCTCGATCCCGCCCTGCGGCAGGCCGACGCTTCGCTGTGGGAACAAATGAAAGCCGCTACCTTTACCAAAAACGGCGCACCGGCGACCCCGCTGTTTGTGCTCGATCAGTTTGAGGAGGTGTTTACCTTGTACACCCCTGCGCTCCGGCAAACTTTCCAGACAGAACTGGCGGAACTGGCCAATGGCGCTCCGCCGGAAGCCTACCTGGAACGCTTGCGCGCGCAGATCGAAGCAGGCGAACAACTTGATGTACCGGCCCTGGAATCTTCGCCGCGCTGCAAGTTCATATTCGCCATCCGGTCCGATCTGCTGCACCTGCTCAACGCACTCAGCCCGCTGATCCCCGACATCATGCGCAGCCGTTTCGAACTGCTGCCATTCGCCCGGGAGCAGGCGGAGGAGGCGATTACCCTGCCTGCCATGCTCCGCGACCCCAGGTATTCGTTTGTGAGCCGCCCTTTTCGGTACGACGACGCAGCCCTCGACACCCTCATCAATTATCTTTCGAAAAACGGAACGGAAGATGTGGAGTCGTTCCAGCTACAAATCCTTTGTCAGTATATCGAACGGCTCATGACCGGCGAAGCGGTCGAAGCTCCCGACGGGCAGGCCATTCAGGTCGAAAGCAGTAAACGGAAATCGTCTGTCGTCACCCCTGCGTTGTTTGGGTACGAAGAAGGGCTGAAGTCGATCCTGCGCAACTTCTACACCGACCAGATTGCCGCCCTGCCACCCGAAAAGCAGCCCGTTGCCCGAAAAATTATTGAAGAAGACCTCATTACCGAGTCCGAACGGCGGCGCAGCGTAGCCGAAGACGACCTGTTGCATGTCTGCAACGACCGCAGCCTGCTCGACCAACTCGTTGAAACGCGGCTGTTGAGAAAAGAACCGCGGCTCAAGACCTTCTACTACGAGATCAGTCACGATACGCTCGTGCCGCCCATACTCGTCAAATACAAGGAAAGGCGGCAGGAAGAAGAGCGGCAGGAGGCCATGGAGCGCATGCGGCAGGAGCAGGCCGAACGGGAAGCCCAACTTGCCCTGGAACGCAAGAAACGGATGCGCGCGCTGCAGATCACGCTGTATTCGCTGGCCCTGGCCGTCATTTCCATCATAGCCATGTTCTATGCGTTCCGCCAGCGCAATATCGCGGAACGCGACAAACGCATCGCCTATGCCAATGATCTGGCCTATAAAAGCCAGATCGCTCTGCGCGACGGCGACCGCAGCGCGGCATTCCGGCTGGCCGAGTTCGCCCAGCAATATGTTGATGCCGATAACAGCAACGCCCTGCGCGCCCTGTCGGAAGCCTTTTACTACAACGAACACCCCGATACCACCAACCACCGCCTGCCCTGGAATGCTGATTTTGAAGGGCACAATGCCTCCGTCTGGGCTGTAGCCTTTTCACCCGACGGCAAAAAACTCGCCACCGCTTCGGAAGACAACACAGCAAAAGTGTGGGACATCGGCGCCGGAAAAAACATCCTGACGCTCAACGGGCACACCGCATCGGTTGAAAGCATCGCCTTTTCGCCCGACGGCAAACGGCTCGCCACGGCCTCGGAAGACAGCACGGCTGTCATCTGGGATCTCGCGACAGGTCGGCCCGTCATGCAGTTAAAAGGGCATGAAAACTCCGTTTCGTGCATCGCTTTTTCACCCGATGGAAAAAGTATCGCGACGGGATCGCACGACAGGTTCCTGATCATCTGGGATGCACAAACCGGCAAACCGGTATCAAAAATCGAAGCCCACGACAATGCCGTTCTGAGTGTCGCATTTTCGCCTGACGGTACCAAACTGGCCACCGGGTCTTATGACGAAAAAGCCAAAGTATGGGATGTGGCTACCGGCACTGCCATTGAAGTGTTCGAAGGCCATCACAACGTCGTTTACTGCGTCGCATTTTCACCTGATAACAACTTCCTCGCAACGGGGTCGGGCGATAAAACAGCCAAAGTTTGGAACCTTAAAACCCGCGAGGCGCAAACTTTTGACGGCCACAACGGCTTCATCAGCAGTGTGGCATTTTCACCCGACGGGAAATACCTCGCTACGGGGTCGTACGACAACACGGCAAAACTATGGGACCTGGCTTCGGGCGACCTCCGGTTAAACATGAAAGGGCACAGCAATTATGTCAGCAGTGTGGCCTTTTCGCCCGACGGCAAAGAACTGGCAACAGGGTCGGTCGACAATACAGCCAAGGTATGGAGCCTGCGCAGCGACCAGGAGGCTCTGACCCTGACGGGGCACGACGGCGCCGTGCGGTGCGTTGCTTTTTCGCCCGATGGCAAAAAACTCGCCTCCGCAGCAGATGACGGCACCGAAAAAGTATGGAACCTGGAAACCGGCAAACCGGCACTCGTGCTGGAGGGCCACGAACAACCCGTTCTGTCCACGGTATTTTCGCACGATGGAAAGCAGGTCGCTACGGCCTCGGAAGACAGCACAGCCAGGATATGGAATGCCGAAACCGGCGTTTTGATCCTGACGCTTCGGGGCCACCTCGACTACGTCAACAGCGTGGCATTTTCACCCGACGGGAAATCGCTTGCAAGCAGTTCGGACGACGGCTCGATCAAAGTATGGAACCTGGAGACCGGCAAGGCGACCCTGACCCTTGGAGCACCCGAGACCATCTTCAGCGGCGTGGCATTTTCACCCGACGGGAAATGGCTCGCAGCAGGCTCCGACGGCGGTACGGTATTCCTGTGGAACCTCCAAACCGGCAAGGCGCCCAGGGAGTTTGAAGGCCACAACGGCCCCATCAGCTGTGTGTCGTTCTCTTCCGATTGTAAGCGGCTCGCCTCAGGTTCCAAGGATAAAATGGTCAAAATATGGGATATGGAAAGTGGCAAAACCGCTTGCACCCTCGCAGGGCACAACTCGCCCGTCAGCAGTGTGGCCTTTTCTCCTGACGGTAAAAAACTGGTATCCGGCTCTGATGATAAAACGGCCAAAATATGGGACCTCGAAACCTTCGAAGCGGTCATAACGCTGGAAGGGCACAGCAAATCCGTCAAGGGAGTCGCCTTTTCTCCCGACGGGAAGCAGGTAGCAACCGGCGCTTATGAAGGCGTTGTGAAAGTGTGGGATATCGACGCGGAAACCATCATCCGGAAAATGAAAAGCGAGCGGCGCCTGACTACACTGGCCAGACCGCAACTCGACCTTTGGGGCCTGAAGGACTTGCTGAGCATACGCAGTGGCAATGAAGAGCGCCTGCGGAACAGCGGGGAGCCCTACCAGATCGCCGCCTTTGCCGATTTGTTTGCACAACGTATCCGTAAGGATCAGGAAAATGCCCGAAGTTCGCCCGACCGTTCTATTGCCATACGCCTCTACGAATCTGCCCTGCAAAGCGGTGGCGACAGCACCCTGATTCAGCAGCTCCGCGCCCTGAAAGCACTTAAGTAAGCGCCTACACCTGCCCCAGCAGGAACTGGCGCACCAGATTGAGTGCATACACGCCAGTCAACTGAATGTTTTTCAGCCGGTCGCGGCCAAAATGATGTTTAACAGCCACGGTTCGCTCGCGGTCGCACACAGCCATCCAGACTGTGCCGACGGGTTTTTCAGGCGTGCCCCCCGAGGGACCGGCAATGCCCGATATGGCCACGGCAACATCCACGCCAAGGGTATCCAGCGCACCCAGGGCCATCTCGCGTACCGTTTCCTCGCTCACGGCCCCGAAACGGGTAAGGCTGTCAGGCTTCACGCCGAGCAATTTGCTTTTCATCTCATAGGAATAGGTGACTACCGAACCCGGGAAATAGACAGACGAACCTGCAACGGTGGTGATCAGGTGGGCGACATACCCGCCGGTGCAACTTTCAGCGGTGCCCAGTTGCTTGCCTTGATCGAGCAGCAGTTTGCCGACGGCCTGTTGCAGCGATTCCTCTTCGTAGCCATATACGATATCGGGGATCAGCGCGTGCAGCGCCATTTTTTTATCGTCGAGTTCGGCTTCAAGTATGGCCTGTGCGTCAGGGACCAGCGGGCCGTTCCAGACGCCCGTTAAGCGGAGCCGCACCTGACCAAGCGAGGGAAGGTAGGCCAGTTTTATGTGCGGCGGCAGGGCGTCCTCAAACGCCTCTATACGTTTGGCAATAACGCTTTCCCCCTCTCCTGCCGTAGCAAGCGTACGATGGGCGATGGGCTGGGCCGGGTAGCGTTGCTGAAGGCGGGGTAATACTTCTGCCGACATCAGGTACTCCATTTCGAAGGGCACGCCGGGCAGGGAGATGAATACCTTGCCGTCGCGCTCAAACCACATTCCCGGCGCCTGTCCGACTTTATTCGGAAGCAGGAGCGCCTTGTCCGGCACGGTAGCCTGATCGCGCATGGCAGCCGGCAATGCGCGGCCAATCCTGGCGAAAAAGGCCGCGATACGGTCGTAGGTTTCCTGGTGAAAAGACATGCCCGAATCAAACATTCCGGCCAGCGTTTTCTTGGTGACGTCATCTTTAGTGGGCCCCAGGCCGCCGGTCATGATCACCACATCGGCCGTAGAAGCGGCGTGTTCCACACCCTGAATGATCTCCTCACGTGTATCGCCCACGCTGCTTTTTCCATTGACCCGCATTCCACGCAGGTTGAGTTCCCGGCTCATCCAGGCTGAATTGGTGTCGACAATCTGGCCGATGAGAATTTCGTCGCCGATGGTAAGGAGGTGAGCGGTCATATGAGTTGTTTGTTTCTGTTTAAAACTTTTTGTTTATTTTTGCTGCTATCACGTGTACACAAAACACCAGACCGCTTATTTTTGCCGTTTCAATCCGAGCAATGACCTACGACGAATTCGGTTTCGAAGAAGACGCCGGCGGCACAGAGTCGCCTCCGGAGCCGCATGTCCCGATCAGGGAGCAGTTTCCCCCTGCCGGTTCCGTATATCTCGGCGGCTCCAGCGACGGTTGGGAATACCGAACCGTTTTTGCCGGGGCAAAGTTGGCATATACCTACGAAATGGTGAAACAGTTTCTCCGGGAGGAAGGTTACGGAGATGTTCCGCTGCCCGAAACGGCGGAAGATCTGAAATTGTTCAAACGACCGCGCGGGCGTCAGTTGCAATTGTTCGGAGAACAGGGATACCGGCACAACCCGGTTAAAATTTTATTTCCCGGTGGACAGGGTCGCCGCAACGCCTTGGTCCTGTGTGTGTACAATGAACAGGCGCCCCGTCACCTGCTGCGCTTTCACGGGGTGCTCCGGGAAGAACCCGAGGCCAAAACGCCGGATACGTAGCGTTCGCACAGCGACAAAAGGTAACGCCGGGAAGCGACTTTTCGCTCCCGGCGCCAAACCAAACCCTTACTGTGTGTTTTTTACCCGCCAATTTCGGGGGCAGGCGGGGTATATGTATTCATAGCTTATAGTTTCAATCGTACTGTTCTCCTCCCCGCTTCTCCCGGCCGGAGCCGGGAGAAGACAAAAAGGAGTTGTGCTTATTTGCCTGGCTTCCGGGGCATTTTACACGGGTGTTGTTCAGGGTTATAGACGACGGAGGGGGTAAAAAGGTTGGGTTCGGGGGTAATATATTAACCAAAATATTGCCTCAATGCGTTCATAAAGGAATCTTTCTGTCCGGCAGATACGACGAGATTGACGCCGTTTTGCATCACCACGTGCCCGCCTTTGCCGCGGATGTACCTTTTGATATGTTTCAGGTTGACCGAGTGGGAGCGGTGTATACGTGTAAAAAATCTTTCCGGCAACATTTGCTCCACCTCCCGGAGGGTGCGACACACGAGAATCTGCCGCTTATCGGTAAAATGCAGCAGGGTATAGTTGCCGCTGGCTTCGAGGTAACTGATATTTTTTACTTTTTCAAAGCAATAGCCTTCCATTGTAGGCAGCACTACTTTTTTGGAAACCTTGCGCGGCACGCCGTATTCCGGGTTGAATACAACGGCACGGGCGCTTCGGTTGGGCTCGGCGGCATCGGGATGGTGCAGTGGTACGGCGTTCATCATGGTGTAGACTGCTGATATAAAGTTGAAGAATAGCAGCGTTTTTGCTGATTGATGAAACAAAAGTACCGGTGTGCATAAGTGCTGCCAATCCAACTTTCGCCAAAAAGTCAGGTTCCTGAACCCCAGTTCTGATTTGGTCATGTGACATAAAACCGACACTTTTGAGCAATTAATTGCGCTATGGCAAAAACGCCTTCCGACAAATTGTACCGCCTGATCCGCTCGCTATCGCCGGCTGAAAAGCGATATTTCCGGCTCTTTACACACAATAAGGCGGATGGCGCGAACAAATACCAGCAATTGTTCGAGGCCATTGCAGGCATGGAGGTATTCGACGAAGAAGCCCTGAAACAAAAGGTCTACAAAAACCAGCCGCCCAGGGGGCAAAAAATACTCCGAACTGAAGGCCTATTTATATGAACTGTTGCTGAAAAGCCTTCAATCGTTCGACGAACAACAGTCGGTGGAATACCGCCTGAACCACCTGCTCCAGAGCGTTTCTGTGCTGTACAAACGCGGGCATTACGACGACTGCCGCGACCTGCTCTACAAGGCGGCCAAACTGGCCAAACAGCACGAGAGTTTCGTACATCAACTGGAAATTATCCGTTGGGAAAAACAGATCGCATACACCCGGATGGACATCGACTACCTGCACAAGCAACTGGAGCATTTGCAGTTTGAAGAAGACCGGGCACTGGAACAACTGCGCAACGTAACAGATTACCGGAAGTTTTTTTTCCAGGTGTACACCACGATCAAACGCGAGGCCCAGCAACGCAGCGCCGACCGTAAATCGCATTTGCAGAATCTTGTCGACCAGGATTATTTCAACGACCCCGCACTGGCCAATTCGCACAAGTCGAGGATCATGTACTACCGTACCCTCAATGTGTACCACTATGCCACACTGGAACACGAACAATTTTATGAATCGGGTAAAAAACTGATCGGACTGCTTGAATCACAGCCTCATTTCCTCCGGGAAAACCTGTCGGATTACATCGCAGCGCTGAGCAACCTGATCATGTCGTGCGGCATGCTCCGCAAATTCGACGAGGTGCAGGAGTGCCTGGAAAAAATGCGCACGCTCCACCCGATTACCGAAGACGACCGCAGGAAGATACACCGGCAATACTACTCCAATAAGTTTGCCCTGTGCTCCACTATGGGCGATTTTGAGGAGGCACGCCGGGAAATGGACCGCTGCGTACAGGAATCCGCGGGCTTTGATACGCACGACTACGAAACCGCGAGTTTTTATTTCCAGTATTGCACCATCTGCTTCGGGTGCGGCGATTTTGACGGCGCCCTCGCCTACCTGAATGAATGGCTCAACCAGCCCAGATCGGTAGAACGGGAAGACCTGCAAAGTTTTGCGCGCATCCTCTCGCTTATTCTGCATTTTGAAATGGGAAACAACCTGTTGCTGGAATCGCTGCTGCGCTCGGCCACGCGTTTTTTGCAAAAGAAAAACCGCCTCTACGACCTCGAGCGGCGGTTTATGCACTTTATCCTCGAACTGACGCGTCAAATATCAGCGCGGGAACAACAGGCTGTTTTTCAGAAAATGAAACACGACCTGCAGGAGGTAGCGCAGGCGCCCGGCATAAAAGCGCTGCTGCAAACGTTCGATCTCGATGCCTGGATTGAATCAAAAATCAGGGGCGAGCCGTTTGCAGCAGTCGTACGGGAAAAATGGAGCCGGGAAACAAAGATGGATTGAACGCATTACCTGCCCTGACCTGCGTCGATAGGCGCTGCAATGGCACTTACTTCCTCGGAGCGGATGTCTACACCGGTCCAACGGGTGTTGTAAGTATAGCGGCGTCCTTTAATGGTGTAGCCGCCCTTCAACTTGTTCATCTGAGAGCCGTCTAACGACGTAGCGAAGCTCTGAATTTTCAGGTCGCTTAATTTGAGTTTTTCTTTTGCCATACGATAACAGAGATTTGAAATGAATAAATCGGAAAAGCCTCCACAAGTTAGCGATCCGGCAGGAGGGTGGTTTTACCAATTTTTTGGAAAAGTCAGGATTCCGACGCTACTTGTTTGGCAAAATACGGTTGGATTTCAGCGTTTATTTCTCAAAGATACTGAAAAACCAATTCAGGTTCAAATCCGGCCCGGATCAGCGATGCAGCTGTTTTCTCCCTTTCGCGCGCATCGCCTGCGTATTGGCGCCTTTTTTTATCCAGCAGTTGCTTCAGACAAGTCCGGTATTCCGCGTCGTCGATCGAGTCGAGTGCTCGCTGGACGATGGCCGGTGCGATATCACGCATCCGCAGTTCCTGCCGGATACGGACCCGCCCCCAGTGGTTGATCCGAAACTTGCCGCCCGCATAAGCCACGGCAAAGCGCGCTTCGTCAAAAAAACCATCGCTTTGCAGGACCT
Source organism: Lewinellaceae bacterium (assembly GCA_016712415.1). Lineage (GTDB taxonomy): Bacteria > Bacteroidota > Bacteroidia > Chitinophagales > Saprospiraceae > M3007. Next base: position 133,519 of record JADJRC010000009.1, on the reverse strand, counting down.
CGAATATTTGCTCCGCATCGCTGCGCGAAATGCCCAGCTCGGATAATTTGCTGCGTACCTCTTTCGGGCATCGCTCCCGGTATGCACAGAAATATTCCAGTTTGGCGAGCGCCTCGTCGGTAGTGACCGGCTTTGCGGGGTGTTTCGTTTTTTGAAAAGCCATAACCCTGTATGGTTGGTTAGAAGCGCAGCAGCACCAGTTTGAGTTTGTTTCTGAACTCGGAGGGCACGATACACTCTGCCGAACTGATCTGCAGGGCATCGCGAAACCGGAGCCGCATGTTTTGCCCGACGGTATTGATCAGGCTGTTGCGGTCGAAATCGCCCAGCGGCGAGATAATATATTCGCTGCAGGTATTTTCGTATTTGATCTCGTCGTTGAAAAGAAAACGCAGCCGGTCGGTATTGCGCAGCAGAAAAAAAGAGGAAAAGGTGCCTTCGTCGTCCTGGGAGTACTGCTTTTTATGCAGCACTGTTTTCCACTGTGTCTGGCCGGTGGGTTCAATGGCGATAACAAACAAATCATCGTAGTAAAAATCCACGATCATGCGCAGCCCTTCGCGCCAGAATCCACGCCCGGCGGAAGTACCGCGTTGTATCTCGTGGTGGCGCTCGGCGACCAGCAAGACCCCGCCGTCCTGACGAAGGATGAGCTGCTTCACTTCGGCATCGGAGATACCTTTTGTGTCGTCTTCCACGTCTTTTCGCTTAAGCACGGAAATGAACTTGTCGTCGAACGGCTCGTACGAAACGGCAGCGGTACCACCCGCATCCATTTTCAAGAAGAATACACCGTTTGCCCTGTCGCGGTTTTTGTCGGAATACAAACCGGCTGCCACCAGGCGATGGTGCTGGTTGTCGTAGGTAAAGCGCGCATCGCGGGTCAGGAATTCGGGCAAAGGCACCTGCGTGAGGTGATCGCCGGATGCCGTGATGCCCAATACCATATATTCATGCTCCTCTATCTTCGAACGGCGGTTGTTTTTTTCACTGATCACAAAAAACTCACCTGCATTGCTCAGCGCCATCGCTTTCATATTGGAATCGTAGAAGTCGTCTTCCATCGTCACGGTCTTGTCCCACAACACCTGCATCTTGTCGAGTTTGATGCAGGTAAGTTCCAGTTTGTTGCGCTCCGTAGAGTTGAACACGACAAAACAGTTTTTGTCTTCGCTGCGCACCACATCCAAGGCCGGCGGATTGAATATTCGTTCGCCGTAGTCCTTGATCACCATACTGTCGATCAGGTTGGCGCCGGGATCGTACTTGTGCGCGCGCAGCACCACGCGGCTGCGCCGGCGGACTTTATGGATAATCGAAAAATCGTTTTTACCGCTGATCACCGACAGTATCTGGACGCCGCGTTGTTGGAGGTCGTCAATTTCACGGGTCCACGACAGGCGCATTTGGCTGTCGAACGCCTGCACCTCGAATTCGTCGTATTTGTCGCGAAACAACAAAATGCGGTCGCGCAAACGGCCTATGATCTCATAACCGTAGTCGTTGCGGATCGAAATACCCTCTGAGACGAGCATGGATTGCGCGTGCAGGGAAGAGGCGGAGAGGCAAATGCAGGCTGCAAAAAGTCGTGGAAGGAGTTTTATCATGGCAGTTATCTTGTGCGGCGATAAATTTGCGGAATATCTTGCGAATTAAGCGAGAAATTTGTGCTTATGAAAATTCTAATTATAAACGGCCCGAACCTCAACTTGTTGGGACGGCGCGAGCCGGAAATCTATGGCGCACGCCCTTTCGACGATTTTTTCCGGGAGATGCAAGCGCAACTGCGCCACGTCAGCCTGGAGTATTTCCAGAGCAACCACGAAGGCGCCCTGCTCGACAAATTGCACGAGGCCGGATTCGACGCCGACGGCATTGTGCTGAATGCCGGCGCGCTCACCCACACCTCAGTTGCATTGGCCGATGCCGTGGCGGCTATCCCTGCGCCCGTCGTGGAGGTACACATCAGCAATGTACACAGCCGCGAGCCTTTCCGCCACCATTCTTACCTTGCCGCTACCTGCGAAGGAAGTATCGTCGGGCTGGGGCTGGAAGGCTACCGCCTGGCGGTGGAATGGCTGAGCCGGCGCGTGCACATCAGCCGCAAACTGGAAGGCAACGAGTAGTACCCTGGCGGTAAAAGAAACGAAGCACACACATGAAAACCACTTGTAAAAACTGTACGAAAGAGTTCAAGGGAAGGTTTTGTCCGAAATGCGGACAAAAGGCCAATACCGAACGTATCACGCTGCGACAGGTTTTTCAGGAAGCCCGGCGCCATGTTTTTCATTTTGACCAGGGATTCACGTACACCATGCGCGAGCTCCTGCTCCGGCCCGGCCACACCATCCGGGAATACGTGGAGGGGCGGCGGGTAAAACACATCAAGCCCCTCAAGTTTATGCTTTGGGCTACGGCCATCGGTTTTCTGCTTTTCCATTATTCCGGACTTGACCAGGAAATGGCGACCAAGCTGGTCGAACAGCAAAAATCAAACAACCAGTTCGCCCAGAATTTTTCCCAAAAAACAATCGCCTTTATCATGGGCCACCCTTCTGTCATGTTGTTTTCCATGGTACCGGTCATTGCCTTCAGTTCATGGCTGTTGTTCCGGCGAAGGGGCTACAACTATGCCGAGCATTTTGTATTGAACACCTATTTGATGGGCGAGCTGAGCTTGGCCAGTATATTTACCATGCCCATATCCAAAATGATCAGCAGTATGACTACTACCACCTGGCCCATGACCATGTTCTCGATGACGCTGTGGCTCGGGTACTTCGGATGGGGCTATGGCCAGTTTTTTCAAACGCCAAAAAGTATCTGGCCCTGGGTAAAGGCGGGGCTGGCCATCCTCATTGGCTATCTGCTCCTGATTTTGTTAATTTCCATTCTCGTCATCATCGCGGTAACCTTGTTCCGGAGCCAGTTGGAGGGCTGGGTAAAAGGCGGGTGAAGGCAGGTGGATGACGCATGGATGGCACGCAGAAGACACAGATTGAACAGATTTACGCAGATTTTTAAATTATATCAGTGCAAATCTGCTAAATCTGTGTCCTCTGCGTGCCATCACTCTACTTTTGAAAACCGCATCGGTGTATCGGGCCGAAGGAAAAGAATCCCTGTGGTCGCGATGGTATCGCCGATGGAGAGTCCGTCGGTGATTTCCACCATACCGGCCTGCCGGACGCCTGTTTTGATCGTGACAAAGTTGGCCTTTCCGTTTGCGCTGACGATTACTTTTTTATCGCGTGCCTGGGGAATGATACACTGGCTGGGAATCATCAGCGCGCGCAGGTTTTTGCCCAGCGACAGGCTGACTTCCGCAAAAGAACCCGGCAGCAGGTCGCGCGCATCGCGCACCAGCGCGCGCACGAGCAGGTTGCGCGTGTCGGCCGATATGCTTTGCTCCGTCGCCTGGACCGTAGCGCTGTAAGCCTTCTCGCTGCCGCCGACGGTGAACTGAACCGTTTGGCCCGTACGCAGTTGGGCGCTGTATTTTTCCGGCACGGCAAAATCGAGTTTGAGCGATTGTGTAGCGCGGATGGTGGCGACTGCTGCTGCAGGCGTCACATAGGCCCCCGGACTGATCTTGCGCAGACCGATCGTACCGTCGTACGGCGCGCGCAGTTCGGTTTTGCCGATGTTGATGCGCACAAGTTCCATCTCGCTTTTGAGGGTCTGCACCTGTAACACGGCCAGGTCGTACTCCTGCTGGCTCACGCCTTTTACCTTCAGCAGGTCGCCGAGGCGCTGTTCCGTTATCTCGGCTTGTTTCAACTGTGTTTCCAGTTTGTTCAACTGTGTTTTCAGGTCTTCATCAAATACCTTCAGCAAGAGTTCGCCCTTGCGCACCTTGCGGCCTTCGGGCAGGTTGATGGCCACGACGCGACCGGAAGCCTCCGGGTGGAGCTCCGTTTCTTCGGCGGGGATAAGCGTGCCGCTTGCCGTCACGCTTTCAGACAACACGCTGGGCTTCACCACAAAACCTTCAATGGTCGTGACGCTGTAGTTTGTTTTAGGCGGTGGCGCACCGGTTCCTTTATCGGCTGATTTGCCGCAGGAAGCCAGGGCGAATACAAAAACAATGGAGATCGGGAGGAGATTTTTCATGTAAAGCATGGTATGAAACAACCCTTTATCGGACGAAGTCACAAGATTAGCGCTTAAACATGAATTCCGGGCAAGTAGTTTTTAAAAACAAAAAACCCTCTCTTTCGGGAGGGTTCTTAACAGGAGCGTCGATGGGGCGGCAGTTGAAGCGGAAAACCAATTCAACGTTATATGAACAAGCCTCGTTGCGCTGCTATCTGCTAATTGTGCAGGCTGTTAAAGGGTCGCATTTCTTCTCCGAGCCAGTTTTTGTTCCATTCATCCACCGGCATGATGTGCCTGGCGTGCCGTTTTATTTTCCGGCGAAGGAACGCTACCGCCAACCGGGGAGATTTCCGCCACAAGCGACGGAGTTTGCTGATACGATGTGCCATGATCAAAACAGTTTTACTACTGATTATAAAGAATGGGTTAAGCAATTGATTTCAAAGGACTAACGAGATCGACCCGAAATAAGTTTTCGCCGGGACAAGTATTTTTGGTTAAAATTTTGAGGCGGTACATTTCCGGCATTTCCGGCAAATTTGAAAACCCGGCGTACCTTCGCCTTTTGTGGAACCTGACTTGCAACTCATGAACAAAACCCTTTCCATCGTCATCCCCGCCTACAACGAAGAGCGCACCATTCACCTCATCCTGGACAAAATCAATGCCGTAACACTCACCGGCGGCATACAAAAAGAAATTATTATTACCAATGATTGTTCCAAAGATGACACCGAGGGTGCGATAAAGCGCTATATGGCGACAAATCCGCATTTAAATATCCGTTATCTTCAGCACGATGTGAATAAAGGCAAGGGCGCCGCCCTCCATACCGGCATCCGGCATGCCGGCGGCGAATACATCATTATCCAGGACGCCGACCTGGAATACGACCCCGCCGAATACAACATCCTGCTAAAACCCATACTCGACGGCTACGCCGATGTGGTGTACGGCTCGCGCTTCATGGGCGGCCGGCCGCACCGCATCCTGTTTTTCTGGCACAGCATCGGCAACAAATTCCTGACTTCCATCTCCAACGTGTTCACCAACCTGAACCTCACGGATATGGAAACGTGTTACAAAATGTTTCGCTCCGACCTGCTGAAAGGCCTCGATCTGAAAGAAAAACGGTTCGGCTTCGAGCCGGAAGTGACGGCCAAGATGAGCCGCATACCGGGTGTTCGCATCTACGAGGTGGGTATCTCCTATTACGGCCGCACCTACGCCGAAGGCAAAAAAATCGGCGCAAAGGATGGTTTTCGCGCCATTTATTGCATTTTGAAGTATAATTTGTGGGCGCGGTAGAGCCTACCGCTTCACCAGTTTTCCTTCCCCCAACACACGCCCTTCCGCATCGCACAATTGCGCCGTCTTCACCACCTTTGCCGCCATGCTCCCAACAGAATCCGCTCCACTACTCTACCGTGAACTGGTACGAATCGGCGCCCAGCATACACCGGACGAGCAGGCTGCCGCATTGGCCGCGCTGATGGAACGAATATTTCTGGAGGCTACCCGCAAAGAACAGATCGCTTTCAGCACCCTGTTCGCCCGGATCAGTTATGCCGGGCAGCTGTACCATATTCAACCCGATGTGCTGCGTCGTGTGCACCGGTTTCGACTGGCGACAAAATGGATTCGCTCCGGCCAGCCCGCCAATACACAAACCGTTCGGCTCGGTCTGCGCGCCGTTTCGGAACTGGTGCTGGTCCTCACCGGCGCGGCCATCCCGCTGGAAGTCATGGAGTATTGGAGCGGACCGGAAATGGTCGCCGAGCCGGACGAGCACGCCGGCACGCTCACCTTCGCCGCCGCAATACGCGTGGTGGCGACAGAAGACTTGCCCAACGAGAATACCCTGCTTGCGCTCGACGACGAGAACCCTGGGCAGCCCGTCCGGGTACGCTATGGCCTGTCCGACCGGAACGAGAACTTTATGCCGACTATCCGGGTAATCCGCCAGGTGTTTGGTTTCCCGGTGGCGCTCAACCTGCTCGATGTGGATATTGCAAACAACGGCGAGTACCGGCCCAGGATCATCGTGGTGGAGCCCGATTACCTGGTCGACGTGTCGGCCATAGCCGAGTGTTTCAAGGATACCGGTCCGGAGCCGTACGCTTATTTGGTCAAAAAATTTCTGCCTTACGATACCACGGATGCCATTTTATTGGGAAATATCGCCAACTATTTCCTCGACCGGCTGCTCAACGAACCCGACGCCGAGTGGTCGACCGTTTTCCGCGAAACCTTCCGGCTTTATCCACTCATTTACGCGTCCATGACGGATGCGCAAGTGAAAACCGTGTCCGGAAAGGCCCAGAAACATTTTCTAAACCTGAAAAACATGACCGCCGGCGCCCTGGCCCGCCAGGGTATCGAGCCGGAAAACAGTTTTCTGGAGCCTACCTTTTTCAGCGAACGCTACGGCATACAGGGCCGCCTCGACCTTTTTTACCGCACGGAGGGAAAAAGCGCCATCGTCGAACTGAAGAGCGGCACACCCTTCAAGCCGAACAGTTACGGCATCCAGCGCAGCCATTTTACCCAGACCCTGCTTTACGACCTGTTGGTGCGTTCCGTCTACGGCGCACATACCGACCCGGCCAAGTACATCCTGTATTCCGGAATCGATATCGACCACCTGCGCTTTGCGCCTACCGTCGCGCCCGAACAGTGGGAAGCGCTCCAACTGCGCAACCAGCTCGTCGCCATCGAACGGCTGCTGACCGGTATCAGGCCCGGCGATGTGGATATTCCGCTCTTCAGCCGCCTGCGCGCCGCCAAAGGCACGGGGTTCATGCAGCGCGATTTTGGCCGCTTCGAGGCGGCATACGGCGCCTTGTCGGAAACCGAAAAAAAATATTTCAACGCCTTCACCGGCTTTATCGCCCGCGAACACTGGCTGGCTAAAAACGGTGAGGAGGGCGCCGAAAACACCCGAAGCCACGCCGCGCTCTGGCGCAGCAGTTTTTCCGAGAAACAACAGGCTTTCGGCATCCTGAGCCACCTGAAACTCGCAGAAAACCGCGCCGATCAGCCCGAACCCGGCATTGTCTTCAAAAAAACAACCGGGACCAACCCACTGGCCAATTTCCGGCCGGGCGATATCGCCGTGCTCTATCCCGCGCTGGAGCCTTCAGACAATGTACTGCAGCACCAGGTCATCAAATGCACCATCACCGAACTCGGTCCGGAGTATGTGACCGTCCAGCTCCGGTACCGCCAGCACAACCTGAAACCCTTCAGTACCGACGGATACTGGTGCCTGGAGGCCGATTTTATGGACATGGGTTTCACGGGCATGTACAGGAGTCTGCTGGAATGGGCGGAGGCGGGCAGGGAGAAGAGAGGGCTTTTGCTGGGAGGCAACCCCACCCCCGACCCCTCCCCCGAGGGGAGGGGGGACACGTTACCCTTAGGGATGAGAAATACTTCACCAGTGGAGAAGAGGGACGAACCACCTTTGGGGGGAGAAGATACTTTAACCGAAGCGGTGTACGCTACGTCCCCCCTCCCCTCGGGGGAGGGGTCGGGGGTGGGGTTGCCTCCGCCCAAAACAGGCTCCTTCGGTGAACCCGAAGAAACGGCTCCGCTCGATCGCTGGCAATACCTGAAAAACTTCGCCCGCATACACAGAGAATACCCGACAGATGCCGAAAAGATAATGTGGGAAGCACTTCGCGGAAAAAGATTGCATGGAATAAAATTCCGCAGACAACACGCCATAGATGAATATATCGTCGATTTTGTATGTCTGGAATACCGCCTGGCTATAGAAGTTGATGGCGATATCCATGCCCTGCAATCAGAATACGACGAACAAAGAACCGAATACCTCGGCCGGTTCGGCTTTGCCGTCATACGTTTTACCAATGATGAAGTGATGAATGACCTGGATACCGTGTTGGGTACGCTGGAAGAACGTATTTCGGTCAGAAAAATGGAGTTGGAACAGGAGGAAAAGGTAAAGGGGGATTCGCAGCGCAACCCCTCCCCCGAGGGGAGGGGGGACACATTACCCTTGCGGAGTGGTAATACATTGCCCGAAGCGGTCCGCTCTCCGGCTCCCCTCCCCTCGGGGGGCTCGACCGGCGCCGCATTTTTGTCAGTACCGTGGCTTCCTTTGGACAAAATGAGAGCCTGCTGAAATTAAAAACGTTCCAGCGGCTCATTGTCGATGAAGCCTCGCAGATACTGGAGCCGCAATTGATCGGGCTGCTCACCCGCTTCCGGCATTTTATCCTGATCGGCGACCACCGGCAGTTGCCCGCAGTAACCACCCAGCGGCCTGAAACGACGGTAGTGGCCGACACCGATCTGAACGGCATCGGATTGCACGACCTGCGCGAATCGTATTTCGAACGGCTATACCGGCGCTGCCAGGAGCAGGGCTGGCACTGGGCCTATGGCAGGCTGGGATATCAGGGACGCATGCACGCCGATATCATGGATTTCCCCAACCGGTACTTCTACGACGGGCTGCTGCAAACGCTGAATGCTGCTCCCGACAGCCCGCAGCATCGGCCGCTCGATTACACGCTTCCGGGGCTGGACCCCACCCTGGAGCATATTTTTGCACAAAAAAGGGTCGTGTTTCTACCGGTGGAGCAGGCGGAGAGCCTGTCCAGCCAGAAAACAAGCCTGGCTGAAGCAGCAATGACCGTCCGGATCATCACCGCTTTTAAGGCAATATGGGCCGCCAATGATCGCGTGTGGCATCCGGAAAAAACGCTGGGCGTCATCACGCCCTGGCGCGCGCAGATCGCGCAGATCCGAGAATGCCTGACCGTCGCCGGCCTCGACCCCGACGCCATCACCATCGATACCGTGGAGCGCTACCAGGGTGGCGCAAGGGATATTATCCTTATTTCCACCTGCACCCATTCGGCGTTTCAACTGGAAAGTCTGGTCAACCTGAACAAGGAAGGGGTCGACCGAAAACTGAACGTGGCGCTCACGCGCGCGCGGGAACACCTGATTATGCTGGGCAACGCGCATGTACTGGGCAGCGACGAGCGTTACAAGGCATTCATCGGGCAATACCACACAGCGCTGTAAGCCGCGTGCGGAGCGTTGGCGGCGTTATCTTAACTTCGCGGCTGCAAAACATGAAAGCATCTTTTCCACTCCCGCAAATATCACGGCATTTATCCTTGCCGCCTGCCTGTTGGGCGCCTGTGCGCGGCAGGGCGCCCCCACCGGTGGGCCAAAAGACACGACGCCACCCAAGGTAGACACCCTGACCAGCACCCGCAATTTCAGCACACGTTTTACGGCCCGGCGTATCGAACTCGTCTTCGACGAATGGATTGCCCTGTCGGATGTGGGCAACCAGGTGATCGTTTCGCCCACACTTTCCAAACGCCCGGAGATCACCCTGAAAGGGAAAAAAATCACCGTGGTATTGCCCGAAGAAGACACGCTCCGGCCCAACACGACGTATACCATCAATTTCGGGACGGCGGTGAAAGACTTCCACGAGGGCAACCCCGCAGAAAACCTGCGGTTTGTTTTTTCCACCGGCGATTACCTCGACAGCCTTACCGTGAGCGGGTCTGTGCTGGATGCGTTCAGCGGCGAACCCCTGGAAAAAATGTCGGTGATGCTCTACGACATTACGTCAGACAGCGTCGTGCGCAAGGAAAAGCCCTATTACATGGCCCGAACGGACAAAGTCGGACTGTTTGCCATCCCGAACGTGCGGGCCGGCAATTTCAAGATCGTCGCCATTGAAGACCTTTCGGGCGACCTGAAATGGGACGGCCAGAATGAACGGATCGGATTTGCCGACAGCCTGCTTTCGGTGAACGACTCGGCCCGCGCGCCGGTGCAACTCAAGGTTTTTAAAAACCAGTCGAAACCGCGACTGCTCGACGATAGAACCCTCCGGTACGGCCTGGTAAAACTCGTTTTTTCAACCCTGGCGGAGCCTGTCGACTTACGTCCGGAAGTGCCGGAATTGAGATTTGTCACCGAAAAAGTACAGGATACCCTGTTGCTTTGGTACGACATGCCTGTCCCTGCCGGATGGCAGCTCTTTGTGGGTGAAAATGACACGGTAAAAGTAAAAGACTTTGCCCGCGAAGATTTTTTGAAAAACCACAAGATTTCTTTGGGCAGCGAGGCGGCAACAGGCGGCAGCAGGGCTTCAGGTAAAATCGGAGCGCCGGCAGCAAGGCCCAATGCGCCGAAGACCATTAAAACCTTTAACCAGCCGCCGGGGAAACCGGCGGTTTTTTCCTTTAACTCCCCTGTTTCGGCAACAGACACTTCCAGGTGGCTGCTTGTGGCCGACAGTATGCGGGTGTATGATTTTTCCGTCGCGGCGGATTCGGCCATACCGCGAAACCTGAAAATGGCGCTCGCCTGGAAATTCGCTACGTCCTATAAACTAACCCTGCTGCCCGGCGCCGTCACCGATTTTTACGGGGTATCTAACGCAGATACCCTTGAACTGGCGTACAATGTGTATGCAGAAAAACAACTGGGTGGGCTCAACCTGACGCTGGAAGGCCTGATACCGCGTTCCAGCTATGTCCTGCAACTGATCAGCGGCAATACCGTAGAAGAAGAGCGGCGTTTTGTTGCCGACCTGACCACACAAAAACTGACATTCACCGGAATGCCGGCCGCAGCATACACCGCGCGCCTGGTAGAAGATCGCAACAGCAACGGGCGCTGGGATTCGGGCGACTACTTTGCCCACCGCCAGCCGGAAGCCATTTTTACCAAAAAACTCGATCCCCTGCGCGCAAACTGGGAACTGGAAATATCCATGCGGGCAGCCGTCGAGGACTTGAAGCGGGACAAAGGGAAAAAATAATCACGTTTCCTGGATATACGGGCCTGCCACCCAACTGCCGGAACCGATACGGTGCCAGCCGTTGCTGCTGGTTTCGTAAATGCTCACTACGGCGCCTTTTTTCAACTGACCTACCTTGGCATTGGCGGCAGAGGGTCCTGAGCGTACGTTCAGCGTGGCCGAGGTCACCTTCCCCTGGCGTGTATTCACCGTAGCGCCATTCGACGCGAGCGGCTGAATGTAGTCGGCGCTGACAAATTGCCCGTTACCGATGCGCCAGAACCCCGATCCTTTTTCCAGAAGGTTGACGATATCGCCGTAATTGAGCTGCGCGACTTTTGCGTAAGCCGTGGATGGGCCGGAACGCACGTTGAGGTATTTGGACACCACCTTGCCGCGCTGTGTGGAGGAGGCAGGCGGTTGAGGGGTCGTGCTTCCGGTACCCGTACCCGAGGTTGGCGTGGAAACCGGCGCGCCGCCGCTCATGCCATCGGCCATTTTCACCGCTTTAAGGGCGTTGATGCGGCCATAACCATAATATTGGGAATGGCCGTTGGCATTGTATGCATTCGAAGGACCGATTTTGTCGGTTGTTTGACGCAGAATATTTTTGATATCGTACAGCGTCAGGTTCGGGTTGGCGGAAAGCATCAGTGCGCAGACCCCTGCAGCGAGCGGGGTGGCGCTTGAGGTGCCGCCGAAGGCGCTGGTATAAGTCAGGCTGAGCTGGCCGCTGCCGTTGGTATCCACCGTTGCCGTCGTGATGCCTACGCCGTCGTTGCCATTGGTAGGCGCGCAGAGAAATGCATTGGCGCCGTAGAAGGAGTAATCGGAAAATTCGTCGAGGCTGTTGGACGCGGTAACACAGAACCCTTCCGGGTGTGCGGCGAAGTCGCTGACCTGCCGCGGCTGATAATTGGAGGCCGGGTTGGCATTGCCTGCAGCAAAGAACATGGGCAGGCCTTTCCCGCGCCGCCCTTCACGGGCTACCTTGGCCAGGTAGTTGGTTACATAGGTAGACAGCGGTACCGGTTTGGGAAAACCGAGGCTACAGGTGACGATGTCGGCGCCGTTCAGCAGCGCGTGCTCGAAGGCGTTTTTGATGGCATCGTCGCTGAGGATATCGAGTTTTATCGGGATAATACGTGCATTGGGGGCAGCGCCCAGTACGCCTTGTACATCCAGCGCTCCTGCAGCCACGGCTGCGCAGGAGGTGCCGTGGCTGAATACGCCCCAACTGCCGTCGGAGGCACGAAACCATGGCGACACGTCGGCAGAGCGGTTGGCGGCATTGTACATGTTGGTAATCTTGCCGCCGTTGCCCCGCAGTTGCGGGTGGTCGATGGCAAAGCCGGTATCGATGACGGCAATTTTAATGGAACTGGAGCCATAGTCGCCCAGATAGGCCCAGGCCTCTTTCACCTTGGAATCTGCGCCGCGCCGGAAATGCGATGTTCCGAAAACGGCATTCGGAATATCGATGATCGGGATCTGTCCACCCGTATTTTCCAGGTGCCACTGGCTGGCGATAAACCTGCCCACCGGCGGTGAAAAAGCGCCGGCCACGGGTGTGGTCAGAAACTCCGGCTCGGCCACTGTTATGATCTTTTTTTTCTGTAGCAGCATCGCACACTTGATGGGGTTGGGCGATAGTTGCGTGACGCTCACCCGGTAAGCGTCGGGGTTGACCACTTCAATAATATTCAGGTGAAACTCCTCCAGTATGGCCGTTTGTTTGGCATCGTCGGTATTGAGTTTGAACTCGATGTAGAGATTACCCGTAGGAATGAACGGCGTATCGTCTTCGCCATCCACGTGCCATATGTGGGTGCCAACCGTCACGTCAGGTTGCGCGCGCAGATCGTCGAGTTTTTGATCCAGGTTGCGCGAAGCATTGAACACTTCAAAGCCTTCAATCTGTTCCGGGGGCTTCGCTGCGCCGCGCGACGAACGTTTGGTCTGGGGTTTTGTCAAACCCGGTGTATATTGCACGGCCGCCTGGGTTTTGCTTTTGGTAAAGCTCATTTTTACGCCGCCGTAGGTAAAGGTTGCCTTGCTATTTTTTTTACTTGCCATTTGAATTATGGGTTTTGGAATGAAAAACCTGGTTTGGATGACAAATATAGGTTAAAGTTCCCGGATACGCCTGCCCATCAAATGGCATCGTATAAAGATTTCTATACTGCTCGCCAACAACAAGCAATATGAACGAAAATCACCGGCTCATCGAGCATTTTTACCAGTGTTTTCAGCAGAAAGACTACTGCGGTATGGCCGCCTGCTATCATTCGGAAGCCAGTTTTTCAGATGCTGCCTTCGACCTGAAAACAACAGCGGAAATTGCCGCCATGTGGCATTATCTCTGTGTTGCGGGCAAAGACCTGGACATTGAATTCAATGCCGTTCAGGCCGGAGAACAATCGGGCAGCGCCCACTGGGAGGCGCGGTACACTTTTTCGCGCACAGGCCGAAAGGTGCACAACATCATCGAGGCGCAATTCCTGTTCAGGGATGGCAAAATCATCCGGCACACAGATATTTTCTCCTTCTGGCGCTGGTCGCGTATGGCCCTGGGCCCCGCCGGCTACCTGCTCGGATGGTCGGCTTTTCTTCAAAACAAGGTGCGTGCAACCGCCATGCACGGCCTCCGGCAGTTTATCGGCCAACACCCGGAATATCAAACGCCAGGCCCGGAAACCGTCTGAAACCCGAATCCTTTTCATGCTCCAACTGTCGTATCGCCCGCTTCTGCTCGAACTGCGCCATCCTTTCCGCATCGCCACCGGAATGCGTACCCATACCAATGCCGTGTTGACAGAGATCAGCATGGAGGGCCTGACCGGATTTGGCGAAGCCGCCATGCCGCCGTACTACGGCGAAAACCACGATACGGCCGCTGCTTTTCTGGAAAAAGCGGCAAGCCTGCTCGCCGGATTCCGTTTCCGGCGAATCGATGCAGCGTTTATTGCCGAAACCATGGCGACAATCGACGCGCTGGCGCCCGGCAACAACGCCGCCAAGGCCTCCATCGATATTGCGCTGCACGATCTGTGGGGCAAAACGGAAAACAAACCGCTATGGAAATTACTGGAGGTGTCGCAGAAAAACATGCCGCCCACCAGCTTTACCCTGGGCATCGATACGCCGGAGGTGTTGCGGGAGAAAATGGCCGAAGCGGCAGACTTTTCCATGCTAAAGATAAAACTCGGATCGGACGACGACCGGCAGATTATCCGAACGGTCCGGGAACTGAGCAACAAGCCCATATTCGCCGACGCAAACCAGGGCTGGAAAAACAGGGAAGCAGCGCTCGATCTGGTGTACTGGCTGCAGGAGCAAGATGTGGTCCTCGTCGAACAGCCGTTCCATAAAGATGACCTGGAATCTGCGGCCTGGCTCAGCGAGCGCTCCCCCCTGCCGGTTATTGCCGACGAAAGTTTTCAGCGCCTGTCCGACCTCAACCGCATTGCCGGCTGCTTTCAGGGTGTCAATATCAAGCTGATGAAGTGTACCGGACTTTCAGAGGGAATTCGCGCGGCACATGCGGCGCGCGGATACGGGCTGCAACTGATGGTCGGATGCATGACAGAGACTTCTTGCGGGATAAGCGCCGCCGCCGCCCTCGCTCCCCTGTGCGATTATGCCGATATCGACGGCTGCTGGCTGATCGGGAACAACCCTTTCGCCGCGCCGATGCTGGAAAACGGCAGGATTTTGCTTTCCGGATGCGCCGGGGTTGGGGCTGTCTAAAAGATGACGCGAATTGGACGTTGTCAATTGCTGTATCATTCGGGTCTCATGCCCTTTTTCGGTGGTACCAGGCCTTGGCCTTCGTCTGACTGCCGCAGGTGAGCATGTTGCACCAGCGGCGGGCGCCGTTTTTGGAAGTGTCGAGAAAAAGCCAGCCGCAATTATCGCAAGCCTTTACGCGCGACAAGCGATCGCCCAGCAACAAGGATTCTGCTGAAAGGGCGATGATCCAGAGCGGCTTTTCAACATGTGGCTCATCAATCATACCCCTTCGCAGCCCGTTTGCCGTCTGGCATATCCGGGTATATATGTACACCTCGTGCAGAAAGTCGTTTAGTGTTTCCAGGTGACCGGGATGAATGGCGCCGTTTTTTGCCTGATAGTCGAACAGCGCAAAAATGGCCTCGCGCAACGCACGGACCTCCTCCATGTCGCCCGGCGGCATTTTTTCCCAAATCCTGAATTCCGCTTCAGGCAACACACCGAGTCGCCTTACCCACGCCGCAAAATCGCTCCAGGAGCGCAAATATTCCTCGCCTTTTTCCGGCAGTCGGCCGGAAACGGTATTGGCAAAATCCAGACATAGCCAGCCGCCATCAAGCGAAATATCCTCAATTGGATGAGACATAAATTTTTTACTGCTGAAAGTTGTTTTACTGGTAAAAACACTTGTATTTTTACCCTCTAAATTTATTTAGACCGTAAAACTAAAGAAAAGTAATGAAAACGACGGCCGAAAGTTTGTTGAAAGCCATTGAAACGGCACTTCCGGGACTACAATCTATCCCTGAAATACAGGCCTCGAAAAAGCCGGCTCCGGACAAATGGTCGGCCAAAGAAATCATCGGGCACCTGATCGATTCGGCGGCCAACAACCACCAGCGGTTTGTACGGGCACAGTTCGGCATCACGAATTTGCAGCCCTATCGATATGCCCAGGACCAGTGGGTCAGCGTCCAGCACTACCAGTCGGCCGATTGGCCGGCCTTGCTTTCGCTCTGGCATTACTACAATGTACACCTGGCACACGTGATTGCCCATATACAACCGGAACTGCTCGATGTTCAACTGGATGTATGGGACGAGCCGGCCACGCTGCGTTTTGTTGCGGAGGACTACGTCCGGCATTTGAAGCATCACCTTAATCAGATCAACGGCTATGGAGATTAGATTGCGACCATGCGACCCTGAAGACTGGGAGGTGCTCCGGCAGACCGGTATGGCTGTTTTCACTGACAATGGGAACATAACCCGAGGGCGATCAGGTTTTATGAAAAAACGGGGTTTAGGGCCGTCTCCTCGCACGCCTTCTTTTTAGGCGACGAAGAGCAGACTGACATTTTGATGCAACTCAACATAAATTAGCAATGAACACAAAAACAAACACCGATGCCTGGAAAGTGATCGCCGCTTTTGCGGCCATCTACCTTATCTGGGGATCTACGTACACCGCCATTCTCTTTGGACTGAAAACGATGCCGCCCTTTCTATTGTCCGGCATTCGTTTTTCCATTGCAGGGCTCATTCTCCTGCTGTGGAGCATGCTGAAAGGCGAGCGCTTCATTGCGCGACCAACCCTCCAAAATGCTTTTGGCGGCGTGCTGATGCTGTTCGGCGGCACCGGCGCCGTCGTATGGGTTGAGCAGCACATCACTTCGGGCATGGCGGCCGTGATTGTGGCCAGCCTGCCCTTCTGGTTTTTATTGCTCGACTACCGCCAATGGTCGTACAACTTTTCCCAAAAGATCATTTTACTGGGTATACTCATCGGCTTTGGCGGCATTATCACGCTCTTCGGCGCCGACGCAGGCGGCATGTCGGGCAAAACCGTGTTCGCCATGTTTGTCCTGGTGGCCGGCTGCATATCCTATGGCCTACCTGATCGGTTTCGGCTCGCTGATCGGCTACGTTTCGTATGTATGGCTGCTCGGCAAACGACCGATGGTACAGGTAGGCACTTACGCCTATGTAAACCCGGTGGTGGCCATCCTGTTGGGTTGGCTGATCGCCCGGGAGCCCTTCTCCGGCAGGCAAATCATGGCGCTGACGGCCATTCTGTTCGGCGTGCTGCTCATCAACCTGCCCAAATACCGCAGCCTGCAGGCCAGAATATTCCACTAATGATGAATTTTCAGGTGAAAAAACTCGGTCCCGGCGATATCCCGCTGATGCAGTATGTGGGCAGGGCGACCTACGAGCCTTACTATGCTCCTGTGTGGAAAGCCGGCGGACTGGACTGGTACATGGAAAAATGTTTCGGCACGGCGACACTGGAGCGCGAATTGTCCGATCCCGGTACCGAATACCTGATATTCAGCGATGAAGCAGAACAAATCATTGGTTTTCTGAAACTTATCCTCCAAAAACCCGCGCCCGACGGATCGGTTACAAACGCATTGTATCTCGAAAAGATCTACCTCATGCCCGCCTATTTCCGGAAAGGCGCCGGACAGGCGCTCATCGGGTACGCGCTCGAGCGCGCCCGGCGGCTCGGGCGCGAGGCCGTATGGCTCGAAGTGATGAAAACCGGACCCGTACAGGCGTACGAGCGGTCCGGTTTTCAAAACATCGGCACAACCCATTTCGGGCACGAATTACTGAGAAAAGAAGAGCGCGACGGCTGGGTGATGCTGCTGCGTCTTTGAGAACCTGATCGTATTATTTACAACCGCGACGCCGGGTATCGATGATGTACTGTATTTTCCAGCCTTCTGTGGTTTTTACCAACTGGAATGAATTGGTGCCGCAGTGCGATACCTTGCCGTTGAGATAGAACTTGTAGGGCGTCCAGACACTGGCCAGCGACTCTTCGGCATTGACGGCTCCGAACTCGATGACTTCCTTGTATTTGTCTTTATTGGGCGTACCCACGAAGCGAACAAATTCGTCGAAATCTTCGGTGTACACCTGCATGGCGCCTTCCTGATTGGCTGTGAAGGTCTGGAACACGGGTGCTGCCGTACAGGTGCTTTTGAGCAGCACGGTATCGCCTTTTTCCATACCGGTAAAAAAGTCATTGATAACAGCCTTGATCGCTTTTTCGTCTTTCTGCTGGGCAGACAGGGACTGGGCGGCGGCGAGGACAAAGAGCAGGAGGGTAAAACGGATGTTTGGCATAAA
The DNA here is from genome assembly GCA_016712415.1 of Lewinellaceae bacterium. Taxonomy (GTDB): domain Bacteria; phylum Bacteroidota; class Bacteroidia; order Chitinophagales; family Saprospiraceae; genus M3007. Next base: position 115,746 of record JADJRC010000009.1, on the reverse strand, counting down.
AATTTGTTTTGCCAAAAATGAAACCTTCCCTCCCAATCGCGTTCCTTTTTAGATGAAAAAAGCATGGCAGATCGCCCGAAGGTCGCTTCAGGCGGGCGAACGCGTCAGGCGAATCGCGATCCGATAACCGGAATTTCGCGCCGGTGTATCCACGCCAGCGTTGCGCTCCCGACAAAAACAGCCAGCGCCAGGTAGAATAATGTGCCGCCGTCGCCCTGCACCTCTATGCCGAGTATGGTCAGGTGCGATAAGATAGCGCCGGTAATCACGCCCAGGGCGCCGATTGCGCCGATGGCAACGGTGCGCGGCCAGAGCAGCAGAGCGGAAACGATCAATTCCGCCATACCCGAGCCGATACGGCCCCACGGCTCTGCGCCGAGTGTCTGGAATATGTACACGCTCTCGGGGGCCGCGGTAAATTTGAAATAGAGGGTTTGCAGCAGAATGGCGGCTACGACGAGCCGGAGCAGCAGGGAAAGGGTTTTCATGTAAAAGTGGCGTTTAATATTGATGTAAAAATAAGCACAAAAGTGGGCGTTGGCGAACGCCGGGATTGTCCGCGCGCCAACACTTTGTGCAGAAGCGTTGTTTTTTAGAAAAAATTTACCGGTTTTCGGTTGACTTTCCGGCCATTCCAGCGTTTAAAGGTCAAAGCAATCATAGCAATCAAAGTATGAAATCGTCCTTCGAAGAAATTGTCAATTCCAATACACCCGTGCTTGTCGACTTCTGGGCGCCTTGGTGCGCACCGTGCCGCTCCATGTTGCCTTTGCTCGACGAACTGAAAGCCGAGATGGGCGACCGCGTGCGTATTGTCAAAATCGATGTGGATAAAAACACCGACCTCGCCGTTCGTATGAAAGTGATGGGTGTACCGATGTTCGTGGTATACAAAAACGGCCGCGAATTGTGGCGCCAGGCAGGCGCCCTGCCCAAAGACATGTTGCGCAAAGCCATTGAAGCGGCGGAAAAGGCCGCCTGAGGTTATTTGCGCACCACGGCAAACTCCACACGCCGGTTCTTTGCGCGCCCTTCTTCCGTATTGTTGGGTACCACGGGCTCCTTTTCCCCTGCACCCTTGTACCGCAGCCGCGCGGGTAATATTTTGCTTTCCAGTAAAAAAGTGACCACCGATTTGGCCCGGCAGCGCGACAGATACTTGTTGTAGTCGTCGTCGCCGATATCGTCTGTATGTCCGATGATCTCGATGACCATGTTCGGGTTTTCCTGCATAATCGCCAGCAGTTTGTTCAGTTCCACATAGGAGCGGGGCATGAGTTCGTCTTTGTCGAACTCGAAGTAGATATTTTTCAGCAGGATAGGCTTACCCGGTTCGAGTATCTGGCGTGTGAGATCGTCGGGTTTGATGGGCACGGTAAGAATGGGCGGTATCTTTTTCACCAGCACATCGTCGATGTAGTAGTACGCATAGTTGAAGCAGTCGTCGCGGTAGGCACTGGTCAGGGTATGCGCGTCGTCGCTAAAGTTGCCCAGAATCAGGTATTCGTATTCTTTATCGGCCTGGAAAGTGCCGCTCACCTTCACCCATTTGCCGTCGGGCGCCTCCACGATGTTCTTTGCGCTGAAATGCGCGTCTAACTTCAGAAATTCCTCCGCTTTTTTTCGATGCGCGTTTCCGTAAAACAAAACCCCAGGTTGTTGATTTGCGTCGATCGCTGCAGGTGCGCCGCCCAAAACTCCACGAGATAAAGCTGGCCGGGCACCAGCGGTTCGGCCAGTTGTATTTCGATGTACTCCCTGCAATGCGGCTTGCCGTTGGTGCAGCCGTAAAGGGTCAGTCCGGCCATGCTGGCGCCGCCGTGCGCTTTTTGGTCGCCAAAGCCCTTGTTTGCCCAGTCGCGCGGCACCTTTACCCCGGGTCCGTACACATCGGGGCTGGAGGTGGTCGCACTGAACCAGTATTTTACGACCTGGCCAAAATACGCGCCCTTGTACGACCATCCGATAGGTGGGTTGCCGAAACGCTCAAAACCGGGATTGGGCACTACATTGACCAGAGCCGACTGCTGCGCCGCTGCAGTTCGTTGTAAAAAAAGTACAGCAAAAAAGATGAGCCAAGTCTTCATCTGGAACATGGTTCGTTTGATTTGGAATGAGGATTGCACGGATATTAACACACAGGCTATATGCATCGCCGCCAAATGCCCAAATATCATTTTAAAAGTTGCACAGAATTTGCAGTAAATAAAAATTGTATTTGGAAATGGCGAAGTTGACACGGCGCGCTACCTTTGTGTGCCGTTTTTATATGAAGCAACTTTATCATTTTAATCCGTAAAAAAACAAAAAGCGGATCACATAGATTTAAAAACCTGCACTCGAGTCATGAACATCGCTGTCATTGGAACCGGCTATGTCGGTTTAGTTACCGGCACCTGTTTTGCCGAAACGGGCAACTCCGTTATTTGCGTAGACAACAACGAACAAAAAGTCCACCGGTTGAAGAAGGGTGAAATTCCCATCTTCGAACCCGGCCTCGACATACTTTTTGAACGCAATACCAACGAGGGGCGCCTCTCTTTCACCACCAACCTGGCCGACGCTATTGCGAATGCCCAGATCATTTTCCTCGCATTGCCCACCCCGCCCGGCGAAGACGGCAGCGCCGACCTTTCCTACATCATGGGTGTGGCGCGCGACCTGAGCGCGATCATTACCGACTACAAGGTGATCGTGGACAAAAGCACCGTGCCGGTCGGTACTGCCGAAAAAGGAGCCGCCGTACTGGCGGAAAGGCTGCCGAGAAAACTGTTCGACGTGGTGTCGAACCCCGAGTTCCTGCGCGAGGGCGTGGCCGTGGAAGACTTCCTGAAGCCCGACCGTGTGGTCGTGGGCACCAGCAGCGACAAGGCCCGCAAGATCATGCGCCAGTTGTACGAGCCATTTGTGCGCCAGGGCAACCCGATCTATTTTATGGATGAGCGCTCGGCAGAAATGACCAAGTACGCCGCCAATTCCTACTTAGCCGCGCGGATTACCTTCATGAACGAAATCGCCAATCTCTGCGAAAAACTGGGCGCCAACGTCGACCAGGTACGCATCGGGATGGGCAGCGATACGCGCATTGGCAAGCGCTTCCTGTTTCCCGGCATCGGATACGGCGGCTCCTGCTTCCCCAAAGACGTGCAGGCAATGGCCAAAACCGCCAGCGACAATTCTTACGATTTCAAGATACTGAAATCGGTGATGAAAGTGAACAGCCTGCAGAAAGCCGTACTTACCAAAAAAATACGCCGCTTCTACAAAAATGACCTCGCCGGCAAAACCATCGCCGTGTGGGGCCTGGCCTTCAAACCCAATACCGACGACATTCGCGAGGCCCCGGCACTGGCCATCATCGACGAACTGCTGCACGCCGGCGCGCGGGTACAGGCCTTCGACCCGGAAGCCATGAACAACGTCAGGGCCATCTATGGCGACCGCATCCGGTTCTGCAACAGCATGTATGAAACGCTGGAAGGCGCCGACTGCCTGGCCATCATGACCGAATGGGCGGAGTTCCGCAGCCCCGATTTCGAGCGGATATCCTCCTTGCTCCGCGAAAAAATCATCTTCGACGGCCGAAACCTGTACGACCTCGACCAGATGAAAACAGAAGGCTTCCAGTATATCAGCATTGGCAGGCCGAAAGTGAAGGGGAAAAAACGCGTGGGTGCGATGGTGGGATAGTCTCAGGACGGTTGGGTACCGGCGGCTTCAGCCGCCGAAGTCACCCTACAGGTTTGTTTGAAAGACACATGAGTTTTCAGCGGCTTTAGCCGCCGGTACCATACATTTTCGGCGGCTGAAGCCGCCGGTACCCAGCCCTGCCACATTTTAACAGCGCCCGCGCCACAAAACCCGCCATTAAGCGTTATCTTTCCTTTCAGAAAATTCGCTTGATCGCATGGCGCAAATAGGTTGGGTATTTCTCGACGATCGGGGTGGCCGGCATCGCGTGGGCCTGTACCACGGCGACCAGAGCGGGCATTTGATGATCCACTGCAATTTGCGCGTGGTGCAGATCGATTTTTCGGTGAAGGACACCAAAAAATACTCGTTTTTTATCGAAGACGAGTTTTGCGAGATCAGCGTGGTCAAGGAAAAAAACGGTCGTTTCGGCTATGCATTCGAGGTCAACAAAACGGTCGATACCCCGCGCAACCGCATCCGCCGCGTCGACGAGCGGCGCATCCGCTGGCAAATGGCGCTGTTTATTGCGGGTTTTCTGGTAGTGCTCACCGCCGGTTTCCTGGGTTTTCGCCACTTCAGCAACCGGCAGGAATTGAATCAGCTCTCCAGGAGCACGTTATTCAGTAAAATGTCGATGGAAAACGCCCGGCGCCTGGCCTATGAAGGCAAAGCCGATACCGCTCAGTTGTTTATCGTAAAGGAGGCGCTCCGGCGCAAGGTGTATTACGGATTCACCACGGCCGACAGCAGCCGGATCAGCGGCTCCCTTGATGTACCCGACATCGGGCCGATCCAATTGCCCAACGGCTTCCCGCTCACCGACCGCGATGCCTTCCTGGTCACCTATTTGCCCTCCGACCCTCAGGTACACCGCGTCGATTTTTACCAGCCCACCCGCAGCACCATCGAGCAATATGTACGACTGGCCGGTGAGGCGGAACATCTTGCCCATCCCGATATTTCGCAGAACCGCAGCTGGTGTATGGTACTGTCGGCCGCCGAACTGCGGGGCTGGCAAAGCCTCGCCGATTTTATCTACCAGGCCAAAACCGTTGAAGAAAACGAACGCCACAACCGCGACTCCTACCAGCGGCTGGTACGCGATGTGGATTATTCCCGGTTGGTCCGGGAAGCCTGCTGGGATCAGTAATCCGACGTAATCAGCAGGTCAAGGCTGGTACTTTTCAGGTCGAACCGCTCGCCCAGGTACGCATTGGTGAGACAGCCTTTGTAGGTGTACACGCCATTTCGAAGCCCTTCATGGCTGGTAATGAGTTGCAGGATACCGCCTGCTTCGGCTTTCAGCAGCAGGGAAGTGAGGATATTGCTGATGGCATCGGAGGCGGTACCGGCTACCCGCGACGGGATGTTCGGCACACAATAATGAATGACGCCGTGTTTCACAATCGTGGGTTTTTCGTGCGTTGTCGCTTCGGAGGTCTCAAAACACCCGCCCTGATCGATACTGACATCGACGATAACCGAGCCTGGTTTCATTTGCCGCACAATATCTTCCGACACGATCATCGGCGTACGGCCCTGCGGCGAGTGTACGGCGCCGATGGCGACGTCGGCGCTCAGCAGTTGCTCTTTGAGGTGGATGGGATTGACGACCGAAGTGTGCAACTGCCTGCCCACGCGGTTTTGCAGGCGCATCAGTTTGTACACGTTGTTGTCGAAAATACGCACCTCGGCGCCCAGGCCGAGGGCCGTACGGGTGGAAAACTCCGCCACCACGCCGGCGCCCAGGATAATCACCTTGGCCGGGGGCACGCCGGCAATTCCGCCCAGCAGCACGCCTTTCCCGCCGCGTGTGGTGGCGAGCAATTCTGCAGCGATAAGGATGGCGCTGATGCCGGCGATTTCGCTCATCACGTGTACCATCGGGAAAACTCCCGTATCGTCGTCGCGGATATACTCCATCGCCAGCGCGATCACCCGTTTTTTCTGAAGTTTAACGATATATTCCTGATCGAGCAGCGGCAAATGAATAGGCGAGATGACCACCTGATTGGGGCGCATCAGGTCAATTTCTTCCAGGGTCGGCGGTGCAACCTTGAGCAAAACATCTGCCTTGAACACGTCTTCCCGGCTGTGCGCGATTTGGGCGCCCGCCTCCGAATAATCCTGGTCGGTGAATTTGGTCTGTTCGCCGGCGCCCGACTCCACCACCACCCGGTGCCCGTGCGCCGTAAGCGTGGTAACGGAATGCGGCACCAATGCCACCCGTTTTTCCTGCAAGGTGGTTTCTCTCGGAACGCCGATAAACAAGCGCTGGTGCCTGGGATGTACTTCCAGCATTTCAGTTTGGGTACGCGGTATGGCAAGTGTTTCCATGGAGAATGTCGTTTGAGCAGGGTCAATGGCGGTTATAAAAGGTCAATGAACGCAATATACAATGACGATCAATGACAAATGACGATCAATATCACCCTCTTCAACCTACAAAATTAGCACGCGGCGGGAAGTTTCGCCGGTTATTTCGATCTGAATTTTTGCGGCATCATCCGGAAGCAGGGGCTCTATGAGTTGAGGCCATTCGATTACGCAATACCAGGGGTCGAATAATAGATCCTCGATACCGATATCGAGCGCTTCCTGTATGTTGCGCAGGCGATAGAGGTCAATGTGGTGAAACAGCGCCGTGGCGCCGTCGGGAGCGGGGTATGCATATTGATTGATCAGGGAAAATGTCGGACTGGCGGTTGCCCTGGTCACGCCAAGAAAACGGCAAAATACGCCGACAAAGGTTGTTTTTCCGGCGCCCATTTCGCCGTAAAGGGCAATTTTGCGGCGTCCGGCAAGCGCTTCCAGCACCTTTGGGATGCAGGTTTCAAGTTCTGCAACCGTGTTGACCAGTATTTCCACGTAAAACGTTCTTATTTTTCCGCAAAAGTAGGTCAAGCCCGCCGCTTTCTGCACAAAACCCTGAATTTCGCAGCATATGAATTACACCATCGCCGAAATAAAACACCTGATTTCCGCCACCTGGCTACAGCAGTCCGACCCGGCAGCCGAAGTGGACCAGTTGCTGCTCGACAGCAGACACGTCACTGCGCCTGCGGTATCGATCTTTTTCGCCCTTTCCGGCAAACGGCACGACGGCCACCGCTACCTGTCCGACGCTTACAGGGCCGGTGTCCGGCATTTTGTGGTGGACCGCCATGCAGCCCCCGATACGCTGCCCGGCGCCAATATTCTGAAAGTCGGCAATACGCTCGACGCCCTGCAGGCACTCGCAGCACACCACCGCGCCCGCTTCGACCTGACCGTTGTCGGTATAACCGGCAGCAATGGCAAAACAGTGGTTAAGGAGTGGCTGTACCAGTTGCTTGCTCCCGATTTTAACATCGTTAGAAGCCCAAAAAGTTACAATTCGCAGGTCGGCGTGCCGCTTTCGGTGTGGCAGATACGCCCCGAACATACCCTCGCGCTATTCGAAGCGGGCATTTCACAGCCGGGTGAAATGGAACGCCTGGAGCCGGTTATCCGCCCGACGATAGGCATATTCACCAATATCGGTCCGGCGCACCGGGAGGGATTTTCTTCCAAAGCGGAAAAAATAATGGAAAAAATGCGCCTGTTCGACCGCGCACAAACGCTGATTTGCTGCGCCGACCACGATGCGGTTTTTCAGGCGGCACAAGAATGGCAGGCAAGCCGGCCCGGAAGGCGCCTGTTTACCTGGTCGGCAACAGGAAAACCGGCCGATATGCAGGTCGAATACCGGATCACGCAGGAACATACCCATCTCCATGCAAGCCTCGCAGCGCCCGCCGCGCCCGGCCAGGCGTATTCCATTGCCAATTTTCAGTTCACGGACGGGGCCTCGCTCGAAAATGCCACCCATTGCCTCGCGCTGATGCACCTGCTGGGTGTGTCCAGGGAGCAAATGGCCAACAGGATGAAACGCCTGTATCCCGTGGAAATGCGGCTCGAACTGAAGGCCGGCGTCAACCGCTGCACCCTGATCAACGATTTTTACAACAACGACGTGGCCTCCTTGCGCATCGTGTTGCAATTCGCCGCACAGCAGGCGCGCGCCGGGCGACTCACCCTGATCTTGTCGGACATCCTGCAAAGCGGTTGGGACAAAGCCGAACTCTATGGCAGGGTGGCGGCGCTTTACTGGAAAAAAAGGTGAACCGGCTGATCGGTATCGGTACGGATATACCGTCCATACGGGAAAAACTGCCGGCAGACTTTGACACGACTTTTTACCCGGACACCGCAACATTCCTGCAAAATATACAGCAACACCATTTCCTCGACGAACTGATCCTGTTGAAAGGGGCGCGGCCATTTGCTTTCGAGCATATCGCCCGCCGGCTGGAGCAAAAAGCCCACAAAACCGTGCTGGAGGTAAACCTCACCGCGCTGGTGCACAACCTCAATGTGTACAACCGCCTGCTTCGTCCCGGCACGAAAATGCTGGCTATGGTAAAGGCTTCAGGCTATGGAAGCGGCTCGGCCGAACTGGCCAAACTGCTCGAATTTCACCATGTCGACTATCTCGGGGTGGCATACGCCGACGAGGGTATCGAGCTCCGGCAGGCAGGCGTCAACCTGCCCATACTGGTGCTCAACCCCGACCCTTCCGGCTTCGATGCCATGTACCGGTTCCGGCTCGAACCGGAAGTGTACAGCCTGCCCCTGCTCGACGAACTGATCCATTATGCCGGGCAGGAAAAGCACCTGGCTATCCACCTGAAACTGGATACCGGCATGCATCGGCTAGGACTCGAACCACTTGATATTCAAATTGTTGCAGAAAAACTGACAGCTAACCCCAACCTTGAAGTAAAATCCGTTTTTTCCCACCTTTCGGCCAGCGACGCACCGCAGCACGACGCGTTTACGCACCGGCAGGCGGCCGCCTTTTCAGACATGTACGCACCGATAGCGGCCGCACTCGGCTACGCCCCGCTGCGGCACATCGTCAATACCGGAGGCATCGCGCGTTTCCCGGAATACCATTTCGATATGGTGCGCCTGGGCATCGGGCTATACGGCGTTGATTCGGGCGGACTGCAGGATCAACTGCGCGTGGTGAATACCCTCAAAGCTACCATAAGCCAGATCAAAACGATAGAGCCCGGCGAAACCGTGGGCTACAACCGCAACGGTCCGGTGGATAGACCTTCCCGTATCGCTACAATCAGCATCGGCTATGCCGACGGCTTCCTGCGCCTCGCCGGCAACGGGCGGTATTCTGTGCTCGTGCAGGGCCGGCGGGCGCCTACCATCGGCAACGTATGCATGGACATGACCATGATCGACGTGACCCATATTCCCGTCGCCCGCGAAGGGGACGAAGTCGTTATCCTCGGAGAAAACCCGACGGTACAGGAATTGGCAACCTGTCTGCAAACCATTCCCTATGAGGTGTTTACAAATATTTCGGAAAGGGTGAAACGGGTGTATTGGCAGGAGTAAAACAGTAGGCAGTAGGCAGGGGGCAGGGGGCAGGGGGGCAGGGGGCAGGAGGCAGGGTCACAATGAAGTAGTAGTCCTGGCATTCTGTCGACAAGTATAGTCACCGTAATATGGCCGTCGGGTCATCAGATTTTTATCCACTTTCCGGCAAATACCTGATCTGCGGTTTCCAGCCTGACCTGGTATAAACCCGGCGGCAAAAAGGCGAGATCGATTGCGTAGTCTCCAGCCCGGTTCATGCTATGTTGGTATACCTCCCGGCCATTCATGTCGAACAAACGCAACCATCCTTCGGAAACATCCGGAGAGCGAAGAAAGAACATACCCGAAACCGAAGGGTTTGGCCAGAGTTGGAGTGCAAAGATGGCATTGGGCTCATCGGCATCCACGATATCGCAGGAGTCCTGCTGCTCGTAAGCGCCCAAATCAACGGCGCCATATCGAATACGAGTCATGCTGTCCAGATCGACTAACAGCCCGGCATCAAATGTAGCGGTATTGTTGCCCTTGCCGACAGCGGGCGAACAGACCTGGAGGCGGAAATTGCCGGCGGCAGTATTTTCAAACAGGGGGTATTGGTCGAAAATAAGTCCGTCGCCGAATGCCTCCAGGCTGCCGGGCACGCCGGTGCTGTCGGTAAGGTTGAGCAGGGAGTGGTTGATGTGGTATCCGTACATGCTCAGGTCGTTGGGCAGGTTGTTGTAAAACATCTTGACGATATCGGTTTCGGTCTCCCAGATAATGCAGTTGTCGATGTACATGTCGTTGAAATACCCGTTGGGCTGGTTGTACAAGGTATCCCACTGTTTGATAAAAACGTATTCGTTGTTGTTGTAAAAAGTGCAATTGGTGATGTTGGTGGTTACGTAGTTTTTCTGTCCGGACTGCACGGCCACCGCACCGCCGTTGTTGGCAAAGAGGCAATTGTTGATCCGGGTGGTGACTTTATTGACGGAACTGGCGCCCGAGGAGCCGCTGTGGACGGCCAAACATATTTCCTCGGGAGAATCCCGGGCGTGATTGTTGATAAAGACGCATCGTTCGATAAGAATATCCGTTTCGCTGCTGGCCCAGGCGTTGATTGATGTGGTATAGTTCCCCGAAAGGTTGTCTTTAAATATACAGTCGGTTATTTCCGCGGTTATTTTGCCGCCGAAGGATGTAATCATCCGGTAGGCGGAACCGTCCGAAGCGGTTGTTTTGTTCCCGTCAAAAACGCAATGAGCCATCCGGCAGAAAAACTGTACGCCCGGCGTACTGGAAGACAGGTAGCCGTTGTAGAACAGGCAGGTTCCTTCCGGTGAAACATTTCTGGTAAAAGCACAGAATTCGAGGACAAGCGATGAAGTATTCTGCGTTTGTGCGGCTGCCGGATAATAGATGGCTCCTGCGAGACCGCCGAAAGAAGAATCCCGCTCGAACAAACAGCCGGTTATTCGGGTATTGGAGAAAGCGGTTTTGTTGAAATAAATTCCCCCGCCTTCTCCGGTATATACGTAATTGTCGGTAATGGCGCATTGTTCCAGGGTAAGCGTGTCGGTGTTTCCCGAAGGGCTATTGAGGTATATGGCGCCGCCGCCCAGGTAGGCACGGTTGCGGCTGAAGGTACACTGGCGGATTACTGGGTTGACGAGATTTTTCCCTTGGGCGGGTATGTCGGGGTCTTCCCACGCGGTACTCAATCCGCCGCCATAGTATCCGAAATTGTACTCGAAGCGGCAGTTGGCGACAAGCGGCCGGGAATTAGCCACGCCGGGCGCGCCTTCCAGCAACATGCCCGCCCCGAGTACGTCGAGGGAGGCCGGGGTAAACTGGCCGTAAGAATAGCCCCGGGTGACGGTGAACCCATCGAGAACTGTATTGGCGTCGAGCCCCTTTCCGCGCACGACGTGGTATGAGTTGTCGGTGTCGTTGCCGGGGATTCCAATGTCGCCGCTGAGGATGGTTTCGTAGACAAGAGGATCGCGTTGCTCTTCGGCTGTTTCCGTACCTGTGAAGCCGCCGTAGACCCGCACGCCGCTTTTCAGCAGGAAAGAAATGCTGCGGTTTGTACCTGCGGTGGGTTTGTATGTTCCGGAAGCGACCCAGATTTCGTCGCCGGATTGTGCGGCGGCGAGGGCTTGTTGTAATTCGGGAAAGGCGTCGGCCCAAGTTGAGCCGTTTTCCAGCCCGCCGGCGACGTTTTGGTTGACGTAGCGTATGGTTTGGGCGGATGCGGAATGGGACATTAAGGCAAAGGACAGGAGTAGAAGAAGCGTATGTTGCATGGAAAAATATATACTGTAATAGAAAGTTGTATCTGGAAAACAAAAATGGCTTTCATTTCAGGGGTCGCTAAACCAGCACTAAAAAGAAGACCAATGTAATTATACCGGATTTCTCCGCATTTAAGAATTTACGGAATGCCGGAATATATTGTTGCATTGCTGCATTGTTGCATAGCCATATAGCAATGGAACAATGCAACAATGCAACAATGCTTACCTATTCCTCATCATCACGCTGCTCCGGTTGTACCTCCGGTACGCTGGCGCTTTCGCCGGGTGTGGGATCGATGAAGGGTCGTTTGCCGATAATGCGCTCAAGGTCGGCGCGGTGCAGCACCTCCTTCTCAAGCAGCGCTTTGGCCAGCGCATCGAGTTCCTTGCGTTTTTCGCGCAGCAGGGACTTTGCGCGCTCGTACTGCTCATCGATCATCTTTTTCACTTCCTGGTCGATCAGGTAGGCCGTTTGCTCGGAGAAAGGACGGGTATAGCTTTCGTTGAGCAGGGAGTAAAACGAGATGTTGCCTACCTTTTCGTTCATACCGTAATTGATGATCATATCGTAGCCGAGGCGCGTGATATGGTCGAGGTCGCTTTGGGCGCCGGTGCTGATCTTGTCGAAAATGACCGATTCAGCGGCGCGGCCGCCCAGGGTCATGCAAATATCGTCGAGCAGTTTTTCCTTTCTCGTGATGTATTGCTCTTTCGGCAGGTACTGCGCATAACCGAGCGCCGCCAGTCCGCGCGGTACGATGGTCACCTTGACCAGCGGGTGTGCATATTCGAGGAACCAGCCGCAAATGGCGTGGCCGGCCTCGTGGTAGGCGATGATTTGCTTTTCCTCGGGGCTGATGATCTTGTTTTTCTTCTCCAGGCCACCGATCACTTTGTCGAGTGCATAGTTGAAATCGTCCATGTCGACCGCTTTTTTGTTGCGGCGGGCGGCAATCAGGGCGGCTTCGTTGCACACATTGGCGATGTCGGCGCCGACGAATCCCGGCGTCATTTCAGACAGGGCCAGGGAGGTAACTTCCGGCGACACCTTGATATTTTTCATGTGCACCTCGAATATCTGCGCGCGGCCGTTGAGGTCGGGGCGGCCGATACCGATTTGCCGGTCGAAGCGACCCGGGCGCATGAGAGCCTGGTCGAGGATGTCGGGGCGGTTGGTGGCGGCCATCAGGATGACGCCCTTGTCGGTTGGGAAACCGTCCATTTCCACAAGCAGCTGGTTGAGCGTGTTTTCACGTTCGTCGTTGCCGCCCTGGATGGCGCCGCGACCGCGAGCCCGGCCGATGGCGTCAATTTCGTCGATAAAGATGATACAGGGCGCTTTTTCGCGGGCCTGACGGAAGAGGTCGCGCACGCGGGAAGCACCCACGCCTACAAACATTTCCACGAAATCGGAACCCGAGATCGAGAAAAACGGCGCGCCCGCCTCGCCGGCAACGGCCTTGGCGAGCAGGGTTTTGCCCGTGCCCGGAGGGCCGACCAGCAGCACGCCTTTCGGTATTTTACCGCCCAGCGTGGTGTATTTTTCGGGTTTTTCAGAAAATCGACCACTTCCATCACCTCTTCCTTGGCCTCGTCGAGGCCGGCAACGTCGGCAAACGTGATGTTGACTTTCGTGTTGTTGTCGAAAAGGGTGGCTTTAGATTTGCCGATGTTGAAAATCTGCGCGCCCGGTCCGCCGGCCCCGCCGCCCATGCGGCGCAGGATGATGAGCCAGATCGCCACAAAGATCAGCAGGGGCAACAGGTAGGTCAGCAAAGTGGACGTCCAGTTGGTCTGCGGGTCGTTTTCGGGAATGATCTTTTGTTTTTTGTCCTTGAGGAGCACGTCGTTCACCTCCTTGAGCCAGGGCTGAAAAGCCTCCGGCTTGCCGATATTGACCACATACTGGGGCAATTTGGAATTGGAATCTTTCAATTCCGCCTTGAGTTTTTCGTGGTCTTTGGAGCTGAGCAACGAGTCGCGGTTGATGTATATCTGGGCTTCTGACTCGCCGGTAATGACGAGGCGGTCCACATGGCCTTTCCGCGCCCATTTGTCGAGATCTACCATAGTGGCTTTCTGAGAGCCGCCCATGAATTTGGCCATTTGCAGGCCGAGCAATGCGAGGCCGATGAGGATGTAAATCCACATAAAGCTGAAACGGGGCATCCCGTCGCCACCCTGTTCGCCACGCTGCTCGTTTTGCTCGTCGTCGCGTTTATTTTTATTTTTTTGTTCCTGTTCCATTCTATTTAGTTTGAAGCTTGGCGTTTGGAGTGCTGGCCCTGGGGGGCGGGACTTCAAACGCCAAACTAAAAAAGTCATACTTCTGCGAACTCTGTTGCTTTGGCGTCGCTCCAGAGGTCTTCTATTTCATAAAATTGCCGTGTCTCCGGGTAAAAAACGTGAACGACCGTATTGAAGTAATCCATCAGCACCCATTTGGCGTTGGCAGAGCCTTCCATGTGCGACGGCATGGTTTGGAGTTCGTCCTTGACCTTCTTGTAAATGCTGTCGGAAATAGCTTTGATATGCGTGTTGGAGTCGCCCTCGCAAATGATAAAAAAATCTGCAGGAGCATCACCGAGTTTGCGAAGGTCGAGCAGGACGATATTTTTGCCTTTCTTGTCCCGGATGCCTTCAACAATCAGGTGGTTCAGTTTCTCGGAATCCATGTCGCGGACCATGGTCCGCCGTGTTGCAGTGCTTGAAATCAAGTGTGAATTTGTTAATTTAATAAACTTTGCCGTTGTGTTCGTGGCCTGTGGCCTCTTTGGAGGCATAAAGGTACGGTACAAATTGCGTCCTTTCAACCGTCTTAACCGCCTGTTGACACGGTCATCAAAACGAATGCCCTCAAACTGACACAAAAACGTATGCCTAACACCCTTTTTGTCGGAAAAGTTTACTACCGTTTCGACGAACTCCGCTCCACCAACGACCACGCTGCGGAACTGGTGGCAAAAAGCAAGCCACCGGAAGGAACAGTGGTGCGGGCTGACAGCCAGACAGCCGGGCGCGGCCAATATGGCAGTCGATGGGAAAGCGCCGCCGGTAAAAACCTGACAATCAGTGTAATCTTGTACCCTGTCTGGCTGGAAGCCCAGACCCAGTTTTATCTCAGTATGGCCGTCGCCCTTGCCCTCCACGACACCGTTCATGAGTGCGTTTCGCGCCATCACGCGTTGCATGACCATCCACCGTCCACCGTCCGCCGTCTACCGTCCACCGTGATCAAATGGCCGAACGATCTATACCTGGGCGACCGGAAGGCTGGCGGCATACTCATTCAGAATACCTTGTCGGGACAGTTTTTACAATCTTCCATTGTTGGCATAGGATTGAATATCAACCAATTAGAATTCGATCCGTCTTTGCCGAACCCGACCTCGCTCGGCCTGGAATCCGGCGCTTCGTTCGATCTGGAAGCGGTATGCGACAGCCTGCTTGAATGTCTCGAACGCCGCTATTTGCAGTTAAAATCAGGGCATCGGGAGGCTATCAAGGCCGAATACGAAGGGCGCCTGTACCGCCTGGGTGTGCCGGCGCGTTATGCGCGGGCAGATGGAACGGCGTTCAGCGGCATTATACGCAACGTGGGAACAGACGGGCGTTTGCGGGTCGAAAATGAAACGGGGCAGGAGGAGGTTTTTGATTTGAAAGAGATACGTTTTTTGTCGAAAGAGGCGACTTAGAAACTGTTTTACGATCTTTCTACCCAAACCATGCATACATCTCCTCAACCCTGAGCCGGGCTTTTGCGGCGGCATCGAGGTCGCGTGTAATTTGCCCGCCGGCCATCTGGATCAGCCGGTTGCCGAATCGGTGGGCGTCTTGCAGGTTGTGGGTGATCAGCACGGTGGTAAGCCGGTATTCCTGAATAATGCGTTCGGCGGTTTGCATGACCACCTCGGCCGATTTGGGGTCGAGGGCGGCTGTGGGCTCGTCGAGCAGGAGCAGATCGGTGTGGTCCATAACACTCATCAGCAGGGTGAGGGCCTGGCGCTGGCCGCCGGATAAGGAGCCGATGGGCTGTTGCAGTTTGTTTTCAAGACCAAGCCCCAGGCCCGCAATCTTGTCGCGAACGGTCGCTCTGAACGCCGCATTGATGCCGATGACCAGGCGTTTGGGTTGGGTGCGCAAGGCCGCCAGGCGAAAATTGTCGAGAATGCTCAGGTCGGGGGCCGTGCCGCCCAAGGGGTTCTGAAACACCCGCGCTACCCAGCGGCTGCGTTTGTGCTCCGGGAGTTGCGTGACATCCTCACCTTTCATTAAAATCTGTCCCTCGCTGGGCAGAATGGCCCCGGCCATGGCATTCAACAGGGTGGTTTTGCCCGATCCGTTGGAACCGATCAGTACGACAAATTCCCCTTCCGCTATGCTCAGGTTGATGTCTTGCAGGGCCGTCACTTCATTGACCTGCCCCCGGTTGAATACCTTGGTGATATGCCGTAGTTCGATCATGGCGCATGGCGACCCAGCAACCGCGGTATTCCCACGATGGTCAGGACAAAAAGTGCAGTGATGAGTTTGAGTAAGGCCGGGTCGATGCCCAGCGACAGGGTTACGGCCAGCACCATCTGAAACAGGATACAGCCGACCATGACAAATACCAGTTGGAGCCAGATGGACCGGATACCCAGCCAGCCGATCAGGGCGTCGCCGATGAGCACAGAACCGAGGCCGACCAGCACGATGCCGATACCCATGTTGATATCGGTGAAACGCTGGTATTGCGCCACCAGGAAGCCGGACAGGGCCGTGAGCGCGTTGGCGATGGCCAGCCCGATGATTTTCATGTGGTCGTTGTTGATGCCCAGCGCGCGGGTCATGGATTCGCTGTTGCCGGTGGCGCGCATGGCCAGGCCAAAATCGGTGCGCAGCAGGAAGGCCAGCAGGGATGCCAGCACCGAGAGGAACAGCAGTCCGACCCACAACTCATTCAGTACCTGTTCCTCGAATATCGATAAGGCCGTGAAAACGGATGTCACGTCGAGCAAGGGTACATTGGAGCGTCCGAGCGCGCTGAGGTTTACGGAATACAGGCCGGTCATGACCAGTATGCCGGCCAGCAGGGCGTCAATTTTCAACCGGGTGTGTACAAGGCCGGTCAGTATGCCGGCCATTGCTCCGGCAGCCATGGTGGCGACAATGATTGCCGGCAGGGGCCAGCCCCTGGTGAGCAGCAGCGCTGTCACTACCGCGCCAAGGGTGTAACTGCCGTCGGTGGTGATGTCGGGGATACGGAAGATTTTCATGGTGATAAAATCCCCAGGCCCATGGCCGACAGGCAAAGTCCGAGAATGAGCGCAGTAAGGTAAAAGATCATTACGGGGGCTGGTGCGGGTTATTGAAGGGCTTGATAATTGCCGGGTACCGTGATGCCGAAGCGTTTGGCCGATTCAGGGTTGAACACGTGTTTGCGCACCTTTACCATTTCCCATTTCAGGCCATCCAGCGATTTTGTTTTAAGAAACTGTGCGGCTTGCCGGCCCGCCTGGTAGCCCCATTGATAAATATCGGCGCCGTATGCAGCCACCGCCCCGCGTGATACCAGACCCGCCTCGCTGGTAAATACCGGTACCTGCGCATCGTTGCAGGCCTTGATGATGGTTTCAAATGCGCCGAATACGACGTTGTCGGGGTTGGCGAAAAATGCGTCGATATTTTCGTTGAGCAGGGCAGCCGCGACCAGCTGGGCGTCGGCAGTGGCGCTGACGGAGCGGGCTACCAGTTCGACGCCCAAAGCGCCTGCCAGGCGTTGCAGGCGGGTGTACGCTTCTACCGATTGCGGTTCCGACTGGTTGTACAGCAGCCCGATCCGCAACTGGGCGCCCCTGGGTTTGACCAACGTCGATATAAGCGCGAAGGAGGTGTCGATGTACTCTTGGTTGTCGGCGACGCCGTACAAATTGGCCGGCCCGTCCGTGTTGTTTCCGCCCAGTTTCATCATGTCGGGTGTGGGGGCCACCATCATAAATACCGGGATATCGGAAGTGTTCTGCAGGGCAGTTATGGTGGGCAGGGTCGCGTTGGTCGCCAAAAGTGTCACCTTTTGTGAAATATTGTAACGGACGATCTGTGTCAAGGTGGGAATATCACCCTGGGCGTTGCGGTAGATCAGGTTGATCGTGTGCGCTTCTTCAGAAAAACCCGCCTCCTTCAAGGCAGCCAGGAAGCCGGTTTTGGCCTGTTCAAGGGTACTGTCTTCAAAACCATCGACAAAACCGACGGTCGGGACGTCGCGGGCATTTTGGCAGCCGGCAAGTAGAGCAAACAGGGCGGCAAGACACAGGTGGGTAATTGTTTTCCAGTTTTTCATGTAGCAAATGTTAGAGCGATAAGGCAAATATAAGGACTCCCGGGTACCGCCATCAACGTTTGGCGGTGCAAATGGTTTTTGCCTTGTTCTGCGCGGTTGTGTATAGCCGCTCATCCGATCGGCAGCGTTTGTCGGGAAAATCAGCGCATTCGTCCATAGTGCGGAAATACAGCCCTCCAAAAAGCAGCCTGGCTGTAACCTTTTTGTCCTTCACCCTGTCTTCTTCCACAATACCGCCGACGAAAACGCCACCTGCAAAATACCTGTACGCCCCTGCAACCTTTTTCTTTTCGTCGGGTCAAAACAGTAGTTTATAGAAAGGAACATTGCTTTGGTATGTTCTATGTTTTGCAAACTACTTTACACCCCCATATTTGCCCTGAAACAAAAACGAATACAGTCAGCAACTAATAATTAAGCAATGAAAACCTTCCTGCTTTCTCTTGCCGTGCTCTTTGCGGCAGGCGCCACTCTTTCTGCCCAAAAAATCAGCGGTATTGTAACAAATGCCGACGGCGCAGCCGCCGAATTTGCAACCCTGGCCCTGTACAATGCCGCCGACAGTGCGCTGGTTAAAGGCGCCATTACCGACGCCGACGGCAATTACCAGTTTGAAAACATCTCCGCAGGGCGCTATTTCGTCAATGCCAACCTGATCGGTTCCGGAAACGGCGCTGCACCGGTATTCGACTACGCCGGCGGCGACAAAACCCTCGAAAAAATTACCCTCCAGGGCACTGCACAGGAACTCGGCCAGGTCACCGTCGTAGCGCGCCGTCCCCTGGTGGAGGTCAACGCCGACAAAACAGTGCTCAACATTGAGGGCAACATCAATGCACAGGGTCAGAATGCCCTGGAAATGTTGCGCAAAGCCCCCGGCGTCGTAGTTGATAACAACGACAACATCAGTCTGAAAGGCAAGAACAGCGTGCGCTTTCAGATCGACGGCCGCGATGTGCCCATGGATTCCAAAGACCTGGCAAATTATCTCAAAGGACTGCGTGCAGAAGACATTGCCGCCATCGAGATGATCACCAACCCTTCCGCCAAGTACGATGCTTCGGGCAACGCAGGTATCATCAATTTCAAAACCCGCAAAAACCGGGCGCTCGGCACCAACGGCTCTATCGGCGGCGAGGCCGTGTACGGCGAAAGCCTCAAAGGCGGCGGCAACATGTCGTTCAATCACCGCAACCAATGGGTCAATGTGTTTGGTAATTACAACAACCACTACGGCGACTGGCACAACGACCTGTACCTGGTCCGCGACCAGGATGGCAAACGTTACGACCAGTACAGTGCCATGAAGGACAATAACAACAACCACAACTTCAAAATCGGCTCCGACTTTTTCCTCGGTACCAAACACACGGTCGGTTTTATCATCGACGGTCGCCATGCCCAGGGTCCGGGGAGCAACAACACGCGCACCGCTATCTCCTCGCTGGAAACACCCGAAACGATCGAATCGGTGCTCATCGCAGGCAATTACCAGCCGCAGAACCGCAACAATTTCAACTTTAACCTCAACTACCGTTTTGCAGATACTTCCGGTCATGAGTTAACCATCGACGCCAACAGGGGTATTTACCGCTCCCGCGCCAATTCGTACCAGCCCAACTATTACAAAGACGCGACGGAGGAGACGATTATCTCGCAAAATATTTACCGCAACAATACCCCGACCGATATCGATATGGTGATCGTGAAGGCTGATTACGAGCAACCCTTCCTCAAAGGCAAACTGGGTGTTGGCTTCAAGCTGAACAACGTGGAGACCGACAATACCTTCGACTTTTTCAATGTAATCGACGGTACATCCAAAATCGATACCGGGCGGAGCAATCGTTTTGTGTACAAGGAAATGGTGAATGCCGGCTACATCAACTACAATGTAAAACTGAATAAATGGGGTCTGCAAGCCGGCCTGCGCGCCGAACATACCGACTGGTCGGGCGATCTCACCAGCCTGAAACCCAACGATGATGAAGACCCGAAGGGTAAAAAATACCTCAGCTGGTTCCCCAGCGCGGCTGTCACCTACGCAATGAACGATAAAAACCAGTTCAGTCTGACGTACAGCCGCCGCATTGACCGGCCGAGCTACCGCGACCTCAACCCTTTCGAGGATAAACTGGACGAGCTGACCTACCGCAAAGGCAATCCCTACCTGCGCCCGCAGTTCACCAACAGCCTCGAATTGACGCATACTTTTAGCGGCTTTTTGAACACCACCCTCGGCTACAGCCATACCAACGACGTATTCACGGAGTACATCGATACGGCGGGCAACGGCGCTTCCTTCCTGCGCAACGGCAATATTGCCAGCCAGGACAACTGGTCGCTGACCATCGGCACACCCCTGCCGCTTGCCAAATGGTGGGAAAGCTACCTCAGCGTGACCGGTGTCATCAGTTCCTTCGACGCCAATTTCCGCCCGGGATATGCCTACAGCGAGTCGTTCAAGACGTTTAACCTGTACAATGAGCACACATTCCGCCTGCCCAAAGGCTGGTCGTTCCAGGTGTCCGGTTGGTTCAACAGTCCGACGATATGGGGCGCTACCTTCCGCAGCAAGTCCATGGGCGCCATGGATGTGGGTGTTCGCAAACAAATTCTCGATGGCAACGGCACCGTCAGCCTGCTCGTCGGCGACGTGCTTGGCACAGCCGGCTGGCGCAGTGTAAACGATTTCACCCCGGCCTCTACATGACCGGCCGCGGAAACTGGGAAAGCCAGACGGTAAAACTGAACCTCAACTACCGCTTTGGCAACAAAAACATAAAAGGCGCCCGCCAGCGCAAAACGGGCACGGAAGACGTGAACTCGCGCATCAAAAGCGGGAACTAAACAAGAATGAAAGTTTGATTTGGTTTTTCGGAGAAAGCGGCCTCGCCTGTGCAATACTGGCGAGGCCTTTTTATTCGCATTCGTGCATCTTCGGGATATTACCTTTGCCGTCATGCATTTTCTCGACTGGCTATTTTTATTCCGGCGCATGAAGGTGGTGGAGGGCAAGTATACCCGCCTTAACGCCGATATGCTGCTCAAAACCATCGAACGGCTCGAACAGCGCATCAACGATCGGTTCCCCGATTCCGGCCTGGGGCGGGTATGTGCAGAGTTTCGTTCCCTGTCGCACGATTCGGAGGCCCTGGCACGACACCTGGGGCGGCCGATCTGGCCGGTACGCATTGCCGCCTGGATGGCTGTCGTTTTGCTGGTCGGACTGGTGCTCTGGGCCCTGGCCCAGCTGGTTGCACACTTTTCCTTCGATGCCAACGGCGTGATCGACCTGTTGCAAACCACGGAAACAGCCATAAATGAACTCATTTTTCTCGGCCTGGCCCTGTTCTTTCTGATCGGGTTCGAAACGCGGATCAAACAACGTTCGGCCCTGGCAGCCCTGCATCGCCTGCGCAGTATCGCCCACGTGGTGGACATGCACCAACTGACCAAAGACCCGGCTTATTTATTGAGCCAGTTTACCCAAATGCAGAACTCCCCGGAACGCACGCTGACCCGTCAGCAACTGACCCGCTATCTCGACTACTGCGCGGAAATACTGGCGCTAAACAGCAAGATTGCCGCACTGTTTGCACAAGACATGGACGACCACGTTGTGCTCAATGCGGTGAACGACCTCGAATCGCTCTCACAGGGCCTGGCAGCCAAAATATGGCAGAAGATCATGATCCTGGATTTGGCGGAAGAATGACCGTTAAGTGTTAAATCCGCCCGCACACTCAATAATTACCCGCCTATTCTCTTTTTTTGCCACTCCTTATTTCAGAGCGTATTCGATTTTCAGATAGTTAAAATCTGGTTTTAATACGTTTCTGACAGGTAGAAGACAGAAGAAATTGTATCAAATGGCCTGTCTTTTGCCTTAAATACCTCAAAAAGTTGATTTTTTGGCAAAAAAGTTTGTCAACAAATTACGCATTGCTACATTTGTGCGCCTCCTCCAATGAGACCAAGAGCCGAGATACCCGACTCTAACAACCAGAAGAATCACCGGCGCACGACTTTATCCCGCTTTCGACCCCTGACCGTAATCCCAACCCCCTACGTCCGCCGAACTGATTTGCAAAAACACCGAGGCAATGCAATCTACCGATTCGCCTGGTAAACTCTAAATGTATGGGCAGGAAAGAAAAGTTTGTTTACAACATTCACACCCTAACGTACGAGAAAGTCGTAGTTCCCATTAAAACCAGAATCTGGCAAGCATTCGGATTTTTTTCCGTCGTACTCGTTACCTCATTCGCCTTGCTCGCCTTGTTGTATTCCCTCTTCCCATCACCCCGTGAAAAGGAACTGGTGCGGGAAATCGAACAAATGGAATACAAATACAGCCAACTGGACGGTCAATTGGGCGTGATGTCCAAAGTGCTGACCAACATTCAGCAACGCGACGCCAACGTACACCGCGCTGTTTTCGGGATGGACCCGATCGATCAGGATGTATGGATGGCTGGTGTCGGTGGTCACGAAGCGCACCCCGAACTGGCAGCCTTCAAATACGGCGGCGATGCCGTAGCCTCCACCCTTGAAAAAGTAGACATGCTGAGCCGCCAGTTGGCGCTCGAAAGCAAATCGCTGGATACCCTGCAGGACCTGGCCAACAACCAGCAAAAAATGCTCGCTTCGATGCCCAGTGTAAAACCGGTGCGCGAAGACAAACTGCAAAAAAGCATTGGGACCCTCTCCGGATTCGGATATCGCATACACCCTGTTTACAAGATCAAGAAATTCCACGCAGGCCTCGATTTCCCGGCACGCGTCGGCACAGCCATACAGGCTTCCGGCGATGGTGTAGTGATAGAAACCGGCTGGCACTCCGGCTACGGCAACTGCGTGAAGATCAGCCACGGCTACGGCTACGAAACGCTGTACGGCCACATGAGCAAGATCGTAATTCGCCAGGGTGAACGCGTGAAAAAAGGCCAGAAAATCGGTGAAGTGGGCGATACGGGCCTTTCCACAGCCCCGCACCTGCACTATGAAGTGCACCACAAAGGCAACCCGATCAACCCGATCAACTTCTGTATGGACAACCTTACCCCGCAGGAGTACCAGCAAATGGTCAAGATCGCCAACATGGCCAACCAGTCGTTGGACTAATTACTTTCGGAATACACTATGAACAATAGGCCGCCTGCGGCCGGATTCACAGCAGGAACAATAAACAGCGAAGGGAATGCCTCAACGGGCGTTCCCTTTTTGTTTGGGAAACGATGATAAAGGGTTCGCCAGGAGATAATATGGGATATTTTACTTTCTTACCAGTAGTTTTTTTACGTCTGTTCCTGCCGACTGCTTATATGCCGGCCACATCACTATAAAATTGCGTCCAGCAACTTCGCCTCCTCCGGAAAAACCAGTCGGAAGCGCTCTGGAAATACCCAGTAATGGTGCATCGCCACGGCAAGAACGTCGGCATCCGGCAGACCGATCACCGATTCCACGTGCTTGCGCGGCATGCCGCTCACCGATTCCAGCCTGTGCCACACATCATCGCCGGAAAATGAAGGATAGGGCTCGTTGGGGTAGGTAATGGTATAAATCCGGGCGTATTCGTGCAGGCCCACATTGTACCAGTCGTGGGGGTTCGGTGAAGGCCAGCATCAGCTGTTCTGCCGAAAACAGTACGCAACCGTCGGGCTTGTATAGTTCCGAAGCGTGGTCGTAGCGGAATTCCGGCGTGGAAAACGGCAGCGGATATACAATCACCTTCTCAAACTTCGGGTACAGCAGGTCAGGCTTGTTAAACAACGTGGTGACCGCCTGTGCACAAATAACCAGTTGAACATCGTGGGGCACGGCTTCACCCTCGAAAGCCATGGGCTCCCAGTCGGTAGCCATGCGAAAGAGCACCACGCGGTCGCGAAACTGCTGTTTTTTCGCCGGCGACAATCGCCTGTAAAAAGCGCAGAATTTTTCCAGCAGAGCCGTAAGCGGCGGTTCCAGTTGCGGCGGTCTGCGTTTATAGCGCCACCAGTTGATCTGGGGGCTGAAGATGTAAATAAGTGCAGACAACACCACAAAAGGAGCGATCCAGACGGCATAATCGATATCCACTTCCCAGGCCAGGTACAGGAAGATCAGCGATAGCAGGACAAACGGTGCAGCGATGTAGTTGGCAAACATGGGTTGTGAATGGGCGGTTTCGGTATTGTTTCATTGTTGGGATTGCTTCATTGTTGGGATTGCTACGTTTTTGGGGTGGCTTCTTAACAGGAATAGCAGAGGTGGTTTGGCTTTTCACTTGCCCTAAACCAGACTTGGATACCTGGCATTAAAAACCATTCCATACAAATTTGCACGAGACAATAAACAATGCCAACAATGAAACAATAACAACTGCGAATATAACGCCACAGCCGTGTTGAAATGTTTGAGGTGCAGTCTTTTTTAAAAAATCCCGAATTCCCCTTTCGTTTTTGCAAAAAGTGGTTTTATCTTTGCCGCCGCTTTGAAAGCGAGCTCGGTGCCTTAGCTCAGCTGGTAGAGCAATGGACTGAAAATCCATGTGTCCCCAGTTCGATTCTGGGAGGTACCACAATCGGAAGTCCCGGAGGTAATTTCCTTCGGGATTTTTTCATTTAGGGGAAACAACAAAAGCATGTCTGAAGACATCGTCATACGCGTGTTGCTGTTGCCACTGGCCCTGTTGTACGGCATTGGAGTAGGCATTCGAAACCTGCTGTACCGGGCCGGGGTGTTGCGCAGCGTGCGTTTCGACCTGCCGGTCATTTCGGTGGGCAACCTTTCTGTGGGCGGCGCCGGCAAATCGCCGCACATCGAATACCTGCTGCGCTGGCTCGACCAGTATATCGGCATTGCCATGCTGAGTCGCGGTTATGGCCGCAAAACGATGGGATACAGGCAGGTGACGACCATCGACAACGCCGAACAGGCCGGCGACGAGCCGCTGCAAATCAAGCGCAAATTCCCGGACGTCCCGATCAGCGTCAGCGAAAGCCGGGCGCTGGGCGTGCCTGAAGTGGTCAAGCGCAATCCTGAGACCCAGTGCGTGTTGCTCGACGACGCTTTTCAGCATCTTTCGGTCACTCCCGGGCTCAATATCCTGCTTACCGAGTTCAGCCGTCCGTTTACCCGCGACTGGCTGCTGCCTGCCGGACGCCTGCGCGAGTGGCGGCACGGTTCCCGGCGGGCAGATATCATCATCGTCACGAAATGCCCGGTCGCACTGACGCAGCAGCAACGCTTCAATATGCTGGCGGAGCTGGACCCCTATCCGCGGCAACGCGTCTATTTTTCCCGATACCGCTACGGCACAGCCTACGAATTGCTGCGCCCCGACATGCGTCGCGACCCTGATCTGGATACGCACATCCTGCTGGTCAGTGCCATCGCCAATACCGATTACCTGCTTCAGCACCTTGGCGGGGTGGCGGGGTCTGTCCAAACGCTGGAATTTGAAGACCACCATTATTACGAAGAGCCGGACTTGTATGAAATGCTGCGCCGCTTCGAGGCCATGCCCCAGCGCAACAAGATTATCCTGACCACGGAAAAAGACGCTGTTCGGCTCGAATTGCACGAAAAATTCCTGTTTGAGCACAACCTGCCGGTCTTTGTATTGCCGGTGGAGGTTGTTTTTTGCGACAACGACGAGGCTGATCTTCAGGCTGATGTCAGGCGATTCCTGATGGATTTCAAGTCCTGATGCGGTTGTTTACGAAAAGCGGTGCAGGGCCTGCATGAGCCTTTCGGGCAACTCTTCGCGACAGGCAAGTTGGTAGTCCTGAAAGGAACAGGGTACGAGGCGGTGCCGCTCGTGTTTTTTGCGGGTGGTTGCCGGCACCTGCATCCACCATCGGCCGCTTTTGGTGCTTTTCCAGAACGTCAGCTGGTAGTGAAGCTGGCGGTACTCGACGATGTACTCGGTAAGTCCCGACTTCGACACGGGGTAGTCGTTTTTCCGGTTGAAAAAACCTTCCAGAAAGTACCAGATCATTTGCGCGGCGACCTGTGCAGTCTGTCCACTCTTGTCCAGATCGCGGGAATAACCGTATATACCAAAGGAGCTGAGTTTGTCGCTCATGCCGGCATAGCGGCACAGCTGGCAGGCCTCTTCCGTGAAATAGCCGGAGGGTGAAGCCGCTTCCACGCCGGGCGCCTCACTCTGTTTGAGTGCGCCAAGGTGGAATGCCAGCAGGTCGGCATCGCGGATCACCGGTTCGGTTTCTTCGATGGCGGCGCGCGATTTACCCAGGCGTACCGTATCAAAGTTGTTTTTTATCAGAAATGCCAGGTCGTCGGGGGCGATCTGGTGTGCCTGGAAGCCGATCAGGCCGAAATTGAACAACAGGTGGTGCGCCGGCCGGAGCAGGGGCGTGTACACCTCGCCGGGATCGCCAAACCGGACTTTTCGTCGACGGCCACCATGTTGACCAGCGCACGGGCGTCCTGGTAGGCCATAAACTGCGCTTTGGCCATGGCATCCTTACCCCCGAGAATAACGGGCAGTACACGCACGCTCAGCAACTCAAACACAACGGGTATCAGCAGGGACGCATCTGCCTTGCGCAAATTGCCGAGATCGGCAATTTGTGCCTTGGGGAAGGCAAATGTCGTCTGGTAGAGGTATTCCCGAATATCGTTGGCTTCTTTTTCGCCTGCACCGATCAGGGCGATGCGTACTTTTTTCAGATCGGGAAGTTGCTCTGTGAACGGCGCGATATTTTTCCCCAAACGGTTTGCCGGGAGCTGTTCCGCCGATTTTACCAGTGCTGCGGGAAGAGGTTTTAGCCAGTTTTGTAGCATAGTGATGGGACCAAAAGTCGGGTTGAGGCCGTTTTCAAAAAAAGCCAAAAGTAAAGAGTTTTACCAGCCTGCTCAGCGCTTTGCTTTTTCTCTACTTTTGCGGCGCCAAATAAAAGGCCACCACCACACATTTATATGGAAGATTTACTCGAACGTTACAAAGCAAAAACCCCCGAGATCGTTTTTGAATGGCACGACCCCGAAACAGGGGCAGAAGGCTGGATCGTGATCAATTCGCTGCGCGGGGGCGCTGCCGGCGGCGGCACCCGGATGCGCGAAGGGCTCACCCGCGAGGAAGTGACCTCGCTTGCCAAAGTAATGGAGATCAAATTCAGCGTTTGCGGACCGGATATCGGCGGCGCAAAAAGCGGCATCAATTTCGACCCCAACCACCCCAAACGCCAGGAGGTGCTGCGCCGCTGGTATCGCGCTGCCCTTCCCATTTTGAAAAACTACTACGGCACGGGCGGCGACCTGAATGTCGATGAGTTGAAAGACGTGGTGCCCATCACAGAGGCGCTCGGGCTTTGGCACCCCCAGGAGGGTATTGTCAAAGGTCATCTTCAACCCACGGAAGGCCAGCAGATCAATATAATCGGTCAGTTGAGGTATGGCTGTACCAAGTTTGTGGAAGACCCCGAGTTTGTGCCGGAAGGCGGACCTTCCAAACACGCAGTGGCCGATCTGATCACAGGATACGGCGTAGCCGAGTCGGTGCGGCATTTCTACGAACTCTACCACCGGGTGTCTCCTGCCGGGAAAACGGCTATTATCCAGGGTTGGGGCAATGTAGCCTCGGCGGCGGCGTGTTATCTTGCCAAAGAAGGGGTGAAGGTGACGGGTATCATCGACCGGGCCGGTGGCATTCTTGCCCCTGAAGGATTGGGCCTGGAGCAGATAAAACAGTTGTTCAATACAAAAGACGGCAACAAACTCCGCGCAGAAGGCCTGCTCCCCTTTGAGGAGGTCAACCGGAAAATATGGCAATCGGGCGCCGATATATTTATCCCCGGCGCGGCGTCCAAACTGGTGACGCGCGAACAGATGGATGCCCTGCTCGAAGGTGGCATAGAGGTTGTAGCATGTGGAGCAAATGTGCCGTTTGTCGACGACGGCGTGTTTTTTGGCCCCACAGCCAGGTATGCCGACGAACACACGGCTGTTATACCCGATTTTATCGCCAACTGTGGCATGGCGCGCGTTTTTGCGTACCTGATGCAGCCCGATGCGCGCATGACCGACCAGGAAATATTCAGCGACACCTCGGCTACAATCAGGCGTGCGTTGGAGGAAGTGATAAAAATAAACTCATTACCAAATAAAATTTCATCTAACGCCCTATCTTTGGCGCTGAGAAAGTTGGGAGTATGATACTAATCTTTCCAAAATTTGTATGAAATTGTGGGCTTTAAAGCCTGTGTTTACTCCTGATGACTTTCTGTTTTAAACGCAATTGCAAAACTGTTCACATCTGTTCATTTAAAAAGCAGTGACCCTATGACGGTTCGAAAATTAACTTTCGCTGTTTTGTTTGCTCTCGTCTCTTTTGCACTTAGTGCTCAAGAAGGTGCCCCGACAGGTACTTATCGCACGTTTTCTCCTGTTGACCAGTGGGAACTTGGCGTAGACCTGGGCGTGCCCTTTATCGTGGGCGACGTAGACTCAAAATTCCCCGGCTTTGGCGGTGGCCTCCATGTGCGCAAATCACTCGACCATATCTTCTCTGTACGTTTTGGCGCAGGTTACCTGAAGGCAAAAAACGAGCAGGATGCCGCTAAATCCGACAACACCTGGATTTCCGGTGGCGCTCAACTGGTTGTTGCACTGAACAATTTCCGCTTCAACAAACCCGTTCGCAAGATTCTCGTAAATGGCTTTATTGGTCTCGGCATCAATAACTACAAAACCAAATACGAGAACATTCAGCAATCCAATGCTGCCAGCACCGGCGAACTGGATGGAACGACCAATGCACACATTGAACTGGGCGGCAATATTTCGTTCCGCATCAACCCGCGCTTCAACATCTCGCTGGAGCACACGGTCTATTCGGTATTCGGCAAAGGCGCCGACTTGCTGGATAGCGATGAAAATGTAGACCGCGGCGTTACGACCTACCGCGATATCCTGCACTACCCACACGTTTCGCTGAACTTCAACCTCGGCGGAATGGACAAAAACGGCATGAAAAAGGCTGAGCCCCTGTACTGGGCCAACCCGATGAGCATGGTCGGCGACGCTATCGCCGCCCTCGAAGCCCGCAAGATCTACGATCCGACGGATACCGACGGCGACGGCATCATCGACGAAATCGACGAAGAAGACAACAGCCCGGCCAATGCACGCGTAGACACTAAAGGCGTAACGCTCGACAGCGATGCCGACAAAGTGCCCGACTACAAAGACAAAGAGCCCTACTCCCCTCCGGGCTACGAAGTTGATGCCGATGGCGTTGCCAAGGTGCCTAAATACACCACCGAAGCAGAAGTGAACCGTATCGTAGACGCTAAAATCGCTGCAATCAAGTTCCCGGAACCCGAAAACGACTGGTTCCTGCCGATGGTTAATTTTGGCGACAATCGCTACGATATCCGCTACAGCGAATACGAGCAACTGTACCAGGTGGCTACCGTACTGAAGCAAAACCCGAGCCTCAAAGTGGTAGCGATCGGTAACACCGACGCCCGCGGCTCTGAAGGCTACAACAACGTGCTCTCTTACAACCGCGCAAAAGCAGCGATCGATTTCCTCGTTACGACGCACGGCATCGCACGCGACCGCCTCATCCTTAACTGGGCAGGCGAGGGCAGCGCCCTGGTTCCGGTAAAAGGTTCCAGCATGGCTAACCGCCGCGTGGAATTCCGCGTCGCCAAAGGCGAAACGGAAATGGCTCGCCCGGAAGGTCCGGAAGCCGGAAAAGGCAATTTTAAAGGCAACAAAGACGCCGGATATTAATTTTCCGGCCTCATTGACATACAATGGGCAACTCCCGGAAACGGGGGTTGCCCATTTTCATTGGGCGTCATGACCAAAAAGCGGTTTATCAATATCCTGTTCAAGGCAACGGTGATCCTGTTGCCTGCGCTCATATTGTACCGCGAAATAAACTCCAGAAACGACCTCCCGGAAATAGCGGCTGTATTCTGGTATCAACTGGATAATGCCAACCCCTGGTATCTCTGGGCCGCTTTTATCCTGGCGCCCCTTAACTGGCTTGCCGAAGTGCAGAAATGGCGCCCCTTTGTACAGCGGCACGAAGCCATTTCGATGGGTAAAGCCCTCCAGGCGGTTCTGGCTGGTTACAGTTTTGCGCTGTTCACACCCAACCGAATCGGCGAATACGGCGGCAGGATTTTGTTCGTCAGTCCGGGACATCAGTGGAAGGCATTTGCAGCCAATGTGGTGGGCAGTATCGGGCAATACCTGGTGCTGCTGACGGGGGGCATAACAGGCGGGATATGGTTCGCCGGACAAAAAATGGACTGGAGCGCTGCACAACAGACCCGGGTGTTGTGCGCAAGCCTGCCGGCGCTTTCCGTAGCCTATTACTGCTATTTTAACATAGGTTTAATTATTCCCGTTATCGCCAAACTGCCGGTACTGAAAAAGGCGCGCGGCCTGGTCAGCAAACTGCGACTTTTGCTGAATTTCAGCCGGCGCGATCTGCTTTATGTCTGGTATTGGTCGGCATTGCGATATGCCATATATTCGTCCCAGTATTTTCTGTTGCTACAGTTTTTTGACATAAAAACCGGTGTTTTGATGGGGTTTTCCGGCATTGCAACTATTTTTTTATTACAAACCGTTGTCCCGCTACCAGCCATTGCGGGACTGCTGGTGCGCGGGGGACTGGCTATTTTCGTCTGGACCTGTTTCAGCGCCAATGAGGTCGGGATACTCGCCGCCACCTTTGTGTTATGGATAATAAACCTGATTTTGCCCGCGTTAATTGGTACCTTTTCACTATCTCACGTCAACATTACCACAACACTTGGATATGAAGACGAATAAACCAATGATCCTGCTACTCCTCAGTTTTCTGCTCACGGGCTTTTCCATGCCCCAGACGCCGCAGCAGCCTGCGGCCGATACCCTCGGCCCCGAGCCCTGCGCTACCACCAACAACACCTTCCAGAACGGTGAAAAGATTACCTATAAAATCTACTACAACCTCAATTTTGTGTGGATACCCGCAGGGGAGGTGACCTTTAAGATATTCGATGAGGGCAACCAGTACCACTACCAGGCCATCGGCACCACCTACAGTTCGTACGAGTGGTTCTTTACCGTGCGCGATGAGTACAACTCCTGGGTGGATAAAAACACCTTGTTGCCCAACTATTCCGAGCGCAGTGTAAACGAAGGCGACTACTCGATATTTGAAAAGATATCGTTCAACCAGCATGACCGCAAAACCACCGTCTGGCGCGCCAAAAAACGCGGAGAAGCGGAAACAAAAACCGAACACACCGTCAAGGACTGCGTTCACGATGTGCTGTCGAGCCTGTACCAGTTGCGCAATGTCGACTTTGCCAGCCAGCAGGAGGGTTATGCCATGCCTTTCCGCATCTTCATGGACAAGGAAGAATATCCCCTGAAGATGAAATACGTCGGCAAGGAATCCAAAAATAAGGTGTACGGCATGGGCAAGTACAAGACTTTGAAATTCCAGCCCGACGTGATCGCCGGTGAAGTGTTTAAAGAAGACGCCAAAATGAGCGTTTGGGTATCCGACGACCAGAACCGCATTCCCCTGCTCATCGAAACGCCCGTATCGGTAGGGTCGGTGAAAATGGTGATCAAGGAATATTGGGGTTTGAAGTACGATTTTACGGCAAAGGCAAAGTGATTTTTGTATTTTGGCGGGTCGTTTATCACGCTTTTTGTGTTCACTACCCCCGGCCTGTTTATGTCTTTCCAATCGAACCCGCAGCTCGAACTTGCCTTTGATTATGTGCGTAATACGCATAAAAACATCTTCCTGACAGGTAAAGCAGGAACCGGCAAAACCACTTTTTTACACCAGGTCAAGCAGGAGTCGCCCAAACGTATGGTCGTCGTAGCCCCCACGGGCGTGGCGGCCATCAACGCGGGCGGCATGACCATCCATTCCTTTTTTCAGTTGCCGTTTGGGCCGTTTTTGCCCGGAAACAAACAGGAGGCGGCACGGCAGCGGCGGTTCTCGGGCGAAAAAATTCGACTCATCCAGAGCCTCGACCTGCTGGTGATCGACGAGATCAGCATGGTGCGCGCCGACGTGCTCGACGCCATCGACGATGTGCTGCGCCGCTACCGCGACCATTACAAACCCTTCGGCGGGGTGCAACTGCTCATGATCGGCGACCTCCACCAATTGCCGCCCGTCGTGAAAGACGAGGAATGGCACCTGCTGCGCGATTACTACCAGACTGCTTATTTTTTCGGCAGCCAGGCCCTGCGCAACACCGACCCCGTTTCCATCGAGTTGAAACACATCTACCGCCAATCAGACGCCGCGTTCATCGAACTGCTGAACAAGGTGCGCGACAACCGGATGGACGATGCCGTACTGGCGACACTCAACAGTCGCTATGTTGCTCATTTTCAGCCCAAAACAGAGGATGCCTACATCACACTGACCGCCCACAATGCCTCGGCACAGGAGATCAATGCGGAAAAACTGGCCGCCATCGATCAGCCCCGGCAAACGTTTAAAGCCACTGTCTCGGGCGATTTCCCGACCTATGCCTTTCCTGCCGACGAGGTGCTGGAGTGTAAGAAGGACGCCCAGGTGATGTTTGTCAAAAATGACCTGATGCGTGAAAAAAGGTACTACAACGGCAAGATCGGCAAGATCACCGGATTCCGGGAAGGCAGCATATTTGTCCGATGCCCCGGCGAAAGCGAAGACATTGAAGTAACGCCTGCCGAATGGACCAATGTGAAGTACACCCTCAACGAGCAGAGCAAGGAAGTCAGTGAAGAGGTGGTCGGCACCTTTACCCAATACCCGCTTAAATTGGCCTGGGCGATCACCATCCACAAGAGCCAGGGGCTTAC
Source organism: Lewinellaceae bacterium (assembly GCA_016712415.1). Taxonomy (GTDB): domain Bacteria; phylum Bacteroidota; class Bacteroidia; order Chitinophagales; family Saprospiraceae; genus M3007. The sequence goes on along the minus strand of JADJRC010000009.1, from coordinate 83,202 downwards.
CTTCGAACGCGCCATCATCGACGCGCAGGCGGCCTTCGCGCACGGACAGGTGTACGTGGCGCTGAGCCGCTGCAAAAGTTTTGAGGGGATTGTATTGCGATCCAGGATTGCTCCTTCAAGTGTGAAGACCGACCTCGTGGTAAAGGACTATACCGAGGAGGCCGATAAAAATGCCCCCGACGAGGCCCACCTGACCCGGGCCAAGATCGATTACCAGCAGTCGCTCGTGCTGGAACTGCTCGATTTCAGTCGCCTGCGCCGGGCCTTCGAGAAGGTGAACCGGATTTTTCTGGAGCACGAAAACACGCTGCTCCAGGAAGCAGGGCAGCAATTGCGCGCCCTCGAAACCCAGGCCAAAGAGCAGGTTTTTGCGGTAGCGGAGCGGTTCAAACTTCAGATTCAACAATACTTCGCACAGGGCGAATTGCCGGAAAATAACCGGGACATGCAGGATCGCCTGCAAAAAGCAGGGGTCTATTTTGAAGAAAAACTGGGCAAAACACTGTTGCCTGTTGCCCAAAGCGTACAAGTCCTCACGGACAACAAAACCGTCCGGAAAGCCGCGATGGAGACCCTGGAAACGCTGCAAAAAGAAATTTTTATCAAAAACGCCAGTTTTGTCGCTGTACAGACCGGCTTCAATGCTACCCGCTACCTGCGCGCCCGCGCCGACGCCGAACTGGATTTCCGTGCGGCGAAAAATGCAGTACCACCCACGGCTGCCGGCATGCCCGGCGTGCCCAAAAACACACCGCACCCCGTCCTCTACACCCGTTTGAAGGCCTGGCGGGAAGAAATAGCCGACACGGACGGGGTGGTGTTGTACGAGGTGTTGCCCACCCGCTCGCTGCTCGAAATTGTACAGTTTTTACCCCTGACCCTGCCCGCCTTGAAAAAGATCAAGGGTATCGGCGCAGCCAAAAGCCAGCGGTACGGGGCCGATCTGATTGCTATCATACAGATATACTGCACCGAATACCACATTGATACAGGCCAGATGACTGCGCTGGCCGATGCAGCGCTGGCAGCGCGCGCGCCACAGACCGACACCAAAACCATGAGTTTTGAGATGTTCAAAGCGGGAAAAACCATTGATGAGATCGCTGCCGAACGCGGTTTGGTGCGCAGCACAATCGAGGGGCACCTGGCGCATTTCGTGGGTCTGGGCGAACTCGATATCCTCACCGTGATGGACCGGGAAAAGGTACTGGAAATCGAAACATACTTCCTGGAACACCAGACCCGGTCGAGTGGCGAGGCAAAGGCACATTTTGGGGAAAAGTACTCTTACAGCGAGATCAGGATAGTGTTGCAGTATTTGCTTGCCGGTGAAGCCTGATATGGTTTGCGGGGATGTGATCAGCAGGTTTTTTAATAGGATGACTGGTTATGTGACTTGATTAACATGCGAATTATGGGTCTTGTAAGCACTATTCTGACCACAACCCCAATACCGCGGCGTATGTACAACGGACTTCCAAGTCCGTTGAAGCGTAGCGCGAGGCGCCGGACTTGGAAGTCCGGCGTACTTCCTGGCGCCCAGTATGCGTTAGCAACGCTCGACTGTAAAGGAGCCTGAATATTAGTAAAAATCGTCGATTGCGGGGTGTTTTGGTATCGGTTATATTGCCATAATCGACTTGTTTCCAAACATTTAACTACTCCAAAACAATTGCAAAACTCGGGGTGACTCATGTCAGATACGGCCCAACGCCGAACAAACCCGCCGCTCACTCGCCCTTGATGATTCTGCCGGCGCCGACAGCGCCCTGCGACGATCTGATGTAGAAAACAAGAATACCCGAAGGCAAATGCCCGATATGGATCGGATCGCCGGGGACAATGCCTTTGTGCATATCCAGCACTACCCCGGTGCTGCTCAGAATCTGTACCGAATACTGCTCAGACGGATCGGCACTTTCGATGCGGACAACATCCGATGCCAGCGTGGGCGTTACCCGAAAGCGGGGCTGTGCCATCGGGTCTTCCACTGCGGTCACGGCACAGGGTATGGGACAATCGGACGGTACCTGGTCGCTGAAGCAGGAGCCATTGGCAAAAAAGAACTCCGTGGTTTCCAGAATGCCCGCACTGCCGATGCCCTCCTTCCATACACCGGGATACCCGGGAGGATGAACCTTGAAATGAATCTGTTTCCGCCCGTCGCTTGCCGTATCTACCAGATCGACGACGAGCGTGGTGTTGCCGGCATAAGGGATAGAGTCGCCGACTTGCGCCGCAAAATCGAACAAAAGGGTGTCTGTCACGGGGTTGTAGTAAGATTGGCCGTTGCCGGCTCCGAATTTGGTAAAATATACCCGGTGGTTTTCTTCCCGGACCCCGCCCAGCAGCGTTGTTTGCGCTGCAATCGGCAGGTAATTATCCGGCACGGAGCAGCTACAGCGGCAGAGATTTTGCCGGAAAACCCTGGTATAGGTTTTACCCATAAAAATGCTGTCGCCATCCACAAAATTGCGGTAGACGAGAAACTCATCCGTCGGGCCGATAATCGGGTACACTTTATAGACAATCCACTCTGCATGGGCAGTTGGAAAAGGGAAAGCAGATTGAGACAGGCTGGTTTGGCAAACGGCCACAGCCCACAGAGCAGTGAAGCAGAGTGTTTTCATATCATGGCATTTTAATGAAGGAACGGTTCAGAAAAACGCCCTGCTGCGCGACCCGTGCCTTTTTCATGTGATTTTGCCAGTATTGGCAGAAGGCGCCGCTCTGCTATTTACAGGCGTTGGTCTGTGTCCTTTTCGACCAATATAGTCCCACTTGTATGCAACTCGTATGCAAATAAAAAAGCGACCTACACGCAAAACACGCATAAGTCGCTATAAATCAAAGTGGGCCCGGCAGGAATTGAACCCGCGACCGTCTGATTATGAGTCAGCTGCTCTAACCGTCTGAGCTACGGGCCCGTTTGCAGTTGCAGGACTGCATGAACGGTGCAAAGGTAAATTTAATTCCAAAAATTACCTGCTGCTTTTTATCAGGCATTCCTGCTGAAAAACCGCCTTGCATTGTTCCAAACCAACATCACCCCACCCCATGACCGCCGTCACCCGGCGCGCGCGACGCATCCGGGTACTTTTGCCACAAAATCTCAAGCGTATGCCGGCAAGTACCCTGCTGCAACCCAAAAACCCGCCCGTGCAGCAGCACAGCTGCTTCCATTGCCACGATATCTGTCCCGACGATCGCCTGACCATCGGCGACAAATATTTCTGCTGCGACGGCTGCAAAATGGTGTATGAAATACTCAACACCCACAACCTCTGCGAATATTACAACCTTGATGAAAAACCGGGGCAAAACCTGAAAAATCGCAAAAACGCCAAGGCATACGCTTACCTCGACGACGCCGAGGTGCAGGACAACCTGCTGGAGTTCAACAACGGGCAGACGGCGCAGGTCACCTTCTACCTGCCGCAAATGCACTGCGTTTCCTGTATCTGGCTGCTGGAAAATCTGTACAAACTCGACGCGGGCGTTACCCATTCCAGGGTCAATTTTTTGAAGAAAACAGCCACCGTGCAGTTCGATCCGGGCCTGACATCGCTGCGCAAACTGGCGGCCCTGCTCGCCTCTATCGGCTATGCGCCCGAAATCAACCTCGGCGATGTGGACGGCGAAAAAAAGCCGTTGATCAGCAGGAAACTGGCCTACCAGATCGGAGTGGCCGGGTTTGCCTTCGGCAATATCATGTTGTTCAGTTTTCCCGAGTATGTGGGTATGGACCCCGAAACAGACCGCTGGTTTGCCGATATCTTTGGATACCTGAGCCTGTTGCTGGCCCTGCCGGTGCTGCTGTTCAGCGCCCGCGACTACCTCGTGTCGGCCTGGAACGGACTGCGCACCCGGCACCTGAACATCGACTTCCCGCTGGCCCTGGGCATACTCATGCTGTTCGGCCGCAGCGCCTGGGAAATCGTGACCCAAACGGGCGCAGGCTACCTCGACTCCTTTGCCGGCCTGATCTTTCTGCTGCTCACCGGAAAGTGGTTCCAGCAAAATACCTGGCAGCAACTGTCGTTCGAACGCGACTACAAATCCTATTTCCCGGTAGCCGCCACCGTGGTCAGCGGCAGCGAGGAGACTACAGTGCCCGTCAACCGGCTCGTGCCGGGCGATATCATTGTCGTGCGCAGCGGGGAGATCGTGCCCGCCGACGGTATCTTGCTGAAAGGTTCGGCGCGTATCGATTACAGTTTTGTTACCGGTGAGTCGGACCCCGTTGGGGTGAAGAGCAGAGAACGCATCTATGCAGGCGGCAAACAGGCGGGTGAAAGCATTGAAATATCGCTCACACGCCGCGTTTCACAGAGTTATCTCACGAGGCTGTGGAACGACGAAGCATTCCAGACCGGCGAAAAGGGTACGCCACCGTGCTCGCCGACCGGGCGGGGCGCTATTTCACAGGGCTGATCCTCGGCGTGGGCGGATTGGCATTTTTGTACTGGTGGTTGATACGGGGCGACATGACCGTTGCCGTCAATGCCTTCACCGCCGTCATGATTATCGCCTGCCCCTGCGCCGTTGCGCTGGCGATCCCCTTTACACTCGGCAACATCATGCGCATCCTGGGCAAGCATCGCTTTTACCTCAAAAACATACACGTCATCGAGGCCTTTTCGGGCATCAACGCCGTTATTTTTGACAAAACAGGCACGATCACCAACGTCGCACAACAGCAATACGACTTCCACGGCGAGCCGCTGGCCTTTGCCGATAAAGTGGCCATCCGCTCGCTCACACGCCATTCGTCGCATCCCCTGAGCCGGCGGCTGTACGAATCCATGCCCGAGGTGCCGGCAGAAGCGCCGGAACATTTTGAGGAAATTCCCGGACTCGGTATCCGGGGTATCGTGCATGGTCAGGAAATATTGATCGGTTCGGCCATATTTACGGAAGCCGGCGAAGCCCTTGCCGCAGCCAACCCGGGGGCAGTATTTGTAAAAACAGGCGGAAAAATCAGGGGTTGCTACGAAGTTAAAAGCCGCTACCGCCAGGGACTGGATGAGGTGCTGGATTATTTCAGGGCGGCCACCTTTACGAAGGTCTCGACTGCCCGTTCCAATGTCTGGCTGCTTTCCGGCGACCAGGACCGCGAAGCGGCCAGGCTTGCGCCCTTTTTCCCCGATCCCGGCACGATGCTGTTTGGCCGCACGCCGCAGGACAAACTGGAGTTTGTAAAAAAACTGCAACGCCACGGCCAGCATGTGCTGATGCTCGGCGACGGCCTCAACGACGCCGGCGCCCTGCGCCAGAGCGATATCGGGATCGTGGTGGCGGAAAACACGAACAACTTTACGCCCGCCTGCGACGCCATCCTGCACGCCGACGAGTTCGCGCGCCTGCCGCAGTTTGTCCAACTGGCCCGTTCGGGCGTCAGGATTGTGAACCGCGCGTATTACATCGCCCTGATATACAACATTGTAGGCCTGTCGTACGCCGTCACCGGCGCCTTGTCGCCGCTGATAGCCGCCGTGTTGATGCCGCTGAGTTCGGTCACGATCGTGCTGTTCGGCGTGGGCATGGGCAACTGGATCGCGCGAAAAACGCTTTAAAAACTCCAGCGCGTCCGCAGGAACACCCAGTTCAGGGCATTTTTCAAAACCCCCTGTTCGTTTTTCAGCCAGAACAACTGCCCCGTCAGGTCGATGTCCCAGTTTTCCGCAACGGAATAAGCCGTGGACGGCAGCACTATGACCAGGTGGCCGTTGGGTGAGTACACCGCCGTAAGCGATGTATTGAAAAGCGGCGTGAACGCATGCGAGCCGCCAGCCAAAAACGACAGTTTTCCCGGCATCAGGTTGTCCGGAGCAAGACTGCTCCGGTTGAGGGCCAGGATATCGATATCGCCGCCGCTGCCCAGGGTATTGACCAGCAGCCCGCCGTTTACGAACCAGCTGCCGAAGGTAATATCGACGCTTGTCGTCGCGCTCAGGCTCATATTGCCCTCCGCCTTGTCCAACGGCTGAAAAACCGACACCTCTCCCTTGAAGCCCGCATTGCCGAGGTTGCCGGCCCAGCCCAGCCCGGCCACCGCCTTGTTGCGGTACATGCCGGCCTGTACCTGCCAGTCGTACTGGCGAAAGTTGCCGCTCAAACGGGCCGCGCCGATCCACTTTTTAAAGGTCTGTGCAGGACTGACGGCTACATCCAGGGCGGAAAAGCCGCCCATCTGGTACTGCACCCGCAGGGCGTCGGCGCCGGGGCGTTCTTCATAGTCGAAATCGAGAAAATTCCAGGCATTAAACCAGTCGTTGGGGTTCCAGGTGAGCGCTACGGCCCAGTTGATGCGCTGTCGGCCCGCACGGATACTCCAGCGCCCGTGCTGCCACTGCGCCCAAAGCCGGTCAGATACCACGCTGCCGATCAGCGCCGGGCGCCTGACGGGCACAAAGGAAAGATCGGCCAGTCCGCCGTCTGCATCGAGCGCTTCCGCCCAGCCGGGCTGGTACCGCACCCACTCTCCGTAAAACAGCCGGTTGCGCACTTCGAGGTCGAGTGTCCATTCACTGCCGGGTGTCCACTTCAGGATCAGGCGGTTGTGAAAAAAACCGCCGTTAATCAGGGTATTGGGCTGGTCGGCAAACGCCCAGTTTTGCAGGTTTTTTACATAGCCGCCAAGCGCCCAATGGGAAACAGAGTCGGATTGGGCAACGATTCGGCAAAGCGGGACCACTGCGAGGAGCAACAGCAAAATCCGGCGATATGACAGTCGGACTAACATCTTTTTACGAATGGCGCAGACCGGCCGGAGCAGTATCGGAAGCGATGCTCCCGTCAACCAGCGTAATCACCCGCCGGGCGCGGTCGATCACACGCTGGTCGTGGGTGGAAAACAAAAAAGTCATGTGTTCGTCGGTGTTCAGTTTTTCCATGATATCGAGCAGGGTTGAGGCGGAATGGCTGTCGAGGTTGGCCGTCGGCTCGTCGGCAAGGATAAATTGCGGCTTGGATGCCAGGGCGCGGGCAACGGCGACCCGCTGCTGTTGCCCGCCCGATAGCTGTGCGGGCCTCGCATCCGCTTTATTGGGCAGCCCCACGGCAAGCAGCAATTCCGCCACCCGGCGGGATCGCTCCTCTGCCGGTATTTTTTGCAAGAGCATGATGAACTCGATGTTTTCACGGGCCGTCAGCACGGGGATCAGGTTAAAGGCCTGAAAAACAAACCCGATATTGTGCAACCTGAAATCGATCAGGGCATTGGGTGGTAAAGCGGTAATGTCCGTACCATTGATGATTACCTTGCCCGTAGTAGGCTGGTCAAGCCCGCCGATCATATTGAGCAGGGTCGTTTTGCCCGATCCGGAAGGCCCCACGAGCGCCGTGAACTCACCGCGCTCCAGGTGGAGGTGGACGCCGTTGACGGCGTTTACAGGAATAGTGTCGGGGTTGTACACCTTCGATAGATTGTGCGCGTCAATGACGGTTTGGTTTTCCATATCGGTCGACATTTTATGCCCTGATGGCCTCTACCGGTTTGAGGTTGAGTGCTTTCAAGGCAGGAAATATGGCAGACAGCACTGCCGATAAAAGTACCAGCCAAATAGTTTTCAAAACACTGCCCAGGGGCAAAACGGGGTAAATCACGCTGGCGTACCCGAAATCCTGCATGACATCGCCGGCAACGCCGGAAAGGTCGATGCCCGTTCGGCCCAGCCATTCCACACATATCCACGCAACCAGCAGCCCGACGGGTGCGCCTGCCAGTGTCAGCATGATGGTTTCCAGCATGATCATGCTGAATATCCGGAGCCTGTTCATACCGACAGCCATCAGCACGCCGATTTCGCGGGTGCGTTCGAGTACGGCCATCAGCATGGTATTGATGATTCCGAATGCCAGCGCGATCAGGATGATGACGATATAGATGATGGTATAGGTGTCCAGCGACGAGACTACCAGGGAAGTTTCGGGGGAAATGTCCTGCCATTTTTCCACCTTCAAACCGGGCAGCTGCTCGCTGATACTGTAAAAAGCGGTATCCAGATCGTCGTCGTGTTGCAGCAATATTGCCGCCTCGTGCGCACGGTGTTGCAGGCCCAGCATCCGGTCGAGGTCGGTTTTCAGGACAAATACATTGCGCTCGTCGAGGGGCGTGTTGAAGGATTTGTATAATCCGCACACCCGAAAGGCGCCGGAAGTGATTGCAGCGGAGGTATCGAGAAAGGTGAGCACGACCTTTTGTCCCACGCCGAGTTTCATTTTATCTGCCAGGCTGGCGCCTATAAAAATACGGTGCTGCGTGGCAGTATCGAGGTATTCGCCTGCGGTCAAAAAATCGCCGAGCTGCCGGGTCGACTGTTCGGCTGCGGGCGAGATACCGTTGATCTGCACCCCGCGACTGCCGGAAGCGGTAGCCAGCATCCCGGAGGTAATACTGCGCAACGCGAACGATTTGATGGCCGGTTGTTCGCGAAGCACCTGCGCTACGCTGTCTGTATCAAAATGAAACTTCGGGTCCTGATCTTCCGAAAAGCCCGGGTGGTGTACCTGAATATGCGACACTTCACGGTCGATGGCGATGCGCAGCCGCCCGTTGCCCATACCGAAATAGATGGCCATGATAAACGCGCCGGCCCACATGCCTATCGCTACGGACAAGGCGATCAGCAAACTTCGGAAGCGGTTGCGCCATAAATTGCGCCAGGCGATCTGAAAGAGCATGGCCGTCGTATTTGCGTCACTGCCGCATGGCAGCGACCGGGTTAAGCCGCATAATCTGTACCGCAGGGTAAAAAGCCAGGATCAGCCCTACTGCCAGCACAACCAGCGTTTGTTCTATAAAAATCGGCGCATACAGGGTAGCCGGGAAAACGGCTTCAAACCCGAAACGCTCGTATATTTTGGCAAATTCCCCGCCGACGCGGATCGGATACCGGGTCAGGTACCACACGACGGGCCAGCTGAGCAGCAAGCCGGCCAAGCTACCCACCAGGGCAAGCCATACCGATTCCAGCAAGACCATCAGGGCAATTTTGCCCTTGCGCATCCCCAGCGCCACCAGCATGCCGAATTCCCGCCGCCGCTCCGACAGCATCATCAGCAGGGTGGAAAAAATACCGAAGGAGATCAGCAGGTACAGCACGGCGATAAAAATGTACATGCCGACTGTATCCGTTTTGATATGCTGTACGATTTCCGGCATCATCTCTTCCCAACTCATCACTTCGAGCGTTGCCGGCAGCCCCGCACGCAGTGCCGCCTGCGTCTGCCGCAGGTCCCTCGGGTCGTCGAGGCTGATGGCCAGCGCCGTCGCCCGCTGCGGCGCATCGAGCCAGTATTGGGCCACATGGAGGGGCAGGTAGCATACCCGGTCGTTGAGGTCGGGAGAACCGAAATGCAGCAGCCCGGCGATGCGATACTGTCCGGCGGCGGTGCTGCCGTAGTACCCCTGGCTCAGCAAGACCAGCGTATCGCCCACCCCCAGGCGCAGTTTGGCGGCCAGCCCTTCCGCCACCAGGGCTTCGCTGGAGCTGTCCGCGATGAATTTCCCCTGCTCCAGTTTGCTTTGCAATCGGGTCAGGCGGTCTTCGCCGGAAGGTTCGATACCCACGACCAGGCATCCGCGGGTTTTTTCGCCTGCAGAGGCCAGCGCGAAGGCCTCCAGGCGTGCGGCGACACCTGTCACCCCCGGCGTACGAGACACAGCGTCTCGTATCGAATCGTTTATTTCAAAACTGTTGTCCAGCGTCTGCTCATCCCAGTAGCCAATGCCGTGCACCTGCACATAACCCGTGTACAGGCTGACCAGGTTGCGGATCAGGTTGTCGAACACGCCTTTCTGCAGCGAGGTGGTCACCACGGAAAGCATGACGGCGCCTGCTATGGAGGCCATCGTAATGAGAGACCGATTGCGGTTACGCCAGATATTTCGCCAGGCGAGGATGCTCAGCATTTCATTTGATTTTGGTCATGTTTTCGGTGGTAAAAAAACTGTCGGCAATGGGTTTGTCAAACTCCAGGTTCTTGTATTCGATCACCGTCTGGTGCCCTTTTTTATCGGCAGGGGTCATTTCCAGGCGTGTGGGCAACAGCCGTCCGCCAATTTTTTTGACCTGAGAACCGACCATAACATTGATCAGGTCGCCCGTCTCGTCATAAAATTCGGCGCGGAGTTGCAGACTGGTCTGCTGCGTGATCCACAAGATTATTTTTCCCCAGACCACTGCGGCCTCGGGTTTGGGGATCATCTGGATTTTATAACACAAGCTGTCGTCCTGTTTTTCGGTACCCAAAAGCGAATGTTCGTAGTCGTCGACTACCGAGGATTCTTTTACCAGATCGTCGTTGGTGAAATCGGTGCCCATCCACGACTGGCTCATCATGGAGGGCGGCAATTTGATGGTGCGCTCCAGGGAGGGCAGCCAGTTCCACACTTCCTTTTTGCGTTTCAGAAAGGCAACGCCCTTGTCTTTGGCAGGTGCGTTGACGAGCAGCAGGGCATAGTCGGTGCCTTTCATCCAGGCCCTGATCTCCATCGAACGCGTCCACTTGGGCCGCACGGTCGTGATGACCATCGTCGCAATGGAGGTCTTACCCCGCGCATTATCTTCGGCTTTACGGACAATTTCGCGGGCGTTCTGGGCCTGCGTTGTGGCGACTGAAAACAACAGTGCCATCAGCCACACCGGCGCGAGGCATTTTCCGGGCGACCGAACAAAAGAAAAGTGAAAGCCTTTACCAGCGTTTCTTGTTCCCATGGCAAAATCTTTGCAATTGAACGCACAAGATGGGGGGTGTTGCTGCCCTGGGCAATGATATGGCGCAGTATGGGGGGTAATGAGGGTCAATCTCTACCGCCCCAAATGGATCAGCAACATGCTTACATCCGCCGGACTGATGCCCGAAATTCGGCTGGCCTGCCCGATCGTCCGGGGTTTGTGCCGGGCGAGTTTGTCGCGGGCCTCGGCGCTCAGGGCGGTCAGGGCGCGGTAGTTGAAGTCTTCGTGCAGGTGCACGTCTTCGAGGCGGCTCAACTTTTGCACCATTTCCTCTTCCTTGCGGATATAGCCTTCGTATTTGATATTGATCTCGGCCAGTTCCACAAATTCCGTCTCAAAAGGTTGCAGAAAGCGCTGAAGTTCGGGCAGTGCCGCTGCCAGGCTGCCGATGTTCACCTGTGGCCGCAGCAGGATGTTGTACAGTTTGACCTTTTGCGCTATCGGGGCAGAATCCACGGAGGTCAGGTAAGCGTTCACCTCATCGGGCACTACCGAGGCATTGCGGAAAAAGGTTTCGATCGAAGCGGCGGCTTGTTGTTTGGTCCTTACGCGGTCCATACGTGCGTCGGCGCCCTGCATGCCGAGGCGATGCGCAATTGGCGTGAGACGCAGATCGGCATTGTCCTGCCGGAGCAGAATGCGGTACTCTGCGCGGCTGGTGAACATACGGTAAGGTTCCTGGGTGCCTTTGTTCACGAGGTCGTCGATGAGCACACCGATATAGGCCTCCGAGCGCTTGAGCACCAGCGGCGTCTCCTCCCTGACCGACAATGCGGCATTGATGCCGGCCATCATGCCCTGGCAGGCCGCTTCTTCATATCCCGTGGTGCCGTTGATCTGGCCTGCGAAAAACAGGTTTTTCACGAGGTTGGTCTCCAGCGTCAGTTGCAACTGGGTAGGCGGGAAATAGTCGTACTCGATGGCGTAGCCCGGCCGGAACATTTTGACGTTTTCGAGTCCGGGTATGGCGCGTAAAGCCTTGTATTGCACATCTTCGGGCAGTGAGGAGGAAAATCCGTTGATATAAATCTCACAGGTATTGCGGCCTTCCGGCTCGATAAAGAGCTGGTGGGAGGACTTGTCGCTGAAGCGGTCGATTTTATCTTCGATACTCGGGCAATAGCGCGGCCCGACGCCCTGTATGCGCCCGTTGAACATGGGCGACTGGTCGAATCCCGTGCGCAGGATATCGTGTACCTTTTGATTGGTATAGGTGATGTGGCAGGGCAACTGATCGGTCAGCGGCGGCGTATCGGTATAGGAAAATTTGCCCGTCGGATCATCGCCCGGCTGCACTTCCATTTTTGAATAGTCGAGCGTGCGGCCGTCGATGCGCGGGGGCGTGCCCGTTTTCATCCGGCCCGCCTCAAAGCCCAGCGCCACGAGTTGTTCGGTGATGCCACGCGCCGCACTTTCGCCGGCCCGGCCACCGCCGAACTGTTTTTCGCCGATGTGGATGATGCCGTTGAGGAAGGTGCCGTTGGTGAGCACCACGGTTTTGGCATGGATGTCGAGCCCCATGCCTGTGCGCACGCCGCACACGCGCCCGTCCTTTACCAACAGGCCGTTCACCATTTCCTGCCAGAAGTCTATATTGGGGTGCGCTTCCAGCATCTGCCGCCATTTGAGCGCAAATTGCATGCGGTCGCTTTGCGCGCGCGGACTCCACATGGCAGGGCCTTTGGATTTGTTCAGCATGCGGAATTGAACCATCGTATGATCGGTCACGACGCCGGAGTACCCGCAAAGAGCATCCACTTCGCGCACGATCTGGCCTTTCGCAACGCCGCCCATAGCGGGATTGCAACTCATTTGGGCGATGGTCTGCATGTTCATGGTGGCGAGCAGTACCTTGCAGCCGAGGTTGGCTGCGGCAACTGCCGCTTCACAACCGGCGTGGCCGGCCCCCACTACTATGACGTCGTATGTCGGAAACATTGTTTACGGTGGACGGTGAACGGTGGACGGTGGACGGTGGACGGTTTGTGGCCGGCATTCGTCGTCGTTACCGCTTAATGTGTCACTAAAACCGGTTTTTTGTGCAAAAAGTTGGCAAAGATACGGGAAATTGCGGATTTCTGCATGACACAGGATCGGAGAACCTTCCGAGGCAGTGGTTGTTTTGTTGAGCCGGACTCGGGTGGATATTTCCGCTGATTTCGCAGAAAAATTGCGCGGATCGACGCAGACTTTTTTGAAACCCGTACGTGTCTGCGCTTTTCCTGGAAAAAACTTCGGGAGAAGCCTGTAACAACGCACCGGAAATACTTACTCCGCCAATTGATATTGCCTGCTACAAAAACTATAACAAATTCAATATGAAATACTTATTGTTCGCAGTTGCATTGTTTACCGCCACTGTAGCCTGCAACAACGGAACCGGGGACAGCAGCGCGTCACAGGCGCCGACAGTCGGACAGGTACAAGCGGAAAACAAGGCGCCGGTTGTCCGCAAGAACATCCTTTTTTTTGGCAACAGCCTTACTGCGGCGTACCAATTGCCGCCCGAAAAGGGTTTTACCGCACTGATCCAGCACAAAATTGATTCGCTCCGGTTGCCCTATACCTGTATTAATGCCGGGCTGAGCGGTGAAACAACCGCCGACGGTGTCAGCCGGATCGACTGGGTACTGGAGCAACACGTCGATGTGTTTGTGCTCGAACTCGGCGGCAACGATGCCCTGCGCGGCCTGCCCCTGGCGGAAACAAAGAAAAACCTGCAAACCATCCTGGACAGGGTAAGAGCAAAATACCCGGATTGCAGGATCGTGATCGCCGGTATGATGGCCCCGCCCAACCTCGGCGACTACGCCACCGATTTCAGAAAAATATTTCCGGCACTGGCAAAAGCCAACCGCGCAGCGCTCATTCCTTTCCTGCTCGAGGGCGTAGGCGGCGACCCCGCGCTCAACCTCCCGGACGGCATTCACCCGAATGAAACAGGCCAGAAAATCGTGGCAGAAACGGTGTGGAAAACCCTGCAACCGGTACTGTGAAGCCGATGTCGCTACAATGACATGGAGTCGTATTTAAACTAATCCTAACTTTGTGTTAGATAATTCTTTGGGATACACGTGCGTTTTAGCGCTTGTCCTGAAACGAAACCGCCCGTTTAGGAACAACATTTATGGATGTGCCACAATCGCTTTCCCAGGTGAAACAACTTGTCGGGGAAGGCAACATCGAACAAGCATTGGAACAGCTGGTCGTATTGCTCGACAGCGACCCGAAATACAGTGAACTCGCCCAGGCCGCCCGGGTTAACCAGGGCGAGCTGTACCAGGTAAAGGCCCAAACCCTGAAAAGCACCATCGCGCCCGAAGACGCCCGGCTGACCACTAATAAGGTTGCCGACAACGTTTTGCAGATCGTCGCACGGCTGGAAGCAGATAAACTGACACTCGGCGAAACGGAAGCCCAACCTTCGCGTGCCCAAGCCTGGCGCTATTACATCGCCGGGGGCATTGTCACACTCGCGCTCGCCGTGATTATCTGGCAGATTGTTCAAAAGAACCGGGAAGGTTGCCCGCAATTCAGCCCCGACACCAAATACCGGGTGATGATCCTGCCTTTCAAGCAAACCGGCGACAAGAACAACTTTGAGCCGGAATTCGAGATCGCCGACGGACTGAATACCCTGATCAGCAAGACGCCGCGGCTGGTTGCCGATGCCGATGTGAATCAGGGTTACGATATCAATGCGAACTACCCCAGTTTTTCAGAAGCCACCGAGATCGCGCGCAATTGCGGGGTGCAGATGATCGTGTGGGGAAAGATCAACAAGAACAGCGATACAGACTACAAGCTGGATGTCTTTTACAAATTGCTCGACGAAGGGAATGTCCTGGCCACAGGCGACACCACCCTGAGCAATCTGCTGAAAATAAACGATGAAGGCCGCCAACTGAGCATGGAGGCCGTGGTCGTCACCAAACTGCTGTATATCAAACTGGCCAATCAGGCGCAGGTGCCTATCACAACTGGCTTGTTCGCCGACATGAGGGCGCCTGCAGAAACCGCCGTCCACACGGCAGCCGATACCAGCTGGATGTTTACCATGCTCGCCCTGGCAGAGAACTTTCAGAATAATAAGCAGGACGACAAGGCCATCGACACCTACAACAAGGTGCTCGAAATTTTCCCGGAAAATCAGGAGGCCCGCCAGAAACGCGGCGCCCTGCTGTACAAACAAGGAGAATACGCAGCCGCCACCCTCGACCTTAACCTGGCAGCGCCGGATGTGGAAAAGGCAGGCGCCGACCTCCTGAAAATACGTTCCGACGCCGCCATCAAGAGCAGCAATCCCGCTCAGGCTATGGAAGACCTGAACCAGCTCCGGCAAAGCAGCAGGAGCGAAGAACCCTGGCTCAAAGACAAGTTTGAGGAGGTGCGCGATACGGTAACGGCCTTAAACAAGCGGCTCGACAAGATCGAACGTAAAGCAAAAACTAAACCCGGCGATGTGAAGGCGCAGCTGGATGCCGGCAAGGTCAATGCAAATCTCGGCCATACAGACCAGGCCATCAACTTTGCAGACAAAGTGCTGAAGACCAATCCTCAAAATATCGCAGCGCACGAATTAAAAATCGACGCACTGCTTTCAAAAGGGGATAGCACAGGAGTGGAAAAGGCCATCATCTCTGCGGAAAAAAGTGGGGTGAATACCAAATCGATTGAACGGTGGCGCCCGATAATCGACCGGCTGAAACTGCCGGAACGAAAGCAGTAAACAGTTGCAGCGTGATTTAAAACAACTCCCCCTGCTCCGCAAAACGAACCGGATTCTCGTGCCGGAGCAACTGCATTTTCACATCAAGCCCGTAGAAATACCCGCGCAACTCGCCTGCCTTGCCGATAACCCGGTGGCAGGGCACCACAATGGCAACCGGGTTCGTCCGGTTGGCCAGCCCGACTGCCCGCACGGCGGTAGGGTGACCACTCTTCTGGGCAATATCGGAGTATGAGACGGTCGTGCCGAAAGGGATTTTCATCAGTTCCGTCCACACCTGTTTGTGAAACTCGGACGCGCCGCTCCAGTCTATTTTCAGATCAAACTCCTGTCGCTTGCCGGCAAAATATTCACCCAACTGCCTGCTGCAAACAGCAACAGGATGGTCGTCGGGCAAACCTTCCGCCGAGGCGCCGGGAGCCTCTTTCCGGTGCACCGTCCGGACGCCGAGTTCGCTTCCGGTAATTTCAAACCAGCCAATCGGGGTAGACAGATATGATTTGACGTACATTGAAAAGGCGTTTAGGTTTCGTACAAAAGGTTACTCCAGCCACCTTTTCCGGTCGGCCGACTGTCCCAGTTGTTCCCAGGTGAGGAGTATATCGGCGCCGCCAACGGCGTAAGGCGCTATTTCGTAATTGTTGTAGACAAAGAGCAGTCCTTCCGGAACGATGCCGATATTGGCAGGTAAGGGCAGGGTTCCGATATCGCCGAGCAGCAGTTGTTTGATGTCGTCGCCCGCCTGCAGGCCTTTCGCGGCTTTGTATGCCTGCTCCAGCAGGGGCAGTACGGCACTGCTGTCTTGAAGCATGTCGGCTGCGGCAAGTTCCCGGGCATTTTGGGTAAGATCGAAAGACATCAGCGTCGAGGCTGAATTGGGGTGTGCGCCGCCGGTATAGGTGTTGAAATCGAGGCGTACCGTCAGCAGTTTTCCGGTATTGGCCAGCACATTGCTGGTAACCTGGATGTCCTGCCCCATCGTATTGTCGGGGTTTTCGCGCTTCAGCTGGACAAAATCGTCGATGAAGCGTGTCCCCATGGAATCCAGCGCCGCTTCAAAGGGAATCGCGGTATTGCCCTCCAGTCCGGCGATGATGCGCGCCCGGATCAGGTCGTTCACCTGCCGGGCGATCTGCGGCGAATTTTCAGCAAATTGGAGGTAGAACACATTAAAATCAGCACACTGATCGTCGTTGACGCAATAGTGTTTGACAAAATTGCGGGTTTCGAATTGCAGGGCTGTCGCAGGGGGAGTACCCGGGTTCGACTGACAGGCGGAGAAAAGGATGAGCGCAAGCGAGGCGCTTGCAAGAAGTTGTTTTATCATGGTGTGTTATTCGTTTATTTCGGCAGCCGATTGTTTTTCAAACAACTCGGCATAATAGCCATTTTTCGCCAGCAACTCCTCATGCGTACCTGTTTCGGCAACCTGGTGGTTGTCGAGCACGATTATTTTATCAAAATCAAGCATGGAGTAGATGCGGTGTGTGATGATGATCCCGGTTTTGTCGGCCAGCGCATTGCCCAGATAGCCCAGGATGCGACTTTCCGTATTGGTGTCTACCGCCGAAAGACAGTCGTCGAGGATGACCAGGTCGGGCTGTTTGGCAAACGCCCGGGCGATGCTGACGCGTTGTTTCTGACCTCCGGAAAGCGTGACGCCGCGCTCCCCTACAATGGTGTCGTATCCCTGCGGCAGGTCGATAATATCCTCATGAACGGCTGCACTTTTGGCATAAAACGCCGCCTCTTCCCGCGTGATGTCGTCCTTGCCAAATGCAATATTGCCCAGAATAGTGTCGGAAAACAGGAAAACATCCTGCGGCACATAACCGATACGGCGGCGCAGGTTGGCCAGATCGTGCTCCCGAATATCCCTGCCATCGATCAGTATCCGGCCCTCCGTGGCGTCGTACATCCGCACGAGCAGGTCGGCAATGGTGGTCTTTCCGCTGCCGGTACGGCCGATGATGGCCATTTTCTGGCCGGGTAATATTTCAAACGACACGTTTTCAAGGGCTTTTATACCCGTGTCCGGATAGACGAAGGAGACATTTTCAAATACAACATGGCCTTTAATGCCGGCAGCCGGCAGTCCCTGACCGGCAGCCTGTCCCGTAGCAGGGTTTTGGATCGTGGGCCGGGTTTGCAGGAATTCGTTGATGCGCTTCTGCGAGGCTGCGGCCTGCTGGGTCAGGGAAGCGATCCAGCCTATGGCGGTAACCGGCCAGGTGAGCATGTTGATATAGATCACAAACTCGGCGATATTGCCGGCGGTAACACCTTTCCCCTGCACCACAAGCAAACCGCCCACATAAACCGTAATGATGGTACTGACGCCGATCAGCAGCGCCATGAGCGGAAAGAAAAATGCGTCGATGCGGATGAGTTTGAGCGAGCGGTTGCGAAACTCCTCGCTTTGGTCGGCAAACCAGCGCCCCATCGCCTGCTCCTGCACATAACTTTTCACCACCCGGATACCGCTGTACACTTCCTGGGCCGAGCTGGTGAGTACCGATAATTGTTGCTGTATCTTCTCGCTCCGCTTGTTGATGAGCGTGCTGACCCAATAGATCGAGATGCTCAGAAAGGGAAGGGGCAGCAGCGCCCACATCGTCAGGGTGACGTTGACGCTGAGCATGGAAGAAATGGTCAGGACAAACAAAAAGGTAAGGTCAAGGCCGTATAGGATGGTCGGGCCCAGGAACATGCGCACTTTTGAAACGTCTTCCGAAATACGCGACATCAGGTCGCCGGTACTGTTGCGCTTGTAAAATGCAAGGTCCAGTTTTTCGTAATGAGCGAACACCTCCTTGCGCATGTCGTATTCTATCAGGCGGCTCATGACAATGATCGTTTGCCGCATGAAAAACATGAACATACCCATGAGCAGGGCCAAACCGATCACTGCGGCGCCAAACCACGCAATTTTGCCGCTCAGCTCGCTCATGGCTTCCGGGTGCGCCGCAATACCACCGTGGTTATTGTAAAAACCCACCCGTTCGACCACTGTATCCAGGGCATTGCGGATAACTTTGGGCTGCCAAACCCTGAACCAGTTGGCGAAACCGACAAAGACAATACCGAGAAGTAAACGCCAGCGATATTTTCGGAAAAATTTTGTGAGATAAGCGAGTTGCTTCATATGTGACCGTGGAAAGAAACCCTGAAAACAGCCTGAACACAGAACAGTTCCATTTCCGGCACAAAAATACGATCCGTCCCCCTGAATAACCCGCATTTAAACGACTATCTCAACATATCACGCTATAAACATGCAAGCTTCCATAACTATTCGCCCGGCAACAGCAGCAGACATTCCCGCCATTCACGCCCTGATGTTCGAACTGGCTGTTTATGAAAAAGAGCCGGAAGCCGTCCTGACTACCGTAGACGAGTACCTCCGCGATTTTCGCGACGGATTATTCGAGAGCCACGTTGCCGAAATGGACGGCGCCGTGGTCGGTATGACGCTCTTCTACATGGCCTATTCGTCCTGGAAAGGCAAGATGCTCTACCTCGACGATTTTCTGGTCACCGAAACGCACCGCAGGTACGGCATCGGACAACTCCTGTTCGACGCATTTATCGCCGAAGGACGGAATCGCGGCTGCCGACTGGTCAAATGGCAGGTGCTCGACTGGAACGAACCGGCCCTCAATTTTTACCGTAAAAACGACGCCATCATCGAGACGGGATGGTGGAATGTGAAAATGTTTTTTTGAGCATCCGGTTGGCAGTATGCAGTTGGCATAAAAGATACGGGGCGAATGATTTAAAAATCTGATAATCAGACTCTAAAATCATTCGCCCCGTAAACAGAAAGCATTTGTGCAATCAGGCTTCACTCCAAACTTTAGGCAAGCTGCTAATAAAACCGCCACTGCCTACTGCCACTGCCTACTGCCACTGCCTACTGCCACTGCCTACTGCCACTGCCTACTGCCACTGCCTACTGCCACTGCCTACTGCCACTGCCTACTGCCTACTGCCACTGCCTACTGTTTTACTGTTTTATCACCCGCTGCACATCTGTTCCACCCGGACCATTGAGGTGCAGGAAGAACATGCCGGGTTGCGTCGATTTCTCCAGATTCAGGTCAGCCTGATGGTATCCGGCCTCTTTGTTTGCCTGGATGGTCTGCATGATACGTCCGGTCGCGTCGGTCAGGATCAGCGTAACGGGACCTGCTTCGGGAAGGAAGTAGGTGGCGCTGAAAGCATCGACGACGGGGTTAGGCTGAATGATGAAGAACTCCGGGTTCTTTTTCCCGGGGTGGCCCGGCAGGAATTGCAGCAACGCATCGAGGGTTTCCATCTGGCGGTTGTAGGCTTGCGCCGGAGTAATAGCCGAGGTCATCTGCAAAACTTCACTCAGTTTGCCATCCTGAAGTGCGGTGAACTGAAGGGAAAAGGCCTTGAATTTGGCATTTTTCGCCTGTACGGTCGGGTCGAGCATCGCCGCGTCGTACCAGCAGGCCGTCACACGCGCCTCCTGAGGGGTGGCCATGTAGTCGGCCGGGACCAGCGCCTGACCCAGACTAACTGTCGACAGTACCGTGGGATCATATTCCAGGGTGAACTGGAAGGCAGCGATATTGCCCAGATCAGGGGTGGTGATATCCACATTTACCACATCGCCTGCTTTGAAACTCTTTTCCACCGTGGTGAAAGTAGCCGTCCCTTTTTCCAGGCTGCGATCGACAGCATCGGGCAATAAGCTCGACTGTACCGATGAACTGTTGATATCGCCGGTTTTCACAGCTACAAAATCCGGATCAAAATCAATGTCCCCGGTAAGGCAGAATTGCAGCGAGGATGGCGCCGACACCGACCACGGGTTGAGCGGATCGGGGAATACAAAACCCGCCGGAATAAATTGCCAGGAAGTCGTGCCGGCAAAGCTGCTTTTCAGGCCGAGTATGACTTTTATCATATCAGACAGGTCGGTATCCGTCACAGTCGCGGATTTGTCCACATCGGCAGCGAGCAGTTGGTAAGGCGATGACAGGGAAATGATGTCGTCGAGTTGTCCGGCCACAAGCAAGGCATCGAGGGTGTTGACCCCGTCGATATCGAGTTGGTTCAGGGCCGGTACCAGTTTGTAGTTGCAGCCTGCCGTCATGCTGCCGAAGGCGTACTGTCCGTCGTCGCCGGTTTCGGCCGTGGCGACCGGCTGAGTGCCCTTAAGCAGGCTGACCGCTACGCCTTGCACCGATTTGGAATTGTCGGTGGCAACCGTGCCTTTAAACGGCGTGGATGGCGGGCAAACGCCTGCGTTGTCCTGCACGTCGATGAAGGTCTTGCAAAAGTCGGCGTTGCCGTAGGCATCTTCTACCCATATTTCCACAAACTGCTTGCCCAGCTCGCTGCAATCGAAGGTAACCGAATGGTTGCCCTCCGGAAAGGTTGTGCCGGCGCCCGCCTTTTGTATGGCGTATTTGATCTGGCTGGTCGGCGTGCAGTTATCGCTGTAGTATTGAATAAAGTCGGTATCCCAGATGGTAATCATACCGGTAGGCATGATATTGATACTCAAACCATTGTGACAGACGACCGTCGGCGCTTTGCAGTCTTTTACGATAAACTCAAACTTGCAGATCGCTTCGTTGCCGCATTTGTCATTGGCAATCCATTCTATCTTGTGGGAGCCGTAGGGCAGGCCGAATCCGGGCGGGAAATCAATCATGGCCGACAGCGTATCACCCTGGGTGCCGGTCACTATGGGCCAGGCCGTGGGTGCGCTGCTGCTGATGAGGGTTTCCATCGAACCGTTGTTGTCGAGGTCGAGAACCAGCCGGTAAGAGAGCGTAATATCGGTGCCCGAACAGTCATCTTTTACCTTGATATTCAGGTTGACCGGTCCCTCGCAGTAATCAGTCCAGCCGGAATGGTACTGGCTTGGGTCGTTGTTGGTCAGGTCGCAGAAGGTAACCGGGCCGGTCGGGCAATTGAGAAAATACGGCGCTTCGGTGTCCACCACCTTGATGATCTGCGTGTATTGCAGATAGCCGTGGTTGTACATATCGCCGGTGACCACAGGTCCGATATCGGTACTCGACGGGTTGGAGATGTAATATGGCGATGGCCAGTTCGGGTCGTAATCGCACCAGTAAAGGAGTTTCCAGGTGCGGAGTATCTTGTAGCAACCGCCGGTAGCGTTGGTGTAGAACTTTTGGTCTTTCACCGAAACGCCCACATTAAAATTGCAGTTGCCGTACTGGGTGATCACCGGCCAGGTGGTATCCGGCACGGCGCCACAGCCATAAACGGTCTCGTCGTCGGGAAACTTGACCGTGTAATAGGTGGTTTGGCCGGACAAGGCGGCCACAAAAATAATCGGGAACGCGAAGGAAAGGATTGTACGTATCATGCAGATGGGATGTTTAGTTGCAGGCGAAAGTAATTTACCGGCAAGACGGCATCATCATCCATATGGTGGTGAAATCGTCAGATAGACGACGTACTACTAAAATTTAACGATTGTGGCGAGGTTAAATACCTGCATTCAGGTACTAAAACACTTGTCAGTCTACAATCATGGATACCTTATCCAGGTCCTGCTGCACGGTATGTTCGGGCAAATCCCTGAATTCGTACTGTTGATTGCGCAATTGCGGCACAAAACCCGCTTCGCGAATGGCCTGTTGAATACCGTCGGCTGTAAAGCGAAAACGCGCACCGGCAGCCGATACCACATTCTCTTCGATCATGATGCTACCAAAGTCGTTGGCGCCCGCGTGCAGGCACACCTGCGCCACCTGTTTGCCTACCGTGAGCCAGGAGGCCTGGATATTGACGATGTTGGGGAGCATGATGCGGCTCATGGCGATCATCCGTACGTATTCGTCGCCGGTGACGGCGTTGCGCGCGCGTTTGAGTTTTTTCAGGATCGTGTCTTCATCCTGGAAAGGCCAGGGGATGAAGGCCAGAAAGCCCTTGGCATCGGCAGGTTTTTCGCTTTGTACCTGGCGGATAGCGGCGAAATGCTCCATACGTTCGAGATTCGTCTCGATGTGGCCAAACATCATCGTCGCAGATGTGGTGAGCCGGAGCTGGTGTGCTGCGCGCATTACATCGAGCCACTCCTGTCCGCCGCATTTTCCCTTGGAGATGAGCCGGCGCACCCGGTCGCTGAGGATTTCCGCTCCGGCGCCGGGAAGTGAATCAAGTCCGGCGGCTTTTAGTTCTTTCAGTACGTCGAAGTGGCTCATGCCCTCCAGTTTGGCCACGTGGGCAATTTCCGGCGGACCGAGCGCGTGCAGTTTCAGCGTCGGATAGAGTTCCTTTAACTGGCGAAACAGATCGGCGTAGAACCGCAGCCCGAGATCAGGGTGGTGCCCCCCTTGCAGCAACAGTTGTTCGCCGCCAAACTGAAACGTTTCTTCGATCTTTTGTTTGTACTCCTCTATGGTCGTGATGTACGACTCTTCGTGGCCCGGTCGACGGTAAAAGTTGCAAAACTTGCAGTTGGCAATGCACACGTTGGTTGTATTCGAGTTGCGGTCGATGATCCAGGTGACGGTATTGCCGGGCACGTGATGTTTTTTAATAGCATTGCCGACATGCATCAACTCGGCGGTGGAGGCGTTTTCAAACAAAAAAACACCCTCCCCGGG
Organism: Lewinellaceae bacterium; assembly: GCA_016712415.1. Lineage (GTDB taxonomy): Bacteria > Bacteroidota > Bacteroidia > Chitinophagales > Saprospiraceae > M3007. Next base: position 60,112 of record JADJRC010000009.1, on the reverse strand, counting down.
GGAGAGCCATTCGAGGCGCAGGGCGCGGTGGAGGAGTTCGGAAATGTTCATCATTGGTGGTACACTTTGTACGCCGGAATGACATTCCGGCAAAATAATACTGAGACTTGTACGCCGGAATGGCATTCCGGCAAAACAACACCGAGACTTGTACGCCGGAATGGCATTCCGGCAAAACAACACTGAGACTTGTACGCCGGAATGGCATTCCGGCAAAACAACACTGAGACTTGTACGCCGGACTTCCAAGTCCGGCGCCTCGCGCGACGTTTTAGCGGATTTGGAAATCCGTTGTACAGATGTAATGCCTGTGTTCGGCGGTAGTTCTCCAGTTGTAATTTGTCAAAATGGTATTCCGGGGTACATTTTTAGGAAAACAAAAAAGCGAAGGTAAGGTTGGGAACTAACAAGGTGAAACCCGGGTTTTGGGCGGTTTCCCTGATACCGTCGACATTCCGGCAGCTGACCAGTACTCAATACCGTCAGGAAGGTTGTTATTTTTTCAAACATTTTGTTGCATAGCATTATCTTTGCGGCACACTGCGATTCCTACCTCCCTCTATGACTGAAACAAAAACACTCGAAACCCGGCTCCAGCGCATCGGCAGGGTAATACGCCAGGCTGTTCGCGGCGACGAGCAGGTGTTTACTACCGGCAGTATCGACCGCGCCATCGTGCTGCTTTCCATTCCGATGATCCTCGAGATGGCCATGGAATCGCTTTTTGCGGTCGTGGATGCTTTTTTTGTAGCCAAAATCAGTACAGAAGCCGTGGCTACCGTCGGCCTGACGGAGTCGATGCTGACGCTGGTATATTCCGTCGCCATCGGGCTGAGCGCCGCCGCAACTGCAATGGTGGCCCGGCGTGTGGGCGAAGGCAACCGCGAAGCGGCAGCCAAGGCAGGCGCCCAGGTGATTTTGATCGCCGTGATCCTTTCCGTCATTATCGCTATACCGGGCTACTTTTATGCAGATGACATCCTGCGCCTGATGGCCCGCGACCAAAGTGTCGCGGAAAACGGCAGCTCCTTTACCAGGCTGATGCTCACGGCGAACCTGCCGATCCTCCTGCTTTGGATGCTCAACGGCATCTTCAGGGGCGCCGGCGACGCCAGTACGGCCATGCGTGCGCTCTGGATCGCCAACGGCGTGAATATTGTTCTTGATCCCCTGTTCATTTTCGGTATCGGGCCTTTCCCGGAACTGGGACTGCTGGGGGCAGGCGTGGCCACGACAATTGGCCGGTCATTGGGCGTTTGTTACCAATTGTGGCACCTGTTCCGGGTCGGGAAAATTGTAAAAATCCATCTGCAATACCTTAAACCCCAACTGGATACGATCGGGCGCCTGCTCCGGCTCGCCGCAGGCAGCACAGGGCAGTATCTCATCGCTTCGGCCAGCTGGATTTTCATGATTTACATCCTGGGACAAATCAGCAAGGAAGTGACGGCGGGTTATACCATCGCCATTCGCATCGTGATCTTTGCCCTTTTGCCCGCATGGGGGATGTCGAACGCGGCAGCCACGCTTGTGGGTCAAAATCTCGGCGCCGGGCATGCCGACCGGGCTGAAAAATCCGCCTGGCGGGCAGGTTTTTTCAACATGATCTTTTTGGCGTTTGTGGGCATGTTTTGTGTGATTACCGCGCCGTTTTTGATAAAACTTTTCACCCAGGAACCTGCTGTGGTGGAGTCGGGGTCGCTGGCCCTGCGCATTTTGGCGGGCGGTTACGTTTTCTACGGCTGGGGTATGATCCTGTCGCAAGCCATCAACGGCGCAGGCGACACGCGCACGCCCACCGTATTGAACTTTATTTTCTTCTGGCTGGTGGAAACCCCGCTCGCGGCGCTGCTTGCCTTGCACCTGGGCTGGGGACAAACAGGCGTTTACTGGGCCATCGTCATCGCAGAATCAGGCATGGCCCTGGCAGCGATATGGGTGTTTAAAAAAGGAAAGTGGAAATTGGTGAAGGTGTAGGATCGTCATTTCGTCATTATCGTCATTCGTCATTATCGTCATTGGGTTGGTTGTCGTAATTCTGAAAATTATGGTAATTCTGAAAATTCTGATCCTGACAATTATGCCGTTTTTTTAAGTTCTTTGCAGGCAAACCACATGTTATGCGTCCGTTTTTCACCCTACTCCTTCCACTGCTTTTCTTTGGCTGCGGCCGACAGGAAGCCTCCCGCTACGACAAAATAGCCACTGCCTATTGCGAGTGCGCTGGCAAGCTGGTCGAAATGAACCAAAAAGCGGAATCGCTGGCAAACACCCCGGACAGTACCGGCGCTTTCCAGGAAAACCTCCGGTTGATCCAGGATGAATACGAAAAAACAAAGACCTGTACGGCAACCATCATTGCCCGGTTTGGCAAGTTGAAATCGGCGGAACTCGACTCGGTAAAACTGTCGCTTGACATCGAAAAATGCCAGGCACTGTCCAAACAGGGCGATCTGTTGCAGGAAATGCTCGGCGAATAAATATTGCGCTCATGGCTCTGATATCACTCGAAGGAATGCGGTTTCACGCCTACCACGGCGTGTACGAAGGCGAACAAACGCTCGGCTGCGAATATGTGGTCGATGTGGTCGTCAATACTAACACCGAAAAAGCGGTCAAGGACGACAAGGTGGAACTGACGATGAATTACGAAACGATCTACCAGATTTGCCGGATGGAGATGGAGCAGCCGCGCAAACTGATCGAAACGGTGGTCGCGTCGATCGTGAAAAAAATGAAGTTCCAGTTTTCCGAAATGCAGGCGCTGCGGGTGCGGATCAGCAAACTTAACCCGCCGCTGGGCGGGCGTGTGCAGGCAGCATGGGTGCAGGAAGAACACGATTTCATCAACGAATGCCCCCGCTGCAAAAAGAAGTTCATCAACTATGACTCCGATTGCTGGCTGCGCTTCCCCAACCTGCATCCTGCCACCAAGGAAACCCTCATGCGGCAATTCAACGGCAAATGCCTGTGCGATGCCTGCCTCAAATTTTATGTGGGAGATGTGCAGTCAACTGACTTGCGCAAGCCCTGAAATCAGAAAAGAACCGGGTGACGCGTCAAAACCTCCGCAACACAGGCCTCCCCGTCGGCGGTCAGGTTGCCCAATAAAACCGGCGCAATGGTGTTGACCATGCCGGCCTCAAAAGGCATTTCCACCTTTACATAATTGTCGGTAAACCCGCTCATCAGGGCCGGGTTTTTGTGTTGTTCCAACAATACGGGGCGCGTCGATCCGGTGTGCGCGGCGTAAAAAGCGCGGCGCTTCATTTCCGACAACCCGCGCAGGGCATGGTTGCGGCGTTTGCGCTCTTCCTGCGCCACCACGCCTTGCATATCTGCTGCGGGGGTATTGGCGCGTTCCGAGTAGGTGAACACGTGCAGGTACGACACGTCGAGGTCCTGCAGAAAACGATAGGTATCCAGAAAATCTGCCTCCGTTTCGCCAGGAAAACCGACGATAACGTCGCAACCGATACAGGCATGCGGCATCAGGCGTTTGATCGTCGACACCCGTTCGGCATACAGGTCGCGGCGGTAGCGGCGGCGCATGTCGCGCAACTGCTTGTCGTTGCCCGACTGCAACGGCACGTGAAAATGCGGCATAAAACGCCTGCTTTCGGCTACAAAAGCGATGACCTCGTCGGTCAGCAGATTGGGCTCGATGCTGCTGATGCGGAAACGGGCCAATGCATCGACTTCATCCAGCGCCCGGATAAGGTCGATGAACAGCGCCTCTTTTTTGGGTTTCATGCCCTCGATCACGGCCGTCCCGTTGCCAAAGTCGCCGAGGTTGACGCCTGTCAGTACGATTTCCCGGGTGCCCATGGCGGCGATCTGCCGGGCATTGGCCACGACGTTTTCCACTGTATCGGAACGGCTGGCGCCGCGCGCCATGGGAATGGTGCAAAACGAACATTTGTAATCACAGCCGTCCTGTACCTTCAGAAAAGAGCGCGTGCGGTCGCCAAAGGAAAACGAGGCGGAAAAGGTATTCACATCGCGCACTTCGCCGGCATGCACCATGCCTTTGCCTTGTGCCTTCGACAAGTCGTCGACGTAATCGAGGATACGGAATTTTTCACCCGCGCCCAGTACCAGGTCTACGCCGGGAATTTCGGCGATGTCGTGCGGCTTCAACTGGGCGTAGCAGCCCGTCACCACCACGAATGCGCCGGGATGGCGACGCAGCGCCTGCCGGACGATCTTTTTGCACTCTTTATCGGCCTGTTCCGTAACAGAACAAGTGTTGAGCACATAGATGTCGGCGCCGTCGTCAAATTTCACCGGCAGGTAGCCGCTGCCCTCGAAGAGCCGCGCCAGGGCGGAGGTCTCCGAATAATTCAGTTTGCAGCCGAGGGTGTGAAAAGCGACAGTGCGCGGTGTGGCCATTTTATTCCGGTTATTGCATTGCTCCCATCGATACACGCCGGCTGGTGGTTGATCTTAACCGCCGTGTCGGCATAGCGAACAAAGGGTCGCAAAAATACGGACTTTTTCGCTTAGAAACTGTTTTAAAACCCCTGCCGGAGTGGAAAGGCTCAGGTTTTGGAGATAGACAAGGCTCATTTTTTGGCTAATATTGGGGCATATTCGCCAAAAAATAGCCGCAGGATAGCCGCAAAAGATGGGTCTTTCCGCCCGGTGAGGGGTTTTAAAACAGTTTCTTAAAAAGCCAGCCCTGCGTTCATGGAAATATACTCAGCCGTGGCCGCGTGGGCTTTGAGGGTAACGCCCATATGTGGTTGTAATTCCGTTTTGAACAAGGCCGGGAAGTAGTACCGTATGGTCAGTTTGCTGTATTGGCGTTTAAAAACGTATTGGTTGATGGAACCGCCTATGTAGGCGCCCATCTGCAACTGAATGCCAAATTGGCCAAAAAGAAATTCATCGGCGACAAAAAGCGCCAGCCTGGTGGCGCCTTTGCGGGCTTCCGCTTCGTTCTCAAAGTCCGCGATTTGCTGCCCGAATACAAAAACCGCCTTGTTGAACTCGTAATCGACGCCCAGCAGCGCCCTGTTTACCTTGTTAAAACTGAAATAGCCTGCAACCGAGGCTGTCCGGATCGGGTACTTCGGGCCGTCGAAAACGGCGTATTCAATGAAGGCCAAGCCACCCTGTACCGTGGCGCCCCAGCGCCTGCCGGCTTTTTTTTCACTTGTGGCGGGGGCAAAATCCTTTTCGCGCACCGGCTTCGGCGACCAGGCGATGCCAGCGTAACCGGAAGGCAGGTTGATACCGTAGTTGGGCAACGCTGCGGCCCCGTTGGAAAAGTGGGTCAGGCCCGCGCCCGCGTGTACACGCAGGTGGTCGCTGAGGCGCAATTCGCCGCCGAGCCGGAACTGGGTAATGTTGTTCCAGTGCGAGCCGATGGCGTTTTGTCCGGGATTTTCAAAATAATCGTACGGAGCAGCCACCCATGCCAGGCCCGTGCCCAGGCGGAAAAAAGCCGTAAAGATGCCGCTGCGGAAAACGGGTATGGACAGGTTGGGCAGCAGGCCGTACCCGTCGCCGTGCGAGCCGTCGCCAAAATGCATGTGCACCACCGACACCCCGAAAACGGGATACCGCTGCCACTGATGCCAGTCGCGGCGGCCGTTTGTCTGGAACCGCAGTCCAAGCTCCTGACCCCATTGCAGGGCGCCGGTTTGTGTGGTGAGTTTGGGGGTGTGGCGCCAGATGGCGCCGAGGTGAGCAGATTTTTCTATTGAAACCGGGCAAAACGGCTGTGCTTTCACCTGTACAAAATTTATGCTAATCCCAAAGCCTATCAATAAAGCAGAGTTAATTATTCGAAACAACAACATATTTACAACAAGGCGCTTATTTATGTTAAAATGTGACAATGTGACAATGTGACAATGTGACAAATGACTTGCTTGTTCACTAGATAAATTATTCTTTCATCATTAAAATTGTCCATTATGATTAAGCAACTAGTAGTACTCACCCTTTTATTTGCAGCTTCTTTTGAAGGATTGTTTCAGGGGATGGCTAGATGTGCCCCTGCCTCGTCCATTCAACTTAACGCACCTGATGTGGAATCCTGTAGTCTACCGGCGCCAGCAACCTTTAATGGGACAAGGACATCCTCAACAACCGCATCGCTGGATTGGAGTGAAGTAAGCGGAGCTATTGCGTACAATTTAGCGGTATATGAATTAGGAACCTCTACCCAACATTCAACTACAAAAATATTCGGAACATCAACTACATTATCGGGTCTGGAGTCGGGCAAATCATATAGATGTGAACTTTCGTCAATCTGTTCAAATAATACAATAAGCGGGTTTATTATAATTGTTGATGTCATTGATTGATTTCTTACAATAAACAGGAGTCATCCCGAATTTAGCAATTGATTTTGGAGAAGTCAAATATTTACAGATCAGTCGGTTATGTAAAATATCCGACCTGGTAGCGGTCAGGTTTATGTAGCGATATTTGCGTTAAACAACCTACCAGACAGGGTATGTACGCCGGACTTCCTAGTCCGGCGCCTACACCACGTTACAACGGACTTGGAAGTCCGTTGTACATACACACAGCCTATATTCGACGGCATGGAGGTCGTGTTCGCCTGGAAAATTCGGGATGACTCCTGTTTATTGTTTTTTGACAACAAGTTGCTCCATTTCAGCAATTTTATCCAACAACCATTTTTTAGAATTAACATATTGTGTTTCAGAAATACTTTTTTTGAGAGATGCTATTGATTGCGGGTTGTAAGAATCAAGCAGTGCCATCTTCTTAAGGAAGTTCAAAAAGTTGTTATACTCCCGTTTTAAATTCTTGGAAATAAGATTATTACGCCTTAGGAAAATTCTAAAACTATCCATAAGAGAATCCATCGCCAAAAGTTCATCAGATTCATAGTACGTACGTAAAAGTATTTGTTTTGCCTTCAGAGCATAGACGATATCACTATATTCTACATTACGGAGTAATTCGATTACCTTTTGATGCTTTTTTTGATGAAAATAAAGATATGACAAGTTAAACGTTCGGGCATTTTCTCTAATATTGGACGGCAGATAGCTTGAATAGTTTTCGATAAAATCCTCAGCCCAGTTGTACTCACCCACACCCAGACTTGCTGTAATAATGTTTTTATACACGCCTTCCGATAGTTGGCCATCCTCCAGCAAAATTTTGAGGTCAATAACCTTATTAAATATTTCAAACACTTCCTTATAATATTCCATTTTGCCCTGGCTTATTTTAAAAGCACAGTAATTCTGTGCAATGTAGTAGCACTCTCGCAAATCTTCTTTTGTTAATTGGTTTGTAAATTTATCAAGATTATTCAGCAATTCTTTGAAATACTGCTCTTCATCCGGCTCTGTAAGGCAGCGTATTACATTTTGGTATATAGAAATTAGCGGAACATCCTCATCCGGTATCTGTTGAATATATTCCCAAAAGCCGGGTATTACTGGCAGTTTCTGTTGCGTCGAACGAAATCCCTTGTAAATCAGCCATGCCACATAAAATTTTAGTTTCTGTACCACATAGAAATAGTCCAGTGACTGATCTGCGGGGAGCAATTTATTCATAAAATCAGAGGTGGCTACTACCTTGGAGGCTCGATTGTACACATTCCAGTGCATTCGGAACCGGGATAAGTAATACCAGGTGGACTGGCCGGGGGCGGAATCGAGTCGTTTTCTAATTTGGCGCTCTACGCCGGCAAGGTGTTTTTGGAGCTCGGGTTTTTCCAGCACCCGCTGTAGTTCAAGCGCTTCGGTAAGCGCATCTTTTTTTCTGGCTTCTTCCACCATGAATTGCAAAGCCATTTGCCCCAAATCGGAGCAAATGCGCCGAAGGTGCGCGTCGTCAATCTTTTTCCCTGGATAAAGAGATTTCCACACACCCTGTTTGTCCAACATTGTGTCAACATTATCCTCCGTCCGCAGCGCGGCGTTGAGCAGTTCAAAAAGCCGCACCAAATCCTCCTGTTCATTGAAATAAGGGGAAAGCAAAAATTTCCGGAACCGGTTGAGTTCGTACTTTGAAAAGGTTTGGAGCAGAGACACGAGTTTTTCGCTTAGCATACACAAAAATAAATTTCCCCCAAAAGACATTTTAACACACTGAAAATCAAATTTTTAGTTAAGATACATACCAAAAATCTTCCCGGCAAGTTATTGAAAATGTCTTTGAACTTCCTCCGGAAATTGCTAACCTTTGTAGAATCAAAATGTTCTGTAACCCAACGAACCGCCGTATCATCCTGTCTTGTGAAAATAACGAACAAAAATATGCACGGTAACCGCTACACTTTTGATTGGAAAATTGCTGCCGTCTTATTTGCGTCCATGCTGACTGTCGCAAAGTTGTCTGCCCAATGTGAAAGGGTGGGCTGGGTAGTGTCTGTTACCCCGGACTGCGGCGCCAAGATCATCGACCTGGACAACGGCAACATCCTGAAAGCCGTCGCGGGTACAGACGATCTGACCGGCAACCAGACCATACGATTTTCTGCTGCCACCGCAGCAATTCCGGCCGGGTGTACCTCCGAAGGGCTGGAAGTGGTGAAACTGACCTGTGTATCGGATACACTTCCCTGTGAAGCGAAGTTTACCCACGCTACCAGCAATGTCAACTCCTTCAATCTTACCTTCGATGCCGACGTGTACGACCCTTCTACACAAACCTGCAAATGGGATTTTGGCGATGGCGCTACAGCAGAAGGAAAAACAGTGCAACACACCTTTCCATATGAAGGCTTCTTTACGGTTTGCCTCTCTGTTTCAGATAGTTATGGGTGTTCGTCGGAACTGTGCAAAGATATTTTTGTAAGCGCCCAAAACCCAAACTGGTGCGATCATGACATTTACGTAACGGCGATCGGCAATCAGTTGTATGGCAAAGTATTCGCCACCGCAAACACGACGGGGGTATTGAATTCCGTCAAATGGTTTGACAGCAAATCGAACCAGATACTGGCGGAGACGCCCAATTTCACGTATCAACTCCCCGGAAAAGGCACCTACCTCATCTGCGCTCAATATACCGTTGTTGATTCGGTCAGCGGCGCCACTTGTACCACTACCCGTTGCCGGCAGATCACCCTGGCCGAACCAGGCTGTATTAACCCGGCCATCACGGCCGGCGCAAGCAATAATTGTCCGTCGCTGTATGCGCCGGTATGCGGTTGTGATGGATTTACATACGGAAATGAATGCGAGGCCATGACTTCGGGCGTTTCGACGTGGTGGGCTGGCGAATGCGGCGCCACTACCGGCGCCTGTGTGGCCGATCTCAAGATCGATCTGGTTAATGCCAATCCCGACGACGGATACACTTTTCGGTTTACCAACCTTTCCGCAGGCGATTTCTCCTATCTCCAGCTCGATTTTGGAGACGGCAGCCCGCTGCTGGAATTGTCGCAATGGGATACCCTGACCCACTTTTACGAAGTGGAGGGCATTTACCGCACCAACCTCACCGCCTGGAAAACCAACGGTTGCGTATCGTCTGTTACCCGCCTGCTTATTACGGATACCTACAGCATGTGCCCGGGCAACCTGCCCGCAGGAACGGATTATGTGATGCCGGGCGACGCAAACGGCGATTTGAAAGCCAATGTATACGACTTGCTAAATCTTGGGCTTGGATATGCCACGATCGGAGCGCCGCGCCCCAATGCAACGACGGACTGGACGCCTCAATTTGCCCCAAACTGGCAGGAGTCTGTCGTAACCGGCGTGAATTTTAAACACCTGGACTGCGACGGAGACGGAAAAATTCTCGATTTCGACGCCGATCCGATCGAACAACACTATCTTCCGATAGACACGACGGATATCGCGTGGACGCCCGGCCTGCCGAAGGTTCGGGTGAAATTTACCGATGATACCATCTATATCAACCCCAACAATCCCCAAAACCTGATCGAGTTCAGCGCGGATGTATTTGTGGGCAGTACCAGCGTACCGGTGCTGAATTTGTTTGGCCTGGCCTTTACCCTTCGGTACCCCGAATTTATAAACCACGACCCCGAAACATTTTATTATCCCGACCTGATGGGCTCCAATACCCATTGCCTCTTCATGGCAAAGGATAATTATGCCACCAAGCAACTGGATATGGGCTTTGCCCGAAAAAACGGACAAAGCGTAAACGGACACGGCCGTGTTGCCAAGATCAATTTCTCCACTGATTTCATCATCATTGTAGATATTACAAGCCGTGTTGATAATAATGGTATCATTCCCATCACCATACCTGTTCAGAGCATAAAAGCCATTGATGCGCAGGGAAACGTCAAAGAACTTTCCGTACCGCTTGAACTGGATACTGTCTGGGTGAAAATGGTGCAGACAACTCCGACAAGCGAGCCGGCGTTTGGTCAGCACGTCGTTGTTTTCCCCAATCCGGCGAGCGATGTCGCCACTGTTTTTACCGGCGACCTGGAAGTAGAGCAGATCGAAGCCATCAATGCGTTGGGACAAACTGTACACACCCTGTTGCCTTCGGCTGGCCGGAGCACACAACTGAGTGTTGACAACTGGCAGGAAGGCTTTTACACCTTGCGTATTCAAACCGCTTCCGGCGCCGTCGAACGGCGTCTGATCGTGAAATAGAGATTCCCTGTCTCCTGTTTTGTTTTTTCGGGAAACGCCGTTGTTTTGTCGTGTACTTTTGAACCTGCCGGGAAACAGCCGCCGAAAAAATCCCGCAATAGCTTATGATAAAAATTCAAGCGTTCGAGTTCAGCCCTTTTGCTGAAAACACCTACGTCATCTACGACGATGCTTCGGGGGAATGCGCCATTTTTGACCCCGGCTGCTACACCGCCGAAGAAAGGGATACGCTGAAAAATTTTATCGAAAAAAACAACCTGCGCCCGGTCAGGCTGATCAACACGCACTGTCATCTCGACCATGTATTCGGCAACGGTTTCGTTGCCCGTACCTGGGGACTGGGATTGGAAATACACCACGGCGAATTGCCTGTTTTGGAGCGTTTCCCCCAGGTGTGCCAGATGTACGGCGTTCCGTTTACCGACGACATGCCCGTCCCCGAGCGTTTTCTGGAGGCCGGCGATGTGGTAGCATTCGGCAATGTCAGGCTTGATGTTTTGTTTACGCCGGGGCACTCGCCGGCCAGCATATCGTTTTTCTGCCGTGATGAGGGTTTTGTGATCGCCGGCGATGTGTTGTTCATGGAAAGCATCGGCAGGACCGATCTGCCCGGCGGCGACTTTGATACCCTGATTGCCAGTATCAGAACGCAACTGTTTACGCTGCCCGACGAAACTGTCGTTTACCCCGGACATGGGCCGGCGACGACGATCAGGCACGAGAAAGAATACAACCCTTTTTTGTAGCCCTGCTCAGCCGTTTGGAATATGCTCAGATATATCGTTAAACGAACACTGCTGGCCATACCGACGCTACTGCTTATTTCCATGACGGTATTTGGGTTGAGCAAATGCTCACCACGCGATACCACTCTTGATTCGGGAGATGCCGCACCCCTCGGCAACAGCGGCCAGGTGCAGGAATCGTCCATACGCATCAGGGCCGCGCTGGAAGGTCTGGACAAACCGGTATTTTACTTCGACGTAAGTCCAGCCTCGTATCCCGATACTGCATACCGAATATTTCCTTATTCAAGGCGGGCGCGCCTGTTGAACCTCTGCGCGCAAAGCGGCGATTGGCCGGCAGTCAGTCGCTATGAGTCGGCGCTAATCAGTATCTGGGGTGTCGCTTCCAGTTTGCCCGACACGCTGCACCATGCCGGTACTTTCCGGCTTGCTGTTTCGGATATGGTCAAGTGCCGCCATATTGCCCTGTTGCCCGCGATGTTCGACAGTATTCAGGTGTCGCTGCAGCAACTGCCTGCAAATGTCTATCCGGCGGGTTTGCTTACGAATCTTGAGGCGCAAATCCGCACCCTCCGGCAGAGCGACGGCGCCTGGAAAATGTACCGGCCCGCCTTTCACTGGTACGGAACAGACAACCAGTATCACCACTGGATCGCCGGATTCGTTACCGGCGATCTCGGTTTGTCGCGGCTCACGCAAATACCTGTATGGGAGTCGCTTATGTTTGCTCTGCTGTCTACACTGGTCATCAACGGCCTGGCGATCTGCATCGCCTACCTCATTGCCATACCGCTTGGTGTTGCGATGGCCCGGCGGCGAAACAGAGCCTTCGATAAGCTTACCGGCTGGACCCTGCTTTTACTATATGCGACGCCGGCATTTTGGATGGGCGGGCTGTTGATCCTGCTTTTTGCCACGCCCGACTGGGGGCTTTTCTGGATCAAAGGCATCGCGATCGAGTCGTGGAAAGGCAGCGGCCTGACTTTCGGCGCCTGGTGCCGGCACAATGCCGGCAAGTTCATACTCCCCATTGGCACATTGAGCCTGCATGCCTTGGCCATTCTGGCGCTGCAGATGCGCGGGGGTATGCTTGAAAATATCCGGCAGGACTATATACGCACGGCCCGGGCCAAGGGGGTGCATGAAAACAGCGTGTATTGGCGCCACACCTTTCGCAATGCGCTTTTCCCGGTCATAACCATATTTGCCGGGTTATTTCCGGCTGTTTTTGCCGGTTCGCTGGTAGTGGAATCCCTGTTTCAGTTTCCGGGAATAGGCATGAAAACCCAGGAGGCATTTTTAAGTGCCGACTATCCGGTATTATTTGCCATACTGATGATGGCTGCGGCCCTGACGATAGTGGGAAGTTTGATTGCCGATTTACTGTATGCCTGGGCAGATCCCAGGGTTCGCTTTGATAAACAGTAGAAAACCCTGCCGCGTAAAAACCAAAACGCCCCTGCTGCACAAGGCAACAGAGGCGTGAATGGATATATTGAGTTGGCACCGACTTACTCTCCCGGGGCATCAACCCCAGTACCATCAGCGCTGACGGTCTTAACTACTCTGTTCGGAATGGTAAGAGGTGAACCCCGTCGCTAAAGGCACCAACATGTCTTAAAAGAAACCGGGGGTTTGCAGCATCGAAGAAAGCGATTCGGCATAATCCGGATTTCGATTGTGTTTTTTAACAAAGACAAGGGGGAAGAAACAAGTAAAAAAGGAATCAGAGTGACCTCGTGCGAATAAGCAGACGAGCGTGCCACAGATGTGTGAAGAAAGAAAAAAAGGAAGCTTACGGGTAATTAGTACGGCTCGGCTGAGTGTGTTGCCACACGTACACCTGCCGCCTATCAACGCAGTAGTCTCCTGCGACCCTTAATCGGAAGATTCATCTCAGAGTAGGCTTCGCGCTTAGATGCTTTCAGCGCTTATCCCGGCCGAACATTGCTACTCAGCGCTGCACCTGGCGGCACAACTGATACACAAGCGGTTCGTCCAACACGGTCCTCTCGTACTAGTGTCAGGTCTCTTCAATCTTCCTGCGCCCACAACAGATAGGGACCGAACTGTCTTGCGACGTTCTGAACCCAGCTCACGTGCCGCTTTAATGGGCGAACAGCCCAACCCTTGGGACCTTCTCCAGCCCCAGGATGCGACGAGCCGACATCGAGGTGCCAAACCTCCCCGTCGATATGAGCTCTTGGGGGAGATCAGCCTGTTATCCCCGGAGTACCTTTTATCCTTTGAGCGATGGCCCTTCCATGCGGAACCACCGGATCACTTTAGCCGTCTTTCGACCCTGATCGACCCGTCGGTCTCTCAGTCAAGCACCCTTGTACTAATACGCTCTGCGCATGATTACCGACCATGCTGAGGGTACCTTTGCAAACCTCCGTTACATTTTAGGAGGTGACCACCCCAGTCAAACTACCCACCATGCACTGTCTGCCGTTTAACGGCGTTAGGACTCAACTAGTCAAAGGGTGGTATTTCAACGTCGGCTCCCCGATGGCCAGAACCACCGGATCAAAGCCTCCCACCTATCCTACGCATCGAATAGTCAAGCCCAATGCAAAGCCTAGTAAAGGTTCACGGGGTCTTTCCGTCCCGTTGCGGGTAATCGGCATCTTCACCGATACTTCAATTTCACCGGATCCGTGGCTGAGACAGTGCCCAGATCGTTACACCATTCGTGCAGGTCGGAACTTACCCGACAAGGAATTTCGCTACCTTAGGACCGTTATAGTTACGGCCGCCGTTTACCGGGGCTTCAGTCAAGACCTTCGGATTGCTCCTAAGCCCCTTCCTTAACCTTCCGGCACCGGGCAGGTGTCAGGCCCTATACTTCATCTTACGATTTTGCAGAGCCATGTGTTTTTGATAAACAGTCGCCTGGGCCTCTTCACTGCGGCCCCTCGCGGGGCGTCTCTTCTCCCGAAGTTACGAGACCATTTTGCCTAGTTCCTTAGCCACGAATCACTCGAGCGCCTGAGGATGCTCTCCTCGACTACCTGTGTCGGTTTACGGTACGGGCTGTGTATACCTGAAGCTACAACGGCTTTTCCTGGAAGTGGTCTTGGCACACTATCCGCGCAGGCCGAAGCCTTTGCGGTACTATCTCCCCCTTTCGGAAGGATTTAACGCACTATTCCGTCAGTGCGCGATGCCTCCACCCCTCCGTCCCCATGTAGCAGTATGCACAGGCGTAGGAATATTAACCCACTTTCCATCGGCATCGCCTTTCGGCTTATCCTTAGGTCCCGGCTAACCCTGATCCGATGAACGTAGATCAAGGAACCCTTAGTCTTACGGCGATGACGTTTTCCACGTCATTTATCGTTACTTATGCCTACATTTGCTTTTCTGTTGGCTGCACCATGTCTCACGACACGGCTTCGACGCCACAGAATGCTCCCCTACCACTCTTGCGAGTCCAAAGCTTCGGTATGTGGTTTGATGCCCGCTTATTTTCCGCGCAGGAACGCTCGACTAGTGAGCTGTTACGCACTCTTTAAATGAATTGCTGCTTCCAAGCAAACATCCTAGCTGTCAGTGCATTCCCACCTCGTTTAATGCAACTTAACCACATTTAGGGACCTTAGCTGTTGGTCTGGGTTGTTCCCCTCTCGCCCCATGACCTTCGCACCCTGGGGCTCACTGCCGCTGCTGATTGTTGGCATTCAGAGTTTGTTAAGGGTTGGTAGGCGGTGAAGCCCCCTAGCCTTTTCAGTAGCTTTACCTCCAACAATCACTTCACGACGCTGCACCTAAATG
>JADJRC010000009.1:0-40000 GCA_016712415.1 Lewinellaceae bacterium | reverse complement strand
GCCAAACGTGTAAAAGACCTGATCGATACCTACGTCAAGCCCGCCGTTGAAATGGACGGCGGCAATATCGAGTTTAAATCTTTTGATAACGGCGTGGTACACGTAATCATGCAAGGCTCCTGCAGCGGCTGCCCCTCCTCGACGGTGACGCTCAAGGCCGGCATCGAAGGCATGCTGAAACGCATGATCCCGGAAGTGACGGAGGTGGTGCAGGAGATGGGTTAAAGAGGGGTTTCCGGTTTTTTGAAGATTCCCGCAAATGGACGATTGATCCGTTTGCGGGAATTTTTTTGAATGTCGAATAACCAACAAGGAATTTCCAATGTCTACGACGATTGGCGTCCTTGATGCCGACCAGTCAAACCGGCTTCTACGTATAGTTTCTGGAGTTGAATACAATTTATTCCTGCAAATCAAAAATTTCATTTTATATTTGCAGGAATAAATATTTTAATTCGTGCCGAATAATTACGTACCGCGATTAGCAGAAAAAGACATCAACCGGCTCTCGGAACAATTCCCGGCAGTAGCGATTGTCGGTCCACGGCAAGTCGGCAAAACCTCCCTGGCCAAAAATTTGGCCGCTCAATGGCCACAGCCTACCATATACCTGGACCTGAGAACCCGGCAGACCTGAACAGCTTCAGCGATCCGGGGGCTATTCCTAGAGCCATTGCAGGATAAAACGGTCATTCTTGACGAAGTACAGCGGGCGCCGGCTTTATTTCCGATTCTACGGGGACTTATTGACCGACACCGGGTTCCCGGGCGATTTATTTTACTTGGCTCTGCTTCCCCTGATCTGATTCGGGATGCTTCCGAATCATTGGCAGGCCGGATTGCGTATTTCGAGCTGACACCCATGTCTTACTCGGAAATAGCGCATTTGACCGACTACCGAACACACTGGCTCCGGGGAGGATTCCCCGGGAGCCTACTTGTACCCGATGAAGCAAGTAGCAGCACCTGGCGGGACAATTTCATCCAAACGTACCTCGAACGGGATTTGCCTATGCTGGGGCTAAGTGCCAATCCGCTGCTAACCCGTCGCCTTTGGACGATGCTTGCGCACTGGAACGGCAACCTGCTCAACTACGAAAAACTCGCCAATTCGCTGGGGGTAACGGCCCCAACGGTTCGGCGTTATATTGATTTTTTCGAATCGGCTTACTTAGTGCGGCGCATTCAACCCTGGCATGTCAATAACTCCAAGCGATTGGTAAAATCACCGAAGGTATACATCCGGGATACCGGAGTGCTGCATGCCTTGCTTGCCATCAACACGTTTGAGGAACTACAAGGCAATCCTGTTGTGGGGTCATCATGGGAGGCGTATATATTGCAGGAAATTGCCTCAATGCTGCCTCCCCGCTACGAAATGTGCTTTTATCGAACGCAAGACGGAACAGAGGCCGATCTGGTGCTGGTCAAAGCGGGTGTCCCGGATGTTTTGGTGGAGATCAAATACAGTTCCACGCCCCGGGTGACAAAAAGTATGTACGTGGCTGCTTCAGACCTCAAAACACGCCGAAATATAATTGTTGCGCCCGTGCCGGAAAGCTACCCTTTGCGAGACGGTTTTGCAGTATTGAGCCATACGGCATTGGTGCAGCTATTTGAATAAGGTAATGCGCTGATCAAGGTATCTTGGAGGCTATTTGATCTCTTCTGCCGGAGGCCCTAAGGGCAGAAGAATTCAAGAAGCCTCTTAAAAAACCATTACATTTGCCTTGCTCGGATAAACCCTTCGCAAGCAATATGTTAAACCAAATGCCGGGAGGCGCCTAATCAATAAGCCGCATGCCCCACCCTTCCATTTTTATCAGTTACCGGATAGACGACTCGCTGACACAGGCGGGAAGGCTGCACCTTTCGCTGGAAAAGGAGTTTGGCACAGGCACTGTTTTCTATGACAAAAACAGCCTAAAGCCGGGTATGAAATGGCCTGATGAACTGGAACAACAAGTGAAGGCCGCCAAAATTGTCCTGGTTTTGACCGCGAATAAAACCAAATGGCTTGGCGTCGACGAAGAAGGGACGCGAAGAATAGACGATCCGGAAGACTGGGTGCGCAAGGAAGTCATTACAGCCCTGTCAGACAGCCAAAAACTGGTTATTCCCGTTCTTTTCAACAATGCCCAACTACCACAGTCGCTGGATGCGCCGCTACAACCACTCCTGCGCTGCCAGGCCAAACAAATCCGCGAAGCCCATTGGGACGACGATTTACTGCCCTTGCTTACGATTTTACGGCAACACCTTAATTTTGAAAAGGCTCCGCCGCACGGCGACTTCGGCTTCCATGCCTATACCTGCAACCGCGACGACCAGTTCGATGAGTTCGACAAGTTCCGCACATCAATTCAGCCCGGCAGCCTGCACTTTTTCTACCTGTACGGCGGCGAAATGCAGGCGCATAAAAGTTTTTTCCACCGCATTGCGTACGAGTTGGAAGGCCGGTTCTATGATGCCGGTTTGAAGAGAATACAGCCGGGTCATCAGGTGGAATTGCTCGAATTCGTCGTAGAGGAATGTACAGACCGGGAACGATTGCGCGAGCGCTTTATCCGCAACCTGTACACCTCTGCCGGTTTGCATCCGGAAGACTACCATCCGCTTTTGCGGCAGAATCTCTTGCACCTGCTCGAAACCAGCGATAAAATCCGTTTCCTCAAGGCCGGCGATTTCATCTGTGCCTTTGCCCATATCAGCCACTGGTTCTGGAATAAAACGCTCACGCCCGACGCCGCCCAGTGGTTTATTGAATCATTTTGCCGGCTGGAATCCCGTGCAGACAAGCCCGCCCTTCTTTTTTTCTTCGCGTTCGACTTTAACGAAGAACAGAACCCCGACGTGAAGAGCACCGACGTGATAGAGACCGTCCGGAAAGGCAAACATGTGCGCATACTTCCCGAACTGGACATGGTACACAAACGCGATATCGGCAAATGGCTGGTGCGCTACCAGCGCTTTTTTTCAGCGCCGCTGCGCAACCAAACGATGTCGGCCATGAAGCCGGAATATGCCATGGAAGAACTGGAGCCTATCCTGAAAAAACTCATCGACGACTATTTTAACAACCAGGAACAATGAAATTCAAACTCGTAGAACGCATCCTCCCCGACTTCGACCCGGAAACCTATATCGTGGATGAAGGCCTGAAAAATGCTGCGGAAGTGGCATTCGCGCTCCGGCAACCGCTCCTGCTCATGGGCGAACCGGGTACGGGCAAGACCCGCTTTGCCCACAAACTTGCCTACGAACTGGCCAGGTCGACCAGCGAACATCCCTACCGGTTTTCTCCGGATCTGCTGGTGTTCAATACCAAAACCAACTCCGTCGCGCGCGACCTGTTTTATACTTACGATGCCCTGGCTCATTTTCAAAGCGCCAACATCCGGCGCGAAGCCGGCCAAACGCCCCCCGAAACGGCCGGTTTCCTCGCTTTACAGGCGCTCGGCAACGCCATCGCGATGACCAACCCGGCTGCCCTGAACAGCTTGAAATTCGGAGAAAAGTTGCCTGCACAGCCGCAGAGTTCCGTGGTGCTCATCGACGAAATCGATAAAGCGCCCCGCGATTTCCCGAACGATATCCTCAATGAAATTGAAGACCAGGAGTTTTTTATCCGCGAACTCGACAACCTGCCCGTCCGCCGCAACAGGACATTCCCATCCTGATCATGATGACCAGCAATTCGGAGAAAAAACCTGCCCGACGCCTTCCTCCGCCGTTGCGTCTTTTACCATATTCCCTTCCCGATGCCACACAACTCAAACACATCGCCCGGACGAGCCTCGGTACGGCCGGCCAGGCATTTTCAGACCAATGCCTGGATCAACTGATCCGGAAATTCGAGGAAATCGCAAAACAGCGCCCCGAAAAGCGCCGGGCACCGCCGAACTGCTGGCCTGGCTGCGTGTGATCGGCCTGCAAAACATCCACGACCTGGAATCCGCAGAAAACAGACGCAAACTCAGGGAAAACCTGTCTATCCTGGTAAAATCAAAAGACGATTTCGACGCCGTTAAGGATGTTTTTGAACAAAAACGATCGCGACACCGGATCAACCGACTCAAACCATCCGCACCGAACCCGCACATATCACCCTGCCGCTCGAATCGCTGTTCGACTTGCTCGAACCCGCCGGCTTCGACTGCACACCCGCCAACCAGGTGCGTGCCTGGCGTGTGCTGGACTCGATCGGGCAGGAAGCGGCATTGCGCGATCCCGCTCAGTTGAAACTCCGCCTGGCGCCCCTTTTTGCGCGGAGCGCCGAGGGACAAAAACTGTTTTACGAGGTATTCGACAAATACGTTGATACGTTAGACCGCGAACATGAACCCCCGAAAAAATTACGCCGATGGCCGGGCCTGTGGAAAAAATCGGCGCGGATCGCGCTGGCCTGCCTTGCCGTCGCCGCGCTGGCATGGCTGGATATGGCTCTATTTTCCGGGCAATGCCGCTCAAATAGAACCGGCCTTTGAAATATATAAAATCGAACATTCGGCCCATCCGGAGAGCGAACCGGCCGATGCTATCCGGGTTGTCGGAGCCGATACCCTGCATCTTCGCGCCGTGGACCGGTTCAATGCCGGCGACTCGGTCTATTGCCGCAATACGAGCAATTATGCCGGCCGCGCACCTGAATATTTCCAGCCGGCCTGGAAACTGAAATTCGCCTCCGGCGACGGGCGCGAAAGCCTCGACGGCGGGCACGATTCGATCTGGATATTCGAAATGCCCGATATCCGTAGCGGCGAAGAACACTACCTGTCGCTGACGCTGGAACCCCAGGGCGCCGGAAAAGGAAGTACCACCTCATCCAACATTTTTGTCGCCTGCAACAAGCTTCCGCAAATACCGAAACTCAGCATACCAGCCAACCCGGAGCCTGGCCGGGTATGCAATTTTGCCATAGCCGATCCGGAAAAACCCGGGCTCCGCTACCGCTGGCAGATCATTGGCGATACGGTGGCCGAATCTGCCGTTCTGAAACATACGTTCAACCGCTCCGGCGTATTTGGGGTGCAATTTTTGGTGCGCGACACCACCAGCTCCGGGCGCCTGCAGCGCCGACACCATTTTTCAATTGCGGGTGGGAAACCCCAAAGTGACGCTTCCATTAAAACGCTCGTCGCCAGGCGGTCTTACCGCACGCTGGAACTCGCCTGGGCAGCCTGGTTGCTCCTGGCCCTGCTGGCAGTAGCCGCTGCCTGGGTACTGGCGGCGGTGGCGGCATCGACCCGATCTGCCCCCGACGCTGCAATCGCTCCTTTGGCGAATACGCATACCGACGCCGGAACCGGCGCCGACCGTCCGCCCTGGCCATCCCGTACCGCGACCAGAAGGCGCCGTACGCGTCGCCCGCGAACAATTCCGTTTTGCCGACACCCTGCGCCTGCGGCAACAATCGGACGAACTCCTGCTCGACGTACCGACACGCTCCGGGCCACCATCATGGCGGGCGGATGCCCCGAATTCCGGTACCGTTACCGCACCCGTCCATCCGAATACCTGTTCCTCGTAGACGAACAAATGCCGGGCCGGCACCTGGCCCGCCTGTTCCGCCACCTGGCCGAAACCCTGCGCGGACAGGATGTGGTGCTCGATGTGGTGTGGTACGACGCCGGTTTCCGGCGTTTTTGGGCAAACACCTGCCGGGCAACCTGGGCATCGACGGACTGCGCAGGTTTTCCCTTATCACCGGCTGGTACTGCTCGGTACCGGACACGCCCTGATCGACCAGCATACGAAATCCTCGCCGCAGTTCCGGTCCGACATAGAAGCGGAGCTCAGGTTTTGGCCACAACGCCTGCTGCTGACGCCTGCCCGGCCCATCGCCTGGAACTGGCGCGAAGCCCTGCTGTACCGCCGGTTCGGACTATATCCTGCCGATCTGCAGGGCATGCTGGATGCCGTCCGGTTTGTAGAAAACAACCTGGATACCGGCGACATGCCCCTGAACTTCCGGACTGGAAAGCGGCACAGATCGACCGGCGAAAGCATGACGCCAGGCTCGACTTCCAGGCGTGGCGCAGCCTGAACGACCACGAAGCCTACCTCGGCAACTACCCGCCAATGCTGCGCAGGTGGTTTTTGGCCACTGCCGTTTCGCCCGAACCCGGCTGGGAACTGACGCTGGCCATCGGCCGCTCGATCGATGCCGCCGGCGTCACGCACGAGCACCTGCTCGCCCTCGCCCGCATACCCGCCCTGCAGGAAGGCCGCTTGCACCCGGGCCTGCGCCGCGAAATGCTCAAGGCGCTCGACAGCGATACGGAACGCATCGCCCGGCAGGCCGTGCTCGCCGAACTGGAAGCCATACAGCACCTCACCGCCGACAGCCACGTGGCCGGAGATACCGCCATCGCCATTGCCATACAGCAATTCCTGCTTCGCCCCGACAAAGAAGCGCACAGAGATGCCCTGCGTGCCCTGTTCGAAAACGGCGCACTGACCCGTGTCAGGAGGCCGAACTGAACGTTGCCGTGGAAAATGGCCGTTTGCCGGCCCCGCCCGATGATACCCGGCCGACGCCCGCCAATATCCGGGGGTGGCTCGAGGCCTGGAAACCGGCGCCCGCGCCACCGGAAAAACCGTTTTTTACCGCCGATCTTTTCCGGGCCGCGGCCCTGACTACAGCCCTTGCGATGCTGGCTGCCCTGTTCTTCTTGCCATACGCCCGCCGAACGCGGTGTACCGCCAATTGCAAACCTTTATCGGCAAACGCGACAGCATCCGGCCCGGACAGGACACTCCGAAGCACTGGTTTTTCCTGCGGGAAAGCTGGCAGGCAGACAGCGCCGTGATGTACAACAACCGCGGCGTCGCAACCGGAATGCCCCAAACCGGGGCCGGCGACACCACAAGGTTCAGAAAAGACAGCCTGGGACAGGCGGCAGAGCAATGATGCGCTGCACGGCCGCGGCCTCGCGTATTATTACCGGAACGAAAAAGACAGCGCCGATGCCGTTTCCTCAGCGCCTGCTGGAACGCGGATATTTCGACACGCTGCGCCTCCGGCCCAACCTCGCCACCCTGCTTATAAGAGACTATGCGATGCAGGGCGGTAGCCCCAACGGAAGGCGGAAAGCCCGCGTAGTTGACCTGCTCAATGTAGGGAGCGGTTTTAGAACAGGACGCCCCCGGGATCAGGACCGATACCAACCGACACTCTGGGCATCCCCACGTACCGAACTGGTTTAGCGGGACCCCGCCCAAGATCCCCGTAAAGGCGGAACCTTCACTATGGGCAGCCCCGAAAAGAAGAAGGCCGCTCCGACGACGAAAAACAGCATCAGGTCACGCTTTCGGATTTTCTCATCAGGAAAACAGAAATCACCATCGGGCAGTGCCTCGCTTTCTGCGATGAAACAAAACGCATTACCCCGAATGGCCGAAACGGGCGTAAATACCACATTGAGACCGGCAATGACAGTTGTTCAAAAGCCGTCGGCAGCCGCGTGCCAATTCAGGCGAAGTTGCCGGTTACCGGGTTTCCCAGGACGATGCCTGGCTCCACTGCCAGGCTCAGCCGAAAACCTGGCCAAAACTACCGCCTGCCCACCGAAGCCGAATGGGAGTACGCCGCGCGTGGCGGCAACCCGCCCAACGGGTTTGTTTATGCCGGCAGTAATAATATAGGCGAAGTGGCCTGGTATTCCGGCAATGCCGGCTCAAAGAACACACCCCGTTGGTAAAAGAAACCCAACGAACTGGGCCTTTTACGATGCAGCGGCAATGTATGGGAGTGGTGCGCCATTCGGTACGGCGATTACCCGTCGCACCCTATGGAAACCAACCCGCACGGGCCGGAATCGGGTGCGTACCGCGTCTATCGCGGCGGCAGTTGGGTCGACGTTCCGCCGGGCTGCCGCGTCGCGTACCGCTTCAACGGGCAACCGAGCACGATGCGGGTCTTCGATCTCGGCTTCCGCCTTGCCGCGTCCCCGCAGTGAGGTGGTTTGCCCTTCCGCGCCATCGATTGAGCATCCGGCCGAGACGGGTCGGCGGAACGGAGCAAGCAAGCGAGGGGACGAGCGCAGCGGCGATGGAGTAGCCCGGCGAGTTTTTGTTCGGGGCGAAGCCCAAAATTTTTTTGAAAAACCCAACTTTTGAAAATTTATGCAGGTCAGAATATTCACCATTCCGGTACAGGGCGGGGAAATGCTCGCGGAAGAGATGAACGTGTTTTTGCGCAGCAAAAAAGTGCTACAGGTAAAGGAACAACTGGTTGGCAACACGCCGGATACGGCATGCTGGTGTTTTTGCCATACGGTATGTCGACGATGTGGCGGCGGCGGAGCGCGAACGCGGCCGGGTGGATTACCGGGAAGTGCTCGACGAGGCAGCGTTCCAGCGTTTTTCCGCCATGCGCGAGATACGCAAACGCGTCGCGCAGGAAGTAGCGGTGCCGCCGTATGCGGTTTTTACCGACCAGGAGCTGGCGGAAATATCGAAACCGGAAACGCTTACTGCGGAAATAATGAAAAACATAAAAGGCATTGGCGAGAAAAAAATGGAGAAATACGGGCATCATTTTCTGACAAAACCGGCGGATGAAAAGGGCAAATAACCTGCTTTCAAGGGTAGCCGACCCCGACAACCTGCGCCTGGCAGCCTGGAAGCGGCAAAGGGCAAGCGGCATTCGCCCGAGGTCATGAACTGGTCGGCGCAGATGGAAAAGCATATTCCCCCTTTTGCGGGAGCAAATCCTTCGCGGCCGCGTGGAAGTCGGCGAATACAGGTATTTCACCGTTTACGAACCGAAAGAGCGACGGATATGCGCCCCGGCATTCCGGGAACAGGTGCTGCACCACGCCCTGATGAATGTGTGCCATGAACATTTCGAGCGGGTGCAGGTTTTCGACAGTTACGCGAGCCGCCAAGGGGTAAGGGCACGTATGCCGCGCTTGACAGGGCCAAAAATACACGAATCAATACGCCTGGTACCTGAAACTGGACATTCGTAAATTCTTCGAAAGTATCTCTCACGAGGCGCTGATTCTTCAACTGGCCCGGTTGTTCCAGGATGTGGTCGTGGTTGGTATTTTCGAGCAGATCATTACCAGTTACGACGGCGCGCGCGGTTTGCCCATCGGCAGGCTGGGCGCCCTTTTTTTTTCCTTCTTTTTTGGGCCCGCCCGGGTCCGTTAATCCGGGGGGGCGCCTTTCCCCAAAGCGTTAACCCCCCCCGGGGGCGCCCCCCTGGGGGGCGGCCCCCGGGCCGGGGGGGCGCTCCCCGGGGCCCCCCGCCCTCCGCGTCCGCCGGGACAGAATTGCCCCCCCAAGTCCCGGGCGCGGTTGCCCTTTCTGGGTTACCACATCTTCCCGCACCACGTCCGGCTGCTGCAGAAAAAGCAGCGTTTATCCGAAAGATGCGGCGCATTGAAGCCGGGTACCAATCCGGCGCATGGGACGAGGCGAA
This sequence comes from Lewinellaceae bacterium, assembly GCA_016712415.1. GTDB lineage: Bacteria > Bacteroidota > Bacteroidia > Chitinophagales > Saprospiraceae > M3007. Next base: position 30,570 of record JADJRC010000009.1, on the reverse strand, counting down.
ATGCCAGCGCCGGGCGCTTCCGCTGCTGGCGTTTGCCGGACATGCCAACTCAAACCAATTGAAGAAAAACCTACTTTTGCGGCTGAAAGGTCTATCGCCATAAGGGCACGAACCGCGTCAATCGCGGCGGCAGTTGGAACAACGATCCGCAGAACTGCCGCGTCGCGTACCGCAACAACAGGCAACCGGACGAACGGAACAACAATCTCGGCTTCCGCCTTGCCGCGTCCCCTGCTCAATAGATGGCCGGATGGCATCCACTGAACAGGTGATCGCCCTGCTCCTCCGCCCGGTGGAGGACAAAAAATCCCGGCGCGCCGGGATCGAAGCAGTAGTATGGTAGGCCCAGACCGAAAGTTCTGCCGCTTTTTCCTGTCATAGTGAGACGCTGAAGGGGCCTTTATATCTCAAGTAATCAGAAATCTGCAAGCCCCTTCAGCGTCTCACTTCGCAGCGTCTCACTCCGCAAGGCCCCTCCACGTCGCCGCTGCGCTCGTCCCTCGCTTGCCTGCTCCGTCTCGCCGCCTTGCGTCGCTCCTGTTTGCTCAATAGATGGGCCGGAATGTGCAAACCACCTCACTGCGGGGGACGCGGCAAGGCGGAAGCCGAGATGGCCGTACCGCGCGCCCGGTAGCCAGTAGAGGCGGCACGCGACGCGGCAGTGCAGCGGAACGTCGCTCCAACTGCCGCCGCGAGAGACGCGGTGCGCGCCCGATTCAGGCCCGGTAGGGTCGGCCTGCGGCTGCGAAGGATAGTCGCCGTACCAGTCGGCACACCACTCCCACACGTTGCCGCTCATATCGAAAAGGCCCAGTTCGTTGGCTTTCTTTTGGCCAACGGGATGCGTTTTTGACCCGGAATTGCCGGAATACCAGGCCACTTCATCGAGTTTATTACTCCCTGCATAAATAAATCCTTTGGACAGGTTGCCGCCCCTGGCGGCGTATTCCCACTCTGCTTCGGTAGGCAGGCGGAAGTGATGGCCGGGATAACGGGCGTTGAGTTTTTTCAGGAATTCCTGCACGTCGTCCCAACTGACTTGTTCTACAGGCAGGTCGTCGCCTTTGAAGTGCGGCGGATTGTTGCCCATGATCTCTTTCCAGAGCTGCTGGGTTACGGGGTATTTGCCGATGAGAAAATCGGAAAGGGTGACGGGGTGTTGGGTTTCGGCGTCGTAGCGCCCTTCTTCGTTTTTGGGGCTGCCCATGGTGAAGGTTCCGCCTTTTACGGGGACCATGTCGGGTAAACCGGGTGGGGGTGTGGGCGGAGCGGCTGTTTTGGGTTGGGCTGGTTTTGCAGGCGCTGTCGGGGCCGGCTTTTTTTCCGCCCGGATGGCCTCCACCATCTCGTGCAGTTTTTCCATGACTTCCGTCAGGCCTCGTCCTGGTCGGCGAAAAGACGCGGGCTTCATGTTTTTGGGCAGTCCTGCAAACCGGCAAAAACAGGGTTATTCTGCCAGAAACAATTGCGCACGAGGATGGGCACGATCCGGCTCTTTTTCGAGGGCTTTGACCAGTTCTTTTTTACGGATGAATTCCGAGGTCAAAGAGTGGATGCTGAGCAGGACGAGGAAAATTTCGGCTGCTTCCAGTTGCTTTTCTATTGCCTTTTCCCATTCCTCACCGGGCAATATCGCACCGTCCTGCCACACCTCCAGGTGGCGGGTTTCGATGAGCGTGCCTTTCAGGTGGAGCAGCAAATCGTCCTTGAACGATTCGTCCTTTCGGGCGTAAATGATGAATGTTTTCAGCGGTCGCATGTAGAACAGGTAACGTGGCGGCGGGCAAATATGGTCAGAATTTTCCGAATTTGCGCATGGGCAGCATTTTGCGGGGGTGTACGACGGACTTCCAAGTCCGTCGGGGGTACGCAACCCCACCCCCGACCCCTCCCCCGATGGGAGGGGACGTAGAGGACGCCGCGTTAAGCCTGTTTTATTCCACCCAGCCAAGGGCAACGTGTCCCCCTCCCATCGGGGGAGGGGACCGTTAAGCCTGTTTTATTCCACCGCCAAAGGGTAACGTGTCTCCCCTCCCATCGGGGAGGGTGAGGACTCCGCGTTAAGCCTGTTTTATTCCACCAGCCAAAGGAGCGCGTCCCCCCATCGGGGGAGGGTCGGGGGACACCGCGTTAAGCCTGTTTTTATTCCACACCCAGCCAAAGGGGGTAACGTGTCCCCTCCCATCGGGAGGGTGAGGCGCCGCGTTAAGCCTGTTTTATTCCACACCCAGCCAAAGGGCAACGCGTCCCCCCCCATCGGGGGAGGGGTCGCGGGTGAGGACACCGCGTTAAGCCTGTTTTTTATTCCACACCCAGCCAAAGGGCAACGTGTCACCCCCCTCCCATCAGGGAGGGGTCGCGAGTGAGGACTCCGCGTTAAGCCTGTTTTTATTCCACACCCAGCCAAAGGGTAAAGTGTCCCCCCCCGCGGGGGCCCCCCATCCCCCAACCCTTTTTTACCCCCCCCCCCCGGCCCCCCCTCCCATCGGGGAGGTGAGGACCCCGCGTTAAGCCTGTTTTTTATTCCACACCCAGCCAAAGGGCAACGTGTCTCCCCTCCCATCGGGGGAGGGGGTGAGGACACCGCGTTAAGCCTGTTTTTATTCCACACCCAGCCAAAGGGTAACGTGTCTCCCCTCCCATCGGGGGAGGGGGTGAGGACACCGCGTTAAGCCTGTTTTTTATTCCACACCCAGCCAAAGGGCAACGTGTCTCCCCTCCCATCGGGGGAGGGGTCGGGGGTGAGGACACCGCGTTAAGCCTGTTTTTATTCCACACCCAGCCAAAGGGTAACGTGTCTCCCCTCCCATCGGGGGAGGGGTCGGGGTTGAGGACACCGCGTTAAGCCTGTTTTTTATTCCACACCCAGCCAAAGGGCAACGTGTCTCCCCTCCCATCGGGGGGAGGGGTCGGGGGGTGGGGTTGAGGGCACCCGTTGTGCAGACCCTGTCCCGCACTTTATGGAGGTGGGGTCGCAGAAAAAACCCGCCAATTACTTGGAACCCCCATTTTTGCGGCGTCGATCGGCGTATTTGTCCGGCAGATAACCAATCCATGATGTACGCAACATGTCACTGATCAAAAAACTGGCGGGCGAAACCGCCATATACGGCCTGGAGCAGTATCGTCGGGCGGATGCTGAACTACCTGCTGGTGTTCGTGTACACGCGTACGCTGACGGAGGCGGAAAACGGCATTCTGAACGAGTTGTACGCCTATGCGGGTTTCCTGATCGTGGTGTACTCGTACCGCATGGAATCGGCGTATTTCCGGTACGGCACCCCGGAAAAAAGACCGGGAAAAGGTGTACGCCACAGGGTTGTTGTCGCTGGTAGCCACGACCGGCATCGTGACCCTGAGCCTGCTGCTGGCCGCGCAGCCGATTGCCGATCTGTTGCATTACAGCGCCAACCCGGAATATATCAGGTGGTTTGCGCTGATCCTGGCGTTTGATTGCCTGTCCGAGTTGCCCTTTGCCCGGTTGCGGCTGGAGCAGCGGCCCCGGCGTTTTGTGGCGGGCAAACTGCTGAACATCGGTATCAACATTACACTTACGCTTTTCTGGCTGGTGTTTTGCCCTGGGCGGCCCAAAACGGCCATGAACTGGTCCATTTTGTGTGGTCGCCCGACATAAGGACAGGCTATGTATTCCTGGCCAACCTGACGGCCAGCATCGCCACGATGGTCTACCTGGCGCCGCAGTTTCGCGGCTTCCATAAAGGGTTCGACCGGGCGCTGTGGCGGAACATGATCTTTTATGCCGCACCGCTCATCATCGTTCAGTTTGCCGGCATCGTCAACCAGATGCTCGACCGGACGCTGCTGAAATGGCTGCTGCCCGGCACGCCCGAGCAAAACCTCGCCCAGGTGGGCATTTACGGCAACAACTACAAGTTGGCCATGCTGATCACGATTTTCACGCAGGCCTACCGCTATGCCGCCGAGCCGTTTTTCTTCCGCCATGCCGGCAATGAAAACGCGCCTGAAATACAGGCCAGGGCGACTAAATGGTTCACCATCGTGGCCGTGACGGGCATGCTGGCCGTGTTGCTGGGCCTGGACCTGGTCAAGTATTTTCTCGGCGAAAACTATTTCAGCGGGCTGAAGGTGGTGCCTATTCTGCTGATGGCCAATGTGCTGCTGGGCATCTATTACAACCTCTCGGTATGGTACCGCCTGAAGGATAAAACCTTGCTGGGCGCCTGGATATCGATCGGCGGGGCCTTGCTCACCCTGGGGCTCAACCTGCTGCTGGTGCCGCGCATCGGCTTTGTCGGGGCCGCGTGGGCAGCGCTGGCCACGTATGGTTTCATGTGTTTTGCCACCTGGTACACCGGGCTGAAATACTACCCGGTACCCTACCAGTTCGGGCGGATGGGGCTGTATATCCTGCTCGTATTCGGCCTGTTCGGCGTAAGCCGGTGGCTGGGAACGACACTGCCCGGGACATCCGTTTTGCTCTGGACGGCCCGGGCAGCGTTGTTTTTTGTGTATCTGGGTGTCGTGTACGGCCTGGAGAAAAGCAGTCTGAACAGCATGTTCCGGCGTTCGTAATAGTGTTCCCGTCCCCGCAGATCGCCGCTGAAAAACCCGCAGCACCGCAGATTCAGCAATATTCTGCGCATTTCTGCGGTGATCTGCGATTTTTTCAGCGGGAATCTGCGGAAACACCCTACCATACACGAAATTCATGTTACCGCATCACCGATACCGGCATCTTGGGGTCGTAGGTGCCTTTGATGACCGGGCTTTGGCGGTTGCCGGTGTAGTCGCGCACATTGGCCGCGATAAAGTCGTACAACTCCTCCACCGTCACCACCTTGTCCTTGTTTTTGTCGGCCTCGCCTTTGAGTCCGCGGATGAGGAAGTGGCTGAAAACGCCCTGTCGCAGGCCCTGCGATTCCAGCGAGGTTTCGTCGGCCTTGCTCGACATGATAAGGGCTGTTCCGGACACCGATTTGGCGAGTGAGGCGTAATACTGGTTCAAGATAGGATCGGCGTCGCCCGAGCGCATGGCAAAGAGTCCGCCCGAATGGCAGGCATCGGCCAGGCAGAGTTTAAATTTTGCCTGGCACTTGTTGAAGATTTTCGCGATCTCCTCGTGGGTGATCTTGTTGTTGAATCCATCGAAATCGATGGGCAGGAAGGAGCCGTTGAGTCCGTGGCCCGAGAAGTAAAAAACGACGAGGTCGTTGGGGCCGGCCAGGCCGAATATTTCATTCATGGTGCCCAGGATGTTGTCGCGGCTGGCGTCCTCGTCCACCAGGATGCGGATCTGGTCGTCGGGCAGCGCACCGCCTTCGAGGCTTTTCAGAAAAGCGTAGAAGCGGTAGGCATCGTCGTCGGTATAGCGCAGCACGGGCATGTGGTCGTAGGATGCTACGCCGACCACTACCGCCCAAACCTTGGTTTCCGGCGCGACGACAGCGGGTTGAACGGGCGTTTCAACGGCGACGGGTGTCGCAGACGGTTGGTAATCGGCGGGCGCTTCCTTTCCGAGGTATTCCCCTGCATGCCAATAGCCGTTCACGATGGTGCCGTCGCGCAGGTAAAGCGCGCCTTTTCCGCCAAAAGCGCCTTCGAGCCACTCGCCGCGGTACCGTTCGCCGTTGGCATAGGTACAGATGCCGTAGCCGTGCGGTATGCCGTCTTTAAAATCGCCCACATATTTTGCGGAGCCTTCCTTATATATATAGGTGCCTTTGCCGTTGTCGCAATCGCCCTGAATACAGCCCACCTTGCCGCTTTCGATCAGGCTGCTGCCGATAAATTCACCCTGCTCCCAGTCGCCCGTTTCTTCCATGCCATTGGAGGCATAGACGCGGGTGCCTTGCCCGTCGGGGTAGTTTTCCTTGAAACGGCCGGTGTATTTATCGCCGTTGGCAAAGTAAAAAACGCCCTGTCCGTCGAATTTGCCGTTGACAAAATGGCCCTCGTATTTGCTGCCGTCGGGATAGGCAAATATGCCCTCGCCGTTCTTGCAGTCGCCGGAAAGGCATCCCGACTGGATATTCGTGCCGTCGTCCTGGTTTTCCTCTTTTGTTTTGGCGATGTATTCCTCCAGAATTTTCCCCTTGTCGTCGACCGGCTTGCCGCGGCGCCACATTCCGGTGCGCACGGTACCATCGGAATAGGTTTTTGAGCCGCGCCCTTCCGGGTACCGGTACACCCATTCCCCTTGGTATTTGCTGCCATCGGTGTAATAGCAGACCCCGATGCCGTGGATTTCACCATCTTTAAAATGGCCGGTATAGCGGGCCCCCGATGGATAAACATAGGTTCCGACGCCGTTTTTGCAGTCGCCGGAAATACATTGGGCATGAAGGGCAGTGATGAAAAGGGAAAAGAAAAAAAACAGCAGAGTACGTTTCATATCAGGAGCCGAAGCAGCGAACATATGTGTTAATATTTGAGGAGGCGAAAATAAAACCTTATTGGACGGGAATTATTGTGAACAGCGCATTCAAGCGGGTGGTTTTGAGAAAATTTTAAAAGTATCGGTATTTCGGGGAATGTCGGCCAACACATCGGCGTATCCGTTCAAGCCCCTATCTTCGCGCAGCAATTGTACACCAAAATCACTCGACGATGGCGCGCACCCGGCGTTCACAGGCAATCATTCAATTCGCGCTTTTTTGCGGCATACTGTTGTTTGTCAATATTTTGGCCAACACCTTTTACGCCCATCTGGACCTCACGGAGGAAAAGCGCTTTACCCTTACAGGCCCTACGCAGGCAATGCTGAAAGGGTTGAACGACCGTATTTACATTCAGGTATTGCTGGACGGCGAATTCCCCGCCGGTTTCAAGCGCCTGCAAACGGCTACCCGCGAAATGCTCGACGATTTTCGCTCCGTGAGCAGTCTGGTCGACTACCGTTTTGAAGACCCTACCGTGGGCACTTTGGAGGAGGTAAAAGAACGCAGGAAAGCGCTCGCCGACCAGGGCATCATGCCCATCAACCTGCGCGTGGCGGAGCAGGGCAAAAGCACGCAAAAGATCATTTACCCGGTGGCCGTCGTGCATTACGGCAACCAGCGCATCCCGGTAAAATTGCTGGAGAGCGAGTCGCCGACGCTGAACCAGGAGGTGGTGATTAACAATTCGGTATCGCTGCTGGAATACAAGTTTGCCAATGCCATCAAGAAAATACGCTCGCCGGAGCGGCAGATCATCCTTTTCACCAAGGGGCATGGCGAACTCGACGAACTGCACACTGCCGATCTGGAACGCAGCCTGAACCAGTTTTACGACACCGACCGGATCGCGCTCGATTCTGTGATCCAGATCAAGCCCAAGGAATGTGCCTTGCTGGTGGTTGCCAGACCCCAAACGGCTTTTTCGGAACAGGAAAAGTTCAAGATCGACCAGTATGTGATGAACGGCGGCCGCATGTTGTGGCTGATCGACCGCATGAATGCCGACCTCGACAGCATGCGCGGAAATCCGCCGCGTTTTTTCCCCACCGACTATCCGATCAATCTGGAAGACATGCTGTTCCGCTACGGCGTGCGTATTCAACCCGACCTCATACTCGATCTGGAATGCAGTAAAATAAGCCTGGTGGTGGGCCAGATGGGCAATTCGCCGCAATTCGACCGCTTCCCCTGGTATTACCACCCGGCGGTGCTGCCCACCGGACGGCATCCGATTGTAAAAAACCTCGACCGTGTGGACATGCACTTTTGTTCCTCTATCGATACGATCAGGACCAAAACACCGGTGAAAAAAACGGTCATTTTGTCGAGCAGCCGGTACAGCCGCCTTCAATTCAGTCCGATCGACCTGAGTTTCGACATCCTGAAATACCAGCCCGACCCCGAAAAGTTCAACAAGGGCATGCAGCCGGTCGGGGTGTTGCTGGAGGGCGCCTTCCCTTCCAATTACGACAACCGCGTTTCGCAGGAAATGCTGGCCGGGCTGCAACAACTCGGCCTGGAATTCAAACCCGTCAGCGCACCCACCCGTATGCTGGTCATCAGCGACGGCGATATCGCCTCCAATTTCGTCCGCGACGCTGCCCAAAAAGAATGGCTGCCGCTTGGCTTCAATCGTTTCGAAAACGTCACTTATGCCAACAAAGAACTGATGCTCAACGCCGTGGAGTACCTGATCGACCCCACAGGCGTGATCGAAGCCCGCACCAAGGAGGTGAAACTCCGCCTGCTCGACACGGTCAAAGCCCAAAAAGAACAGCCCCAGTGGCGCCTGTTCAATATCGCCGTACCCCTGATGTTTCTGGGGCTGTTTGGCTGGTTTTTCAACTGGCGGCGGAAAAAGCGATATGGAATGATGAATGATGAATGATGAATGATAGGTGGTGAGTTTAAATAACCTGATTTTGATAAAACGAATAGTAAAAATGACCTTTCGGGAAGATGGGGTGGAACCTTTTCTTCGCGAGGTATTCGAGCACAGCAAGGACAGGATACGGGCCTTTCCGGGGTGCCGGCACATGGAATTGTTGCAGCATACTGCGCAACCCCATGTGCTTTTCACGCTCAGTTATTGGGACGACGAGGCGGCACTCGACCGCTACCGGAACTCCGAACTGTTCCAGTCTACCTGGGCAAAAACAAAAGCACTTTTTGCCGGAAAAGCCGAAGCGTGGTCGGTGACTGTCCTTGATGAAGGTGCAGATGTGTACATTAACCCGGTTTAAGTACTGTTCTCGACATGAATAAACTCATTACCGCCCTGGGCATACTCGTTTTGACCGGTTGCGGCAACAAGCCGCAGCCCGCTCCGGCTGAGGAGCCGCACCGTCCGCACTTCCATTTTACTCCCGAAAAAATGTGGATGAACGACCCCAACGGGATGGTCTTTTACGAGGGAAACTACCACCTGTTTTACCAATATTATCCGGATAGCACCGTTTGGGGACCCATGCACTGGGGGCATGCGGTGAGCGCCGACATGGTGCACTGGCAGCACCTGCCCGTTGCCATATACCCCGACAGTCTCGGACTGATCTTTTCCGGCAGCGCTGTGGTGGATTGGGACAATACGAGTGGATTCGGTCAGGACGGCAAACCGCCCCTGGTCGCCATTTTTACCCAACACCTGATGGCCGGGGAAAAGTCCGGGCGCAATGATTTTCAATACCAAAGCATCGCTTACAGCAACGACAAAGGGCAAACATGGACCATGTATGCCGGCAATCCCGTGATCGGGAACCCCGGCATCCGCGATTTCCGCGACCCGAAGGTGATCCGGGATACTGCGTCGAACCGTTGGCTGATGGTTTTTTCAGCAGGCGATCATTCCAAATTCTGGAGCTCAACCGATTTGAAACATTGGACACACCTGAGCGATTTTGGAGCCGGTTGGGGTGCGCACGGCGGACTTTGGGAATGCCCGGACCTGTTTCCCATGACCATGGAAGGTACCGGCGAACAAAAATGGGTGCTGCTTCAAAGCATCAACCCCGGCGCGCCGAACGGCGGCTCCGGCACCCAGTACTTTATCGGGCAGTTTGACGGCAAAAACTTTGTCCCGGACGAGCGTTTTGCACCGGCGGCAACGCAGGAAAAAGCCGTGTGGCTCGACTATGGGCGCGATAACTACGCCGGGGTAACCTGGTCGGATGTGCCGCCTTCCGACGGGCGCCGCCTGTTTCTGGGCTGGATGAGCAACTGGGATTATGCCCAGGTGGTGCCTACGGACGCCTGGCGCAGCGCCATGACCATCCCAAGGGCGCTCAAACTGAAGTATACTCACGAAGGGCCGCGGTTGTTTTCGGAGCCTGTCAGTGAACTGGAAGCGCTGCGCGGCCAAGCCGCCGATGTGCCAAAAGGTGAAATCGGGGGAGCCCGCGACCTGAGTGATGTTACCGGGAAACCCGTTTCAGCCAAGGAAATACTGCTGGAACTGGAATGGGACGCAGGGCAAACGCCGGCTGATTTCGGCGTCGAACTCTTCAACAGCAAGGGTGAAAAGGTGCGTGTCGGCTATTCGCCGGCAGACAGGCAGTTGTACATCGATCGCAGGGAAAGCGGGAACATGGCTTTTTCACCCAAATTTTCGAGTAAGGATTTGGCGCCGCATAAAACGGCCGGACAACGCCTTCAGTTGCACCTTTTCATCGACGTAGCCTCCGTAGAGGTTTTTGCCGACGGGGGAGCCTGCGTAATGACCGATTGCTTTTTCCCGACGGAGGCGTTTACCGGACTGCGGCTTAAAGGCGCCGGAGTACGCGTGGTTTCGGGCAAGGTGTGGAACCTGAACAAAGCCCGGTAACGCTTTTACCATTCAAACACCATGACCTGCTCCAGTTCGGCTGCAAGGCTGAGCGCAACGGGGCAGGTACGCCCGGCGGCCTCGAGTATTTTCTTCTGGATTTCGGTGTAGTCTTTTTTCGGCATCCTGACGGTGACTTCCACTCGGGCGATGCGGCGCGGGTCGGAAGCCATGATTTTGTTCACATCTGCCGTTGCGCCATCCATGTCGATGTCGTGGTTGCGGGCGCTGATGCCCATGGTCGTGAGCATGCAGGCCGCCAGGGATGTGGCGCTCAGATCAGTAGGCGAAAAGGCCTCGCCCTTGCCCTGGTTGTCGACCGGGGCATCAGTAACGAAAGTCTGCCCGGAACGCAGGTGGGTGCATTCCGTGCGGAGGCCGCCGATGTACGCAACTTTAGAAGTCATGGGCACAGTGGTTTGAAAAAGTCAGGAGTGCATCTATTTACGCGAAAGGTAGCGGATTTGGCATAAAAAAGCGTTCTAGGCGCCTTCTGCCCGTTCAGGCTGCGCATCCGGCATCGTTTCTTCCAGTTCGGCCTTGTCCGCGTTTTGTTCGGCTTTTCTGCGTTCTCTTTTTGCGCGGTCTTCCGCTTCTATCTTTTCGTATGCCTTGATGATCTCCTTCACCAGGCGGTGTCGCACGACATCTTCCGTGGTCAGGTTGATGACCGCTATGCCATCGACACCGGTGAGAATCTCGACCGATTGGCGCAGGCCCGATTTCTGGTGCCCCGGCAGGTCGATCTGGCTGAGGTCGCCGGTGATGATACACTTGGCCGACGGGCCAAGGCGCGTCAGGAACATCTTGAGTTGCAGCGGCGAAGCGTTCTGGGCTTCATCCAGGATGATATAGGCGTTGTCGAGTGTCCGGCCGCGCATAAAGGCCAGCGGAGCGATCTCGATGACACGGTTTTCCATGAAAAAATTGAGTTTGTCCATGGGCAGCATATCGTCGAGCGCATCGTAGAGTGGGCGCAGGTAGGGGTCTACCTTTTCCTTGAGGTCGCCGGGCAAAAAGCCGAGGTTTTCGCCGGCTTCCACGGCCGGGCGGGTTAGCACGATCTTTTTAACCAGTTTGTTCTTCAGGGCCCGCACGGCTATGGCCACAGCGGTATAGGTCTTGCCCGTGCCTGCCGGGCCGAGTGCGAACACGATATCGCTGGTTTCACACACTTCGACCATACGCCGCTGGTTGCGCGTCTTGGCTTTAATCGGCCTGCCTTCACGTCCGAAAAGAATGGTATTGCCGCTTGTGCTGTCGCCATTGACGGGGATACGCACCTCGAAAGGATTTTCACCGCCCAGCAGGTCCTCCACCGTTTGCACGGGCAGTTCCTGGTGTTCGCGCAGGTAGCGCACCATCATCTCGAATTTGGATTTGGCGCCCTGGGTGTCCTTTTTTTCTCCGGTAATTTTCAGGTTTGCTCCCCGCGACGTTATCGTAACGTCGGGGTAAGCTTTGCGTAAAAGGTTTAATTTTGCGTTGTTTTCGCCGTATAACTCCACGGGGTCAACGCCCTCGACGGTGAGAATGATTTCGCTCAAATGATATGTCCTCAATTTTTGGCAGCGGGAGGGAAAAACACGTAGCGGATTGACTTTTAGCGTATTATTTGTGTTTTGCCTCCATGCCCTTTTAGTTGTACAACTCCGCTTGATGCCCACAAAATTAGGTTGGTGCAGGCGGATTATCAAACAAAAAAACCTTTAAGCGGGTTCCGGATGCCGAACTTTTACCTGGCAATATGACAGATAGTTGACTTCCAGAAACTTAGCGGTAAATAACCTTTTATGCAGCTCGTCACCATTACCACCGATTTCGGCACACAGGACTTTTACGCCGGCGCGCTCAAGGGCGCACTGCTCAGCCGCACCCCCGGGCTGACGCTGGTGGATATTTCACACAGTATCAAGCCATTCGATATCGTGCAGGGCGCTTTTGTCGTACAGAACATGTGGCGTGAATATCCGGAAGGCACCATACACCTGATCGGCGTCAATTGTGTGTACGGGCAAGGCATTCGTTTTGTAGCGGCCAGGCACGAAAACCACTTTTTTATTGCGCCCGACAATGGCCTGCTGACCCTCCTGTTTTCAGCAATTGATCCGGCCGACCTGCGCAACCTGCCGGCTGATCCGTCGGAGCATTTTGCTGTAAAAAACATCTTCGCCGGCGCTGTCGCGCATCTTTGTGAAGGCCAGTCCTTCGAAACGCTCGGCGAATACGCCGCGCCCTTGCTCGAACGTATCAGCATTCAGCCCGTCATCACACCCACCCGTATACGCGGCACCGTGATCCACGTCGACAATTTTGAAAATGTCGTGGTGAACATCAGCCGCGAGGTGTTTGAAAAAACAGTGAACGGGCGCAGTTTTTCGCTTTTTTTCAAACGAAACGACCCGATCACCCGGCTGTCGGCCAACTATTGCGACGTCCCGGTAGGCGAACAACTCTGCCTGTTCAATGCCGCCGGTTTTCTGGAAATCGCCGTCAATATGGGGAAAGCCGCCACCCTGCTGGGTCTGAAAGTAGAGGATGTGGTAGAGGTAAGTTTTGAGTAGATTAAAGTGGTATTTCCTTCGTTTATAGGATATGACGAAGACATTCCACCCGCTGCTCGTCGCCTGCTGCATGCTGTTGCCGGGCGCTGCAAGTACGCAAAACCTGCTGGCCAACCCGGGGTTTGAAGACTCCAATGTTTGTACCGAGTTGAACGCTCAATGTGCGCCGGAGGCCTGGAAAGAGGTCAATTACAGCGGCTTGTCCTATATCAAAAACAGCAAGGGTGGTAAAGTCGGAATTGTCCTTTCCGAGGCCTATGTGTCGAGAAAGTTTCTGTTCACGACATTGCTTTGTCCGCTTGTAGCCGGGGAAGAATATGAAATATCCTTCGACCTGAATTTGCGGGGCGCCGGGTTCAGGCCCTTTGGCATCTATTTTTCCGCAGATGACCAGTCGGGGTATTTCAGTCCGGCAGGTATCCACCCGGCCATCACTTTCACGGAAAAAAACTGTGTCAAAAAGTTTAAAAAAATGGACTGGATGCCATTCAGCGGCATTTTCCGGGCGACCGGCGATGAGCAGTTTTTCTATCTGGGCTATTTCGACGAAGCCGACCCCGAAGCTATGCGCCTCAACGCGGGGGCAATATTCTACTTCGACAACTTTCGCCTGAAGCCCAAAAACAAAGGTATCCCCATCTGTGCGGAAGCGGAGTTAAAAAGAGCCGAGCTGTACGCCGACAATTGGCGGCACGGCCCGCCCGGGCGCCATGCGGTTGACGAACCCGATACCCTGCCAATCGATGACTTTCCGGTTGAAAATGACACAGCCCCGCCTCCCGTGGCAGATTCGTTCGAATACCGGGAACCTCAACGCTCCGATACCCTGATCCTGTCGGGTATCTGTTTCGATTTTGACAAAAGCACGCTGAATGCGCACTATGCCGGCATCACCGACAGCATAACGGATGCGATCATCCTCAAAAAACCCGGCGGCATCCTGATCAGCGGGCACACGGACAATATCGGCAGCGAGGAATTCAACCTGAAACTTTCGCTCGCCCGCGCCGGAACCATCGAGCAAATACTGATCGCCAAAGGCTATGAGGCCGGCAATATCCGGTGTGTGGGCCTCGGCGAATCGCGCCCGGTAGCAGACAACGAAACGGAACCGGGCAGGCAGGCCAACCGGAGGATCGAAATTATCCTGTTTTTCCAGTAGCCGCGCTGCGCAGCAGTCGACGAATGGCCACCAGGTGCGCCAGCAGCACGGCGGGCACCAGAAAACCCGGGAGCCAGTTGAACGGCACATACAATACCCCGACATTCGGCTGGTCGAAAGCAAATTGCTGGAACGGCGACTCCGCCGACAACAAGCCGTGGGTGGCGATATTGACGACCAGCGCCAGGCAAACGATGTTCCACAAGAGCAGCAGTCCGGGTCGCACGACCGCATTACCCTTAAAGGCATACCAGGCGATCAGCGGAGCGGTCAGACCGGAAAGAATATCCCAGTTGCGCCCCTCGAATGTCATAATCAGGGGTACTTTTCCCGCCTCATACAGCCAGAAAAGTGTCAGTTCGATAGGAAACCGGGCAACGTGCATCCAGGTCAGCAGGTTCAGGTCGAGGCTGTCCAGAAAAGCCCGGCCGTTACGCGTGCCGAACAGGGCGACAAGGAGCAAAAGCGGCGGTCCGACAAGCAATACAATCCGTGGCGGCAGCGCTTCAGGATTGTGGTAAAAGCCCGTCAACCCCAGGAGCGTGATGAACAGGAGCCAGCCGTTTATTGTCGCCAGTACAGTCCGGGAAAAGGCAGCGGCTTTGTACAGATACCACTCTGCCAGTACCACAGCAGCCAGGAAGACGATGTAGGTCAAGGATGAAATTCCGTCAAGCATTGTTTTCCGATTGAAGGGTGAAAAAAACAGGATGATTTCCCCGCAAAAATACCGCGATGTGCTCTGTCGGCATTGAATAAAAACGACTTGTTCAGGCAGTCGGGAAACGGTTTCAATAACGACTCCACGGAAAATTACACAGGGCTATTTTGAGCAAAAATTCTACTTTATTTATAATTACACCAAATAATAACCTATACATTTGCAGTTCACCTAAAATTTAATTTCATTTTTATGGAAGACTTTCACGTTAACTGGCTTGCCGTTGCGGCAGCTTCAATCACCCCGATGATTGTCGGCATGATCTGGTATCACCCAAAAGTAATGGGGACCGTCTGGATGAAAGCGACAGGATTAAAAGAAGAAGATATGCGCGCGGGCAATATGGGCATGATCTATGGCGCCGCACTTGTATTGGCCTTCATGCTGGCCCTTTTTCTGATGCTCAATGTTACCGGATTTGGGCAGGAAGATGTGCAATTCCATACCTTCAAACACGGGTTGGGACACGGGCTGATGCTTACGCTTTTATTTGTGCTGCCGCTGTTCGGCACCAACGCCTTGTTTGAGAAGCGCGGCTGGAACTGGTTGCTGGTCAACGTGGGATACTGGTGGGTAACGCTTTCCATTGCGCTGGGTATATTGAGCGCGTGGCGGTAGAAGGTCTTTATATTGCATCAAAATAAAGGTAGTACATCCATTTTTCCGCAGCGACCCGCAGGCCGACACAGCGTCTGCGGGTCGCTGCGGTTTTTTGCACAACCTTACCGCTCAAATTGCACACAGCCAGCAGGCTGTTTATGGCCATCCGGTGGCTGTTAAAGAAAATATAATCCCCCGGCTATCTTGCAGCGATCGCCGATCTTGTGGCGTTTTAATAAGCATCTGATCACAAAAACTACTACCATGTTAAAAAAATCACTCTTTCTCTTTATAGTCCTGTTTTCTACACAACTCGCGCATGCCCAACTCGGCGGCCTCATCAAGAAAGCCGAAAAAGCGGTCGGTATCAAAGGCGGTCTTTCGCAGGAAGAAGCGGGCAGCGGCCTGAAAGAAGCCCTGAATGCCGGCATTGGAGAGGCGGTGGATTTTCTCTCTGCCAAAGACGGCTATTTTAAAAGTCCCTACAAAATTCTGGTGCCCGAAGAAGCGCAAAAGGTCGTCAACAAACTGAAATCCGTACCCGGTTTTACCAATATCGAATCTGACCTGACCGAACGCATGAACCGCGCGGCGGAAGATGCCGCCGTCAAAGCCAAGCCGATTTTTGTGGCTGCCATCAAAAAAATGACCTTCAAGGATGCTGTAAACATCCTGATGGGCAACGACGACGCTGCCACGCGTTACCTGGAAAGTTCCACCTACAAATCGCTGTACGATGAGTTCAAGCCGGTGATCCAGACTTCCCTCGACCAGGTAAATGCGCGGGAATACTGGAAAGGCGCCGTGACGGCCTACAACAGGCTGCCGTTCGTTGAAAAAACCAACCCGGAACTCGACGATCACGTGACCACCAAGGCGCTGGGCGGTTTGTTCAGCCTTGTCGAGAAAAAGGAAAAAGGCATCCGTTCGGATGTGGGCCAGCGCAACAGCGATCTGCTGAAGAAGGTGTTTGCCCAGCAGGACAAAGACAAGAAGAAATAAACGCGGCTTAAACCCATTTGCCCGGGCCGTTGTTATACCCCAAAATTTTTCTGATGCCTGTTACCTGGTACGACGGCTTTGTCAAGAAACTGGAGCCAATAGCCCCCAACGTAAAACAATTCTGGCTTGAAATGCCGGACGTGGAGTCCTTTGACTTCAAGGCCGGACAGTTTGTCACCATGGACCTTCCTATTGGCGACAAGCGCCTGCAGCGCTGGCGCAGTTATTCCATCGCCAGCGCTCCCGACGGCTCCAATATTCTCGAACTCTGCATCGTCCGGTCGGAAGATGGCGTAGGTACACGTTATTTGTTCGACGACGTACAGCCCGGTTCGTCGCTGCGCCTGAAGGGTCCGGACGGAGGTTTTGTTCTGCCCGAAAAGATCGACAAAGACCTCGTATTTATTTGCACCGGCACGGGTGTTGCGCCCTTTCGCAGCATGATTCACGACCTGAAAAACAGCGGGAAAGTACACCGGGGCATACACCTTGTTTTTGGAACGCGGGAAGAAAGCGGTATGCTTTATCGCGCTGAATTTGAGGAACTTGCACGCACCATGCCCGGATTTCGCTACGATGTAGCCCTGTCGCGACAGCCCGATTGGCCCGGGTACAAAGGCCACATCCACCAGATCTACCTGGAGCAGTATAAAACAGTCCGCCCCGATGTCGACTTCTACCTTTGCGGCTGGAGCAACATGATCGATGAGGCGGTAGCCAACCTGATAATCCGGTTGGGTTACGACCGTTCTCAGATTCATTACGAACTGTACGGTTAATGTAAAACCGGTTTTCGCTACCTTCGTCCGCAGATTTTTTACGAAGGACTCATTGTATCATGTCGAAGCGAAAACCGGCCAAACCCGTACCAAAACGCCCCGTTCCAGGAAAACCTGCCAGCCATAAGGATACCGAAGCACCACAAAAGCCCCTGGCCGTTACAGGCGGCGTGTGGGTTGGCATACTTGCAGCAGCCCTGGGCTTTATCCTCTATTACAACACCCTGGGCCACGACTACTGCCTCGACGATTTTTCCAGTATTAAGGAAAACTGGGTGGTAAAAGGCGGCCTGAAAAACCTTGACCTGATCTTTTCCAAAGAATACCGGTATGGCTCGTGGAACAGCCCGGGCTCCCTGTACCGGCCCCTGGCCCTCACTATATTCGCCTGGGAATGGCAGATATCGCCCGACAACCCGCATTTTGCGCACCTGGTCAACGTGCTGCTGTATGCCTTCACCGGCTGGCTGCTGTGGATCACCTGGCGGCGCATCCTGGCTGCATACCCGCCTGCCATGACAGCCATAGCGGTACTGATCTTTATGGCGCACCCGGTGCATACCGAAGTGGTGGCCAACATCAAAAGCCTCGATGAAATCATGTCGCTCCTGTTGTGTACTGCCGCCCTGTACGGCTCCTGGCGATACTTCGAACGCAACAACAGCGCCTGGCTGACCATGGCGGTACTTTCCTATGCCCTCGCGCTGTTTTCCAAGGAGAGTTCCATCACGTTTCTCGCCATTTTCCCCCTGACGATCTGGTTTTTCACCGACAACCCGATCGGACGGGTGCTGCGCGTCTCAGCGCTCATGCTGATCCCGGCCGTCATTTTCCTGATCATTCGCCATAATGTGCTGTCGTCGCAACCCGGCCAGGAGATATATTCGGTCCTGGATAACTTTATCGTCGAGGCTGCCGGACCCGCCGGGCGGATTGCCTCCGCATTTATGATGTGCGGGCAGTATTTGTGGACACTGGCAGCGCCCCATGCGCTGGTCCACGACATGGGTTTTCCACAAATGAAAGCGGTCACTTTTGCCGACTGGCGGGCTGTACTCGGTTTTTTGATATACGCAGGCATGTTTATATGGGCCTTGATGAACATCAGGAAAAAACATTTTCTGGCCTTTGCGATACTTTTTTACCTCATCACGTTCTCCCTGTTCAGCAATGTCCTGATCCTGATCGGTACGTCGTACGGCGAGCGCTTGCTGTATGCACCATCGCTGGGCTTTGCCTTTGCCGTTGCCTACCTGATTTGCAGGCTGTTCAGGATCGATGACCAGACGAATATCTGGAATCCGGGCGGCAGGGGCACTGTCGTGTGGGGCCTCATGGGCGCCCTGATCGCCACTTATGCGCTCAAAACGGTCGCGCGCAATCCTGCCTGGTACGACAGCAAATCACTGTATACCGCTGATATCGTCAAATCGCCCAACTGTGCCAAACTCAACTACCACAACGCGCTTGAAGTGACGAAAAATGGCGTGGATGAAAAAACGGGAAATGTGACCGACTCGACCTGGGTCATCAAGGGCATCGAAGCTTATACCAAAGCCATTCAACTGTACCCGAAGTACCACGATGCGTACGGCGGCCGCGGCCTGGCCTATTTCCGTCTGAAAAAATACGACCAGGCGTTCGAGGACTATCAAAAATCGCTGGAATACCGCCCGGGCGATGCAAAGGTGCTTTCCAATATGGGCTTCATCTATTTCCTGCGCAACCAGCTGGATAAAGCGGAAGAGGTGTACCGGCAATCGATCCAGTCCGACCCACGCTTTGTAGATGCCCGCCGGAACCTCGGCGCTGTAATGGCCATGAAAAGAAACTTCCCGGCAGCGATCGAGCAGTGGGAGGAGGCTTTGAAATACGACCAGGAAAACGTCACGCTGCTCAAATACATCGGGCAGGCGTACAAGGATATGGGGCAACCCGAAAAGGGGCAACCGTATCTGGATAAGGCAGCCCGGCTCGGCGGATAGCACAATCCAATCAAAAACTCACTTTGCCGTCAGGTAAGGCCTGATTTTGCCCAGCCATTCGCGGTCGCTGAGGGCGATTATTTTTTCGAGACCGTCTACCGAAGCAAATGCGCCGTGCTGATCGCGGTATGCGACGATCAGCCGGGCCTGTTTGGCGGAGATATACGGATGGGCCGACAAATCCGCCTCGGCCGCCGCATTCAGGTCGATTTTTTTTACGGCGGCTTGTTCAATCAGCAGGAACGGCCTGATCCGCCTGAATACGCTGTCGGGCAGGGAGCGCATCTCGCCGACCTGGTCAATGGAGGTGAATCCGCCCAGCGCATCCCTGAAGCGGACCATTTGTTCCGCCCTTTTTTCTCCGATTCCCGGCAATCGCTGCCATTCATCGGCATTCGCAGCGTTGATATCCAACGGTTTTTTTGTTGCCGTTGCCGCGCCCGAATAAGTGAGCGGCCGGGGAAGTTCCAGCGCAATATCGCCACTTATCTGAACAAACGGTTCCAGGCGCGCGAAGTCTCGCTCGTTCAGGTTGTATATTTTCCTGAAATCGTCACTGGTTCTGAACCGGCCGCCTTTGCTGCGGTAGTTCAGGATGCTTTTGATCGTCCAGGGCGGCAAGCCGAGGCGTTGAAATTCATTTTCCGTCGCAGTGTTCGGATCAAATACAAAAACTTCGGGCGCCGAAGCCGGGGGCGAAGGCCTGGGCGCAGCTTGGTTGGGCGTCCCTATCCGAATATAGGGCAGTAGCCGTTCGTAGTCTTCCGCTTGCAGGCTCCAGATTTTCTGAAAATCCGCCGGTTTTCTGAATTTTCCGCCTTTGTCGCGATAGTTGCAAATCGTTCGGGCTACCTTTTCCGACAGTCCAAGCCGTATAAAATCTTCTTGTGAAACCGTATTCGGATCGAAAACAAACAGGGCGCCGGGCTGCCCTTCCGCCTGGTTTTCAGCGACTTGCAGGGCATCCCGGAAGGTTTGTACTTCCTGTTGAAAGGGCGTGAAGTCGACGCTTTTTTCCGGATAAAACCTGCGCGCTATTTCAGGGAAAGCAAAAACAGCAGTGCAGAAAAAGGCGAGCAGTATTGCGCCGGAACGTTCTTTTCTTGAAAAATGGACATACTTGATGATGAAGCGTTTCATATGCTGTGGATTAAGGTTTTGGACCAGAATTCGCAGAATGTAAGAATTCATAGAATTCCAGTGTGTTGAAAATCAATGTGTTGTCGGAGTTTGTTTTCGCAAACCAATTTACTTTGAATATAATAATCTAAAAGCCATGCATTGCGTCATTTGGCATATACCCAGGCGCCCTGCTCCCTGACATCGTAAAACGGAATACCCGCTGCCGTACACTCGGCTTTCCAGCGCGTGGTCTGTTTCCAGCTGTTGGACGCATCGAATACGACCATGCCGAATGGAAAGCGCCCCCGGCATTCGGCAATGGTGAGGCGGGGACTTTGGGAGAGTACGAGCACATCCACGGCAACGGGGGGAACTCCCGCGACAGTCGTTAGCCGTGTATCGTGCAGTAAAACCATTTTTTTGTCGGAAAACTGCACGAACGGAGGGTCGTAGAGCAGTTTGGGGTGATGGATGAGTGTATCCGTATCAATATGTATGGAAACTGTTTCGCGCACACCCGCCGCCCACCGGTTCGACTGCGCGGAAAACATCACCTGCCTGTTGCTGATGGAATCCGAAAGGGCAAGGGTATTTTGCCCGTAAATGAAATCGACGAGGCTGTTCCTGGTGACGCAATACACGGCAACCTGCTCCTGGCCCATTTGCCTCACATCGCGTACCGCCCGGCAAATACCCAGAACAGACAATACCCCCAACGCTCCCAGCAGCCACTTTGCCTTGCGCTGCGCCAGGGTTGCACCGAGCAAGGCAATAAAAAGATACAACAACACCGCCGCCCAGCCCGCAATCCAGATGCCGCCGATCACACTGAAGGGCAGGTGTTGTATCCCGACAATCAGTTGATTGATGACCCAAAGCATCCAGTACAAGCCCAGGCCCAGCCAGTGGGCAAATGCGGGCAGGAAAAAATCGAGCAGCACCAGTACGGCGCCGCCGGCCATAAACACAGCGCCACCGAACACAACCACCCATCCCGCCAGCCAGAAATAGACCGGGAACTGGTGGAAGTAGTAGAGCGAAAGCGGCAAGGTGCCGATCTGTGCCGCAAAGCCGATCAGCAGGGCCTGCCAGGCCTTATCGGCCCATCCGGGCAGTAGCGGCGACAAACGGTAAAACCTCGGATAGAAAAATACCATCCCCGCTACCGCAGCGTACGACAGTTGAAATCCGGCGTCGAATAAAAAGTAGGGATTGTAGAGCAACAGCCCAAAAGCCGAGGCGCCCAGCACATTCCAGACCGAAGCGGAACGGAACATCGCCTTGCCCAGCAAATAAGTCGAAAACATGACTGTTGCCCGGAGTACGGAGGCCGAAGCACCCGTAAGCAAGGCAAAAGCACAGATGGCTGCAAGCAGGGTCGCATTTTGTACCAGTCGGCCCCAGCGCCCGCGCAATCGAAGTCTGCTCAGGAGGAAGAACAGCCCGGCGTATACCAGACCTACGTGTGTGCCCGAAACAGCCAATGCATGCATCGACCCGGTTTCGGCATATGCCGTGCGCAGATCGTCGGGTAAATCCTCCTTATACCCTACCAGCAGGGCAGAGGCAACGGCATATTCCGCCTGCGTAGGGAAATGCTGTTGCAGCATTGCCAGCAACTTTTCCCGGCAGGAATAGGCGGCGCGCCATACCGGATGCCCATGTCCGGATGAAAGCAACACGAGGGAGTCCGACTTTGCAAAAGCCTGGAAATGAATATTTTGGAAATGTAAGTATCGCCTGTAATCGAAAGCGTGCGGGTTTTTGGGCGGTTCTGCAGGCCGCACTGTTGCCCGGACACCGATACGATCGCCATAGCGCAGGTTTTGTGTCGCAGGACTTATATCGAACAGTAACAATATATTGCCGGCAGCAGGCTGCATGGCATCGGGAGCGGCGCCCATCGATTCCACCCGCAGCGGCACCTTGATCCGTGCGCCCTTTCCCGGGGCATCGTACACGATCCCGGTCCAGTAATGACAATCCTGAATGCCTGGGGAAAAATGACCCGCCTGTAAGCGCTCGTCGTGGCGGATGACGTGATAAAAGCCCGTCAAAAATAGCAGTACCTGGAAAAAGGCGCCGAAAATCCAGCGGTATCGAAAAGGATACTTTAACAGTGCGAGTATGCACAGCATCGCGGCGCCCGACAAAAGGGCATATCCGAGGCCGGCAATTGGTGTATCCACATGGCTGCCGAATGCGAGGCCGAGCGCAAATGGAATGAACACCCGCAAACAGGGGATTGCGCGGAGGCTCATAGGTGGGGGATATTTCGTTATTAAATGGCGTTACATTTCAAAAAATCGCGTGTTTGATTTTTTTGTGCCATAAAATTGGGAAATATGTCCCATATAAAAAAATAAAAACCTGAAGTGATATGGAAAAATTATTTCAGGAAAACGGCGAGTACCTGTTCTGCTGCGGCGAAGGGCGACATCCGCCCGGCCAGCACATCCGGCTCCAGAGCGGCAAGGGTATCCTGTACGCCTTTATGGTTGAAAAAAGCGTTTTGGAGCCCCGATTGAAGCGCCTCCTGAAGCCAGTACCCCGCCTGTTTTTTCCTGTTCGCCTTGAAGAATCCACTGGCATCTGCAGCCTGTTTGAAGTCCAGGATGGTATCCCAGACGGTTTCGATGCCCTGGTTTTGCTCCGCGCTGCAAGTCAGCACCCTGGGCGCCCATCCGCTTGGCTTTTGTGGTAGCAGGTGTGTGGCATTCCGATAGTAGGAACAGGCCTGATCGGCCAGATGTACACGGTCGCCATCGGCTTTATTGACCGCCAGTATGTCGGCCATTTCAACAATCCCGCGTTTGATTCCCTGCAGTTCGTCGCCGGCGCCGGGCAACAGCAGGAGCAGAAATACGTCGGTCATGCTGTGTGCCGCGATCTCGGACTGCCCCACTCCGACGGTTTCGATCAGCACTGTTTCGTAACCTGCGGCCTCGACGAGCAGGATCGTTTCACGTGTTTTGCGCGCCACACCGCCGAGTGATGCTCCGGAAGGAGAAGGTCGGATAAAGGCCATTTCGCTGGTCGAAAGCCGCTCCATACGCGTTTTATCGCCGAGAATGCTGCCTTTACTGATGGAACTGGTCGGGTCGATGGCCAATACCGCCACCCGTTTTCCCCGGTTGGTCAGGTGTATGCCGAGCGCTTCGATGAACGTACTCTTGCCGACGCCCGGTGCGCCGGTCACGGCAATACGAAGGCTGTTGACCGAATCCGGAGATTCGGCCAACAGCCGCGCGATAATATCCTGAGCCATGGCCTGGTGGTCCGGGCGCGTACTTTCTACCAGGGTAATGGCCTTACCCAGCAAAACGCGGTCGCCCGAGCGGATGCCCTGCACAAATACTTCTACCGTCGGAAGGTTCTGACGCATGGCGCTAAGGTAGGGTTTTATGGCTCCAGCCTGCGCAGGAATGCGGTCTGGAACAGGTCTTTTTCGGCCAGTAGTCGCTCCAGTTCGGCATCTGTAGGAGCAATGCGGAATTTGGAGTCGGTCACTGCTTCAAAAGGCGTTATTTTCCTGTAGGCCGTAAGATTGTCTTTAAAGTTCTGCTGGTTTCCAACAGCGGAGGTTTTCAGCAGCCAGCCGCCGGAAGCATCCGGTACAAGGCAGAAGAGGCTCCACCCCGGGTCGTCTTTTTTCAAAAAATTAAAATAGTAGCTGTCGCGCTTCACGCGGGCGCTCAGGGCGCTGGTTTCCATTTCGAGGGAATCCGCCTCCGGGAATACATCAGCGGCGCCTTCGGCGGTGGAGAATTCGGCAAATGTAGCAGCCTTAAAATCCAGCAACATGCCCGGTTTGCGCGATTGTGACACGATATACCAGGAGCCTTCTTTCTCCAGTGCGACGTACTGCTGCTGCTCCTTTGTCCGGCCATCGTTTTCTGTCGAAACAGTGGTACACAGCAGAAAATTGCCGGTCAGGGTGTAGGCGCTTATGGCGCCGGCAGATCGCTGTGACTCCATCTGCTCCTTCAGTTTCGGCATGTCCTTTTCGGCCAGGCGCGACTCCCAGGAGATCAGTATCTGTGTGTCATTAACCTTTTCTATACGTACACAGTCTTTGAAAAGCGACTTTACCGGATCAGGTTCCGATTCAGCTTCATCGATATACGCATAAACGCCCGAAAGTGCATCCGGAGCAGTGGAAAGTGTCTGTGCAGACTGCGGCACAGGGTCTTTAAAGTAAATATTGGTGCAGGAAAAAACACCCAAAAGCAGCACCGGCATGAAGCGAAGCACAAATTGTTTTTGCATAACCTTAACGTTTTTAGTTAAAATATAGTTATGAAAACGTTAAGAAAAATAATTATTGTGTGTGCCGCCACTCTTATTTTTTCCTGGCTGCCGGTCAAAACCGGGTCGCAACCTTAAAAACCGGCTTATTCCCCTGCTTTTTTCTTCAGTCTTTCCAGGGCATCTTTTGGTTCCCTGAAATCGGGCGCCATGCCGCTTGCCTGCCTGTAATCTGCAACTGCAGCATCGGTATTTCCCTGTAATTCAGAACTCAATCCGCGGTAATAAAACGCCCTGATGAACAGTGGGTCGGTTTTTATGGCCAGGTCGAAATTGTCGTAGGCCTTTGAAAAGGAGTCTTGTTCCATGTATATCATGCCCATATCAAAGTAGGCATTGGAGTAATCCGGATTTCGAACGATGATGTTGCGGTAGATGTCGAAGGCTTTGTCGAAGGCGCCGGTCCGTTTGTAAAACACCCCTTTCATTTCAAGAGCCTCCAGGTTGGTGGAGTCGAGGCGCAGGATATTGTCAAAATATTGCAGGGCCAGGGGGTTGTTGCGATTGGTGAAGATGCGGCCCAAAAACATCCAGGCATCCCCATTGGTGGCGTCAATTTTAACCGATTTCCGGAGGGATGCCACGGCTGCCGTGGTATCGCCTTTGTCGAGTGCCACACGTCCTGCCATAAAAAATGCCTCCGCGTTTTGCGGGTCGCGTTGAAGTATCCGGTCCAGGGTTTGCAAGGCCTCGCTGTGTTGCTGAACAATCAACTGGAATTCGCTCAGTTTCAGCAAAGTAGGGATGCGGTTTGGAAATTTGTACGCTGCCGTAAGCAACACGTTGATGGCGCGCCGGGAGTCGTTGGGGCGGGCATAATCCAGCAATACGTCGGCCATAAGGTGGTAGTATGCCGGTTTCAGGGAATCGAGTTGCATGGCATGCGACAGGTCGCTCAGCGCCTCGTCGTAGCCCTCCAGTTTGTGGTAGACCTCCGCCCGCAGGTACAGCAGAGAGTCGTTGTCCGGATTTTTTTCAAGCAAGGCATTGAGGGCCGACAGTTCCGGATCGATCTGTTGCCCGCCGGGCGTAGTTGCAGGTTTGGGGTCATTTTTACACGCGAAAAAAAGAAACGCCAGAAGTCCGCAAAGGCATAAAATACGAGGAGTCATGTGTGATCTGTTTGGATGAGCAATTAAAATTCGAGGCGCCAGCTGATATTGGGGATCAGGCCGAGCTGGTATTTGGTTTCAGCAGATTTGGTAAAGGGATCGAAATACCGGTAAGCGGTATTTTTCTGCATCGTCGCGTTCTGGAAATCCATGGCAAAAGTGCTGTTGCGGCGGTCGCCAAGACTGCGTTTCCAGTAAACGCGCAGGTCAAGCCGGAAAAAATCGGGTTGCTGTATGCTGAATCCGTTGGCTGCGCTGTACACGGTAGTTGCCGCGTCGGCAGAAGCGACGGCATCGACCGGCATTGCCCGAAAGCCGCCCGACCATACCGCCCTGCCGCTGATACCGAAGAATTTGGCCTTTGGCGCGCCGTCCATTCTTTGCCATTCCCGGCCAAGCGTCAGATTGACTACCCTGCCGATATCCCAGCGCGAATCTTCCCAGTCGAGGCCGTTAAGAGCGGTTTGGGCCTTCAGTATCGTAGCGTTCGCAAGCAAGAACCAGCCGTTCATCAACAAACGTTCGGCGCCCAGTTCGATCCCGTAATTCTGGCCGTCCGACCCCTGCGCCACCTCAAAAACATTGGGTATCACCGCCTCGCTCTCGGACAAAACCGATATATAGGCATCCTGATACGGAATTACCGGCGCGTTGTCAATGTACTGGGAAAACAATTCGCTGCGCAGGGTCCAGGTCGGCGACAGCTGCCAGGTGTACCGCAGGCCGTAGTGTTCTGCAACGAGCAGGACTTCTCCCTGCCACCACGAGGGTGTCTGACTAAACAGTCCCCAACTGGCCGACAACGCGTGACGGCTTCCGAAACGCTGGGTCACGGAAAATCGCGGTTCAGCCCTGAAACCATGTTGCAACCACCAAAGGCCGTGCAGTCCGGCACTGAATGTCGTCCGTTCGTTCGGGGTGGTCCATTTTGCACTGGCCCAGGGCTGTACGCTTTCCGTCTGATACAGTCCTGCTGCGGTAGCAATGCCCCGGTCTATGGTGTACTGGTAATCTCTGGAAACATAACTCGCACCGCCTTCCAGGCGTAGCCGTCGGGCGGGTAAATGGGAGATGGTCAGCACGTGCGACTGCACATCTTCGTCGGATCGGTCGTATTGATATACTCCCAACTCCGTCCCGAAGGGTTGCGAAGTACGCTTGTTGACCTGCCCCGATGCGACAGTAGCCACCCGCATACTGGTTTTGCTTCCGATACGCTGCCGCCAGCTCAGTCCGGCGATATGCGTATACGAGTCGAAAGAGATGTCGAACAGGTCCTTAAAAGCCTTGATTTCGCTGGAATCGGTCTTGTGTTCAAAAACATTTTTTGAATTGCCGAACAGCGCGAAAGCTGATAGTTCGCCGTTCCGGCCAACCGGTGCGGAAAGGTGCATGGCCAGTCCTGAAAGTTAATTTTTCATCGCCGAAATTGATGCCCATTTCTCCCAGCAGGCCCACAAACGAATACCGGTAATTGATGGAATAGGAAATGCCTCTGTCGCGCCAAAGCGGCCCCTCTGCGGCTACATCGAAGCCGATAAGGCCCGCCTGGGCGGTGAATTCGTGGCGGCGGTTGTTGCCGCGGCGCAGGTTCATGTCCATGATCCCGGTCAGCGCATCGCCGTATCCGGTGGGGAAGTTGCCGGTCAGAAGCGCCGAATTGTCGAGCATTTGGGCCGAAAACATCAATACGCCGCCGCTCGAAGCGACCGGGCGGTCGCTCAGGGTGCCCGCGTTGGGCAGGTGATTGGGGTTGACAATGTCGACACCCTCCAGGCGCCAACGCATAAATGCAGGACTGTTGCCGCGGATGCTCAGGCCGTTGGCCTGGTCGTCGTTGTTCACCACGCCGGGGTAAGCCATGGCCAGGCGTGCAGGGTCGAAGAACGTTGCCGGAAAGCGGAGCGTCTGTTCGCGTGTCAGCGGTATCTCACCCAGTGGTTGTGCGGGGCGGTTGCCGGACGCATTCACAATAGTAAGCAAGGGCAGGTTGACGTCCTGGTTGTATGCGATATGCAGCAAGGTTTCTTTCCCCCCTGCAATGCTAATCTCCCGGATTGCCATTGGCCGAAAGCCGCCGTATGAGACTTCAAGGGTGTAATAGCCCGGACGAAGGTCCTGAAAAACGTAATTGCCCGAAACATCCGTCGCCGTGCTGCGCAAAATGGTATCTGATGCTGCCGACAGTTTCAACGTGGCGCCTACCAGTACTTCACCGACCACGCCGTCGCGTACGGTACCGCGCAGGGTTTGGCCCAGGCAGATGTTGAACGTGAATAGAAAAGCGAGAAAAGTGAGAGATATGCCTCCGGGTATTATTTTCATGGCCAATTTTCCGATTTTGTGGCAAAAGTAACCCGTCCGGACAGGAATAACCCTCCCCTTACCCCCGAATGTTGTAAAAAACGACCGAAGCGGGGATATTGACATTCTTTATTTTTGAAATAAATTTTCGAATATGAAACGCCACTATATTCTTCTTGCCCTCACCCTTTTCTCCTCGCTCCCTTTTAGCAGCATCATCCGCGCCCAGGATCGTCCCCTCGGGCGCGCATTTGCTACCCGATCCGAAGTGATGGCGCAGCACGGCATCGCCTGTACCAGTCACCCGCTGGCCACCGCCGTTGCGCTCGACGTATTGCGCAAGGGAGGTACGGCAGTAGATGCCGCCATCGCGGCCAATGCTGTGCTCGGCGTGGTGGAGCCGCACGTCAACGGTATCGGGGGCGACTTGTATGCAATTGTTTACGACGCTAAAACGGGGAAACTGTACGGCCTGAACGCTTCGGGCCGGTCGCCCTATGCGCTTGCGCTCGATACTTTCAAAAACCGCAACATCGACTTTATCCCGCCGCTCGGACCGCTTCCTGTAAGCGTGCCGGGCTGTGTCGACGGCTGGTTTACGCTGCACGGCAGATTTGGCCGCATGCCGGTGAACGAGGTCCTCGCTTATGCCATCGGATATGCCCGCGACGGCTTCGCGGTGGCCGACGAGGCGTCGGTTTCCTGGCGACGTGTGGAAGCGACTTACGGGAAATTCCCCAACGTGCGGGAGGTGTACCTGCCCGGCGGGCAAGCCCCGAAGCGCGGCGAGATATTCCGCAACCCTCAACTGGCCAACACGCTGGAAAAAATCGCCAAAGGCGGCAGGGATGTCTTTTACAAGGGTGATATTGCCCGGAGTATCGACGCCTTTATGAAAAAAAAAAACGGCGGCTTTCTGGCCTACCGCGACCTTGCTGAACACACCTCGGAGTGGGTAGAGCCTGCATCGGTCAATTACCGCGGTTACGATGTGTGGGAACTGCCCCCCAACGGCCAGGGCATCTGTGCCCTGCAAATGCTGAACATTCTTGAAGGCTTCGATTTTTCAAAAATTCCGTTTGGATCGCCCGAGCATATTCACTTGTTCGTGGAGGCCAAAAAACTGGCCTTTGAGGATCGGGCAAAGTTCTACGCCGACCTTGCCTATATGGAGCCTGGTATTGTCGAAAAACTGATATCCAAGACATATGCCGCCGAGCGTCGCAAACTGATAAATCCCAACCGGGCGGCCCGCAGCGTGGAAGCGGGCAACCCCAACCTCAAAGACGGAGATACGATCTACCTCACCGTTGCCGACGGCGAGGGCAACATGGTATCGCTCATCCAGAGCAACTTCCGGGGTTTCGGATCAGGCATGGTGCCTGATGGACTGGGCTTTATGCTACAGGACCGCGGCCAACTCTTTACCCTCGAACCCGGACAGGCCAATACCTATGCACCGCATAAAAGGCCCTTTCACACCATCATACCCGCATTTGTAACTAAAGACGGCAAACCCTGGATGTCGTTCGGCGTCATGGGCGGCAGTTTTCAGCCGCTGGGTCACACGGAGATACTGATGAATATGATCGATTTTGGCATGAACGCCCAGGAAGCCGGCGATGCTCCACGCATCGACCACCAGGGCAGCAGTGAGCCCACAGGCGAAAAAGCGACCGATGGCGGGCAGATCACACTGGAAAACGGGATACCCTTTTGAAACGATCCGCGCGCTGATGCAGATGGGGCACCGAGTGGGATGGGCAACGCCAGGCAGCTATGGCGGCTATCAGGCCATTCGCTTCGACGCAGGCTCCAGGGTTTACTTCGGCGCCTCGGAAAGCAGAAAAGACGGACACGCTGCCGGATTTTGACACCCCCACCCGTCTGACGCGACAGCGTCTGCACGGGAAAGAATGCCCCCGTTGCACACCCCCACCCGTCTGACGCGACAGCGTCTGTACGGGAAAGAATGCCCCCGTCGCCACACCCACCCGTCTGACGCGACAGCGTCTGTACGGGAAAGAATGCCCCCGTCGCCACCCCCACCCGTCTGACGCGACAGCGTCTGTACGGGAAAGAATGCCCCCGTTGCACACCCCCACCCGTCTGACGCGGCAGCGTCTGTACGGGAAAGAATGCCCCCCGTTGCACCCCCCACCCGTCTGACGCGACAGCGTCTGTACGGGAAAGAATGCCCCGTTGCACCCCCACCCGTCGAGCGACAGCGTCTGCACGGGAAAGAATTCCCCCGTTGCACCCGCCCCCCCCTCTGACGCGGCAGGCTCTGCTCGGGAAAGAATGCCCCCGGTGCACACCCCCCACCCGTCTGACGCGACAGCGTCTGCACGGGAAAGAATGCCCCGTTGCACACCCCCACCCGTCCTGACGCGACAGCGTCTGTGCAAAAGAATGCCCCGTTGCACACCCCCACCCGTCTGACGCGACAGCGTCTGTACGGGAAAGAATGCCCCCGTTGCACACCCCCACCCCCCTGACGCGACAGCGTCTGCTCGGGAAAAGAATGCCCCCGTTGCACCCCCCACCCGTCTGACGCGGCAGCGTCTGTACGGGAAAGAATGCCCCCGTTGCACACCCCACCCGTCTGACGCGACAGCGTCTGTACGGGAAAGAATGCCCCCGTTGCACACCCCACCCGTCTGACGCGACAG
>JADJRC010000008.1 GCA_016712415.1 Lewinellaceae bacterium | reverse complement strand
CCCCGGTCTCTTTCAATAGATTGAAAATATCCTCTCTTACCAGAACGTCATCATTGTCAACCAATGGGAAATAAGCCTCTTGGAGCCAAAGGGTAAGTGGTCGTTTGTAGCCAAGCAAAAACTATCCGCTTGAAGTCCTTATACTCAAATCCAGTGCAAAATCAGTTTTTGGCATTTGGGTGAAAGACGGATCTACGGGTTGCCAGCAATTCTTCGAAGCGTTGGCTTCGCTCATTCAGTTCAACCGACTGGTAAAAGTCGAGCATGGCTTCCCGGTTGCTATTGGCAAACGCCTTATTCACCACATCCTCACTCCAGATATTTTTTCGGAAGGGGAATATGGATTGGATGTTGGGCTTCCTCGAAATGTAACCCTCTCTCTCCTCGTCACCTCGTATGCCCACATAGGACACAACTGGGTCGTTGCCCACATACTGCTCAAAAGGTTCAGTTTCAGTTTTGGTACACCACCTTGAAATCGAGGAAGGCAAGAAACCACCATACATTTTCAAGAAGTGATCGAACGGGTCTTCCGGGCTGTTTTTCATTGCCCGCAGCAAGGTTATTTCCTTGCCAAGAAATACTTTCAGGTTCTCGATCAGTTGATAAGTCTCGTCCAGTTCCTTACCCGTGTCGCAGGTATAGAAATCAATGTCCAAGTTGGGGTACTTGGTTTTCATGTAAATCGCTAAAGCAGCACTATCCTTCTTCGCCTGATATGCCTAAAACATGGCGTACACTCATAGATGAAAGTTCTATTTTTGAGCAAGTCCTTTAGCACATTGGCTAAGGCTGCAATATTATGGTTTTGTCCTTACCAACTGTGTATGAAGTTGTTCTTCGATGCGACTGATTTCCAACTTTTTCTTTTTGGGAAACCGCACCACTTTCTTTTCAACGGCATCGAAGGTGGTAATTTCCAGTCCGAAGGCATCTTCCTTTTCCTCATCTATCCCGCTTTGAAAGTTGGGTCAATGTGTCGAGCCCAATACAAAATTTTTGAGCTTGTCGTAAAGCTGTGGCTCGTCATCGTCCCTCAAGGTCTCGAGTGTTTTGCCCACCACAGCTTGAGCAATCGAACTAAGCCATGCTTTGCGGTCATCCAATTCGGAAGCAGCTGAAGCAGCAGTGTCTTGTGATGTGGCAATCGGTGCTGTTTGATAGTTTTGGAAGCGATCCCGCAACTTCACCTTTGTATTCTTCAAAAGGTAGCGTTTCATAAAGTACTTCATCTGCAATGAACAACTCAAAGCGGTTTACCAACTCATCATGACAGGAGCGGATTTCCGAATGGCATCTTGCAGGCGGTCGATATAATCCGCCAATGCTTCCGGGGATTTTTTCAAGTTGGGTTCAGCGTCATCCCCAATGCGGTCGGGAAATCTTCAAAGAAAGTTTTCTCAGGGTCTGTCGCTGTCGCGATCACTTTTCGTATGGCAAGGCTTTCTTTTGCAAGCGGTTGGTATGTTTGGCATATTCCGGCAAGCCTTCTAAAAACTCAGGAACGGGCGAATGGTCTCCACAAAGGTTTTGTTGTCAAGCCGTT
Source organism: Lewinellaceae bacterium (assembly GCA_016712415.1). Taxonomy (GTDB): domain Bacteria; phylum Bacteroidota; class Bacteroidia; order Chitinophagales; family Saprospiraceae; genus M3007. Next base: position 317,256 of record JADJRC010000008.1, on the reverse strand, counting down.
CCTTCGTTCCCTTGGTTCAAGAACTGACGGTAGCTATTGAAAATGTCCAAACGTACACCTGCCACTTCGAAAGTTTTGATGTAGTAATCCTTCGGGCTTTTTGCCAACAGTTCAAGTGTTTCTTCACGCAGTTCTGGGAGGTAAATGCCGTTGCCAAACAAGGCAAACTCGTCACGTTTCAAAAAGAGAAAGGTGGGAAGCCAAAAGTCAATCAAACCCTGCTTCAACTTGAAAGGGGGTTTGGCAAGTGATCTGAAAATTCTGTTAAAGGGGAGACGATGTTTTTTTGCTTGTTCAAGAAACCTCTCCGTGCTCCCATAAGATTTTGAAGTCCGATTTCTCGCCAATATTTACGGGTCCAAAGGTTTTTGTCAGTCACTAATCCATTCTCCTTAAGCAAGGTGAGGTAAATGGTCTTTTCTGGCGGAAAACTTATCTTTCTCAAAGCCTAAATCTTCATCGCTCCAATGATTGACCAAGTGCCTGAAGTAAATCCGTTTGGCAGTATGAACTTGGGAAGACAGTTTGCCCTGATTGACCAATTCGCTTCGATAGGCTGGTGTGCCTGGAATAAACATTCGTACAGATTTTGGTCAGACAGCGGTTCAAATCCCGGTTTGACTGAATGGTAATAATCTCGCCACTAAAAACCCACGCTATTTCATTTGAGTTGCCATACAAACTGTTCATCATGTAGTAGTTGAGCAAAGTTTCCTGATGATGATGAATATTGGCAGCTCCCGTTGGGCTACCTCGGATCTTCCGAAGGCACGTTTTCAATGGTCTTCTTGGTCTTTTCTAATATCTTGCAATTGATTGCGGATAGCCAGAGCGTTTTTGAAACCCCATAGAGAATTGCTCTTTTCGGGTGTTTTCTACTGACCTCTTGAACCTTTTCAATGCTCAGATTTTCATCAAAATTAGATTCACATAACCATCTGTGTCGCCCGTTGGCATCAGTTCGGTTACGGACTTTTTGAAATTACAAACTCGAATATTCGAGGTGTGCCTGTTTTGTAATAGTATTCTTTGCAAATACCAGAGGGAAGGAAAAAGTGCTTGTTTAACAGGCTTACCACATCTTCGATTTGCCCAACTTGGTCCCCTGCCCGTAATAGCTCCGATTCAATATCCACGTCCGTTCCCTCGATATGAATCGTTTTTGGTAGTTACGGTAAAAGAGGATTTTTCGGTCTGTAAGGGCTTGCAATGGTGGGTTGGGGTTTTCGATACCCAAACATACTTCAGCATATTGCAGCAGGAAGTCTCCATCAAGGTTAGAGCCTTTGGAAGCAAAAATATTGAGCAATCCCACTGCTTTAATGAGCCTTGGGCAGTCACCCAAGAGGTGCTTCTTCCACTTCGTTTTCCGCTTTTCCAGAGCACCTTTTATGCTTACCCAAGCAGAGAAGTCGGGATTGTACTTAGAGTTTATGAAAGAGTAATAGTTGAAAATGAGGTTATCATGCAGGTTGGCAAGATTGTAAAACGGGTTGGTTCGCCTATCGTAATTCCCTTTTATGCCAGTATGTTCCGTTCCTTCCAAAAATGAGAACAGAGAGCGCTCATTTTGACCATACCGTTGCATCGCTAAGGCTGCCGCAGATGCTGATAACAGTTCCAAAAGGATATAGTTTTAGGGCAAGGGTTTTGCAAAATCCGGTTTGAATGGGAAAGCCTTGGTTTGCAAACACAGTTCGGTTGCCTGCTCAAACTCTTTTCTTTGTCTGGCTTTGTATCTTCATTCTGACTTGGCCGTTCACCCGCCAGCAAGAGCAACTGTTCAACCGGCTCGTTAAATGTTATCTCTTTGAAATCGACCTTTACTTTCGACCATTCATGTCTTTGCGCCCCATTTAGTGAAATGAATAAGCATCAAAGTTTTGGTGTAGGGTCGTAAGGCTATGATGTTGTAAGTCGATTGCTTACAAACTCGGCGAGTTGTTGAAGGAAGTAACAGTTCTCTTCCGGGGGTGTTTTTGGCAGCGTATTCTAAGAACTTACCAAACTCATCTATCATCAATACAAGTAAGCCATTCTTTTTGCCTAATTGGTGATAACGGTGATAGATTTCCGCAAAAATCTCTTCTGTCGAGGCTTTCCTGTCAAGGAGTTTTTGTCCAAAAAATTCCGTCACTGAGTGAAATTCACCTACTAATGGCAATACTTCAACTTTCATTTTTTCCAGCCCACCGGCATCGAAAAAATGCTTTTTATTTCGCAACACGTTGGACAACGCCCAAAGGAAAGAAGATTTGCCCGTGCCATAAGAGCCGATAATGGTAAAACGACCGGATACCGTTCTCAAAATCGTCAGCAATTTGGGCAGCTTACCCGCTTAGCGTTTGACGTTGTCAGGTAGTTGACTTCGGCATTTTGGTCGCGGAAGATGTTGACGGATGGGACATGTTTAGTATCCATTGTAGTAACGGTCGAGAATTTTGTAAGGATTAGGTTTAGACTTGAACTGGAGTTCCCGAATGCCCGCATCGTCTTTGTAAACGAGGAAGTCGAAATCTTGGCAAAGCGATTCTATTTTTTGCACTAACCCTGAACGACTGATAGCGAAAACTGAACCTACACTGTTGTAGGCTCTTTCGAGTTCATCCAAGCTAACTGACATTCCAATTTCGGGGTCATCTAATAGCGTAAACAGCAATACTTCATTTGGCAGCTGCTCTTTTTCATTTGTTTCAATATGGTACAGAGTTGGCGGTTTGTCTCTTTGAATGGTTCTCACCATCCGCAGTTCGGGAAAGATACTTGATACAATTTCTCTTCTTTGTCTTTGCCGGATGAATCAGTGCCAAGGTAAAGTTTTACAAAAACCTCGAAATCGCCTTCAATAGTGTTTTTGTTAAATACGAAATTCAAACCTGCTTTTGCTTTCAACTGCATGAACTTAACGAAACTATCTTTTGAGAATTCCATGCGCTCCTTTCGCAGCTCATTGAAAATTAAACTATAAGATGCAGCATATCCTTTTCGCACTAACCTATAGTGTAATAGCCAAAGACTTGCATCGTCCTCAAGATAAGGGTCTTACCTTCTTCGCCGAAAAGGTAATCTGCGAACTTATTGGTTTGATCGTTGCCCTCCAATAAGTCGAAAACTCGCATCCAGTAGCGAATAGAAGTGACCATGTTCTTACCAACCCCTAATTGACTACGGCATCTTCCGCGCCAAATACCTTCCCTGATTTCACAAAGTCACAACCTTTTTGAGCCAAAGGTGGCGACATTGGAAAGTTTCATGCCCTGAAAAAATCGGTTTCGTAAATGATTGCATGTACTATTTTTCAAGCAAAGTTAAAACAAATTGTAAGTTGTTCGTCCTTATGCAGCTGTTATTTCAAACCATACCAAGCCCCGCGTCCTTTGCCGTTTAGTTCAACTAAACCTCGTTCAAGCAGTGCTTTGAAATGCAACTTTAAGGTATTGCGGCTGGCTCCAGTAAAATTAACAGCCTCCCCTATGGTTAGGCGACCGTGTGCCAGTAGAAGTTCGAGTATGTCAACAGATAAATCAGGCGAACTTGTAAGTAGAATTTTTCCCCGCTCAACCTTCTCTTAATTTAAGCATTTGACGCTGTAACGCTTTGAGGAAGAAGAGCAACCAGTGTTGCCAATCCGGTTTGTCAGTGCGAATTGTGCCTTGGGTCGGCGAAGTGCCAAATAATAGCCTTCTTTATTTTGTTCGATAACGCTTTCAAGTGAACTGTAGGGCACATAAGCATATCCTGCCCGGAGCAAAAGAAGCGTGGTCAAACCCGACTTAAGCGACCGTTACCGTCTTGAAAAGGATGAATTTCCAAGAATACCACGATGAAAATGCCAATAGCAATTAGGGGGATGTAGCGACCTTGTTTCTGCGGTTGCGTTAAACCAAGCGATTAACTCGGTCATGAGGCGCGGCGTATCGAAGGGGGTAGCGGTTTCAAAAACAATCCCGACTTGTTCGCCTTTTTGCGTCGAAAGCCGCGACACTGTTCGATGAAGTCTTGGTTTCCTCGGTGTCGCGTATCTTTCTCGCTGTAGCGTAAGAGATCACGATGGAGTTGCTTTATATGATTTTCCGTTAGGGTAATTTCCTTCCATGAAGCAAAAACCATATTCATTACATCGGCATATCCTGCAACTTCCTGCTCATCACGCGATTTGAAGGACTTTATTGCAAGGTTGGAAAGCAATCTTTCCACATCACGGTCTGAAAGTTTGCTCCCTTCAATACGAGTCGATGAACCAATGCTCTCAATAGTAGCCACGTGCCGCAAAGCGGAAAGTCGCTCTGGCGCAAGTGTTCCGAGTGCTCGCCATGCCCCTTTGAACTCATCGACTTCAGCAATAAGATCAAGAAATTCAAGGGTGATTTGTAAAGTATCAGTCTTTATCATATTCCATTTATACACCCAATTACACCCAATTAGCAAGCCCAAAAGTAGGTTGCCGTTTTAATAGTCATTCGAAAATCTTGACCAGACCTTTTAAAAAAACAAGACTCGCCCTGGGACGCTGATCTGACGGGTAGCGTGGCGAGTACTGTTGGCACAAAGATACCACCCTTTTCCAGTTCGTGTCAAGAGTTCCTCATCTTAAAGGCTTTGCAACTTTGAGCCCACAAGTGTCAACGCAAATGAGCATTTGCCTATCTGCTCATTTAACCATATCCACAAATGCGCTTTTGGGCGATTACGCTTCATTTTTCTTTTTGTCAGCATTAGGGTCGTTCGTTTCTTCCAGCAAAATCCGGCGAAGCGTTCGGGTTGTTTCCAACCGGTCTTTGTTCTCATTCATCGAGCGTAAAATGGTTTGATGCGGAGGCTTACCCTCCTCCCGCCGGTTCAATTCCTTTTCGGCGGAGGCTTGGTAACGCTCTTCAAAACGCATTTCCAGTCTGGCTAAGTTTCGTTCCAAAAACGGATCGTCCTTATCCAGTTTTACTCCGTAAAAAACCGCCTGAGTATCTATCAGGCTTGTGATATTAACAGCCCATTTTGCAACGGGCTTACTCCCTTTCCCAAGCCTGCACCGTTTATTGGTGTTTCTGAAATGGCGGTGGGCAATTCCTGCGGAATCTGTTTTTCTTCCGGCTCCGGCAACACTGCCTTCCCCGGCATTCCTTTGATGAACTGCTCAAACTCATTCCGGGCAATGTAGAAGTTCCTGAGTTCCTGCCATTGCGCCTGATTTTGGTACGACTCCATTTGCGTCGCAAATGTGGTTTCCCGCAAAATCATAATCTCAATCACCCACCCGATCAGCATCAGGGTGGAAACCGAAATAGTCCAGGAGACACCGTAAGGCATCATCACAAAAAATGCTTCGCAAAGCGAAAGCAACAGCAACGCCGTCGCGGCAATTATCCCAAAGGAATATTTGCTTTGCAGGTGCGCAGGGTTCAGCTGGAAAAAGAACACCAGCGTTCCCCTACCCGCTTGTATGGCAAGCGGCACCAGAAAAGCCGCCACCTTAAACCCGAGGTTTGGTGCCGCCTCCGCGTGAAATATCCCCATAATCAGTGCAGACACCAGGTAAGTGCTGATTAGAAGCCCAAAGGAAAGCATCGGCAGGATGCGGCGCATCTGCCGGATGGCGCGTTCAAAATCGGGGTTGACCAAAGTATTTTCCATAAACGTGATTTTGAAAATGAACGGAGGGGAGTTACTCAATAATCATTGTGTGGTACTTGTCCATTACCTCCTTGTCGAAGGAATCAAGGTACACCTGCGTTACCTCTTCGGAAGTATGCCCCAAGGCTTCGCTGATAATCGCCGTCGGCACACCTTTATATTTAGCGATGGTTGCGTAAGAGTGACGGGCAACGTAGCTCGTAAGTGGAGCCTCGATACCGCAAGCCACACCTATTTCTTTTAGTGACCGGTTGAACCGGCGCAACGCATCCCGAACATTCGCACCTTGCTTTTTCGGGTCGTCGGTTTTGATCACATTGAGGATAAAATCTTCCTTCCCTTTCCAGGCATATATTTATCCAGCAGGGCTTGAAGTGGCGGGGAAAGCGGAATGGAGTGCAACCGTCCGGTTTTCCGGCGTTTGTACTCAATCCGTCCGCCGGTGATATTTTTTACTTTCAGGAAAGCTATATCCACGAAGGAAGCCCCCATCAGGAAGAAACTGAGCATAAAATAATCCTTCGCCCGTTCCTGCCGTTCGGTTCTTGGTACAAACTGCCTGATGAGTTGCAAGTCTGCCCCAGTGATCGCCCGCTTGCGCGTGGACTCACTTTTTATGGAGTAGTCACCAAACGGGTAATATTCGTTGGAGATCAGTTTTTGTTTGATGGCACGGTTGTACAAAGCCCGAAGTGTTCGCAGACTCACACTTAAGCCATTGGCAGAATTGCCTTTAGAGAGATACCAAGCCTCGTATTTTTTCAGCCAGGCATAGGTGATCTGCTTCATCGGGAAGTCCCTGCCCTTCGAAAAGTTTCGGACGCTCCGAAGCATCGTATCGTAAACCCGTGCATTGCCGAATTTTTTTGCCTCCTGCAATTCGGCAATGATCTCCGCTCCGAAGGCAAGCGTCATTACTTCGGTATTCTTTTGGGTAACATAGTTTTTGAGTTCCTCCAAAGAAAGCGTGTCCAACTTGCCCTCATCCTGAAGCCGGATGAGGATGTCCTGAACCTTCTGCTTATCTTTGTTGAGTAGTGCGTTAAAGCGGGTGACATTTTCAATGGCCTGGCAGGAAGATTTAACCTTCTGCCCCTTCTCGTCCCAATCCCTGAGCGGGATATTGTGACCGAGGCTTAAGTCAAAGGGTTTTCGGTTGTGGACAACCCGAAGTTTGAGCGGGAATACGTCGCCCTTCTTTTTGTAACGTGTATCGAGAATGATGTTAGCAGAAACCATACGGAAAAAATTTGCAAGCCATTTGCAAGCAAAAAGTAGGTTCTTTCCGGTAGATTTTGGAAATCACTTGAAAAAATTGATGCTGAAAATCAATCAGTTAAAACCAAATAGCACCAGATGAAACCAAGTTGCTGACGCTTTGGGAGCAGGGGGTCCCAGGTTCGAATCCTGGTATCCCGACACTGAAAATCAAGGGGTTACGTCGAAAAACGTGGCCCCTTATTTTTTGGTTTTACATGATGGTTTACATGTGAGAGGACAAGGACTTACGCCCAAACGTGACAGCACCGGAATACACTTCCGGCAGAAAAGATTAGGCTTATGGCGCTGGATTCACGTATCGCTCGGAAACGATGGTACAAAAGCGGCCGTTGTTGTGGGCTGGCGTGGAAGCAGTCGGCTTGTTTGGTCTGAATTGCCTGACTTCTCAGTATGCCTACCGAAAGCGAAAGCGTATATAACAAACCCTCAACGCCTCTGAGGCAAGTGCAACGGAAGGGCTGGCCGGGCTGGATTGCCCGGCTTTTTATTTGGGTGGGGTTATGATGGGTCGCTTAAAGGTGCGAGCATGGTTGATAAGATGTGGTCGCGGGTGGTTTGGAAAGGTAGGCGGCGGAGTTTAGGCATTGGGCGAGGAGAAGGTTGCCCTTTAAAAGTTTGTTACCCCTTCTATAATCTGAATACTTAATTTCTTTCTATCCTCCAAACCAGAGATTAAAGCACGAGCCAGGTCACGATTAATACCAAGGTCATCTCGATCAAGACTAATATTTGGTTCATTCCCAATCTCAGAAGTGAGTTCACGGATACGTACAATTGCTCGGGTAAAGGGAGCAAGAAGATCACGCTCATGCGAAAGGTCCTGGACACGGCAAATTGCGAGAATATGGTAAATTGACATTGATTTACGAACTTCTGTTGTGTACTTATTTTTACCGGGTAAAATCATCTTTCCCGCAGTGTCTATAAGATTGTCCAAAACAGGTTCTTCGAGCAACTCCCGATTTTTTTTCAGCATCAACAATAACAATTCATCGGCATCCGACAACATTCCCGCCACGAGCAAGAACACCTCTTTCCATTTGTCGTCATACAAATGCTCTTCGACGAGTTTTTTCAAAGTGCCGTTCGAAGCATTATCAACAATGTACTTCGCCGTGAAATACTCCTGAAAAGTCAGGTGGGCAAAGGAATGAATATGCTTGGCCCGCTCGACAAATATGCCGTGGTGGGACTCTATGGTGCGTAAAACTTCGGTACTATCGACCTCCAGGGTTTCTGCTTTGAAAGCTGGCAAGTTGCCTATGAAGTTGCCGATCATTCGAGTCAAGTCCTGTCCACGGATAAAATACCTGCTCTCTGTGAAAGTGCCGAAAGCAATCCGCGCGAACATATTCTCCTTTTGCATCAGCGAAAGTTGCTTATAAGGATCATCACGGCGGATGCGGCGGGAGGAATCCCATTTGCGCAACAGGGCTTCGACAGCATCTTTGTACAGTTCGGCGCGATTGGTGGGAAAGTCGTTGTTTTCGTCGTAGGTGATGCACAACAAAGTCAGAAGAAGTGGTACTGAAGACAGTTCTTTCAATTGAGGACTATCTTTTAAGTGTAATACATTCATCAGCCGTTTTCGGCTCCGACCTAAACCAGTTCTTCACAAAAGTCTCGATCTGCTTTTCATCAAAATCCGCCATTTCCACATCCGTAAACCGCTCGAACCAGTGGTTGTATGCCGCCACGCGGCAACTCATGACAAATTGATTATCGGAGTACTTATCGGTGAAATCACGAATATCGCGGATAATGCCGTCGAGATTGGCTTCCTGGCTGACTTCATCGAGTCCGTCGAACAGTACCAGGCAGTTGCCTTGCCTGAGCATATTTTCAACGAACAGTCCGGACTGCTCGAACCGCAGATATCAAACTGCTCGGTGATGTAATCCATGAGTTCGCTGCGCTTATCAGCCCAGTCGCGTAGTGTGATGAAAATGGGCAAGCGGCGACGCTGGATATCGCTCTGCTGGTGGACCATTGCCAGAGCCAGGTATTTGAGGAAGGTGGTTTTGCCGGCGCCCGGCTTGCCGAGCACGATGAACCGTTGCAGGTCGTTGGCGATGGCTTCGCCGTCTTTGGTTTCCTTCTTCTCGCCGAATGCACGGCGGTCGAAGTCAAAAAACGATTCCAAATCCTCCACCTTCGCCCCGGCCCGGGCGCTTATCTTCTCCAGAATATTGGCCCGAACATACAGGCTCAGCAGCGGCACCGGCTATTCATGCCCAGCACCTTGACCTCGCCGAACCGCTCGATCAGTCCCCGAACATACTTTTCCGTGGACTTGCCGAACAGGTCGCGTTTTTGATGCTCTGTCTTGAGAAAATCGTAGCCGGCGTCGACGAACTTCTGCAGGACGCTGACGCCGAATTCGATGGAGAGTTGGATGTCGTTGGGCATGGGTAACAGGCAGAGTCGTTTTGGTATGGTCAATGGAGATGGATAACGAACGGGTACCACAAGCGCGGCTGAACCACGCGCACACAAATGTACGATTCCGGGAAGGATTTGCCGGCATGGACGAGAGCCTACGCTCAAACGCGGCAGCGCCGGAGCACACTTCCGGCAGACAGGATTAATGCAGCAGAAAAAGATTTCTAAACTACATTTGTCCTATGACTCGCAAAACGACCTGAATACGAACCGATACACCTGCCACTTCGCCACTTGAAAACGTATGCCTGAACTGATCTCGCAAATTGCAACAATCCTCGGTCTGGAACAAATTTACCCCGCTCCCGAACGGGACGACGGCAACCCTTTGGCCGCCGTGATGGCGTTCAAAGAAAACTACCCGAAATACGCCCTCGATGACGCGGGCAACATCATTGGGCTAAACCTCGCCAAAACAGGCCTGACCGATGAAAAATGGCAAAAGATACTTTGCGCTGCCCGGCCTGCCCCAACACTTACAGGCACTGAACCTGGAACCGAAAACGGGCTGACGGCATTCTCATTCCCCCGAAGGCGCCGGTTTGCGAAAACTGAAAAGCCTCCACCTTGCGGAAAACAAACTCAAAGAATTCGCACTGCCGGAAGGTATGGATGCGCTGAGTGATTTGGAGTTGGAGGAGAATACGCTGGAAAACCCTGGGCCGGAAAAAATGAAAGATGGTAAAGCCGCTGTACTGCGCTTTCTCCGCGAACAGGCAGAGCAAGGTGTACAGGAGGTTTTTGAAGTAAAAATGCTCATCGTTGGAGAAGGAGATACTGGCAAAACCACGCTTTGGAATCTACTTGAAAACCCCGAATTTCCTGTGCCTCACCTTGATCAAAATCAACCGTCGGTATTCAAATCAGAGAAGGCTGGAGTTTTACCCACCTTGACCCAGCCAGAGACGGAGCCAAGTTTTTGGTCAACCTCTGGGACTTTGGCGGACAAGCCATTCAGTACATGACGCACCAGTTTTTCCTGACCCGCCGTTCGTTTTATGTGCTATTAGCCGACGGTAGACGTGAAAATCATAATTTCTCCTACTGGTTCAAAATCATCAATCTGCTCGGTCGTGAGGAAGATGCGCCCGACAATTTGCCCGTGCTCGTGGTACTCAACGAAAAAGGAAATCCGATTGCCCGATTACCTTATGACCCGGAAACTGTCCGCGATGACTTTCCTAAACTTGATATCATACGTAGAGAGGTAGATTTTGCCAATAAGAATGATGGTCGTTTCGATGCGTTGCGAAGCACCATTCAGGATATCCTCTGCCACCGCATGGCGCACTTACCATTGAAATTTCCAGCCAACTGGAATGAGGTGCGGCTTGAATTATATCGCCTGCGAAATCCTCAAAACCAAATTGAATCGGAAGAATTCGAAGGAAGCAGCAATGCTGAGCCATTGGTTAACCCGGAAATCCGAAATCACATTAATTCAGTAGAATTCGAGCGCATTTGCGAAGAAAAAGGAGTCCACAAACCGCAAAGCCGCGACGATCTAAGCCAGTGGCTTCATGACCTCGGTGTCATTTTGCACTTCCACGAAGACCCCGTGCTGGCCGATTTCATCGTATTGAACCCACAGTGGGCGGCAAACGCTGTCTATGAAATCATGAAGTACCCAGAGATTTTGAAAATGACGGACGTTTCGACAAGCGAATGATACAGCGTGTTTGGACAACCTGCGGATTTACAGTTGCTGAACAGGGTAACCTCCTGAATCTCATGCTGAAGGGACAATTTCGGGGTCTGTTTCAAAGCCACCGAAAAAGAGAGCGAAATCTACATCGCTGCCCAACTGCTCCCCGACAAACGCCCAGACGAATACGAATGGGCGCCGGAAAAAACCACGCTCCGCTACACTTACCAGTATCCGTTCATGCCTAAAGGTATCATAGGCAGACTCATTGTTCGCTTGCACGAGGACATCGAAAGTCGTGATGGACGGAAAATCGTATGGAAAAAGGAACCCTGCTGAAAAAGGACAGCTGTCGCGCACAAATATTTGAGTCGGAAGACCCCAGCGACGGGCGTAAACTCATCAAAATAGAAGTACAGGGCAAACTACTTGAAGACCGCAAATATGTGCTCCGCGACATCCGGAAAGAGATCGATAGAATCCATGAACGGTCGTTCCCATCACTAAAAGTTTTTCAGAAAATACCCTGCAATTGCTCGGACTGTTCCGAATTAACGACCCCTTATGAGCATGACTACGAGGAACTTAATCGAATGGTAGAGCAAGGAATAAAAACCTCGCAGTGCAAAATCAGATTTCAAAACGGCCCGGTGGTTCAATTGCTTGACGGCGTTTTTCCAAGAGAACGCGATTTTTCTGACAGCAAGTCCGCCCCCAAAAAAATATTTTTTTCTTATTCCAAACAAGACCGCGAGTTACTGCTACAATTACTCAAGCACTTGGCAGCGCTGCGCCACAACGAAAAAATCCAACCCTGGAACGACGCCGACATCCTGCCTGGTGAAGATTGGGACGATTCGATTCGACGGGAACTTGCGGATGCTGACATCATCCTGCTATTGGTAAGTGCCGACTTTCTGGCCACACCCTACATTCAGAGTGTAGAAATCAAAACCACCATGGAACGGCACAATCAAAGCAAGGCGATAGTCATCCCGGTTGTTTTACGCGCTTGTAGTTGGGCGTCCATGCCTTTTGGGAAACTAAACGGCTTGCCCTTCAAAGGGAAACCAGTTACTGCCTGGCCGGACCGCGACTCGGCCTGGCTTGCTGTGGTAGAAGGCATTGAAAAAAAGAATTGAGGCCTTCACCAAATAAAACCCCACTTGGCTATGCAAATCCACTCCCAACCACTACCCAACCTCCCTATCCCCTTCGATATGATCCCCGTCGAAGGCGGCACTTCGATATGGGCGACGAACACGGCGACCTCTGGGATGCCTGTCGGCCTGTGCACAAAGTGACGGTCTCCATTTTACATCGGAAACATCCCGTGACGCAAGCGGTGTGGAAGGCGGTGATGGACGGCGAAAACCCTTCCGAATTTCAGGGGGATGACCGTCCTGTGGAGCGGGTATCGTGGGACGACATCACCAAAAATTCCTGCCTGAATTGCGGCGCCTGACCGGGCGAGACTACCGCCTTCCGACGGAGGCCGAATGGGAATACGCAGCCCGCGGTGGCAAATACTTCACGGAAGGCTACAAGTACGCAGGCAGCGACCGGCTCAAAGATGTAGGTTGGTTTGGAACAATAGCGGAAATGAGACAAAGCCTGTCGGGCAAAAACAGCCGAACCAATTGGGCATCTACGACATGAGTGGTAACGTATGGGAGTGGTGCGAAGACTGGCATGGGGGCACTGAATATTACGAAAAGTGTAAAAAACGGGCATAGTTACAGACCCCAAGGGCCTGAGAGGGTTCGTACCGCGTGTACCGCGGCGGCAGTTGGCTCAGCACGGCGCGGTTTTGCCGTGCCGCCTCTCGCGGCAACTTCACGCCGGGGTTTCCGCTACAACTTCATTGGCTTCCGCCTTGCTTTGTCCCTGCAGGCAGATGGGCGCTCCACTCCGGCTTTCCTGTGAGCAAAAAGAAAAACGAGCCACCGGAGCGGTGCAAGCGAGGAGGGGAGGGACGACCCGACGGCGCAGCACAGCGAAGGGGGCGAGGGACTGAATTGGGGCTTGGCCCCAAATTTTTTTTAAAAAAACCGGTTTTTAACATGCAGATAAAATTCTATACCATTCCAATCATGGGCGGAGAGATGCTGGCTGATGAGATGAACGTGTTCCTGCGCTCGAGAAAAATATTGCAGGTTGAAAACCAATTGCAGGGGACATCGTGGTGCTTTTGTATCAAATATCTGGATGACGTCGCTTCCAGTGAACGCGAGCGTCAAAAGGGTGGATTACCGGCAAGTTTTGGATGAGGCTACGTTCAAGCGTTTTGCTGCACTACGCGACATCCGCAAGCGCGTAGCCGAGGCGGAATCAGTGCCGGCATATGTGGTGTTCACCGACGGGGAACTGGCTGCTATAGCAAAATTGGAGGTTATTACACCTGCCGGATTGAGTGCAGTGGAAGGTGTCGGCGAAAAGAAAATAGAAAAATACGGTCATTATTTTCAGTCAAACCCGTCGGATGAAAAGGGTTGAAAGACTGATCGAACGAGTGGCAGACCCCGACAACCTCGCCTTGCGGCGTGGAAAGCGGCCAAAGGGAAGCGGTATTCGAAGGAAGTACTGGACTATTTTTTCAGGATAGAGCGCCATGTGCCAATACTTCGCGAACAGATTTTGAGCGGCGAGGTCGCAGTTGGAGCGTACCGGTATTTCAAGGTTTACGAACCGAAGGAGAGGAAGATATGTGCCAGCGCATTTTCTGAACAAGTGCTGCATCATGCCCTGATGAACATCTGTCACGTCTATTTCGAGCGTGCTCAGATATTTGACGGCTACGCAAGCCGAAAAGATAAAGGTACTTATGCGGCGCTGTCGCGTGCGCGGATGTTCAGCAACGGTAATACCTGGTTTTGAAATTGGACATACGCAAATTCTTTGAAACCGTACACCACAACATCATAAAAGACCAACTGGCCCGGATGTTCAAAGACCGCATCGTGTCACAAATTTTTTCAAAATCATCGACAGTTACGAGGCATACCCAGTGCGTGGGCTGCCCATCGGCAACCTGACGAGCCAATATTTCGCCAACCATTATCTCACTGGGGTTGGATCATTTTATCAAAGAACGGCTGCGGGTCAAAGCCTATGTGGGTATATGGACGACATGGTGTTGTGGCATCCTGACAAATTCAGATTGAAAAGATTTTGAGTCCATTACCGATTATATCCAAACGACCTGCGTTGCCAACTCAAACCGGAGGTATTGAACCAATGTAAAATGGCCTTCCATTTTTGGGGTACCATATTTTTCCGCATCATACTCCGGTTGCTGCAAAAAGCAAACAGCGTTTTTTGCGAAAAATGCAAACGGTGGACGATAACTACCACAGCGGAATATGGAGTGAATCCCGGTGCCAGCGCCACGCACTGCCACTCCTCGCTTTTACCCGTCACGCCGATACCTGGACATTGCGAAAAAACCTACTTTTACGCCTTAAAGGTCAATCGCCATAGGGTACGAACCGCGTGAACCGCGGCGGCAGTTGGAACAACACGGCGCAGAATTGCCGTGCCGCCTATCGCAACAACAACACGCCGGAGAATCGCAACAACAACATTGGCTTCCGCCTTGCTTTGTCCCTGCAGCTCACAGGAAAGCCGGATGGCGTCCACTGAACAGGCGATTGTCCTGCTCCTTCAACCTTTGGGGTGTGGGACAAAAAGCCCTGATTTTTCGGGGCCGAAGCGGCGGTTTAGTAGCCCCGTGGACTCGGGGGTCGAAAGACCTGCCGCTTCATCTTTTGAATTTTCAGATCTAACAACCATGACTGACCCGCACAAAGAAATCGTCAAAGGCTGTGAATTTTGGATGATCCCGGTCGAGGGCGGGGCCTTTGAAATGGGCAGCCCGGATAACGATACAGAGGCAGCGTCCTATGAAAAACCGCAGCACCAGGTGACAGTTTCAGGTTTTACATCGGGAAATACCCGGTAACGCAAGCGGTGTGGAAGGCAGTAATGAACGGTGAAAACCCTTCCGATTTTCAGGGGGATGATCGCCCTGTGGAAAAGGTATCGTGGGACGATGCGCAGGGGTTTATCAAGCGATTGAATGATCTGACAAATGATACTCGCCCGGCAGGTCATTTCTACCGCCTCCCGACGGAGGCTGAATGGGAGTATGCCGCGCGCGGGGGCAAATATCATACGGAAGGGTACAAATACGCGGGTAGCGACCGGCTTAAAGATGTGGGTTGGTTTACGGGCAACAGCGGGAGCGAGACAAAGCCCGTCGGGCAAAAGCAACCGAACCAGTTGGGTATCCACGATATGAGCGGGAATGTGGGAGTGGTGCGAAGACGACTGGCACAGTGATTACAAAGGTGCACCGGAAGACGGCAGTGCCTGGATAGGCCACCCAGATCGGGGTTCGTACCGCGTGAACCGCGGCGGCAGTTGGCTCAACTCGGCGCTGTTTTGCCGTGCCGCCTATCGCTACTACTACGCGCCGGGGTATCGCCTCAGCGGCATTGGCTTCCGCCTTGCTTTGTCCCTGTAGTCAGTTGGTCTGCCACTCCGGCTTTCCTGTGAGCAAAGAAAACGCGATGCGCTGCGACGAAGCGAGTAAGGAGGGAGGGACGACCGACGGCGAAGCGAAGTAAGCAGCGCGGAGCAAGGCGAGAGCGGGTCAACAGGGCGCAGCCCTCGAATTTTTTTGAGCGGAGGGGATATGTTTTGTTGAATATGGGACAGCCTACAACCCACCACCTAAATCCGCTCATTCTGTTTGAAATGATCGCACCATTGCCAGATGTTGGTGACAGCCTCCCGGGCGTGTTCTTTATCAAGTCTTTCGGTGAATACATTACAGTATCCGGCTCTTCCGCCGCTCATGTCGTATGACATTCCGCTGTACTTGAAATGGGTGCAGTTCCGGCAACATTTGAGGACTTTGGGTTTTAAGGCCTGGATGATTTCGACCGAAATGGTATCCAGGTTGGGCAGGGGATAGCCCTCTGTTCTTGAAATTTCAATGCCGTTGAATTTGAAGTGGTAGGTGAAGGGGTAAACAAAGCGCGCTTCGATATAGTCGAAATCGGAATCGTGGAGGGTGGGAATCCTGATTATTTCCACGGCGGACAGTTCTTCAAGCATTTCAGTCTCGGCTATTTCTTTTAACTGATAGGTCTCCAGTTGAAAACTTTCCAGTTTCAGGCTGGGAACTCCAATAGAGTTGTAAAAACTGCCGGCAAAGTACTGAAGGCTGTGGTGCTTCCCGATTTCATAGCCTTTGTCGGTTTTGACCAGCGATAACAATTTTTTGTCCGTTGGTGTAGTAACTTTCTGCCTTGTAGATATGGGGTCAGGTTTGTTTTGGACCAGTTCCTCCCGGAGTGCCGATTTGGGTCAAATTACCGCGCGGGATATTATTGTCGATGAAAGCAATATCACGGTGGGTGCCTTCCTTTGCTTTTTCCAGAAACTCCTGGAACGTCTTTTCAAACAGGTTACCGGTATCGATCTTGAACTCGAAGATATCGTCACTCAGGTACCTGACAACTCGATAGGGTGGTTTACAATTTTATCGATCTTGATTTTCATGGTATTGAAGTTGTGTTGATGAAATACCTATTCAAAAAGCGCCGGTGAGGTAGTGGTGGGGGTAGGGAGGATAAGGGTTTGAGAGTGAGTGACGGTTATTTTCCGGCAGATGCAGGGAAGTTTTTAAATATCTCTATAATCTTGGGAGACATATCACCATCTCCTGAGTCGGGCATGAATCCGGTAGGTTGATTGGAAAAAATGACTTCAGTTGCTTTTAGCAGTATGGCGTTTTGGTCTGTAGGTCGTTTTCTTGTACGGAGGTGGTAAAAATCAAAAAAGTTTTCAAAGCATTTTGTCTATGCTTATTGAGAATTGCGTTGTGTTTACTTGCCCGATAGTTACGTGCAAAAAGCGCAATCAAATAAAACAGCCCTGATATGATGACGATTTTTAAAAGATAATTTCGGCAATCTTACCCCCCAAAGCATCTTGCGGGATTTCGGGTAAAAACCATATGCCAATTGCAATAAGTGCTGCTAGTGACTAACAATGCAGTAACCAAGCCAAGAGAAAATTGAAAAATTGCGACTTTCTTTGCCAAAAATCGTTTATAATGTTCGACTGCGATTTTAGCGGCGGATGTTTTGGTATCTGCCAAAATCTTTTCAGCATCCTTAACTATTGATGCAGCCCTATTTCTATTCTGATTAACTTCAGAAATCCAGGAATCCATCTGGCTTTTATGAGTAATATTATCTTCAAAATAATAAATGTCGAACACCTTTATTAAGTCAACTAAGTTTTTGATAATTTCATTATATAGTTTATCAAACAGTAATGTCAAATTTTTGCTTATGTTTCATTTTGAACTAGTTGCACAACTTTCTCAAATGCATTATGAGTTTGCTGTTATAGTAACATTATTGAACATACTCAAAACTGCCAATCGCCTTTTTGGCTTAAATGTTTTGAGGCTTTAATTACATTGTTTGCTTGTGTTGCAGCCTTTTTTAAAGAATCGCTCCAATTAGGGATTAATTTGTGACTCAGTTGCCCCAGCAAACTTTTGAGTGCGGTTTCAAGATAGGCGGGGTCGTTAATTTCAATATCCATATTACCTACATTTTTTTTTTTAAATATATTAAGTACCGGTACCGAATAAACTAACATTATTTTACCCCACCCCCAACACCCGCTTCAATGTATCCAGCATCGCCACCCGAAAGCATCATCCTTGGCGATCAACCGGTACAGATCCAGTTCGTTTTTCCGCTCTTGGGCCATCACTTCATTAAACATTTGTTCAGGGCAATATCCGCATTTTGGGAATCCGGGTTCTCGGCGTATTTCACTGGTAAGTCCGGATGCGCCCGCATTTTCTGGGCGATATTGACAAACTTCACCCGCTGCTCATCCGGGGTGGCTTCCCAGCCCTGAAACCAGCGCTCGTTGAAACTCCGGATAATCAGGTCCAATGGGTCTTCTTGTTCGTCGCCGCCGTGAGCACCGCGCGGATTTGGATTTTGCGGATCAATTTCGGTTTCCGTGGCATCTAACTCGATGGTGGTGTTCAGTTTCACCGCTCCAACCCGTAGGTGGACAAATCAACTGAATTTAGTAATTCGTCCATGGCATCGATAGTTGTGTCTTTGATGGCCAACTTGGGAATCAGGAATTTCAGAAACCAAAACAGTTTTCCCAATTCACTACCTCATAGGGCAGGATGGAAGCCATTTGACCGTAAATTTTCACAAACTGCTTTGCCTTGATTTTGAAATCGGCCTTTTCTTTTTCGTCCAGCCCCAGGCCAACGACGAACCGTTCGGCGGCACATCAATGATTGGGCTCAGCAATTGGGCATCTACGCCTTTGGGAAGTATTTTTCTACGAAATCTTCCACCTCCGACCATTCATACACGCCGACTTCATCCAGGTTGCCTTTGAGTTCGTGCAGTACGTTCACATCGTTGCTTTGCTGAGCGAAGTCGCCGTGTAGAAGGGATCAAAGGCGGTTTTGATATCATCGGTGGAGTTGAAAAATCCAGCACGAAGAAATCTTCGGTCTTCTTGCCCAGTTTATCGGCTGAGCGATTCAAGCGGGAGAGTGCCTGTACCGCCAAAACGCCCTGCAACTTTTTTATCGACATACATGGCCGTCAGTTTGGGCTGGTCGAACCCGGTCAGGTACTTGTTGGCGACCACGAGTATCCGGTATTCATCTTCATCAAATTTGTCGCGGGTATCTTTTTCGGGAAGCCGTTGATCGTTTCTTCGGTGAATTCTTCGCCGTCGACTTTTTTTTGCCGGAAAACGCAATAAGTATGCTGAACGGATTGCCTTTGGATCTCAAAATCCTGCGGAGTGCCCAGTAATACTGAATGGCTGATTCAGATGCTTTGGTTACCACCATAGCCTTCGCCTTTCCCCTTCAACTTTTTGGTATTGACCAATTTGAGATGAAGTGATCAAGCATGATTTCGGCCTTGGTTGCGATAGTCTGTTCATGTGTTTCCACATACGCTTTCAACCGTTTTCTGCGCCTTTGCGGTATCGAACAAGGATTTTCTTCAATGGATTTTTCGATCTCGTAGTAACTCTTGTAGGTGGTGTAATTGGCCAGCACATCGAGGATAAAGCCTTCCTCGATGGCTTGTTTCATGGAGTACAGGTGGAAGGGTTTGTAACTGCCATCCTCCTGTTTCACGCCGAATTTTTCCAGCGTGTTGTTTTTCGGCGTGGCCGTGAACGCCAGGTAGGAGGCATTGCCGCGCATTTTGCGCGAACGCATGACCTCGAGGATCATGTCTTGCGGGTCGGGGTCTTCTTCTTCGGCGCCGCTGTTGCCCATGGCGCGGTTCATGTTGTCGGCTGCGGAGCCGCTTTGGCTGCTGTGGGCCTCGTCGATGATGACCGCAAAGCGTTTGTCGCTCAGGTCGGCAATGCCGTCCACGATGAACGGAAACTCTGGATGGTGGTGATGATGATCTTTTTGCCGCTCTCCAAGTGTTCTTTCAATTCCTTGGAGGAATAGGCTGCGGCGACAATGTTTTTGACCTCGGAAAACTCTTTGATGTTCTCGCGGAGTTGCTTGTCCAACAGCCGCCGGTCGGTGACCACCATCACCGAATCGAACAACGGGTTGTGATGCCCCTGCTGCCGGGGGTACTCGCTTTCAGGATAGGTTTCAATGAGTTGGTAGGCGGCCCAGGTGATGGAATTTGACTTGCCGGAGCCGGCGGAGTGCTGGATCAAATAGGTCTGCCCCACGCCCTTTTTGCTGGCATCGGCGATGAGCCTTCGCACCACGTCCATTGGTGGTAACGGGGAAATACAAGGTCTTTTGCCCAGCGGATCGGTGTCCTTGCCATCAAAACGGACGAAATGTTGAATGATGTTGGCGACGCTTTGGCGGGAAAAACATCTTCCCAGAAGTAGGATGTTTTGTGCCCGAATGGGATTGGGCGGATTGCCTTTGCCGAAGTTGTTCCCCAGATTGAAGGGCAGGAAAAAGGTGCCTCTGCCATCCAATTTGGTGGTCATGTAGGCTTCATCAGTATCTATGGCTAAATGCACGATGCAGCGACCGAATTGCAGCAAGGGTTGGGTATTGTCGCGTTTGAATTTGTACTGGCTCTGTCCGTGTACCTTGGCGTTTTGGCCTGTCCAATGGTTTTTCAATTCCATGGTGGCAAAAGGCAGACCGTTGACAAACAGCACCATGTCAATCTCTTCCATGGTATTGTTCAGGGAATACCGCACCTGCCGGGTAACGCTGAACTCATTCCGTTCAAAATTGTCTTTCACCGATGGACTGCTGGAAGCCAGGGGCAACACGTACAACAGGGTAAAATGGGCATCATCCACTTCCAGCCCTTTCCGCAACAGCCGGATGATGCCGTACTTTTTCACCATGCGGTCAAAACGTTCCAGTATTTTCAGTTTCCAGTCCGGCTGCTTTTGGTGTTTGGCTAATTCTTCCGATTGGGTGGTTTCCAGAAATGCCAGAAACGGGTTTCATCCAAGGCATACTTGGCACTGAAATCCGAAGGCTTGCCAATATAGTAGCCATTGCCACCACGGTACAATTCAGCCCGTTCGGTGACATCGCCGGTCACACCCTGCGCTCGAAGTTCTTCAGGCAGGTTCCTGTGAGGCGTTTTTCGAGGGCGGCTTCGAGGGCCTGTTCGTTGGTTTGGCTGGGCATAGGATTAAAGTTTTGAAAGTGGGAACACAAAAATATTCTCGGCTATACGCCCTATATCCCTCCACACTTGACTATTGGATTGTCAAGATTAGGTGTTTCATAGTTTACATTCAATTTGATGCCTGACGATACCAATACCGTATAGTTCTCTCTGTCCACCGCATTTTAGTAAGGAACGTGTCGTAAATAACTTTCGGGTTTGAAAGGTAAGGAATTAAATTTGGGGATGAAAAAAGTTGAATTTCCGTACCCACCAGAAATCGAGCAGGATATGATTTACATGTTCGAGAGTCTGAACGAAAAAGACCGGCGGCACTATGCTGCCATAGAAGCACGAAAACTAGGTCATGGCGGGGTTGCGTACATTTCCCGGTTGTTCAAGATATCAGCCAAGACTATTCAATCTGGGCTTGATGAGTTCGAAAAAGTTTTTGAAGGATCGGATTCGCAAGGCTGGTGGTGGCCGTCGGAGCAAAGAATCAAACGAGCCGAAGTTGATGAAGAAGTTCGAAGAAGTAATTGATTCGCATACGGCAGGTTGCCCGGTTCATGGGACTCGCTGGACGTATCTAAGTATTGAAGAGATTCGGAAGAAGATGTCGGATAAAGGAATCAAGGTATGTCGTGAGGTTGTATATCGATTATTGTCGAAAGTTGATTTAGGCAAGCGGAAGATGTCAAAAAGACACGGTGATGAAAGAGGTTGAAGGTCGGAATGAACAATTTGAAAGGATAAAAAGCCTAAAGCGGTACCACCTTTCTCGCGGGCATGCCGTTTTGAGCATAGATGCCAAGAAAAAGGAGTATTTAGGTGATTTTTACCGTTCGGGCCGTGTGCTTGCAGATGGGAAAGTTGCCTGTTATGACCACGACTTTAACAGTTTTGCCACGGGTAAAATCGTACCACAGGGGATTTATGACTTGGGACTCAATAATGGATATATGTTCATTGGCACATCAGGCGACACAGCAGAATTCAGCGTGGAATGTATTCGGAGGTGGTGGAACAAACATGGAAGTAAGAGATACAATAAAGACCAGCCTATTCTTATCCTATGTGATGGCGGAGGCTCCAACGGCAGTAGAAACAGTCTTTTCAAAGAACAGGTGCAGCAATTGGCCGATGAATTGGGAGTAAAGTTCATAATCGCCCATTATCCACCTTATTGCTCTAAATATAACCCGATTGAGCATCGGCTATTCCCGGCCGTGACAAGATCTTGGAGCGGTATCAAACTGGACTCTGCCCAAACCGCCAAAAAACTAATCGATCAGCGAAATACAGACCTGAAATCAGGCTTGAAAATTGAGACCAGATCATTCGCAGAAAATTCTTAACTCGGCAAAAAAAGAATGAAAAATTTTGGGAAACATGCAATATCAAACACGACAAGGTCAATTCAAATTGGAATTACAGAATTGCTCCGGCAAATTGAAAACCGGAAAGTTATTTACACACGTTCCTAAGTATTGTCTGTTTTTAAAAGTTTGGCTTGCAATGCAAACCAAATATATTGTCCTGCTGCAACCTCAACAAAAATGTCTATATCATTACCATACTTTGACTCATGCCTACTCCTGATGGCATACAAGCCAATTGGCAGTCCATGTTTTTTACAAAAAGAAGGATTTCCACAATGATGTCAGCAGTGACACCATCTTCATGTAGGTTCGCGTTGACATTGTGAGCCTTTATGATACGAATCCACGTTAGCCTTGCAATTCGTTCAAACATTCAGTAGCGTAATCGTTGCAAACTATTCCCTAATTGGCATGGGTAGTTATACTTTTATTTTCCCCGTCACCGCACTGTTGATCAGGTGGATTTGTATTCTTTCAGTTTTTCGATTTCGGATTGCTTGAGGGTGATGGCGGTGGCGATTTTGTTGTTAATATTGTCTATGTAACCCACTATCTCGTCTATTTCATTTTGGGAGGTAGGGCAATCTTGAAATTCAAAATCTTTGTTTCAGCAGAAATCATAGGAATAGTACTTCCAATTACCTCAATACTAACTTGTGATTGAACAACAGATGTTTTCAGCAAAGCATAAAAGAAATCAGAATGAATCCTAACCTCCTTAAAAACAAGCAATTGGGGGTTTATTGTCGCTTCTTGTGGCAAATTCTTTACAATTCCAACCTTACCAAAAGTTGAACCTGTTTTGACCATTAAAACATCATTGTCAAAAATTTTAATTTCTGGTGACTCGTGATATTTTAACCAACTCAGAAAACTAGACTTTTCAAAAGTCATAAACTCTTCTTTCCTATCCTTCCAAGGCTTTCCAAAAATTTCTTTCAACCGCTTCACCTCCCACCCCTCCGGCACCTCCCCAATCCAATCCACCCCGCTATCCTTCATCTTCACATTCGGATTCAGCCCGCGGGTCACGGCATTCTGGATCAGGATTTGCCGGCGTTCTTTCAGCAACTCAATCAGCCGTTCTTTTTGGGCGATGGCCTGGTCTATTTGGGCGGTTTTGCGGTCGAGGAAGGCGGCGATGCGGGTTTGTTCGGGGAGGGGTGGAATGGACAGCAATAAAATACCAAAATCATTGAATCTGAAATCCCATGACGCCCTACTTGCCTTCCGTATGAGATTCAATAAATCCACCCTTGCAAATATCATCAATTACATAATAATTAATGTGATTAAATTTGAGTTTGCTTCTTTGGAGCTTTACAAGCAGAATAAACTGGTGTAAATTTCCAATCGAGGCAGCATACACCATTGACCTTGCAAAGGCTTCCATCTTATGAATCACTAAATCACTTCTTCGACAGCCTTGGTATCCATGTTCTTTCAAAGATTGGTTTCAGTTGTGATTATCTTCGCTTGGATCTTAACTGTCAATATTCCCATCATGAAAGAAGGTAATAATGTCATCTTCTTTTCGAACAGGTCTGTTTTGCTTAGTAAAAAGCCATTTGCCTTTTTGAATTCCCCAACTCTCCGGCACCTCCCCCAACCATTCCACGCCCGAGTCTTTGTATGCTGGGTATTGTTGCATATTAGTCATGGTTTCAACAGTTAGACGTCGATTAGAATCATTGTTGTCGGGCTGCAGTTGTTTTTCGATTTCTCTTTTCAACTCTTCGGGATTGGGCAAATAGAGTTGGTATTTGCTGATGAACAGTTGCGAAGAGATATTGTGCAGGGCGTATTTGACGAGCAGTTCATCTTTTTCTTTTGCCAGTACGATGCCAATGGGCGGGTTGTCGCCCTCGGTGTTTTCTTCGTTTTCAAAATAGCCGAGGTACATATTCATTTGACCGACATCCTCGTAGCCGGCTTCTTCTTTTTTCAAGTCAATGAGGACAAAGCATTTCAATATTCGGTGGTAAAACACCAAATCAACATGGTGGTGCCTGTTTCCGAGGGTAACCCGATACTGCCTGCCGATAAAGGCGAAGCCTTTTCCGAGTTCGAGCAGAAAATGTTGGAGGTGTTCGATGAGGCGTTTTTCTAATTCAGTTTCGCTGAGGTGGTAGGGTTCGGGGATTTTGAGGAACTCTAAGATATAGGGTTCACGGATCAAGTCAGTCGGGGTTTCTATTATTTGGCCCTGGCGCGCCAATATGGCATACAACTGCCTCATTCTGATGATATTGCTCAGGCTAAAACCTTTCCCGTGCTTCAATTTCAAGTCTTTGGAAAGTCTCGGTAATAATGCTTTCCCGTACTCCGCCTTTATGTTTCCCCCCTGTTCAAACTCAACGATGTATCGCCCAATCTGCCAATAAGTTTCGAGCATGTTGGCATTGACGGCCTGCACTGCTTTTTGGCGGCCTTGCGCGTACGCATCAGAAATCTGCGTGACAAGATCGTTGTAGTTTGTCCCATCAAATCAGGCAGCAGCATCGAGTCGGAAAGCATTTGCCATGATGAGTGTTTGTTATATACCTGTTTGTTCATCATAGGTTCGATTTTTAAATAGGCATTTCAGTGTAAAACTTAGTATCTCCCGAATCAAGCCATCACTTTCCGCTTCCAGGCGCAGTATATCCGCGCTAACCTCCTCGATGCTCCGCAGCGGTTTGTGGCGGTAGAAGTACTTGTTGAAACTGATCTCGTAGCCGATTTTGGTAGCATCTAAGTTGATCCAGGCTTCGGGTACGTGGGGCTTCACCTCCTTCAAAAAGTAGGGGGAGATGCGTTCTTTCAAGGGAATGTTTTCGGTATCCCGCAGCTCGCTTTCGGTTTCGTACTGGAGGTATTCGCCTTTTTGCTCGGTGGGAAAAATAGCCGTAGTCGGCCAGTTGGCTTTCCTCGCAGCCGAGGTGGTGCAACAGCCGCTCCAGTTTGTCGCCGCTCAGTTTGACCGTGCCTTTCACTACTTTTTCGGCGCCGGCATCGTACCAACTCACCGCGTTCAGGATGGCGTTTTTCTCCGAAGCCGAAAGTTTTTGGTTCAAGGCTTTCAAGCTCGGCATCCACCTTTTCGGCGAATGCGTTGAAATCGCTATACTCTTCCGTGCCGACGGCGTGCATCAGTTTGGCGGCGAGGTCCAGCAGTTCCGATTGTTTCGACCAGGTGGCCGGGTTGCTGAGCGATTTGGCTTGCTTGGCGCTCAGGTTGAGTTCCTGCCGTTCGCACCAGTCGAGGATGTCTTTTTCGTGTTTGGCCAAATGGGTGTACACTTCGTCGCCAAACTCCCGATAGGCCCACTCCATGGGTTCGCGGAGGGATTTGTCAAAGCGCAGCTCGGCGATGCGTTCGGCGGAAAACTGCGATTTGAGGCGTTTGGGGCGTTCGATCGTCACCTTGTAGTAGCCGAAGTCGGCGTTGTCAAACACCTGGCTGGCAATGCCTTCCTCGCCCTGGCGCTCGATCGCCCGCATGTCCCGGTACACCCGCACGATCTCGGCGATATGCTCGGGGGCAAACTCGCAGTTTTTGTTGCCCAGGTTTTTGCGGAGTTTGCGGTAGAGCGGGTTCGCGTCGATCAGTTGCACCTTGCCCTTCCGCCCGGCGGATTTGTTGTTGGACAGCACCCAGATATAGGTGGTGATGCCGGTGTTGTAGAACAGGTTGTTGGGTAACTGGATGATACATTCCAGCCAGTCGTTTTCGATGATATGCCGGCGGATGTTGCTCTCCCCGCCGCCGGCATCGCCGGTGAACAGGCTGGAGCCGTTGTGTACCGAGGCGATGCGCGAGCCGATGGGGCTTTGGTCGAGGGGCTTCATCTTGCTCACCATTTCCATGAGAAAGAGCAATTGCCCGTCGGAAGAACGCGGGGTGGCGTCGGCTTCTTCTTCGGCGCCCCAGTAATCTTTGAGCCTGACTTTGAAACGCGGGTCGATGATGTCTTTGCCGTCTTTGATATACTTCAGGTCGCTCGACCAGGATTTTCCGTAGGGCGGATTGGAAAGCATGAAATTGAAGGTCATGCCCGCAAACTCATCGGTAGAAAGGGTAGAGCCGTTTTTGATGTTTTCGGGGTTGTTGCCCTTGATCATCATGTCGGATTTGCAGATGGCGTAGGTCTCGTCGTTGATTTCCTTGCCGTACAGGTGCACGTCGCCCGACGCGCGTATTTCTCCTTCCTCGTCTTTGATGAAATTTTGTGATTCGGTAAGCATGCCGCCGGAGCCGCAGGCGGGGTCGTAAATGGTCATCACGGGCGGGAGGCTCTCTTTCACCGGGTCGAAGATCACGTGGGTCATCAGGTCGATCACTTCACGCGGGGTGAAGTGTTCTCCTGCCTCCTCATTGTTTTCCTCGTTGAATCTCCGTCGTTGTCGTCCCATTCGGTAAACCCGGCTTCATCCCTTTGGAAGGCCAATTCTTCCATCACGGCTTCTTTGGTGGGTTCGAGTAGGGCATCGAGACGGCGCAGCACGACCATGGGGAGGATGACGTCGCGGTATTTGCCGCGCACGTACACGTCGCGCAGGCAGTCGTCGGCAATAGACCAGATGAAGGAAACGAGTTTGTTGTGGACGGCTGTGTTCATTGGTAATGATAAGGGTTAGTTATGTAAAGCGGTTTGATTAGATGCGTAGCAATATGGAATGGATTGTCAACAAGCCTCCAACAAAAGTAACCGCCTACCCGAAATATGTAATACAAACCTGAGAAATGTAAGACAGGTTGCAGGATTTACCCGCGATTGGTTCAAAAAACAGGCGTCTACGTGGACATCCTCACTGTAGTAGTTTTACTCCTTTCCTCTTTGTCCTGAATCTAGTCTCCTGTTTGTCTAAACCTGTTTCAGGTCAAGTCATACCCAGACTCCGTACCTTGCCCCGCTTCACTACATCATCCTGCTCATGAAAAGCAAAACCCGCCCCGCCATCCTCGGTCTCCTCATCGGCGACGCGCTCGGCGTGCCGGCGGAGTTCAAAAGCCGGGAAGCGTTGAAACAGCAGCCCGTAACCGGCATGACCGGCTTCGGCACCCACAACCAGCCACCCGGCACCTGGTCCGACGACGGGTCGCTGACCCTGTGCCTGGTCGATGCATTGTGCGAGGGATTTGACCTGGTCCGCATCGCTCGCAGTTTCACGGACTGGTTTTACGAAAAAAAATGGACGCCCCACGGCGAGGTGTTCGACATCGGCAATACTACCCTGGAAGCGATCTCCCGGCTTAAAGGCGGCGTGCAACCTGATCTGGCAGGGGGCAACGACGAACAATCCAATGGCAACGGATCGCTGATGCGGATTTTGCCCTTGCTGTTTTATATTAAGGACAGGCCGGAGCAGGAGCGTTACGAATTGACCAGGCAGGTGTCTGCACTCACCCACGCGCATATCCGTTCGGTGCTGGCCTGTTTTTATTACCTCGAATACGCCCGGCTAATCCTCGCGGGAGAAAATGTGCAGGAGGCATATGCCGCAACAAACCGGCTTATGCAACGCCGGTTTTCAGAAATGGCCCTCGCGCCAAAGGAGGTCGCCGCATTCGACCGTATTCTGAGCGGCGATATTCATTCCCTTGAAGAGGCTCAAATTCGCAGCAGCGGCTATGTGATCCATTCCCTGGAGGCCAGCCTGTGGTGCGTGCTGACCTCAACTTCCTACCCGGAGGCCGTCCTGAAAGCCGTAAACCTTGGGGAAGACACCGATACTACCGGCGCCATTACGGGCGGATTAGCGGGCCTCGTCTTCGGTATGGAAAGTATCCCGGAACAATGGATCAGCCAGATCGCCCGAATTGACGAGATTGAAAAACGCATCCACACGTTTTCTAATTCCCTATACTCCCAAGTCACTAATAATGAATGACGGCAAGCGTGACGAATGACAACAATGACGAACGTCGCCCTCTACCACGCCACTACCCTGCCCTTCTTCTTTCCGTCCAGATACCCCCTGATGATCCGCGCCGCGTCGGGGTCTTCGTACGGTGTGCTGAGTGATTCCAGCAGGTCTTCCGTTCCAAACGCCTCGAAACTGGCATCGAAGTAGCCGTAGCCGATATAGCGTCCGTCCTGCACGCCGACCACTGCCTGCTCCCCTTCCGTACGGCCTTCATTGAGAATAAAAAATTGCCGCTGAGTCGCCGGTTGAGCACCTCCAACGCCTGCCGGACGCGCCCGTTGTACGTTTCCGGTGCTTCTTCGCCGACACAGGCGCCGTGGCACTGCTTGATGGAATAATGAAAACAGGCGCGTTCCGAAGAGTCGAGGTTGCTGAGCCGGAAGCAAAGTTCGTATTGCCGGACGATGCTTTGCAGGTGCGCGCGCATTGTCGATTTTCGGATAATCGGCCACGAGGTCGAACTTGCCGGCATTGCGGGAATTGTGCTTGCCGACAGCCAGACAATTGTACCCGTTCTGATCCGTATAGGTGAATATACAGCCCGTGTGGTGGCGCAGGCGCAGCGCCCGGTTGATGCGGGGCGCCAGGCGTTTGATTTCGGCACTTTCGAGCAACAGGGCTACCAGTTCGCTGCCGGTGACCTCGAAACTTATATCGACAACGCCGGCGCGCAGTTTCTCGCCCTTGTTTGTCGGATCGGCGAAATGCTCGAACAGACGCTTGCGGATGTTCAGGCTTTTACCGACATAGATCACTTCGCCCCCCTCGCCGTGCAGGTAATACACCCCGCAGGATTCCGGTATGGCGTGCAGGCGGTCGAGCGTGATGGCCGGCGGCAATTTGGATTCCCGGATACCGTGGTTGACCATCGACCGGATCGTTTTGCCGGATTGTTCGGCCAGGATGCGTTCGAACAATTGGGCTGTGGCCAGGGTGTCGTCGAGGGCCCGGTGGCTGCGCGCCGCAGATATGCCGAAATGACGCTTGAGATTGCTCAGGCTGTAACTCGGCAGTCCCGGAAATACCTTGCGCGACAGGCGAACGGTGCAGAGTTGCTTCCGGGAAAACGTGTAACCCAGCCGGGCAAATTCCTCCCGGATAAAATTGTAATCAAACGATACATTGTGTGCTACAAAAACAGCATCTTCGGTGAGTTCGACGATCTGTTTGGCTACCTCGTAAAATTTCGGCGCCTGCTCCACCATCTCGTTGGTGATGCCCGTGAGTTGGGTGATGCCCGGTGGGATGCTCTTTTCCGGATTGATCAGCGTTGAAAATGTAGACACTACTTTCTCCCCGTCGTGCAGCACGATGGCAATCTCGGTGATGCGCTCGAAACGAGCCACACCACCGGTAGTTTCTACGTCGATGATCGCAAACACTGGGCTAAGAGTTATTACATTTGCAAACGTAAAACACTATTTGTTTGGAAAAGAAAAAAACCGCTGCGTATTTTTCAAAATATTTGCTGTTGTTCGCACTGCAGGGAATAAGTTTTTGGGCTGCTGCCCAAACAAATATTGTTGAAATGCCCGCAGATAGCACCGCACTGCCGTTTACAGCACCCGGCGAAAACGGCGTCGTCACCGGCGCCGAGCGAATGAATGCATGGCTTCCGATGATAAAAGATAAACAGGTCGGGCTGGTCGTCAACCATTCCTCCCTGGTTGGGCAGCGGCACCTCGTGGATACCCTTTGCCGGATCGGGCAATGTGTGACCCGGATTTTTGCCCCCGAACACGGTTTCCGGGGTACGGCTCCCGATGGCGAGTACATCCAGGAAGGCCAGGATATCCTCACGGGTACGCCCGTTGTTTCGCTGTACGGCAAAACCAGAAAACCCTCCCGGGAAGACTTCGACAATGTGGATGTGGTGGTGTTCGATATCCAGGACGTCGGCGCCCGGTTCTACACCTATATCAGTACGCTTTTTTATGTACTGGAGGCTTGCGCGGAATACAACAAGCCGGTAATCATCCTCGATCGCCCCAACCCGAACGGTCACTACGTCGACGGACCAGTGCTGGACATGCGCCTGAGTTCCTTGGTGGCATTGCCCGCTGCCCATTGTACACGGCTGCACCATGGGCGAACTCGCCAGGTTATTCACCAATGAAAACTGGATCAGGCAGCCGCAGCCGCTGCGCCTCGGCGTGATTCCGTGTCAAAACTACACCCACCACACGCCCTACAACCTGCCGGTGAAGCCATCACCCAACCTCCCCAATATGCGCGCGGTATTGCTTTACCCGTCCCTGTGCCTGTTCGAAGGCACGACGGTCAGTGTGGGTCGCGGCACGAGCACACAGTTTCAGGTCATCGGCCACCCTGATTTCCCGCGCGACTCTTTTTGGTTCGTACCGCAGCGCAATTCTGCCTCGCTTTACCCGCCACACGAAGGGTGGGTATGCAAGGGCTATGATTTTACCAGGATTACCCTGAGTGAACTCCGAAGCCGGGACAGGATCGACCTGCAATACCTGCTCAACTATTATGCACTGTTCCCCAATAAAGATGCCTTTTTTCGGACAGACGGCTATTTTGACCGGCTGGCCGGCACCTACTCGCTCCGAAAACAAATTGAAGCCGGCGCCTCCGAAGCCGAAATTCGAGCTACCTGGCAGGCCGACCTCGATGCATACAAAGAGATCAGAAGGAAATACCTGCTTTATCCTGAATGACGGTAGACGAAAAAAAATTCATCATTCATCATTCATCATTCATCATTCATCATTCATCATTTACCATTCATCATTAAAAAAACTTGTCTGATCATCTTGAAACCGGGAAAAAAGGAGAATCCATTGCTGCCTCGTATCTGGAGCAGAAGGGATGGCGTATTGCCGTGCGAAACTTCCGTGCCGGACGGGGAGAGATAGACCTGATTGCCTGGGTCGATGAGCGGCTGCTCGTTTTTGTGGAGGTCAAAACACGATCGGGCGACGGCTTTGGCGGGCCGGAGGATGCGGTAGACGGCCGCAAGCAGGACATGCTGGCCCGCACAGCGGGCATCTACATGGAGCAGATCGACTACGACTGGGAGATCCGGTTCGACATTGTTGCAGTGTTGCTGCGCAACGGTGAACTGATGGAGATCCGTCACATTGAAGACGCGTTCTTTCCCATGTAGACTTGCACAACCTCGATTGGGTTTTTACATCAGGACAAAAACGGCGTTGAAAAGAGCGCTATTCTGTTTCGTCGAACCGTCGTCCAAAACCTCCACAGTTAGTTTTTCCTTGCGTTTGATAAACCATGTACGTCGCGGATCGGCATTAATAATGACTATCTTCTGCCAAAATCCGCTTTACTTTGTCAGACAAACACGAACCGAATACTATGAACAAATTCATCTTTATTGCAATAACCCTGTTGTTGAATACCTGCCCCCTGTTCACCCAAAACCTGAATACCACCTTTCGTTCAAAGATCACCTACCCCAACCAGACGCTCGCCAACATTTGGGGCTACACTTCCGATGGGAAGGAATACGCACTGGTCGGTGCATCCAAAGGACTGATTATCGTCAACATAACAAATCCGGATAACGCGTTTCAGATCACCCAGATACCTGGCCCGGATAACCTTTGGAAAGAAGTTAAAACCTACGGACACTATGCCTACGTCGTCTCGGAAGGCGGCGGCGGAATCCAGGTAGTCGATCTCAGCGGCCTGCCCGGTTCCACATTGGCCTCCCATTTTTATACGGGCGACGGCGATATTGCCGGACAACTGGGGGCCATTCACGCGTTGCATATTGACACGGCAAAGGGTTACCTGTACGCGTACGGTGGTCCGCTTTTCGGCGGCAGGGCCAAGATGTTCAACCTGAATCCCGACCCGTACAATCCAAAATACGTTGGCGTATTCAACTCCGGCTTTCCAGGCAACCATAACTACGTACACGACGGCTATGTCGACAACGACACCATGTACGGCGGCCACATTTACGGCGGCTTTTTTTCCATCGTCGATATGAGCGACAAGGGCAATCCGCAACTGCTCGCCACCCAGCCCACACCCAACCTTTTTACCCACAACACCTGGCTTTCCGACGACCACCGCACCCTGTTCAGTACCGATGAAAAGAACAACTCTTTTCTGACTTCCTACGACATCTCCGATCCCGGCAACATCAAACTGCTGGACAAAATTCAGAGCAACCCGGGCAGCAACGCCATGGTACACAACACCTATATTTTGGGAAACTATGCGGTGACGTCCTGGTACAAAGACGGGTTTACCATCATCGACGCCACGCGGCCCGACAACCTCGTGCAGGTTGGCAATTACGACACCTACACCGGATCGGGCGGCGGCTCCGACGGCTGCTGGGGCGTGTATCCGTACTTCCCGTCGGGTACCATCATCGCTTCCAATATCACGGGTCAGGGCAACAACAACGGGGAGTTATGGATCATCACCCCTCAATACACCCGCGCCTGCTACCTGGAAGGCAAAGTAACAGACGCGGTTACGGGCAACCCTGTCAGCGGCGCCAAAATCGAATTGCTGGGCAGCGTACCGCTTTTGCAGGAGTTCAGCAGCCTCTCGGGTCAATTCAAGGCCGGGCGCGCGCAGGGCGGCGTGTTTATGGCCCGTGTAAGCAAAGCAGGCTACCAGGACTACGAAAATCCGGTGTTGCTGGAAAACGAAAAGGTGACCCTGCTCGATGTCGAACTGTATCCGACGGGCAGCCTGACCATCAGCGGACTGGTGCTGCGCACGCCCGATTCCATACCTGTTTCCGGCGCCCTGGTTTATCTTTACGGCCCCAAACTGGAATATGGCGGGATTACCAATTTCGACGGTGAATTTTCCATCAACAACGTCCAGCCCGGTCCGTACGACGTTGCTGCCGGTTCCGATGATGTCGGCGTTTCCATACGACACAACCAAAAACTCATCAGCGATTCCACGCTTACCCTCACCATTTACAAACAATACCGCAGGGGAAAAGAAAGCGGTCGCCTCAGCACCGGACAAAACCCGTTTTCCGACCGAACGGAGCTGGTCTATCATTTACCGGATCCGGGAAAACACCGGCTGGTAATCTTCAATGCCGGCGGACAAATAATCGAACAATACGATCTTGAAGGCGGAGCAGGCGCAAAAATGGTCGGCAAAGACTGGACGCCCGGCGTGTATTTTGCTGCCTTGCAATTTGAAAATGGCCCGCTGGAATCGGTTAAACTGCTGAAAACAAACTAGCATGCTCAAAATTGGATTGCTCGGGTACGGCAAAATGGGACGCGCCATCGAGTCGATCGCGTCGGAACACCAGGTGGAGATTGTCTGGAAAATAACGCAAAAAGACCGTCCGGGGCTGACCGGTGATGTGCTGCGCCGGGCCGATGTGGTGATCGAATTCACCCGGCCGGAAGCAGCCTTCGACAACGTGCTGTTTTGCCTCGAAGCGGGTGTGCCCGTTGTCAGCGGCACGACGGGCTGGCTCGACAGGATGCCCCACGCAGCTGCATTTTGCCACGCCAAAGGCGGGGCGCTGTTGTGGGCGTCCAATTTCAGCGTGGGGGTCAACCTGTTTTTTGCCCTCAATGCCTGGCTGTCAAACCTCATGAACGCCCACCCGGAATACGCGCCTGCCGTCACCGAAATCCACCATGTACACAAACTCGATGCACCCAGCGGCACTGCCGTTACCCTGGTCGACGACCTCGTGGCGAGGGTAGACCGAAAGTCCGGCTGGGCGCTCCACCCTGCCCGGCCGCAGGATGCCGAGGTGCCTGTCACCGCCATACGGGAGGATGAGGTACCCGGAACACACCTCGTCCGCTGGAGCAGCGTCGTGGACGAGATCAGTATCGAACACCGGGCGCACTCCCGGGCGGGCTTTGCGGGCGGTGCGATACTGGCAGCAAAGTGGATGGTGGATAAAAAAGGCGTTTTCAGCATGAAGGACGTGCTGAATCTGTAAATTCCCTTGATATAGACATACCTTTGACCGAAGTTTTCTACTACACATGCAGCAGCCTCCCATTGTCAAACTTTCGAACGCCGACATCTGCCAGCAGGATGGCAGTCATGTGCTGGACGACATCAACCTCACCATCGGAGAAGGCGAGTTCACCTACCTCATCGGTAAAACCGGCAGCGGCAAAACGAGCCTGCTGAAAACGCTGTACGGCGCGCTGACCCTCGAACAGGGCTTCGGCGAGGTGGCGGGATTCGACCTGCGCACGGTCAACCGACAAAACATACACCTGCTCCGGCGTAAACTGGGTATTGTGTTCCAGGACTTCAACCTTCTGACCGACCCGAATGTGGAAGAAAACCTGCTGTTTGTGTTGCGCGCCACCGGCTGGACCGACGACGCCGAAATGAACGCCCGCGTAACGGAGGTGCTGGAAGGCACGAACCTGATGGCCAAACGTTATGCCATGCCCTACGAACTCTCCGGCGGCGAGCAACAACGGGTGGTCATCGCCCGCGCCCTGCTCAACCGGCCCCTTCTGCTCATTGCCGACGAACCCACCGGCAACCTGGATCCGGAGACCAGCGACGATGTGCTGGTGCTCATGCGCAACCTGGCCAAGCAGCACAACACTGCGGTGTTATGCGCCACACACGACTACCGTATCCTGCAGAATTTCCCTGCGCGTATTATTCGGATTCAACACGGCAAGTTGATTGACGATGAAGGGGTTGCGATAAGATAATGACGAAGAACAATTACCTGCTCCCAACCTCCAGTTTGGCCAGTTTCGCCGACATCCGCATGCGACGGCGGGTAAGTTCGGGCCGGCGATGCTCCGTTTGAGTCCGGAAGCCGGTGGTAAAAACATCAGATTTACAGGGCGCAACCTGCTCCACATAATCCGCCATTTTGCCCAGTGCTACCAGCACCGGCGCTTCCTTATCGCGAATGGCATCGGTCCGTTCTTTTCTTTTTAATTCGTCGTCTTCCAGGGCGTTGCGCAGGTTTGTACAGCTGTCATACAAAGCAATCCAGATGCCTTCCGGTTTGGACATATATGGATTCTGCTGGGTATCGCGGAGGATGCGTTCGGCGAATACGGCTAATTTATTTCCATGGAAAAACAAAAAATGGCGGTCAATATTCAATTTGGCGTGCATAGTTCAGTTACGATTATTTAAAATCCAAAACGATAAAGCATGTCCCGCAATTTTGCGCCAATTCGTTAAAACCAAAAATAATTGTGCCGTTTCGTCGCCAATATTGCAAATTTTCATAACCTGTTGGGTTTGCTCTGCTCTTGTCAAATGCCCCGATGTTCCCTTGTCATGATGTAATCAACCGTCCGAATCGCGGGCGGGCAACGTCGCATCTACCCCTCGTATAGTGGACGGATGTTTACAACAGGACAAACCCACTATGACTTTGGTGAACACACGGTGCCTTGGGTGAACGCGTGATGCCTTTCTGTCAAACCCACCTTGCCTTTAACAAATGCCCCGACGTTCCCTTGTCATGATGTAATCAACCGTCCGAATCGCGGGCGGGCAACGTCGGATCTACCCCTCGTATAGCGGACAGATGTTTACAACAGGACAAACCCACAGTGACTTTGGTGAACACACGGTGCCTTGGGTGAACGCGCAGTGCCTTTCTGTCAAACCCACCTTGCCTTTAACAAATGCCCCGACGTTCCCTTGTCATGATGTAATCAACCGTCCGAATCACGGGCGGGCAACGTCGCATCTACCCCTCGTATAGCGGACAGATGTTTACAACAGGACAAACCCACTATGCCTTTGGCGAACCCACGGTGCCTTGGGTGAACGCGCGAAGCCTTTCTGTCAAACCCACCTTGCCTTTAACAAATGCGCCGACGTTCCCTTGTCATGATGTAATCAACCGTCCGAATCGCGGGCGGGCAACGTCGCATCTACCCCTCGTATAGTGGACGGATGTTTACAACAGGACAAACCCACTATGACTTTGGTGAACCCACGGTGCCTTGGGTGAACGCGCGATGCCTTTCTGTCAAACCCACCTTGCCTTTAACAAATGCGCCGATGTTCCCTTGTCATGATGTAATCAACCGTCCGAATCGCGGGCGGGCAACGTCGCATCTACCCCTCGTATAGCGGACAGATGTTTACAACAGGACAAACCCACAGTGACTTTGGTGAACACACGGTGCCTTGGGTGAACGCGCAGTGCCTTTCTGTCAAACCCACCTTGCCTTTAACAAATGCCCCGACGTTCCCTTGTCATGATGTAATCAACCGTCCGAATCGCGGGCGGGCAACGTCGAATCTACCCCTCGTATAGTGGACGGATGTTTACAACAGGACAAACCCACTATGACTTTGGTGAACCCACGGTGCCTTGGGTGAACGCGCAGTCTTTCTGTCAAACCCACCTTGCCTTTAACAAATGCGCCGACGTTCCCTTGTCATGATGTAATCAACCGTCCGAATCACGGGCGGGCAACGTCGCATCTACCCCTCGTATAGTGGACGGATGTTTACAACAGGACAAACCCACTATGACTTTGGTGAACCCACGGTGCCTTGGGTGAACGCGCAGTGCCTTTCTGTCAAACCCACCTTGCCTTTAACAAATGCCCCGACGTTCCCTTGTCATGATGTAATCAACCGTCCGAATCGCGGGCGGGCAACGTCGCATCTACCCTCGTATAGCGGACGATGTTTACAACAGGACAAACCCACAGACTTTGGGGAACCCACGGTGCCTTGGGTGAACGCGCGAAGCCTTTCTGTCAAACCCACCTTGCCTTTAACAAATGCGCCGACGTTCCTTGTCATGATGTAATCAACCGTCCGAATCGCGGGCGGGCAACGTCGCATCTACCCCTCGTATAGCGGACAGATGTTTACAACAGGACAAACCCACTATGACTTTGGTGAACCCACGGTGCCTTGGGTGAACGCGCGATGCCTTTCTGTCAAACCCACCTTGCCTTTAACAAATGCGCCGATGTTCCCTTGTCCTGTTGTAAACACCCGTCCGACCTACGGAAAGCAACACCCGCGTTTATCCGCTTTTGAGCGGACAGGTGCTTACAGCATGACAAAAAAGGCGTTGACTTTAATGTTGATACCCTCCCTCGACGTTCTGGTTTTTTGTTGGAAGTAAAAAATCAGTAAAGAAAATTTTAACTGAGGAAAATGTTCAATAACAATAATTCACCCTGTCACGTGGTCCGCTGAAAAAAATCCGCGCCTGCTCGACGCTCCGGTGAATTCGCCTTACTTTTGGCCGCCAATTAAAACACACCGATCATCCAAGACTCACACAGACAATATGAATCTGCACGAATACCAGGGAAAAGAACTACTCAAATCATTTGGCGTAAAAATCCAGGAAGGCATTGTAGCCCACAATGCCGCAGAAGCCGCAGAGGCCGCTAAAAAGTTGAAAGAACTGTACAACAGCGACTGGTGCGTCGTCAAAGCCCAGGTACACGCCGGCGGACGCGGCAAAGGCGGCGGCGTAAAACTCGCCAAAAGCCCTGAACAGGCCGGCGAACTCGCGCAGGCCATGATCGGCATGCGCTTGATCACGCCGCAGACCTCCGCCGAAGGCAAACTAGTGCGCAAAGTACTGGTCGCGCAGGACGTGTTTTACCCCGGCCCGAGCGAACACCGCGAATTTTACATCAGCATTCTCACCGACCGCGGCCGTGGCGGCAACGTGATCGTGTATTCGCCCGACGGCGGCATGGATATCGAAAAAGTAGCCGAAGAGACCCCTGGCCGGGTGTTCACGGAGTTCATCGACCCGCTGCTTGGTCTGCGCCCGTTTCAGGCGCAAAAGGTGGCGTTCAACCTCGGCCTCGGCGGCCAGGCATTCAAGGAGATGGTCGATTTTGTGCTGAAACTTTACGCCGCTTTCACCGGCTCCGACGCCAGCCTGTTTGAGATCAACCCCTGCCTGAAAACCAGCGACGATCATATCATTGCCGTCGACTCCAAAGTCACGCTTGACGACAATGCACTGTTCCGCCACAAAGACCTCGAAGCCCTGCGCGACACCGATGAGGAAGATCCCGCCGATGTGGAAGCCCAGGAATACGACCTCAACTACGTCAAACTCGACGGCAATGTGGGCTGCATGGTCAACGGCGCCGGACTGGCGATGGCCACCATGGACCTGATCAAACTGTCCGGCGGCGAACCCGCCAACTTCCTCGACGTGGGCGGCACCGCCGACGCCGAACGGGTGGAAAACGCCATGCGTTTCATCCTCAAGGACCCGAACGTAAAGGCAATTCTCATCAATATTTTCGGCGGCATCGTGCGCTGCGACCGCGTGGCGCAGGGCGTCGTGGATGCCTATAAAAAGATCGGCGATATCCCGGTACCGGTTATCGTGCGCCTGCAGGGCACCAACGCCGACATTGCCAAAAAGATCATCGACGAATCGGGGCTGAAAGTCATGGGCGCCGTGGAATTCCAGGAAGCGGCAGACCTGGTGGCGGGCGTGTTGAAGAAGTAAATGCAGCCCGGGCGGCCACGCCCTCCTACACCTGCGACAGCACGCTCAGCGTGCGGGTGAGCACGCCCGTGCCGGCCAACGGCGTCATGGTTATGCCCAACCCAGCTTCCGACCGGCTCCGCGCGCGCCTGCCCGGGCCGGCACTGCGGCCTGCAACCTTCGTACTTACCGGCATCGGAGGCATCGTCATGCGCCGCGCAGACATCCCGGTCGGCGCGGAAGAAGCCGAAATGTCCGTCGCCGACCTGCCGCCGGGGCTTTATGTGTGGACGCTGGAGAGCGGCGGCGCGGTCGCGGCGCGGGGGAAGGTGATGGTGGCGCGGTAAGAAGCAAAGCCTACCCCGTCAAAGTTAAATTATCCCACTTTCGCCTTCATCGCACAATTCACCGGCACAGGCCGCGTTTAGGCCTTGTTTATACTTGGTATTCCAATTTTGCATCTCCGGAAAGTATGCCTCCCCCGGCACCCGGCGATTAATCCGCAATCTTCAATTTCTAAACGCCGATTCCATGGTTAAAACAGCACTCCTGCCTTTCGTGCTGGCAATGGCAACCGCCAGCCTTTTTGCCCAGCTCCCAACCCCTTGTACCTTCTCCTCCCAAATTTCAGGCAACTGTGAAGACGCCTGTGTTTTCTGCAATTTCGACGGTTATATCGGTACCACCATCAACGGCGATTCAGACGGCGGCGACTCCATCGACTTCTGCGGCACGCTCGAAAACGTGCAATGGATCGGATTTATCGCCAACACATCTACGGCTACGTTTACCGCTTCCCCTTTCTTTTGCAATGACAGCAACGGCGTGCAGATCGCGCTGTACTCGGACTGTAAGTCGGCCCCGCTGGCATGCAACATCGGCAAGCAGTTTGGCGGCATCACTCCCGTCTCTGTAACCGTATCGGACCTGAATCCGGGTTCCACTTATTACCTGTTGGTCGACGGCTATGCCGGCGACCTGTGCAACTTTACCATCGAAGTGACGCCCAACGACGCCGTTTTCGAGCCAGCACTCGGCATGGTTGGCGCCATCACCGGGCCGACAGACCTCTGTTCCGGCGCCACCTTCCAGTTTTCGGTAGACCCCGTTGCCGGCGCCGGCGCCTACATCTGGTCGGGACCGCCGGGTACGCTGGTCAACGGCGACTCGGTACCGGCTGTGATACTCGGTCCGGGAGGCAACATCGTCCAGATCACTACCGGCACGCAAAGCGGCAACCTGTGCGTACAGGCCGCAAACGCCTGCAAGCAAAATCCGCCCTGCGCCAGCTCGCATTTCATCAATATCCTGCCCGATTCGTATCGCCCGACAATCGATCTGGAAAAACCACAGGCCCTGAACTGCACCGAGTTTCCCGCCGAACTCGATGTCAGCGTGGACCCGCCGGCGGGATACGCTTATGCGTGGGTCAGTGATTCGCTCGGACATATCGTCTCGGGCGCCGACCGCCTGCGCGCCAAAGTGGACAGCGTCGGATTGTACACGCTCACGGTGACCAACATGGCAAACGGCTGTTCCTCGACAGACAGCGTACAGGTAACCGAACCGAGAATACCGACCGGGGCAGGCCTGTTTCTCAAACATGTCAGTTGCTACCAAAGCCGCGACGGCGTGATCCGGGTAGACAGCGTAATCGACGGCCAGGGACCTTTCGTTTACGCACTGGATGAAAATCCTTTCAATGTCGACCCCACGCTGACCTACCTCGAACCGGGCGACCACCTGCTTACCATTCAGGGCGCCAACGGCTGCGAATGGGACACGCTTGTGAACCTCACGGAGCCGGCCGAACTGCTGGTAATGCTTGACCCGGATACCACTATCCATCTTGGGCAGGCGATCGAAGTGTGGCACAGTTCGGCTGTATCCGATTCATCGCGCGCCGTGTACACCTCTGTTACGCCTTCCGAACTAGACAGCCTGTTGTGCGACGGCTGCTTGTACTACCCGGACCACAGCTTTCGCTATCGCGTTACGGTCGCAGATTCCAGTGGATGCGAGGCCCAGGGCGAACGGTTGATCGTCGTCAACAAAGAGCGCTACGTGTATGTGCCCAATGTATTCTGGCCCGATAAAACCACCGACGGCGATGAGTTCTTTACCATTTTTGGCGGGGAAGACGTGGATAAGGTGCTATACCTGCGCGTGTACAACCGGTGGGGAAAGGCCGTGTTTGAAAACCAGGACTTTATGCCCAACGACATTTTTTCGGGCTGGGACGGCAAGGTGAAGGGCGAAAAAGCGCCTCCGGCAGTGTTTGTGTACGAGACAGAGGTGCTGTTCAAAGACGGCGAAAAAGTGTTGTACCGGGGGGATGTGACTTTGGTGCGGTGAGGCGGGCCCTCCGATCAGGTGCCGCCGGCCAGGCACCTGCCGGCGATACCTGGCCTGTCTACACTTTCCAGTCGCGCCGGTCGATCCGGCCTTACAAGGACAACATCGTTCCGTTCCAGAAATATGCGCAGGGATTGATTCCCCTGTCCAAACCATTCGAGCAATAAATCCCGGGCTGCTGATTCGTAAATCGCGATCAGCGGTTCGGGTGCTTCGGTATCCGGGTTTAAAAATGCGGTAGCCACGCGTTGCGGGTCTCTCGCCGCAATCAATTGCGCCACATCGATACTTTCCAGCAGGGGGTAGTCGCAGCCGAGCACAAACCAGGCCGGGGGCGCCGGCGAACCGTACATGGCTGACAGCACCCCGCTCAGCGGTCCGATCCCGCCAAATTTCGGTGTATCCAAAACCAGTGAAAACCCTTCAAACCAGTCTTGTTGCGCTTCCCGGCAGGAGAGGAATACCTTTTGACAAAATGGCGCCAACAATGCTGCCGCATGCCGGTATTGAGGCAGGCCGTGGTAGTCGAGCAGGCATTTCGGACTGCCCATTCGGGTGCTGTGTCCGCCGGTAAGGATGAGGCCGTGAAGTGGAGGTAGCGTCATAGTTTAAGTTTTCACACAGATTTTTGCCGAAAACGGTTTGGGTTTTCACAATTATAATTGTTGCCCGTCAGTCTCCCGGATGTCGTATACCGCCAGGACAAACATCCCGATCACAAATGCCCGAATCCGACGCCAGCCCCGGTGTTTTGCTGCGACATGCCGGTATATGGGTCCGACACTTGCCTGCCATTCAGGCATGGAAGCAAGAATTTGTTGCACTGCACCTTTTTCGGACGCACTTCTGCTTGCTGCCCAACGGTGTATAAACCAGGCGACGACCGGCTGCAACAGGAAAAACCAGGCAAGCAACGCTGCTGCCGTACGCAATACGGCATACCATGCCTTCTGCGCCCCCGAGGCCTTGCCGCCCGCAAACAGGAATACGGATACGATGAAAACCAGCACGAGCAAGGGCATAAGCCACCTGTTCTTTTTCTTTCCTTGAACAGGCGCCTGCACAGTTTCCCCGGACAAGTTTAAAAGGGCATATTCAGCAGCCCTGCGTTCCAGTTGGCCGGGCAGCCGGGTGATCCAATAACCCAGAACCAGACCCCACGCAGCGTACAGTGCGATATAGCAACCTGCCGCTACCACTGACCAGGACACCTCATTGTGAATACCGAAATCGTCCAGAATGCCTCCTGCAAACAGGTCGAAAGCCTCGAACAGTGACTTTCCGAAAAACAGCAGCAGGACGAGTATTTTCTGCAGCGCCGACTCCAGAATGGCCAGAAAGCCGAACAGGTACGCAGCCAGCGCAAACGGACGCACCCTGCTGAGGATCAATGCGCCGGCCAGCCCCTGAAACCCTACCGCCAGGTAGGCTGTCGGCGGCGAGTGCGGACTGACGACAGCCTTTACCAACACCACCAAAAGCGTGGCGCGCAAAATCGCGGCAGCACTGCGCCCGCTCACATGCGCCAGCATACCAATGCTTAATACCGAAAAGCCACCCACAATGATGCCGGTGAAAGGTATTTTCAAGGCGTGCATTACACCGCCCAAAGCACATTCTGAAAAAGCCCATAAGGCCGTAATACGGAATACGGCGCCGGTCGTGTTGGCCATCATGCGGTAAAAATACGGGAATCAATCGGCAGTGGCAATCTGCTCAAATCGGGTTACACAGCGCCCGGCTGCGCCTCACCCCCGTCGCTCTTCCCGTGGCTCCGCCGGTATTCCGTCGGGGTCATGCCTGTCGACCTCTTGAAAGCAGCGTAAAACGATACTTTGTTGTTGAAGCCTACGGCATAGGCCACTTCGATCACATGAAGGTCGCTGCGGCTGGTTTCGCCCAACAGCCGTTTGGCCTCTTCCACGCGGAGTTGGTTGACATATTCAAAGAATGAGGCGCCCAGGTGCTCGTTAATAACCTGGGATACGTGGTGTTTGCCTGCGTGGAGTGCCGTAGCGAGTTTTTCAAGGCTGATTTCAGGGTCCTGGAAATATTTTTCCTGAACCATCAGGCTGGTCAGGTTTTGCAGCAGCGACCTGCTTGCCTCCGGTGTCAGGCCCGAGTTGCGGTACTTGACCGGTGCATTTGGCTCAGACCAGTGGTAACCATCGAATACCGCGCGCTGGGTGTATCCGGCGTATGCGATCAGGTAAATAAAGGCAGTCATGGTCGCCGAAATGTGATAATCCCAGGAGGTGTTGAAAAACGGAAAGCGGATCAGGACAAAGTAAGATGTGTAGGCCAGTACGAATCCGGAGTAGAACAGATTGAGCGACATCGCCCAACGCGTGGTAGCCCCTACCTGCGGCTGGCGGCGAATATAAATGAAGTTCCATACGGCATAGCCGAGAAGGTGCGCAACACGCGTCCAGAGCAGAATGCGAAGAACCAACATGCTGACAGGAAAATTATGCTGCGTGAGCGTCACCTCCCGTTTGTGTTCCGCATCGAGCAGGTGCCACGGCGAATACAGCACCGTCGCCAGTATAAAAGGCGCCAGGTGCCAGGCATCCCGGAACCGAAGCGGCTCTTGTGTATAAATGCTGCGCAGGTACAGCCAGACGAGTGGTCCGAACAGGTATGGGAACTGGGCGCTCAGGTTGGCCAGGTGCATATACTGAAAGATATAATTGGTCCAGTACAGCACGTATTCCGACATGGTCAGTGCAAAGAGCAGCAGCAGAACGGCCAGCAGGCGGTTGGCCCTGCGGTTGCCGCTTTTCCAGCGCCACAGGATCAGGGCTATAAAATAGCCTTGCACGGCGGCAATCAGGAATATGACGGGCCATGTATCAAAGGAAGGTTCGGGCACCATAGGTCGGTAGTCGTTGTGTGGGACAAATGTAAAACGGTTGCGGAGTCGTATCCCGTCAAAGAGACATCAGAAAGGTCAAACTTTATCGGAATTGACTCTATTTCGACGTGTAAAAGTCAGTTTTGGGCAAAAGTTCACCAAACACAAATCGACACATGAAACAACTGATGCTCCTCTTTCTGCTTTTTCCCTGGTGCCTGCACGCCCAGGGTGTTTTTTCGAAGGTGACCGATTCGGGCAACTCGCTCGTCTCGTTCGCCAATACGGCGGCCACCTATAAGGGCGTTGCCTGGATAGACCTCGACGATGACAACCTTCCCGATATCTTCGTCAGCCAGCGCTTCCTGTTCCACAACGACGGCAACGGCCAGTTCTCCCAACTCACCA
This sequence comes from Lewinellaceae bacterium, assembly GCA_016712415.1. Lineage (GTDB taxonomy): Bacteria > Bacteroidota > Bacteroidia > Chitinophagales > Saprospiraceae > M3007. The sequence goes on along the minus strand of JADJRC010000008.1, from coordinate 273,230 downwards.
ATGTCAGCGGCGCCACCACCGGACAGGGCGCTGCGGGTTCCAGTTGGGGCGACATGGACAACGACGGGCATCCGGATTGCATCACGGCGAGCCTGATTTCGGGCGTCCACCACAACAATGCCGGCACCACCTTTTCCGTGTTGAACACCAGCCTTGCAAATTTTTCTGACTACTCTGCCTGGGATTGCGCCCTTGCCGACGCCGACAACAACGGCAGGCTCGATCCGCTCTTCGTCCATGCCAACGGGTTCCACCCTTCGGGCCCTTTCTCCTGTCGCTTTTACCTGCAGGGTACCGACGGGTCGTTTAACCAGATCACCGGTTATGAGTTTACCGATATGCTGGGCGCCTATACGGTGCCCGTCTGGGCCGATTATGACCTTGACGGCGACATGGATATGTTTATCGGCAGCGGACCGGTGGCCAATCCGCCGGGCCCCTTACCCGATTTCAACTACCAAAACATGCTCAAGGAAAACGGCACGTTCAGCCTGCAACGCCTCACCGGCGCGCCGTTTATGAGTCCGCAGGACGGCCAGACCTATAACTTTATTGACGTGGAAAACGACGGCGACCTCGACGTATGCCTTACCAACTATGCCCTGGTCCCCACGCGCTTTTATCGCAACAACGGCGGCGCCTATCAATCCGTAACGACGCCCTTCACCACCACCGTCAGTCATCTGGCCAACTGCTGGGGCGACGTCAACAACGACGGCTACCTCGATGTATTGACGACGGAAGACGGTGTAGCGGCAATAAAATATTACAAAAACAACGGCGACGGCACGTTCGCGGCCGCAGTCACGGCAGGCACAGCAGGCAGTAATGTTTGCGGCATCGCCTTTGCCGATTATGACAACGACGGCGACCTTGACTTTTATTCCAACGGCCCCGGTGAAGGCAGGGCGCTGTTTCGCAACACAACCCTGGCAGGCAACCGCAAATGGGCGCAATTTACCCTGCAGGGAAATCCGAGCAACCGCTCGGCTATCGGCGCTACCCTGCGCCTGAAGGCCGATCTGGGTGGAAACACCGTATGGCAGATCAGACAGGTAAGCGCACACAACTCGTTTCAGAGCCAGAACGACCTGCGCCAGCATTTCGGATTGAACGAGGCGACCACTATCGACTCGCTTGAAGTGCGCTGGCCTTCGGGGCAGAACGAAGTGTTTACCAACCTGGCCGTCAACAATTTTTACAAGATCATCGAAGGGCAGGGCATCAACATCCTTACGCCGGTAACGGAGCCCAAAGGGGCTGCGTCGCTGGAGGTGAAGCCCAACCCCGTCAGCAGGGAATTCCGGGTGAAAACAGGCGAAAAGATCAGCGCTGTCGAGATGTACGACACAGGCGGCAGGGTACTGCCGCTGCAAAGCACCCCGATTTCTGCCGGTGAATGGAACATCTGGTTGTCGGGCAACCCACCTGCAGGCGTCTATTATCTGCGCGTTTTGTTTGAAAACGGAAGTAGTGCAAGCCACCAGGTGATGAAATTTTGAGCGTTAAAATGCTGTGAAAACAAGTTAAGCGTCCGTCGTAAAGACCGGGCGCTTTTTTGTTCGTCGATATTCCACAATAAAAGATTCACAAACAATACTTTTGCCGATACGCTGGCGCGTAATATTTTTTAACAGGATGTAACAATATTGCAGCATGGAACTCATCATTGAAAACCTTATGAAAACATACGCCAACGGGGTTCAGGCCCTGAATGGCGTTTCGCTCACCATTCCCCAGGGCATGTTCGGACTGCTCGGCCCGAACGGCGCAGGCAAATCCACCCTGATGCGCACGATCGCCACCCTGCAGGATGCCAGCAGCGGAAGCATCCGCCTCGGCGACCTTGACGTACTGAAACAACACGAGCAGGTGCGCCGTCAACTGGGCTACCTGCCCCAGGAATTCGGGGTTTACCCGCGTGTCAGCGCCGAGATGATGCTCGACCATATTGCACGGCTCAAGGGGCTGGCCGACAGCGCCGAACGCAAACAGGTCGTGGAAGCGCTGCTGCAAAAAGTAAACCTGTGGCCTGCCCGAAAACGCAACCTCGGTACGTATTCCGGCGGCATGAAACAACGCTTCGGTATCGCCCAGGCCCTGCTGGGCAATCCCAAACTGCTGATCGTCGACGAGCCCACTGCCGGACTTGACCCTGCGGAGCGCAACCGTTTTTACAACCTGCTGAGCGAGATCGGGGAAAGCACCATCGTCATACTCAGCACACACATCGTGGAAGACGTGCAGACCCTGTGCAAACGCTTCGCCATTATTTGCGGCGGGGAAGTATTGTACGTCGGGACGCCACATGATGCCATCAAAATGCTGGAAGGGAAAATATGGGCGAAGTCGATCGACAAAAGCGAGGTCGACGATTACCGGAATACCTACCGGGTGATTGCCACCAACCTAAGTGAAGGCAAACTGTTCATCCGGATCGCTGCCGACGAAAACCCCGGCAACGGCTTTGAACACATGAAACCCTCGTTGGAAGACGTGTATTTCAATGCTATTTCGACAAAAATGGACCTCGTTACTTTATAGGGGAATACCGCCCATTCCCGCAACTCCACGCTATGTTCTCTTCTGTTTTTCTCTTCGAACTCAAATACCGGCTTCGTCGTCCGGCTACTTACATATATTTTCTGGTGCTGCTGCTGCTCACGGCGCTCATTGTGGCCAACGGCGGCACCCCCGCCAGTGAAAAGGTGTTCCACAACGCCCCTGCGACGATCAGCGGGTTCATGGCCATACTGGGCATTTACTGCGTACTCATCAGTTCGGCCGTCATGGGCGTGCCCCTGTACCGCGATATCGAGCACCAGACCAAGGAATACCTGTTGTCGACACCCGTCACCCGCGGCGCCTACTTCTGGGGGCGTTTCTGGGGCTCTTTTTCCGTGCTGGTCCTGATCAGCACGGGCGCCATTGCTGGATACATCATCGGCTCCTGGCTGGGGCCGATTTTTGACTGGGCCAAACCCGAACGTTTCGGCCCCAATGTGGCGTCCTACTATTTCTGGCCTTTCCTGACGATTTTCCTGCCCAGTCTGTTCTTTACCAGTTGCCTTTTCTTCGGCCTGGTAGCGATTACCCGCAACAACCGGGTATTGTATTCGGCGTCCATCCTGCTGTTTATCCTGTACCTGCTGGCCAATTTTCTGGTGCGCGACCTTGAAAAACGCGACCTGGTCGATATGCTCGACCCTTTCGCTTTTAATACCCATACCAACGCCATCAAATACCTTACACCGGCAGAGCAAAATACCCAATTGGTGCCGTTACAGGGCAATCTGCTGTGGAACAGGCTTCTGTGGACGGGCATCGGACTGCTCACCTTGCTCGGCATCTATTTCCGCTTCAGCATCCAGGGCTTCGTGGCCGAACAAAGCAAGGGCAAAAAGGCTAAAAGAAGATGCACGCTTGCGCCGGCCAGGGTTGCCCTGCCGGCTGTTCTCCCGCCGGCTCGACTGGTCGAACCTCTGGAACCTGGGCAAACTGGAGTTTCAGAACATCCTCCGCGACACGTATTTTATCTCCATCATGCTTGGGGCGGTCATCTTTTTGTTTCTCGACGACTGGATCGGCAACCTGACTTACGGCGTTCCGGACCGGCCGCTGACGATGAACATGTTGCTGTTCAAGACGTACAACTATGGCCTGTTCGCTTTTATCCTGCTGATGTTTTACGCGGGCGAAACGGTACACCGCGATCGCGCCACCAACTTTTCCAGTATCGGCGATGCGCTGCCGGTGCCGAACTGGGTGCAACTGGGCTCTAAGTTTCTCGCCATTGTCGGCATTTGCCTGATGCTGGCCACGCTGCCCATGGCTGTCGGCGTCATCGTACAGGTGCTGCACGGGTATTTCAATTTCAAGTTTGAATACTATTTCATCGACTTGTACCTCATCACCTTCTGGGATTACCTGCAAATGGCGATGCTGGCCTTTTTTGTGCATGCGCTTGTGAACAACAAGTTCATCGGCCATTTCGCCGGCCTGGGCATATGGATCGTCATGTTTGTACTGCGCAATTTCCTGGAATACGGCTACAACCTCGCCTTCTACAGTTTCAAACCGGGCTATCTGATTTCCGACATGAACGATTTCGGGCATTTCGGACAACCCCTGTGCGGGTTCAACCTGTACTGGACGGCGTTCGGATTCATCCTGCTTTTTCTCGCTGCGCTGTTGTGGTCGAGGGGCGCAGAGCAAAGTTTCCAGCGCGGTGGCAGGCGTTCCGGCAGCGCTGGAACCTGCGCTTCAGCGTCGGGCTGGCGGCATTGGCTATCGTCTGGCTCGGCAGCGCTAGTTTTATCTATTACAACGTGAGCGTGTTGAACAAACACCGCAGCAGTAAAGAGCAGAAAAAACTCCAGTCGGAATACGAGAAGAAATACAAAAAATACGAACGCATTCTTCAGCCCAAAGTGACCGATGTGATGGTGTATGCCGATATTTTTCCGGAAAAAAGGAACATCAGCATGCGGGCGGTATTAAAAATAAAGAACAAGACCGACCAACGGATCGACTCCTGCACCTGCTCTCCGCCGACGGCCAGCACTACTCCCTGCTGCTCGACAAACAGCCGCTTCAGGTATCGCAATTCGAGTTGATGCCGCGGCCTGCCATGACCTTTTTCTACGCACGACCGGACACTGCCGGGTACCGTATCTACGCCCTGCCCCGCCCCATGATGCCCGGCGATACGGCCACGCTGGAGGTAACCACTGCCATAGAAAACCCGGGATTTGTAAACGATGGCTATCGCCGCGAAGTGCTCTTCAACGGCACCTTCACCAGTGGCGGCATTCCCTCCATCGGCTACGACGCGAACCTGGAACTCGAAGGCGACGAAGACCGCAAGAAGTACGATCTGCCGGAAAAACCCGACGACCTGCCGCCCCACCGCGATCCTTACGGCGAGCGGACGCTGCTGTTCAACGATGATGCCGATTTCGTGACCTTTGAGTGTATTGTCAGCACCGTTCCCGACCAGATCGCCGTCGCGCCTGGATACCTGCAGCGCGAATGGACGGAAGGCGACCGGCACTACTTCCATTACAAACAGGACAGCAAGATCAACTACTTTTTCAACCTCGTTTCGGCCCGATACGAAGTACTTCGCGACAAATGGGTATCGCCCGACGGCAAGGAGGTGAACATCGAGATATTCCATCACGCCGAACATACCTACAACCTCGACCGGTTTGTGGCCTCGCTCAAGGACGGACTGGGCTATTTCTACCAAAATTTTGGCCCCTACCAATTCCGGCAGGTGCGTATTCTCGAGTTTCCACGGTACGCTGTATTCGCCCAGTCGTTTCCCAATACCATCCCGTACTCCGAAGATTTCGGCTGGTTTGCCGATTTCAGCGACCCGAACGATTACGACTACGCGTATTATGTGACCGCGCACGAACTGGCGCATCAATGGTGGGGCCACCAGGTGTCGCCCAACTACACCCGTGGCGCCAACCTGGTGTCCGAATCGCTGGCAGAATACTCCGCACTCATGATCGCCAAACAGAAATACGGCCCGGACAACGTGCAACAGTTTCTGAAATACGACCTCGACCGCTACCTGCGCGGCCGGGCCAACGAAAGCAAAAAGGAAAACGTGTTCATCAATTGCAACCGGGCGTACCAATGGTACCAGAAAGGCAGTATTATTTTATACGGCCTACAGGACTATGTTGGTGAATCAACCCTGAATGGCGCCATCCGCGCCTTCCGCGACAGTTTTGGCTTGAAAGAAACGCCGCCTTTCCCCGGCAGTTACGACCTGTATGATTTTGTCAAAAAAGTAGTGCCCGATTCGCTGCACTATTACCTGGAAGACTCCTGGCTGAAGATTGCGCTGTACGAGAACCGTGTGATCAGTGCCAAGGCGAAGAAAACGGGCGACAACCAGTATGAAGTCACGCTCAAGGTGAAAGCCAGAAAAATGTACGCCGACGAAAAAGGCAACGAATCGGAAGCGCCGGATACCAACGACCTCATCGACATCGGCATCTTTGCCGAGGACAAGGTGGAAGACAACGGCAAAAACTGACGCAACCGCTTTATCTGAAAAAACACCGGCTCGGGAACGGAGAACACGCCATTGTGCTGACCGTACAGGGAAAACCAGTTCGCGCCGGCATCGATCCGTACAATAAACTGATCGACCGGGTGCCGGAGGACAACAGGATCGATGTGGAAATGGAATAGGGTAAGGAAATCTGACAGGACTCCATCTCCCCCTCGCAGACCGGTTCGGCGAGGGGGATTTCTTTTGACAAATCTGGCCGGAGGGCTCCTTTTCTCTTGTATCACAGGCAGGTTTTCTGCAACTACTGTGTAACTTGCAGGATGTTTCAACCGTCAATGCGCGGGACTATATGAACGCACTGAATGCGGAGGCGCTTGCCTTGTCCGAAGATTACGAAGCCGTACTGGAAGCGCAGTATTCGGGTACGCTCGACACACAGGACAGCCTCGCCACTGCTGCTATGGCCGATTCCCTTTTCGGACAACTGGTTTCCCGGGCGGAACTGCTCCACGGGTTCTGGAACAACCAACGGGCAACCCGGATCGCCACAGCCGATACCCTGCTTTCCCAGGCGACCTCGCTGCCCGGAACGGCAATTTTCGAGGCAAACGAAAAAACCGTGCTGGAAACGGCGCTGGAACTGGCGGTTTCGGGTGAAACCCAACTCTCCACCGCGCAACGAGCCGCGCTCGAACAAATAGCGGAACAATGCTTTTACGCCGGCGGCGACGCCGTTGCAGCCGCGCGGAACATGCTCAATCATTACGACGGCCCCGAGGCGTACGACGACGACCTGCTGTGCCAGGGCGGAGCGCCTCGCCACGCAAGCAGTGGCCCCGCACAGGGTTTGAAGGTCTGGCCCAACCCTTCGACAGGAGTAATATCCGTCGTTTCCGCTACGCCGGTTCAAAAATGGTACTGTTCAATGCCGGCGGCAGCGTGATTCGGGAGTATTCTCTTGATTCCATACAGGAAACAACACTGGACCTGGATAACCTGTCCAACGGCATGTACCTGCTTTCCGTCACCGGAATCAATGGCTACACAACAACCAGCAAACTCTCCCTCCTCCGTTAACAACTAACTACCAATCGGCCCATCCGTATCCCGGGTGGGCCGCTTTTTTATCATGAAAACAAGTATTTTTATATTTATATTTCTCGGCGCCTTTTCAGGCGCCCTTTTCGGCCAGAAACACGATTATATCTGGACGATGGGCTACGACAGTAACCCGTTCGACACCTCTTTTAGCGGGTTCAATATCGATTTCAACTACAAGCCGCCCAAAATCACCAAAAAGTATAGAGATATGGATTTTATTGGGCTAAGTGCCTGCATAAGCAATGCAGCCGGGCAATTACAGTTTTACAGTAACGGATGTTATATCGCCAACAGAAACGAACAAATGATGGAGAACGGCGATCATCTGAATCCCGGCCCGATGTACGATTCCTGGTGTTTCGACGGAAGCGATTATCCGGCCGGCATGCAGAGTATGCTGATCCTCCCTAGTCCAGATACTCCATGGATTTATTTCATTTTTCACAAGATCCTTGAAATTAACTGGGATGCTATTTCCCCTGAATTGCTTTGCTCGAAGGTGGATATGTCATTCAACAATGGCTTGGGAAAAGTCATGAGTAAAAACATACCTGTTATGCAGGACTCTTTGGCGCCCAGTGAACTCACCGCTGTTCGCCACGCCAACGGCAAGGACTGGTGGATTATAACTCCGCAGTATGAGAATCCAGGGTATTATGTCTTCCTGTTTACCAAGGATGGTATTTCTGACACGCTCGAACAGACTATTGGGAAACCTTATTTTCTCAGTACCTGGCAGTGCATCTTTTCCCCCGACGGCGCCAAATTCGTCCGCTACGGCATTTACGACGACATTTCCATTTTCGACTTCGACCGCGCTACCGGACAGTTGAGCAATTTCAAATTCATCCCTCTGGAGGAAGAAACTTACCAGGGGAATCCGCCTGTCAATCCGGGCTGCGCCATTTCCCCCAACTCCCGGTTTTTGTACATCGCCGCACAGTATGCCATCTACCAGTTCGACCTTTGGGCCGACGACATCGAAGCCTCCAAACAACTCATCGCCGTTTACGACGACTTTTATTCCCCGTATGCTACGATATTCAATACCATGCAGTTGGGCCCCGACTGTAAAATCTACATCAGCATTCCCAACGGCGTCGACGTGCTGCACGTCATCAATCGCCCCGACGAACCCGGCCTCGCCTGCGACCTGGTGCAGCACGGCGTTTCGCTGCCCTCGTACAACTCGGCAATGCCGCTTTTCCCCAACTACCGCCTCGGCGCCACGCCCTCCTACCCCTGCGACAGCACGCTCAGCGTGCGGGTGGGTGCGCCCGTGCCTTCCAACGGCGTCATGGTCATGCCCAACCCCGCTTCCGACCGGCTCCGCGCGCGCCTGCCCGGGCCGGCGCTGCGACCTGCAACCTTCGTGCTTGCCAGCATCGGAGGCATCGTCATGCGTCGCGTGGACATCCCGGTCGGCGCGGAAGAAGCCGAAATGTCCGTCGCCGACCTGCCGCCGGGGCTTTATGTGTGGACGCTGGAGAGCGGCGGCGCGGTCGCGGCGCGGGGAAAGGTGATGGTGGTGCGGTGAAAACCTGAAAAATTTATTTTTATGAAAACACTACTCCGTATTTCTGTATTGCTCGCCTTTTCAGGCGCCCTTTTCGGCCAGAAGCACGACTACATATGGACGATGGGATACGGCAGTTTCCCGCCTACTCCAGGTTTCGGCAGTTTCGATTTCAATTTTAATAAAAAACCACTTGAAACTATTCCACACCCACGGCAAATGGATTTCTTTTAATGTCCAATCCAATATGTGATTCTGCTGGGGAGTTATTGTTTTACAGTAACGGATGTTATGTAGCGAATAAGGAAGATAATTTAATGGAAAAAGGAGATCATCTAAACCCGGGAAATCTTTACGATGAAACCTGTGCTCAAGGAACCGACTATGGAGGTGGATGTCAAAGCATGTTGATTTTACCATGTCCTGACAGCCCCAATATCTATTATATTTTCCATAAAACAGCAGAAATAGGATTATACACAGTTGCGCCAATGCTCTTCAGAACAGTTGTTGATTTGTCGTATAATAGTGGTCTGGGAAAAGTTACCAAGAAAAACGTACCTGTAATGAAAGATTCTCTGATGACCAGTGAATTGACGGCTGTGCGTCATGCAAATGGCATGGACTGGTGGATCATTACTCCCCAATATAACAATGATCGTTATTATGTGTTTTTGCTTACAAAAAACGGAATCGTAGATACGCTTGACCAACAAATAGGAATGGCCCGAACTGTAGACAGTTGGCAGTGTGCTTTCTCGAATGATGGTACCAAATTTGTCCGATACGGTCCAGTTGATGATATTTATATCTTTGATTTTAATCGCTCTACAGGGCAATTAAGTAATTTCAGATTTATTCCACTTGAAGAAGAAACCTATCAGGGGAATCAGCCCGTGGCTGGCGGTTGTGCTTTTTCACCTAATTCCCGATTCTTATATATTTCCTCGCAATATGCTATTTACCAGTTCGATCTCTGGGCCGACGACATAGAAGCTTCCAAACAACTCATCGCCGTTTACGACAACTTTTATTCGCCATACCCTACTACATTCAATACCATGCAGTTAGGCCCCGACTGCAAAATCTACATCAGCATTCCCAACGGCGTCGATGTGCTGCACGTCATCAACAGCCCCGACGAACCCGGCCTCGCCTGTGATCTGGTGCAGCACGGCGTCTCGCTGCCTTCGTACAACGCTGCCATGCCGCTTTTCCCCAACTACCGCCTCGGCGCCACACCTTCCTACCCCTGCGACAGCACGCTCAGCGTGCGGGTGAACGCGCCCGTGCCTTCCAACGGCGTCATGGTCATGCCCAACCCCGCTTCCGACCAGCTCTTTACGCGCCTGCCCGGGCCGGCGCTGCGGCCCGCAACCTTCGTGCTTGCCGGCATCGGAGGCGTCGTCATGCGCCGCGTGGATATCCCGGCCGGCGCGGAAGAAGCGGAAATGTCCGTCGCCGACCTGCCGCCGGGGCTTTATGTGTGGACGCTGGAGAGCGGCGGCGCTGTCGCGGCGCGGGGGAAGGTGATGGTGACGCGGTGAAAACCTGAAAAATTTATTTTTATGAAAACACTACTCCGTATTTCTGTATTGCTCGCCTTTTCAGGCGCCCTTTTCGGCCAGAAACACGATTATATCTGGACGATGGGCTACGGCAGCAACCCGTTTGACACCTCTTTTAGCGGGTTCAATATCGATTTCAACTACAAGCCGCCCAAAATCACCAAAAAGTACAGAGACATGGATTTTTACACCCTTAGTGCTTGTATCAGCAATGCGGACGGACAGTTACAGTTTTACAGCAACGGATGTTATATCGCCAACAGAAACGAACAATTGATGGGAAACGGCGACCATCTGAATCCCGGCCCGATGTATGATTCCTGGTGCTTTGACGGAAACGATTATCCGGCCGGTATGCAAGGTATACTGATCCTTCCCTAGTCCGGATACTGCCGGGATTTATTATGTTTTTCATAAAAGAATTGAGTTCTGGCCAACAAACGCGGAACTGGCAACCCCTGTGTTGTATAAAACCGTCATCAACATGAAATTCCTGGGAGGATTGGGAAAGGTGGTTTACAAAAACAAACCCGTTATGGAAGACACGCTGGCGCCCAGCGAACTGACCGCCGTCCGCCATGCCAACGGCAAGGACTGGTGGATCATCACCCCGCAATATCAAAAACCCGCCTATTATGTTTTCCTGTTCACCAAAGACGGCATTGTCGATACCCTGGAACAAACGATCGGGGTGCCTTACGACATCGGCGGGTGGCAGTGCATCTTTTCCCCCGACGGCGCCAAATTCGTCCGCTACGGCATTTATGACGACATTTCCATTTTCGACTTCGACCGCGCTACCGGACAGTTGAGCAATTTCAAATTCATCCCTCTGGAGGAAGAAACTTACCAGGGCTTCCTCCCGGTGTTCCCGGGCTGCGCCATTTCTCCCAACTCCCGGTTTTTGTACATCGCCGCGCAATATTCCATCTACCAGTTCGATCTCTGGGCCGACGACATAGAAGCCTCCAAACAACTCATCGCCATTTACGACAACTTTTATTCGCCATACCCTACTACATTCAATACCATGCAGTTGGGCCCCGACTGTAAAGATCTACATCAGCATTCCCAACGGCGTCGATGTGCTGCACGTCATCAACCGCCCCGACGAACCCGGCCTCGCCTGCGACCTGGTGCAGCACGGCGTATCGCTGCCCGTTTGCAATGCCGCCATGCCGCTTTTCCCCAACTACCGCCTCGGCGCCACACCTTCCTACCCCTGCGACAGCACGCTCAGCGTGCGGGTGAGCATGCCCGTGCCGGCCAACGGCGTCATGGTCATGCCCAACCCCGCTTCCGACCGGCTCCGCGCGCGCCTGCCCGGGCCGGCGCTGCGGCCTGCAACCTTCGTGCTTGCCGGCATCGGAGGCATTGTCATGCGTCGCGCAGACATCCCGGCCGGCGCGGAAGAAGCGGAAATGTCCGTCGCCGACCTGCCGCCGGGGCTTTATGCGTGGACGCTGGAGAGCGGCGGCGCGGTCGCGGCGCGGGGGAAGGTGATGGTGGTGCGGTGAAAACCTGAAAAATTTATTTTTATGAAAACACTACTCCGTATTTCTGTATTGCTCGCCTTTTCAGGCGCCCTTTTCGGCCAGAAACACGATTATATCTGGACGATGGGCTACGGCAGTAACCCGTTTGACACCTCTTTTAGCGGGTTCAATATCGATTTCAATTCAAACCTCCTAAAATCACCAAAAAATATAGGGACATGGATTTTTATTTCCTCAGCGCTTGCATAAGCAACGCTGCCGGAGAATTGCAGTTTTACAGCAACGGATGTTATATCGCCAACAGAAACGAACAACTGATGGGAAACGGCGATCATCTGAATCCCGGCCCGATGTATGATTCCTGGTGCTTTGACGGAAACGATTATCCGGCTGGCATGCAAGGTATGCTGATCCTTCCCTGCCCGGATACTGCCGGGATTTATTATGTTTTTCATAAAAGAATTGAGTTCTGGCCAACAAACGCGGAACTGGCAACCCCTGCTTTGTTAAAAGCGTGTCATTCAACAATGGCTTGGGGAAAGTCATGTAGAAAAACAAACCTGTTATGGAAGACTTATGGCGCCCAGTGAACTGACCGCTGTCCGCCACGCCAACGGCAAGGACTGGTGGATCATCACTCCGCAATGACAATCCCGGCTATTATGTTTTTCTGTTTACCAAGGACGGCATTATTGATACACTCGAACAAGTTATCGGAAAACCTTACCACATCGGCGGCTGGCAGTGCATCTTTTCCCCCGACGGCGCCAAATTCGTCCGCTACGGCATTTACGACGACATTTCCATTTTCGACTTCGACCGCGCTACCGGGCAGTTGAGCAATTTCAAATTCATCCCGCTCCAGGAAGAAACTTACCAGGGGAATCCGCCTGTCAATCCGGGATGCGCCATTTCCCCCAATTCCCGTTTTTTATACATCGCCGCACAGTATGCCATCTACCAGTTCGACCTCTGGGCCGACGACATCGAAGCCTCCAAACAACTCATCGCCGTTTACGACGACTTTTATTCCCCGTATGCTACGATATTCAATACCATGCAGTTGGGCCCCGACTGCAAAATCTACATCAGCATTCCCAACGGCGTCGATGTGCTGCACGTCATCAACCGCCCCGACGAACCCGGCCTCGCCTGCGACCTGGTGCAGCACGGCGTTCGCTGCCCTTTGCAATGCCGCCATGCCGCTTTTCCCCAACTACCGCCTCGGCGCCACGCCCTCCTACCCTGCGACAGCACGCTCAGCGTGCGGGTGGGCATGCCCGTGCCTTCCAACGGCGTCATGGTCATGCCCAACCCCGCTTCCGACCAGCTCCGCGCGCGCCTGCCCGGGCCGGCACTGCGGCCTGCAACCTTCGTGCTTGCCGGCATCGGAGGCATCGTCATGCGCCGCGCAGACATCCCGGCCGGCGCGGAAGAAGCGGAAATGTCCGTCGCCGACCTGCCGCCGGGGCTTTATGTGTGGACGCTGGAGAGCGGCGGCGCGGTCGCGGCGCGGGGGAAGGTGATGGTGGTGCGGTGAAAACCTGAAAAATTTATTTTTATGAAAACACTACTCCGTATTTCTGTATTGCTCGCCTTTTCAGGCGCCCTTTTCGGCCAGAAACATGATTATATCTGGACGATGGGTTACGGCAGCATCCCGCCTACACCTGTTTTGGCGGAATTGATTTTGACTTTAATCAAATGCCTCCCAACCGTCACAAAACCCTCGGGCCATGGATTTTTTCAGCTCAGCGCCTGCATCAGCGATGCCGACGGCAAATTGCAGTTTTACAGCAACGGATGCTCGATTTCCAATAATAATGATGAAATGATGGAAAACGGAAATCACCTGAATCCGGGACCCACCTACGACGCCTATTGTCCTGATTTTTACCCCAGCAGTTTGCAGGCTATGCTCATACTGCCATGCCCGGACAGTGATGATATTTATTATATTTTCCATAAAACAATTGAGTTTGGCTGGGATGCCATTTCTCCTGAACTGCTTTATACTAAAATAGATATGTCGCTCAATAACGGAACGGGTAAAGTGATAAACAAAAACGTACTCGTTAATGAAAGACACGATGGCAACCAGCGAACTCACCGCCGTCCGCCACGCCAACGGCAAAGACTGGTGGATCATCACCCCGCAATATCAAAAACCCGCCTATTATGTTTTCCTGTTCACCAAAGACGGTATTGTCGATACCCTGGAACAAACGATCGGAGTGGCTTACGACATCGGCGGGTGGCAGTGCATCTTTTCCCCCGACGGCGCCAAATTCGTCCGCTACGGCATTTACGACGACATTTCCATTTTCGACTTCGACCGCGCTACCGGGCAGTTGAGCAATTTCAAATTCATCCCGCTCCAGGAAGAAACTTACCAGGGCTTCCTCCTGTCATCCGGGCTGCGCCATTTCTCCCAATTCCCGGTTTTGTACATCGCCGCGCAGTATTCCATCTACCAGTTCGACCTCTGGGCCGACGACATCGAAGCCTCCAAACAACTCATCGCCATTTACGACGACTTTTATTCGCCATACCCTACTATATTCAATACCATGCAGTTGGGCCCCGACTGTAAAATCTACATCAGCATTCCCAACGGCGTCGATGTGCTGCACGTCATCAACCGCCCCGACGAACCCGGCCTCGCCTGCGACCTGGTGCAGCACGGCGTATCGCTGCCCGTTTGCAATGCCGCCATGCCGCTTTTCCCCAACTACCGCCTCGGCGCCACACCTTCCTACCCCTGCGACAGCACGCTCAGCGTGCGGGTGAGCATACCCGTGCCTTCCAACGGCGTCATGGTCATGCCCAACCCCGCTTCCGACCGGCTCCGCGCGCGCCTGCCCGGGCCGGCGCTGCGGCCTGCAACCTTCGTGCTTGCCGGCATCGGAGGCATCGTCATGCGTCGCGTGGACATCCCGGTCGGCGCGGAAGAAGCGGAAATGTCCGTCGCCGACCTGCCGCCGGGGCTTTATGTGTGGACGCTGGAGAGCGGCGGCGCGGTCGCGGCGCGGGGAAAGGTGATGGTGGTGCGGTAGGAGGTATGCTGGCCTGACAGGAGTCTTTCCAACCTCGGCTGTCACCGCCGTCGTTGCGCGCGACCCGTTCTCCCTGTCCGCGCGCATGCACTACGGTTTTATCATTCCACATTCGCGGGAGATCATCGACGTGTCCCGTTCCAACCCGTTCGGCATCGAACTCGACGCGCAATGGCTTCTGGCGCGGGAAAAATACACCCGCAACTCCGGTGTGGTGGCGCGGCGCGGAATCGTGTTGCACTATTTCAATTTCGACACCCCCCGCGTTCTGGGGCATTGCGTGGCCGATGTTTTTGACCTAAGATTGGGGTGGATCATACGCGCGGGTAAATCCTGTAAGGTTTGGCAAACCTTATAGAATTCTCGGCGCGCGAAGTCACGGCGTTTTCCGGTTGTTGTCGCGTTTCACATCCGCCGTCCATCTGTCCGGGTCGATTTCCACGGATTTGACGGCGGAAACGGGTTTTTCCAGCCGCAGTTCGTAAGTATCGGCGGCGAAACGCCAGGGTTCGTGCCGGAATACACCCTCCGCGATTTTTCTGGAACCGTATTGCACGTCCAGGGGAATGTAATGCCGCTCCGCCGTGCCGTCGGCGTATTCGACGCGCACTTCCGCCGGCATGGGCAGGCTGCCGTGATTTTTCAGGACGACCTTCGTGGCCGACGAGCCGTCGGCCCGAACCGATTCCACACCGTAGTCGATCTGTTTGAGCGCTTTGATCCAGCCTGCGTAGTACCAGTCGAGCTCCATCCCCGATACGCGTTCCATCGTCCGCAACAGATGCGTTCCTTCGGGGTGTTTGAAATGCCAGTCGGAAAAGTAGTGCAGCAAACCTTTTCTAAACGCTTCATCACCAACAATATAACGCAATTGCCACATAAACACTTCGCCTTTTGAATAGGCACAATAGGAAAGATTTTCCTCATTGGCGAACAGATTGGCGGGGGTGCTCATCGGTTCATCGTTGAGATTGTTGCGTTGGCCGACGGCTTCGTAGGCGTATCTCAGCCGTTTTTGGGCCAAAGCGGTATCATACTGAAAAAGCACATCCGTCGAGGCAAAACTGGTCAGACCTTCATCCAGCCAGGTTTCATCGTTTTCGTTGTTGCCGATCATGCCGTAATACCAGTTGTGCATCCATTCATGGGTGACGGCCACCGGGTTTCGCCAGTCGGCGCCGCTGATATCCAGCAGCGTCATCATCGGGTATTCCATGCCACGCATACCGCCCTGCACGAAGGAAAACTGCGGGTACAGGTACGGACCGAAAGTTGTCTCGATATAGGGCAGCAGGCGCGTAGTCATGTCCTGCATCTCCCGGAAAACCGGCGTGGCGGCTTCCGAGGGCCGGTAGATGTAGTGCAGGGTCAGTCCGTCGCGCGCTTGCACCTTCTCGTGTACATACTCCGGGTCTGCCGACCAGGCAAAATCGTGCACGTTGTCGGCGGCAAACTTCCACACATTGACGAAACCGTAATTCGGCGGCGGCTTAACGCCTTCTGCTTCATAACCGAAACCGATGATACTGGCATTTTGCAATACACCGGTAGCGGCCACCATGTATTTTTTGGGCAGGGTAATATCGACTTTAAATGACCCGAACACTCCGTAGAATTCATGCCCGATATAGGGGTCGGCATGCCAGCCGGAACGGTCGTAAGCGCACATTTTGGGATACCATTGGGTAAAGGAATACGCGACGCCCGCCGGACTGTTGCGCCCGCCCCGAATCACACAAGCCGGCGCCTGCGCCTGCCAGGCAATATCGTACACGTCGAAATCGCCCGGTTTAAGCGGCCGGCTGAGGGTAACTTCCATGATGGTTTCGTTGACCCGGTAGCTTACGGCGCCGCCGTTTTGCAACACGGAAAATATTTCCTGCCTGCCCGTTTCACCGGGTTGCAACGCACTCAGGGCATTGTAAAGCCGGGTATCTGTTCCCTTTTGGGCCCGCGATGCCATCGAACTGCCGGGCTGTATGGCATTCCAGTACAAGTGAAAAAACACCCGCCGGAGCGTATCGGGCGAGTTGTTGTAGTATTTGAGTTTTGCCCTGCCCTGTACGGCGTGGCTCTGGTCATCGAGGCGCACATCAATTTGATATTCAACGCGTTGCTGCCAGTATCCGGCAGGCGTCTGGGCAAAAAGAGTGGCAACGGCAAGAACAGGCAGTATGGAGATCAGTCGTTTCATCATCATCGTATTTAGGCGCAAAAATAGCAAACGTACCACGCACCAACCGGCCACTCAATTCTTCCCCGCCTGCTGCTTTGCGCTGGGCACCGGCGGTCGCATACGGACCATCTCGATTTCCATGTCGTATTGCCTGCCGGCCAGCAATTCAAGCGCCGCGTGTTCGAAGGTGACCATGCCGGTTAGTTGTATTCTTAAATCATACACCCCGGGCGATACCTTGAATTGGCAGCGACCATCCCACTGGGATATTTTTCCGTGTACAGATGCGGGTTCCTTGCGTTGCAGCAACGCTGTCGCTCCCAGTACGGTCTCTTCAAATTCGTCGTGGATCAAAAGATTGACCACAGCGCGGGTGGTTTCACCGCCGTCGTTTTCCGCAAAGTGCAGTACACGGCTTTGGGGTGGTTGTGAAAGTGAGTCGGGGTGCGCTTGTCCGGACACCCCAATCGAAAGGACGGACAACAGACACAGACAAAGGATCGGTTTGTATTTCATGCCGATTAGATTGGTAAAAAGAACAAATTTAACGACCCAGCCACCATTTTCTCAACTGAAGTTGCTCCGCCGTAGCGTCGGATGATGCCAGTATCTTTAAACTCTTTTCATTGAACTTTAGCCCCGCCTTTTCAAGATACGATTTTAAGGGCAAAGGCCCGGCTTTTTCGAGATAGTCGCTGAAGAATCCGCGAATTTCGGGAAAAGTCATGGAAGTTATCACATCGAACAACTCGTTGTCCCTGAACGGCTTGTTCCTGCCGTAACGGGTCGCTAGGTCGCGCATCAGTTCCTGCGTGCCATATTTTCCTTCGGAAAGTTCGCGCAGTCGCAAATCAAGGCAGAGACATACCAGCGCACCGCGCAGGTAAAAATTGTAGTACTGGTCCTGCCGCTCCATTGCAGCCCGGCTGAGTTCGGTGAGCGGGATGGTATTGTCAAAACGCTGCATTTGCTGCACTTTACTGCGTATTTCAGACAAAAAATCGTCGAGGGATTCGAGTCCCTGACGGATGGGCATGTGCATGGTGGTATATTCCGTCATGCCTTCGTACAGCCACAGGTGTTGCGACATTTTGGGGGCAAGAAAATCGTACTGTTCAATTTCCTCCGAATGGACATTCAGGGGGGTGATGATGTGAAAAAACTCGTGGCTTGCAACACCATATACAAAACTGTTGAGCAGGGCCGGGGCCATTTGTGAATTATAGAGACAAAGGGTTGAGGTGTTGTGCTCCAGTCCGTCGGCTGTGTATTCATCCGGCCGGTCGTGCAAGGCATGGTATATCAAAAAGGTGTAGTGCTCCACAGGCAGGGCGCCGCCCAGATATTCCCGCTGCCGTTCGAGCAGCGGGCGGATTTTGGCAGCAATATCGGGCGCCAGTTTTACGCCGGAATCGGCGTAACAGGCCACTGTGACTACCGTATTTCCAATATTCAGGTTGACTGTATCGGGGCGGGCGTACAGTATCGGATTATCGACCAGTTCGCGGTAGTTTGACGCCTGGAAAGCGTCCTTGCCGGACTGAGTGGGCGCCGATTTCAGGGATGTCGCCGCATAAAAGCCGTCGGGTCTTTCAAAGGACACAAATACCGGCCAGTTTTCACCGCCGGTGAAATAGCCGAACAGGCAGTTGTTGTTGATTACAAAGACCTTGTCTTTGGTAAACGAACTCTCCGCCGATTTGTAAAACCCCTCCGTCGTGCCTGAGCCGAAGACTTCCCAGCCATCGTTGACTTCATACCTGATCTCCTCCAATTTGTAAGCCCTGCTGATTTTCCAGGTATTGATGCCCGTCCGCTCCACTGGAAGCGTATCGGCGCCGGCCAGTGCCCTGAAATGCACAATGTTGCGGCCAAAATCCATGGCGCCGTAGATACCCGGCACGATGCGCGGGAAGTTGAAAGCCACCGTATCGGCCTTGATGCCGTACACCGACAGTTTTACTGCCAGGCGGTCGTTTTCCACGTCGTTCAGGCTCACCTCGTAAAAATAGTTGCTGCCCAGATCGGCAGGATCGAGTAACAGGGCTTTGCTGGCGCAGGCCGGAAAAAGGAGGGCAAAACAGATTGCCGGGATGATGTTTTTCCCATACAGGATTGGCAGGCGAAAAAAGAGTGATGTGTTTGTCATGGTACCTGATTGCCGAAAATTGAAAACCTGCGGGGCAAAAAACGACCCGCCAGACCAGAAAATCGTCTAAAAACGCGCCACTACCGCAAACGCTTTTTTCACGCGGCGCGTCTCGCCGGAGGGCCCGAACAATTCCATGAACAGCACATAAATGCCCGGTTTGGCCTTTGTGCCGTCGTCGAAATCGCCGTCCCAACGCAGCAGACCCTCGGTTCCGATTAAATCCTGCCGGACCAGGCGTCGGACCGGAATACCGCCGGCGTCAAAAATCGTCATGGTAGCGCCGAAACCCGCCTGGGGCAACGTGTAACGGATTTCCAGAAAATCTTCATACCCGTCGTCGTCGGGGGAAAGGCGCGCAAGCGGCAGGGTGATGAGTTCGTCGCCGGCGCCTGCCGTGCTGCGACGCTGTGAATTGGGCAGCGTGGGGGTGCCCGGAAGGCCGGTCGCAAGCGGAGACGCAGAAGTCCAGTTGGAAAAGAGATTCGTAGGGGCGTTTACATCAATTCGCTCGAGGGCGACACCGTCCCGGTCGCTGGAACTCAGCAGCCCGTTGTGCAGGTCTGCCGCATAATCAAAGGAGTCAACCACCACCGTTTGGCCGCTTTCCGACCAGTAGAGGGTCACGTTTCCCGAGTTATCGTCAAATGAAGGGAAGGTATTTTCCAGCACATTTTCGGGATGGATATTGTTAAACTGGCCGGTTATATTCTGTACACCAGGGGTGAACACGTCGTATCTCCCTGGCAGCATGAGCCTGTTGTCGGCAAAGGCTTCCACATCCGCGCCATCGGAAAAATTAGCCAGGAAAAACTCGGCCCAGTTGAACACCTTGCTGCTGCGGTTGAAAAATTCAATGTACCGCTGGTTGCCGGTCGCGGGGTTGAACATCATTTCATTGACCACGACATCCCCCGGCTCAGGTTTTTCGGGCAGCCCGACAAAGGCCGTATCTGTAGCCGGAATCGCATTTCCGGAACAGTCCGCCACAGACGTGCTGATCTCAATGGCGTACAGGGTCTGGGGTTGAAGCGGTCCGCCCAGTGCCAGGCGCAGTTTTGAAGGCTCGCCCGGCAATTGCACGGCCGAAACGACACCCACCGGCGGGCTGAACAGGTAAGCGCCGGCATCAGAGGCTGATGCGCCGTCGAGACCCTCTGTGAAACGCAACAGTACCGAAGTGGCCGATTCGGGAAATGCATCCAGCACATGCGGAGCCGCCAGGTCGGGAGCGGTATTGTACACGGAATTCTGTTTTCCCGGCGTCCCTCCCGGCAATACACCGCAGGAGCGCCAGTTGGTCCGGCCCAGGCAGGGTAGGTCGGGATTGACACGTTCCAGGGTCCAGCCGCCGTTGTCCTTTCCCGACTCCGTATGCCAGTCGCTGCTGTATGCCACGCGGTCGATGACATTTCCGTCTGCATCGGTCAGGGTCAGGATATCGCCGTCGTTGTTGAGCAACAAGGGGCTGATCGATGCACCCAGCACCGTACCCTGGGATACTGCCTGCATCGAATCGGCATTTGCCGTCGCGGTGACGACCAGGTATTCGCCGGGTACCATCATATATGCGGGCAATACCACGGGCGAGCCGGTTGCGTCGCGCAGGCGCAGGGCAGCCAGGTCGAGCGTTTTTCCGGAGCGGTTGAACAACTCCAGCCACTCCATTTCCGGCAACCCGACACGGGGTGAGGGGTCGGCCATTATTTCATTGATCACGATATCGAACAACTCAGCGGCGTCGATTTTGACAAACGTAAAGGTTGCCGTTTGCAGCCCGCTTTCATTGCCGGAATCATCCTGTATGGCCAGCGTTTGCAGGGTGTAGGCGCCGGTGACCAGCGGCGTTTGCAGGTTCAGGCGCACCGAGCGCCGGTCGGTAAGCAACACCACCGAGGCCGGCTGGCCGCCCCCCGGGCTGAGTTCATAATGCGCGGGCAATGTTGCGGAAACGGAGTCAAGTTCCTCGTCGAAAACCGCCGTTACGGTGTTGGCATTATCGGCAACAGCGGAAAGCAGCACCGGCGCCTGGGTGTCGGGCACATCCGGTCGGATGTTAATATTATCGAAGTAAAATTTTGCGGCATTGGATGCCGTGTACACGCACTGAAACCCGAAAAAGCGATCGGTTCCGCCGGGCCAGGTATTGTCCGTCACAAAGAACTGAGGCTGTAGAGCCATGCCCGAAGCGGCCGCATCCACAGCCCATTCGCCCGATGCCGTGCGTTTTACCCTTATCTTCAGATTGGGCGAACTGGCCACAAGACCGGGCTGCCCTGCGGCCAATTGTGTCCTGACTGTGCCATCCTGGCGGAAAAAGCGAATGGCATCGGCACTGCCGCTTTCACCCAGTTCAAGGAAATAACCGTTTGAAGCGGCAACATCGGGCTGGTCGGTTTGCAGCATGATGCGCAGCAGGTTCGAGCCCGAGGGATCGAAGGACAGGCGGACATCAAATTCCCATATGAGGCTGTCGGGCATATTTCCGCCGACCCATATGGCCGACTGACCGGCTCCCACGGCATTCAACTGTAATTCACCCGCCGTACTGACCTTAAAACTGGACAAGTCGCCCTGCCACGCGGGGTTTTGGGTGAAGTCACCGTCGGAAAAATCATCGATGATCTGGCCGTATGCAGCGGAACAGGCGTTCAATACTACCAGGACAAATATGGAAAGGCGAATGGTCTTCATGCAACAATGCGATTTTCGGTCGTTGTATAGATTTGTGCGTAAACTTACTTCAAATGCGTAATACGGTTTTTCTACTCGGCCTGTTAATTGCAGGCTGTAACAGTAAACCTGCTCAGGATCAACTGGTTGTCGTATTTTCTCAAATTTCATTGCAGGCATCGTCCGGCAAAAAGAGCGCAGCCCTCCACCAGTTGAAAGCCGGTGAACGTTTGACCGACCTGGGCGAGGTAAGCCGCTTTGAATCGGTTATTTCGTTTAATGACCAGTTGTATCAAAGCCCCTGGATGCTGGTGCAAACCGCCGACAACCGAAAGGGTTGGGTGTTCTGCGCGGCTGTTCAGCCGCTCCGGGAAGACAGCGCCTGGCTGCTCCGCAAACGCATGTTGTGCTATTTCGGCGCCGTTGCACGCGATCGCTGCGCCGCCCTAACGCAATCGGTGGCCGGAGGATATACCGGCAAAACCGCGCAGGATATGATGGCCGATTACCGCAAAGCGGTCAGGCTCCGGGATACCCTGACAGATGTGCTGGCACACCGGCCCGAATCCGGAGAAGCCGGTTTTCAGCCCGATGAAAGCTGGTTTCAGGAAGCATTGCCGGGTTTTGTGTTCCAGTCGGTCAGGGAGGGCCGTCAGCCCTATCTGTTTGCCGACTACCGTTTCTGGCTCAAGAAAGCGCAGGAAACAGAAGACACCCAGGACGACGTTTATTTTAATACTTGCCTCGCCCTTTTTCCTGCCGACAGTATTGAGTCGTTTTTTCCGGTTTGGACCTTTCAAACAGCGGAAAACAAGGCTGCCAGCATGCTTGGCTCGGGCATGCACTTGCATATACTCCGTTTACTCAATAATGCATTTACCGCCGGCCCCTTGTGCCTTCCCGAACTTCAGGTTGTCAAAGAATCGCTGCTGGAAGATATTCTGGACAAAAAAACGGTGTATTGGTATCCGGCGGACAAGATTGTTGTGGAGTTGAACCAAATTATTCAGGAAGAACTGTCCTGCCTTGGCGCCGGCGACCGAATCGCACTTGAGGCCAGACTAACCATGTTCAGCGACCCGGCTTTGAATGGCATAAGTGTAAACCTTCGGAGTGGAGAATTTTCAACCGTACGGGAGGAATAGAATCGTTCGAGCAAATGAGTTTCCTTAAATCCTGTTAGTTTTGCGCGCACCTTGCAAACACCTCAAAGCAGCACTTTACTTATGAACAAGATGATCGCGCGTTTCCCTGAACAACTGGAGGAGGCGCTTAATATCGCAGCAAAAATCGACCTGAAGAAACACGGCGCCCCGTACCGTTCTGTCCTGATCTCCGGTATGGGTGGCAGTGGAATCGGCGGCAACTTCCTGCAGGAGTTTGTTCGACCCTATTGCAAACTGCCTGTTTTTGTCAGCAAAGGCTACCAGGCGCCGGCCTGGGCCAACAAATATACCCTCGCCATTTGTTCTTCCTACAGTGGCAATACAGAGGAAACGCTGAGCACTTTCCATCAACTCCTTGAAACAGGCGCCAAAATCGTCTGTATCGCCTCGGGAGGCAAACTGATCGAACTGGCCAAGGCCCACGGTCTTGATTATGTGCAGTTACCGACAGGCTGGAGCAGTCCCCGCGCCTGTCTCGGCTACTCCGTTGTCGCCCAGATGGGCGTACTTCGCGCCGCAAAACTGATCCCGCTCAAGCTGTTTACTGCCGTAAAAACTGCCCAAAAACTGCTGGCAAGAGACGACGCCGATATTCAGAAGCGCGCCAGGAAAATCGCCGGATTTTTGGCAGACAAAACGCCGGTGCTGTATATCGCCGACCATATGGAAGCCGTTGCGGTACGTTGGCGGCAGCAGATCAATGAAAACGCCAAAATGCTCTGCTGGCACCATGTAGTGCCGGAAATGAACCACAACGAACTCGTAGGCTGGCGCAATAACCGCCCCGATGTAGCAGTGGTCTGGCTGCGCAATCGCGACGACTTCCAGCGCACTTCCATCCGCATGGACATCAATAAAGAGATCGTAGAACACTTCACCGGCTCCTCCATCGAAGTGTGGTCTAAAGGCAAAACGCAGATTGAAAAGGCCTTTTACCTGGTGTACCTCGGCGACTGGGCATCGTACTATCTCGCAGACCTGCGCAATGTCGACCCGGTCGAGATCAAGGTGATTGATTATTTAAAAGGAGAACTGGCCAAAGTATAATACCGTGGAGTTGCAGGTCAGCGGAATTGGGTTATTTTTGTCGCTCCAATTTTCCACCTTTTAAATAACTCTTTTATGAAAAATCAAATGCCCTTTTTGCTGCTGTGCGCAGCAGCCGTATTATCCATGCTTGCCTCCTGCAAAAAAGATAACGGCAATGATGATTGCGGCGGATCAAATCCCAATTTCCCATTTATGGAAACCGGCCACAGCATCACTTTTGCCTACGACGAACTGTTCGGCAGCTCCGGCGATGTCACGTACACCTACGGGGATCAGAATGCAGATGGGAACTTTAATGTCAGCGTAAGCGGCACCCCGAAACCAGCAGCACTGGCAGGTATCGACAATTTCTTTTACAAAGCCTGCGGCGACAAATTCTACACCGGAATTGAGTCTATCGCCGGTACGGACAACTGGCAATACAAGGCTAATGCCAAGGCGGGTGAATCATGGACACACAAGTTCGACGGAGGCCAGGCCACCTATACCGTACTCGAAGACGGGCTGACGGTGAGCACCATCGCCGGAGACATCCCCAATTGCGCCAAGATCACGTATCAGCAGGCGTTTACGTTCAATACCGACACCGTCTACTGGTCCGATCAGATCGGGTGGGTGAAATACGAAGGCTTTTTGCTGAGTTATGAGTTAAAATCGAAAAATTTCTGAACACCATTACCCGCAGGCTTCGCGTACCCGCTTTACTCGCCGCCTGCGGGTTATTTTTCTTCTGTAATATTCCACATGTCAGGCATACAACTCGACACCACTGCAACCGGGCAGTTTATTGCTGAACACGAAATAGCCGCTATTGAACCGCAGGTTGCCGCAGCCGCGAAACTCCTGGAAACGCGCAGCGGCCCCGGCAATGCATTTCTCGGATGGCTGGACCTGCCGGTAAAATACGATCGGTCTGAGTTTAAACGGATCAAAACGGCAGCCAAAAGGATTCGAAAACAGAGCGAAGTATTGATCGTTATCGGCATTGGCGGCTCTTATCTCGGCGCCAAGGCCGCCCTTGAGTTCTGTCAGCCCACTCCGCCACTCCCTTTCCGCGGCGGCAGAAAAAAACATTTCGACGTTGTATTTGCCGGCACCAACCTGAGTGCAGCATACCATACGCACATACTGGAAGCCATCGGCGACCGCGATTTTTCGGTAAACGTCATTTCCAAGTCGGGCACTACTACCGAGCCGGCCATCGCGTTCCGCCTCTTCCGGCAAAAACTGGAAGAGAAGTACGGCCGCCAGGGCGCCAGGGAACGCATTTACGCCACAACCGATCGCACGCGCGGCGCGCTGAAAACCCTGGCCACGCAGGAGGGTTACGACACATTTGTCGTGCCCGACGACGTAGGCGGACGCTTTTCAGTGCTGACCGCTGTCGGGTTGCTGCCCCTGGCCGCCGCCGGTATCGATATCGACGCCCTCATGCGCGGCGCAGCAGACGGCAGGAAACAGTATAAAGGCGGTTTTTCGGAGAACGACTGCCACCGCTACGCGGCCCTGCGCAACCTCTTGCTGCGCAAAGGCAAAAACATCGAACTGCTGGTTAACTATGAACCGCGTTGCCACTACATCGCCGAATGGTGGAAGCAACTCTACGGCGAAAGCGAAGGCAAGGACGGCAAGGGTATCTTTCCTGCTTCCGTGGATTTTACTTCCGACCTGCACTCTATGGGACAGTACATCCAGGACGGGCAGCGCACGCTGTTCGAAACGGTGCTGGAAATCGAACAACCCGATACCGATATCAGCCTTACCGATACAGCCGACGACCTGGACGGGCTGAACTACCTGGCCGGAAAAACGCTCGATCACATCAACAAAAAGGCTGCCGAGGGCACACGTATGGCGCACGTCGACGGCGGTGTGCCCAACATGGTCGTCAGGATACCTGAAGCGACCCCTTATTTCCTCGGGCAGTTGTTCTATTTTTTCGAAAAAGCCTGTGCCATAAGCGGTTATATGCTGGGGGTCAACCCCTTTGACCAGCCGGGGGTGGAGGCGTACAAGAAGAACATGTTTCGATTATTGGGGAAGAAATAACCTGTCCTGTAAACGTACAGCGGATTTCCAAATCCGCTGAACTGGCGCGTTTTGGCGGATTTGGAAATCCGCGGTACATATGTTTTAGGTTGGAGATATATTATTCCCATCTCAAATACGCACTCGTATCCCTCAGGTTAAAATACCTGGCCGGCAATGCATCAAACGGATAGTTCCGAAACGCCCCCAAAAACAGCCGTGGTTGTGCCAGAAGGGTATCGAAACGCTCCGGTGAGGGATCTACTATCATGCAGCGCGCACTGTCGGGGTGTTTCAGCGCCGAAAGCATCAGAAATTCGGTGGAGGTGCCCCAGGAAAAAACCAGCGTATCCATCGGCGCCTGCTGCTCCGACAGGATCAGTTTTCGGTGGGGCAGACCGGCCGTTCGGTCCAGAAACGCCAGCTCCCATTGCAGGCGGTCCGTCCAGGGCCGGTGTGCATAGCCAATGTGCACCATGCGCAGCGCCACGACGCCCGCCAGCACAAGCAGCATGCGGCGATGCGACAACAACCCGGGCATCACGTCGAATACAAGGGGCACAGCTGCGAACAAGGACAGGGGCAGGTACAGGTTTTCCAGGTAAAACTGTTTATCACCGCCGTGGAAGGGCACGTTCACGACAAGGAGATAGGCAGCGGGAAACAACACTGACAGGCCTGCCTTCAGCCAGTCGCGATTCCGGATATAAAATGCGCCGTTCAGCAGCACGGCAATCGGGATCAGGTAATAATCGCGCATACACCATGCGGCGAAATCGCGATTGCTCTGAATATCCAGCCAGTGCGGCCAAAGTTCGCGAAAAACGGCAGCGCGTTCGAGCGACATGGCATCGTACCAGTCGAGTTTCAGCACCTTGTATTTGACAAAGGCGATAAGCAGGAAGATACTGACTATCAGTAGGTACAAGGCTCGCTGTCCGGGTTGTTTCCTTTTGCAACTATAAAAAACAGGCCGCAAAACAACAGGGCATACAAAATCATGGGGTGAAAATAGAAGGCGGTAACCGAGGCGGCAGTCAACAGGGGGTATTGCCACCAACGTACTGCGTAAAGGCCCTCCCGGCTTTGCAGCCACGCCAGCAACAGGATGAGAAACGCCAGACCCTGCGGCATTTCCGAGAGCCAGAAAAAGGTGTGGGTCGTCATCAGCGTGGAGGTCAATATCAACACCAGGCCCCATCGCCACTGCTCTAGCACAAGCGTAACCAACAGGAAAACAGTAAAATAGTAAAGCACATGACCCAGCGAGTAGGTCAGCAGGACGCCTTTCAGCGGCATCCCCGTCAGCTGGGCCAGCCAGGGGAATATCTGTGTACACGCGGCGCCGAATCGCCCGCTCTGGATTTGCAGCGACCCTGTGCGCAGGATGTGAAAGGTCTGGAACCCCATATCGGCAAACACCATACGTTCCAGGTAAAAAACGGCCGCCAATACTGCCAATGCAGCATAGACGGCCGTTCCGAGCCATAAGACACGCCGGCTGTTGAGGGTTTCACCAATTTCTGCATCTGTTTTCATCGACGATGCAAGATCAGAAAAGGTGGCGAATCCTTATACCTTTTCTATCACGATAGCGGTTGCGCCACCGCCGCCGTTGCAAATGGCTGCGAGGCCAAGTTTGCCGTTGCGCTGGTGGAGCACGTTGTTCAGCGTGGTCACAATACGCGCGCCGGAGGCGCCCAGCGGGTGGCCGAGCGAGACGGCGCCGCCGAATGGATTGGTTTTGTCGTGATCGATCTCCATTACCTTTTCAAAGGCAAGCGTAACTACGGAGAAGGCCTCGTTCACTTCGAAGAAATCTATGTCGTTTTTAGAAACGCCGGCCATTTTAAGGGCCTTGGGGGCGGCGATGGTAGGCGTGGTGGTGAACCACTCCGGCTCCTGTTCCGCGTCGGCAAAACCCCGTATTTTGGCTACCGGCGTCAGGCCCAGGCGTTTGACAGCGGCTTCACTGGCCAGGATCAGGGCCGTGGCGCCGTCGTTGATGGTGCTTGCGTTGGCGGCTGTTACGGTACCGTCGGGCGTGAATGCCGGGCGTAATCCGGGTATTTTATCGAACATTACTTTTTTAAACTCCTCATCTTCAACGATCTGGAGTGGGTCTCCTTTTTTCTGGGGAATCAGGACCGGCGCGATTTCAGACTTAAAAAACCCGGAGGATGTTGCAGCCGCTGCGCGTTTGTAGGAGTCGATGGCGAAAGCATCCTGCTCTTCCCGGCTGATATGATAGCGCGTGGCCGTAGCATCGGCGCAAACCCCCATGGCCTTCTGGTTGTACACATCGGTCAGGCCGTCTTTTGCCAAACCGTCTACCAACTCACCATTGCCGTATTTATAGCCCCAGCGGGCATTGGGCAGGTAGTAGGGTATCTGCGACATGTTTTCCATGCCGCCTGCCACTACAATATCGTTCAGGCCCAGCATGATGCTCTGCGCGCCGAGCGTTATGGCCTTCATGCCTGATGCGCATACCTTGTTGATAGTGGTACAGGGTACATTGTCGGGCAGGCCGGCAAACCGGGCAGCCTGCCGGGCCGGCGCCTGACCCAGGTTGGCGCTTACGACATTGCCCATCAGTACTTCATTGACCTCATCGGCCGCAACACCCGCTTTTTCCAGTGCAGCCCTGATGGCCGTGGCGCCGAGTTGGGTGGCAGATATACCGGATAACACCCCGCCAAAGCTTCCAATGGGTGTGCGGACGGCGGAGATAATAAACACTTCTTTCATGGTGAAAATTTAGTTAGAACTCAGGAGGGGCAAAACTACGTGCAATTTTTCCCTTTTCAGATTCAGAACCATGTTTGGCGATCGAAGGTTGTGACTTGAAATAATTTTTCCGCAGAAAAACCCGGTTCGCTTTTATATCGAATGTTAAAGTTTTGATTTTTATATGTTTTACTATTTGCAGATTAGGTAAAATTATGTATATCTTTGAGGGCCAAAAATGCAAATTATTATTTGTCAATATAACAATTTTACCACTACTACTATGTTCAAAAATGTCACACCTCGCGAGGCATATGCAGCCTACATGCTCGGCAGTCTTTTTGTCGATGTCCGTGAAAACATAGGCGCTGATGCCAAAACCGTTGATGTAAACCAAATTATCACACTTCCTTTCAGTGAACTCGATAAGCGTCTTGGCGAACTGCCGCCCAACCGCCCTGTTGTCGTCGTATCCAATGTCGGAAACAGGGGCCGCGAGGCTGCCAAATTGCTGCAAGCCAGGGGGTATGCCGATGTAGCCAATATGGAAGGCGGCGTTGCAGCATGGGAACTGGAAGGTCTTCCGGTGCGCACGCCCGCTTAAAGCAAGCGCAAACACGAACCACTCTGCGCCGCTCCGTTTATTCGGTGCGGCGTATTTTTTTGCGTCAGGCGTAGCGGTAGGCCTTGACGGTATCGACAAAAGTCCTCACGCTTTCAAGGGGGGTATCCGGGTAAACCCCGTGGCCGAGGTTGACAATATGATGGCCGTTAAAGGCGCGGATCACGGCAAGCGTTTCGGCTTCGACAGATGCTGCATCGGCATACAACGCGCAAGGATCAAGGTTGCCCTGCAGTACCTGGCCTCCCCCCATCACCTTTCGGGCGTATGCCGGACTGGTGTTCCAGTCGAGGCCCAATACCTGGCAGGGCAAGGCAGACAGGTCTTCCAACGCAAACCAGGCGCCTTTGGCAAAAATTGTTTTGGGCACTTCGGGCAGCGCTTCGCAGATGCGACGCAAGCAGGGCACTGCAAATGTCCGGTAATGCGCAGGCGGCAATTCGCCGGCCCAGGAGTCAAATATCTGTAACAGATCGGCGCCGGCGGCAACCTGGCCTTTCAGGTATTCAATGGTGCTATCCGTAATTTTTTCCAGCAACTTGTGGGCTAATGCGGGTTCGGCATACAACATACGCCGGGCTTTCGAGAAAGTTTTGCTGCCGCCACCTTCCACCATATAGGCCAGGATCGTCCAGGGCGCCCCTGCGAAACCGATGAGCGGTACCCGGCCGGCCAGTTCCCGTTTTGTGATCCGCAGCGCCTCGTACACGTAGGCAAGCCGTTCTGCAGCGTTTGCACCCGACACCAGGCCGGCTACATCGCCCTCATGCTCAATAACTTTTGGGAACCTGGGCCCCTTTGCTTCCACCATCTCATAATCTAGCCCCATCGCTTCCGGAATCACCAGAATATCGGAAAAGATGATGGCAGCATCTACCCCCAGTTCGTCAACGGGCTGAATGGTAGCCTCCGCCGCTGCGTCGGGCGTTTTTACAAATACCTTGAAATCGGGAAAACCGGCCCGCAAGGCGCGGTATTGCGGCAAAATACGGCCTGCTTGCCGCATCAGCCACACAGGCGGCCGTTCCGTAGCCGCTCCCAATGCCGCGCGCAGGAACAGGTCGTTTTGAAATTGTCCGGAAACGGGTGCTTTGAGGTTGGTAGCAGTTGGTTCGATCATGCCTGACGGTATTTTATGCCAAAGGTAGACAGCTTTGACGGAGGCAGAACAACGCCGGTAACAGCCTGACATAAATTTGACAGCAGTCTGTATCCCGGCCACTGCTTTGCATTTCCAATTGGGGTATTCTTCAGGTATCTTTTTGATGCCGCCAGGTAATCCAACCTGATTCTGGCCCCGGTACTTACAACACAGCCTTTAAAACAGATTCGAAAACAGGAAGTTGTTCCCTGCCAGGCGCGCACCATCGCGGCCGGGTGCCGTGCATCAGACAAAAATAGTCTGCCACAATATCACCCTGTTGTTCATAATTGAATGCCTCAAGTCCCCTACCCTGCTCCAGGGCCCGGTGCAAGGCGGCAATACCGCCGTAATTGTACCCGGCTGCGGTACGCTGCGCCCACAAAGCCCTTGGGATATACACCGAACCGTCGCGTGCATATTGCCAGACGTGCACCAACTCATGGATAAAATGCTGGTCAGATAGCGCTCCCCAGCAATTGATAAACCGAAAACCGACGTATGCAAAATGGTAGTGTTTGCAGCCGATATACGAGCGTTCGTCAATCCTGACTGTTTGATAATCAATCGAATCGCCAAATACGGCACGCGCCAGGGCAATTTCACGGGGCAAAAGCCGGCGGGTATTGGGCTTGAACAGCCGGTTGAGCGCCATTAGAACTTCCGGAACATAAAAGAGATCGGCAAACAAAAAGCCGGTTTCCATAAAGCGCCAGGGTATGGACATAGGATAATGGCCAACCTTTGTCGCACTTCCCGTTTGGAAATGGCGCACGAGCCGCTGCCAGCGTATGCCTGTCATTTGAACTGTATGGCCTTGACCGGTGCGACCCTGGAAACCAGCAAGGAGGGCAGGATCAGGAACAGCAGGGTAACCACCAGCGTGCCGGTGTTGATCCCGAAAACCGCCAGCCAGTTGATCTTGACCGGCGCGTAGGCCAGGTAATAGTCGGCCTCCTTGAGTTTGATGAAATGAAATGTATCCTGCAGGAAGCAAAAGCCCAGGCCGATCAGGTTGCCCCAGAACATGCCGGTCAGGGTGATTACGGCTGCATAATAGAGGAATATTCTGCGAATACGCCGGTTCGATTCACCCAGTGCCTTCAGTACGCCGATCATCGTGGTGCGTTCGAGCACCAGCACCAGCAGGGCTGTAATCATATTGACGATCGCCACGGCCAGCATCAATCCGAGAATCACGTATTCATTCAGATCCTGCAGTTCAAGCCATTCGAAGATGGCGGGGAATTTGGAGCGTATGCTCACACATAGCAGTTCGGGCGGCAACACCTCCTGGTAAATATAATCGTTGTACAGGTTGAGGTCGCGCAAGTCGTCGAGCCATATCTCAAAACCCGCCACCTGCCCTTCCGTCCACCCGAGCAGGTTCTGTACTTCGCGCATATCGCCTATGGCAAATTTGCGGTCGTATTCCTCCAGTCCGGTTTTGTAAATGCCGCATATCTGGAAGCGCCTGCGCAGTTGTTCGCCCTCTTTGACAAAATAAACGATAAATTTATCGCCCACACCGACCTGCAGGCGGTCTGCCGTCTGCCTGCTGATGATGATGTCGCGCGACGGCGCCGAGTCGGACATAGCAATAGGCTGTCCTTCAAGCAAATAGGGCTTTAAATTCTCCCAGTCAAAGTCTTTGCCGACTCCCTTCAACAGGATGCCCTCCATCGCAGTTTTGGTGCGGATTATGCCGGGTTTGTGCGCAAAGGCCTGTATGTGCCGTATGCCGCCCCGCGATTGTGCGGTAACCTCCCTGCCCGTTTCAAAACCCAGGATAGTTTCCGGTTCGGTATAGCTTATCCGCCGGACTGTATCCAAAGAGGGATAGAAGTCCTGGTCTACCTCTATAGGCGTCGGTTCAAACGAAAGGGAATATACCGTATCGGAAATATGGATATGCCCCCAAAACTCAAATATTTTCCGGCTGATCTCGCTCTTGAACCCCGAAATCAATGCCGTTGCTGCAATCATAACCGCCACGCTAAGCGCCACTGCCACGACGGCAATGCGTATGATGATCCGGGAAAAGTTTTGCTTCCCGGAAAAGGCAATACGGCGGGCAATGAAAAATGGCAGGTTCAAACGGTAGACGGTGGAAGATGGACGGTAGACGATGGACGGCGCTAAGGTAGAAAAATCGCTTTATTCCGATTTTGGGCCGAGGCGCCAGCCCAATTCGAGAATGCTGAGCAGAAAACGTTCGCCGGTGGCAAAAGGCAGGCGCGAAACCCTGGTCAGGGCTGGTTCAACGCGCCAGGTCAGGGAAAACCGCGAAGAGAGGGGCTGAAAAACAAATTCTACCGGCAGCGTGAGGATGAGGGGCTGGTTTGATTTGTCGGTATATTTCAGGGTTCTCTTTTCACCAAAGAATATGATTGACCCGTAATCGGACTTTGAAACCGGTGTGGCATACGCACCCAAACCCAGGCCGAGTTGTACCCACCCGGACAACCGGTATCGGGGAACCACCAATGCCGATATGTTCAGATTTGTCGTGATGCCGGAACCAAAGCCCAAAGACTGTCCATTTTCATCTACAAACAAAACCGGCGGGGCATAATACCTCGAACGGCCGAAATTGGCCTGGGCCTTCAGGTTCCAGTTGCCGTTCAATGCTTTGCTCCAGGAGACACCGCCGCCAAAACCGCCCAGTAAAACACCACGGTCATCCTCGCCGGAATACCAGAGCATGGGGTAATACCCTTTCCCGCCCGAGTTCAGGGGATAATATTCATTCAGTTGCAGGTGGACAGACCATTGTTGCGCCGGCAGGGCGCACAGGAAAGTCAGCATAAAAGCAAATAAAAGGGGAATAGTGCAGTATTTCATGGTCAGTCGAGGTTTAATACTTTTTCCCGGTACGATACATTGTTCACAAAAACCTCAACATAATAAATGCCGGCAGAGCCGAGTGCGAGATTTAATTGCTGCCCCGGCCCAAAATCATCGACCCGGACAACCAGGCTTCCTGCGGGATCAAACAAACTGCACGAGATGTCTCCTGTTTGCTGGCCCGTAAACACCACGGAAACCTGCCCCCTGCAGGGGTTGGGGAATACGGCAAAAGGACTTTCCTTCAACTCCGGCGCATCTTTGTTGCAGGAAACTGCCAGCAAGGCGAGCAATACTAAAACGGTTATTTTTTGGCGCATGTGTCTGAATTTTCAGGCCAAAAATACACCAGATGCACAATCCGGCACTTTTTATGTACTGACTAAAATATTCTTTCTGTACTTTTCTTGTGAATCAAAACCTAATTTTGCCGCCGCTCCCGGAAACTTTTTCCGGTAAAATTTTATTTGCCGGGAACCTGATTATTTGCCGAAAATTCTGAATTGATCATGACAGCATCGAACAAGTCGCAACACAGCACCGATAATTTTCTCGAAGAACTGCGCTGGCGCGGTCTCATCCACGATACCACGCCCGGATTGGAAGAACACCTGAAAAGCGGAACCGTGCGCGGGTACATCGGCTTTGACCCTACCGCACCGTCGCTGACCATCGGCAACTATGTGCAGATCATGCTGCTCAGTTTTCTCCAGCGCGCCGGGCACCAGCCGGTCGTGCTGATGGGCGGCGCCACAGGCCGCATCGGCGATCCCAGCGGAAAAGATGCGGAACGCGACCTCAAAAGTTTTGATGAACTGGACCGCAATACCGCCCACCAGATAGAACAGGTAAAACAACTGCTCGATTTCGACCCGTCGGTACCCAACCATGCCCTGCTGCTGAACAACCTTGTTTTTTACCAGGACATGAATGTGCTGGACTTCCTGCGCGACGTAGGCAAGTACCTGACTGTCAATTATATGATGTCCAAAGAAAGCGTCCAGCGCAGGCTGGAGACAGGCATCTCCTTTACCGAATTCAGTTACCAGTTGCTCCAGGGTTACGATTTTGTGCTGCTTCACCGCCGACACGGTATTACCCTGCAAATGGGCGGCTCCGATCAATTTGGCAACATCACGGCAGGTGTGGAACTGGGCCGCAAGATCGACGAAGCCAAACTGTTCGCCGTCACTACCCCGCTGCTGACCAAGGCAGACGGCACCAAATTCGGGAAAAGTACGTCGGGTAATATCTGGCTCGATCCGGGCCTGACCAGCCCTTACCGTTTTTACCAGTTCTGGCTCAATGCCGACGACCGCGACCTGCCCAAGTTTCTCCGGTATTTCTCGTTCAAAAACCGGGAGGAGATTGAAGCGCTGGAGGCCGGCGGCGACCCGCAACACATCAAACGCATTTTTGCGGAAGAGATCACGGTCCGGATTCACGGCCGCCAGGAATTCGACACCGTACTGGCCGTCTCCCAACTCCTGTTCGACCCCAAAGCCGACGCCGCTACCCTGCGCAGCCTCGACGCGCGCACCCTGGCACAGGTAGCCGAAGAAATACCAAGCCCGACGGTAGCGGGCGCCATCGTACAAAACGGTGTGCTCCTGCCCGATCTGCTGAGCGAGCATGCCGGTATATTGCCCAGCCGCAGCGAAGCCAAAAAGGCGATCCAGAACAACGCCATCTCGGTAAACAAAAAGAAGGTAAGTGACCTGAATACGCAGATAACCGGCTCGGACCTGCTGCACGGCAAATACATGATGGTGGAAAATGGAAAAAAGAACAAATTCCTGATTCAGGTGGTATGAAGTAAAAAAACTTACCGGCGAACCAACCTTTTTTAGGCAGACGGGTGTCTTTCCGGCAAACGACTTTGTACCACAAGGCAATATCTTTCCCCCTGGTACGACAGTCGGCTCCGGAGCAACAACTACACCGTTCACACTCAACCCGTTTTGCTATGAAACTCAGATCACTTTTCCTTTTCACACTGGCCGGCATAGGCCTGGCCGTCACCCTGCACAGTTGCCTGCGCGACGATTGCAGTTCCACCCGAACCTTTATCCGGTTCGATCCGGTATATAAAACAGCGGCGGAATGCCGCGTCGGCATCAGCGTTCAGGCGCCGACCGAGCTCCGCAACCCGGGTAAACTCTACCTGGCAGGCCAATACCTGTTTATTAATGAAAAAAATGAAGGCATCCACGTGATCGACAACGCCGATCCCGCCAATCCCAAGCAAATCGCCTTCTGGAGCATCCCGGGCAACATAGATATCGCCATCCGCGGACAATACCTGTATGCCGACCAGTATATCGACCTGCTGACCATCGATATCAGTGATATGCAGAACCCGCAACTCGTTTGCCGCACCGAGGAAGCCTTCCAGTTGTTTGGATTCGATCCTCAACTGGGCTATCTGATTAACTATGAGCAAACAGAGGTGACCCAAACCATTACCTGTGATGACAACCGCTGGGGCGGCCCGTTTTTCTTCGAGAACGGTGGCGTGTTTATAACAGCAGACGTCGCAACGCCAAATTCCGGCAACAACAACTCCAACCCGCTTGCCGCAGCCGGTATCGGCGGTTCTTTTGCCCGTTTCACCATTGTCGACCAGTACCTGTACACCATCGACAACAGCACGTTGCGCAGCTGGTCTGTCAACGGCGGATGCGTCGCCGCACTGGAAACCATCCCCGTAGGCTGGAATATCGAAACCATTTTTCCCTGGAAAAACCGGTTGTTCATCGGTTCCCAGACGGGCGTATTCATTTTCAACAACTCCAACCCGGAACGGCCGGTTATGGAAACCCAGTTTTCGCACGCCAGCGGCTGCGACCCCGTTGTGTGCGACGAACACAACGCATATGTCACCATCCACGACGGCACCACCTGCAACGGTACCTTCAACCAGCTCGATGTGATCGGTATCGACAACCTGCCTTCGGCATCGCTGCTCAAAACCTATCCGATGACGCGCCCGATGGGCCTGTCGGTGACCAACGATTTTTTGTACCTCTGCGACAACGGATTGAAGATATTTGACAAAACCGACCCGCTCAATCTGAAGCAAACGGCCCACATCAAGGGTTTGAATACCTACGATGTGATCGCCCTGGGCAACAGCCAACTGCTGGTCATCGGCGACGACGGTTTCTACCAGTTCGACGCGAGCAACCCGGAAAACCCGAAAGAAATCAGCCGTATACCCGTTACAAAATAAGCTTATGAAAGCGCTCCACACCCTGCTCCTGTTTATGCTCCTTTTTGGCAGCATGCAGTCGTTTGCCCAGGAAACCCGGGAAAATTGCACGGATGTCGTTTATCTGCGCAACGGGTCGGTCTTCCGCGGCAAAATATCGGAATACAAAACCGGCGGTGAAATTGTAATGACCACCTGGAGCGGCGTGACGATGACCCTGCCCGAAGCCAATGTCAAACGCGTCGTGCAGCGGTGCCGCAATCAAAAATTGCAAAACAAGCCCTATGAATTTAAAGAGCACGGCTTGTACAACGCGACTCGGCTCGGCCTTCTGATCGGTAAGGACTACAGGAGCGAAAATGCCAAGGGCTTTTTGCTGTACCACAGCACCGGATGGATGTTCAACCGATGGATTGGCGCAGGCGTCGGCGCAGGCGTCGAATCGTACCGCCCTGACGGACAGGACGCGGCGACTTACCCGGTATTTGCCGAAGTCAGGGGCTATTTCCAGGCAAAAAATATATCCCCGTTCTATGCGCTGGGTGGCGGCTGGGGTTTTGCCGGCAATGGAAGCAGGGATGTCAACGGCTATGCCAACGACTGGAGCGGCGGCTGGATGGCAAAAGCGCAGGTGGGGTACCGGATTGGTAACAACTTTGTCCTGTACACCGGTTTGAGTTTCCAAAAGAAAACCCGCAACTGGCGCGCAACCTGGGGCGGCGAATGGGGTACCGACCGTATCCTGCACAAACGCCTGGAACTGGGATTGGGTATCGTGTTGTAAATTCGACCCGGCATTGCATGTAATATCAAAACGATCAAATGGCCATTTTCGGAAATAAAAAATATACGGAACAAGAGCTCGTGGATGGATGCGCCGGCAACGACAGGCGTGCCCAGGAAGCGCTGTACCGGCTGTTTTTCCCGGAAATGCTCCGCATGTGCCGGCGTTATACCCGCGATGAAGACACGGCTATCGAGATTGCAAACAACGGTTTTCTGAGGGTTTCTAAGAAAATACATACCTTCTCTTTCAAGGGAAGCCTCGAAGGATGGGTGCGGCGTCTGGTGTACCACAGCATGGCCGACTACTATCGCGACAACGCCCGGTATCTGCATTTTCTCGTTTTTGAAGAACGCGACGAAGCAGTGCCCGAACGCGGGAATGAAAGTTTTTACGAAGAAGATATTTTGCGGGCGGTGCTCCAGTTGCCGCCGGTTTCACAGCAGGTCTTCCGCCTCTATGCGATCGAAGGATACTCCCACGCTGAAATTGCCGAAAGCCTGTCGATCAGCGAGGGCACTTCCAAGTGGCACCTGAGTACCGCCCGTCAAAAACTGCGCGAAATGCTGCAGAATATTTACCCCCACGACCAACGATTAAATACTGCGACATGAATAATGATATTGACAACAAACTGACCGATAAGGGCTGGCAAGCCATGCGGGAAGTGCTGGACCGGGAAATGCCGGTGCAGCGACGCCGGCGACCGGTGTTCTGGTGGTGGTTGGGTGTGTTGTTGCTGCTTCCTTTGCTGCTGACAGGCGGTTGGCTTTGGTATAATCAGGCCTTCGGTCCCGGCAATATACAGCAGACCCGGCCGGTAACACAACCAGCCCCCCGCAAACAGGCGTCGGCAGACGACTCGCCTCTGGCAGAACAAGTCAGGGCGCCAGGGGCAGCGATGCCGCTGACGACGGAGTCCGCGAGCCCCTCACCGGCAAACCGGCAGGCATCACAAAAAGGAGCTACCCCAAACCCAATGGATATACCCCGTCTGAAGCAAACAAATGCGGGACAGGCTTTCATGGATCAAAACATCGTAGCATTGCCCGGCGACCCGGCACAGCAGCGCGAAACGCCCCGGAGTTATCCGGTTGAAGCACTCCCCGGAACAGACAATGCCACGCTTCCTCCCGTGGAGCAGAAAATAGCGAATGGCGTCGAAATATTGCCTTCAACGGCATTACCGGAGTTGAGCATAGCGGCACGGGCGCCAAACTTTATGCTGGTCAATACCCCTGTTTCAACCAGGGTCCATGCAGATAAAACGGGTCCGCGCCTGTCGTTCGGCGCCATGGCCGGCATGCACACAGATCGATTTACCGCCATCAACGGGTTTTCGGCCGGGGCAGTCATGGACTGGCAACTTGCTTCCAAATGGGGACTTCGCACAGGTATGCAATACGCCCAATACAACCCGGCAACATCCTCACGGCCCTATGTGGCACTGGAAGACAACATCTACGCCAACGCAACCGGCAATTTTGATGTGGTGCTGGACAACCTGGCCACCCCCGCAACAAGTCCCGATTCGCAACCCAATCCGGTACTGGTTCCTGTAGACCGGATAGGCCGACTCGAAATGCCCGTACTCGCCTACTGGCAACCGCTTCGCCCCCTGCGGATATTCGCCGGCGTTACGGGTTCGTACAGCCTGTCCCTGAAAACCTCCCGCCAGGGTTTTGCCAATGCTAAAGTGTATAACGCCGATAGCCCCTCAGCCGAGAAAAACCTGAGCAGCCTGGCCACCGAGGTGTTGCCGCGATGGAACATCAACCTGATGTTCGGCACGGGTTTTCGCATCGGCAGACACTTTGAACTGGATGCCTTTTACCGGCCCGGATTTGCGGCAGGTAAAGGTTTCGACGCTGCAGAAATTACCGGGCAGAACAACGGGGCATTTGAAAGCAGTGCCGGCCCGCGCAGTGTAGATGCCAGTTCATGGTTCTTCCTAAACGGCATATTGTTTTTCTGATACTTTCTTCATTTCATGCTGAGCACATGAAAGAAGGGCGGGTGTGGCACCCGCCCTTTGTTTTTTCCGAAAAATCGGCAGACTTTTGGCAGCACTTCTGCGGGTTCTTTTCCGCAGAAAAACCCAATCGCGGGATATGCCTGCAATATTGTTATGGAAGAACGACCCGATAATCTTTTAGCGGAAGGTACTGAAAACGAAACGCCGGCCGGGCCCACCGAAATCGCCTTTGACGAGGCCAGCGTCAGCAAACGTTACAACGATATTTACCAGGTGGTCACACCCGACGAAATTGCCACCGTCAGGTGGCGGGAAGGCGCCTATGAGTTTGTTTGT
Organism: Lewinellaceae bacterium; assembly: GCA_016712415.1. Classification (GTDB taxonomy): domain Bacteria; phylum Bacteroidota; class Bacteroidia; order Chitinophagales; family Saprospiraceae; genus M3007. The sequence goes on along the minus strand of JADJRC010000008.1, from coordinate 233,571 downwards.
CAGAATGGTATCGTGCTGCGCGTACAGGTGCTGACGGCCGGCATTATACGCCTGCGCTACTCCCCCGACGGCCGGTTTGCCACTGATTTTTCCTACGCCATCGATCCCGCTTTCCAGCCCGATAAAGTGACGGTCACGCTAAACGAAAACAACAACGAGTACCTGCTCGTCTCGGAAAACCTCCAGGTTGTCGTGTCCAAATCCGGCCTGCGGGTAAAGTTCTATGATCACGATGACCAGGTATTGTGCGAGGACTCCGGGGGTTATGCTGCCAGGCGAACGGTAATGCAGGGATGGTGCGAGGTGAAAATGGAAAAAAGGTGCCACAAAAAGGAGGTTTTTTTCGGCCTGGGCGACAAAACATGCGGCCCCAACCTGGCGGGGAAGAAATTTGAAAACTGGTGTACCGATTCCTATGCATTCGGGCGCGAAACCGATCCGCTGTACCGCGCCGTGCCCTTTTACTATGCCCTGAACCAGGGCGTTGCCTACGGTATTTTCTTCGACAACACATTCAGAACCCACTTCGATTTCGACAGCGGGGAAACAGGCACGACAGCCTTTTGGGCAGAGGGCGGGGAATTGAATTATTACTTCCTGCACGGCCCCGGGTTGCAGGACGTCGCCCGCGCGTATGCGCGCCTGACCGGCACGCACGAACTGCCGCCCATGTGGGCCCTGGGGTTTCACCAGTGCAGGTGGAGTTATTACCCCGAAAGCCGGGTACGCGATATTGCACGGGAGTTTCGCGAGAGAAACATCCCCTGCGATGCCATTTATCTTGATATCGACTATATGGATGGTTTCCGCTGTTTTACCTGGGATAGCAACCACTTTCCCGAACCGACCGAACTGATCCGGAGTTTGCGGAAAGACGGATTCGAGACTGTTCTCATGATCGACCCGGGTATCAAGGAGGATGAAAACTATGCGGTGTACCGGGAAGGTATGGAGCAAAACAGGTTTGTGCGGACTGCCGACGGCGATGTCGCCAAAGCGCCCGTATGGCCCGGCTTCTGTGCATTTCCCGATTTTACCGATCCGGAAGTCCGCCAGTGGTGGGGTGAATTGTACCGGGAAATTTACGAGGGAGCCGGCGCAAGCGGATTCTGGAACGACATGAACGAACCGGCGGTGTTTCACACAAACCACAAAACGTTGCCCGACAGTGTTTTGCATCATTTTGACGGCAACCCATGCAGCCATAAAAAAGCACACAATATTTACGGCCAGCAAATGAACCGGGCCTCGTGGGAGGGTCTGCGCAGGATTCAGCCCGACAAGCGGCCCTACCTGCTCACCCGGGCGACCTTCAGCGGAGGGCAGCGTTATGCGGCCGTTTGGACCGGCGATAATTATTCCAACTGGGAGCACCTGCAAATCGCCAATATCCAGTGCCAGCGCCTGTCGATATCGGGGTTCTCCTTCTGTGGCACCGACATAGGCGGGTTCGCCGGTTCGGCCGATGGCGAACTGTTCGTGCGATGGCTTCAACTGGCCGTTTTCCACCCCCTCATGCGCGTACACAGCATGGGCCAGCACGCAAGCGGCGACACCCTGCCGGCAGATGAAGCGGAACTTGCCGACCCCGCTTTGCACGTTTCGGACCAGGAACCCTGGTCTTTCGGGGAGAAATGGACTGATTTGGCGAAAAAAGCAATCGAACTGCGCTACTGCATGCTACCTTGCCTCTACACCGCCATGTGGCTCCATACACTGGAAGGCACACCGGTCATACGGCACCTGGCATTTGCCGATGCTGCCGACCCAAGGCTGTGGGAACAGGAGCGCGATTTCCTGTTTGGCGAGCACCTGCTGGTAAGCCCGATCGTGCAACCCAAAACACAGCGGCAGGGCGTTTATCTGCCGAAGGGAAACTGGTACTACTTCTGGACGGGACAGCCGGGTTCGGGAGAAGTATTTGTAAATGCCATGCCCGAGCAAATTCCCTTTTTTGTGCGGGAAGGAGCGGTACTGCCGGTATACCCCATCCGGCAATGGACAGGGGAAAAACCGGTGGATGAACTGACCTTGTATGTGTATTATAAAAACGGTGTGGAAACCACCCATGTATATGAAGATGAGGGAAATGGGTACAGCCACCAGGACAAAACGTTCAGTTTGAAAATATTTGAAACGGAAGGTGTGGACCATGTTTTTACCCTGCGTCAGCATAAGGAAGGCGATTTCACACCGGCTTACGGGACGGTCAAAATATACCTGGTCGGCTACCCTGATTTTGTCAGGAAATGTACCGTGGACGACCTGGAGATACCCATCAAGGAAATCCGGTTGCGCGACCGTTCCCTGTATACCCTGACGGTTTCGCCCGCTTTTGAGAAGATTAACTGGGAAAGTTGAAGTTTGGACCTTAATATTGCTGTTTAATGAAACGCCTGGACTGGGCCAGAATCGGCCTGCATTTTATTTTCTGGCTTGTTTATTTGCCGATCAATGCGGTGCTGTCGTGTATTTTGCGCGGCGCCCACATAGAAGACGAATTCAGAATGGCCCTGATCGGGGAGGCATTTTCGCTGCCGGTCAAACTGATATTTACCTATTTTGTTTTTTATTATATTATTCCGCTTTACCTGGAAAGAAGCAAGATATGGCAGTTGACCGGACTGCTGTTGCTGGCATTTATTGCCGCAACCCTGCTGTATCGCATAGAAATTGCCTGGGTGTTTTTTCCCATATTCGCTCCGGGTCTTAAGATTGATATATTCAGTTTCAAGGGGTTGTTGCTCACCCTGTTTGACCTGTTTATCACCCTTGCGGCGGCGGTGACCGTCAAAATGCTCCGGATGCATTACAAGAGCCTGGAGTTTGAACAGCAACTGATCCGCGAAAAACTGCAAAGCGAACTCAACTTTTTGCGCGCACAAACCAATCCGCACTTCCTGTTTAATACCCTGAACAACCTGTATGTGCTGGCGCGAAAAAAATCGGAGCAAACGCCCGAAGCGATCATGATGCTCTCCAAGATCATGCGTTTTGTTATTTATGAATGCCGCGCGCCGCGCATATCGCTCGGTGAAGAAGCGCGCGTGATCCAGGATTTTATCGAACTGGAAAAACTGCGCTAGAACAGCCGGTTACAGGTGAATTACAGCGAAGATGTAGATAACCCCTTCACGCCGGTCGCGCCGTTACTGTTGCTGCCACTGGTGGAAAACAGTTTCAAACACGGGGCAGGAGGCACCACCGGCGCCGTACAGATTCGCATTGAACTCACCCTGCAGAAAAACGACCTGCAATTTACGGTAAAGAATACGGTGGATCCCGATTACCAAAGCCCCCCCAAACAGGGAGGCATTGGCCTGCGCAATATCCGGCGCCAACTCGACCTGATCTACCCAGGGCAATACAACCTGTCCACCAGCCAGGAAAACGGTTTCTTTAAGGCCGGCCTCCATATCCGGCTCGATACGGAATGAGGCCTCGTTAAAGTTCCGGGGCGGGTGGCCGCAAATTTGTTATACTCTCCAAAGTGCAATAACTTGGCGTCGTGCATCATTTTAAAAAAAATTACGACCGCCGGGCAACCGGTTTACCCGAATCTTCGCCTAAAATAATGATCTCAACCTCATGCAACAATTGAGCGACCAGGAATTGGTTAGTGGAGTGCTGCAAGGCAGCCCGACGCATCAGACGGCGCTTTACCGGCAGTACAGTGTCCCGATGTTTCGCGTCGTTTTGCGCTTTGCACGCGACAAGGCAGAGGCAGAAGATATGTTGCAGGACGGATTTGTCCGCGTCTACCGCGACATGGCCCAATACCGCGGCGATGGAGCGCTGGGTGGCTGGATACGACGGATCATGGTTAATACCGCCCTGAGTCACCTGCGCCGTCAACGCGATTTTTTGCGCGATACGGCTGATTTCAGTCCCTATGAAAACCGGTTTCGCACCGATGAGGATTTTGCTTCCAACCTCGATGCGCAAACCTTGCTGAAATACCTTCAGAAATTGCCCCCCGGTTACCGCACAGTGTTCAACCTCTATGCTATCGACGGTTTTAGCCATGAGGAAATTGCCGAACAACTGGGTATTTCAATCGGAACCAGCAAAAGCCAGCTGTTTAAAGCACGGGAATACCTCAAAAAAATGCTGGATAAATCATTTATCACCTAACGCTTCAAGAACCTGACACGCAGACCAATGACTGATCCGAAAGAATTCGAGTCTATTGACGACCTTTTCAAAAAATCATTCGACAACCTGCCGGATACGCCGGCAGCCAGCGGGTGGGACCTGCCTTCAGAAAAGGTTTGGCAGCACGTCCAAACCCAGATTAAGCCGCCCCGGGCAGGTTGGAGCACACAAACCATCGTACTGATTGCAGCATTCGCCGTCACATTGGCTATCGGACTCTACTTTTACGCCTGGCGCACGGATTCAACACAGGCGCCGCCGGCAACATCGCCGGTCGCAATGGAAACGCCGGAAACCAGTCCATCAGAAAAGATTGAGGCGGTTGCCGTCGAAACTCCGGAAGTGACAAAACCGGCCCCGGAAGAACCTTCTGCCGGCAAAAAACAACCGAAAGCGAATAAGCGTCGACCTGTTGCCGACAAAAACGACCTTAATTCCGAACAGCAGGCAGCAAATGAACAGGACAACGTGTCTGCCTATGAACCGGATCAACCCGCCCCGCGAAAAATCGTGTCGTCGAACACTATTCAGCGCCGCAAAGCCGAACTTTCCCGGCGGGCCGAAGCAGCCTGGAAATCACCGCTCGCCCCCCTGCCGATGCGTTGGCCAAAGTCCGCAAAGACATCAGCGCCGAATAGGTTTCGGCTTGTATTCCTGAACCGAACAACATTTAGCAGTATTTTATAAAGCCTGGCGAAGTGCTCCGCCAGGCTTGTTTTTTACTGCCGCACCAACTTGACGTTGCGTGCGATGGGTTCTCCCCGCTCGTTTTTACTCAGCGTAAACTCCACGGTATCGCCTTCCCGAAGGTCGTTGAAATCGGTATCCAGCAGGAAAGAGTAGTGAAAAAAGAGATTGTTCGTTTGCGGGAAACTGATAAACCCGTATCCATCCTTGAGGCTGTATATGGTGCTCGTTTTCAATTCGCCCTCTTCAATTTCCACTACAGGCGCCTCCTCCCCTACAACCACTTTTTTCCGTTCCACAAAAAGGCGGGTTACCGGAAACAGGTCGTCGTTGTCGTCGTCGATGACGTTCTGCATGGCAATCGGATAAGTCACTTCTTCCCACAGGTACTGCGAGGTAACGGTGCTGCGTCGACGGCCTTCCTCATCATAGTATTCATAATCCCAGGCCAACAGCATCACGCGTACCCCAAGGGTATGCAGTTTGCGCACCAATGGCACGAAATCGCTGTCGGAAGCGATCAGGATTACGACATCGAAAGACTTGTGCAGGGTAAGTTCAAATGCTTCCAGGGCCATCCAGACATCAATTCCGCGCTCCTGCCGGTATCCCTGTACCGTTCGAACGGGAAGATAGTGGGTGGTAACGCCTTCCATCATGAGGATATCATCAAACAGGCGATCGTAATACAGGCGATTCCCCTCGGCACTGGCCTCCTGTGCGCTGAGGCGCCCCCTGAAATAATGCGCATCCACAATCTGGCACAGGTGAAAGTCCTTTTTTTCTTCTTCCGCAATACGATGCCGCACGAATTCGTGCAAGCCGGCAATGCTCAACCGGCTCCGGCGTTCGTGATGATAGGCGTAATAGTTGGAAACATGGAGGAAGTAATTGCCGTCGTAAAAGACCCCAATACGGGTCAGTTGATGTTGATTATCAGACATTTAATTAAAATAATTGTTTGTAAACGTTCCGGTAAACTCACTTGGCCAAGGGTAATAGATCATTAATCAACAGGTAAATGGCAGTTCTAATCTCTTATGAAGCGTATTAATAAATAAGTATGGGGCGCAAAGGAATGTTTTTTAGATCAAAATATTAACAGCGAACAAAAAAAATAAGGTCTCTTTCCGGACAAGGACTGAAATACGTCAAACAAGGGTCGTTTTTGCCGTGTTTTTCAGTCCTTGTCCGGGAACAGGCCGCTTACTTTCTTACAAATTGCTGCCGGGTCACGTGTTTCCCTGTATCAGCTCGCAGGTGTAAACCCCGGCGACGAGCGATTGTATGTCCATGCGCAACGCAGCGGATGCCGTTTGCTGCCGGACGAGTTGTCCGGCTCCGTTGTACACGCGCAGGGTAAATTCCCCGGATGTTGCCGGCTCGATCTGCAGCCAGTCGGCAACCGGATTGGGCGACAGGCGGAATCCTTGTTCCTGTACATCGGCAACGGCACTGCTGGCCGTCGAAACGAATGCTTTCAGGGTATCCTGACAACAGTAGTTCGACACAATAAGGGTGATTTCATACTCGGTGCGGGCATCGGGATCATTCGGGGCAAACTGCGGGTAGGTATGCGGCGCCGGGTATCGTTCATTGGTGACAAAACCGTCGCCAAAATCCCAATGCCAGGCCGTTCCGTAGCGACTCAGGTTATTCACTGAAACCGTATTGCCATCCAGAACAGGAGCCGACATTTCGGCAACCGGCGAAAGCAGGCTGTCGCCGCCGAGCGAGTTGATCGCTAAAAATACGCCGGAGTCGAATACGCCGTCGCTGACATCCGACAGGGCGATCTTCACATGGTAACTCTCCCCTGGTTGTACGGCGAATTTTGCCGGCAATGTGGTGGTAAAGCCGTCAAATGCCGCATGTTGCCCGAACATCGACGCATAGTCCACATAGAATTCGGGGTGCGAGGGAATGCAGGCAGGGTCGTTGGGATTTCCGCCGTTGACATTATTAATTGCCACGGGAAGGGTAAAGCCCGGCACCAGCGCAATATTGGAAAGCCCGGAATAGCCCGGCCCCGAGATGAAAAAACCAAAGATGTCGTTGAAATTGGAACATACATACTCCGGATATTCTTCAGAGCCAAAACGGTAAATGAAGCACAGGGTGTCTGCCTGTGATACCAGATCGAATTCGAGTACTGCGGCATCGAAAGTGGACATTAACTGGTTCAGAATGGCGTCCAGGTCATCATCGCCGTCTGTTGAATTCAACTGATTCGCAAAATAATCCGCTGGATTCTGTGCCTGCGTGCATTCGCCCGTGCTCAGCATCAGCCCTGCCAGCAGGTCCAGATCGGTGTTGGCGGCTTCAAAATAGGCGACGGCGCCGGGTGCGCCGGTAAATTGAACATTTGAAACGGTGACCTGACTGTTGTTAAAAAAATCCATGACCATTTGTTCCGGTGAAATGGTCTGGTCGACAAACAGATTGCTTTGTGCATACAAGGCGCCGGCAAACAGCACACATAGCAGGGTGTACATGACTTTTTTCATAATCAGTGTAGTTTTAGTGTAATGGTTGTATCAGATGTTGTTTGAATTATTCCGGGGATCAAAGTTTATCAAAATCCTTGAACAGGGAATACCGGATTGCTTCCGCCTTTTCCCGGTATTCTTTCCAGTTTTTTTCAAAAAGTGCATTCACCTTTTCGATCAAAGCCTCCGTTTCGCTTTTGGCATTGGCAATAGCCACCTGTGCCGTGGCATTGGGAGCGCCGGCGCCGCTATCGATGTACTCCATAGCCATCCGCAACCGGGCGTTCAGTACGTTGGGGTTGCGCTGGATACCTTTTACTTCCTTGTGTTGAAAAAACAACTCCTTCAACGCGCCGATCGAATCCTGAATGGCGCTGCCCAACTTCAGGGTCTCCTTTTTGAGGCTGTCGGGCACCTGGGCAAACTGGTCCTCTACAAGTTTGAGCGTCTTTTCGGCTTCTTTCAACCGGTTGTAGGCATTGTTTGCCCGCTCGACAGTCGCATACATATCGCGTGTAGCGTCGGCACGCGCTTTTCGGTCGGCCGTTGACACATCAAGGCGCGGGTCGCCGATGACGCGCACCTTAACCGAGTCGACAAAATCCATATACTTTACTTTCACCCAATACTCGCCAGGCAGAACACGCGGGCCGCCGCCGGGCTCCGGCTGGTCCTTGTCGGGCTCGTTTTTGGAGGGAAAGCGCACCCCTTTGGTATCCATACCCCAGCGGATACTGTTAAAAGCCGAGTCGAGTTCGGTATTGAACCGGCGCAGCGTATCGCCGTTGATGGAGAGGACGGCGACCGTTGCCTTTTCAAGGGATTTGGACGCCCTCCCCCGCCTTCCGGGACCGCTCCGCTCCGGCTTGTCTGTTTTTTTCTCCTCTGCCTTGGCCGGTTTTTTCTGTCCGGGCTTAACCCATGCGGGTATTTGCACGGCAGTGCTCTTGTTGTCGCCCTGGTAAGTGGCATCGGCAGCAAAACGCGGTCCCTCATACGACGAGTATTCCGCCAGAATACCCGGTTGGGCATCAAAGAGTTTGAATGCCTGGTCGAGCAAGGCATTGCCCGAACGCGCCAGTTCGCGCAGGGGCGCCAGGTTGTCCAGTATCCATATGCCGCGACCGAAAGTGCCGAGTACCAGGTCGCCGTCGCGCTGCTGTATTTTCATATCATATATTGGTACGGAGGGGAAAGACTCTGGAGGCCATTTCGTCCAGTTCACCCCGTGGTCGGTGGACAGGTACAATCCCTGGTCGGTGCCCAGGAAGATAAGGTTGGGGGACACAGGGTCCTGAACAACGGAAAGGCAAAAATTGCCGTTGCCCGAATGATTTTCTCCTTGCTCCGGGCTGAGGCCCGCTGCTGTTTTAAGGTTTTTGGGGCTGGCCAGCCGGCGCCATTTATTCCCAAAGTCGGTCGTATGGTAGAGGTATGGCTGCCAGTCGTTCTGCCGGTAGTTGTTGAGTACGACAAATGCCTCGCCTGCATTGACCGGTGATGCCTCAATAGCAGGTATCCATCCTTTTTGGGGCGCATCGGGCAATTTGTCTGCAAAATTTACCCAGGTTTTGCCGCCGTCGCGGGTCAGTTGAAGGTTGCCGTCGTCGGTGCCTGCCCACACTACTTCCCTGGCGACAGGGCTTGGCGCAACGGCAACGATCGTGCAGTGGTTCTCCGCGTTGGTGGCATCGAACGTAAGCCCTCCCGAGATATCCTGGTGCATTTTGGAGGTATCATTGGTGGTCAGGTCGGGGCTGATGATCTGCCAGTTCTGACCCAGGTCGGAAGAATAATGCAGGAACTGGCTGCCGAAATACAACCCGTGGGGTCGGTGCGGGTCCTGGGCGAGGGCCGCGTTCCAGTTCCAGCGAAGGGTCGTTTTGCCATCGGGATGCAGCGGTTTGAGGTACCGGGTATCGCCGGTTTTTCGATCTACCAGGCCCAATTCACCTCCTTGCGACATGGCAAACACATAACGCGGGTCATCCTTGCGCGGCATGGTTTCAAAGCCGTCGCCGAAATATACTTCCTGCCATTCGGAATTGCGCATACCGCTGGATTTCCACACTGCCGACGGCCCGACCCATGAGCCGTTGTCCTGAAGTCCGCCGTACACATTGTAAGGCCACTCGTTATCGGTTTCCACATGATAGAACTGTCCGACAGGAATATTTTCCGCATATCGCCAGGTTTTGCCGCCGTCGAGGGTGATATTCAATCCGCCGTCGTTGCCGTTGATGATATAATTCGGGTTGTCGGGGTGAATCCAGAAGGCATGGTGATCGGGGTGTATGCGCCAGCCGGCCCAGGTATCGAAAGTTTTGCCGCCGTCTTCGCTGCGCGAAATGACCGTGTAGATCGAATACAGGCGGTTCTCATTTTTGGGGTCGACGTATATCTCCGCATAATAGAAAGGGCGGTCGCCCATACCTTTATCGGCCATTTTTTGCCACTTCAGTCCGCCGTTGGTACTCTTGTACAGGGCATTTTCCTTGGCCTCCACGAGGGCATATACCACGTCGGGATTGCTCGGCGCCACAGCAAGTCCGATCCGCCCCAGTTCGCCTTCCGGCAAACCGTCCTTGTCGCTCAGCCGGTCCCATGTTTCTCCGGCGTCGTAACTGACGTACAGACCCGAGCCTTTGCCGCCCGACTTAAAGAACCAGGGCCAGCGCTGGTATTCCCACATCGCAGCGTACAATTTATTGGGGTTTCCAGGGTCGGCAATCAGTTCGGCACACCCTGTCAGGTTATTGACATACAGCACTTTGCGCCAGGTTTTGCCGCCATCGGCGCTTTTGTACACCCCGCGTTCCTCATTGGGGCCATAGGTGGAGCCCATCGCTGCGGCCCAGATGACGTTGGGGTTGTCGCGTTGCAGGACAACGCGGTGTATGCTCCGGGTATATTGCAGCCCCATACAGACCCAGTCCTTACCACCGTTGATGGTTTTGAAAATTCCGGCGCCGAAACTTTGGGAGTTGCGCGGGTTGCCTTCGCCCGTGCCGACCCATATTTCGTCGGGGTTACGGGGATTGATGGCGATTGATCCGATACTTTGGGTCGGCGCCTTGTCAAATACAGGCTCCCAGTTGGTGCCCCCGCTTTTGGAGCGCCACACGCCGCCAGACGCGGCGCCGGCGTATATCACCTCAGGGCGCCGCGGGTCACAGGCAATGGCTGTAATGCGCCCGGACATGGCGCCGGGGCCAATATTCCGCACACGAAGCGATTGAAGCGGATCGGAGGGAAGAGACTGCGCGAAAAGTACCGGCGCGCTGAAAAGCAAAACAATTGCAGAAAATCCGGTCAGCCGGACAAGGGCAAAGGCGTTGGTAAACGTTTTTTTCATGGAAGATTTTTTACCTAAGTTGTCGCAAATCTGCAAAAACATGGACGAATGTGCGCAGCTTCGGATAAAATTATACGCCCGCCCGGGCATTTATCTACCTTTGAGCCCCTATGGCATCAGTTTTCGGCCACGTTGCCGCTTCAGCGGCCATTGGCTACGCTTTTTTTCCAAAGCAGGTACGGCCCGCCACTTTGTTACTGGCGGGTTTCTGCGCTTTTGTACCCGATTTTGACGTTTTGGCTTTCCGCTTCGGTATTCCCTATGAAAGTGAATGGGGGCACCGGGGCTGGACCCATTCGATTGCCTTCGCCGTTGTTTTTAGCGGGTTAACAGGCCTGTTGTACCGCTTGCTTCCGATATCCCCGGCAGGCGGGATGGATGGATCGACCGCAAGCCATTCATCAGCGTCGCTGACGGCATGGCTCTTTCTGTCGACACTCTCGCACCCTTTGCTCGACATGCTGACCAACGGCGGTCGCGGCTGCGCCCTGTGGTGGCCTTTCAGCACAGACCGGATATTTTTCCCGGAACGACCTATACAGGTTTCCCCGATGAGTATCGGCGGTTTCATCAGCGAATGGGGATTGACGGTGCTGGCCAGCGAGTTGATATGGATTGGCGTGCCGGGTTTGATCCTCGTGCTGTTGGCAAAATGGGCGAGACAAGCTGCGCTGAACTCAGGGGCGCAGCACAATCTTTCCAAACTGTGCGCCTTTTTCCATCCTTTCAAACGCAGCGTTGCCGTCGGAAAGCGGGAATACAGCATCGACAACCGGTACGATCCGATGTGCGGAAACAAAGTCCAGCATGGCGCCAAACTCCTGCGGACTACCCATTGTCGAGCCGAGAATACTGATCTGTTTCCAAAAAACAGGCTGCATGCTCAACCCATTGATCTTCCCTAGTGAGCCGCCATATACGCCTATCCGTGCACCGGGGTTGCACAACCCGGGAAAGGCAGCAAAACCATCGCCTGCAGCCGAATCGATGATGACATCGAAACCACCGGCGTCCTGCTTCAACACCTTGTTCCAGTCGTCTGAGCGGTAATTTACGCCGCTTTTTGCCCCCCATTGCAGGGCCTTTTCGATCTTTTCATCCGTACCGGAAGTGACAAAAACCTCGGCGCCGGCTGCTACTGCCAATTGAAGGGCCATCAGCGCCACGCCGCCGCCTGCCCCGGAGACGAGCACCTTTTCACCCTGTTTCAACCGGCAGCGGCTGAACAGGGTGCGCCAGGCCGTCAGTCCGGCCAGCGGCAAGGCAGCGGCCTGCTCCCAGTTGAGGTGCTCCGGCACAGGGAAAAGCAATGCCTCAGGCGCCGCAATTTTTTCCGCAAAAGTGCCCGCATCGGGCATGCCCAGCACCCGGAAATTTTTGCCCTGAAAATGTTCGTTATCACCCCATTCGCGGGCGGGATAGAGGAGTACGCGGCGCCCCTGGTACTCCCCTGCCCCATCGCTGCCCAGAATGCAGGGAAAACGGATACCCGCATAGAGCCCCTGTGTCATAAAAACATCGCGGTGGTTGAGCGCAGCGGCGCGAAGCGTTACGACGACTTCACCTTCAGCCGGCATGGGCTCGGGAACATCGACGTATTCGAGGGGTTGGTGCAGTGCGGTGAAGAGAAGGGCTTTCAAGTGGTAAGTGATAAGTGGTAAGTGGTAAGTGGTAAGTGGTAAGTGGTAAGTGGTAAGTGGTAAGTGGTAAGTGGTGGGTGCAAAATTACACAAAAGAAAAAAGGCCCCCGAATCTGGTTCGGAAGCCGGTTTGTGCATTTTATGAATGATTACTAAAATAACTCCATGAGATTATAAAGGACAAACAAATTCGCGCCAGAACCGTGCCACATTTAGTTAAAGGAAATCCTTTTTGCCATTTACACGAATTTAGCATACCACTCCAATGGTATATTTGATGTTTTGGCCGCTAAACCACTCCTGTTAAGCCAAAATGAACCGGGATTTTGAACCTGAATGACTCAGGAACCATGCGCTCCGGCTTTAATCTCTTCCACGACTTCCGGATTCAGAAGTGTCGAAATATCGCCCAGGTTGGAGGTCTCTCCCTCTGCGATCTTCCTCAATATCCGGCGCATGATCTTGCCGGAACGGGTCTTGGGCAGTCCGGGGACAACCTGAATTTTATCGGGTTTGGCGATTGGTCCGATTTCCCTGGTGACCACCTCCAGCACTTCCTTGCGGAAATCGTACAGGTTTTCCACCTGGTGGTTGGTGATGACATAGGCATAAATGCCCTGTCCTTTGATATCGTGCGGGAAGCCTACAACTGCCGACTCAACGATGTTGTCGTGTTTGTTCAGGGCGTCTTCCACCTCGGCGGTACCGATGCGGTGCCCGCTTACATTGATCACATCGTCTACCCGCCCGATGATGCGGTAGTATCCGTCGTGGTCGCGCCGGGCGCCGTCGCCGGTAAAATATTTGTTTTTGAAGGTGGCAAAATAGGTCTGCCGGCACCTTTCGTGATCGCCATAGGTCGTGCGAATAATACCGGGCCAGGGAAACTTGATGCACAGCATGCCCTCCACATCGTTGCCTTCGATTTCGTTGCCGTTGGCATCGACAAGGCATGGCTGAATGCCGGGCAGCGGCAGGGTGGCATAGCAGGGTTTGGTCCTGGTAATCCCGGCAATCGGGGTGATCATGATGCCGCCGGTTTCCGTTTGCCACCAGGTGTCCACAATGGGACAACGCTTCTTCCCAACCCGCTCATGGTACCAGGTCCAGGCTTCCTCATTGATCGGCTCGCCCACCGTGCCTAATACGCGCAGCGACGGCATACGCCGGTTTTTCACCCATTCATCGCCGCAGGCCATTAGCGCGCGGATCGCCGTCGGCGCCGTATAAAAGATATTCACCTTGTGGCGTTTGATCACATCCCAGAACCGTCCTGCATCGGGATAGGTCGGCACCCCTTCAAACATCAGGGAAGTAGCGCCCGCCAGCAACGGCCCGTAAATGATATACGAATGGCCTGTGATCCAGCCGATATCGGCTGTACACCAGTACACTTCGCCGTCCTGGTATTGAAACACGTTGCGGAAGGTGTATTCCGTATATACCATGTACCCGCCCTGGGTGTGTACCACTCCCTTGGGCTTGCCCGTAGAGCCGGAGGTGTAGAGGATAAACAGCGGGTCTTCGGAGTCCATCGTCTGCGCCTTGCAACTTTTGCGTTTTCCGGCGACGGCATCGTGCCACCACAGGTCGCGGCCTTCCGTCCAGTCGACTTTTTCACCCGTATTTTTGTGTACAATAACGGTGCGGACAGAGTCGCAGTCCATAGCAAGGGCCTCGTCAATAACCGCTTTAACCGGAATCGTTTTCGCACCCCGAGCATTGTAATCCGACGTGAGCACAACGGAACACTGTGCGTCTTTGATGCGGTCGGCAAGCGAGACGGCGCTGAAGCCGGCAAATACGACCGAGTGGATCGCCCCAATACGGGCGCAGGCCAGTACGGCAATTGCCAGTTCGGGGGTCATCGGCATATAGATGCAAATCCGGTCGCCCTTTTTTACCCCTTGCGCTTTCAGGGCATTGGCGAACTGGCAAACCTGCTGATAGAGTTGCTTATAGGTCAGTTTCCGGGGTTTGGCTTTTGGGTCGTTGGGCTCCCAAAGGATGGCAACCTGCTTGCCGCGTGCGGCGAGATGGCGGTCCAGACAGTTTTCCGTGATATTGAGTTTTCCACCGGGAAACCACTTAACGTTTGGCTCCCTGAAATTCCATTTCAGCGCCTGTTTCCAGGTTTTCTTCCATTGAAATGTTGCAGCCTGTTCCGCCCAGAACGCCTCGGGATCGGCAACGGAACGGGCATAAACCTCGCGGTATTCCTCAAAGGATTTGATCTGATGTGTCATATATGTGGTGTTTTCTACTTAGAAGCCAACTTGTCGTATTCGCCTTTCAGCGCGTACCAACCAAACAGCCATAATCCTGCCATAATTGGCGTAAAAACCGGGATAATAATAAACCAGAACATCCGCTGGTTCAGGATTTCATCGGCTTTGCCGGACTGCCGGGCCAGCCCGATTTCAAAGTTAGCGCGTTGAAACAAAAAAATCACCGCTGCCGAGGCAATTATTATCCAGAGTAAACCTGCATTTTTTTTGAGCCTGTTCATATTGAAAAGATTTGGAAATATACGTGATGCCCTGACCTGCCTCCTGTTATTCCCCGGAGACTTCGTTGCTTTTATTGGGCAAATAAAGCAATCCGATTACAAAACAAAGCGCTGCAATAGCGATCGGGTACCAAAGCCCGAAGTATGGATCGATATTGCCGTCTGCCGTGAATTTTTTGCTTTCCGTGACCAGTCGCGTCGCAATGTAGGGAGTAAGTCCGCCAAAGATGCCGTTGCCGATATGATACGGCAGCGACATAGAGGTATAGCGGATGCGCGTCGGGAACAGTTCGACGAGAAACGCCGCAATCGGTCCGTACACCATCGTCACGTACAACACCTGAAGGAAGATGAGCAATGTCATGATCCAGAACCGCGGCATGGAGGCTCCGTGCCCAAAGCCGTTCAGCCATACCGTTCGGGAAGCCGATGTTTTGGGCGGGTTAGTTGCGTCGTGAAAGACGATTTTTTTCTCCTCTGTTTTCACGGTCATCCCGTCGTATCTGACCCAGGTGCTGACGATGAAAGTGCTGTCGCCGGTTGGCCCGGCAACAATTGAGTTGGAAACCACCTTTTGTTCCAGGTCTCTGTTTGAAAGACTTTGAGGCAGGGTTGCCGCGCCGTGCATTGCCTTGTAAATGGGTATATAGGTCAGCACCGCCAGCAACATGCCCGCCAGCATGATGGGCTTGCGGCCTATCCGGTCGGACCAGGCGCCGAAAACCAGAAAAAACGGCGTCGCGGCCAGAATGGCGATACAAAGCATATATCGTGTCTGTTCAAACTCCACGCCGAGGGTCCGTTCGATGAAGGTCTGTGCATAAAATTGCCCGGTATACCAAACCACGCCTTGCCCCATAACGGCGCCAAAAAGGGCCAGAAGCACCATTTTTAAATTGTCTTTCCGGGTAAACGACTCCTTCAGCGGGTTGCGGGAAACCTTGCCTTCCTTCTTGATTTTGGCAAACAGCGGCGACTCGGCCATGCGCAACCGGATATACACGGATATACCGATCAGAAAAATCGAAACGAGGAACGGAACCCGCCAGCCCCAGTCGTCGAACGCCTCCACGCCCAGCGCGTTGCGGGTGAGCAGGATAACCCCGAGCGACAGAAAGAAACCCAGTGTCGCCGTAGTCTGAATGTAGGAAGTATAATAGCCGCGTCGGCCGGGTGGTGAATGTTCTGCCACGTAGGTGGCTGCGCCGCCGTATTCACCGCCAAGCGCAAGTCCCTGCAACAACCTCAACAGGAGAATGATGAGCGGCGCCCAAACGCCGATTTCGGCATATCCGGGAATAAGGCCGATGGCAAAGGTAGAGCCGCCCATGAGCAGCAGGGTGAGCAGGAAGGTGTATTTGCGACCGATCAGGTCGCCTAGACGCCCGAATACCAGTGCCCCGAAAGGGCGCACCACAAAGCCGGCGGCAAAGGTGGCCAGGGTAGCCAGGAATCCCGCCGTCGGATTTTCGGTAGGGAAAAACTGTCCGGCGATAATGGTGGACATGGCGCCATAAATATAAAAATCGTACCACTCGATAAGGGTACCCACGGAGGATGCCAGGATGACCTGCATCAGGCTGCGTTCGGATGGTGTGGACGTTATAACTGGATCTGACATGCGGCGATCATTTGATTTCAAGGCCAATTGTAGGGTAAATTTTGTTTTTTTCGATCCTCTTTGTGCTTTTGTTCCTCCATGCGGCAAAACTTCATTGCATTTTCTTTGAACGGCTCTTATTCACGAGGTCGCAAAAACGTTCTTTACCTTTGCCGCGCATGAAAAACTACCTGACTCAGGTTTTATACTTATCCCTGCTGGTGCTGCTGCTGCTCACCGGCCTGTCACTCGTGCCGGAAAACACCATGCTCGGTGATTTTCAACTGCGCAGGATGGATATTTTTGCCGATATCAGGGGCGAGGATGCGCCGCCGGATCAGGCGCAGGAAAAGCCGCCGCCGGATTCGCTTTTCGTCCAGGCGGATACCCTGCCATCTGCCCTGCAGGACACCGCCGAAGCCACCCTGCAAGGCCCCTTTCCCGCCCAAGGTTCCGCCGATTTCGGAAGAATCCTGGAAGACTATACCTTTGAACAGCATGGGCTTAACCGGTTTTTTTGAGGCCATCGACTCCATCCGGTACGGTCGCACCGTGCGCATTGCCTGGTACGGCGACTCCTTCGTGGAAGGCGATATCCTGATCGGCGACCTGCGCGATTCGCTGCAATCCGTTTGGGGTGGCAACGGAGTCGGTTTTGTGCCTATTACCTCGGAGGTTGCCCGTTTCAAGCGGACCATTACCCACAATTTCAACGGATGGGATACCTATTCCATCGTCAAAAAAAACGGCGAACACCCGGCGTATGGAATCAACGGCTATGCTTACCGGCCTCGTGCCGATGCGCGGGTGAAGTACGACGCCCAAATCTATTTCAACCATACCCGGCAGTGGTCAAAAGTGCGGTTGTTTTATACCGATACGGCGCGCAGCAGTGTATTTTTCCGGCTCAACGGCAGCCCGGGAACGTTGCGCCAGTTGCCCGCCTCATGGGGCCGGATCAGGGAACTCGAACTCAATCTATCGGGGATGAGCAGTGTCGAATTCCAGTTTCCCGAGCCCGGCGGCCTGGTCCTGTACGGCGCTGCTCTTGAGGATAATCACGGTTTTTATATCGATAATTTTTCCGTCAGGGGCAACAGCGGCGGTCCGCTGAAACTCCTGCATCCCGACTTCATCCGCAGGTTTGACGCACTGCAACACTACGACCTGGTCGTCATCCAGGTCGGATTGAATGCCGTCACCAACTCGCTGAACAACATCAGATGGTATGAAGCCGAACTCGACCGAACCTTCGCCCACCTGCTCAAATGTTTCCCCGACAAACCGATCCTGGTAGTCAGCGTAGGCGACCGGGCGGGTAAAAACGGCCTCGAACTGGCCACCATGCGCGGCGTCCCGGCAATCGTGTCGATGCAGCGCGACCTGGCACGCAAATACGGCTTCCTGTTCTACGACCTGTTTTGGGGTATGGGCGGACCGGGCGCCATGATAGAACTGGCCGACCATAGACCCATGCTGGCCAATAAAGACTACACCCATCTGAGCCATGAGGGCGGCAGGGTGATCGGGCATAGGTTCGTGCGCCTGTTTCTGGATGAACAGGCCAAATGGCGGGCAGGCAAACCTGCCATGTAAGCATCTCAATGACCGGCCGGGAGGCTTTCATCCGACAAAATTTTTCAACGGACAGAATTTTAATATCTATGTGTTTTTCTTTACTCCTACCCTCTTCCCAAACCTCCCGTACGCGGCTGGTTGCCATACTGGCCCTGCTAATGGCGTGCATTGGACAGTGTCAGTCGCAGTTCAACACACCACAGGTGGAAATCACGGATGCCGACACGGTGGGTTATGATTTTTTCAGGCAAGACGACAACCAGATAGAAAACGTCGGCTACCTTGAGCCACTGTTTCAGAAAATGTACCTGCAACGCACCAGGGGCGGGCAAAAGATCAGCATCGTCCATATCGGAGATTCGCATATTCTGGGCAATTTTATTACCCGGGAAGTGCGCACACGCCTGCAGAACGCCTTCGGCGAAGCAGGCCGCGGCATGGTTTTCCCCTATAAACTGGCCGGCACCAATGGTCCTAAAGATTTTCTGGTCGAGTCGAATACCAAGTGGTACGGCGCCAGTTGCCAGCGGATTCTGACCCCTGAAACCCCGTTTGGCGTTTCCGGATTTTCCCTTGAAACAACCCGGATGGACGCCGAACTCACTTTCAGGCTCCGGGATACGGCAACCGCTGAAACACACCAGTTTACCAAGGTGACCGTTTTCCAGCACAAGACGGCATCTCAATACGATCTTGAGGTGCGCGACGACATCACCGCCCAAAAAGCGGAACTTTTCCTGGAAAGCCCTTTCGCCCAAACCTACTACTTTGACCGGCCGGTAAACCAGGTGACCCTTAGGGCCCGCAAACTGACCAGCCAGCAAAAAAGACTGGCGCTCGACGGCATTGCCCTCGAAAACGAGCTGGCAGGCGTTGTGTACCACTCCATCGGGGTGAACGGCGCAAAATACCAGGATTTTGTACGCGCCAAATACTTCGCCCGTCAGGTGGCCGAACTGCAACCCGATCTGATCATTCTCTCCTTCGGCACCAACGAAGCACAGGGCAAAACCGATCCCAACTATATCACCCGGACCATCTCCGACCTGACCGTGCAACTACTGGAGCAGTGCCCCAACGCGCTCGTCATGTTCACCACTCCCGCCGATTCGTATCTGCGGGGCAAGGGCTTCAACCCCAACCTGGCGGATGTCAGTTCGGCCATTCGGAAATATGCACGCGACAAAGGCTATGCACTTTGGGACCTGTATGGCTTTTCCGGCGGGCAAAATTCCGCACAGGAATGGAAATCGCGTGGCCTGATGACCTCCGACTCGGTCCACTATACCAAATCAGGTTACGCCGCACAGGGCAAGTTGCTGTACCAGTCGCTGATCAGGGGATACAACGGGTTTGTCGCGTCGAAACCCTGATTACGGCCTTGGCTTGCGGGCCGGCCGGACCAATACAATGCCCGCACCCGGCGCCTTGTTCAGTCGTTCGTGTCGTTCTGTCTTTTGGCGGACGGATTTCAGCGCTCCATAGGGAACGTAAGTCTGGTTGCTCGACTCAATCCAGTATTCGACTTTCTGTGTGCCGTTGTTGTGCAGCACTTCGAGCACAAAGGAGGCCGGTATGCCAACCAGCAGAAACAGGAAAAACAATAAGAAAAGTTTGCCTCCGCCGAAAGACACGGCGCGGCCACGGGCAGGCATTTCCTGCGGTGAAGAATGAAACATTTATGACGTGTTTTGATGGAATAAAAGCAGATTAAAATGTACGAGGGAGGTTTACGGACTCCCGGCGTTTTTGTTACCGTTTGACCATAACTTTTTTAAAATTTTGCCGTATAGGATATTATACGATAGTCAGACGCCTGGTTAAAGCCACCGGTTATTCAAGCATTCCACAAGACCTGTTCGCCTCAATCACCTGATTTTCAGAATAATTCCAAATGCCAACATCAAAAAATCTACATTTGCGTTATCATAGCACCTGAAAAGCCTGCGCGTAAGTCTTTCCCGTATGTGGTCGGATAATTTTCCTTTTTACAAACAACTCGATGCCTCGGACTGTGGCGCCACCTGTCTGCGAATGATCGCACGACATTACGGGCGCCATTATTCGCTGGAGTACCTGCGCGAAGTGTCCTATCTGGATCGCGAAGGGGTGTCGCTGATGGGCATTTCGGATGCTGCGGAAAAGATCGGATTCCGTACCCTGGGCGCCAAGTCGGGTTTCAGTCGGCTGCAGGAAAACATCCCGCTGCCCTGCATTGCGCACTGGAAGCAAAACCACTTCGTCGTCGTTTATCGAATTTCCAATGGAAAGGTATTTGTTGCCGATCCGGCCGCCGGCAAGATTCAGCTCGAGGAGCAGGAGTTCCTCGACGGCTGGATCAGCGACGTGGTGAATACCGAACCGCAGGGCATCCTGCTTTTGCTGGAAACGACGCCCGAGTTCTTCAACCGGGAAGGCGAGCGTGTCAACCGCTCAGGACTCCGTTTTCTCTGGACCTACCTGTCGCAGCACAACATACTGATCCGGCAACTGCTTTTCGGCTTGTTGCTGGGCAGCCTGATTCAGCTGGTATTCCCCTTTCTGATGCAGGCGCTGGTCGACAAGGGTGTTCAACTCAACGACCTCAATTTTGTGTTTCTCATCCTGGCTGCACAAGGCATGTTGTTTGTCAGCCAGGTCGCCGTGGAATTTATCAGGGGCTGGATACTGCTGCACATCGGCACCAGGGTCAATATCAACCTCGTTTCCGACTTCCTGATCAAACTGATGCGCCTGCCCATGTCGTTTTTCGACTCCAAGATGACGGGCGATCTGTTGCAGCGCATTTATGACAACGAACGCGTCGAGCGGTTCCTGACCTCCTCTTCCCTGGTTACGCTTTTCTCCGTGGTGAGCCTGCTGATTTTTTCCATTGTGTTGCTTTTCTACAACCCGGTGATCTTTATGATCTTCCTGATCGCTGCCATGTTGTATTTCGGCTGGATCGCCATTTTTCTGCAACGCCGCCGCGCACTCGATTACAGGCGTTTCGAACAGATGGCGGAAAACCAGAACACGCTGATCCAGATGGTGAACGGGATGCAGGAGATCAAATTGCACAATGCAGAACGGCAGAAACGCTGGGCCTGGGAGCGCATACAGGCGCGACTCTTCCGGGTAAACGTGCAATACCTCGCTACCGATCAGTTTCAGCGCGCCGGCGCGGCATTTATCAATGAAGGGAAGAATATCATCATTTCGGTTGTCGCAGCCCAGGCCGTGATCAAGGGCGACATGACCCTCGGCATGATGCTCGCCGTACAATACATCATCGGGCATATGAATGCCCCGCTGGAATCGCTGGTGCAGTTCATTCTCGCGGCACAGGAGGCAAAGATCAGCCTAGAACGCATGAACGAGATCCACCTGCGCCCCGACGAAGAGCCCGCCGACAATCCGAAGATAACGGTATTGCCTTCCAATGGCGACCTGATGTTGCAGGACGTCTCTTTCCGTTACGGCGGCCCACACGATCCCTGGGTGCTTAACAACGTCAATATCCACCTCCGGGAGGGAAAAACAACCGCAATCGTCGGCACCAGCGGAAGCGGGAAAACCACCCTCATGAAACTCCTGCTCAACTTCTATCCTCCCACGGAAGGCTTTGTCAGGATTGGCGACCTGAATCTTTCCAATGTCAACCACAAACTCTGGCGCGACCATTGTGGCGTGGTTATGCAGGACGGCTTTATTTTTTCCGACACCATTGCCCGCAACGTCGCACTCGGCGAAGAACATATCGACCGCAGACGCCTGCTCTATGCCGCAAAAGTGGCCAATATCCAGTCCTTCATCGAGTCGCTGCCGCTGGGCTACAACACAAAAGTCGGACAGGACGGCGTAGGACTAAGTCAGGGGCAGAAGCAGCGCCTGCTGATCGCACGTGCCGTGTACAAGGACCCCAATTACATCTTTTTTGACGAAGCCACCAACGCACTCGACGCCTACAACGAACGCGTGATCATGCACAACCTGGAACACGTTTTCCGAAACAAAACCGTTTTTATTGTAGCCCACCGCCTGAGTACCGTCCGGAATGCCGACAACATTGTCGTTCTGGAAAAGGGAGAAATGATAGAGCAGGGCACGCACCAGGAACTCACGGCGCGACGCGGCGCATATTACCACCTCGTGAAGGAACAACTGGAACTGGGCGCATAAAAAGCCTTCGTAACGGCCATGGAAGAAAAAAACTACGTCGAACTTCGCTCTGAAGATGTACAGGAGATACTCGGAACCCCCCCGCACTGGCTGGTGCGCTGGGGCACAATGATCGTACTGGCCGGGTTTGGAATGATGGTGCTGGCAGCATGGTTTATTCAATACCCCGACGTGGTGTCCGGCAAGGTTCTGATCACTACGATAGACCCGCCGGCCGATGTGGTGGCCCGTGCCGACGGTACGGTCCAGCGCATGCTGGTACGCGATAATATGCCTGTCAACAGGGGTGATCTGCTGGCGGTATTGCAAAGCACGGCCAATTATGAACATGTGATCGAACTGGATATGGCCGTCAGGGCCTGGCAACGCTCCCGTCCGGATTCGCTCCGGCTGCTGAATCCACCGCGCAACCTGTCGTTGGGCGACCTGCAAATCATGTATGCCGACTTCATACAGCAGCTCGATTATTTTCAGTTTGGCAAGGAAAACAAGAATACTGCGGTACAATCGAACATCGGCTCCATCAACAAGCAGATACGCCAGCTGGAGCAGAGCATTTCGTTCGAGGAAAAGGGCCTTGACCGCGTCAGAGAGCAACTGAAAACTGCCGAAGAACTGTATGAAACGCAAAAAAAACTGTACGAACAGGGTATCACATCGCGGGTCGATTTTGAAAAGGAACGCACCAAACTCGCCGATCTCGAACGGCAACGCGATCTCTACGAGGAGAATATATTGCGCAAACGCAGTGAGATTATCGGACTGCGGAAAGGCATAGCCGACGCCTCTTTCGACCAGGAGGAAAATACCTCCAATACATCCTCGCGCCTTTTGGGCAGTCTGAATACCCTGCGCAGCGGTATTGATAAATGGAAACAGACCTACCTCATCACCTCGCCAATCACCGGCAAGGCTGTCGTCAACAATTCCATGGTCAACAGGTTCGTCCGGGAGGGCGAGCAAATACTCACCATCGTGCCTTCCAAGAGCGACCTGATTGTCGGCAAAATGCTGCTGCCTGTAGAGGTCAGCGGCCGGGTAAAGCCTGCGCAGAAGGTAATCCTCAAACTGGACAACTATCCCTACCATGAATTCGGAACCTTGCGGGGTGTGGTTTTCTCCAAATCGCTCGTGCCCAAAGACAACCAGTACGCGGTCCTGATCTCGATAAAGGACAGCGACAATAATGTGCTGAAAACCAACTACAACAAAACCATCAGTTTTGAGGCGCAACTTTACGGAAAGGCCGAGATCATTACCGAAAACAAAGGCCTGATCGCCCGGATCACCGACCAGATTTTGGGCGGAAGGCAAAATTAGTCCGCGGCGGCAGGGCCGAAAAGCGCGATTTCAGGCAGCTTTCAATAAGAGTTCACTTTCTTTTGGACATCGTTAACAGCGAAGGTGTTTTCAGGCAAAACGCCCCCAACTACTTTTGTCCCAGCAATCACGACTAAAAGTTCTATTACTCATTAAAACGGTTTTTTCTGATGAAACAAATTATCTCTGTTCTCGCTTTCGTATTGGTTGGTGCATATTGTGCAAGTGCTCAAAGCGCCGCAGGTGCGGTGATGACCTTTGACGTAACAACTATCGACTACGGTACCGTCGAAAAAGGTGGCGACCCGATCCGCAAATTCAAATTCACCAACACCGGCAATGAGCCGCTGATTATCAAAACGGCTAAAGGCTCTTGCGGCTGCACGGTCCCGACTTACCCGAAAGAACCGATCATGCCCGGCGAAAGCAACGTTATTGAAGTGCGCTACGACACGCAACGCGTTGGCGCTTTCACCAAAACGGTGACCCTTACGACCAACGAAGCTTCTGATACCCACACCTCACCATCAAAGGTGACGTGAAGGCCCCGGCAACGCAGGAAAGCGTCCCGGCCAGCACGGGTGGCATCAAACAATAATTACTTGACTGATTGATTTTTGGTTTGACGATACGAACCCGGCCGGTGCAATACTGGTCGGGTTTTTCTATCAAAAAATATCAACCCGACTGCAACCTTTCCAATTGATTGTTTGTCTATGTGAAAACTTTATTGGTCGTATTATACCTGCCATTCAAAGAATTCTGACTACTTTCGTACTGTCTTAAATTGAAGACTCATGAAACGAAAACAACTTCCGCAATCTTTATTTCCTCTAATTATCCTTTTTAGCCTTTCTTCTTTCCTTTTTGTAAACCTGCACGCCAACAGGGCGCTGATGCCCACGTGTGTTAAATCTACCTTGGAGCAGCCCAAAACAGAAGAAAGCGATTGCTCCGATACCCGGGAAATTCCTGTACCTGATATCACAGTGGTCGGTCGTCTTCTGAAATTGCCGGAAGGCTTATCGAAGTAGCAAAGTGATATTTTGCAGCCCTGTGTGCCGGCATAGATCATCCCGAATTTATTTCCCGCAGATTCAGGCAGAAAAAACCCGCAGATTCACGCAGAATATTATCAAATCTGCGTGAATCTGCGGGTTTTTTCTGCGGTAATCTGCGGGAAACACACTACCATTCGCGAAATTCGGGATGATCCATGTTTGTATTCAGGCACCTGCTTGCCACAACCGCAACCGGCCACCCGATCGCTGCGCCCAGGATAGCGCCGCAAATGACATCGCCCGGATAATGCACCCCCACATACACCTGCGAAAGCGCGATCAGTCCGGCCCAGGTAAGTGCGGCGGGACGAACCCGGCGGGACCGGTGGCCAAACAAGCCGATCAGGAACACCGCCAGGGCAAAATGATTGGCAGCATGCGACGACGTAAAACTGTACCCCGAGCCGCATGAAACGCGCAAATGAAGCGTTTCAACCATCGCCGGATCATTGCAGGGGCGTAGTCGCTGAACATTATTTTTGACCAGTCTGCTGCTGGTCATATCGGCCAACCCCACGGAAAGTACCATGCCCAGCACAAGTATCCACCCTTTTTTCCCGTAGTTCGACCAGACAAACGCCCCCAGAAAGAGATAAAGCGGCGCCCAGAACCATTTTTCCCGGAAAAGAGGCAACAAGACATCGAAAACGGGATTTCCCAGGTCGCTGTTGATGCATTGAAACACCGCAGCATCCCAGTTCTTCAATATTTCCAGCCAACTCATGCTTTTAAAGGTTTTTGAGCGATCAGGATAAGTCGCCTGGATTGGGCCGGGTCGAAAGCGCCCAGGTTGTAATCGCCGTAAATCTTTACCATCTCAAGTCCCGCCTGCGCGAATAACACCCGGAAATCGTCGGGCGTAAACAAACGGACACGCTCCTGGAACCACAACAGCCGTCCGTCGACCGTAAACGCAACCTTTTTGTACACATACCCGTTCCGCACATGCCGGTGTATCCGGAAGGAAATACCGTCGATTTCCTTCTGCTCTGTGCGCACCAGACTGTCCCGAACCCATTGTGAATTGAAATAATCGAGCAGAAACAACCCGCCAGGCCGCAGTCCCTTCCAAACATTTTGCAGGGTGAGCAGATGGTCGCGATCCGTTTTGAAATATCCGAAGCTCGTAAACATATTCATCACTGCATCAAAGTAATTGATCCTGAACGGCAGGCGCATGTCGTGCTGGTAAAACGTCAGGTGATCGTGTTCCGAACGGCGGGCGAAGGCGATGCTGGAGGTGGAAATATCGAGACCTGTTACGTCAAAACCCTTTCCGGCCAGGTAGCGCGAATGGCGGCCCTTGCCGCATGCGAGGTCGAGAATACGCGCGCCGGGGACAAGATGGAGGGCGCTGAGCAGGTTGTCGAGCGCAATTCTGGCATCCTGTTCGTCGTGATGCTTGTACAGGATATGGTAATACGGCGAATCAAACCAGTCGACAAACCATTCTTTCTTCATATAAATTGATTTTCCGGCGGAAAGGTAAGTGCCGTCCGATGAATTATCTTCACCCTAAAACTCGGATCATGCAAATTCTGTTGACCGCAGCGACTCCTTTTGAAGTATTACCCCTTGCCGAATGGCTGCAAAAGAACTGTACGCCTAAGGAAACCGGCGTTTTTGAAAAAAACAACCTGCGTATCGTTACACTGACCACGGGTATCGGCGTGGCTTCCACCTGCTGGCAACTGGGCGCTTTTTTTGCCCGACTTCGGCCCGACCTTGCCCTGAACGCAGGTATCGCAGGCGCTTTCGACCACAACCTCGGTCTTGGACAGGTGCTCAACGTGACCGCCGAACGCTTCGGCGACCTGGGGGTGGAGGAAGCCGACGGCCGTTTTACGGATTTATTCGAACTGGGACTTGCCGGCGCCGACGAACCGCCCTTCTCCAATGGCGTCCTGCGCAATCCCGATGGCGGCAGGTTTCCGTTTTTACCCGAAGTGGAAGGTATCACTGTCAACAAAGTACACGGCTGGCAACCCGCCATCGAAGCGATACGTGCAAAGTACCCGCATGCGCAGGTGGAAAGCATGGAAGGCGCCGCCTTCTTTTATGCCTGCCTGCTTGCAGATATTCCCTTTCTGGAAATCAGGAGCATATCCAATTACGTAGAGCCCCGCAACCGGGAGGCGTGGAACCTGCCGTTGGCCATCGAAAACCTGAACCAAACGCTGATTGGAATGCTGGACACCTTTGCCAATACCTGAGGGTGACGCCTGAAGGTGATTTTGACAGGCTTTCCTGTTTTCAGACAGGATAACACATGATTTACATGATTTTCGAAAGCAGACCGCCTTGTTCGTCCGGTAAATCATGCGTACCCTGTCTGAAAAAGAAAGAACCTGTCAGCCATGCAACTTGACGGATTTATCAGGCCGCCTCTTCCTGTTCGATAAATTTTACGCCAAAGTCCTCCAGTTCCTGCATGATCGGTTCATATACCTCGGGCATGGTCGGAATACTCACCCCTGTGGTGGAAATTTTGCCGAGCAGCAGCAGTTTGACAAATATGCCCAGGGGGACACCGACCAGTTTTGACATGGCTGTATCGGAGCCGTTGGCGCCTTTCATGACCAGTGTGGACGTGAGTTTGCGTTTCTTGCGATTCAGTTCGTACTCGAAGACGTGCTGCATGATAACCATATCCTTGTCTTCAGGCCCCAGGCCCCATTTTTCAAGCAGCAGGTTCTCCAGGATGAGCGAGGGAGTGGCATTGTTTACCTTGATGCGACGCTTGCTGAACAGCCCGAGCCATTCGAGTTTTTTCATGACGTCGCCTTCCGGGTCCACTTCGATCAGTTTGGCAATCCGGTCTTTTACCGAGCCGGTATGCTGGCTGATGCCCAGGAAGGCTTCCATCAGATCGTGGTAAGTCAGCTGATCGGAATCGACGATCGGGAAGGTGGCGTCGGTCAGGCCGATGCGCACCAGGGCATTCCAGGCGTCGCAGAAGCCCCGGTGCCGTATGGTGCCCCTGAACAGCGTTTTGATGTCTTTCAGGCCGTATGCTTCGCGGTAAAGCAGTGAGTCGCGGTTGGCATATACCTCCCACTGGCCCATATTCGGGATATCGACCAGGCGATATTGCCGGAACAGCCGGCGGTAAGGAATATACTTAAGTCTGCCCTCTTCCAGAAACTGTGCGGTCCCCTGTCCTGCCAGCACCACATTACGAGGATTCCAGCTGAATTTGTAGTGCCAGGGGTTGTCGTCGCTTTCGGGCGCAACCAATCCGCCCGTATACGAATAAAAGGCCGTGATCTTGCCGCCCGCCGCCCTGATCTTGTGGATGCGCTGCATGGCGCTCATGTGGTCGATGCCGGGGTCGAGCCCCAGTTCGTTCATGAATACCAGTGCGCGCTGCCGGGCCTCGTCGCCCAGGCGGAACACCTGCTTGGAAACATAACTGGCCGTGACCATGTGTTTACCCAGGGAGATGCAATCCTGCGCCACTTCAAGGTGCATCTGGGGGGGAAGAAGCGACACGACAACGTCGTGCCGGCTGATCACATCGCGGCGATCATTGGGTTTGGAGGCATCGAGCCAAATCGCCCGCCCCTTGGGGTGGTTGTGTATTTTTTTTGGCC
The DNA here is from genome assembly GCA_016712415.1 of Lewinellaceae bacterium. GTDB lineage: Bacteria > Bacteroidota > Bacteroidia > Chitinophagales > Saprospiraceae > M3007. Next base: position 205,423 of record JADJRC010000008.1, on the reverse strand, counting down.
AGTTCTATATCGGCATCGGCGACAGTGATAAAAAAATCATGCTGCCGTGCCTGTTCCAGTATATACGTGATGAGCGCCGTTGCAGAGCGACCAGCCCCGATGATGAGCAAGTTTTTCATGGAAATCGTTGTGTTTGCTTGAAAAATACCTGGTTATGGGTTCAACGGCAAGGGCTTTAAACAGCAAACTTACAGTAAAACATGTTTTGTTGGGCATCGGTGGAAAAAAAACCGGATCCGGCTGAGGATTAAGGTTGATACCAACAAAAAAGGTCGGCCCTGACGGCCGACCTGATCCAAAAAGGAAATGCACATGGGATTATAATGGGAAGGGTGCCATGAAAGCGGATTATAAATGGCAGAAAATTAGTTTCGTTTCACGGCCTAAAAGTAAGCCGGTAATCCATACCCGGCAAATTGCGGCCCCAATTTTTTAAGCGTATGTCGGACACTTTGCAAGAAATGCGACAAATCCGGCAGCAGGTTTTTGTTCCGGAATTGTCGCCCAGCTGCAAAAACGGTGTGGCGCCTGGCCTCAAAATGGATATTCCTGTATCACAAGAGATGCCTGTTTTTAGTTTTACTGTATTGATTAACAAGCCAATAAAACATTTATATTTTCTTGTTTCAAATTCACAACAGGCTAAAAATGTCATTGGCCGGGCAGGCATTGCGCCGCACTTTTGTTTCATCAAATCAGACATGTTAAACGAATTCAAACCATTTCAGCAGCCTATGTCTAAACCTGTTACAATCAAGATCAAAAACGGCACCGTACATATCGCTACAAAACGCTGAGTGTGCCCACCGCTTTTACCCCGATAACAGGTCAACCTCCAAAAACACCTTACTTTTAAAATGTTCATGGGAATATAATTTTAAAAGGTTCTGTCACATGAGACGGGACCTTTTTCATTTCCTGCCCGCCAGGTTTTGCAGGAAATAACGGCGCGAACGATAATCGTCTTAACTTTGCGCCGAATTTTAAACATGCCATGAAAATTACCTTTTTCGGAATTCTGTTTTCCCTTTTCAGTTTTTGCCTCTTCGCTCAAACCGAGGCGATCGACACCACCGTTTACGATATAGCCGAAAGCACGCCCTCCCCGCTCCTGAAGAGTTGTCTCGCCGAGAAGCATCCAGGTTGGACGACCGACAGTGTACGGCGCTGTTCGGAGCTGCAGTTGCTGGTCATCCTGAGCCAGAATATCCGGTACCCGGAGGCCGCCCGAGAGAACGATACTGAGGGCACCGTCGTCATTTCTTTTGTTGTTGAGCCCGACGGCGCCATGTCGAACTACAAAATAGTCAAGGATATCGGCGACGGGTGCGGACCGGAGGCCTTGCGCGTATTGCAGGCGCTGGAAGGAGTGGGGCTGCGCTGGCAACCCGGTATACGCGACGGCAAGCCCGTGCGCATGCGCCAGTCACTGCCCCTTCGATTCAAATTACAGGAAGCCTTGCCATACTACCTTTCCGAAAGCGGCGACAGCATCTATTCCACCTACGATACCGGCCCGGGGTTCGCAGGCGGCATAGATTCGCTCATCAGTTTCGTCCTCAACAGGCTCAAATACCCCACCGACTATCTCGACAGCTGCAAAACCGGCGTGATAGAAATGTCACTGCTGTTGTACGACGACGGCGGTGTGGAAATCGAGAACCAACTGGACTTCAGCAACCTCGGCTCCGAATTCCAGTGGGAGGCCCTGCGCCTGGCCCACCGGACAGAAGGCATGTGGACACCGGCAACCTATGCAGGAAAACCCGTGACGACGACCCTGCCCCTGCGGGTTTTGTTCAAATCGAATAACAATACCTGCAAGGCGGCCAATGAACGCTTTGACAAGGCGACCCTGCTGGCCGACGAAGGTGCGGGGCTGTTCGAGCAAAACAAACCGGAAGAAGCCATCGGCAAATGGACTGAAGCGCTTGCCATGCAGCCCGACAACACGGAATGGCTGTATTACCGGGGTACGACCCTGCTCAACCTGAATCGTCGGGACGAAGCTTGTTTGGACTTCAACCGGGTAAAACAAATCCTTGGAATCACCTGGTTTGAGACGGTGAGGAAGCTGGTGTGCGGCTGGTAAGGCCTTGAAAACTGCCGTTTGCTGTAGCCCAAACTTAACACAGACTTAAAATTAGCCCGACCGAGAGCGTTTGAGGTACGTCTACCTTTGCAGAAAATCAGCACGTTATGAAGGACAATGCGCCTGCAAAAAAAATACTCATCGTGGACGACGAGCCGGACATACTCGAGTTTCTCCAGTACAACCTCCGGAAAGAAGGCTACGAGGTGGTGTCTGCCAACGACGGCAGGCACGCCATTGAAGTGGCGGAGCGCGAAAAGCCCAACCTCATCATCCTCGACATTATGATGCCCGAACTTGACGGGGTGGAAACCTGTCGCATTTTGCGCAGCCGCAAGGAATTCGCAGCAACGCCCGTTGCTTTCCTGACGGCGCGTGATGAGGATTTTTCACAGATCACTGCGCTGGATGTCGGGGGCGACGACTATATCACCAAACCCATCAAACCCCGGGTGCTCATCAGCCGTATCAACGCCCTGCTTCGCCGTTCTTCCCGCATGGACGACGACGACCGCGAGGCCATAGAGTTGAGCGATCTGGTGATCGACAAACAAAAAGTACTCGTATTTCGCGGACAACAGGCTATCGAACTGCCCCGCAAGGAATTCGAAATACTCTGGCTGCTGGCCTCCAAGCCCGGACGGGTATTCACCCGCGAAGAGATATTCGATAAAATATGGGGCAGCGATGTCATTGTCGGCAACCGCACCATCGACGTACATATCCGCAAACTCCGCGAACGGCTGGGTGAAGAATATATCAAAACCATGAAAGGCATCGGATATAAATTTGACTTTTAGGGAATGTTTAAGAACCAGACACCCCAGCAACTTTCCTTTTACATCGCAGCCATATCGGCCCTGCTGATGACATTACTCGCCCTGTTGTGTAAAACGACGGGCATACTGCTCATTTCCTGGAAAGGTATCGGCCTGTTGGCTGTCGGTTCCTTTGCTGTCGCCTTCATCGCCAATTTTTATTTTGTACGGTACTACATTTTCCGGCGTATCAAACTGATCTACAAGATTATACACCGCCATAAGCTACCCACAGACTTCAAGGCGGGAAAAATTGCCATGGATAAAAACGTGCTCGAAGACGTAGAGCAGGAGGTGGACGAATGGGCCCAGCAAAACGACCGCGATATCGAGGAACTGGAACGACTGGCAACTTACCGGCGGCGTTTTATCGGCGATGTATCGCACGAATTGAAAACGCCCATTTTTAATATTCAGGGCTTTATCCATACGCTGCTCGACGGCGCCATTCACGACCCGGAAGTCAACATCAAGTACCTGCAACGGGCGGCCAAAAATGTAGATCGCCTGCAGGCCATCGTGGAAGACCTGGAAACCATCAACAAACTGGAAGCCGGGCAAATGGTGCTCGATCTGCGCGAATTTGATATCCACGATCTGGCGGAAGAGGTATTCTCCGATATGGAAATGCGCGCCAGGGAGCGCAATATCCGCCTTGCCTTCAAGGAGGGCGCCAACCAGCATTTCAGGGTGCGCGCCGACAAGGAAAGCATTCGACAGGTGCTGATGAACCTGGTGCACAATTCGATCAAGTACGGCAAAGATGGCGGTCTTACCAAGATCAGTTTTTACGATATGGAGAATTTTATCCTCCTGGAGGTCAGCGACAACGGCATTGGCATCGATTCCGACCACATGAAACATGTGTTCGATCGCTTTTACAGAGCCGACAAGCACCGCTCCCGCGAAGCGGGTGGAACAGGGCTTGGACTCTCCATCGTAAAACACATCATCGAAGCCCACAAGCAGACGATCAACGTGCGCAGCTCAGTCGGACAAGGCAGTACCTTCGGCCTGACGCTGGAAAAGGCCTGATCATTGCCGAACCACCTTCTCCACTACCCTGCCCTTGTCGGTCGTCACTGCTACAAGGTAGGCCCCACGCGCTGCCGGCAACTGAATATCTGTGGCATCGGGTTTGTCCCAGACCAGTTTGCCCTCAACATTCCACACCTGCACCCTTTGCACACGGATACCGGTTGATACCCGGATATTCACGGTTCCGCTCTGATTGAGCGTGGGGAATATTGTCACCAATCGCTCTTTTCCAAAGTCTTTTGTCTTTACCGGGGATACAAACACATCATCCAGTACGCGTTCGGCCACGAGTACAGGAGAACGGTCAGCGGCGTCGAACATGGCCCGGAAGGCATCAATCTCCGGCGAATTGTATTCAAACATCGGCGCCATCCACTTGGGCGGAAGGCTTTGGTACCAGACACGGGCCGTTACCTTCAGTTTGCCCGTGTACCCGTTGGTTGGGATGCTGTACTGCACGGCATCGGAGCCGGAAGCGAAGTCAAAGTCCGGATCGTTGAGCGCCGGGCCGATGACCCGTGTGGTGTCGTAAGCAGGATCGCTAAGCGAAAAACCCTGCGGTACCAGGCGGTTGTCTTTGAGGCCGACATGGCCGCGTTCGAGTACGCTGGTGAATATTCCGTTTACATCGCCGGGCACGAGCTCATATATCTGCACCTGTGCCGGATCGCTGATTGCATTGTGATGCGGTTCAAAGTTCGCATCCTCATCCGGAAGACTGTAGTCGGGGTTCATCCGTCCGGAGTGGAACAGCACATTGCCCGACTGGTCCTGCACCTCAAATTCTATCCACGCCCGGCGTGATGGATAACCCGACGGGAATTTATGGCCGGCCTTGTTGGCAAGTTTTACGTTGAAATATGCCGAATCGCCGTGCAAAACACCGGTTTCCAGCGTAAGATCGAGTGTTTTTTGCTGCAACATTCGCAGGGTGGCCGCAATGGTGCTGTCAAAGTTTTCTGCCAGCGCGGTTATACCGAGCGCCTGCCGGTTTTCCTTCATCAGTTTCAACATGCTGACGTTGGCGCCTGCCAGTTCGTGCAGGCCGAAAGGAAACTTGGGGGTCAGAAACTGGTAATTGGCCGAGATAATGATCTCGTCGGTGATCTGTGGCATGTGGCATCCCTGGCAGGAGATGTTGTCGTGCGATTCATCGTAGCGGCTGTTCAGCCATTCGTGGTAGGTGGCCTGCTCAACAAAGGTATTGCCCGTAAACTGTCCGGCATTGTCCACGGTATTTGTGATCAGCGTATGGCACCCCGCACAGAGTCCCGCATCGTAAATATGTTCGCCATAGACGGGCGTAATGCCCACAAACTCGTGCATGGGCGGCTCAAAAATGATCTCGTATGGCCCGTAGGCTACCCGCAAATAATTGGTATCGAAATTGAGTTCGCCCGAGTGCAGGTCGCCGAGCTTGTCGGGCGACTGCGCATGGCACATCTGGCAGTTGACTCCGTCGAGGCCCAGCGTATCGTTGTACACGTCGGCAAGGAGATAATATTGCAGGTGATCGTGCAGTTTGGCCTGGTAGTGGCCGGCAGGGGCGTGGCACGAGGTACACTTGTCCTGCAATTCGAGGCTGTGTGCCGGATTTACCAGTATTTCATGGGTCACCTTGGCCCGCCAGAACGGGTCGCGTGCGCTGTTGGCCATCATGGTGGCGCGCCAGTCGTCGTAAATATTCACGTCGGTGCCGTCGGTGGTGATGAGCGCGTATTCGTTGGGGTCGTGTCCGTGGCAGCCGCTGCACACCCTGGCTGTGGGGAACAAAATATTGGAGTCGATGGGAATCAGGGCCGACGGGTCGCCGGGACCGGGAGGCACGTCAGGGTTGCGCAGCAGGGGATGTTGCCGGAAATACGCCAGTTCAGCGGCAGTATGAAACGTCGCCTTTTGATTTTCAAGCGGAAAGAAGGCGAATGTGCCGACAATCGTCGGTATGGCGATTGCCAGGAGTATGATTCTTTTCATGTGTTTATTTGTACAGTTCCACCGAGAGGTTGTCGATATAAATCATGGTTTCGTTCGGATTCCAGACATACACCTTGAGCAGGTCGGACTCCCGGATGTTTTTCGGAACCGGTACATAATAGGCGACTTCGGCCCAAACACCGGGTTTGCCGGCCCAGATACTGCCTTCCGTATTGCCCGGTTTATTCTCCAGCCGGATGCCGTAATACGCCAGTTCTTTTCCCTCATGCCCGAAATAGGTCACCAGGGAACTCATTTTGTAGATATTTCCGGAATCGTGTTTGCGCATACACCACACGCTGACCTTCAGCCAGCGCCCGGGCTGCACCTCCGGCCCGACAGGCTCGACTGCCAGCCCCGGACTGAACTGCTGCGCCTGGTTAAAGCAAAAGGAAAACTGCCCGGCATAAGGGTCGGTCCGTGTAAACTCCACCGCAGTGGAATCTTCAAAATCATTGAAATACAATGTTTTAACCTTTATTAATGCTGCCGGGTCGGCAGGTTGTACCGGCGCCCCGTCGAAATACAGGAGGTCTTTGGCGTCCAGTTTCGTTTTCCCGATAGTGGAATAGAAAAAATTACGGGTGCCCAACTCGGGCCAGATCAGTCCCTGGTGGAATTGCCACTCCTGGAAAATGCTGAAAACGGCAAATATCACAACGACAGCCATGACCGGCCAGCGCGACCAGCGCCGGGCAAAGGCCACCGACAAAAAACCGGCAAGTGGCACAGACAGCAGGGCATAATACTCGATCATTGGCCGCGCGCCATAGCCGTTGGTCCATTGCCAGCCCCAGTAACTGTATATGACGTACAACTGGACGGGCAGGATAAGGATCACGGGAAGCAGGTAGTTATTCCGAACCCTGAACAGCCAGGCGATGCCGAGTATGGCCAGATACATGACCGGCGTGTAGGTAAGCCAGCCGTTCTGGTAGCCGAATATGCCTTCCAGCAGGTGCGGATTGGAAAAGTCGAACCCTTCGCTGCCGTAACTGTAATAAAAAAAGGTGCCGGTATATATTTTCCAGAACAACAATTGGGGAAAACCAACGGCGATAGCGCTGCAAACCGCAGCAATGCCGTGTGTCCAGTGTTTTTTCAATACCTGAAAACGTGCCCGGAGTGCAGAAATCGAGGTAAGCCCCCAAAACAGGGGAATCGCCACACACAAGGCATCCGACGGGCGAATCAGGGTAATGAGGCCGGCCAGTGCGCCTACGCCGATTGCGTATTTCAAGCGCAGGTTTTCGTACCATTTTTCGGTGCAGTACATCAGCGATGCGAACAGTAAAAACTGACCGGCATGGCACATGGCCGTATTCCAGGATGCGAAAAAGTACAGGTTGGTGGCCAGCCCGACCGCAACAAGTGTCCATGCCGTGACCGTATCGTCGAAATAGCGCAGCAATACCCTCCGCAACACCAGCAAACCAAGGAAGCCGTAAACCACACCGCTCAGGTAGATCATGTAGCGGTAGATCATGGAAAACCCATCGGCCTCATAGCCCCATACCGGCGCGAGTACGTGTGCCGCAGCAAAAAAAGGGGCATACAAAACGGCCATGCCCATGGTGTACTTGTTGAGCACCACATCGCCTCTTACACCTTCGGGCCAGAGCTCCGACATCGCGATTTCCGGCTTGCCGAACGCCTTGCAACGCGCCCGGTTGGTTATTTCCGGGTTGGGCAGGTCATGGTAAATAAATGCCGACGGCAGCCAGAAATAGTATCCCGAGGTATCGCCGGTTTCCAAACCATTTTCCCAATTTTGGTAATAATGGTAGGCGCCCAGAAAAAACAGGCCGACGAGATAGCACACGTAGAGGGAAGATCGCATACAGGTCTTTTCGATTTGAGGCGGCAAAATAGCGCATATCCGGAATTTCTGTCGGCATCCCGTCTATCGGTACAACAATACGTCGCCAAAAAGCACAACTGTTTTGCCTGGCACGATTTCCACCTCGGCCCGAAATGCATACACGCCCGGCAGGGCCATTTTACCCCTGAAATATCCGTCCCAACCGTCGACGGGGTTGTTGGTAAAAAAATCCGTTCGTTCGAATACCTGATCGCCCCAGCGGTCGAAGATGGATAACCTTCGAATGGGCAGTTCATACCTGCTGAACAGGGTGAAATGATCGTTGCCGGCGCCCGAGAAAGGGCTGAATACGTTCGGGGCATACACATTTGGCTCTACCGCAAGGAGCAGGCTATCCACCGCAGAACAGCCTTCCGGGTCATATACGATGACGGACACCCAGGTATTTTCAAGGGGATGTAAAGTGTAGTACAGGCAATCGACACACCCCGAACTGTCGCCGGGCGCCCAAGTGGCCGAGACGACCGGCCGGCCGGGAACGGCTTCCAGTTCGACCTGTTCGCCCGATTTCAATGGATGGGGTAAAAGCAGGGGAACGATATCGACTACAAGGCTGTCGGGCTGGTCTACGGAAATGTTTAGCGGTCGGTTGTAACAGCCTTTCGAGTCGCGCACAACCAGGTCGTAGGCGCCGGCAGCGATTCCGTCAAACGCGTGCGCCTGTGAAAAGTGCTTGCCGGCATCTATCGAAAACTCGTATGGGGCAAATCCGCCGTAAGGATCGCCGAACAGTATCTGTCCGTCCGACCATCCATAGCAGGATGGTTCTATGGCGGAGTACGGAAACTCCGGTGAAACAAAGGAGGCAGTGACCGTGTCGGCAGCAAAATCGTTGCGCCGGCAAACGCCCAGGTAACCTATTGCCGTAAATAGCCCGGGAGTGTAGACCACCAGGAATGTATCAAGCCCGTATTGCAGGATTGAGTCGCCATACATCCACTGTACGCCGTCAAAATGCCCGCTGGCGACCAGGGTATCCGGACAAACACCGTCGCCGGTCAATACTACCTGGATATCCGGTTTTGCGATTTTGGTAAAGCCCGAATAAAATGCCGCAAAGCTGGCCGGCTGATTGCGCCCGAACATCGCCACCTGGACGGCGCCTTCGGCAATAATGCTTACCGTATTGGGTGTGATGGCCAGGGAAAACAGGTTCAGGTTCCGGTAGGTCACGAAATCGGAACTGCCCGGAACATCCGCTGGTGCGCCGATCGGCGCCAATGTCCCGTCGATGCGTACGGTTACGGCGGAATCTTTCATCGCAACGATCATCAGACCACCGTCGAAGCGCATATTACCGATCAGGTTGGGCTGGTAAATATTGTCCACCGCATTCGGTATGCCGCAACTTATCGGAGGAACAAAGATCAGTCCTGCCGTGCGCATGGCATCGTCGCCCTCGGATGTGCCGCCAATCATCTGGTACAGGAACACGGGTTCGGTTGTGCGGATGTACAGGTTGCCTGCCGGAGAATAAAAAGATGTCGGGACCGCATAATACTCACCTGCCTGGAGTGTGGCAGCAGGGTTTGCAATACCGTTTAAGAAGACTTTGGTGTTGTCGCTGTGCGCTACCACGATCGGGCGTTCCAGGATTGAGGAGCCGTTTCCCCGGCACAGGATATATTCGAGGCCCGTCTGTTCGAGCGGTGCGATCTGATCGATCCCGATATCGTTTGCCTGAAACATCACCGGAGCGCCGACCCAGGAGCCGCAATTCACAGCCACCGGTTTGGTGGCCTGTAAAAGCGCGCCGATCAGGCCATTGGGCGGTTGACTGATCGAACTGCCAGTGATATACTGCGCGAACACGGCCGATTCGCCTTTTTGAAGGGTGAGGGTAACAGGACCGGTAACCGAAACATTGGCGCCGCCGATACGAAAATCAGTCTGCGGTCTAAAATCCGACAAACTGATCTCCGTATCGTCTTCCGTAGCCATGATCCCGACAAAATTGGCCCGGCGGTCGCCGTCGTCAATTTCCTGCAACAAATGCCCCAGCCTGAACACCTTGCCCAGCGCTGCCCTGCCCTTGCAGGTCAGGTCGCCGGCGTGAAACATGGAATTGCTGTGTACGCGGTAGTAGGCATAAAATTTTTTGGGGCCGTCGATCACCAGTCCTTTGCCCTGGAGCGGCTGGTGCAGCAGATCCTCCGTAACCATGGCCTCCGAGTCGTTGGAATTTCCAAGGCCGCCATACCGAACGGGCTGGTTATTGCTGACCATAACGGTTGCCTTCAAATTACCGGCGCCGTCGCGAATATTTACCGGAAAGGCGAGGGTTTCGGGGGTAGAAAGGTACAGGTATTGCGAGCCCCATTCCGAGCGGGCATGCATCGGCGGCAGCCAGTGTATGGTATCCAGCTGTGCCGACACGGAGCAAACCCTGATCAGCCAGCATATCGAAAATATGAGGCATCGCTTTTTCAACTTTGTTATATCACTAGCAACTTTTTTGTAAGCATCGCCCCGTTCACGACGACCGAATAAAAGTAATTGCCCGGTTTCAAGTCTTGAGCGGTAAAGCTGACGCGGTGTGTACCTTCCGGGTAATAGCCGTCCACAATCGTTTTCAATACCCGGCCGTTGTTGTCCATGAGCCGGATCAACACCTGCCCGCCGTCGCTGGTGAACGTAAAGGTCGTCGCCTGATGGAACGGATTGGGATAATTGGATGCTTCAATCCGGGTATCGGTAATGGTATGCGTGGCCGTTGATGCGGCCTTGAAAATAGGCAAAATCGGGAACTGATTCTGCAAAATACTCTCCGGATTGGCAATACCGAACCAGTCCTGCAACGCGCTGGCATAAACGGACCGGAAGTCATGCTGCATCGGAATATCCGACGACACGAAGGGGTTATCGGGTATCTGCGGGTTGTTGCCGATGATACCCGGGATCACATTTTTGCCGAATACGAACATGGGTGCTGCGGCGCCGTGGTCGGTACCGAGGCTCCCGTTGGAAGCGATGGTCCGGCCAAATTCCGAAAAGGTCATGCCCGCCACCCTGTCGTCTGCGCCAAGCAGTTTCAGGTCGTCCTGGAAAGCCCCGACGGCCTCTGAAACCAGGTGCAGCAGGTTGGCATGTGTGCCCTCCGTTGTGCCGAAGGTTGCATCTACCTGTTCACTGTGCGTATCAAAGCCGTCGATGGATACGATATAGATCGGCGTTTGCAGGCCTCCGCTGATGAGTTGTGCTACGATGCGCAATTGGTCGGCGAGCGCATTGACCCCCGCAGCCGGGTAAAGGGCGGACAGGTTTTTGCCTGCGTCTGCGGCGTCTTTAACGGACTGGTAGTACACCTGCGCCTGCTGGGTCACGAGGCGGATAAATTCCAGTTCGTTGCCGTAGGGCGTATTGGGCGCGGGCTCCACCGTGTCGTTGACAAACTGGTAAAAAGCCGTCGGGTCGGATATGGCCATGCCCATCGGCACGGCGCTGCCCATCAGCGCAAGCGACACCACCGAACCGATCTGGATAGCGAGCGGGTCGGGGAAATCGGGGTTGGGATAGTCGTCGGGGAAGCCCGGATGCTGACTTTCCAGGTAGCGGCCCGTCCAGCCCGATTCGACCAATTGATCGGCATCAGATGCCGACATCCAGATATCGGTCGATCTGAAGTGCGAGTAATCCTGGTTGGGATAGCCCACATTTTGCACGACCGAAACCAGGCCGTCGTTGTACATATTGCGCAGTTGCGGCATCGACGGGTGCAGTCCGCTTGTGAGCGTGCCGTTGAGGCTGAGCACTTTATTGGCGGGGATCAGTACGCTGCTGCGGGCGTTTGCCAGGTTGTCGTACTGGTCGAGCGGGATGAACGTATTGATGCCGTCGTTGCCGCCGGTGAGCTGGATCAGCACCAGCACGCGGTTGTTGGGGTTGCCACCCTCGGCAAGCGCTTTCAGGAAAGGCAGTTGGGGCGCGGGGTTGAAGGAAAAGCCTTTGAATGAAAAACCCGCCCAGGCTGCGGCTGCGCCGCTATATTTCAGAAAATGTCTTCTTTTCATTGCAGAAAAAGGTTGAATGATAGATGTCGCTGCCGGTCAGATCAGTTGAAATTCCGCAAGGTTCATGATGTATTTATGCAAACTGGCGAGTCGGAAATTCACCGCTTCATACACCATCGGGTCGTTGGGATTGGACAGGTAGGCGTACCAGGCAGCCGTCCAGTAAAAATCATTCGCCTGCCCCGAGAGCAGAATGCTTTTCATGAACTGTTTTCTGGCCGGGGCGATATCCATAGGCAACAACAGCTGGACGGCATCCTCGACCAACTGGTTAGGGTCTTCAGGATGATCGAATTGTGCCGCAAAAGCGATATGGTCGATCTTCAGTTGATCATTGTCGGTAGCGATAAAGTAAAAGGAGAGCACGTCGGTGATGATGTTCCGGTTGCGGATGGTATCGCTGTTGATCCAGTTGCGGTAATAGCCCGGCGACTGGCGATAGGCCAACCAGCCGGCGACGTTGGGCGGGTCGCCCGGCAGCATTTGCAGGTTGCTGCAGATATAGTTGAGGTACAGGCGCATCAACCATTCGTCGTACAGCGTCGACCCCGGCACCGTCAGGTTGAAATTGCGCATGACGCCGGCGACCAGGTCCACGGGCGTTTTGATAAAACAGCCCTTGTTGTAAGCGTCAAAAAAGTGTTCGCTTTGCAGCAGGGCCGACATGACGGGTTTGATCTCGTAGTTGTTGTCGCGGAATATCTGTGCCAGCGGCTCGATGACCTCTGCTTCTACCGTGTCATCGATCTTATAGTAGAGAAAGAAGCGGTATATTTTCCGGCAGATAAACGCCGATACTTCCGCTTTTTGAAAGATCATGTCGAGCAGTGCGTCGAGTTCCTGTCCGCCGTTGGTACTGCCTTGAATTACAGTGTTATTGTAAAACCCCGAGAACGTCTTGTTGCCGGTGTCGTGGGCATTTACATCGAAATAGATGGTGCCGTTTACGAAATTGATGCGCCAGCCCGTCAGTACACGCGCGGCTGCGACAACATCGTCTTCGCTGTAGGTACTCGCACCATCTTTGCCTACGGTGAACAATTCCTGCAGTTCACGGGCGTAGTTTTCATCGGGCGCCGATTTTTCATTCAGAAATCCGTTGAGGAAGATCAGCATACAGGGGTCGAGCGTCACCAGTTTAACCAGGTTTTTAAAATTACCCAGTCCGTGCTGGCGCAGGGTGGCATTATACAGGTACGAGGCCTTTCCCCAGAATGCGGTGTCGGTGCGTGTGGCAAAATGGTTGTGCCAGAACAGGGTCATCTTTTCCTGAATATTGGCTTCCGACCGGATCATCCGGTCCATCCACCAGCCGCGCCACGATTCGATGCGTCCGCCCTCTGCTTCCACGTTGTAGAGGGCATTGATCCAGGTCTCGCCTGCCGGTACTTCCAGATCGGTAAAGTCCGGATTGTTGTAGTTGTTGATCGGCGGGTCTGGCACGGCAGTGGGCACATCGAGGACAAAATCGACCGCCGCCTGGGCAGTGCCCAGCGCAAGAAGTTGGTCGATCTGACTTTTTTGGGCGCCGAAGGTTACCCGACGCAGCAAGTGAGCCGCCTGGGCAGCGCCCCAGGGTCCGCTGTACGGTGTCAGACCACCCGAAAGCGTCAGTTCGCTTTCCGGATAAAGGCTTGCGGTATGGTCGGCCGGGTGTTCAGGCATTTTTTCAACCTGAACATCCGTGAGCGAAGCGACCAGTTGGCGGAAAAAATTCCGCCGGTTTGTAGCGTGATCAGCCATATTTTGTCAAGATTTTATGTGTCTTTTGCCGGTGGTGCAGTGCCGGATTCGCCGGCTGAAGCCGGCGAATAAACAAAATGGTACCGCCAGCTCCAGCCGGCGAATAAACAAAGAAACACTTTTAAGCCATGCCAACCATCTATGAAAAATGTTAAAACTGGCACATACCTCAGAATTATGTCGGAATTTACAGAATTTAAGATCTTACAGAATTCCAGTACATTGAAAATCAATGTGTTGCTGGAGTTTATTTTCGCAAACCGATTTACTTTGGGGATAACGTCTCCCCGTAGCAGCAAAAACGCCGGTCGCAGCCTATCTTACCTGACTAAACATCTGCCTTTATGAAAGCGTCCTGTACAGCAATAGCCTGTTTTTTTCTGTTTTTTCATGTAAACACTACAATTACAGGGCAAACACCACAAAGTATCACCATCCCGCTCGCGGCGAACATTGGCGGCAGCCCGACCGCCGTCACACTGAGCTGGCCCAACCCTGCGCCCGCCAATCAGACGATCTGGCGCCGCACCAAAGGGCAGGCGGGCAACCAATGGATGCAATTGAAGAGCGTTCAGGCCGACACGACGGACAGTTTCACCGATACCACCGTTACTACGGGCCTGACGTATGAGTACGCCCTGATCCGCGGCACGTCGCCAGGCGCCTATGGTTATGCCCATGTAGCAGTCGACGCGCCGGAAAACCATAGCAGGGGGAAAGTCCTGCTGTTTGTCGATGCCGACCTTCTGGCCCCTTTGTCGGGCGAACTCAATCGCCTCCGCGGCGACCTCGCCGGCGACGGATGGCAGGTTATCGAGCACATAGCAGATACGGCCGCAACAGTGCAAAGCATTAAAAGTCAGATTGTTACCGATTATTTCGCCGACCCGGAAAATGTAAAATCCGTTTTCCTGCTCGGGAAAATACCGGTACCGTACTCGGGCAATACCAACTGGGACGGCCACCCTGACCACCAGGGCGCCTGGCCCTGCGATGCCTACTACGCAGATGTGAACGGCAACTGGACGGATTTTACCATAAACAATACCTCCCCGGCCCGGCCGGCCAATGATAACATACCGGGCGACGGTAAATTTGACCAGAGTTATCTGCCTTCACCGGTCGAACTCCAAGTAGGCCGCGTCGACTTCCGGCGGCTGACACCGGGAACATTCGGCGCCACAACGGTGGCGTTGATCAAACGTTATCTGGACAAAAACCACAACTGGCGCACGGGGGCCTACACGGTGGACACCAAAGCCCTGGTCGACGATAATTTCGGTTATTTCAACGGTGAATCGTTTGCTTCCAACGGCTACAGAAACGCGTATCCACTGGTTGGTGCGGACAATGTGGTGGCAGCCGATTTTTTCGACGGAACCGAGCAACAAAGCTACCTGATGGGATACGGCTGCGGCGGCGGCACCTATACCAGCGCAGGAGGCGTGGGCAACAGTTCGGATTTTGCTACCGACAGTGTGAATATTGTTTTTGCCAACCTGTTCGGCAGTTATCACGGCGATTGGGACTACGAAACCAATCCGTTTATGCCCGCAGCGCTGGCATCACGCGGCGGTATCCTGACCTGTTCGTGGGCAGGCAGGCCGCATCAGTTTTACCAGGCGCTCGCCTCGGGGGAGACCATCGGTTATTGTGTGAAAGAAACGCAAAACGCTGCTTATAACAGCCAGTATTACAATTCTTTGGGGAAAGGCGGCGCACACACGACCCTGCTCGGCGACCCGACCCTGCGCGCGCATGTAGTGCCCCCTCCCAGCAATGTTACTGCCGCCGCCACCTGTACTTCCGTGCTGCTCTACTGGTCAGCCGCTTCCGATGTCGTGGGTTACCACGTTTACCGGTCTACCGAACAATACGGCGTCTATACAAGATTGAATACCGGCGTCATCACGGATACTTTTTTCCCCGACACTGGCCCGGTAACAGGAACGCTGTACTACCAGGTGCGCGCGATCAGGCAGCAAACATCGCCGGGTGGTGGCATTTATGCCAATACCAGTACAGGCGCCAGGACTTCCGTTCTTTTTATGCCTGACCTACCGGATATCTCCCTCCCGCCGATCCCACAGATCAACTGCGACATGCCTTGCGTGACCATACAGGCCACGTCTTCCACACCCGGCGTTGCGATTGAGCAGGTTGTGGCCTGCAATCCCGGGTTTTACCAGGTGTTTGCTTTAAACCCGGCTAACGGATGTTTCAGCGTACTGGATTTCGAGGTACAGGAGGCGCCACCGATCGATATTGATGCTACCATTACCGACGCTTCCGGTCCCGGGGCTTCCGACGGCAGCATTCTGCTTGAAGTGATGGGTGGCACACCGCCTTATGCCTATACCTGGAATACCGGCGCCACTACGCCCCAACTGGATAATCTTCCTTACGACACCTTTACAGTAACGGTAACCGACCAGGCCGGGTGTACTGCCGAACTGACGCTGCAAGTGAATATAACCATAGGTACTGATGAAGAAACCTGGCCGGGACAGGTCGTGCTGTCGCCTAATCCAACGGGCGGGATCAGTATGCTATCGGTAACCCGGAGCCGTGCTACCCCACTCTACCTTGCCCTGCGCGACGCAACCGGGCGATTAATCCTCGAAATGCACCTGGGTTCATCAGCAGACCACTCGATTCCACTGGATATGTCGCACCAGCCGCCTGGAGCGTATTTTGTAACACTAATTACGGATAATCAGTCGCTGACTGTTTTGTTAACCCTTGTGCGGTAGCGGGTTCACTACACCACAATGGCTGTTTCAGGTTTGTTTCTGACTGCGTTATTTCAGCAAGATTATTCCTATGTAAAATATTGACTATCAATATATTAAATAAAATAATTTATACTGTCGAGTGTTACCAATGCCAAACGGACGATAAAATGTACAACGGATTTCCAAATCCGGTGCCTTGTACGGCGTTTTTTACGGACTTGGAAGTCCGTTGTACATGGCGCCTGTCTCGACTTCCGTTCACTCACCCACACAAATCACCTTTGTGCTAATCTGAGCCGTGTTCCTTTTGATTACCACGACATAGGCGCCGACAGGCACGCGCTGTCCCCGGGAATCAGTTCCGTTCCAGCGCCACTCCTGCTTGCCGGCCACGGTATGCGCGGTATGCGTACAGATAATCGCCCCTTTGCTGTCGACAATTTCAATGGACACCGGACCGGTGGTTACCTGCTCCCACAAAATCGACACAGAATCGCGAAACGGATTGGGCGACGGATTCAGCATATGCAAGCCGGAAGCGCTTAAAGGAGGAGTCTCCGTTCCTGAAATACCCATTCCTTCCAACAATGCAACGTATTGATTCGGGTACAATTGGGTGTAATATTCCTTAAGACCTGAAGGCCATTCCACCACAAGCGAGTCCACGATTGACGCATCGGCGAGACCAAAATGCGCTGCCAACTGGTTTTGACCGCAGTAGCCCGATTGTGCACTGATTTCACGAACCTGCCAGACTGTATTCCCATTCAAGATGGCTTTTACCCGCACTTTCGCGCCAATGGCGCTTTTGTTGCTGGCCGTACCGGTGCAGGACACGCCGAACCAGTTGTTAGCCGACTCAGAGGCATGATTTTCATAGAGGTAATTTTCCTGCGCGGCATTGTAACAGTTCGCTACGCCGAGGTCCAGGTCGCCGTCGCGGTCAAAGTCGCCGAAAGCGCAGCCGTACGACCAGCCCAGATCGGTTGCCGGCGCTTCTGTGATATTGCGCACAAAGGAGCCATCGCCCTGGTTGATAAACAGGAAGTTCTTCCACACCCCGCCCCAGAAAGCATTGGTGATGAAAAGGTCCAGGTCGCCGTCGTTGTCGACATCGGCCCATTGGCTGCTGAAGGAATTGCCGCCGCTTGAAGTGAGGGGTGGCGTGGTAAGTTTGGAAAAATTGCCGCCGCCGTCGTTTCGGAGCAGTGATTCGCTGCCCTGGTCGTTGACCAGCACAACGTCGAAATCGCCGTCGTTGTCAAAATCGCCCCAGCTGCTGCTCATGGTTTTCCCGCCATCATTGAGCAGCGGACCGGCGAGTATTTTGGTAAAACTTCCCCCGCCATTATTGCGGTACAGGCTTTCGTTTTGATCGCTCTCATTGCTCACAAACAGGTCCGGATCGCCGTCAAGATCAAAATCCGTCCAGTTGACGCAACGGGAGATGAAGGCATCCGTTACAGGAGCGCCTGTTCCGACTGTGGAGAAGACGCCGTTGCCATCGTTGTGGTACAAAAATTTCTTTTGTTATCGTCGCTGTTGGTCACGTACAGATCGACTTTGCCATCGCTGTCGTAATCTCCCCAGGAAGCCGTTTCGGAATAGCCGCCATCGGTTGCGGGGCTTCCGGTGGTCACCTTTGTAAAGGTTCCGTTGCCGTTGTTTTGGTACAGCAGGTTATTGACACCGTACCAGTTGACCACGAAACAGTCGTTGTCGCCATCGTTGTCAAAGTCTGCCCATGTTGCACCGTCGGAAGGCTGGTTGTCCTGCACAATCGGATCGCCGGTCACTTCGGAAAACGCACCCGTTCCATTGTTCAGGTACAGCACATTGTTCTGACCATTCTGCGGTCCGTTGCTGATGAACAGGTCGAGGTCGTCGTCGCCGTCGACATCAATCCAGTTGACGCTCCGGGAATCGCCGGTTGTTGTGACGACGGGAGAGTTCAGTACTTTGGAAAAATTGGCAGCAGACAATAAAGAAGCGGGCAAGGCGGGATTGGCGGGATTAGCCCCGCCGTATGCCCCGAGGTCGCAGCGCAATGCTCCCCGGGTCGGAAATGCTGCACGACTGCCGTTCCGGGTAAAATCATTGTACGACGCATCCGGATTGCCCGCGTCGATGGCAGGAGAACCTGCTTCGAGCACAAAGCCTGTGGTGTCGCGGAATTGCGGGTTGGCCATGATCGTTGCGGTGCCAGGGTAACCCGTTTCGATACAGTTATAGGCCAGTTCGAAAAAGCCGCCGCCGGTACCGATGGGTTTGCCGGTGCTTTGGGTATTGCCCCAGATGATGTTGTTTTCCATTTTCAGTTTTATGGAAAACAGCCATACGCCGCCGCCTTTTCCGCCGTATTGACCGGCAGCAGCGGGGGATGTATTATAGACGATCGTATTGTTTTTCAGCACATTAACGGTACCTGTATTGGCTCCGGTGGTCCAGAAACCGCCGCCGCTGTAATCCTTGCCGCCATAGTTGAACGCGATAATGTTGTTTTGCACGATAGCGCCAGGGCAGTAGTTCAGTACCACGCCTCCACCGTAACCCTCCGCGCGCGGTTGTGCGCGATGAAATTGTTTTCGATGCGGACTGCGCCTTCGCCGCAACGAATCCCGCCGCCGCCGACACTTACAATACCTGCGCCGCCGGGCGTCACGACGTTGTCGCGGATGATGTTGTGCCGAATGACGGGTGCGGAATATTCCGTGAGTATCCCGCCGCCTTCGCGGAAGGTTCCGGCCCCGGCCGGGTCGAGCCAAACCGTGCCTTTGCCGCCGCGAAAAGTGAAGCCCTGTATCACGGTGGCCGCCGTTTCACCCTTCCAGATCAGCAGGCAACTGGCGGTGTCGGGATGAACGGGCTGGCTGCCGTCGATTACCGTCTGGCGAATCACCATTGCCGGATCGGCCTCCAAAAAATACCTGCTGCTGAGCGTAATGTTGCGGCCGCGCAATTGCACGTTTTCAAAATACACCCCCGGGCTGACCAGCACCGTATCTCCTTCCTGTGCAGCATCCACGGCAGACTGAATGGTGGGGAAGTCTGCCGGGACCTTCAGGATGCCCTGTGCATGCAAATCATTGAAAGAGAACAGGATAAAGAAAAATAGAAATGGCCGGTAGTTGATGGCGGAAAGCATCATCCGGGCGAAACGTCGTTTTGTTTTCATAGCCTAACTGTTGTGTTGTTGTGTTTGCCTGTTGGATCAGGTTGCCGCCAAAAATGCAGGCCTGGCCCGTTTTCCGGAGTCAAAGTCTATGAACAACCCGTTGCGCCGTACAAAAAACATACATCGCAGTACAGTTTTTACCGATTTTTGCCGCCATGAAACGCCGCATCGGACTACACCTGCTGTTCTGGCTGGCCTTCTGGTTCATCTACGCCTACACCTACAGCCGTTACGACGGCAACCTGGTGAAATATGCCATTACCGAGGGGCTTCAGATGCCTGCCCGGATACTGGCAACATACCTGTCATTCTGGTGTTTTGAGCGCTTTTCGGGTGTGGGTGAGCAGAAAATGTGGCTGGCTTTCGGCGGCGCAGCCACAGCGAACATCCTGGGGGGCATACTCAACCGGGCGCTGAAGATGGTTCTTGTCGTGCCGGTCTGGTTTCCCGACGCCACCTTCGATTTCTGGGGATACCGGCTGGTTTACGACGTCTTCGACTGCGTGCTGGCCAGTTGTACAGCACTTTCGGCCCGTTTGTATTTCCGCCAGCAACAACTGCAACAACGCGAAGCGCAACTCAGGGCCGAAAAACTGGATGCCGAATTGCAGGCGCTTAAAAGCCAGATACACCCGCATTTTCTGTTCAACACCATCAACAACCTGTATGCGCTGGCGCGCCGAAAATCGGACAAAACGGCGCCGGTAGCGCTCAAACTGGCCAGTTTGCTCCGCTATATCCTGTACGAATCTGTCAAACCTGCTGTGCGACTTGAACAGGAAGTGCAGAACCTCCGCGACTATGTGGAACTGGAAAAACTGCGTTTCGATGAAGCGCGACTGACGGTAAAGATGGCCGTAGAAATGGACAATCCCCTTCAACAGATCACGCCGCTGTTGTTGTTGCCATTGGTGGAAAATGCCTTTAAGCATGGCGTGAGCGAGCAACGGGAAGAAGCGCGTATTGATATCCGTATCGAATTGAAAAACAGCACCCTGGAAGTAAACATCCGGAATACAAAAAGCGCAGACCCGCAAGAAAACCCGCAGGGCATCGGCCTGAAAAATGTGCGGCGTCAACTCGAATTGCTGTATCCCGGCCGTCACCGGCTCGACATAACTACAGAAGAAAACACGTTTTCTGTAGATCTAAGGATAGATTTTGCCTGAAACGGGGGCGTTATTGTCATCATTCATCATCATCCATCATTCATCATTATTATTTAATGTTTAATTGTTTGATCGTAGAGGATGAACCCCTTGCTGCCGGTATACTCGAAGATTATGTCCGGCAGATACCCTTCCTGCGGCTGGCGGGCAAGTGTGGCGACGCCCTGTATGCCATGGAAGCCCTTCGTGAGGCGCCGGTCGACGTACTGTTTCTCGACATACACCTGCCCGGACTGAAAGGGCTCGATTTTCTCCGTTCGCTTCCACAGCCGCCGCAGACGATCCTGACGACAGCCTACCACGACTACGCGCTGGAAAGTTACGACCTCGGCGTAGTGGACTACCTCTTAAAACCCATTGATTTTGAAAGATTTACAAAAGCGGTACAAAAACTAAGAGCCCCAGTCGCCACTAGTCCCAACCGACAGTTTTTGTTTTTTAATGTCAACAAAAAAATGGTCCGTGTATGGCTCGACGAGATACTGTACGTTGAAAGCCTGAAGGAATACGTGAGGATTTTTCTTCCCGGCGGAAAATCCATCGTCACAAAAATCCAGATCGGCGAACTGGAGAATATGCCGGAGATGTCGGGCTTTCTGCGCATCCACCGCTCCTACCTCGCATCCCTGCGCCAGATCGAAGCGTTCACAGCCAACGACGTCACCATAGGCGGCAAGGATATACCCATCGGCAGGCAATACAAAGAAAGTACGCAGGAGGCGCTAGACAGGTTTTTGGGGTAATCTATATTGTTGTCATTGTTGTCATTGTTGTCATTGTTGTCATTCATTCATCATTCATCATTCATCATTCCCCATTCATCATTCCCCATTCATTCCCCATTCATCATTCCGTAATTACTTTTGTCGCAAAAGCCGTCTCGCTTGTCAGCAAAAAAAATCGTTCTCCTTTCACCTGCCCATCCCTTGCGCGGCGGCATTGCCGCCTCGGCAGAGCGGCTGGCGTATGCCTTGCAGGATGCCGGATGCGAAGTCGTTATTTATTCCTTTTCCCTGCAATACCCCGCCTTTCTTTTCCCTGGAAAGAGTCAGTTTACCGACGATCCGGCGCCTGCGGGACTGACGATCAAAACCCGCCTGAACGCCGTAAATCCATTTAATTGGCTGATGGTCGGGCGGGAGATCTCGCAGGAGGATGCCGACCAGGTTATTGTTCGGTTCTGGCTGCCGTTCATGGGCCCCTGCCTCGGTACCGTACTGCGCGTGGCGCGCCGGATGGCGCATAAAAAACTGCATATTACAGCCCTGGTGGACAACATTATCCCGCATGAAAAACGGCCCGGCGACAGGCCCTTTGCCCGCTATTTTGTTCGCGCCTGCGACGATTTTGTGGTGATGTCGAAGTCGGTAGGGGAAGAGATCAGGGGGTTTTTGCCTGGCAACCCCACCCCCGACCCCTCCCCCGAGGGGAGGGGGGACACGTTACCCGCAGTTAAGGAGGGCGAGTTAAACAGAGACAGGACGGATGCGGCACCCGAGGGGAAAAAGGACACGTTACCTTCAGAAAAGGAGGGCGAGTTAAACAGAGACAGGACGGATGCGGCACCCGAGGGAAAAAGGGGCACGTTACCCACAGGCAAGGGAGAGGACTTGAACAGGGACAAGACGGATGCGTCACCCGAAGCGGCACACGCTACGGCTCCCCTCCCTTCGGGGGAGGGGTCGGGGGTGGGGTTGCGCATCCGCTACGCCCCCCACCCCGTTTACGACTCCTACGGGCTGCCGATGGACCAGGCCGAAGCACGCCGCCGGCTCGGATTGCCGGAAAATGTCCCGCTGGTGTTGTTCTTTGGCCTGATCCGGAAATATAAAGGGCTTGACCTTTTACTGGAGGCATTGGCACAAACGACTGATATTCATGCCGTTATTGCGGGTGAGTGCTACGAACCCTGGGAAGACTACCAAAACATCATATCGGCAAACGATCTGGGCGACCGCGTTCACCTTTTCACCGATTTTATCCCTGCCGAGCAGGTTCGGTTCTTCTTTTCGGCGGCCGATCTCGTGGTGCAGCCCTACCGCTCCGCCACCCAGAGCGGCATTTCACAGATCGCCTACCATTTTGAAAAACCCATGGTGGTGACCAAGGTGGGCGGACTTCCGGAGATCGTGACGGACGGCGTATCGGGTTATGTTGTGGCCCCGGAGCCGGACGCTATTGCTGCAGCGATGCGTGATTTTTTTGAAAACAAACGTGCAACCGGTATGCAAGCCTGGGTCAGGAAAGAGAAAAAGCGGTTTTCGTGGGAAAATCTGGTGGAAAAACTGCTACAAAAATCCCGGCCCCTTCCATCAGGAAAGAACCGGGATACCCAGTGATCCCGACTGGGCTCGAACCAGTAACCTACAGCTTAGAAGGCTGTTGCTCTATCCGTTGAGCTACGGGACCAATTTTTTATACTGCCGCAAAAATAACAACTTCCGGCAACCCAACCTGCAGGGCGGGCAGGAAAGTTCCGGCGGGCGTTTTACCTTGTGTGCCAAACAGGCCACATTCCGGAGCAATACGCTCCGCTGGCGGCCAAAGACTCATAACTGAAACCAACCTGTGCCATGGAACCCACTCCTCCCGCCGCAAATGTACAGATTTAACCGGGCTGGAAAACAGCGCTTGCCGATGAATTTCAGCAGCCCTACTTCGCCGCGATCAAATCTTTCCTGGTAGCCGCCAAACAGGCCGGCAAGACAATTTATCCCCCTGGGCCGCTGATTTTCAACGCTTTCAACAAAACGCCGTTCGACGCAGTGAAGGTGGTCATTCTCGGTCAGGACCCCTACCACAATCCGGGAGAGGCAATGGGGCTGTGTTTTTCTGTGCCCAAAGGCGTCAAGATTCCCCCTTCGCTGGTCAATATCTACAAGGAGATCAACAGCGACCTCGGGCTGCCCGTTCCCGACCACGGCGACCTGACCCATTGGGCCGAACAGGGCGTGTTGCTGCTCAATGCCATGCTCACCGTGGAAGCCCGTCAGCCTGCCTCACACCAGAAGATCGGATGGCAAACGTTTACCGACGCGGTGATACGCCGTATTTCAGACCAAAAAGAGGGCGTGGTATTCCTGCTCTGGGGCAATTTTGCCAAAAGCAAAAAGCCGCTGATCGACCAGACCAAACATTATGTGCTCGAATCGGCGCACCCCTCGCCCCTCGCCGGCGACGCCTTCCGCGGCTGCAAACATTTTTCTCATACCAATGAAATACTGGAGAAGCAGGGGAAACCGGAGATTGATTGGGGGGTGTGAATTGCCGCAATACCCCTACAACCGCGCGTCAAAATTGTTTTTCCGGTAGGGTATTTTCAGGAAGTCGAGGGTACCCGGTTTCACATTGATCGTGAAGAGGTAGGTGCCGCGCACGGGCTGCCAGCTCATGCTGAGTTCCCAGCAATGCAGGTCGCGGGTGAAGCCAAGATCGGGGTAAACCAGTTGTTTGCTCTGAAAATCGTAGGCGATATTGCTGATGTTGATCGACCATTTGGAGGACAGCGGTATGCGCCCTGCAAGGCTGACGTTGTTGCGCCCGATCACGAAAGTATCGCGTTCGGCGCCGAAACCGGTGGGGATCAACAGCCGGTTGAAGGAGATGCTGTGGTTCACCCTGAAATCGTCGAACCAGCCCAGCAGATCGTCTTTCACCGTGGGTCGGTTGGCGGGTCTTCCGGTAGCCTCCTCCACTTCTTTTCCCGAAAAAACATCGCGTAACTGCTTGATCGAGAACACGGTATTGACCTGGAAGCCGAAGCCGGTGGTGCGCCAGAGTTTTCCGCGTTCACTGAGCACCGTGCGGTCGACCCGCCGGCCTTTTGCATCGGCGACATATGGGTCGAAGCGGGCATTCCAGGTCAGGTTGACGACGCCTTTGAAGAAACGGAACAGGCCGCCTGTGCTGATCTCGCTCCAGTTCAGCGAATCAGCGGTGATATTGTAGTTTCCGCTGAAGGTAAGCCCGTCAAAGATGCGTTTTTTGAGTACGGTGTCTCGTTTGGCCGAGTGAAACTTGAATTCCAGGACGTTGAGCAGGCTGTAGTTGACGATTATGTCGCGCCGCCCCGGGATGCTGGGCGGGCGCCCGAAAACGGCATCGTCAAAAATCGTATAACTCAGGGTATCATTAAACGCAGGCCTGAGATCGGTTTCGACAGTCCGGTAGTAATTGCGGTACGGCGCATTGGAAAAATCGGGACCGAATCCAAGGCCTACCGAGGGTTTCATGGTATGGCGGAACCCGCGCAGCCAGCCTTTTCTGAATTGTTTGGTAAAAAACAGGGCCGTATTGGCAGAAATACCCGCATTGTAGCGTCGATAACTGTTGAATCCCCAGTGGCGCACGGTCGTGTCGATGCCGAATTGCGTTTTCACACTGTCGACGACGATCAACATCTGGTCGCCATCCTGAATGGTGTCGTATATGTACCGGGTTTCGTTGAGCAGTTTTTTTTCAATGGTGTACGGATACCAGTTTTCTTCAAAATCGAGCCGGGGCGCTACGTTGATGTATTTGAAAATTTTAAAGGTAAAGTCCGTGCTGGCATTGTGCTGAATACCCATTTTGGCGCTTTCCAGCGTCTGGCGGGAAAACAGCAGGGTATCCACCGTCCGGAAGTTGTTCTGCAGTTTGGAGTTGTAGGTCAGCGATATTTTTTCGTACCAGCGCTCCTTGCCCAGCGCCTCCTTGCGCTTGAAGGGGAAAATTCGCTGCATCGTGAACGTCACGTTCGGCAGACTGATGTCCATGATGCGCGTCTGGGTATTTTGGGAGTGTGAAAGGCCGGCGTTGAGGGCAAAGGGTTTGCCCGGGAACGACTGGGAATAGTTCAGGTTGGAGTTCAGGGTATTGCGGAACACGCTCTGGAAGTCGTTGCGGTTGCGATTCTGGTCGCGGTTGGTCTCGATGTTTACCGAACCGCCGAACCGCCGCGTGGGGTGCGCCTTGCTATCCTGGTTATGGGTCCAGGTAATGC
Organism: Lewinellaceae bacterium; assembly: GCA_016712415.1. Lineage (GTDB taxonomy): Bacteria > Bacteroidota > Bacteroidia > Chitinophagales > Saprospiraceae > M3007. The sequence continues at coordinate 179,806 of JADJRC010000008.1, read as the reverse complement.
CGAACGACTTGGCGGATATCTTTTGCGCCATCTGGTCTTCCGAAACGCGGTTGTTGTAGCGAATGCGGAAATCGCCGAGGTATCCGTAGCGTTTGCTGTACCGCGCATTGCCCGAGATGCCCCACGAACCGCTGGTGTAGGCGTTGAACAACACCGTGGCGTCAATATGCTCCGAAATGGGCTGGTACCAGCCGAAGTCTTTGATACCCAGACCCTCCGCATCGGCAAATTCGAAATCTTTGGGTATGATCAGGCCCGCCTTGCGCGTTTTGGTGATCGGGTAAAAGCCGAAAGGCAGCACCAGCGGTGTCGGGATGCCGCCGATTTCCAGTACGGAAAAGCCCGTCACGACAAGTTTGTCGGGGATGACTTTCAACTTTTTTGTCCGGATACCAAAGTGCGGATGCTCGTTGTCGCAGGTCGTCAGCAGGGCATCCTGGTTGTAGATGGTGTTGCGCGACCGCGAGGTGTCGGCATCGGCGGCGCCGACAAATTTTGCCTTGGAGCCCAGCACATACATATCTTCCTGTTTGGTACGCGCCTCGTAGATCACCCCTTTTTTCGTCTTGAAATTGTAGCGCAGGCGCGAGGCGGTGAAGTTTTGTTCGCCGTCCTGAAACTCGGGCATCCCGACCTTGTTGCCGGTACTGTCGGCTATCGGCTCGGCGGATATCTCGTTTTTCGCATAATCCAGCAAAATATAGCCGGCCTTGATGCTGAGCGATGTGTATTTGACGGAGGCCGCGCCGTATAGGTGCAATTGTTTGTTTTTTACGTCGAACCACATCGAATCCCGGGAGCCGTATTCCACCACGTCGTCAAAAGACTCATTGGACAGTTGTATCCCCCTCAAATCTACGATCGTCGAGTCCGGCTGCGGCTGCAGGGACGTATCCCGCGCTGCTTCTGACGGCGGGATCGTATCCAGCGGAACCTGTGCCGATGCATTTGCACACACAAGCAGGGCTGCGATTCGGAATAAAAGACGATATTTGCCCAACAATTTTCTCACAATAACAGGGTTCGGGATGAAGCCTTTTGAGAGTTGTACGTTATAGTTACCCAAATTGATCCGGTATGCCGGATGCCCAAAATTGATCTATGAGACTAAAATTTGCCTTACGAACGCTGTTACTGTCTGCCGCGTGGCTTATTTTACAAAACTTTAACCTCTACCCTACCTGCGCGGAAGGGTCAGGACGCTGCGAACACGCCCCGGCCGGCAAAAGTAGAGAATCCTGCTACACTGACAACAATAAGTCGCCGGACATCTCTCCGCCACCCGGCTCTGCCTACCTCATCAAAAAAGTCGTGCTCGATGCTGGTCACGGCGGCAAAGACCCGGGGTGCATCGGCGCTTCGTCCAGAGAAAAGGACAATGCACTCGCTATTGTGCTCAAACTGGGTGATTTGATCAAAAACGCCTATCCCGATGTGCAGGTGATCTACACCCGCGACTCTGATGTTTTTATCGAGTTGAACGAACGGGCAGCGATTGCCAACCGCAACAACGCCGATCTGTTTATCAGCGTACATTGTAATTCCATCAGCGTATCCAGCGTCAAAGGCGCCGAAACCTACGTTATGGGCCTGCATACCGCCTCCCACAACCTCGAAGTGGCCAAACGGGAGAACGCCTCTATTTACCTGGAAGAAAACTACGAAAAAAATTACGAGGGGTACGACCCCAACAGTCCGGAAGCGCATATCCTGGGCAGTGTGTGGCAGAGCGCATACCTGGAGCAAAGCATACTTTTTGCCAGCCTGGTGCAACAGCAGGCAAAAACGACGGCCTTCAGAAACGACCGGGGTGTGAAACAAGCGGGATTTCTCGTGTTGCGCGAAACGGCCATGCCGTCCGTACTCATTGAAACAGGTTACCTGACCAACCGGACCGAGGAAGATTTCATCGCTTCTGAAACCGGACGCGAACAGATGGCCACTGCCATCTTTGAAGCTTTTGAGGCCTATAAAATTAAAATGGAAGGCGGCGCTACCGCCTCCAAAACGCGTTCCGACGACAAAAAGACTGCCAACACGCCATCCATGGTGGCAAAAGGCGGCTCCACCGGCACCTCCGTAAACAGCCGCCCTGCCACCGTACAGGCTCCGGTAAAAGTGGAAAAGCAACCGAATAAAGTCACCGATACGACTAAAAAGCAATCCGTACCCGTATCCAATACGACCACGGGAAAAAACACCAAGAAGGAAACGTACCGCATTTTTCTGCTTTCCTGGCCTATCAGAATGGACCGGAATGCCGGGCAACTGGGGCTGATCGGCGACGTTAAAGAAGAAAAGATAGAAAACCAGTACCATTATTTTACCGGCAACTATGACTCGCGCGCAGAAGCGGAAAAAATGTTGCCGGAAATCAAAAACCTCGGTTTCAAAACGGCTGCGATCGTCGCGACAGGCGGCAAATGACGAAACACTCCATTCAGCAACCGCACAGCCATACCATCTACAACAAATGTTTAAACTCAGCAACGAAGTAAAAGTCGCCCTGCTTGCTATCTCGGCCGTAGCCCTTGGCATCTGGGGCTATAAATTCCTGAAAGGCATCAACATACTCACCACATCCAAGACCTTTTACGTAAAATACGACAACGTACAGGAACTCAACACCTCAGCGCCCGTCTTCATACGCGGCTTGCAGGTGGGCATGGTGAAGGACATCTATATCGATAAAGTCGACGATCGCACCATCATAGTAGTGCTCAATATTGAGCGGGGCTTCGACATTCCAAAGGACGCCGTAGCCACGATTACCAGCCCCACTTTTATGGGAGGACGAGCCGTCGAACTGGTGTTCAACCACGCCTGTGAAGGGGACGACTGCGCCCAAAGCGGCGATTACCTGAGCAGTGGTTCCCGATCTTTTCTGGCAGGTATGATCGCCCCCGGAGAGCTGGACCTGTACACCGAGCGCCTGCGCAAAGGCCTTGCCATCAATATGGACTCTTTGGCCCGGGCCAATCCTGAAAGCATGGCCGGCTCGCTGGTAGCGCTGGATAACTCGTTGAAAAACATTGAATTGCTTACCGGAAAAATCAATCGTTTACTCGACGCGACGACCAGCAGCCTGGCGCTGACGGTGGAAAATGCCGCCGGCTTCTCCCAGTCGCTCAATGCAAACAAGGACGAACTCAGCCATATCCTGAGCAACCTGGACACGCTGACCAGCCAACTCAAAAATGCCGGCCTCGATCAAAGCTCCGAGAAGGCAAGGGTGGCGCTGGATACTCTTACGGCAAATATAGCCAACCTGCGCAGCACGGTAAATGCCGCCGGGCGCACTATTTCCAGGGTCGATACGCTGGCACAAAACCTGGTACGGGGCAAGGGAATCGCCGGCAAGTTGCTGACCGATGAACAACTGGCCGAAGACCTCGAACGCACCCTGCGGCACACCCAGTTGCTCATCCAGGACCTGCGGCTGAACCCCAAGCGCTACACCACGGTAAAACTCAAGGTGTTCGGAAAAAATAAAACCAAAGGATACGACACCCCCTTCGACGACCCGATCTATCAAATGGAAACGGACAGTCTGGAGCGGCTGCTTGGCAAACGCCTGCGTGAGCGCGAACATATTAACAACTGAACCGTGAAGGCCATCCGCCCGTTATACGATGCACACGGCGCCGAGGCGTATTACCGCGAGCACGCCTGGGATTATCAAAATCCGCATTTCCCGGAAATACAAGACCTGCTCGAACGCAACCTGACGCGTTTGGACTGCTCCGGCCCAGTACTTGACTTTGCAGCCGGCGGCGGCGAAGCGACGCAGGTGCTTCAGGCATCGGGCATACAAAACATCACCGGCTGCGACCCATTTACCCATGCCTTGTACGAACGCCAAACAGGGCGGCCCTGCTTGCAGTTTTCGTTCAGGGATATTGTCAAAGGCGCATCGTTCGGGAATTACTCCCTTATAATCAGTTCGTTCGCGCTGCACCTCTGCCCCTTGAAAGACCTTTTTCCCCTGACATGGAATCTCCTGCAGGCCGCTCCAATGCTGGTGGTGATTACTCCGCACAAACGCCCGCAACTGGAAGACCTGCCCGGTGTGCAATTAGCCTGGGACGATTTTACCACGACCGGAAGGGAAAAGAAGGTCAGGATGAAAGCATATCGACTTGGTTAACCCGGGTACCGCCCGGGTACCTGAGCGGAAACCTTTTTGCGACTGACCTGTTTTCCCCATTAATCACACACCTATTTATCACAGCATAACAACCAATACGGATACAATTATGGCACATTTTAAACGCACAGCATCTGCAGTATGGCAAGGCACCGGCGCTGAAGGTTCCGGTACACTAGATGGACCTTCGGGCGTTCTGACCGGCACGCCCTACTCTGCCAAACTCCGCTTCCAGAATGAAGACGGAAAAGCAGGCACCAATCCCGAAGAACTTATTGCAGCTGCACACGCAGGCTGTTATATTATGGCGCTGAGTTTTCGGCTCAGTGGAGACGGGTTCCCGCCTACAGAATTGCGGTGCTCTGCTACGATAGACATGGAAAACAGCGGCGGCGGCTGGGGTTTTGAAAAAATCACCCTGCACCTCGAAGCCAATGTGCCGGGCATCGACGCCGAAAAGTTTGCCGAACTCGCCAATGCCGCCAAAGCAGGTTGCCCAGTAAGCAAAGCGCTGTCGGCGGTTCCGATCGAACTTGAGGCCAATCTGGTGTCGTAGTCCGTTGTCAGACACGATTTTCAGGCTGTTTTGGACAGGACTTACAGGTTTGACAGGATAAATATGTAAGGGGATAGATTTTTCCAAGAAGACTATCACCGGGTTCCACAATCATTCGATTATTGTGAAACTCGTGAACCCTCTCAAGCCTGCATACCCTGTCAATCTTGTCCAAATCCGCCTGTAAATTCCGTCACTGCTTCACAAAAACCGCGTCCCGCGAAACACCCTCAGCCGACAACTCCAGTCGGTACAACCCTGCCGGCAACGCCTGAATATCAATCAGGTCGCCAGATTCAATAAAGCGTTCCATTTCAAGTTTTCCCGTCATATTCCATATCCTGACCAGTGCCTGATCATACGACCAGCCATCCGGCAGCGTTAGTCCGATCGAACCTGTGGCAGGATTGGGATATACCGCAATACCCGCACTTTTCCCCGGATATACCACCCGAATAGTGGAATAATGGATACTGCCATCCCGATCGATCTGCCTTAAACGATAGTAGTGTACCTGTCCGGGATGCAGGTCGGTATCAGTAAAAGAATAGTGCTGAATCCCGCTTGTAGTTCCTTTACCATCTACCCAACCAACAGACCTGAAATCCACACCGCCATCGGTACTGCGTTCCACAAAAAAACCTTCATTATCCTGCTCCGAGGCAGTCGTACACTTCAGCACAACCGATTGCCCTTCCAGCGTTGCGTTGAAATCAGTCAACTCGACGGGAAGTTGAATCGCAAGTTGAAAATCGACGTTCGAAACGTCGTAAAAGTAGTTGTTGGTGCAGCGCACCATGATCCGGCAAAAGTCGGACAACACATTGGGCATCGTCACCAGTTGTCCGCCGTCGTTCGGCGTATTGGCGAGCAACACGGTAAACGACTGTCCCCCATCCGTTGAGATCAGGATATCCACGTTGGCGCAACTTACGGGCGAGGCCGTGGTATTGGCAACGTTCCAGGTAACTGTCTGCATGGAGCCGGGGTTGTAGGAAACAACTGCGTTGGGGGACGTAACCAGAAACGGCCCTGCAGCGGCTGCCGTGGTGATGGTAACGTCGTCTTCGGCGGTACAGCCCCCGTTGGGGTTGTTGTCGCGCACCGTCACACGAAACAGCATGGTTCTGCTGATGGAAGGCAATTCCTCCCAATCAGGGTTGATGCCGTCGAGCACATCATTAAAGTTGGGAAAATACCGGGATGGCGAACCGGTCGGATCGAAGGTGCGAAACATCGGGCCGGTCGAATTGGTCGAAACCGGCGGCATAGGCTGCATTGGCGCCGAATACCCGTTCATTTGTTCCCAGCAATACGACAAGGGCGTACCATTTGGATCGCTGGCAATGGCAGACAGGATAAAAGGCGTGGATATGGGGATGGTTTTGTCCGTCACGTTGCCGACTGTCGGTGCGGTATTGCCGTTAGCCACGGGCACATCACAGGAATTACCGTTGCCATTTACCACAAAGTTGGCGATCTGGAAAATACTACGTGCATGGAAGTAAGCATCGCTGTTGTTCTGAACATTTGGCGCGCAAATACCCGCGTAACCCATGATCGTGGATGCGCTGCCGGGCTCCATAGCCGAGGCGGACACCCGGTTGCAGTTGTTGTACTGGGTGTGGTCGGCGCCGAACTGGTGCCCCATCTCATGGGCGACGTAATCGATATCAAAGGGGTCGCCTACCGGACTCGGTCCGCCCGTCACCCCCCTCGCTTTCAGCATACTGTTGCAGGGGCCGTTCAGGTTTGCCACACCGCCGCCGCCGGTGCTGAATACATGGCCGATATCGTAATTGGCCGAACCGATGACTGCATCACAGGTCGACTGGTTCTGACCCAACATGGTGCTTCCATTGTTGTTGGTATACGGGTCGGTTGCCGGGTTGGTGTAAATAATGTTGGAATTGTTGCCGATGATAATCATCCGGATGCCGCAATCGATCTCGTACACGCCGTTCACGCGGTTCATGGAGACGACCATAGCTGCCAGGGCCGGCGCTTTATCCGCCCCGAAGGCGCCGTGGAAATTGGCATACTCTCCCGTGCAGGCCAGGGCAAGCCGGTACGTGCGCAGGTTGCCGCAATCGCCCGCGCGCGGGCCGACGGCGATATTCGCCGGCGCCGGCGCCTGCGGCTCGTTGTCGACGTGACACACGAGCATATCCGCATCGCTCTTTACAAAATCCTTCTTGTAGTAGGCATTGTAATATGCCGAATTCCCTTTCGCATAAGGATCGATAAACACACTGCCTTTGCCGGTGCGAAGCACCATGGCATGAAACCCGCCCGGTGTCACATCCATTCGCAAAGTAGCTGTGGGCATATCGATGCCTTTCCCTGCAAACGTTTGTATATCAGGATATTGTGCAGCAAGATCGGGATGCATGATCGGTGCATTCCAAACCCTGAAGCGCGCCATACCGCCGTCGGGCATGGGCAGGAGCAATTCAATACCCGGTGCTCCGGCGATCACTTCCGACTCGCCGGGTGCGTTGGACAGCAGGTTTTTGAGTTGAAAAAAATCGAGTTGCAGGGTACGGTAAACCAGGGGAATAATCTGGCGATCACTTTGGTTGACATGTATTTGGGTCTCCGGAATATCCGTCCAAACCGCCGTCTGTGCAGATATGGTGGCAACCTGTAGTTGCAGGAGAAAGCAGAAGCCTGTAATGCTGGAAATCGTTAAGCCTTTCATGTGTGATTAATAGCGCTTTGAAAAACCGCGAAATTTCCATCAAATTCGCATTATCCAAACACGTTTTCCCCAAAAACTAGACTCTTGTCGTGTAGCATCCAATTATGGCCGGTGCATCGGGCCGAATCGGGCAAAAAAATGACCCGCAACCTAGCGAACGGAAGCGGGCCATCGTGCATCATTTGGATGAGGTCATACAGCGGTGTATGACATTTTGCCCGGCAACTTTTTCCGGGCGGGTGGTTTTTTGATCGATTAATGGGATAGAAAAATGTGGGGGGTAAAAGGCTTTGGGGCGGTTGAAAGGGGTCGGGGTGGTTAAAGGGGCGCTTTCATGGTTATGCGGTTCAATGGAGTCATGGCTGCATTCTCATGGTTATACGGCTCGCGGCCAAAGTCTTTCGGGTAAAAAGCAGGTTTTTAAGGGGTTATGCAGTCTTTGGAATCAGGATAACGGGGTACAAGAGAAAAATGCTCGTCGTTATAATCGCCGCTCAGCAGGCGGGATTTTATGGTGCGCAACCGCCCGTTGGCAGCTACGATACGCTTTCGTATGCGGTAGTTTTTGATGGGGTCAATATGGTTGGCGCGCAATACAGGCAAAAAGTCGAAAAACAGGATCAATTCTGAAGATGCCCTTTCCCATATTGCCGGTGCGATGCTTTTTCCTGTCGGCATCAGATGGTCTTTCAGCCAGCCGATGTGTTTCCAGAGTACCGCTCCGTTTCTGCCGGGGTAACCGACTTCAATCCGGAGATTGATAATATGCTGCCATTGAGGACTTTCGGGGGTGAGGTTGCAACGAACCTCGATCATTACGGGAGTCATGGTACATAATCGGGATTTTGGGTTAACAATATGGCCACAAGCCATTTTCGCTAAACCTCGGCCCTGCCGGCGCCCCCGCATTCATCTTTCGCACACATTTTTGGGGTCTGGGTGGCGCCGGTCAGGTATTTGCGCCGGGTGGTTTTATTGGGGCCCGGATAGGCCGGCTTCTCGGGTTGGTTTTTCTGGTTCCGGCAATTCGGGTTTGGGTTTGATGAGGTCGGTCAAATCCTTTCATCGTTGTTGACAGGACAAAGATGCGCTCTACAGCAAGGGATAAGCAAACACAGAATTTCGCATAACTTCCAAATGGTTGTAGTTTATATTTGTTGGAACTATTGGTCGAACAACCCGTTTTAATGACTTTTGCATTAATCCAGTACCACTACGCTCAAAACATGCGGCACGCCGGAAGAAACAGGTTCCATAAAACAATCACGTAAACGCCGCAAAAAATGCTTGAAAGTCCGCTCATTCGTACGTTGCAACTGCTCGGGCAGGAAGAATTCGAGACCCTGCACCTTTTCGTGGGATCGCCGATCTTCAACGGAGTGGCGCGTTTCAACGATACGGTACGGCTGTTCGAATACCTGCGGGAAGACTACCCGGAGCTTTCCAGCGACCGGCTGCTGAAACAGACCACCGGGCAGTTTCTTTTTCCCGACCGCGTCAATCCTGTGGGTGAAGTGGAAAAAGCCATGTCGGAGTTAATGCATGTCCTAAAGCAATTCATCAATTTCCGCTATTCGGCCGTAAAGGGCGGGCGCACCGTGCGGCGCAGTTCCAAAAAGGAGTTTTCAGACAATCCTATGCTGCTCCTGAATTTCGCCCGGCAGCAATTGGCCCTGCTGCGATTCTACAGCGAAAGGATACACCAAAACAACAACACCGCGAAACCCGCCACAGGGAAAGGGCAACGGGTAAAACGCAGCGAGCATTTTTTTCAAAACCTGTATCTCGAACTGCGCAACCTGCTCGGCGAGCAGGACCGGTTCAATCACTTTGAAGAATACGAATTCAGCGACTTCCACTACTACCGCTTTCTCGTGGAACTGGAAAAAGCCCGGTACGACCACCTGCACAACAGGATCGAAGGCGACCTGAACCTGCTCGCCGCACTGGAACAACTCGATCAGTTTTACCTGTTTACCAAACTGGAACTGATGAGCCGGCTGGTCCACTACCAGCGGATGGCACAACCCTTCGATGAGGGCTCGGACGAGTACGAACGCCTTACCGCCAACCGCAACATCACACTCCTGATGGTGGATCAGATGCGTCAGCACGGCTACTGGCAGGATGCACCCGGCATTACCCTGTACACCAAGTTGCTGGAATTTCTGGCTGGTGAAGACGGGGAGGCCTCCGACGCTGTATCCGATCATTTTGCGGAAATGTTGTACAAATACCAGCATACACTGCCCGTGGAGCGACTCAGGGACTTTAACCTCATGCTGCGCAGTTACTGGAATCGCCGGTACCGGCTTACCAAAAACCCGGAATTTCTGGGTCGACTGCACGGCATGCACCTCGAACAACTCAAGCATTTCTCCACTAACGCCGACCTGCCCCTGGTGCACGTCGTCAATATGCTGAATACCGCGCTCAAGATGGGTAAAACCATTTGGGCAGAGCAATTTTTGCGCGAATACGCCGGCGGACTGTCTGAATCGGCCAAAACAGAAAAACAGCCGTACCCGCGTTATGCTGTTCGTATCTGGTGGGCCATGCTTTTTCTCACCCAGGGAAAACTCAAAGAAGCGGACCAAACGGCGCCCGTTTATGAGCATTACAGCGGCCTCGACGATATTTATTTCTTCGCCATGGCGGCCGCAACGGAAATCAAGATCAAATACGAACTGGATGCGCTCGACGATAACCTTATTCGTGCCGCAGCGGCACGGATAGAGCGCAACCGCGAAATCCCCCTGGATCGCAGGGAAGAAAGGCTCAATTTCTTTAAGACCGTCCGGCGCCTGAATACCCTCCGCCTTAAAAAAGAAACCCGCAACGCCGACATCAGTATGCCGCTGGAAGAGTTACGGGTGCAACTGAACAGCAAGCCTACCGTCGACTGGGAGTGGCTGGAAGCAAAAATTGCCGAACTGGGCGGCTGAATATCAAAACTGGAAGTAAATAAACGGCTGCACATCCGATGATTTTACCTGCATCACCAGGGCTATGAACAGGGTGAGCAGCACCGCCTTGCCAATCAGGGGCAATTCTGTTACAACTCTTTGAGCGCCCTGTTCCCAGGTCCGCGGCAGCAGGTGCAAGGCATATCCAAGTGTCATCCAGAACACGACCGGGGCATATCCTTCCAAAAACTCGCCCAACACCTCCGGCCTGAAGTCAAAAACAATCTGGTAAAGCATGGACCGGATCGTTTCCATGTTTTCCGCCCTGAAGAATATCCAGCAGAAACAGACAAAATGAAAGGTCCAGAGTCCGCCCAACACCTTACGGAGCCTGCCTGGTATGCCGGGAAAGAGGTCTTTCCACAAGCGTTCGACAGTCAGGGCCAGCCCGTGTAATCCGCCCCAGATAATAAATCGTGTGGCTGCACCGTGCCACATGCCGCCGAGCAACATGGTCAGCATCAGGTTAAAGTATGTGCGAAGGCGCCCTTTTCTATTGCCGCCCAGTGAGATATAGAGGTAATCGCGCAGCCAGGTGGACAGTGAAATATGCCAGCGACGCCAGAACTCGGTCACGCTCAGCGACTGGTACGGCGAATCAAAATTGATCGGGAAGGTAAATCCCAACAGGAGACCTATGCCGATGGCCATATCGGAATAACCGCTGAAATCGCAGTATATCTGCAGGGCATAACCGTATACGCCCATCAGGTTCTCCAGCCCGGTATATTGCTGCGGCGAGTCGAAGATGCGCTCGACAAAATTGACGCTGATATAATCTGAAATAACCGCTTTTTTGAACAATCCGATGCAGAACAGGAATACCCCACGCCCGAAATCCTCCCTCGTAATATGCAGCGGCTTGTGTATTTGGGGTAAAAAATCGGCGGCACGCACGATCGGCCCGGCCACCATTTGCGGGAAAAAGGTCACAAAAAGGCATAATCCCGCATATCGTCGAGCGCCTTCAACTGCCCGCGGTACACGTCGATGGTATAACTCAGCGACTGGAACGTGAAAAAGGAAATACCGACAGGCAGGAATATTTCAAAAGGCCCGATCCCAGCCCCTGTCAGGCCATTCCACAGGTCGGCGAAATAATTGGTGTACTTGAAATACGCCAGCATACCGAGGTTGGCCACGAGGCTCAGTACCAAAAGTCCGTTTTTCCCGCGTCGGGTCTTTGCCTGCTCGATCCACTTCGCCAGGTTGAAGTCGACCACCACACTGGCTACCAGCAGCAGGAAAAAAAGGCCGCTGCTTTTGTAGTAAAAATATACCGAAAATGCGGTACACCACAGTATACGCAGCCGTTCGTTGGGTAGCAGCATCCGGTACACCAGCAGGAAGCACAGAAACAAAAACAAAAAAAGGCCGCTGCTGAAGATCAGCGGCGACTGCGGGTTGTATACGAACTGCTCCAGAATTTTAGCCGGATCGAAGTGAAACACAGAGCGAAAGTGGCCGGTTTTGCCGGTCGGTTAAAAAACGGTGGCAAATGTAAGAAGTTGCCCGGCTTAAGCGCAGGTTAATTATTTGGGCCGGGTACCGCTGGGTACCGCTGGGTACCGCTGGGTACCGCCGGCTTTAGCCGGCGCAAAACCATATATCCCTTCCACTTCCAATGGAAAAGCCCTTTGGATACAATGTCATTTCGCCGGCTTTGGCCGGTGATTTCTTTCGACGCAGTTCGCCGGCTGAAGCCGGCGGTACCTTTCAACGGTACCGGGCTTATTGTGGAATAAACCCGTTGTCCTTTATAGGCTTGGGCGCGTCAACCGGCGGCTTGGGAGGCTGCCCGTCTTCGCCGCGGCGACGCAGTTCGTCTTCAGAAAGCGCTGTTTCTGAGGTGTTCTGGAAGCGCACCTGGAGTTTGTAATTGCGATTGACGGATTTAACCACCGGCCCCAGGATTAGTTGCATCACGGAGTCGGCGCGCGATTTGGCCTTGTCGAGCACGTGTTCGTTTTCGATGGCATCCTGTCGGAATTCCCTGCGCAGTTCGTTGAAGCGTTCGTTCATGTCTTTTTCCGTGATACCGGCCAGAAAACCAACATCCAGTTTGTCGACGCGGGGGTATACCTCGTGCGAAAGGATGGTGGGCGGCGGCAATGTAACGTAAATGACTCCCTTTTTCGGACTGAACGTCACGTCGAAATACTGATCGAGTTTGAATCCGGCCTTGATCACGCTGATCGCCTCCACACGGATGTCCGTTTCGGAAATAGAAAAGCCCAGCAGTTTGTACTGAAGTGTTTTGTCAATACCCAGCCGGCTGCGCAATTCGTAGGTGGCCAGTTCGGCGATGCCCTTGCGCACTTTTTCTTTCAGCAGGCCGCGCGAGGCGCTGAAGTCGATAATCTCCGCCCTTTTTTGCAGGCGGTTGACCATAGGTTGCAAGCCTTCCCGCAAGGCGATCCCGCAGGGCGTTTCCACATCCTTGCCTTTGGCCATCAGGCGCCCGCCTTCGGCTTTCAGAAGCGTTGCCATAATCTGGGTGACAAAAAAACAGGTGTATTTGCCCGCCACCTCATTGAAGAGTTTTACCGCCTGGTTGGAGTTGTCATTGTACCAGGTCTCGTACATGCCTGCCGTGGTATCCTTCAACGCAACAAAATCGTTGAAATACAACTTTTTGAGGTACTCATGGTGGTTTTTGTACTCCGGCTCCAGCCGGCGCTTCAGACTGTCGGGCAGGGCCATTCGGTTGGCGACGTGGTACAGCAGGGAAAGGTTAAAGTTGTACACCAGGTCGTCGAACTCCTTCTTGTATTGTTCCGGATTCGATAAAACGCGGAGCGTTGCCTCTTCATCCAGGTTGGGCTGAAAATCGGACGGAATGTACGTCAACTGCACCCCTTGCGGACTCTGAAACAGGTTCAGTCCGCCCTCGCTGAAAAACATCTTGTACAGCAGGATGCCGCCGATGGTGATCAGCGCCAGCAAAACCAGTTGCTTGCCGAAAATGGAACCGCCTCCTTCATTGGAGGGTGCGTCGGGTTGGTGTGTAGACATAAACGGGTTGCGGGTTGCGGGTTTGTGGGTTTGTGGGTTTGTGGGTTTGTGGGTTTTGTGGGTTTGTGGGTTTGTGGGTTTGTGGGTTTGTGGGTTTGTGGGTTGCGTTAACTCAAAGTTACAAAAAAAACAGATTTAATGTTCCCCGAAACTTCCGCAACCCGTAACCCGCAACCTCGTAACCCGCAACCCGTAACCCTCGAGAACTTATTTACCTTTCAGGTATGCTGTTACAACTACACGGGATTCTTTAGCCGCCTGTTCGTTGTAGCGCGGACTGCTGGGATTGGCGAACGCGTGGTCGGCATCGTAGTGGTACACAGACACTTCCTTGCCGGCAGATTTCATGTTGGTTTCAAATTCCGACACGAGTTCGGCGGTGATCCATTTGTCCTGCTTCGGATGGATAAATACGACGTCGGAGGAAAGCGTTTGAGCTTTTCCACGTCTTTTTCCGGCATGCCGTAATACATCACACACGCTTTTACCTTGTCTTTCAGCAACAAAGCGCCCTGCAACGACCAGCCGCCGCCGAAGCACCAGCCCATGGTGCGGAAATCGGCTGCATCGCCTGCGTATTTGGCGGCGCCCTCAATGATGCCGGCAGCGCGCGCAGCGTCGCAGGCCTGCATGAGTTTACCTGCCTCCTCGGCGCTGGTGGTCACTTTGCCGTCGTACAGGTCCACGGCGATCACATTGATGCCCAGCGCATGGCTCCACATGGCCGCTTCATTTTTCACGTAATCATTCAGTCCCCACCACTCGTGAAACAACATGAGATACTTGTTGGTGGCCTGGTGCGATTTGATCAGAAAAGCACGGCCATTGGGACCGTCGGCAACAGGAAATTCCACCATTTCACCCTGGTGTGTTACGGAAACAGGCAACGGAGAGGGGTGCGCATCGCGAAACGCCGGGTCGTTGGCAAACAGGGCGAATTCAGACGTGGCATTTCCCGGGTCGTGGCACATGACCATCGAAGGAGCAGGCTCTTTTTTCTGAAAAGCGTAGATACCGCCGATAGCAATCAAAAGGATGAAAAAGAGGAAGGTGCGCATAGTAAGTTAGATTTGAGTTTAAATTGATGGTATACCGTTATTCATTTTTCAAATATCCGTAATACCGGGCACTTCGACCGATAAAATCGTTTGGATTTTATTTTCAGGGCATCTTATTCCACATACAATACCAAACCCTTCAGATACGCGCCCTCGGGATGGAAAAGATTCACCGGATGGTCGGCGCCCTGGGTCAGGTGGTGCAACACCCGCACCTGCCGCCCCGCCTCCAGCGCCGCCGCCACAATGGTATTGTAAAACAACTGCCGGTCGACGACCTGCGAACAGGAGAAGGTAAACAGGATACCGCCGGGCGCTACCTTTTGCAGGGCAGCAGCATTCAGGCGCTTGTAGCCCTGCACCGCGTTGTGGCGTTTTTCGAGGCTTTTGGCGAAAGCCGGCGGATCGACGATCATGACTTCATATTGCCTGTCGGTATTTTTTAGGTAGGCCATGACGTCTTCCGTAAAACCTGCATGCTCGCCCGGATACGGCGCATTGAGTGCCGCGTTTTCTGCTGTAAGTTCCATCGCTTTGGCAGAAACATCCACCGAGTGTACCAGCGCGGCGCCGGCACGCAGGGCGTAGCAGGAAAAGCCGCCGGTGTAGCAAAAGGTATTGAGCACCGTCTTGCCGGGGGCAAATTGCGACAAAAGGCGCCGGTTGTCGCGCTGGTCGAGGAAAAAACCGGTTTTCTGTCCTGTTTCCCAGTTCACTTTGAAACGAACCCCGTTTTCCGAAATAACTGCCGTACCCGATACCTCTTGTCCCGACGTCCACAGGTAGCCGTCGCTTTGCCCGGACGCATAATTCGGTGGAAGGGCTTCCCTGCTTTTGTCGTACACCGCTTCGAGTTTCGGGCCAATGACGGCACGCAAGGCCGCAGCGATCGTCTCCCGCTGCCGGTGCATTCCGATGCTGTGGCACTGTAACACGGCAGTGCCGTTGTACACGTCCACCACCAGGCCCGAAAGTCCGTCGCCCTCCCCGTGTACGAGCCGGAATCCGGTTTGTTGATCCAGCGGCCTGAGCGCCGTTTCCCTCACCCGTAGCGCAGCGGCTAATCTGTCTTCCCAGAAACGGGATTGCTCCAAATCGGCGTCGCCAAAACTCAGCATCCGCACCGCAATACTGCCGTGGTGAAAATGCCCCAGTCCCAACAAATTGCCCCCACGGTCGTACACCCCGGCGATATCGCCGTCGGCAGGCTGCCCGTCAACTCGTGCGATGGCGCCCGAAAATACCCAGGGATGAAAACGCCGCACAGGCTCTTCCTTGCCGGGTCTGAGAAAAACTTTTACCATTGTGTTCCTGAAGTTTGTCGAATTTAAACGCCAAATTCGGGTTTTTACGGAATTTCAGGCCAAAATCAATTTTTATGTATCGTTATACCTCCTTCCGAAGTCTGTTTGCGCTGCTGTTCATCATCTGTACGGCTGTTTCCTGCGTCACCCAACAAAAAAGAGGGACGCCCATTCCGCTGCCGCCGGGTTTTAAAAATGTGATGATCGCAGAGGCCGGTTCGGGCGGCCATTTCGGCCCTTGCGAACCGACGATATGCGTAAATCCCAATAATACGAAAAACATCGCGGCCGGCGCTATCCTCAACAGATATAGTTGGAGCGACGACGGCGGTCTGACCTGGAAAAGCAGCAACCTGAAGTCTTCATTCGGGGTGTTTGGCGATCCGGTCATCATTGCCGACCGGGAAGGCAGTTTTTACTACGCACACCTCAGCGACCCCGAAGGCCGCGCGTGGAGCAGCGAACTGCTGCTCGACCGTATTGTCATTCAGAAAAGTACCGACGGGGGAAAAACCTACAACGACGGCTCGTTCTGCGGCATGCGGCACCCAAAAGATCAGGACAAACACTGGCTTTGCGCAGACCCTGCGACCGGCCACCTGATCTGTACGTGGACGGAATTTGACAAATACGACTCCAAGGACCTGGAAAACGACCACAGCCGCATCCTGTTTTCCAAAAGTACCGACGGCGGAAACACTTGGTCTGAAGCGCTGAAAATCAGCCAGTTTGAAGGCGACTGTCTCGACGATGACAACACCACGGAAGGCGCAGTACCCGCTTTCGGCCCAAACGGAGAAATATACGTCGCCTGGTCCTGGAACAACCGGATATGGTTCGATCGCTCTGTCGACGGCGGCAAAACCTGGCTCAATGAAGACATCGTTGCAGCCGACCAGCCCGGCGGCTGGAACTTCGACATCCCCGGCATACAGCGCTGCAACGGCATGCCTGTGCTGGTTTGCGACCTGTCAAATGGCCCCAACCGCGGCACGCTTTACCTGAATTGGGGCGACCAGCGGCGCGGCGCGAACGATACCGACATCTGGATCGCCAAAAGTACCGATGGGGGCAATACCTGGAGCAAGCCGCAACGTGTGAACGACGATGCGCGCGGCAAGCAGCAATTCCTCAGTTGGCTGGCTGTCGATCAGACTACCGGGCATTTGTACACCGTTTTTTACGACCGGCGCGCCTACGACGATTTCCGAACGGATGTTTACCTGGCCGTCAGCCGCGACGGCGCCCGGACGTTTTCCAATCTGAAGATCAGCACCGCCCCTTTTAGTCCGAACAGTTTTATCTTCTTCGGCGATTACAGCCATATCTCCGCCCACGGCGGCGTGGTGCGACCGATCTGGACCCGGCTGGACAAAAATGATCTGAGCGTCTGGACGGCTATCCTTGATTTCAAGTGAGCCGTAACGGTATCCCGTCATTGTAATTTATAAAAATTTTCGTATTTTGTGAACCTCCGGTCTTTTTTGGGGGCTACCTACCCGTTTTATACGGAAAACGCGTCATTTTCCGCAACTTCTGTCCCCGTTTCTGCTTCGACCGGCCCCGTTTCCAAACCTTGCGGTAAAAAATGCCTGCCCTGTTGCAGGCTGCCGACCGCCCATGCCAGATTGTGTAAACCTAGATCATAAACAAAATTTATTCGATGCAAGTACCTACACAAATTAAACCGGCATACAAAGCGTATGCACTCAATAACTTCAGAAACATTCCGCAACTGGAGCGGCTCAGCGAATCGGAACAATGGGCCATTGAAGTGGTCGGGAATGTGTTGCCCTTCAAGGTCAACAACTACGTGATCGACGAACTGATCGACTGGGATAATTACCGGACCGATCCGATCTTTAACCTCACGTTCCCGAACAGGGAGATGCTCCTGCCCGAACATTTTGCGGAAATGGAACAAACCCTGAAAAACACCAACGACCGCAACCTGATCAAGGAAACCTCCCACCACATCAGGCTGCAACTCAACCCACATCCGGCAGGGCAGGTCGAATTGAACATGCCCGAGATCGAAGGCATAAAACTGACCGGTATTCAGCATAAATACCGGGAAACGCTGTTGTTTTTCCCCAGTTCCGGACAAACCTGCCACAGTTACTGCACCTTTTGTTTCCGCTGGCCGCAATTTGTGGGCATGAACGAGATCAAGTTTGCCATGCGTGAGACCGATCTGCTGATCAAATATCTCGAACAACATCAGGAAGTTACCGATATTCTGTTCACCGGCGGCGACCCGATGATCATGAAATTCGAGGTGTTCCGGCAGTACATCGAGCCATTTCTCGAAGACAACAGGACGAATATCCAAACGATCCGGATCGGCACCAAGTCGCTGGCGTTTTGGCCCTACAAGTTTATCGACGATGAGGAGGCCGGCAAGTTTCTCGATCTCTTCGAACGTGTGACGAGCCGCGGCATCAACCTCGCATTCATGTCGCACTTCAACCACCCCAACGAGATGAGGACGCCGGCTGTGAAGCAAGCCATCCGCCGGCTGCGCAATACAGGACTGCAGATCCGAACGCAATCGCCTCTGCTGCGCAACATCAACGACAACCCGCAGGCCTGGGCAGAGATGTGGCGCGAACAAGTCAACCAGAACTGCATCCCGTATTATATGTTCGTTGCCCGCGATACCGGCGCCAAACACTATTTCGAAGTTCCCCTGGTGCGGGCCTGGGAGATTTTTCGCGAGGCTTACAAAAGCGTGAGCGGACTTTGCCGAACGGTGCGCGGACCAAGCATGTCGGCTACCCCGGGCAAGGTCCAGATACTGGGCGTGTCAGAAGTGGCGGGACAGAAAGTGCTGACCCTGCGCTTTTTACAGGGCCGTAACCCGGACTGGGTGGGTAGACCCTTCTTCGCAGAGTACAATGACAAGGCCACCTGGCTCAGCGACCTGAAGCCTGCATTTGGCGACGACAAGTTTTTCTTTGAAGAGGAACTGGAAAGTATGTATCACGAGAAAATGGACAGTATGCTTTCGGATAATTGATCTATATCTTTGACTCCTTTTCGGACGTCAATATATTTTCAAGATGCGAAACCTGATCTTTCTCGCACTGCTTTGGGGTTGTTCCCAACAGAATACCGAACAGCAGCAGGCGGCAAGTCCCGCTTCATTGTTTCAAAAGGGTCAATGGGTCGACCTGACGTATGCGTTTTCAGACTCGACACTGTACTGGCCCAACAACAAAATCAATTTCCACCTGGACACGCTTGCCCACGGCGAGACGCCAGGTGGATTTTTTTATTCCTCGTATCAGTTTTGCGCGCCCGAACACGGCGGCACCCACCTCGACGCGCCCATTCATTTTGCCGATCACCGCTGGACCAGCGACCAGATACCCATCGACCGGTTCAGTGGCGATGCCATTGTGGTGGATGTATCTGAAAAGGCGCTGCCAAACAGGGATTACCTGGCGGGTATCGCCGACTTCACAGCATGGGAAGCCAAACACGGACCGATTGCGGAAGGCGCCATCGTGCTGTTGCGCACGGGGTACGGAAAGTTTTATCCGGATGCCCTTCGCTATTTCGGCACCGATGAACGGGGAGCAGGAGCCATACCGAAGCTGCATTTCCCGGGGCTCGATCCGGCAGCGGCGCAATGGCTGGTCGACAACCGGAAAATCAAAGGCATCGGACTGGATACGCCGAGCATCGATTTCGGGCAGTCGACCGATTTCAAAAGCCACCAGGTGCTGCTGGGCGCCAACATTCTTGTTTTTGAGAACGTCGCCCACCTGGACAAACTACCCGAAACCGGCAGTTTTGTGCTGGCGCTTCCGATGAAAATACAGGGCGGAAGCGGCGGACCGCTTCGAATCGTGGCCTGGATTGGAACGAAATAAACAAGGTATTAACCGGCAAAAACAACGTCCAGGCTTGCGCATATCTTTTCCGTCGCAAACGCCAGATCAGCCTCCGTGTGCGCCGCCGAGACAAAACCTACTTCGTATCCCGACGGACCGAAATACACCCCGCGTTTCAGACACTCCAGGTGCATGGTTTTGAAATAATCCATTCGGGAGCCGTCGATCTGATCCGATCTCGAGATGTGACTGCGTGTGAAAGTCGGCCAAAATATAGAGCCCACATGCGGAAAGGTTACTTCGTAGCCCTTGCTGTCGCAATAGGCCTGTAAACCCGAAGTAAAGCGCGCCGTTTTGTATTGAAGGTCTTCATAAAATCCCGGTTTCAACAGTTCCGTGAGCGTGGCATAGCCCGCAGCCATTGCTACCGGGTTGGCGCTGAGCGTGCCTGCCTGGTACACCGGGCCTTCGGGTGAAACGTGCTTCATGACAGCCCTGCCGGCGCCATATGCCCCGACAGGCATGCCGCCGCCGATGATCTTGCCGAATGTGATGATGTCGGGCTGGATGCCGTAGTAACCCGCAGCGCCTTCGAAGCCGACGCGGAAGCCGGAGATTACCTCGTCGAAGATCAGCAGTACGCCGTATTCCGTGCATTTGCGGCGCAGGAATTCGAGAAAAGAGCGGTCCTGGAGCAACAGGCCATTGTTGGCCGGTATAGGTTCTACGATGACACAAGCGGTATCGCCGGCGTGCTCCCGAAGCGCTTTTTCAAGCGCCTCAGGGTCGGCAAGCGGAACAACGATCGTTTCCTTTGCAAAGGATTCCGGGATACCGGCCGATGTGCTTTCACCGAAAGTGACCAGTCCGGAACCTGCCTTGACCAGCAGGGAATCCACATGGCCGTGGTAACAGCCTTCGAACTTGATGACCTTGCTTTTGCCCGTTACGCCACGCGCGAGGCGCAGGGCACTCATTACCGCCTCGGTACCGCTGCTCACAAAGCGAATCATTTCGATATAACGGTGGTTGTCAAGCAGCAATTTGCCGATCAGGTTGTCGTGCGGCGCAGGCGTGCCGAACGACATGCCGTTTTCGACAGTCTCCTTTACCCGTTGCACGACAGAGGGATAACAATGCCCGAGGATCAGCGGTCCCCAGGAGCAGCAAAAATCCACATATTTTTGATTGTCAACATCATACATGTGGCACCCCTCTCCTTTTTCAAAAAAGACAGGCGGTCCCTGAACACTCTTGAATGCACGTACCGGGGAGTGAACGCCACCGGGAAAATAGCCTTTGGCTTCTTCAAAAAGTTCGGCGCTGCGCGCACGGGTAAAGGTTTCGGGAGTCGGGTAAGCAGTGTGATCCATGCGGCAAAAGTAGCATACGGGCATTTTTCCAGGCTATCACGCGTAAAAAATTACCCGTTTACGACAATGCGGGAGCGCGCATTTCAAATTGTAGCGCCCTGTACCCCGGAATGGTATTCCGTATCCTGTACCCCGGAATGGTATTCCGGAGCCTGTAACCCGGAATGGCATTCCGGAGCCTGTACCCCGGAATGGCATTCCGGAGCCTGTACCCCGGAATGGTATTCCGGAGCCTGTACCCCGGAATGGTATTCCGGAGCCTGTACCCCGGAATGGTATTCCGGGTCCTCTAACCCGGAATGCCATTCCGGGTTACAGAGTGCGGCTAGTGCCCTGGCGGCGCTGCCTTTTTTTGTAGAACAGGTAATAGAGCATGCCCAGTGTGAGCGCGCCGGCCGCAATCCACCACCACCCGGCGATACCGGTGCTGAACAGATACTCCGGCAAGACATCGCTTTTCCCGACGACCACAAAACCGGCCCAGTAAATCGGTTTGGCATATTCGGCGCTGGTATTGGCGAGGTATTCGAGTTTGGCCTCCCGCATGGATGCGTCAACGGACTTGCCCGACTTCAGCATTTTGTAAAAAGCCTGCATCACTGTGGAGGTGGACAGGTCGTTGACGCGCCAAAGGCTGCTGACGAGGGTCGGGCAACCGGCAAAGGCAAAAGCCCTGGCGAGACTCATTACGCCTTCGCCGTTGTGTACCTGTCCTTGCCCCGTGTTGCAGGCACTCAGGACGATCATTTGCGCCTGAAGTTGAATATTGTAGAGTTCGGATGCAAACAGTTGGTTATTGGCGCCATGTTGCGATTTGTGGAATACCAGGCATGACATCATCGGGTTTTGCTCGTCGAGCACGCCGTGTGTGGCGATGTGCAGGATGCCGCATTCGGGCGCCGAAGTGAGAAAGTGTTCTTTTGTCGCTTCGGCATTGAGCCATGTTTTGCCGTGCAGCAGGTTTCCGATGGCGGCAACCTCGTCGTCGGCATTGGGTAGCGGACCCAGGTCACGCATAGCTATGGGCGCTTTATCGCTGAAGGTGGTTGCATCGTATTCCGTGCCGATTCCGACAAAGTTGTATTGTGGTTTCTGTCCGTTTGTATTTGACCGATGCAGCGCCGTGGCAGACCAGGCATAACTGATCGAATAGTCGCGGATCAGGTAGGGAACATCCAGGTCTTTCCAACTGCCGGAATACGGCGCTGTGAGCAGTGCCTCAAAGGGAATCAGTCCAAGGTAGCCGTCGGGTACGATAATCAGTTTTCCGGCATTTGTTCCGGCCAGCGGGCGGGCCAGCAGCGCTTCGTAGAGCGCGGGCGCTGCTGCCAGAAAATCCTTTTCCGCCTGTGCCGGGGCATATTGGACGAAATCCCAATCGCTGACAGCCCTGTGAAACATTTCCATTGTGGCCTTCAAACTGTCGGTCACAGGAATCGAATACGATCTGATATCAGTCTTTGAGACGGCGAAGGCATACAGCGCCGAATCGCCCGTGAGGTACTGCACCAGCAGGCCGTCGTCGTCCAAAGCCTGGCGGATATGTGGGAGATCAGCCTGTTTGCTGAAGGCATATTTCATCTCATAATAGCGCGGAAAATGATGTTTCATCTCGTCTTTCAGCCGTTCCATGCCAATCCGGGCATTTAGCACGACTTGTTGCAGACTGTCGTTACCGGGTTCGTCGTGCACCGCCAGTTCCAGTTGGACAAGCGCTTCCTGCATTGCCTTCTCCTGCGCCAGCACGCTATCCGGAATTCCGGCGATGTGTTTGATTTCCCGGTCGTACAAGGCTTCCGCCATTACCGGCGCTTTCGCCCGTTCGGCGAACAGGTATGCTTTTTCCACAAACGTGTTGTTGCCACTCACCTCAGCCAGTTCGAGAGCGGTTCTGACGCCGCCCTCGACAATGGGCTGGATGTATTCGTACAACTCCAGTTTGGAGGATTCGTGGCTGTGCGACAGTCGCATGTTTTCTGCGTAGTGCAGGCCCCGATCGAATGCCTCGAAGGCATTGTTGAGGTTTGGGATTTGTTTGGATTGCCGGTATTTTTGGAAAAAAGCGCGTCCCTTGCCTTCCAGGCTGCCCAAAACCCAGTAACTGTCCGGAGACAGGTCTTTTCCGGCGCTTTGATGTGCCAGCGTATGATCGAACCAGCGCAACGCCTGATCTGCATCACCGGCAGCCAGGTGGATTTTGCCGGCCATCGTGGTCATGCGGGCGTACTCGGCATTTCCTACACCGTAGCCTTTGCGGGCGTGTTTAAGCGCTTTGTTTATATAGTCGCCTGCCTTTGAAAAAGCCTTGGCGTCGAGAAAAAGCCTCGCAAACTGGTAGTACGCATCCGCTTTTTCGGTATTGCTTTGCAACAGCGGCAAAACGGTTGTGAGTACGGCCAATGCGCTGTCGGGCATATTGAATTGCTGGTACGCTTTGGAAAACTGGATAAGGGTCTGGGCGTTTTCGGGCGCCAGCGCCTGCGCGCGGCGGAAGTATTCCAGGGCTTGCGGGTCGTTCATCGTGCGGTAGGTGTCGCCGATGTAGGCAAGCAGGGTCGGGATATTGGCGGAATCTCTTTGCTGAACGGCCAGTTCAAGCGATTTTTTCTGAAATTCGAGTGCTTTGGCGTGGTTGCCGGCGTCCCAGTAGAGCCAGCCGAGGTTGCCGTAAAAGCGCAGCAGCAGGTCGGTCTCCTGGTTTTTTTCGGCAAAAGGCAGGCCCTTTTCGTAGGTTTCAATGGCGCGGGCGTAGTCGCTTTTCAGGTAGTAGTTGTCGGCAAGGAGCAGCAACAGGTCGGCGCGCAGGGCGGCAGGCGCCTGTCCTGACTTCAGGATATTTTCAAAAAACAGGATGCCGTCGTCGGGTTTGTTGAGGTAGTAAAAGCAGAGGTCCAGTTTTTTACAGGCTTTTATCCACGCTGTGTCGTTGCGGGCTGCACCGAAAATACCGAGCGCGTTTTTGATTTTGGGGATCGCCGGTTCGTACAGTTTTTGGTCCATGAGCCGCAAGGCTTCCTGCATCTGATTTTCGGCAGCGGAAATATCCGGTGGAGATAAATGCTGAAAGCTGCTGACGACCGCGAGGAGGACGAACAGCAGCTTTGATATTTTGATTGAACGGTGTGTTGTGCGCAATCTGGATTTGAAAGTGATCAACGTAACATTGTTTATGCTTGTCTATCTGAAACTTGTATCAATGGCCAAAATACATTGATTTACAGCCGGTTATTCATCTGATGACTTGAAGTCATCTGATGAATGGGACAACAACCCCTGGATAAATGTTTTAACCCAGCGGTTTTTACTTTTTCTTCTTGAACAGGTTGGCCAGCCAGCAGCTTTTCTTTTTCTTGGAGCATTCCGGACAACGCGGGTTATAGGGGCATGATTCGCATTTACTCGACTGGCTGACGATCATCGTTTCATCCAGATTGGTGAAGATCGTTTCCAGGGCGCCTTCAAACTTAATTTCGGCTTTAGGCTGTATCAGGGTTCCGGCAGGCAAACAGTCCGCCTTTTTGATTTTGACATAGAAATGATCCGAGCACTCGTCGGGATTCGGTCTGGGATAGGAATCGGTGTTTTGCTTGAGCCCCGGCAACCCGCCTGTACCGAGGTAATTAATGGTGAATTGCCGGGGGTTAAGGGATTGGCTTATTGGAGCATTCCAGGCGCCGGTATTGCTTTGATATTGAATGGTATTGTCCATCAAATATGTGGTGTTGAACAGCGTTACCGTAACGGAATTTGTAGGTGCGTCTCCGTCATTTTGATAATCAATCCGGTAAGTCAGGTATTCATCGGTGCCACAAGCGCACAGTTCATCCTTATCTACTTCCAGGCGGTTGGGATCGTGGGGCAAAGGTTTGACGGCAAAGTTGAAAGCCGTATCTACAGCAACGGTATCGCCGGGAATGGTTGCGGTATAAAGCTCACGCCAAACGAAACGTCATCGGGATAAACAGAAGGGATGTAGGTTGGATTTTTCCTGAAGAGCAGGTGAATATCAACCTGTCGGGGAATAGGGCCGGGCGCCTTTTGAATTTTCAGAAATGTTTGACCGGAAGAGATATACGGTGTGATATTCAGATTCATCGAAGTCGTACATCCGGTACCAAGCATACAATTTTCCATAATGGCCCCCTCGTACGACAGGTATGCAGGGCAGGATATTCTGACCGGATCATCGTCTAACCAGTTTTTCCGGACCATCGTTATGAACACCCAGGGGACTTCTTCATCGGGGATATCGGTCTGAACATCAGTGAAATGCTTGGGATTAGGAGCAGTGCTTGCCGGAAACTCAAAGGTGGAAACATTCCAACTGTTGAACAACTTAAACCCGGAATTTCCTAAAGCGATCGTAGGATAGGAACTTACCGCGCTACCACTTACTGCAAAATTTTTTGTGCCGGTCTTGATCGGTCCGCCTTTTCTCGACTGGTAAACCGTCAGTTGATAATTAAGACCGAAAGGCAAATCAAGCAAATCCGGCTGCGTTATTGTACTGCTCGGCCAGAAATAGGATTGCTTCGTCCCGTCAATATCCCATTCCAGGCGGTAAAAAAACCAAAGGAAGGCTCGGTAGCGGTAATTGGCGCGGATGGTGCGGTGGAGATTTCCAGGTGACCTGTTGCTTCACCTGAGACTGTAGGCATCTGTGCCGGGGCTAATGCCGGCAGCAAGTACAGAATAACCACCAATAGATTGGCCAGGATTATCCGTTGCGGTAATTTATTTTGATTCATCATGGAAATGGGTGTTTACTATATAGCGTTGCGCGCCAAATTAATAATTTAACAAAAGTAGCGGTAAACTACTGGTAAAGCAAATGCTTTGTTAGAAGCAGTGACCCACCCCGGGCCACTGCTCTAACAAGCGGTGATTTTTCAGAGATAACAGGGGTTTATCAGCCGCACATTAATCTTTACACAGGTTGAAGGCAAAGCAAGCCTCCGAATTCCCGGTGTATGCAATGGAGTAGCACACGCCTTCAAACTTGAGCAGGTACTTGCCCGCGATGGCGCCGCGCGTGTACACCACAATCTCGCGGGTGACGCAACTCGGCGTGTCGTCGGTGCAGGGACCGAGCGTGCCGAAGCACAGGGCGCCCGGAGGGTGTATTTCCACCGAAGGCGAGCCGTCGGGCAGCAATGCCACGGGGTTGCCGAGGGCGTCGGTCACGATGATTTGTCCAATCGACAGGTTGCCGAAACTCACGTTGGAGTAGCAGTTGCACACCGTAATGGCTAGCACTTCAAAGTCGTTGGTCTCCATGCAGTCGCAATCGCTGTCGCCCCAGGCGACGGAGATGCAGGGCGCGAGGTCGGGGAATTCGGCTTCCTTGCAGCCGCTGCCGCATGCATCGCAAATGATTTCCTTCAGCATCTTGACATACTCCTCCATGCTTGGCGTATTTACGCTGAAGTAGGCCATACCGCCTGTCTGATCGCACAAATCCTGGTAATTCTGTTCGATATTCGGTCCCCGGCCCTGATAGGTGAGGTGGTGGGCAAATACGGTGACGTCGTTCAGGTTGGCCGCTGCAATGGCATTGTTAGTGGCCAGCGTTTCGTTTGCAAAATCGCCGGTCGGACTGATGCTGTCCAGTTCCTCGTCGCTGATGTAGAAGATCGACCGGCAGGCGCCTTCCCGCCATTTGGCATATTTGGAGAGGTCTTCGACGGCGTTGGCGCCCTGTTCAGGTTGGTATCCGACATACGGATCGTCGGCAACCAGTGGTACGGTGCCATTGTGGGTAACAATATAATCCCGGTGGTTGGTCAGGAATACAGTGCCCGGCCAGGTGCCTTCCACACCCAGATAGGTAATTTCCAGGTCGGTATTACACTCGCTTTTTGCCAGAGCAATGGCTTCAACCACAGCATTACTCACCGCAACAGCAGTGTTTTCCATCGAACCGCTGGTATCGATCAACACGATCAGATCCACTTTCGGAGAGGTGCTGCCGGAGCCGCCGCCGGAATGACACGGGCACCCGCCCTTGTCTTCATCGCAGGGCGACAACTGGTTCACCTTCGACAGCGCGAGTTCATTGAAATACGCTTCCACGTTTGCGGCAGCCGTTTCACAGGGCCCCAACTTGATACCGCCGGGAGGGCGATCATCGACGGGGCCATGCGTTACAGATTTGGATTGAGTTTGGGCAACTTTGGTCTTTTTTTGAGTCTTTGACATTGGTACACATTTTTTGAGTTTTGCCTACTCTGGAAAAGGCTTTTCGGCATCCGCCTAACCACTTTTTGGGTTTGGGTCTAACCGGGAGGAAGGAGGATTCGCAGTCGGATTATTTGTACTTTCCCCAATAAGTCCGCTCCCCGGCCTGTGTGACAACCCCGGCGATTATTTTTTTTCACAAACCGTCACAAGCCCTTGCCGAATGGCTTATTGTTATAATTAATCGATCTCATGTAATACTTTTGGCGGTACGAGACAGCCTTGTCCATTACCATGAGTTCTACACCTGATACCTTTAATAAAAATTTCGGCCTGACGGAGCAGGCATTCAACAATTTGCTGGAGGCGCTCCGAAAAGGCAACGAGCAGCTATTTGAGCAGGTTTTTCTGACCCACTTCGAGCGCTGTATGTCGTTCCTGAAAATGAAATACGGCGCCGAACACGCCGATGCCTACGACACCGTCATGTGGAGCCTGCTGCGGTTCCGCCAGATTCTGGTAGATGGGAAAGTTGTGTATGGCAATCTGGAGGCCTATTTCCTGCGCATTGCCGTGACACGCTATCTGAAAGACCTCAACGCCGGCAAGGAAATCACAACTGAGCATATACCGGAAATGGCCTTGCTCAGTGATGAAGAGGCCGCCGATGAGGAGACGCTGGACATGCTGGCCAAAGCGTGGAGCAAACTGGGTGATTTGTGCCAAAAACTGCTCAAAGGGTTTTATTACGACAGTACAGACCTGAAAAGCATGACGGTATTGCTCGGCGATTC
This sequence comes from Lewinellaceae bacterium, assembly GCA_016712415.1. Classification (GTDB taxonomy): domain Bacteria; phylum Bacteroidota; class Bacteroidia; order Chitinophagales; family Saprospiraceae; genus M3007. The sequence continues at coordinate 151,876 of JADJRC010000008.1, read as the reverse complement.
ATCGGAAGCCAATACCAGGAAACGGAAAGAACGCTGCATCAAAGAGTTGAGGAAATATTTTTTTGAACTGGAATAATCCCGTTAGCAACATTTACATGAAAAAAAATCTACGCGAACAACTTCGGTCGCAGTCCTTGCCCGACGATGACTTGTCTGAAAAGGAACAGCAATTGCTGCAACACCTGCTCGACAAAGAACTCGAACAAAAATGGGCGGCAACGCTGGCGGATAAGGGCGTGCATCGCGCATCTCCAGGCTTCAGCCTGCGCCGGCTCAGACCCTGGCTGATGGCGGCGGCTATCCTGTTCGCCGGGGCGTTCGGCTGGTGGTTGTGGACATCCCAGCAACCCACGGCCCAGCGTATGGCATCTGTGTACCTGGAACAGCCCTTCGCGATCAACGAAACACTGCGGGACGGCCAGAGCGGCAGCGACCCGCAACGGTCCAAAAGCCTGCAGGCCTATCGCGATGGCAATTACCGGGAATCGCTGGCTTTGATCACACCGCTGCTGCCGGAAAAACAGGCCGGCGACTATTTCCTGGCAGGACTGTCCAGCCTTTACCTCGCCGATTACAATAACGCCGCCGGGTATTTTCAACAGGCACGATCCATTGAGCCGGGTGCGTACACCGATGAGATCAACTGGTACCTGGGTATTGCGTATATTATGCTGGAAGATGATGACCTTGCCGAAGCAGAGCTCGACAAGGTCATCAAAAGCGGCAGCAGCAGAAACAAGGCACAGGCCAAAGCGCTGCTTGACGCCTTGCGGTAACAGGCCTGTATCTTCTTCGGATATGAAAGGGGCTCCCGCAGACTACCGCACAACCACCTTACCCGACCACAGCAACTGCCCTTGCGGGGCAGTGAACCGGAAGAAATAAACCCCTGCGGGCAGTTGTCCGCGCTCGAATGTCATGGGCAACGTTACACCCGCTGTTTCGCGAACCAGCCGCCCCTGTGCATCCGTCAGACTGAAACGGAGTGCTTCCTGCGAAGGCAAATCCGAGTCGAAAAACACCCGGTCCGTTGCGGGATTCGGATAAACACGCAATGGGCTGGTGGTACCCGGTATATGATCCGTCGAAACAAGGATAAAGTTATCGCCAACTGTGTGGAACGTCTCGTTCGTGATAACCGGCGCATTGAAGTCAAAATAGATCGCTGCAGTATTTTCAATACGTACACCTTCCGGATTGTCAGGCACTTGCGGAACACTGAACTGGATAAAGCCCTGCGATGCGGCGGCATTTACATTGCTGTCGGGCAGCATTATATCGTCGAAGATGAAGTGTAAAACATGCCCATCCAGCAGTTCGAAGCGGTACGGATGGCTCGACGCGCCGGGTCGAACCTTGCCGGCATCGAGCAATGCCGACAGCGTATCTGCAATCACCACACGAAAAGCCGTGTCGGTCCCGGTATTCTGGAAACGGATCATATAGTCCAGCGTGGTGTTTTTATCGATAAAATGCGCGTCTGCATATCCGCGCGGCAGCGCCTGCTTGTCGTTCGGATCGAAGGACGAGGTATTTTCCCGGCAATCAACGGCAATGAACGGGTTGGCATTATTGGTAGGGAACAAGGTGACCATTCCGGCCGAAAAGCCTCCGCATCCTTCTACCGCTACCGCCGGCATACCGCCGTATGGATGTCCGGGCTCCTGCTGCGCCTGCAGGCGGAAGGTCGAGCCGTCGCCGGCAATGGGGTCGAGGTTCAGCACCTGACCGGGGGGCAGGCTGAAGTTGCCCATTTCACGCATCAGGACGTCTTCGACTACAATAAACTCAAGTGGCTGGGCATTGGCGCCGGCGCCGGTATTCCTGATGCTCAGAAATACGCTGTCGTTCTGGCAAAAGCCGGCGACTTCGACATTGGCGCCCGACCAGAACGGTGAGTCGGGGCAAAGCGTGTCCGGGTAGATATGCGCTTCCGAACAATGCGTTGCACCCAAAGTCGCCCCGCAATCGGTAAAAAAGTTGATGCTGATCCAGCCGCTTGTCCCTGCATCGAGGTCGCCCGTTTCAAAACGAAATACCTGGTTGCCGAGGCTGACAGCGGGCAGGCTGCTGCTCTGGTACGCCAGGGCTTCGTCGAGCGTGACGTCGATGTAGGTGCCGGCGACCGACTGTGTGCTGGCGTTGGCATAATACACATAGTAGGTTCCGGGAAAACAGGGCCGGATTTTGGGTGTCGCCAGGTCGACGAACAGGAGCGGGCATTCGTCGTCGAGGACCACTGGAATATTCTGATCGACCACAGCACTGAGGTTCGGGTTGGAAAAGGTTACAACATAGTTGGTGCCGCAATTCTGACCGCCGTAGTTGTACGGCGCATCAAGCACTACCTCAAATGCTGTTTCGTCAGTATTCACAGACAGGTTGAAATGCCCCTGCGCGTCTGTGGCGGCAACAAAAACCGCCCCTGTATTCACCCCTGTGGCCCGTACCGTCCAGCCGTCCAGTCCGTTTTCCTGGGCCGACTGCCACAGACAATCGCCATTACCGTCAAGGAATACCGAGCCTTCGATATGGTGCGCGACAACGAGGGACACGGTTACTTCGGCAACACAGCTGTTCCAGTTGCCGGCCATGTCACCTACCCACATCCGGGCAAACAGCGAACCGACGTTGGCTACACCCAGCGTAAGACTCTGGGTGGCAGGAGGCGTGTTGTTGGATTGAGCCAGGTCCTCCAGTCGAAAATCGAGGCCGGGTTGCGCTGTACAATTATCGTAACTGCCATCGTCTACCATGTTGGGGATAAGGGTAAATGTAGCCGCCGCTATGGTATCCAGCACCACACTGATTTCAGCGTCGCAGACAGCAACAGGAGGGAGCAGGTCATTAAGGCAATCGCCCTGCACCGTTACCGTGCCCCAGCATGCATTCCCGGATTCCACATGGGTCACTTGCATGATGTGGTCGCCGATATCCAGCGCGCTCACCGTGACCGTGGGTGTCGGGTTACCCAGCGGCGCCAGGTCGACCGTATAATGGCTGTAATTGCAGTATGGTCCGCCTTCCAGCATGTCGTCGGGCGTAATTTCTGCCGTCCCGCCAACGCCCAGGTCAATGTAAATATGGTCGTTACAAGCCATCGACAGAGCGGTCTGGCAGACCGTCAGGACCAGAGTAGTAGTACAAAACACCGAATTACCGGCTTCATCCACCACCCACAGCACAATGGAATGTGACCCGGCCTGTGCGGCGGTAAAGGGAAGTTGGGTGGTCGAGGGCGGTGTGGCGGAAGGAGCGCCCGCTTCGATAAAAAACTGCAGGTTGGCCGGGCTGCTGCAATTGTCGCTGCTGCCGTTGTTGAAATCCTGCGCGTTCACCTGGATGGAACCGGCAGGCGGAACGTCGAGATCCAGACCGGCCACACAGACGGGAACCGGTGGCGTGATGTCGCCCGGGCACTGGGCGGCGAGCGGCTGTCGGAGGCATATCAGGCATAGTACCAGGCATGATGCCAGCATACGCATGCCACAGGTTATGCCGAAGGAAGGAAAACTGATAAATTTTTTCATTGCAAGGATCGCTGATTTGTCGTTTTAAAAACCGGATCGGGAGGAAAACCGAATGGATGATCTGTTTGAAATATTTCAACGGTACAAAAGTGCGGCGCAGGATTTGCAGGTAAAAAATCAATTTTATAGATTTGTAGAGCATTTTTTTGAACATCCTTTATGTCAATCAAACCGAAAAGCCGCGTTTTTTTTAATAATTTATTGATTTTTAAGAAAAATATTCAATTTTTACAACTGCTTCTTTGATCGTAAAAATTAAATTTGTAGACTATATTGTTTAATTCAGCCTGTATCTTCACCCGTGATTTATCTCCCTGTCTTACCGCTCGCCTACTATGGTAAACAGCAGTCTGTATCAACTGATCCAGTCCTTTAGTCCAATTGAAAAAAAGGACGCCCGGCGCTTTCTCGAATCGCCGTACTTCAACCTGCGGCAGGACCTCGTTGTGTTGTACGATGACCTTTGCAGCGAAAAGACGCCGGACAAAACCAGGGTTTGGGCATCGGTTTGTCCGAACAAACCTTTTGACGGCACACAACTTCGGCTCCTGATGAGTTACCTGTACCGGCTGTTGGAGACCTTCCTGCTGGTGGAAGACGCCCGCGAAAAAGCCGGCGAACACAAACTCAAACTGGCCGTTGTTTACCGCAATCGCGGACTGATGGGCCAATACGAGCGCAATATGAGGGCTTTTGAGCGTGAAATGGAGCGGCAAACCCTGCGCAACGCACAGTACCACAGCCTGATGCGTGATTTCCATTTGGAGAAACACGCCACAACAATTACGCATAATCCTACCGAAACAGGAACCCTGCGTGTCCTGGCACACAGCACCGACGTGCATTACCTTACCCACCGGCTCCACCTGATTTGCCTTGAACTGGCCCAGAAAAACGTCTACAGCGCCGGCGATGATGACCCGCTGCACCGCGATGTTATCGCACTGGCGGAACGGGAGGAGTGGCGCGACCTGCCCGCAATATCCACCTACCTGGCTACCTATCGGATGTTGCGTTATCCCGCTGAAAATGGTCATTACCAAGCATTTATGCAGAACCTTGAAGCAGTGGAAAAAGCCTTTTCCGCCGATGAAATGCGGCAATTTTACACCTTTTCCATCAATCATTGTATCCGGCAGACCAACCGCGGCGAGCAGAATATGAACCTGGAAGTGCTGCAGCTGTACCGACTGGCGCTTGAGGCGGGTTATTTGTTTGAAAACGGGTTGCTGTCGCGGTTCACCTACCACAATATCGTGGCGGCGGGACTGCGCTGCGGCGAACTGGACTGGGTGGAGGAGTTTATCTACCGGTACACCCCCATGCTGGAACGAAAATACCGCGACAGTTCGCTGAGTTTCAATCTCGCACGCCTGCAGTACGCACGCCGGCGCTTCGATTCCGTGCTGACACTTTTACAAAAGGCCAATTACCACGACCCCCTGTTCAACCTCGCCGCCAAAACCCTCCTGCTGAAGACCTATTTCGTGCTCGACGAGTACGACCTGCTCGTGTCGCACCTCGACGCCATGCGCAATTATATCCGCCGAAAGAAGGTGATCGGTTACCACCGCACCAACTACCTGAACATCATTCGCTACACCGAGCGCATCATGAATCCCCGGAGTTATGACCGGCCGACAAAAGAAAAACTACGCAGGGAAATTGAAAAGGAGCCGGTACTGACCGAAAAGGAATGGCTGATGGAGTGTTTGACGTAATTGTTTATTTTTTTAACCCGGGTTTGAGGCGATATGCCTTCTCAAGCCATTCGTTCGACACATCATTCAGCCCCAGGTCTTTGTATGCATTGCCGATGTAAAACATCAAAATGGCGTTTTCCGGATCTATTTTAAGCCCTTCCTTCCATTCTTCGATGGCTTCTCCAAAACGTTTCTGCAGTGCAAATATGACACCGAGGTTGCGCCGGGCGTCCAGAAATTCCGGGTCGTACAGTATGGCATCAGCATAAACTTTTTCTGCGTGTTGCATTTCACCGCGTATAAAATAGATATACCCGATATTAGACAGCGTCCAGGCATCTTCCGGACAGATATCAAGTGCCTGCTGGTAATCGGAGAATGCGCGTTCGTAATCTCCTAATCGGAAATAGGTCAATCCCCGGCTGCCATATGCCAAATACGGATCCGGATGTTTTTGTATAATTCGTGAATATACCCAGATCGCCAGACGCAACCGGGCCGAATCGGTGACGATCCCGGTTTCTTTATCCATACCCAGATTTTCGATGTGCCAGGCAAACCATGACATCATTTCGGTAATTAATGGAGGGTCGGAGTGGCAACGCGGGTTTTCGGATCGCACGATTCGACCGGGCGGGAGCTGGGCAGCCCCGGTTTGCCATAAAAAGAGCAATACGAGTGCGATCCATTTGACCACCGTACACTTGCGAATGCAGCCGAAGGCTGAAAGCGTTACCTTATCGCTCATGGTAATATCGTTGGTTTTCAAATATTCCTTCCAGATAGCCTGCAGATGTGATTACTGTCGGATTATTACGGTCGAAACAATTTTTTTACCCGCAATTATCTGTATGACGTATGTACCCGGAGGAAATGCTTCCAGATCAAACTGAACCTCGTTCTTTTGCCCGGAGAACAAAACCTGTTGCACCGCCACCAATTGGCCCAGGGTATTACGCACGGAGATATTGATGTCTCTCATCGCATCGGTAACATCCTTAAAAAGGAAAAACACTTGTCCGGTAGTCGGGTTCGGGTAACACTTTACCTGAAAACCTTCTTCATCTGGCTCCAGTGCATTCACTAAGACATGGACTGTAATCGTCCCGGAACCCGTACACCCCTCGTTGTCGGTGACGGTCACACTATACATGCCAGCCTGTGAAACGACAATAGTTTGGGTGATTGCACCTGTCGACCATTCATAGAAAGAGAAGCCCGCACCTGCGTCCAGGGCAAGCACTTCATTATAATTCAGCGTCACATCGGCCGCACCGAGGTCCACATCAGGAACGGGCAGTACTGCTATCGCAATATTTTCGGCAGATGTGCAGCCGTTTGACCCGGTTCCGGTTACGGTATAAACGGTGGAAATGGAGGGCTGGACGGTTATGGCAGGGCTGCCAATGTTGCCAGGTTCCCAACTATAGGAAATTGCACCCGAACCGCTAAGCATTACGGCTTGCCCCGGGCAAATATCTTGGTCCTCTGCCGTTACGGTAATGTCGGGCACCGGAAGGTAGATTACCGTGACCGGGAAGGACGTTTTGGGGCAGCCGCTGGCGTTAGTTGCCACAACAACATAGCTACCGGCCACAGTTGCTTGCAGGTTTTTTGTGATCGCGCCCGGTATCACGGTACCGTCCAGCAACCATTGGAAATAGATTCCTCCTGTTGAGGCTGCACTGATCAGCGTGGAGTCGCCGGGACAAATCGCCGCAGGGCCCTGCAGACTAGCCGAAACAGTAGGCGCCGGTGTCACAGCTACAACTGTCGGCACGACTGAGGTCGCTGAACATCCTGTGGCATCCGTTACCCGCACAGTAAAATACCCCCATTGGTAAGCGATATAATGCTGATTATTACTGTTCACAATGGGGGTGTTGTTTCTGTACCATTGATAAGTATACCCCGTTCCGACGGCGGCAGACAAAAGGATAGTATCCCCGTCGCAGATTTTTACCGTTCCTGTGGGCGAAATAGACGATGAAGGAATGGCTACAGCAGCCGTTATGTGCTGCACCGTTGAATTGCTTTGACCGTTTGCGGAGTTGGTGGCGGTCAGTGTAACGTCGTATTCGCCCGGATTCAGGTAATGGTGCAAGGGGTTGGCCTCGATACTGTTTGTGCCGTCGCCAAACTCCCATAGGTAGTCACTTGCAAAAATACTGCTGTTCACAAACTGAACCTTCGCGATGGCGCAGGGAATATTCTGGTGACTGAAATCGGCAGTGGTAACAGGAAGCACCGCTCCGGTATCGACAGGTACGGTTATCCATTCGGATGGATCGACGATTATGACCGTTGTAAAATCAGTTTTTCCATTTAAGGAGACCATAACTGTATCGGTTCCAATATCTAATCCTTTTATAAACTTAGGCGCCTCATGTGCGGCCAATCCGTGGTGAAAAGAGTAAGACAGGTCTGCAAAACCACTGAGGTTCCGGGTTACCCCGTCATTGAAATACCCTAAAACCGTGATCCCTGTACTGTGATTTTGAGGCACATAGATCAATTCTTCCTGAATAGCGATGCTGTCCAGTACGGCTGAAGTCCCCACCACGATATACGTTGTGTCTAAATTGACGTAACCGTCCGGGTTGAATCCCATGGTTACAATATTCAATCGCCCGATGGCCTCCTGTGGAACGGTAAAGACAGCATTTGCATTCTGGGAGAATGCGAGATCATTCTGAAGGGATGTATTTTCACTACCCATCGTCGAAAGTATCCTGGTGATTCCGCTGCTGCCGGCAACGGTGAGGTGAACCGTATCGCCGGCCTGATATTGACGTCCCGGTTCGGGGTAAGTGATGACAAGGTTGTCACCCATGCCGAGTGACACCTTATTTACCGCAACGTCCTGCCCGATAAGGTAATTGCTGTTCAATGTTACGGGGCTGTATCCGTTTTGGGTAAAAAGCGGATCATTGGGACTTGCATTCAGCAATGCCTTTGTTTTCATTTGCACAGCTGCATTGCCTGTAGAGGAGTGCCCCTGGTCATCAATTAAACTGGTTGCCTGTATTGGCAGGCCGCCCCTTTGGCTATTGCTCGCGACGATAAGATCGTGGCTGTCGTCATTGAAAAGAAAACTTTGAAAATCGTTAAGGTCATTCAGCGTGGTTGCGATGGCGGCCAGTATAAAACCCGGCCATCCTTTATTTTTGATAAAATTTATTAAAAGCGGGTGTGTCGTCGGAATTTCCTGGGTGGTCGTGATGGCATGCGTTGCGGCTTTGTTTTTATTGAGTGCAGGGCCGTTTAAGGTATTTCGGACAGCCTTACTCATAACCCGCAGGTCGGCAATCGCACCTTTGGTAGGGTCCTTGCCAACCTCAATTAATGCCGGATGTAAGTAATAATTGGCGGGATTATAAAGGAAATCGGCAATTTGAGAGCCTGAATGAGGGGTGTTAAACGTAATTAACTTGTTGATATCATTTTTATATCCGTCGCTTTGCAGGTAAAGCCTGCTCAAAATGCCCCCCATGCTGTGTGCCAGGATGTCAATCTTGCCGGACGAGATATTCTTAATCCTGTTGCTGATCAATAAGGCTTTTTTGTTATTGATGAGCGTTGATATGTTTTCCTCAAAAAAACGATCGGATGGGTATTCGACATAGGTTAATTGGTGTTCCCGATACATACCGGTATTCCTTAAAAATTCCTTCATATCGCCAAAGGCATCGTGCCCGTTCGACCACAATCCGTGTACCATCAGGACAGACGGCCTGACAACTTTGATTGGGTAGGTTTTAATAACCTGAAGGGTACTGTTCCGCACGATTTCAAGGTGAATTGTTTTGCTTTGCACATCCGGCACATCCAGATAAACGGGGTGATGGTAGATAGCGGTAATACTGTCAGAAGAAACGTGTGTAATATCAAGATTGCCAACCACTTCATTGGGGCCATTCCCTGGATTCTCCTGTAGCCGGAGCGATGCCTTATCCAGGTTATGCCCCCTTATCCTGAATGCCGTCGAGGCCGACCCGTCAGCCGCAACCCCAATATTGCCTATGGCCAGTTTCGTCAGCGATACTCCCATAGAAGGAGGATGGATGTTGAATACGTCTACCCCATCGACAACGGGAGCCGTGGATGGCAACTGGACGATCTTCATGTGATCCAGTTCGACTGCCCCATAGTCTATCGAAATGATAATTTGGGAAATACCTTCTACAGAGGAAAATCCAAGAAATCCGGTATCTCCGGTTTGGTTACATGTTTCAACAATGGTTTGGCTATTGTTTTGAACAGTTTTAGCGGTTAAAGAAACTACCCCAACTGGAAAGCCGTCGTCATAAAAATGCCCCCAAATGCAAAAATCGGTTCCGAGAAGGTGAGTATGGCAGGCGCTGAATTATACACAGGTGTAGAAAGTAATGATCCTCCGCTAAAGGTGGCCTGGCACCCGGGGAATAGTCCCCATGCACCATAGAAATCTATAATATTGGGCGATAATGAAATGCTGGTCTGTGAATAGTTGAGTTGAGAAATAGCTCCGCCAGGAGCGATACCTTCAAATTCCTCAACCTCGACGACGCAGTTGGGGCAGTTGGCACTTGCATAACTACTGAAACTCGATTCATTTGTGAATGCAACAATCTGGCTATCAGCGCGATCGGCTGCCAGTAAAAATAGAAGTGCACAAATAAAGGAAGGATTAATGTGCGAAAAAGCGGAACAAAGGGACCTTTCGGCTGAAACTACTGGGAAAGTCTTCATTGGCGACGAGCTTTAGTACTGTTTCAAAATGATTTTAAATCCAACATACCCACTTCAAGCCTGACCTCAGAGGCGTATACATTCCATCAAATGTACATCCCGTCATCAGTAATTTGCCATAATGCAACCTTTATAAAAAAGCGATTGTCTCATTCTTCTATAAAACGATTTTATCGCATCTACTATGAACAAAAACATCCTGTTCTCTGCACTTGTCGTAGTGCTTTTCCTGATCTCAAACCCGCTCCAGGCCCAAAACCCAACCATCGACCAGGCTTTCAAAACCGAAACCGTGGAACAACTGGGTGAACTGATCAATGCCCGGTATGTATTCCCCGATGTTGCGAAAAAAACATCGGAATACCTGCAATCCCAATTGAAATCCGGCGCCTTTGACCAATACACCGACGTGAAATCATTTGCTGCGGCCCTGACAACGGCGGTACAGTCCGTCAACAAAGACAAACACATGCGCATCCGCCCAGCGCCGGGTGGCATGAAGGCGGCGGAAACACCCGAAAGCATGGTCGACGACAAACTCGACCAGATGGCCTGGCAACGCGGCAATGCCGCCGGATTCCGGGAGGCCAGGCGCTTGGAAGGCAATATCGGATACCTTGATTTGCGGGGTTTTTCTCCTGTCGAAGCAGGCGCCCCCATGGCCGACCGCTACATGGGTCTGCTCGCCGGCTCGGATGCGATCATCATCGACCTGCGGAAAAACGGCGGCGGCAGCCCTGAGATGGTGCAATATCTGTGCAGTTTCTTCTTCAATACACCCGTACACCTCAACAGCCTGTACTGGCGCGAAGGCGACCAGACGAAGGAATTCTGGACCATCGACAAGGTCGGCGGCGACAAAATGCCCGATGTGCCGCTGTTCATCCTGACCAGTTCGTACACCTTCTCCGGCGCTGAAGAGTTTTCTTACAACATGCAAACCCGCAAGCGCGCAACGCTGGTCGGCGAAACAACCGGCGGCGGCGCCAATCCCGGAGGAATGTTTCCGATCAACGACAAACTCGGGGTGTTCATCCCGACAGGCACGGCTATCAATCCGGTCACCAAAACCAACTGGGAGGGTACCGGCGTGGAGCCTGAAGTGAAAACCACCGCAGAAGAAGCCCTGGACAAAGCCCTTGAACTCGCAAGGGCAGCGGCGGACGAATACCGGCAAAAGACCATGGAAAAGTACAGGGTCCATCTTACGGCTCTGATGGCGCAACTCAAAATCCCGGATGTTTCGGAAGAAAACCTTTTCGATGTCGTTCAGCAATGCACCAATGCCGGCCTGCTGACTGAAGACGACATCAACGGTCTCGGATATGAATACCTGTTGATGCACCAGCAACCCGCAACGGCTGAACTTATTTTCAAATGCAACACCCGGCTCTATCCGGGTTCCGCGAATGTATACGACAGTTACGGCGAGGCGCTGCTCGCCAACGGAAAAAAGGAAGAGGCCGTGAAAAGTTATCAAAAAGCAGTCGAGGTCGCTGTAGCCAACCAGCACCCCAACATTGAGATGTTCCAGACTAACCTGAAAACAGCCATGAACAGCCCGGTGAAACGACCGTAGGTTTTACCCTACCCGCACCTCAACCCGCGTCCCTGCCGCCGCTCCATCCGGGTCGTACAGGTCGGTAAACCGCACCGGGTCAGCATTGCCGTTGCCTTGTCCGCCCAGCTGCCGGATACGGGCTTCCGTTATTTTCAGGCCTTGCGATTGCCGTTTTACGGCAGCATGATCGCGCTGGGCTGCCGCTGCTGCACGCCCGATACCGTCATCTTCGATGGTACACACAACGGCATCCCCTTTAGCAGGTCAAACCCATCCTGCTGGGGCATCACAATGTCGAGGAACACGATATCGGGCTGAAAGGAACGGATCAGCCGCAGCGCTTCGGGCACATTGCCCGCCAGTTCCACTTGTGTGATCTCCGGAATAAAATGCTCGACGTGGAAAAGCAGGATGTCCCTGGCTTTTGCCTCAGATTGGCAATAAACAGGCCAGGGCGGTACGCAGACGGTCCCGCATCAGTCTTTTTTCAGTTGTTGCCCGGCAAAACCATTTTGATTTTTAAATTTGCCTGGCACGCTTAAACTTCAACCAGATGACAAACCTGTCGGGCATCCAGAAACTACTCCTGTACCTGATCATTATTTTCGGCTCCATTCTGGTGCTGTCCCTTGTTTCGGATAACACGATCGGCACTATCATAGCCTCTATATTGATCGCTATTATTCTGCTGATTGCCAAGCCTTTATGGCTTACCTATTCAGACAACAGGGTCAGGGTGTTCTCCCTGTATGTCGTACTTGCGGTAGCCCTTTCCTTCCATTTCTGGCAGCCCTATATCGACGTGCTGACGGCCAAAGTACTCGGCCATTTTTTCCCGGAACTTGACCTGTCCAACTCCCCGCTGTACGACAATTCGCCGGGTCTGGTACTCGGATTTGTCCTGATTGCCGTCTGGATCGTGAACAACAGCATGCAACAAAACAGGATATTATCGTCGGTAAAAGAACCGCTGGAAGCCGATTTCCCCAATATCCCGATAAAGGAAAAACTTAAAAATATTGCCGGCGCAGTAAGCACCAGCATCGATATCATCGACAACAAAAGCAACTGGTCCAGTGGGCACTTTACCCCGCTGGAAGCCGAGGTAGAGTTGATACGCGAAAAAGGCGGTAAGGAGCGAAAAATCGTCAATGTGCTGGAAGGCATTAAAAGCAGCAGAGACCAGACCATTCTTTTACTGGGCGAGCCTGGGTCCGGGAAAAGTGTGACCCTGAGAAAACTGTGCAAGGAAATTGCGCTTGAATCGGAAAAGACCGGCAGGATACCCTTATACATCAACCTCAAGGAGTGGAAAACCAACTGGTCGGCAGACGACCATCCTTACACACAGCACCTTTTCCAGTTTATCAGGGATTACATCACCGAGAACTTTAATTTTATCATCGGCAATTTCCTTTATTCGGAGGCCGACAAGCGCAGCACTGTTTTTGAAAAACTGTACGAAAGCGGCCGGCTGTATTTCATCTTTGACTCGTTTGATGAAATACCCGCTATCATCTCGGCAGATGACGGTTCGGATATTATTCGCCAGTTGTCGGAAGTGATCTTTAAGTTCCTGAAAATCGGAAAATCCAGCCAGGCACAGGGAGTGGTTGCATCGCGGCTATACAAGAGACCCTCCAAGGAATTCATCACCAATACGATCCTGGAAATCAGGCCCTTTTCGGACCAAAAGATATTCCGGACGCTGGAGACGCAGGGGTTCTATTCCGTCGACAAGATCAAAGAAATATTTGCCACCCGGCCCGACCTGGTATCGGTGATCCGAAACCCGTTTATGGCCTCCCTGCTCGCCAGTTATTCCAAATCCAACAGGGACAGCTTCCCGCTGTCCAAAAAACAACTGTTTGACGATTTTATATCAAATGCCATCAACGAGAAACTGGCATTGCCCAAGTACAAGGGGATCGATTATGCCCATACTTTTTCCTTCGCTGTCGATCTGTCGGACATCATGTTCAATAAAGTCGAAGAACTCGAAGTATCGCTCGGTGATGTCAACCGCTACCTGAAACGATACCACGTCGATAATATACTGGAACTGCTTTTCGAAACGCGGATTATTCGCGGCATAACACGGGAAGAGGGCGGCAAGGTCAGTTTCGTACACCGCCGGTTCGCCGAGTATTTTATCATCAATAAAGACAACAACTACGACCTGCAATCGATCACCAACCTGGGCAAATGGCACGACGCCCTGGTGCTCTATTCGGAAATAGCCGAACCGGAAGAAGCCGAAAAGATTGCCGCCTATGCCTGGAACAAGGTAAAAGAAGCGGAAAACATCCTGGACATCGGGTTCATCAACCCCTACCGTTTCCTGATCGAAGCCTTTTCATTCAGGAAAGAGCCGCTGAGGGCGTTCAAGGCGGAACTCGATCATTTTATTTTGAACACCATCGACAAAACCAGAAACCTGCTGGAATTGAAAGTAATGATCGAAGGCATCGGTTTGCTCGACAACAAGGATATTGACGCCAGTGTTGCCAAGATCATGGGTTACAACAACCAGTGGCTGAATGAAACGGCGATCCGGTCTTCGAGGCATTTGCCGAAGATATCGGCTGAACTGGAGAAGAGTATTTTGTCGTATATTTCGGAAATGGGTATTCTGGATTTTGTAAAAAAATTTAATGCCATAAAATTTTCATTCAGTTTGAATCCCGTATTCAGGAAAGGTGTTGATGTAATAAAGGTCAAGTTGTTTGAAATCGTACTCTTTGCTTTGCTAATTCTAGTGTTATTCTATTACTTCTCTATTTCAGGAGATTTCCATCTGCAATTCGGTATATTAATCGGCATATTGGTTATTTATTTTATTTTTAAGGGCAACTTTAGTATGGACGAACTAAAGTCAACAATGGGATTGGTTTTTATTGGTCTGTTCATTAGTGAGTTTGCCAAAAACGGATGGACACACATGTCAACATGCCCGGAACCACATTTTCAGGTATTATTTATATTAGGCATTGCGATCATTCCGATTTTAAAATTCAGCATTTCATTTATCTTCCTGAAAAGTAAGATCACATTAAATGATCTTGCTATCGTGCTTATCTTCTTTGCTATTTCAATGGGCTATTTTTTATATGCACGGTGGATAGGAAACTCTATTCTTATGCCCGATTATATCCGGATTCTTATTCCGTTATCTTTTGTAGCTGGCTATGTTATTATTTACCTGTACAATCCCCTGGATTACCTCAAATACAAAAAAATAAACTTCAAACGCTGCAACGAACGACCCTATATATATGAAACTATCGCGTCATTCAGATCACGGTATTTCGTAAACAAATTCCTGAACTACCTGGAATTCAACGTCGACCAAGCCATCGGCGAATGGCCCGACCCTGAATTATTCAACAATACCCGGAACGAAACAGTGACCCGGCTCGCCGCACTGGAGGAAAAATGGCTGGGCATTAACAAGTAATACCGGCCTGCAACCGGACGACTGACGCAACCCTCTGCTTCGATTATTCGTCCGGGTCAGGAGACCGGTATTAAACGACCCGTCGATCTTTGCGTCCAATATCAACCTTATTCATTCTTTTATGCGCCACCTTTCCGCTGTATTCCTTTTCCTGATCTCCCTGGCCTGTTTCCATTTTTCGGCAACGGCCCAAAATCTCCCCGCCCAAATGCGCATATCCGGCGACGGCCATATGCTGATCACCGGCGACCAGGCCCCGGACGGCTTGTACGACTCAGCCATCATTCGCACCATATACCTCGATTTCCCGCAAACGAATTACTGGAACCTGCTTGCGGGCAATTACCAGTCAAAAACCGACCTGCCCGCAACCATGACTGTCGACGGCGTCATCTATGACAGCGTTGGCGTGCGCTTCAAGGGCCAGACCTCTTACAGCCAGACCCAAAACTCGCAAAAGAAGTCCTTCAACCTGACCATGGACTATGCCGATCCCAACCAGGACCTGATGGGCTATCAAACCCTGAACCTGAACAATTGCTTCCAGGACCCGTCCTTTCTGCGCGAAGTGTTTTACCAGAAACAGATCCGGCGCCATATCCCGGCGGCAAAGTCCAATTTCGTGCAACTGTATATCAATGGCCAGAATTGGGGCATTTACCCCAACGTTCAACAATTGAACAAAGATTATCTCAAGGAATGGTTTTTCAGCAACGACGGTATCAACTGGCGCGCCGACCGGCCCGACGGACTGATCGGCCCCGGCGGGCCCGGCGGACCGGGCTGGGGCGACGGAACTGCGGCCATCAATTTTCTGGGCGGCGACACGGCTGCCTACAAACAATATTATACCCTGAAAAGCAGCGGACTCGATAATCCCTGGGATTACCTTGTCGCCGTCTGCAATGCCCTGAACAACACGCCGGCCAACGAACTGCCCAACGTACTCCCCAACTTCCTTGACGTAGACCGCACCCTCTGGTTTCTCGCCTCCGAGATCGCTTTTTCCGACGACGACAGTTACGTGTACAAGGGCAAAATGGACTACTACATCTACTACGAAGCGGAAACCGGGCGCCTGACACCCCTCGAATACGACGGCAACAGCGTGATGGAGAGCAATTTCGCCACCTGGAGTCCCTTCTATAACGCCAACAAGGTAAACTACCCCCTGCTGAACAAGATGCTCGCCGTGCCTATCTGGCGGCAGCGCTACCTCGCACACATGCGTACCATCATCGCACAGGAACTGAACCCGGCCGTGTGCAACCCCATACTCGACAACTTCAAGGCAATGATCGACCCCCTGGTTCAGGCTGATCCGAAAAAACTGTACAGTTACACGCAGTTTACTTCCGAAGTCGCCGCACTGAAGACATTTATCAACAACCGCCGCAACAACCTGCTGGCCAATACCGAGGTCGCACAGACAGCCCCCAAAATCGAAAGCGTGGGCTGGCGCGACGAAGCCGGAACCCTCTGGGCCGCACCCCTGGCCGACAAAGCCGCCATTGTAACCGCTCAGGTCAGTTCGACGACGGGAATCTTCGGCGTCAACCTGTTCTATGCCACCGGGCTGACAGGCAATTTCACCCCCATACAGATGCACGACGACGGCCTGCACAACGACGGCACGGCCGGCGACGGGTTGTACGGCGCCAGTATCCCCGGCCAAAGCGCCGGCGCCTGGGTGCGTTTTTATGTGGAGGCCGTGGCCAATACGGCAGCGCGTTCGGCGTCCTTCATGCCCGAAGGCGCAGAACACGATGTGTTCATTTACCAGGTGCAGCCGCAGGCCGCAGCCGGTATCGCCGTGGCAATTAACGAATTGATGGCAGCCAACACAACCACTGCCGCCGACGAAACGGGCAAGTACGAAGACTGGATCGAACTCTACAACCGCTCGGGGCAGGCCATCGATCTGAGCGGGTACTACCTGACCGACAATACGGCCAATCTGGTCAAATGGCAAATCCCGCAGAACACGATACTGCCTGCAAACGGCTACCTTGTCTTTTGGGCCGACGAAGACGGCAACGACGGCGATTTTCATTGCAATTTCAAGTTGTCGGCCGACGGTGAGGTGGTATATCTGCTCACCCACGACCTTCAACTGGTAGATTCCGTCAGTTTTGGAAAACAGGAACCCGACAAAGGTTTTGCACGGGTGCCCAATGGCACGGGCAATTTCGTGATCCAGGCGCCTACCTTCAACGCCAATAACGACCTGACCGACATTCCTGAAATTGGTTCTGCAACGGCGCTATCCCTGACCCCCAATCCTGCGGCTACTGCGGTATTTTTACAAACAGACCGACTGTTCAACGATTTACCCTTGATTGTCCGCGATATGACCGGCCGTATCATGCTCGAAACCGTTCCCGATAAAATCGGTATGTTGATAGACGTGCAGCGATGGCCCGCTGGAATGTACATGGTCAGTTACGGTCAATTGGCGGGAAAAATCATGGTGCAGCGCTGAGTGAAGGCGGGCGCCAGCGCCCTGCTTTCACAAAAACCACTTCTTCCAATAAAGCAGCCACGCAAAGGAGCCGATCCAGCCCAGCAGCACGATCTGCAGAAATCCGTCGCGCAGAAGCGCGCGTGTAGGCGACTCGGTTTTGTTGTACACCATCGTCAGTTGCAGATAGCGCAGGATACCTACAATGACAAAAAAAGCCGTGAAGAAAATTCGGTTGGAACCGATGCGCTCTGTGACCTCAGGCGAGAAGCAGTACATGAGATAGGCGACAATGGCCACTGTGGAGCATACCACCATGCTCACATCGAGAAAAGGCAGGTTGTAGCCTTCCAACGCCTTTCGGAAGGTGTGACCTTTGGTCTCTACCAGGTACTCGCCGCGTCTTTTGGCCAGCCCGAGAATGAGCGCCAGCAAAAAGGTCAGCACGATCAGCCATTGCGACACCTCCACGTTGGCAACAGCGCCGCCTGCAAACACGCGCAGCAGGAAACCGATGCCGATCAGCGAGATATCGATGATGGCGATATGCTTGAGCGAGAAGGAGTAAAAGACGTTGACAATAAAATACAAAAGACTGAAAACCAGCAAGTCGTGGTTTAAATACGATGCCAGAGCCGTGCCGCCGGCCAGCAGAAAAACGAGTATTGCGATACCCTGCCGTGTGTTGATTGCCCCGCTTGCGATAGGCCGCCGCTTTTTGTCGGGGTGATTGCGGTCGTGGGGACCGTCAACCAGGTCATTCAGCACATACACCGCAGAGGCAACTGCCGAAAAGGCAAAAAAGCCGAGCAGGGTTTGCTTCAGAATCGCCGCTTCAAACAGACGCGAACCAAAAAATGCCGGAATGAACAGGAACAAGTTTTTTACCCAGTGCTCCGGGCGAATCAGTGCCAGTATATGCTTGGGCGCCATGCGACAAAGGTAATCGCGGCAGGTACTTCTTTCTGCCACGAAGCCAAAGTTTTTCCGCCTTACCTGTTTTCTTCCCTGATCACGAACGCCTGCGGAAACGAGCCGCTTTTGCGCAAGGCGATGGCAATTTCATTGGCCGTCTTTTGATCGCTGAAATCACCGAGTATAACCCGAATAATCCCCTGAGCCGGCAAAGGCTCGGCTGTGACCTTGCCGAAGTTGCGCGCCAGTTCATAACGCGGCGTCAGCGCATCAAAATCAGGTTGTACTTCAAGATGTATCCGGTACACTTCTGATTGTCCGGGGGGCACAGCCTTGGGCGACATATCGGGCAGACCGGGCGATTCCAGCCCGCGTTGCGCCGTCAGTATGGGCTCGGGTCGCTGCCCGGCCCCCAGCGGTGCAAGCCGGATCACCGTTTCATAGTCGTTGATATTTGCCTGAACGCCGGCCGTTGCATAACCGTCTTTGGTCACCTCCATCGCATAACGGTGTTCCGGCAGCACATAGAACTGGAACGTGCCGTCTTCCGAAGGCCTTACCTCCAGCAGGCGCGGGTCAGCGCTGTTGTCGGTTTCATACAGGGCCACCATGCAGTCGGTGAGGAGGCGGTTGCTGCCGCGTTCCAGCACCTTTCCGGCAAGCGTGACAGGCGGATTTTTTGGAAAAAACTCAAAAATATCCTCGTCACGGGTATTGGTTTTGTCCGTGCCCGAGAGGCGGTTCGACGACAGGAAACCGCCGCTGCCGTTGCGTTTCAGGGTAAAGAAAAAATCGTCGGCGGGTGAATTGACCGGGAAGCCGGCATTTTCAGGTTTCGACCATTTCCCGTCGGAGCGAACGGTTTTAAACACATCCAGACCGCCTACCGAAGGCTGGCCATTGCTGCTGAACCACAGCGTCTGGGCGGAGGGGTCGAAAAACGGGGTTACCTCGTCGCCGGCTGTATTGATCGCACCACCCAGGTTCTGCGGAAATGAAAAGTCCAGGTCCTCTGTGTCGAGCGGCCGTTCGCAGACGTACAGATCCAGTCCGCCGAAGCCGCCTTCCCGGTCGCTGGAGAAATACAATATCTCGCGGCCGCGCTCCTGAATGACGTAGGGATGCGTGACCGTATGGTCGGGCATGTTGATGTAGTTGCGCAATTTTACCGGAGGTCCCCAGCCGCCATCGGTTGAGCGCCGCAGTACAAACAGTGCACACAGCGTCCGAAGCCCGTTGGCTCCGCGTCCCGTGGTGTTTTGTTCCGTGCATTGCGTACAGTAAAAGCGGTTGCCGTCGGGCGAGAACACGCCGTTGCCAAACCGGTAGGCGGCGGCCTCGGGCAGACCGTTGGCCTCGGTAGGTTGTTGCCACAGCCCCGACTGTCGCTGGGTACGCATGAGTTTCACCTGCCCCTGCACAACCGTGGAAAAGTAGAGCAGGTTGTCGGAAAAAGGTACCGGTGAAAATTCGTTTTCAGTACTGTTGACCCATTTGGGAAGAATTTTAACCTCTGCAGGTATCACCGGAGATGCGCGCTGGGTGACGAGTTGAAGGGCCAGTTCGCATCCGTTGATCTCATTGCTGACCACACTGATCACCTGTGCCCGGCGGTCGCCGCGGTATTCCCGGCCAAACTCCCGGAAAGCCTCCAAAGCCTGTTCGTATTGTCCGTTCTGCTTCAAGGCCCGGGCATATCGCAATCCGGCAAACTCATATCGATCGTAATCGCCTTTCAGCAGGACATAACACTCGGCGGCTCTTTTGTAATCCCGAACGCGGTAATAGGCTTCAGCAGCCTTATATAACAAGGAATGATTTTCGCCATCGAGCCGGCCGGCGAGTTCGTACATTTCGGCGGCTTCACCGATCTTACCGGATTCAAACAGCGCATCTGCATTTTTAGCGATTTCGCTCGCTTTCTGTGCCGTGAGCGCAAGGGGAAGCAATAAAAAAAACGTCGCGCGAAGCAGTTTGTATTTATTCATGCTATACCGGTTTTCGGGGTGCAAGTGTTTTGATAAAATAAACTATGCGGCGTTTTCAGACACAAGTTTAGCGATTATTTCCGGAAAATACTGGTGTTCGAGTTGCTGGACTTTTCGGGCGATATCTGCCGGCGTGTCCTCCGGTAAAACAGCACAGCGCATTTGGAAAACGAAATCCCCTTTGTCGTAGTGTTCATTGACATAATGAATCGTAATGCCGGTCTCCGTTTCCCCGGCGGCTTTTACCGCCTCGTGTACATGCATCCCGTACATGCCCTTGCCGCCGTATTTGGGCAGCAGCGCCGGGTGAATATTGACCATGCGTTGCGGAAAAGCGGCAATCAATGGAGGCGGCGCCAACCATAAAAAACCTGCCAGCACGATAAAATCTATATGGTGCACACGGAGGGCATCCAGCACCTCACCTGTTTCGTAGAACATTTTCCGGTCGAATACCATCGCGGGTATCCCGTGCGACCGGGCGATCTCCAGCACACCGGCGTCTTTTTTATTGGACAGCACCAGGGCGACTTCCACCATTCCGGAACCGGAAAAATACTCGATGATCCTGCGCGCATTCGAGCCTGTACCCGATGCAAAAATGGCCAGTTTTTTCATGAAAAAAGGGTGTTCAACTCAACAGATCGGCAATAGCCAGCGTCCCGAAGATCAAACTGGCGACACCGTTGGTGGTAAAAAACGCCATGTTGACGCGGCTCAGGTCATTTGGTCTCACAATCAGGTGCTGATAAAGCAACAATCCGAGAAAAATGGCAGTGCCCAGCCACAGCAGCCAGCCCGTTTGCGGAGCCGCCGACAGCAACAGTGTGCCCGCATATACCATCAGCGCCGCCGAGCCCAGGTGCATCCATTCCGACAAACGCAGGGCGCGTTTTTTCCCGAAGAAGGAAGGTATCGAGTACAGGTCCTGCGACTTGTCGAACGATTCGTCCTGCAAGGCGTAAATGACGTCGAATCCCGCTACCCAGAGCAATACAGCCAGTCCGTACAACACCGGTATCCAGTCAAAATGCCCGGCAACAGCCAGGTAAGCGCCCACCGGCGCCAGCGACAGGCCGAGACCCAGCACCAAGTGGCAAAGCCAGGTAAAACGTTTGGTGTAACTGTAACCCAGTACAACGGCCAGCGCCACCGGCGACAGCGCAAAACACAGCATATTGATAAACCAGGTAGTGGCTATAAACAGCGCGCAGTTGGCGACAACAAATACAAGCGCCGCTTTGGGCGTTATTACACCCGAAGGGATTTCCCTGACCCTGGTACGCGGGTTTACCGCATCGATGTCGCGGTCCAGATACCGGTTGAATGCCATGGCTGCGCTGCGGGCAAAAACCATGCAGAGGATTACCAATGCCAGTTTGAGCCAGTCCATTCCTTCCCGCTGCTGTGAAAGAGCGATGAAAAAGGCCGTCAGCGCAAAGGGCATGGCAAAAATGGTGTGGCTGAATTTGACGAGGGAAAGGTAATTTTTCATCTATGCAAAAGTGCGGCAAGTTTTTTAAAGATTGCACCTCTTTGTCATCCTTGTCTGTTTCTTTATCGATAGATCGTATTCTTTAGGTGAAAACCATTTACCGCGCTACCTTCGCGCAACAAAAACTTCTAATCCGTTGAGTAATTCACCATCGCCATCCCGTTTTTTTCTGTTGCTTGTCCCGGCTGCAATACTGGCCTGCTGGTTCGGTTTGCGCAACTCCCCGGACCCGATGTGGCTCGAAGCGGGTGCATTGCTGGGCGAAAAACATTACATGATCGAGGAAGTGCCCGATTCGCTGCAACGCATATATTGCGAGATGCACGGAACGGAATTCCGGCCCGGCGATTCAACAGCATTCCACCTGGCATCTATTCCATACCTGTCGAATATTGAATGGACGAGTTTCCGGGATTTCTGCAGAACAGCCTGCAAGAAAGATTTTTTGGTCATTTCGGGTGTTACCGGCGTTGGCGCCACCAAGCAGACCAAACACATGGCGCGCCTGCTGGCCGGGAAACCGGATAATATCATGGAGATCGACTGCGCCCCGCAGTTCGACCTGGAATACCACAAAAAATATATCGGATATGAAGCGGACGATCGCTTTGTACGCGGAAAACTGCTCGAATTATGGGACAGGTGCCGGCAGCATCCCGACGAGCATTTTGTTACTGTGGCCGACAATTTTGACAAAATCAATCCCGAAACCTTTTTCGGCCCCGAACTCTGGGAATCGCTGAGCAGCACCCGCGACACGGCCATACTCGGCGGACAAAAAATAACGGTACCGCCCAATTTTCACTTCTACTCGGTCACACACCTGGGCCCGGGCTCGCTCATTGAAATGAACGAGGAGCATTTCAAACGCCTGGGCCGGCAGTATATCATGCCGCCCAACCCGCGCGAATTGCTGGCCTGGATGCGTTTTCAGGCCAACAAATTGAGCCATAAATCGAGCCCAAGTCCAAAAGATCTGCGTGCGCTGGCCGCTCTCCAGGACTCCGCACAGATACAGCAGTTTCTCTTTTTCTTCCTGAAAACCAATAAGTTCATCCGGGATAAATACTCCCAGGGCTTTCAACTCGGGCAAGGCAGCAACATCCGCAATTTCTACTGCGCAGAAGACCGCGCCGACCTGAAACTGGTGTGGCTCAACCACATCAACGCCCTGCGCCCGCAGCGACCGCTGACCAACGACGATTTCAAATCAGCCGAATTTACCATACGCACGGCCGGGCTTGAGCCGGGTTCCAATTTTCTGGCGCGCCAGATCCAGTTTCTTGAAGACACGGGTTACCTGGTGGAGATCACGATGGTCGGTACCACGGCACTGCTCACGGCCCTCGCAGGCTGGTGGGTCTTCCGTCGCCGCGAGCAACTCATCCGGCGCTACGGCGACCGCGCACAGCAGGTGTACGCAGGTTTCGAAACGCAACTCATCAGCGCCGAAATGGCCGCCCGAAGACTGGAAGAGATCAAAAAAGAGGTGGACGACCTGGTGTTGCGCCGACGGCTCGGCTATACGGAAGGCCTGTACTTCCTCGCTTTTATTGAAGACCGGTCAAAGAGGATCGAGTTTGCCCGCAATGTCAGTGAAAACTTCCTGGAACTGTTCAATGCGTTTATGGAAGACGATATTCTCACAGAAAGCGAATACATGAAGTTGAAACAGTTCCTGCAATCTATCCGGCACAAGATTCCCGGAGAGGTGTACGACAGGTTCCGGGACAAGGTGGAACAGGCGTATGCCTCGCATCAGGGGTAGGGGAAAATTCGTCATTTCGTCGTTTCGTCATTCGTCATTCGTCATTCGTCGTTTCGTCATTCGTCATTTCGTCATTTGTCATTGTCGCTTGACGTAACGGGAGTGTTTCAGCCAGAAGCGCCAGGGCCATTCGGCACATTCGCCTGCATAGTCCACGCCGATGCGTTTGCCTGATCCGATATCGGTTTCCTGAATAACCGACTGGTTGTCTTCGATCCATACCGGCGTATCGGGTGAGATCAGCCGCTGCCCTGAAAGTGTGGTGCGAATGCCCAGCGCCTTTGAAAGAGCGCCGGGCCCTGTGGTCAGTCGGGCCGGTGGCAAGTTGCCGGATTTTGAAAGCCGGATATCGCGGCGTTCCAGCATAAGTTCCAGTCCGTCAACGGGTTCTATGGCGCGAACCAGCACGGCATGGGCCATATTTTCCGGCCCCGTTACTACATTGAACAGGTGGTGAATACCGTAACACAGGTACACATACGCCCTTCCGCCCTCCTGAAACATCACCTCGGTACGCGCGGTGCGCCGGTTATTCCAGGCATGACAGGCCCGGTCGTCGGGCGCGCGATAGGCTTCTGTCTCTGTAATGATCCCCGCGGTGCGTTGCCCGTCCATCTCCGTCACCAGTATTTTTCCCAGAAGGTCGCGGGCAATCTGCACCACATCGGTGCGCAGATAAAATTCGGGCGATAGTCGCTGAGCAGGGCTTATTTTTGTCTTAATAAATGTATTTCCAGACATGCAAATCACAGTATCAGAAGCGCTTGAAGCGCTGCATGAACACGAAGGTAAAATCTTCGCCGAACTATTCCGGCATGGTTCTATGTCCGTAGAAATTTACCGGAAGGGTAATCTTTTATGACCCCAGGGGGGAGAACTCAGGCAGCCAGCAGGCGCGTAAGTGCCCGGCTGCGGTATTTATACCAGGCAGCGTAGGCTCCCATACGCATCTCGTGCCGCCCGTTGCCGAGTGCATTATCGCCGGCTGCAAATTGAGCCAGGATGGCGAGCGTGGCGGTGGAAGGGCTTTCTGCCGTCTGGTCGCCGGCAATTACGGCGGCAGCGAAACTATGGAGCATCTTGTGATCCAGCAGTTCGCCCGTAGTTTCGTGGATCAACAGGCAAAGTGTCTGGGCTTTGCCGTGTGAAAGTGGCGCAAGTTGTTCGCCGAACGCTTTTTGGTACACTTCGGCAAGGAGAGCGTGGAATACGAATAATTCCTTTTGTTCCATTTGGTTGTTTCGGTTTTTATGGTGAACATTTTTTGGTTGCCGCAAAAGTGGGGTATCGGGCCTTATATCTCCAAAAAAGTTTTCAAGCAATCTCATATGGATTAGTCGTTTCAGCCGCTTGAATTATCATTGCCTTTCCACTTTTTTTAAACAAACCCGATACGCCGTCTTTCGTTGGCGGATCGAAAGGCAAATGCAACCACGAAGCCCCTACTATTTGCTACATTTCGGGCAAAAATAGCCGATGCCCCTTTTGCTGACCACGCATCCGTCTGCCGGTACGATATTCGGTTTGTGGCAAATCACTGAGGAAGAGCATTTTTTCCGCCGGGAACTCCCCCTCTCTGAGGCGGAAGAGCATGAACTGGCGCGTCTGAAAAATATACGCCGCCTGGAATGGCTGGCCAGCCGCTGGCTGTTGCACAAACTTACCGGCGCGCCACAGCGGCTGCCGTTAGCCAAGGACGCATTTTCCAAGCCCTTTTTTCTGGACAAGCCCGACCTGTATTGTTCGCTCAGCCATTCGCACGGGATTGTCGGCGCCCTGTTGGCAGAACAGAATGTCGGCTGCGATATCCAGGTACTCGTAGGGAAAATGCCCAGGCTTGCCGCAAAGTTCCTGAACGAAAAAGAAACGGAGTTTGTGGAGCCGTTTCCACCGCAGCAGCAGTTCGACCTGTTTCACATCTTCTGGACGGCAAAGGAAAGTCTGTACAAAGCCTACGGCCTGAAAGAACTGGACTTTCGGGCACACCTGCACGTGGAGCCCTTCGATTGGACCGACGCCGCCGGTCACACACGCGGTTGGGTGAGAAAGGAGGCTTTCCGGCAGGAATATCAACTCATTTTTGAAAAATCAACCTCCCTGACTCCGGCGAACTGGTCTGGACGGTCTGCCTGCCGGCAGGTTAAGTGGCCTGTGTATTGCGCGCCTTGATCGTAGAGGGCGACACGCCCAGGTTCTGGTCAGTACGCACATGCGGAAAATGACCCAACAAACCTATCTTGATCATGGCCAGGTGGTGGATGGCGTGGTCGTACACAAACAGAAGTTCGCGCCCGATGGTGCTGGTATAGGCGGGGCGTTCCAGCCCGCCGAATTCCGCCCTGACCTCCACCGGCTGCATGGCGTCGAAATTGGGGAGCGCAACGGCAAAAGCGCCGAACGCGACTGCAGCGATTTCCGGATGGTCTTCATACAGCAGATTCCGCTCCCGCGCGGCGTAATCGACCATTCCCGAATCAAATCCCTGCTCCAGACACTGGAAAAACTCCAGGATATGCCTGAAGTGTTGTCCCAGTGTACTGCCCTCAAATTCAGGCAGTTGCTGCCGATACTCATGGGGCTTCAACTGAGCGAGAACGTGGTTGACCTGGTCGATAATGGTCAGAATAGCGCTGTTTGCTTGCATGGGCGCGGTTAGCAAAAAGGGTTTTCAATTAATGGATGCGTCGAGGATTCAGGTGGAGCAAAAATAGATACGATTTTTTGCTTTCACCGGTTTCCCTGAATTTTTACTGCAACAACGTCCGCATTACGACTACAGTGCCGACATTTGTCCTGACATGCTACCGCCGCCCTTTGTACGACAGATGCTGGAATTGCTCGGTCCGGAAGAATACCCGGAATTTCTTTCCGCTTTGAAGGAGCCCGCTCCGGTCAGCATCCGCCTGCGCGATGACGCCCGCATTGCCGCACCGGCAAAAGGGACGAATGTGCCCTGGCATCCACGCGGCTATTACCTGCCGGAACGACCGGTCTTTACCCTTGATCCGGTTTTTCATGCCGGCGCCTATTATGTACAGGAAGCATCGTCCATGTTTCTGTATGAGGCCTTGCGGCAAACGGTCGATTTTTCCAAACGACTGAAAGTGTTGGACTTATGTGCCGCTCCCGGCGGAAAAAGCACCCTTATCGCTGACATGATCAGCCCGGACAGCCTGCTGGTTGCCAATGAAGTCATCCGTACACGGGTCGGTGCACTGCGGGAAAACCTTGAGAAATGGTGCGTGCATAATGTCGCCGTTACCAGTGCGGAAACCGGGGATTTTGCCGCCATCGGGCCCTGGTTCGACCTTATCGTGGCTGATGCGCCATGCAGCGGCGAGGGTCTTTTTCGCAAAGACCCCGATGCCATGCGCGAATGGTCGCCTGCGCAGGTGGAGATGTGCTCCGTCCGGCAACGCCGTATTCTTACGGCTGCAGTGGAAGCGCTTGCTCCGGGTGGCATATTTATCTACAGCACCTGTACCTATAACCGCCAGGAAAATGAAGACAATAACGCATGGATGATCCGCACGTTCGACCTGGAAGCGCTCAGCCTGGACATGCCGGCAGACTGGGGCATCGTCCAATCCGGGAACGGATTCCGGTTTTTTCCGCACCGCACACGCGGCGAAGGCTTTTTTCTGGCTGTATTTCGGAAAAAAGACGGTAATCCGGGACGGCAAAACCCGCCCGCCGTATTCCGGAACGTGACGCCTTTGGCCAAAAACCTGATCCCGGAGGCGCGAAAATGGCTGAGCGAAACTGCGAACCCGCGATTGCTCCAAACGCCGTCCGGGGAGATAATAGCCTTGCCTGCCACACAGGAAAACGACTATCTCGTACTGGATAAGTTCTTGAAAAACAAATGGTTTGGGACAAACATCGGCGTGTTTAAGGGAAAGGATTTCATCCCTTCGCATGCCCTCGCCCTGAGCAGCATATGCGCCCCTACCCTACCCGCCGTTGATCTTTCGCGCGAACAGGCCCTGTTGTTCCTGAAAAAAGAAACATTCGACATTTCACCCGAAATGCCGCGCGGTTGGGCGCTCGCACGCTTCCAGGCGTTTAACCTGGGCTGGATGAAAATACTGCCCAACCGAATGAACAACTACCTGCCCCCCGAACGTCGGATCAGGATGGAGATCAAAGCCGGATGATTTTTCCCGACTGAAACGAATATCCGGAAAAAACCCGCCAGAAATAAACGCCCGGATCGGGGAATGCGGAAGCGGGCACATCGAGGGTTTGCGATACCGGGCCTGACGGGAAGTCGCCGGCATACGCCACCCTGCCCTGTAAATCACAAATTTCGACGTGCAATGGCGCCGGTTGCGCGGTCCGGACAGGAATCGACACCCCGCCCTTTGTCGGGTTGGGCTGCGGGGCGCCCACAATCGTCTTGTCTGGCGTATAGTATTGTATTACAAGGGGATGCACGGTTCCTCCGGCCAGATACGCTTCCGGTTGAAGGCGCTCCGGGTAAAAGTCAAGTACTTGACTCAAAGTGCAGCGCTGTGCTACCCTGAGCCGCAGCGTCAACAGGTTGTCACCCTCCGACAAGTGAATGGGCCGGCCTGCAAACCAACTGATGTTCAACAGGCCCGGTTCCGGCTGTGCAAACGCCTGATCGTCAAAATCCGGTAAAATGGCAGATGACAGACCGTCTACTGTTACCGCTGACGGATCGAAACGGAACCCCGCCTGGAAACCAAGCCAGGAAGCGTCTGCCTGTATTTGAATCGGCGCCTCGACAACGGTTCCCGCTTCGAGTATTCGGTCAGCCATATCGATGGTCATTGCAGGGCCTCTGGCCTCGACCGCGCAGGCTGAAAGATTGGAAGTGAAAGCGGTGCCGTTCACATCGCCGGTTTTAACGCCGTTGAACAGAATCGGTCCGGGATAGTTCCACACGGGCATGGTGATAAAAGAATGTTCCGCCGCGCAGTATCCGGTGAAGGGATTGGGGGGAAAATTGCAGTTCGCCGCAAAAAAGCGCCACGAAGTATTTGCCGGAAACTTGTTGTAGATGCCGAGGATCAGTTTGCGCAGTTCGAGCACATCGAAGGTTGTGATGGTGCCGCTTCGGTTGATATCGGCAGCAATCCACTTCCAGGGTGCGTCGAACGGCGCGATGTCGAGTATATGGCTGGATATCAGCACCAGGTCGAAGGTGGAAACCCCGTTCAGCGGAAACGTATCTTTCTCTGCGAAAAGCGAAAACGAGGGCGCAGGCGGCAGGGTATCCAGCAATGTACAGGCATCCGGTCCGGGAGGCAGGCTGATCGTGTGCAGTTGCTCGGCGGTATCGACCCAGACCATACTGAATTTCACGCCTTCGATCGTGCTGCTGTCGCCCCAGTACTTCCGGGCGCAAATTTGGGGCGCCAACAGGCAGTACCCGTTATCGTCGTCGATGGAAATGGCGGTCGTGCAGGATTTTACATTCCCCAGTTTATCCTTTGCCCATATTTCTATGCTTTGGGCGCCCAGGTCGTCGCAATCGTAATTGAGTTGCGCAACCGGACTGCCGTTCTGGAGCGGGAAACCGGAGCCGTTGCCGGTTTTTCGCATGGAGAGTTGTAACTGATTGAATGGCGTTGAATTGTCAACGACGTATTCCAGGGCGTCCAACAGCGGCAGGGTTGCCGTACCATTTGTATTCATGCCGGCACCGGTCCCGGATTTGCAGGAAATCGTCGGTTCCAGGCAGTCTTTTACGCGGAAAGTATGGTCGCAATATTTCACAACACCGCCTTGCTCCACGCGCCAGATGATCCGGTGCCGGCCCTCCGGCAGCCGGGGCTGAACGTACAGGTTTCCCGTAAGCCACCGCACATAGGCAAATACGGTATCGCCGACGGAATGAAGTTCGATGGCAAAGCGAAACTTCAGCGAATCCGGCACCGGACGCCGGTCGAATTCCACCGGATCACCGCCGCTGTAGTTCTGGTTCTGGGCGTTGTTGGCAAAAACCAGCCCGGGAGGCGGCAATACATTGCTGGAAACGGCGGATTCATAGGTATCGTCGTTGTCCAGATCGAACAACAACGCATAGGAAATATTGATGCTGCCCGCATTTCCCAACCCGCATTTCAGTACCTTGAGGTTCAGGTCGACCGTCCCCTCATACAGGTCGGAAGTAGACAACAACTGGCTCCAGGTATACGGGGCGTCATTCCACAACGCAACGTCGTTGCCGGACAGGTCGCAAATGACCGGGTTTCCCGGCGGACAATTGAGGATCGCCGGACATTGAGCGGAAAGGTTTCCGGCCACGACGAGGGCCAGGGCAAGAGGGTGTAGCGGTTTTTGCATAA
Organism: Lewinellaceae bacterium; assembly: GCA_016712415.1. GTDB lineage: Bacteria > Bacteroidota > Bacteroidia > Chitinophagales > Saprospiraceae > M3007. Next base: position 121,950 of record JADJRC010000008.1, on the reverse strand, counting down.
GCATCTGCGTTTGGCCTGAAAAACACCATAAAAATACAGGAAACGCAGATAACTACGGCAGTTTTGTGCCGTTATATTGAGCAAGCGGCAGCGCCTCGCCTAGCGCCCCATGACGCGTTTGACGGTCGCGCCGATCTGGGCGGGAGACTCCACCACTGTAACGCCGTTTTCAGCCAGAATACGCATTTTGGCGGCAGCCGTGTCATCGGCGCCACCCACAATAGCGCCCGCGTGTCCCATTTTACGGCCTTTGGGCGCCGTTTGTCCGGCGATAAAACCGATCACAGGTTTTTTGTTGCCGTTTGCGCGTATCCAGCGTGCCGCTTCGGCTTCCAGCGATCCGCCGATCTCGCCGATCATGACGATGCCTTCCGTTTCCGGGTCGTTCATGAACAGTTCGATGGCCTCGCGTGTAGTGGTGCCGATGATCGGATCGCCGCCGATTCCAATTGCGGTGGTGATGCCCAGTCCCGCCTTCGCCACCTGGTCGGCCGCTTCGTAGGTCAGGGTGCCCGATTTGGATACCAGCCCGATGGGTCCGCGCTTGAATACAAAGCCGGGCATGATGCCCACTTTGGCTTCATCCGGCGTAATGATACCGGGGCAGTTGGGACCGATCAGGCGAACGCCTTTACTGTCGACGTATGCTTTGGCGCGGATCATATCCTGTACCGGAATGCCTTCTGTAATGGCCACGATCACCCTTATGCCCGACGCTGCGGCTTCGATAATGGCATCGGCGGCATACGCCGGCGGGACGAAAATGATAGACGTATCGGCGCCTGCATTTTTCACGGAGTCCTCCACCGTGTTAAAAACGGGGCGATCCAGGTGTTTTTGGCCGCCTTTTCCGGGCGTTACGCCGCCTACCACGTTGGTTCCGTAGGCGATCATTTGTTCGGCATGAAAGGTTCCTTCTTTTCCGGTAAAACCCTGTACGATGATACGCGATTGTTTATTGACCAGGACAGACATCTGATAGTGAGTGCGTTGTAAGTGGTGTGTAGTATTGGTTAATAGTGACGGGGCCGTAACGAAAAGACCTTTCGGCCCTTTCAATACAGCCCCGTCAGAACTTGGTTTCAGTATTGGGGATGTTCATTTCTCTTCCTTGATGATATAAACATCCTCGTTTCGGCGCTTCATGAAATAATGCTCGCGCGCAAATTTTTCTTTAGTCAGTTCAAAATCTTCGGCTTCTTCCTGGGCGTCCTTGATCTTCTGCTCATAAAACGCCTTGTCGTTTTCCATGCGGTGCAGGGCGCGCTGAAGCCGCCACTGCGTCCACATACTGTGCTTGTCCAGAAAAATCATGATGAAAAAAAAGACAAGCAGTGTGAGGTAGTACCGGTTTTGCAGTGGGGCGGGTAGCCGCAGCCACAGTGATTGAAAAGGATTGGCAGGTAGCGCCATATTCGCTCGGTTGAGTAAAGAATCGGGTTTTTTGACGCTCAAAAGTAGCGCCTTTTGGTCAATATGCGCAGAAAACTTTTGAAAAGACGCCCTGTTTCGTCGTCACAAGGCATCAATTACTTTAGTAAGGCGCTCGAATATCCCCGAAATACTGCCGATCCCGTTCACCTGATGGCTTTTTCCCTGTTCTTCATAATAGTCGAATACAGGCGTGGTTTCACTTTTATACACCTCGATGCGGTTGCGGATGATGCTTTCATCGGAATCGTCAGGGCGGCCTGAAGTAACCCCGCGCAGTTTGATTCGCGCCACAATTTCTTCGTCGTCTACCTGGAGGGCGATCAGGGCGGAAACCGAAGTGTCTTTTTCATTCAGCAGATCGTCCAGCGCCTGCGCCTGATTGATCGTCCGGGGGAAGCCGTCGAAAATAAAGCCTTGCGCCTCCGGATGCGCTTCTACTTTGTTACGCAGCATGCCAATCGTCACCTCATCGGGTACCAGCTCGCCTTTTGCGATGTAGGATTTGGCCTTTTGGCCCAGCGGTGTGTTGTTGCCCATCTCATGGCGAAACAAATCGCCGGTGCTGATATGGATGAGGTTGTATTTGTTTACCAGTTTATCGGCCTGTGTGCCTTTGCCCGAACCTGGTGGGCCGAAAAGTACAAGGTTGATCATTGTATGTTCGTTAATATATTTAGGTCAATTTAAAAGTCTGTAAACCGGTAGCGTTCGCCGTATTCCTGCATCCAGCCCATCAGGCGTTCCACATCTGCTGCAAAAAACAATTCTGTGCCCGGGTTCATGGTTGCCGCCGTACCGCATGCCACTCCCGTTCGGGCCATGTCGCGGAATGATTTCCCCTCACTCAGCGCCCACACCATGCCGGCTACCATGCTGTCGCCGGCGCCCACTGTGCTCCGTTTGGGAACCGGCGGCGCCGGGAAATGTTCGAATCCGTCTTTTGTTACAAGCAGGGCGCCCTGGGGGCCGAGCGATACCACTACCACTTCACATTTTCCCTGGTGAATGATTTCCAGCGCCGCGTCGTCCACCTCGTTCATTTCCAGTTTTTTGACCCCGGCCAGGGCGCTCAGTTCGCCCAGGTTGGGCTTGAGCAGGAAAAGTCCTTCGTCGGCAGCAGCCTGGAGTGGGGCGCCCGAGGTGTCGAGGATCAGGCGTGCATTGATCTGCCTGGCTAACACGGCCACTTTTTCGTAATAGGTATTGGGCAGACCCGGCGGCAGGCTGCCGCTGGCTACCAGGTATTGGGGTTGCAGCTTCGCGACAATACTCAGACAGGCATCTGCCTGGCTTTCCGACATTTCCAGCCCGGGCATGGTGAAGCGATACTGGAGGTTGGCGGAAACATCCGTGACGGAAAAGTTTTCGCGGGTTTCGCCCTCCATCGGATGGACCTTTGTTTCGATACCGGCCTCATTCAGTATGGCCTGCAAGCGAAGTCCCGTCGCGCCGCCTGTGGGAAACACCGCGACAGATTCTCCACCCAGTTTCCGGATGCCTTTCGACACATTGATACCCCCGCCGCCCGCATCCAGGCGGAGCGGGCCGCAGCGCATCTTTTGCTCCGGCACCAGGTGATCGACCGTCGAACTTTTATCCAGTGCTGGATTTAAGGTTAGCGTTACTATTTTCACGGTTTAAATGTGTTGTTGCAGAAACCTGAAAAACCTGTAATTGTTTAGCAAGGAGCAATGATAGTTAAACTCAATGAAACGAATCTAATAGAAGCGGCACAATGGTTGGCAGAGCGGGATAAAGGGCTGGCAAAAGTACTGGACAACTTTGGATATCCACCGCTTTGGGCGCGCGAACCCGGGTTTTCAACACTTGTACACATTATTTTGGAGCAGCAGGTTTCGCTGGCATCCGCCAATGCCGCATTTCAACGCCTGAAAGCGTATGTGGGCAACCTCACCCCGGCTGCTTTTTCCAGCCTCGACGATGACTTGCTGCGCAATATCGGGTTTAGCCGGCAAAAAACCCCCTATGTCAGGGCACTGGCAAATGCAGTGTTATCCGGCAGGTTTGACTTCAATGCACTCTCCGATCTTTCCGATGAACAGGTGCGTGATGAAATGAAACAACTGAAGGGTATCGGCGACTGGACGGCCGACATTTACCTTTCGGAGTGCCTGCTACGCCCCGATATACTGCCAAAAGGCGATATTGCCATGCAGGAAGCCTTTCGCGTGCTGAATGGACTGACGGAACGGCCTGTTCACGACTTGTTCGAGGCCTCCACGCAGCACTGGCGCCCCTGGCGCAGCGTAGGCACGCGAATGCTCTGGCATTTTTATCTTTGCCGGCGCAAGCAGCCGTCCTGATCTGTTTTCCCTGCATGGTGCAGGCGCCAGGTCAATTTTCACTCATCCCTGTTCGATTTATACATCTACCATTATGTCCGATTTTTTTTCCAACAAACGAATCTGGATCACCGGCGCCTCCTCCGGTATCGGCAGGGCCCTGGCGCTTGCCTTCGCGGAACACAGGTCGCACCTGATCCTTTCCGCGCGCAACGAACAGGAACTCAACAAGGTCGCCTCCGATTGTCTTCATGCCGGCGCCGCCTCTGTTGTCGTTCAACCGCTGGACCTGGCACAGCACGACGCCATACCCGGCATTGCACAAAAGGTATTGAAACAGGTCGGCAAGGTGGATATACTTGTCAATAACGGCGGTGTCTCCCAACGGGCGCTGGCCAGGGATACGACGCTGGACGTCGACAAGCAGATTATGGATATCAATTATTTCGGGACGGTTGCGCTTACAAAAGCCTTGTTGCCGCACATGTTGACGCACCAGTTGGGGCATATCGTCACCATTACCAGTCTCACCGGCAAATTCGGCTCTCCCCTGCGCTCCTCCTATGCCGCATCGAAACACGCTTTGCACGGCTTTTTCGACAGCCTGCGCGCCGAACTCGGCCACACACCCTTGAAAGTCACGCTGATCTGCCCGGGATTTGTCCGCACCAATGTCAGCCTGAATGCGCTCACCGGCGACGGGTCCCGGCAAAACAAGATGGATGAAGCCACGGAAAAGGGCATTTCACCGGAATACCTGGCGCAGAGAATCCTGCGCGCCATAGAAAAAGGGAAAGAAGAGTTATGGGTTGGAGGAAAGGAAGTACTCGGGGTATACATCAAGCGTTTATTCCCCGCGTATTTCTCCCGGCTCATCAAAAAAGCAAAGGTTACCTGACCCGCTTTAGTGTACCCGCGTCGTTGCCAGCAGGCGTTTTATGCTATACCTGCCGCTACCCTTCCCGGCCAGCATGAGCAGCCCACCTATAATGGCGATGTTCTTCATAAAGAGAATACTCTGTTCCCGCAGGTCCTCTTTCGGGCAATTCCAGAAATCGTGTACGATAAACGTTACAGGTACCCAGTACAGCAGTAGCAGGATGACTCCCAGGGTCGAACGATAGCCGAAAAGTACCATCAGCCCACCCGTCACCAGCAAAAAAATTGCCCCGTACAGCAGCAGGTTCTGGTTCCAGAGCAGACCGTAATCGGTCATTACCTGTTTGGTTTTTTCAAAATAAACGATGGAGTCGGTTGCCTCAAAAATAAATATGGTGGCGAGGAATATCCTGCCGATAAGGTCTGTGACGTCGCGCATACGGCCTGCCGGTAAAACTACCGGCTGTTTCAAGTTAAGAATTGGACTGAGCCTGTTGGTCAAACGGGAGAGCGAAGGTATACAATTTGAGCGCTGTTAAAGCGGGAAAAATAGGCGCCGGATGCCCGGAATAAAAAAAGCCCCCCTCCTGCTATTAGGAGAGAGGCCATCCCAAAAACCGATTTTAAAGTATGTTAAAATCGATTTCCAGCGATTCATCATGCGACAGGCTCGTGCCGCGAGTATCTCTTTTATTTGATTCGTAAACTTCGAAAGTTGATTTAGCAGGTTAGAGGGTTTGGAGAGTTTAGCGGACTTCAACAACTTGTCAAAACCCTCTAAACTCTCCCTCTAATCCCTTCTAAATTACTTCGTCTGAATCATCTTCTTCGTGGCTGCGTCCGTGGCAGTTTCCAGTTTGTAGTACATCATGCCCGTGGTGTTCAACAGTGCACGATCGATGGCGATGGCGTTGTAGCCTTTGCCAAACTGGCCTTTCTGCGTGAACAGCATGCGACCCGTTTCGTCGAAGATCGACAGCGTAGCCTCAGTTGCCTCAGGCAGGTGGAAGCCGATGAGTGTCTTGTTCACAAACGGGTTCGGCTGGTTCTGGTACAACTCGAAGCCTACGCCCGAGATCACTGCACCACCCTGACCGTTGAAACGAAGCGCTACATCCAGGCGGTTGTTCGACAGGCTGTAGGCCTCGGCACGCGTGATGCGGCTCGATACACCCAACATGTCGCTCAGTTTGCCGCTCTTCACTGCGCGGAACTTCACGCTGAATTCGCTCGATTCGCCGTCTACCGACGTCGTGATCGCGTCTGCGAATACTCCGAAGTTGTCTGCTTTCATGTCTGCACCCGGAAGCACATCCACTACTTCAAGACCGCTGAAGTTCATCGTGAACTGGTAGCCTTGTACTTTCTCTGCGCCTTTGAAGTCGACGGTGAATACTTCACCTGCCTTCACGTCGCGATCCTGTACGTCGAACAACAGCGTGCTTGCAGCGCGGTCGTCAGCGTTCATCAGGGCATTGGCGATAGCCGTGCCGTTAACGTCGCCGATCTTCACACCTACGAAGTCGTCACCCAGTTGGTCCGTCGTTACACTTGCTACGCTCTTCGTTTCCGGGAACGCCGTGGAGAACGGATTCGACGGCTGCGGGAAGATAAAGCCTTTGTCTACAAAGCGCCAGGACGTGTTGTTCGGCAGTTCGTTGTAGATACCAAGGATCAGTTTGCGGATTTCAACGATGTCGAACGTCGTGATCGAGTTCGATTTGTTGGCGTCTGCTGCGATCATTTTGTACGGGCTGCCCAGCGGCTCCAGACCCAGGATGTGTTTCGAGATCAACACAAGGTCGAACGTCGATACGCCATTCAGCGGGTTGTCGTCTTTCGTCGGTGTTACCGTGTAGTTGGTGTTCATCGGTACGGCATCAACAAATACGAACTGACCTTGGTCGTCGCTCATGTCGAACAGGCTCGTAGCGCCCGATTGCAGGTTCACGTTGGCATCTTCGATACCGTCCTGTGCTTCCGTTTTCAGTGCGCCGGCTACAGTTACGTTGTCCGGGTTGTTCACGTTGCCACAGTTGTTGTTGTTGTCCTGGATGTCTACCGTTGCTGCGCAGAAGTCGGCATTGCCTGCCAGATCCTGTGCCCACAGTTCGATCGTCTGTTCGCCCAGATCGGCGCACGTAAACGTTACGCTGGTGATCGGGTTGCCCAGTGCATCTACCGGGAAGCCGGTGCCTGACCTGCGCGACGGATCGCGTATTTCAGTTTCGACGTCGGCGTGCAGTTGTCTTCTGCATATTGCAGGAAGTCAGTTGCCCACAGTACTACCATTTGCGTCGGCATGATATTGACGCTCAGGCCGTTGAAGCATACAACAGTCGGTGCTTTGCAGTCTTTCACTACGAACGTGTATTCGCAGTACGTCTCGTTGCCGCAGCCGTCCGTGATCGTCCATTTGATCTTGTGCGTGCCGTAAGGCAGTTGCGGTACGATGCCAGGCGAGCCGAGCTGGTTGTTCGGCGTCGGCATTTGCGGAAGCGTTTTCCACTGTACGGCTGCCGTGCGGGTAGTGCCCGATACCGACTGGTGGTTAGCCCAGCGGTAGATCTCGTTCGGGGAGTACCGGACGACCGTCGAATACGCGCGAGGTGCCACCAGAGTAGTTCGGCGTACCTGCGTTGTTGTAGTTCACCGTGCCGGGAGCCGGCGGGTTGTTGCTGCTTACTACCGTTTCCATCGAACCGTCGCCGTCCAGGTCGAGGAACAGCAGGTACGAGATGTTCACGTTAGCGCCCGAGCATGCGTCGGTTGCCGTGATCGACAGCGGAGCATTGCCTTCGCACAGGTCGTGCGATTCGGTTGCTGCATCCCACCAGTACGACTGGTTCCACAGCAGCGGATCGTTTGTCGTCACATCGCAGTATTCAACAGGCGAAGCCGGGCAGTCTGCCGTCGGTTTCTGCGTGTCGATGATCTTGATGATCTGTTTGTACTTGTAGCAGTTCGCGTTAGCGTCGTAGAACGTGCAGAAGTTCGTCTGCGGCTGACCCGGTGCGATCGCTACGACCGTCGGGTTCCACGGAGCAGGCGTGCCGCAGGCCGATACGGTCGGGCCCGGCAGGTTCTGCGTGTTGTTCGTCGTTGCGTTCGGGTTCGGGTTCGGTACGATTACACAACCAGCGTTCGGGTTGTAGGTACACCAGTTGATGATCGTCCAGGTACGCTCGATTTTCAAGCAGGCATCCGGTACAACCGTGAACACCTGGTCTTCGTGCGATACGCCAAGCAGTTCGCAGTCTTCGCCGAAGAATACCGGCTCACCGTAGTTGCCCGTGCCGTCGCAAGCCGTTACGATAACGTCGTTCGGGAACTTCACGAAGTAGTCCTGTTCGTAGTTAACGATGATGCGCTGGGTGCACTGGCTCGATTGGCCGTGGCAATCCCATGCACGGAACGTGCGGGTGATGGTACCGCGGTTACAAACGGTGTCGAACAGGTTGTAGTTCACCGAGTGCGACAAACCGCACTGGCCCTGGTATGTGTGTACAGCGGCAGTATCAAGGCAGCAGTTGTCTAAGACAGTAGCTTTGCCGTAAGCCCAGAGGCTCGGGTCGAAAGCTCTCGCTCTACTGTTACGTTAGCCGGCGATACGCAGGCAGGCTTGATTTTGTCCTGTACTTCAACTTCAATCATACACTCGTTGAAGATCGGCGTGCCATCAGGTCCGATGGAGAAGTTGCCGAAAGCATCAAGTTGGTAAATGCGGAGTACAACCGTCTGGGAAGTACCTACTTCGCAGCAGTAGAACTTGATCGAGTCACCTTCAGAGATAGCGCGTTCGAATTCCGTCGGGAAATCCGGGAAGAAGTCGTCGCACGGCGGGTGGCCGTTGATCGAGTTAAGGCCGTCGATGCAGTCGCTGTACGTACCGTCTGCCTCAGGCATACGGCGGATCGTCATTTTGATATTGTTGCAATTGTCGTAAGAACCGTCGTCGAACGTAGTGGCTTTCACCCACGTTACACCGGCGCCGTCGCAGCCGTCAGCCGGCTCGTAGCAGTCGTACGGATCGTCGATGCCGATAGCAACCGTCGTGTGTTCGTCGCAAGCAGCTACCGGAGGCACGAAGTCGCGTACCGTCAGGCGGAACGTGCAGGTGCTCGTGTTGCCGCAGTCGTCTTCAGCCATGTAAACCACCGTGTGCGTACCTTCGGGCAGGCAAGGCGTTACGCCGAATGCGCCGAGGGTATCAGGATTCCACAGGTTGTTGCCGGGGAAAGAAGTCAGCGTACCACCAATCGGGAACATGCCGATCGTATCGAACGTAAACGGATCGATACCGATGATCATGCCGCTGATATTGTTGATGCGCGAGCAGTTGTCGGAGATAATTACGTCGGGCAGGTTGTACTGCGCGCAGCAAGTGAACGGATCGGTGCTGATCGTCAGGTTGGCCGGGCAGGAGATAGAAGGACCTTGATCGTCAAGTACTTTGATGATCTGGTTTACTTCCAGGCTGCCGCCGGTGCACCAGTCGATGATTACCCACTGGCGGCGGACTTTGTAAGTACCGTCGCAAACTTCAATTACTGCGTCGTCGTAAGTCCAGCCGATGGTGCAGCCATCCGGCTCATCGAATACATAAGGATAGCCTTGCAGGCCCAGTCCTTCGAGTACATCAGGCGTCGGGTACGAACCCGTGCAGGAAATAGCAGGATTGTTTACACCGTCGTAGTTCGGCGGATTCGTCACGTCGTCCAGGGTCGGTGCAATAAAGCTCAATACCTGTACGCAGGTTTTGGTGTTGCCGGACGCGTCAATAGCCGTCCATTTACGATTTACCTTTTTCGTCAGGCCGGTCGTCTGGCAGTTTTGCGCGATGACAGCATCCTGATAAGACAGGGTAACGTCGGAGCAGTTCTCAACCGTAGGCGAGCCTGAACCTGCTGTTACGAGGTAAGTCTGGTTGCCCGTCTGGAATACGTTTACGTTGATAGCAAGATCGTTCGGGAAGCCGGGGCTTTCCGAAGTGCCTTGAATGTTGATCTGTGCGAAGCTGACCGGGCCGACGTCGCCGCCTACACCGTCAGTAACAGAGAGTACCCAGGTACCGCCCGTGCTTTCGCCGTCGAATGCGGAAAGCGGGTTGGCAGGCTGGTACGTGCCGGCGATTGCCGGGTTGTTGCCGCAAGTTGCGAGGAACTGGGCCTGGGTCAGGGTAGCTTCGTCGTCGAAGACAACATCCATACCGTCACCTGTACAGCCGCCTGCACCAGGCTGTCCGAAGAGGCTGATTTGCGTGCCTGCAGGAGAAGTCAGCGTAGCGCTGATGTCGCCTACCCACGTGTGGTTGGTTTGGAATACTACGTTCACGTCGTTGATCGTAGCGCCCGGACCAACCGGGATATTTATCACATTGGGACCGTCATTAATAGCGAAGTTCGCTTTGCCGGACTTCACAACAGGTACGGGCAGTTCTGCCGGATCTGCGAGCGAGTTGCACGCAACGATTTTGTCCGTGCAAACCAGTACCGGCGGAAGTTTGTCTTCCACTTTCAGGTTGCCCCAGCATTTGTTGCCGGTGTCAGGATCAATCACCTGAACAGCATATGTTTTGCCTATGTCTTGCGGGCCGAGGATACCAGGTACCCATGGGCCGTTGCCGTAAGGCGGTGTTTTGTCGAGTTGTACGATGTAGTCGTCGTAGCAGCCGTACGGGCCACCTTCCAGAATCTGGTCGGCGTTCAGTTCTTCCGTGCAATCAGCATCGAGCGATACATATACGAAGTCGTTGCAAACGAGTGTAGCAACCGGGTTCGAGTATTCAGCTACTGCGATGGTGAACGAGCAGGTAGCCGTGTTGTTGAAACCGTCCGTTACGCGGTAGATAATCGTGTAAGGCGACTGGTCTTTGCAGAATTCGCTGCCCGGCAGCGGGCCTGCGATTTGCTCCAGTTTGGTCGGGTTTTGCAGGCTGTAGCTGACGCGCATCTGCGGGCGCGGGTTTTCAGCCGGGAATGCAACACCTGCGAACAGACCGTTCACCCAGCGACCGGGTGCGTTGTCGATCTGGAGGTTGGCATCCTGGGTCGGTGCGTTGTTTATCGTAGCAACTACACGAACACCTGTACCGGCGCCGTTGTTAGCCACAATGTAAACACCGGCGGTGCCACCTGCGGGAATCGTCCAGGTAACAGGGATGTCGTACAGCAACACGGTCGGGAAACCGGCCGTGATGTTGGCCTGAATCTCGCCTGCGAGCGTCCAGCCGGCAGCGTTGCCTTCAAAACCTACACCTGTACCGTTGCGCATGTAGCAACGAAGGCTGTAAACGCCTGCGCCGTTACCCGCCAGAGAAGCCTGAACGTTCACATTCGTGATGTCCATGTTCTGAACGGCATTGAGGTTGTTCAGGTCAACAGAGTAGCCCGTCCAGTAGTTGGTGAAGGCTACGTTCTGCTGCAGCGTCACCGGAGGTGTAGCCCGCGAACAGGCAGTTGTCGGAGAACGCGGGTTCCGGCCAGGAGAAAATCTGGCAGCACAAACCCGGATCGAGGTTGGAGAAGATGTTCGGCGGGCAGGTGATCGTCGGCAATACGTTGTCGATAACCGTAACTGTGTTGGTTACAACGTTTTGGATGGCGCCGGCAGCATCGAGGAGCTGCCAGGTGATCACTGCTATGCCGGGGGTCAACGGACCAACGGCTACGTTAGCCGGGTAGGGCTGCGCGATATTTACAAAAGCGCCGCCGTTCACCTGGTAACGGATAAAGAACCCGGCAGTGGTTGCACAGCCGGGTGTGCTCTGACCAGGCAGGTTAAGATTTGGCGTGGCATCGCAGGAGTTCTGGTTCGTACCAACCGTGATGTTGGCCGGAGCCGTCAAACAGGGCGGCTGAAAGAACTCTGTGATGGTGGCTGCCCAACCCGTGCCGCTGACAGAACCGTCGGAGCCGAACGAGAAGTTCAGGGCGCCGGTTGGGTTAGCCGGGCCGGCCTGGAACTGCAGACCGGTGAGCTGTGTGCCGTACCAGCCGCCTGCAGGGAAACCACCCAGCGTAGCAGGGTTGGCGCTGGCGAACAGCGGAGCAGCCTGCGTGTTACCGTCACGAATATAGAGGGCGTCAAACTGTGCCTCCGTAGAGTGTGAGGAGAAGTTAACCCGGATTTTGTTGTTCGGGTTGTTACTCGGAGCAAATGTTACGGCAGAAGCTGCCGGGATGGAGTTGTTGGCGTAGTTAGCCGCCGGTCCACCGTTGTCGTAAAAAGTTAAAGAAAGCACCGGCGGGGTTAACCGTAAAGGTAACCTGACCCGTGTTAAAAGGCATATTGACATTGACCTGCGCGAAAGCCTGTGCTCCATACAGACAACCCAGCAATGCCAAAGCCCAAAGTGTAAGATTTCTCTTTTTCATGAGATAATGATTGTTACGAATTTCAAAAAGAGATGAAACAATAAAATTAAAGAGTCAACTTGCCTACGGCATCGTTGAACAGAGCCTGTTTGGCGGATTTGCTGAGTGACACCGAGTACACCGAAGAGCCGGTGGTCAGTTTGTCAAAAGCAGTTTGTACTGCACCACCGACGCCGTTGCCGCCGTCGATTTCGTTGATGATACCGTGGTAGAACAAAACGTGAACCATAGCATTTTCGTAGGCCGGCGTGCCGGGCGTGTTTGCATTCACTACGCTTTTCTGGTTCTCAGCTTCTGTTAACAGCACGGGAACCGCCTGAGCAGGTTGCATCCAGTTATAGGTCTGCGCGCTGGCTTTGCCGGCCGTGAGCATCAGAACACCAAACAGGAAGAACCCCACGAGCAGCGGCATCATACCACGTTTTGCGAACGTTCTTTTCATGTGTGAAAAAATTTAAAGTTTAAAAATGTTTGTGACCAAAGTTTCTGGCGGCTCACCTTCCGGAGTATCCGGCGCAGAAAAAGTTTTATACAAAAAAAATAAGTATTGATAGCCGGGGAGTCCCGACTATCAATACTTATTTGGAAAAGGCACAGTTAAGTGTATAAAGGCGCATCGTTTTTTCATGAGATTAAAAAGTAGAAGAATAACCGCTCCAGCGCGGCAGAACAAACTCAAACAAACCGTGCACGATCATCATTCCACTCCGGAATGAAAAAGGGCTTCAAGGAAAATAATAGCAAATACTTTGCCAAAAATCGGAAATCGGAACTGGAGAGATGGAAAAAGATACTGACCGATTAGTCTGGTATCAACGCCGGGCGCGAATGGCCGTACGGCGGACCTACTCTCATGAGATTACTCGGATTAAAATCTGTAACTGTGGGTACTTATAAAACCGCACAAATATATTTCCATTATCGGATTGTTTGCCCCGAACACATTTTTTTTTTTAAACGGGGGTAAATTCCGGGGAATGGGCCGTTTTTTCCGCTATTCGGTAAATGGGCCGGACACGATAAGGCAATGTATTGATATCCGCCGGCGATTTACCGTTCTGCATTTTACCCGCAGTAACTACCTTTGCCGTCCACTTGTGCAATGTACGAAGATAATATGGCAAAAGCAAAAACAACCCGTTTCTCTTTTTCTTTCAGACTTGCCTGTACCGCCTGTATTTGCGCCTATATATATATAGGTGTATCCGGCGGCAAAGGCGACCAGTCCAAGCCCGCAACTTTACAGGAAGAAGAAGAAACCCTGACCGCAGCCAACCCCGTCCTGCAGTTACTAAGTCCCGAAGAAAGCGGTATCGACTTTGAGAACCTCATCATCGAAACCTACGAGAACAACATCACTACCAATATCAACATGTACAACGGCGGCGGGCTGGCCATCGCCGATATCAACAACGACGGACTGCCGGATATCTATTTCATCTGCAGCAACGGGAAAAACCGCCTTTACCTGAACCAGGGCAACCTGAAGTTCAGGGATATCACCGACGCTGCCGGCGTCGGCCTCGAAGAGGGCTTCGAAACATCCGCCACAACAGTAGATATCAACGCCGACGGACTGCCCGACTTCTATATTTGCCGGGGCGGCGTGGAAAACAACGAAAAACGCCGCAACAAACTCCTGGTCAACAACGGCAACCTGACGTTTACCGAGCGCTCGCACGAATACGGCCTCGACGACCAAAGCGCCAGCACCGGCGCCAGCTTTTTTGATTACGACGGCGACGGCGACCTAGACTGTTACTTGCTCAACTACCCGACAGAAGCCATTTATACCAATAAAATCGAGGCCCAACTCGGGCCCGACGACAAATACCACCCTTACCTCGTGCCGCGCGGCCAATACGACAGCGACCGCCTGTACCGCAACGACAACGGCAAATTCACCGATGTCAGCAAAAAATCCGGTATCTGGAACCTCGCCTACGGGCTGAGCGTCAGTGTGAGCGATATCAACCGCGACGGCTGGCCGGATGTCTACGTCGGCAATGACTTTATACAACCCGACCGCCTGTATATCAACAACAAAAACGGCACGTTCAGCGACAAACTCGACCAGTACTTCCAGCACTGCACCCAGCACACCATGGGTACCGACCTGACCGATTTTGACAACGACGGCCTGGTCGATCTCTTTGCCGTCGATATGCTGTCGGCCAACAACTACCGCCGGAAATCGTTTTTTGCCACCAATACCCAAAGCAAACACACTGCCCTTATCCAAAACGGTTATTTTGAACCGGTGATCCGGAATGTGCTGCAGCGCAACAACGGAAACGGCACCTTCAGCGATATCGCCTGCATGGCGCGCGTGTTTGAAACCGACTGGTCGTGGAGCGGATTGCTGTTCGATATGGACAACGACGGACTGCGCGACCTGCACGTCACCAACGGCTACCGCAGGGAAGTCACCAACCGCGATTTCATCGATTTTACCCTCACCGAAATCCAGAACGCCAACGCCGGCAAACGCCTGCGCGATATTTATCCCGATTTCCAGGACTTTCTCAAGATTGTACCAACCTATAAATTGCGCAATTTCGGTTTCCGCAATACCGGCGACTGGGCTTTTGAGGACATCAGCGGCAAATGGATGACCATTCCGGCAGCCTGGTCCTGCGGCGCAGCCTGGTCCGACCTGGACGCCGACGGCGACCTCGACCTGGTGGTCAACAACCTCGAACAACCCGCCTTTGTTTATAAAAACGAGAGCAAGGGCAGGCCGAACAGCAACTACCTACAGGTCGTGCTGAAAGGCAACGCGAAGAACCCTTTCGCAGTCGGCGCCTCCCTGTCGATCCATTACGGCAACGGCAAACAGCAATTCCAAGAATTGTACCCGACACGCGGTATATTTTCTTCCGTGGAACATCTGATTCATTTCGGGCTCGGCGCCGCCACCCAGGTGGAAAAACTCGAGGTCAGGTGGCCCGACGGAAAAACACAAACTTTGGATAATGTACCTGCCAATCAACGACTTACGCTGAATTACTCCGATGCGTCCGGTTACGTGGCGCACCTTGTTCCGGCAAAGCCACAGGCACTATTGTTCCACGATAAAACGGCGTCCTCTGGGGTCAAATTCCGGCACCTGGAAAACGACTTCAACGACTTTGAAAAGTGGCCGCTCAACATGTGGAAAGTCTCGGAACTCGGGCCGCTGATGGCCAAGGGCGACGTGAACGGCGACGGCCTCGAAGACTTCTTTATCGGCGGCGCATTCGACCATCCGGGGGCCCTGTTTGTCCAGACACCCGCCGGCAGTTTTCGCCCCGCATCAGCCGACACATGGGCACTGGATAAAATATATGAAGACCACGGCGCTGTATTTTTCGACGCTGACGGCGACGGCGATCAGGACCTGTTCGTCATCAGCGGCGGCGCGGAATCTACCAGTCCGCTGGCCTGGCAAAACCGCCTGTATATCAATACGGACGGCAAAGGCAAGTACGCCAAGGCGCAGGGCGCTATCCCGCAAAGCCAGGATGTGGCGCTGCGCGTGGCGCCGTACGACTACGACGGCGACGGCGACCAGGACCTGTTCATCGGGGGCCGGGTGACGCCCGCCAAATGGCCGCTTACCCCGAGGAGCCTGGTGTTGCGCAACGACGGCAGCAGGTTTACCGACGTTACCGCCGAAGTGGCGCCCGAATTCGAGCGCTGCGGCATGGTGACCGACCTGAGTTGGGCCAATATAGACGGCGATCCCCAACCGGAACTGATTGTCGTGGGTGAATGGATGCCGGTCACGGTTTTTAAACTGAAAAACAACAAGTTACAAAATGTCGGAGGCCAACTGGGCTTCGACAAATCCAACGGCCTGTGGTTCAGGCTGGCAACGGCAGACCTCGATGGCGACGGCGACCTTGACCTCGTCACGGGCAACCTGGGCCTGAATACCCGCTTCAGCGTGTCGGCGGAAGCGCCGCTGCGCTGCTTTGCCAAAGACTTCGACAACAACGGTACCCTCGACCCGATCACGGCCTATTATGAGAACGGGAAACTGTATCCCCTGATGCAGAAAGAGGTGCTGAACAAACAAATGCCCATCCTGAAGAAGAAATTTCTGTACGCCAAGGATTTCGGTTATGCCACCATGGATCAGGTATGGCCGCAAAAAGATCTCGACGCTTCGCTCAACCTTTTCTGTTATGTTCTGGAAACCTGCTGGTGGGAGAATCAGGGCGGGAAATTTGTGCGCCGTTCATTGCCGCTACAAGCACAAGCATCTGTTGTTCAAGGAATTATTACAGGCGACTTCAATGGCGACGGCAAGACAGACCTCCTGCTTGCCGGCAATAAATACGGCCTTGAAGTAGAAACCAACCGCTGCGATGCCGGCAACGGAACACTGCTGACCGGCGACGGCAAGGGCAATTTTTCCTGGTACAACAACATGGAAAGCGGCTTCTGGGCCATGCGTGAAGCGCGCGATATGCTCTCGCTGAACAGTACCGGCGGAAAACAACTCATCATCGTGTCCAACAACAACGATAGCCCGCAGATTTACGAACATTGATACCGGCCTGAAGCAGATTGGAGCATTATTCATTTACACAGACATAAAAACAATTCAACATGAAAAAACTACTTTTTCCCTTGTTTGCAGTACTGATTTTCGCCGCCTGCCAGTCCGACTCAGGCGCTAAAACCGACACCTCGGCCGCCGCCGACAATGCGTCCACACAGCCGGCAACGGGCGTGACACAGGATGTCGCAGTTCAGGCTAAGGAGACGGTGGCCAAGGCCGAATCCTCACAGGAAACCATAAAAAAGATCGCCACGGAAATAGATGCACTGTCTGACAACGTAAAGAAAAAGAACGAAGTACAAATCAATGAAATGCGCAATATGGTGGAAGCACTCACCGAAAAACAGGCCATGATCATTGGAATACTCAACGGCAAATCGCCCGGAAGAGACGGCAGCGCTCCCACCGGTACCGACGAAGGCGCTGCTCCTGCACTCGACCCATCCATGGTAAAGGACCTGACGAACAATATCGAATTGTATCAGAAAGAGATTGAAAAACTGCAAATGCAGATCAAGGAGTTGTCGGAAAAACAGTAACATGAGTCATCCCGAATTTTGCGCAGGCATTAGAAATGCGCAGAATATTACCAAATCTGCGGCAATCTGCGGTTTTTTTCTGCGGGTATCTGCGGGAAATAAATTCGGGATGACTCATATTTGAACGATTCCATTGTGTTTTCTTTATCCACCTGTTTGCCCCCAAGGTGATGACGACATTCAGCGCGATCATTGCACTGGCGCCCTGTCTGCACGGGTGTGCAGTTGTACCAGCCGCCGGCCATTGCACTGCCATAATCGCCTAAACCATAAAAATTTATCACTGATGGAAAACACTGAAAATCAGGAAAATGTACTGCTCACCAAATTGTTGTACACCAACAATGAATCGCTGCGCAAACTGCATGAAATTGTCGAATCAACGATGCGGGAAGAAGAACTCATTGTTCAAAACCTGATGTACCCACCCGCTGATATACTCACACGCGGGCAGCGCATCTCCGACAAAGTGGCGCGTTTCGGCGGCAGCTGGGCCTTTATTATTCTTTTTTTGGTCATTCTTTGTGTCTGGATACTATTCAACGCCTTGTCGCCCAAAGACGCCATTTTCGACCCCTACCCCTTTATCCTGATGAACCTGATCTTATCCTGTATCGCCGCGTTGCAGGCGCCGGTCATCATGATGTCGCAAAACAGGAAAGAGGAAAAGGATCGCCAACGGGCTGAAAATGATTACCTGGTAAACTTAAAAGCCGAACTGGAGGTGCGCAACCTGCACCGCAAAATCGACCTGCTCATGGAAGAACAAATCAGCCGGCTGATAGAGGCACAAGACTTACAGATGCGGCTGCTCGAAGATCTGGTTGCACGGAAGAAGACTTGAATAAGATGGTACTGATGAATGATTTAATGGTCGGTTCAGGGTTTTTGGAGGTTTGCCGGATGATGGCAGGGGTGTTTTGCCGGATGAAGCCGGCGGTACCATTGATGTGTGTACTGTCCATTGGACTAACCGCGCAATCGCCTTACCGGTTAAACCTGAACAAGGAACTAACGCTCACAGGAGTCGGCATAAGTACCGGATTAACAGGACTTTACCTTCGGTCGACGGTCCAGCCTTACCGGGTCGATGCATTGACGTCGCTCGATCCGGGAAAAATAAACGACCTGGACAGAGGGGCCGTTCACAACTATTCCGGGAAGGCAGACCGCGCGAGCGATATCCTGCTGCATGGCTCCCTGGCGGCGCCCGCATTGTTGCTCGCAGGCCGGAAGATCAGAAGCGAGCCGGGCACAATTGCCGTTCTATGGGTTGAAACGGCTCTGGTTGTTTCCGGCATTACCACCCTGACCAAATTTGCCGTCCGGCGTACCCGCCCTTTCGTGTATAACCCTTCGGTACCGGCTGACGCCAAAACCGGCATTGATGCCAAGGCTTCTTTTTTTTCCGGGCACACTTCCTTCACCGCAGCCAATACCTTTTTTGCAGCCAGGGTGTTTTCCGATTATTATCCGCACAGCAAATGGAAGCCTGTGGTCTGGGGCCTTGCGGCAATTTTCCCGGCCGCAACCGGCTACCTCAGGGTAAAAGGGGGCAAACATTTCCCCACAGACGTAATCACGGGCTACGCCGTGGGCGCCCTGACAGGTTTTGTGGTGCCGGAGTTGCACAAGGCGCATCGGGCCGGCAATACACTCAGCCTGGTACCGGGATGGAACAGTATTGGCTTGATCTGGGAAATCAGGTGATCGCAGGCCCGGCTTAATAGGGCTATTCCTCCTTCCGTCACCCATTACAACAGCCTGTTGATCAGGGAGATATTGCTTCCAACAGCACTTTTCTGCCGCTATCCGCTTCCTGCTTTCCGGTGTTTATTTCAACAAGTGCAAGCAGGTGCCTGAGCTGGGCTTCTGTCACGCCAAGATTTAGCGCAATGCCTATATGGCCAAACAGCATGGGCTCTACCCCGCCTAAATTGACCAGTGCGCTGATGGTTGCTATTTCCCGGTCTGTATAACTGAGTATATCCCGACCGAATAAATCGGCAAATAAATGCTCTTTCAGCATGACGTCTGTTTCCGGGCTGAATGCGCCATATCCCGACCTGGGAGGTGTAATTTGTGGTTGCCCGATGAGCGCTTCCAGCACTTTTTTGCCCCTTTCATATTTGCTCAATGTATCGATGACGGGTGTGGCCGTTTTGCCCGGGTTATCTGTGATATTTTGTGTTTTTCTCGTTTCCAACACCGCCATAAAAGTATTTAACCCTTGAATGCTTCGCGGAAAACCGCAATACGCATAGAGATGTACCAGCACTTCCTTGATTTCATTGACACTTAATCCTGCATTGAGCGCCTCGTTCAGCGCTTTCTTTAGTTGTTCCAAGTCGCCTTTTGTGGTAAAAGATGAAATCGCGACAATATGCTGATGGCGTATTTCCAGGTCATGGAAGTTGTTTTGTGCTTCCTGCTGTTTTGCAAAGCCCTCCCGGTATTCTTCCTCGCGCACTTCATGGAGCCAGGTTACCCTTCCTTTCGGATGCTCCGGCGTAATGGCTAATTGCACGAACCAGTGGTCCGGGGAAGCGCCGTGCCAATGCTCCACATCCGGCGGGCATCGAACGATATCGCCTTTTCGCAGGATTTGCAACGGCTTGCCTTTTTCCCGGTAATAGCCAACGCCATCCAACCCTATAAGCGTTTGTCCCCCGAAATGTTTATGCCATTTCGAGTGTGCTTTGGGTTCAAAAATAACATTGGCAATTGCCGCATTGAAACTGCTATCTGCCGCCAGGAGCGGTTTTACCCAGACTGTTCCCGTAAAATTCCCGCCCTCTATTCTATCGCCTGTTGGAAATATGGCATGGAGCATATTGTTAGGAGTTTGCGCTACTGATTTAAAGCAGAACAAAATCAATAACATACATATTTGTATTTTTACATTCGGCATCATGTTCTTCCTGATATTTTTAGAATCCGTCCAATCCTTTTTTCTTTAAAAATGCAGAAAGATGGTTGGCGATTTCGAGGCTGTTTAAATCTGACATGGGGAAATGGGTATTGCCGGTTATCCCTATTTCGGGCAAATGTACCAGCGTTACATCGCCGCCGTGACGGTTCACTACATCCCTGAATTGCCTTGCAACAGCAAGAAAAACACGCCATTGTTCCTGTCCCGGATTTTCGGAAGACTGTGCCGGAATATTGTCGCCATAATAGATGATGATTGGAATTTTGGTGAGTTTCATAAAGTCGGCCATCGGCACTTTTGGCGGTACGATGATACGACCCGAAACTTTTATTGTATCAAGCGCATCCCCTTCGGGGAAAAGAAAATCCCCGCCCGGTTCATAGGAAACTATTGCCCTGACTTTATCACTTTTAAGGGCAGTACGCCAACCCGGGCCGCCGCTTTGGGAGTGCGTGACCAATATGCCTTGTCCTATTTTGTCAAACAGCGCGGAAACAGCATCTATGTTGACCTGCGCATTATAGGGTCCGGTATTGGGCGCCATCTGACGATAAAACTGGTTCAAAGCCTCCGGGTTTTTGGAGAACTGAACGCCGGGATAAAAATCGGGCCACACACCGAGGCGGAAAATGCCAAACCAAAGCTGTTCGTCCGGCGATGCCGAAATAGTGGTCGGCGAAGTACTGCGTGCTGCCCTGCCACGCCTCGGCTGGTCGATAAGATATACCGGAAAACGGCGGCGCAGGAATATGTTTTGAAAACCTTCCCGGCCATCGGGCGTGGTTTCCCAGGTCTTTGCCGACTGCCCGTGCCCGTGCCAAAAAACCAATGGAAGTTTGCGCGCCTGCTGCGGTATTTGATAAAAAACATACGCATGGTCGCCATGCAGTGTTTGACCCGCTGTACTTTGATCCGCCGGATTGTATGCTCCGTGTTTGATCGGATCAAAAGTGCCGGTGTTAGTAACTACCGTACCTCCAACGGCGAAACTGCCCTGTTGCTGAATAATTAACGGGGCCTTGCCCGCGCTTTTTGAATTGGATGCACATGCGTCAATGAGCAAAGACGCAGCGATGGATAAAAAAACAAAGCATGTCGTTCGAACTATCTTTTCCACTTTATACATGATGATGTTTTGAGTTATTCATGGACATTAGAGTTGGCAACTTATTTCAATGCTTTCTTTCCTCAGGCGTAAGCAATTTGGTGAACGAAAGCGAACCCAGCATCCATTTGCCGTTTTCTTTGACATACACTTCGGTAACCATAAATGGATTGGTTACTTCATTTCCGCCAACTACTGCCAGCAACGTGATCCTATTGAGCAGGATGGCCGTATTATCGATGATATTTACTGAAACTTCGTGGATATCCGCTTTCTTGTAATGGATTCCGCCGCTTTTGATTACATCAAGTTCCCGCTCTCTTCCCCAGCTTCCTCCCATGTGAACGAATACGGATTTTTCATGGAACAGGGCTGCCAGCGTATCAACATTTTTCTCCGACATCCACAACCATTTCTCTTTGGAGAGATTGATGATCTGCTGCTCGGCTGACACGTCGCCCGTGTCATTTTTTTGCATGGAGAAATAGGTTTCATCCGTTACCCTGTCCAGCCATTTTGTCGGTTGCGGTGCGGTAACGGCAAGGTAAGTAAAGCCGCTATCCGGTTTTGCGCCATGCCAGTGCTCCACACCCGGCAGGCATTTGATGATATCTCCCTTGTGAACTATTTGCAGGGGCTTGCTCCGTTCCTGATAATAACCGACGCCTTCTGTGATGAACAAATGTTGTCCACCCGGATGAATATGCCAATCCAAACGGGCGCCGGGCGCAAAGGTGGCAACAGCCATATTGTAATTAAAGGTATCGTCGGCATGACTTAAATGCCGGAGCCAGACGTCTCCTACGTGATGTACATTAGGGGATTTATCCGCTTTTGGAACAGCGGGAGACTCCTGCGCCAATGCCTGCATGGACAAGGCAGCAAAAAATAAAATCGTATGGAAGGTTGGTTTCATCATTTTCTGATGGAGTATTTTGATTTGCATTTTATACTTGTGAAACAGGAGCGATAACACCGGACTAACGGCCAACCATTTTTTGTAACTGTTCAGGATACCGGGCCCCCTGCACTTCAATCGTTGAAATTGCCCCGTTGATTTCTTCGAGATCGGCGGCGCCAAGCGTAATTGCGGCAGAGCCAACATTTTCCTCCAGCCTGTGCAATTTTGTGGTGCCTGGAATTGGAACAATCCAGGTTTTTTGTGCCAACAGCCACGCAAGCGCTATTTGTGCCGGAGTTGCGTTCTTTTTAGTAGCGATTTTGCCAAGCAAATCAACCAAAGCCTGGTTTGCTTTTCGGTTATCTTCAGAAAAACGGGGAACTATGTTCCTGAAATCTGTTTTGTCAAATGTTGTGTGCTCGTCTATTTTTCCGGTCAAAAAGCCCCTCCCAAGGGGACTAAACGGAATAAAACCAATCCCTAAATCTTCCAGAGTGGGCAATATTTCCTGTTCAGGCTCTCGCCACCAAAGGGAGTATTCGCTTTGCAGTACGGCAACCGGCAGAACGGCGTGTGCCTGGCGGATGGTTTGAACCCCTGCCTCCGACAAACCGAAGTGTTTCACTTTCCCCTCTTTGATTAGATCCTTCACCGTCCCTGCAACATCTTCAATGGGAACATTGGGGTCTACCCGATGCTGATAAAGCAGGTCGATCACATCCGTTCTCAAGCGTTTCAGCGCTGCTTCTGCAACGGCCCTGATGTTTTCAGGACGGCTGTCCACACCCAAAGAAGTTTTGCCTTCCCTGAAACCGAATTTTGTGGCTATCACTACTTCGTCGCGAAACGGCTCCAGCGCCTCGCCAAGCAATTCTTCGTTTGTAAATGGCCCGTATGCTTCGGCAGTATCAAAGAAGGTAATACCATGCTCGAATGCTTTCCTGATTAGATTGATGGCATCCTGTTTTTCCATTGCAGGGCCGTAACCAAAACTCAGGCCCATACAGCCAAGACCCAGGGCAGAAACCTCCAGGCCGCTATTTCCAAGTTTACGCTTTTGCATAATCTATTATTTACAAGTTTAATTCAAACAAAATCTGAGCAATACAGACCAAATTAGGTTATTTAAGGTTTTTTCCGAAAAAGTCGGTCAGTTTATCGACGGCAGGACCAACGTATTGTGGTTTGTCATACATATCAATGTGCGTGGCGCCTTCTACCTCGAATATCTCTTTGGGTTCTGCTGCCAATGCCAATGCATTATCGCTGAAATACCGGCTATCGGCTATGCTTCCCACTATCATCAATAATGGGCGCGGTGAAATCAATTCGACATGATCCAATGCGGTAAAATTGAACAGTTTGGAAAGGCTGGTAAACACATATCCGGTTGCGGCCCTGGGGTGATAGCCTCTTGGCGTTCTGTAATAATCGGCTATTTCCCGATACATGGTTGGCACTTTAGAAGGGTCTGTACCGCCTCCCGAGCTATAGGACACCATTTTCACAGGTTCACCCGCCGCTTCTTTCGTCCGTTGTTCCGCCACATCCTTCATTCGCTGCTGAAGTTGATCTTTCAACATTCCGCCCAATCCTTCCCTGCGTAATTGTCCCAGATCGACCATGCTTACAGTTGCCACTGCTTTCAGACGGTGTTCAGTTTGTGCTGCTTTGATGGCATAACCTCCACCTGCGCAAATACCCAATACGCCGATTTTGCCGGCGTCGACAGCACCATGCAGACTCAAAAAGTCCGTTGCAGCACTGAAATCCTCTACCCGTACGGAAGGGTCTTCCAAAAAACGGGGTTCCCCTTCGCTTTCTCCCTGGTAAGAGGCATCAAAGGCCAAAGTGATATAGCCTTGTTCTGCCAGTTTACGGGCATATAGTCCGGCGGTTTGTTCCTTCACGCCACTGGCAGGATGCCCTACGATAATCGCCGGATACTTTTGACTTTTGTCGAAACCGGGGGGCAGAAACAGATTTGCGGCCAGATCAAGATCGCTTTTGGGCACGACTCTGTTTGGAAAAAACACTTTCTCAACATGAACGCCGTTGCTGTCTGCGGCCTCTTCTATTGTCGAACGTGTGTTATTGACACCCGTCGGTTGTTGTGCAGGCAAGTCTTTTGTTGAAAAGGAAACAAGAAGACCCAGTGCCGCGAAAACCTTTATACGATTCATATTAATGTTATTGTAGAAAAATCAATTTTATGTTGATACGGCAAAGGTCCGGGCATTATCCTGCTTGCATGTTATACAGATTACGGGTTTACCTACCAATATTCCTGATTCGGGGTTGCTCAACAGATCGGCATGAATAAAAGCCTAATTTTGAGCCGGATAAAACGACAACATTATGGATGAACTGCGAAGATTTGAGACCGTCAGCGAATACAACGCATTCAACAACAATGAAACGCTACACCCGCTGGTAAGTGTGGTTGATCTCTCAAAGGCCGACCCGAGAAAGGCGTCCACCATCTATTTCGGCTTTTACACCATCTTTCTGAAAGAGGTCAAATGCGGTGACCTGCGGTATGGAAAAAACAATTATGACTACCAGGAAGGAACGCTGGTTTTTATTGCAGCCGGACAGGTGCTGAGCGGTGACAGCAGTGGAGAGACCTATCAGCCGAAAGGTTACGCGCTTGTCTTTCATCCCGATTTGATACACGGTACGCCGCTCGGGCGGCATATTCAGGACTATACTTTCTTTGGCTATCAATCCAGTGAAGCACTTCATTTGTCGGAACGGGAAAGAAAACTCGTCCTCGATTGTTTTTCAAAAATTGAATATGAACTGGAACGGGCCATTGACAAGCACAGTAAAATGCTCATTGTATCGAACATTGAACTGTTATTGAACTATTGCATCCGTTTTTATGATCGCCAGTTTATTACCCGCGATCATGCGCACCAGGGCATTTTGGAAAGGTTTGAGCGTTTGCTGCAGGAGTATTTTCTTTCCGACAAGCCTCAAATTGTGGGGTTGCCCTCCGTCGCTTACTGCGCCAATGAACTCAACCTGTCAGCGAACTACTTCGGTGATCTGGTGAAGAAAGAAACCGGCAAATCAGCGCAGGAATACATTCAAGCGAAAGTAATCGACGTGGCCAAAGAGCGGATATTTGACCCCGGCAAGTCCGTCAGTCAAATCGCTTATGAGTTGGGATTTAAGTATCCGCAGCATTTTACCCGTTTCTTCAAGCAGCAGGTCGGGCAATCTCCAAATGAGTACAGGATGTTGAATTAGGACGTATGGGGAAATGCATCCCGGTTTTACGTCGGCATTCAATCACACAGCAGCAATATTTTTCCTCCGGCAGGCAATTCTCCCGGTACAATTATCTGGAAATAGTACATCCCCGGGGCTGGAAGGTCTGTTTGCCGGATATGCCATTCCCCGGGCCCCGCAGCAAAATACTGCCGGCGGTGGAACACGATGTTGCCCGTCGCGTCTGATACGCGCAGCGACAACTCGTCCGGCTTGTTTAATGCAAAGGGCAAGATGACCTCGCTGCAGAACGGATTGGGGAAGGCAGGCTGCGTCAAGCGCAAGGCTTGTCTATTTTCCCCCTCGACGCCGTATTGCATTTTTAACGACGCGAACAAGTCGTTTTCAACATTATACACCTCCGGCAACAGCCGTTCATCGTTTACGTGCAATAATGCCTGTGTACCGGCAGGCGCCGGCATGGACAGGTGCAGCACAAACAAAACCGAATCGGCATCCAGGTATTTCCGGCCCGATTCATTGACCCAACTGACGGCAATTTTCCCTTCCGGGAGCACCGCTACATGCGCCTCGCCCAGTATTTCCGGGCGCCTGAATTCGATCTCCAGAAGTGTTGCCTTTTCCGGATCAAGCGCCAGTTCAAACTGAAAACCGTCGAGTTGCGACCAGTTTTTTAGCGAAACAGGTATGTCGTATGCAGATGGGGCCTGCATCGCCATGCCGGGACCCGAAGCAGCAACGTATCGGTCGGGGTTCGCGCATCGGCCGGATTGGTGGTGTTGTTCAGGTCGCCGATTTTCACCCCGATAAAATCCTGGTCAACCATATCGGAGTCCAGGGCGCCCAGAAATATGGACTCCGGAAAAGCCCCGCCGAACGGGTTGCCGGGATCGGGAAAGGTGTATTTAGCATCAACAAAACGCCAGGATGTATTGCCGGCCACCGTATCCGTGATGCCCAGGATGAGTTTGCGCAACTGGACAATGTCGAATGTGGTGATGGAACCCGAGCGGTTGGCATCGGCCGCAATGAGCCGGTAGGGTGTATCGAGCGTGTCGAGCCCCAGAATGTGTTTGGAGATCAGCACCAGGTCGAAAGTAGACACGCCGTTCAGCCAGTTGGCGTTGTTGCGGGGCCGGAGGGTGTAAATATTCGCCGCAGGAATGTCTTCAAAAAAATAATACCCGGTACTGTCGCAATCTGCGGCTTCAAAAAAGCCGTCGCCGGTAAGATCAACCGGGATGCCCGCCACCGGAACGGACTGCGGCGTCCGGATTGTGCCTTCGATCTGGAACGATGGCGGCGGCGGGGGCAGACAGGCGCCGGAAGGGTCGGTGATGTTGACCGTCGTCTGACAGGAAGCCGTATTGCCGGCCTCGTCGGATACTGTAAGTACAACCTGTTGCAAACCAGCACTTTGACAATCAAAAACTTCGGGAAATACGGAAAAGATCAATGCACTTGCAGGAGAGCAATTGTCGGTGGAGCCGCCGTCAAACAGCGCTGCCGGAGGCATGGCCTGTCCAGAAGTGTCGAGACTGACCGCGAGGTCGCTTTTGCATATCGCCGCAGGGGCACTGAGGTCGGCCACGGTTATCGTCATGGTTTGCTGAATGCTGTTGCCGCAATTGTCGGTGGCCGTAAACACGACCGCATGTATCCCGACAGGATACTGCCCGGAAGCATTCGCATCTCCCGAAATGGCGTACGAACTGTTGTTTTCTACCGATATGCTGCCGCAATCGATCGCCTGAGCGTCCTGAATGGCCACAGAAGCCACGCAACCGGCCTGGTCCACCCCGACAGTAACATCGGAAGGTGCAATCAGCACAGGCGGCACGACATCGATGATATCGACGATTTGTGTATGCTCCCAGATACCTGTAGAATCATCGTTCGGATCGTAAATGCAAAAGTCGATCACCTTCCAACTGCGCAGGATACGGGTGCACACCGGCGGCGGCGGATTGGAAAAAACCTGATCGGTATAGGTGATTGAAAGCGGCGAACAGTACTGCCCGTCGATTGCCGGTTCGCCGGTCGCCGGAGGCTCCGTGGTTGCCGGGTCGGCACAGCCGTTTACTGTCACATCCTGTGGAAATACCACATCGATATTGCTCATGCTTTGCAGTACGACCTGCTGCACGCAGGATTTTGTATTCCCGGCCTCGTCCACTGCGGTCCACAGGCGTTGCAGCGTACCGGTGTTGCAGGCACTTAAGGTCCCAAAATCAACAAAATCAATGCTTTGCAAACCGCAGTTATCACTGGCATTTGCCAGACCGGTCAACTGTGTATCCAGGTGATCCTGCTGGCAGGTCAGCAGCACATTCGCAGGACAAAAAATATTCGGCTTCAGAAGGTCCCGCACGTTCACTTCCGCAGTACACTGGTTTTCCAGCCCCACCGCATCGGTCACCTTGAGGAAGACCTCCAGCGTCGTGCCGATGTCCGCACAACTGACTTCCAGAGCCGGGAAAAACAGGATATCGTCGCGGCTGATACTCAGCGAAACCGGTCCGCAGTTGTCGAAACTCCCCTGATCGACGGAACCGGCATTTACAAACCCGATACCGTTGGTAGACACCGATACCTGTAGATTGGATGAGCAGATGGCCTGTGGAGGGCTGGTATCTTCCACGGTAACGGACAGCGTTGCAGTAGAAGTGTTTCCACAGGCGTCTGTGGCTGTGTATGTCACGACATGGGCGCCCATTCCAACGGCCGGAAAGGGTCCGAAACCGCTTCCGTAGGCCCAGGAAGTAGTTACTGTTACGGCAGAACAATCGTCCGAGACATCTGCCTGGGGCAGGAATACCGTTCCGGAACACAAAAACCCGTCTGTACCGACGGTCATATCGCCGGGCAAAATCATTTCCGGCGGCGTCTTGTCCTGTACCTTGATGATCTGCAGGCGGTTGGAAAGCGTGCCGCTGCAAAAATCAATGGCCGTCCAGGTACGCAAGATGGAAAACCCGGCAGGCGGACAGATGTCGATCATTTGATCGGCATAGGTGATGCCGAACTCACAATCGGGCGAATTGTCGATCGGAATACTGTCGACTGTCGGCTGACCGGTCAGCAGCAGGTCGTAGGGGTCCTGCCCGCATTGCAGGGCGGGGGCAGAGACTCCGTCCAGGCTGGGCGGGAAAACGATTCCTGCGAGCGTTATATGCTTCAGCCATATTTTCTGAACGCAAGTCGTTGAGTTGCCCTGCGCATCGGTCACAAACCATGTCCGGTCGATGCGTTTGTTTACCGGAACGCCGTTCTGAAACGTACCGCAGGGCAAAGCCTCTTCGCTATCGGAATACGTGTAATTCAATTCGCCGGATGCCGTGCAGTTATCAGTCATCACCGGCAATCCGATGGCGCCGGGCGTAGCATCCTGGTTGCAGAAGATGAATTTTTCCGAACAAACGACGACCGGCGGAAGTGCATCGTACACCTGCAGGGTACCGGAACAACTGTTGCCGGAAGCAAGGTGCTTAACCTGTGCCGTGATCGTTTGCCCGATATAACTGCAATCGAGCGTATTGCCCGAAATAAGAAAACCCTGCTGGTTAAAAAGCCTCAATTGCAACTGGCCCGGGCAGGAGACGGCGGCATTCGGCGCGATCAGTTGTGTGGTAATCTGTGCCTGGCCGGTGGCGTCGAGGGAGATATTGAGTCCGTCGTTGCAGGAAAGTGTGCATTGGCCGAAGGTGGCGAGCGGCAGCCCCAAAAGGGAAAGCCCTGTCGCGAATAGTAGGCGCACGACATTGGCTGTCAGCGCATTAGCGTAATCGGATCGGGACATTAGCAGACTGATTAAATCAATGATTAAACGATAAAGGCGGCGCCGTTCAGGGAATCCGCATGAAAGGTTTTACCCCCGAATCGGCTCAAATTCAATGCCACAAACTGCGATTCACGGTGTGGATATATGCGATAGGAAATTTTTAACAAGTGGGTAAGTGGTAAGTGGTAAGTGGTAAGTGGTAAGTGGTAAGTGGTAAGTGATTAGTTGACTATAATGACGAATGACTATAATGACGAATGACGAATGACAATGACGAATGACGAATGACGGCAATGACAAATGAAGAATGACAAAATCACCCGACCTGCCTTGCCACCCAGCAGGCAAGCGCCTGTATGCTGAGCATGGGGTTGGCGCCGCTGGCGGAGGGGAACAGGCTGGCGTCGGCTACAAAAAGGTTGCGCACTTCACGGGTTTCGCCGTCGGGCTTGACCGGATAGTCTTTACGGCCCCCCATGCGGCAGGTACCCATTTGGTGCGCGGAGAAGAGGCTGAAATGGTTGGCGCCCCAGTTTTTTGCCCGAATTTCTTTTAAAAATGCCTCCAGGCGACCTTTATCAGGACTGAAATGCACCGGCTGGTTGTGCATGACAGAAATGCGTTCTGCCCCGGCAGCATGGTGCAGGCGTACCGATTCCAGCATACCTCTAAGCAGGTGTTGTTTGTCGTAATCATTTAGTCTGTAATGAATTACGGGTTGCCCGGATCGTTTTCCCACAGATACTTTCCCGCCAAAGCGATCGCGGGTCAGGCAAATGTGTACCCCCAAATGACTGATATCCATCAGGTCGGCTTTGAAGCGCTCCCCGCCGTCCCAACCCATCGCGAAAGCAGCCAGGCCGGGGTGTAGCGGCGGACATTCGATGCGCACGCCCCAGTTGCGGTCGAGCCGCTCAAATTCCCGGACGATGACCGACATCATGGGGCCGTACCAGGGTTGTGTTTCCTGTTGGTAAAATGCGCCGACTGCCGCCACAGGGTGCAGGTAAAGGTTTCGGCCAATATGCGGGTGCGTCAAACCACTTTTCAGCAGTAACACCGGGGTGTGCAGGGCTCCTGCAGCAGCCACAACACGGCGTGCATGGATGCGTAATCCGGCGCCTTCGGCGCCGACTGCCTCGCCATTTTTTACGATAATTCGCTGTATATCAATATTCGGGAGGATGCGCGCACCATGCGCAACGGCATCCGGCAAAAAAGTCTGAACGGCTCCCTGCTTGATCCCGTAGGCATCGCCGTAACAGGAATAGCCGGCAGCCTTCCAGGCGACATCCTGTGGCAGATTCTCGGGGAAACGCATATTCATAGGAATGGCGCCTGCGCGGTATCCCATTGTAGCGGCTGCGTCGAGCAGCAATTGGTTCTGGATATCGTGCTGAAAACCCGCGCCAACTGAGTTCCGGTGTTCCACCATGTCGAACCCCTTTTCATAGGCCGGCTCCAGGAAATGCGGGTTGTCGTGCTCCCTGGCCCACTCTTCCAGCACATAGTCCGGCGTGCGCAGCGCACCGGCCCAGTTGATCGTAGTGCCACCCCCCAGCGTACTGCCCGCCAGCACGGTTACCGCGCCATCCTGCGAGGTAAGCAATCCGCCCGACTCAAAATGCCGGCGCAACATGGGCAATTCCTGTTGGTTAAATGCGTGTGTGGGTGCATAGTCGCCTTTTTCAACGATCAGTACATCGCAGCCCGCTGCCGCAAGTTCCGCCGCCACGATGCTTCCGCCGGCGCCGCTGCCGATCACCAGCACATCGCAATCCAGCGTCGCCCCAGGTTGCGGCCGAAAGACAGGCAGTGGCGCAGGATCCGGTTGCACATATGAATTAAACAGCTGATAACCAATCGTTTTCCAATTTGGATTAACAGATGCTCCGGCCGGGATATCCCCGAAAAAGATCAATGCCGTGAGTTTGCGCAGCACATTGAATGCGTTGCGCAACTGGGGCAGCGGACTCTCAGCCCAGTGTCGCAGCAGATCAGTGCATTGGGACGGGGTAAGACGGTCGGCGGGTTTGAGCGGACCAAACCACGTCAATCCGAGCAAGGGACTTGATATCAGAAAAAGCAACTGGTCGAACTGTACCTTGTCTTCGGCTTTGACGCCGGCCAGCAGTTCGAGTATCCGCTCGGGCGCCTGCACATCGCTCGCCTTTCTCGCCCAATAGCCGTCGGGGTCGTCCGTTTTTGAAATGGCCGGGATAAAGGCATCACAGAGCGCGGATAAGGCGGAAAGGCGTCGGTTCATGACAGCAAATATAAAGTACAAGTCGCTTCATCCTGCCGGTTTCAGCACTCCGGGGTCAGGCAATTTCGCCGCTCGCCAGAATCTCCAGGTGAAGCGTCCGGGACGTGGAGGGGTCCAACAGGTCCTCAGAACCGTAGGAGGTGCCCAGGGCGATATCGAGTTCAAATTCGCCGTTGATCGTTGCCACAGCGCGGTGCACTTTCCCATCTTCTATCCTGGTGTAGGCAATCACCTCGCGGTCAATGAGTTCGCCGCGTATATTAAAAGTAGCGAGTACGTATTCGTAGTTCATCAGTTCTGCTTTCCACCAGACGAGTGCGATGAACTCTTTGGTATTGTCGATAGCAAAGCAGGGGACATATTCCGTAAACGCGTCGTCGGCAACCGCCGCTTCGGTGGGTTGTATATACGTGGAAATCAGCGCTTCCGGGAGCGGCGGGTTTTCCGTGCTGAATAAATGGTGCGTATCCTCTCCCAGCGTGACAGGCATGCTGACAGGGGGAAATTTGGATACAAAGTCGGCGAAGTTCAATTTCATTGTACAAGAGAATTTTCCGGGTACAGGTCATGCAAGAATACCCTGCCCACTCAAATAAGCCTCAAACCCGGCTAATTGTTCACCCTTGAGCACCCGCGGTATCTTGGCCTGGCCGTTCAGTTTACCCCGGCTTTCAAGCCATCGAAGGAATACATCGTTCGACAGCAGTTGCACCCGCACCTCGCGCAGTGCGTAGATGCGCTCTATGGCGTAGTCATCGTTCAGGCGGCACAGTTCCGCATCTACCGCTTTCATAAATGCTTCCGGCGTGACGGACGGATTTTCGACCGATACATACCACTGGTGCGCCCAAAAGGAGCCATCGCGGACGCCGGCTACGGTGAATTCGCGGACGCCGGCGTTCAGCAACTTGTCGGCATGGTTGATGGCGGCGTTCAGGTTGTCGATAGAGAGGTGTTCTCCGCAAACGGACAAAAACTGCTTGGTGCGGCCGGTGAGTTTGAACTCGCACCGGGCGAGATCGGTAAACTGGATCGTATCGCCCAGCAGATAGCGCCATGCTCCCGCATTGGTGCTGAT
Source organism: Lewinellaceae bacterium (assembly GCA_016712415.1). GTDB lineage: Bacteria > Bacteroidota > Bacteroidia > Chitinophagales > Saprospiraceae > M3007. The sequence continues at coordinate 89,570 of JADJRC010000008.1, read as the reverse complement.
AAGCGTGGCATAAGGCACGCCTTCCTGCACCTCGTTCAGCGACAGGGTCCGGGGGAATGCCGTGCGCAGGTCGCCGTTTTCGTTGAAATTTTCATCGGTGAACGGTACAAATTCAAAGTAGACCCCGCAATCGGTCAGCATACGCATCGCGCGTGTTTCCGGTCGGTTTTGATAGGAAAAAAAGCCCTCCGAGGCCATGTAACTGTCCACATATTGCATGGGGCGGCCCAGCAACTGCTCAAAAACAGGCCGGTAAGGCTCGAAAAACACCCCGCCATGTACAAAGACTTCGAAATTCGGCCATATCTCGTGGATATTCCGCAGTTTGTATTTTTCGATGATGCGTTCCATGATCATCTGCATCCACATGGGATTGCTGACGGCAAAACCGATGTCCCAGGAAGGCGCCTCGTCCGCAATACGCTCTATCCGTTCGCTCCATTCGGGCAGGTCGGTGATATGCCGGCCCGGCTTGTAGTACCGCTCGATCCAGAGGGGCCTGTTCAGTCCGATGATCCCGCTGAGGTCGCCCGACCAGTGCAAACCTTCCCGTTTGGGCATGGTGCAGGAGCCGACCATCAACATCTGGGTCGTGAACTGTTTGGCGGAGAGGCCGAATTTCGTGATATCGAAAAACAGCCGGCGGGAGCCACGTTTCATGCCACGCAGCATGTCTTCCGTGACAGGGATATATTTGGAAGAAGCCTGACTGGTGCCGCTCGACAGGGCGTAATAAGGTATAACGCCCGGCCAGCAGACATCCGGCTCATCGGCCAGGTGTGCACGCGACCACCAGCGTTCGTACATGCCCTGGTAATCTGTAGCGGGTACCTGTTCCCTGAAATTCAACCACGCGTTGTTTGAAAGCAATATATCGGCGAATCCATGATGGCGACCAAATGAAGTGTGTTTTGCTTTCTGCAACAGCGCAAGCAGCTGCTTGTATTGAAGATCGGAGGCGGTAAGGCGGGGCTGAGCGGCGAGGGAACCCCATTGGGCGCCTTTCCGGATGATTGAGCCAAGCAGCGACATAGGCTAAAAGGTATAGTGTGATTTTCAAAAACGGGGGCAAAAATATCCTTTTCGGGGTTGCTGTAAAAAGTTTATGATTTTGTTCACAAACACTTCGTCGAACAAACGCCCCAAGACCACCAACGCAACGCAGTACCCGGCTTATTCGTCGGTTGATCGGATACATTCGGCGACGGTATCCGGGCTTTCAGGGTGTTTCCGGAGATATGGGGCAAAACACCTGCAACCCTGACCGGCGCACCCTGTCTTTGATTTCAAGATTCTGACAAACCATAACCCGAAAAACCGTGCTTTCCAACCGAATCCGCTTTCCACAGTTGCTTAAGTTGTGCATGTTGCGCTTGATGCGCGACAACATCGTATTGACGCCGCGCTTTACGGGCTTCACTGCATGTTTTGTACAGTTTCACTGTTTTTGAATGGCCTTTCCCCCGGACAGGGCGGTAAATTGATCCTGTCCTGCAAATTTGAAGGAGTATTTTATCATACCATAGCAGAGCAATAACACGGAGGTTTTCCAGGCGCTCGACGCAAGTCGGTCGCCTGATTCTTTGTGCGCAATGCCAGGCATCATGTACAACGGACTTCCAAGTCCGTTGTACATCAGCACAACACCTGGCGGCATAAGGTATAACCGAGTCGTGACAAATAAATCAGCCTTCTTTTTCGCACCTTTCAAAAAAGGATGTGAAAAAGAAGGCTGATTTGTGTACGTCTGACAGGCGTCCCCCGGGCTTTTAAACAATTTCCGAATCACTCGGGGTTGGTCGGCGGGTTTTGCCGCTCGTAGAGATAGGCGCCCAGCATACCCAGTCCTCCAAAGATCGCGATAAGGGCGAAAAAGATACCCGTGGCGCTCTCGCCTTCCATGTTCATAGCCTTGGTAATGATAATCGCAAGCAGCAGGCCCAGGCCGGCGCCGACAAACAACAATCCGTTTTTCAGTGTTTGTGAGGGATTGGCCTGGCGGCGTTGTTTTCTGGGCTCCATTCCACGCTCAATCATGGCCATGTTTTCCTTGTTTTCAAGGTAACGGAGTCCCCATACCATGAAAAAAGCGCCTAAGCCGAGCAAAATGGGGATAAAAACTGCAAATCCTTCGTGCATAATATCAATATTTTTTTGTGAGTAAAAGTTGGTTTTCGTTTACTGATGCCAACTCTGACAGCACAGGATATTGCCAGGTTACAGGAGGAGAATTTTTTTTCCAAAATAAATTTAAACCGGCAGAAACACTTCGGCCATCATACAGCGGGCCGAGCCGCCGCCATAGGTCTCAATGGTGTCGATAGGGCTGTGCAAAAGACGGGTGTGCGTTTCAAGCACGCTGACCTGGGCGGGAGTCAGCGCACGGTAGGCCTGTTCCGACATAACCAGAATAGTATCGCCGCCGGCATTGCGCACCTGGAGCATATTGCCCGCAAAGGCATTCATTTGTGCCGGCGAAATCTCCACGATGGTTTTTCCTGTAGCCGCAAACTTTTCTTCCAGCATGCGCCGTTCTTCGACATCGCGTACGGTATCGAGGCAAATGACGACAAACGTCTCCCCCAGGGCCATCATGACATTGGTGTGGTATATCTCCTGATTATGGCCGTCCACCGCATGGAACACGACCGGTTGGTAATCGATTTGCCGGCACAAATCATTCAGCAGGCCGGCATCGGTCCGCGGACTGAGACAGGCATAGGCAAGGCGGTTGGGGTGGTCGAAAATAATGCTGCCTGTTCCTTCGAGGAACCGGCCGGCGCCTTCGTTGCCCTCCAGGTTTAGCCTTTTGGTAATTTGAAAACCGGCCTTTAACACGGCGTCTATCACTTCCTGGCGCCGCTCCTGCCGTCGGGTAAGTGCATACATGGGGTAGGTGACCATCAGACCGTCCTGGTGAAAAGTGACCCAGTTGTTCGGAAAAACCGCATCCGGCTTAACCGGTTCCGGAGCATCTTCGGCGACGATGACCTGGACGCCGGCGTCGCGAAGCCTGGCAACAAATGCATCGAACTCGCGCAGGGCATTTTGCGCCATGGTTTCAGCGCTCATGTTATTGTCGCGGCTCTGGAAAGCATTGTTGGCGGCCGTTTCTTCATTAAAGGCAAAATGGGCGGGTCGCACCATGAGGATATGGGATGTTGTCTGTTGTCGCATACCTTGTTTCGTTGACGTTTTTTTTTACATTGATGGCAGGGTCAAAGGTAGAGCGCCGGGGCTGGTTTGGCGTGAACAAAAACAACCGTATTTTGGCGAAATTTTTTGTCGCACTTTCGCCTGTACCGGTGCAATGTCTATGAAACGTTACTGCAGCAACTGCTTTTCTCCTCTGCCCTACAAGGCAGATTTTTGCCCGCATTGCGGACAGAAAAGTTCCAACGGCAAAGTGACCATGGGCTTCCTGCTCCGCAAACTCTGGAACACGACCTTTCACCTGGAGGGCAAATTTTTCCGGTCTGCGTGGCAGTTGTTTGTGCCGGGCATGGTGACGGTAGAGTTCTTTAAGGGAAAACAGAACCGCTATCCGCACCCGATGCGGCTTTTCTTTATCACGATGTTCTTTTTCCTGTTTTTCCTCAACCTTTTGATGAAAAGCGGCGGCTCAAAAACCAAAAGTTCCATTTATTCCTATGATTCCGAAGGCAAGGTAAAGGGCGACACAATACGGACAGACGGCGAATTCATCTATGATCGACTGGAACATTATGTTGAAATAGAGCAGTTCGCGAGCGACTACGATTCCATGCCTGCCGAATGGCAGACACCGGAAAGCCGAAAGGCGCTGGACAGTCTCCTTCGCCTGTACGAAAAGCGCCACCTGCCCAGCTTTGGCGACGACCGCGACAAAAGCCTGCGCAACCTGCTCGATACGCTCGACATTAACCTGATCACCAAACAAATCAGGCTCGCCTCGGAAGATGTGGTGCGGTATAGTCCGGATCAAATCATAGCAAAGTACGGCATCGAAGGCCGTTTCGATAAGATGGCTGTGCGCCAGGGCATCAAGTCTATCAAAAACCCCAACGACCTGGTCAACGCATACATCGGCAGTCTGACCTGGTCCATTCTGGCGCAGGTGACCGCTATGGCGGGAATACTCGGACTTTTGTACTGGCGGCAGCGAAGGCTGTACGTAGAGCACTTTTTGTTCCTGCTGCACTTTCACACCGGGGCCATGCTCGCGTTTATGCTGGCCTTGATTGCGACCTTGCTCAAGATTGCCACAGCAAAGTTGATGATTCCTGTCCTGCTGATCACCGGGGTCATGATGTACTTTGCCATGCGCCGCTACTACGGTCAGGGCGCATGGATCACGTTTTTCAAGTGGCTGGCTTACTGTACGTTATACTTGTTTGTCTTTGCTATTCTCTTTACACTCGGGTTGCTCGTCGTATTCGCCGTATTTTGAAGTTTTTCCATGCAACATCCATACGAAACAGTCATAGGTCTCGAAATCCACGTCCAGTTGAACACCCGCTCAAAGGTGTTTTGTGCCGACGACGCCTCATTTGGCGGCGCGCCCAACACGCACGTGAGCGCCGTCAGCCTCGCACATCCGGGTACCCTCCCCCGCCTGAATGAAGCAGCGCTTGGGCACGCCATTCGCCTGGGATTGGCCCTGGGATGCGAGATCAACCGGCGCAGCACCTTCGACCGTAAAAATTATTTTTATGCCGACCTCCCGAAAGGCTTTCAAACCACGCAGGATCAGTCGCCGGTTTGCATAGGGGGCAGCCTGCGGATCACCCCGGCAGCACCGGACAAAAGTCAGCCGTCTGTCATTCGCATCCATCATATTCACCTGGAAGAAGATGCGGGAAAAAGCCTGCACGATCAGGATCCCGACGATTCGCTGATCGACCTCAACCGCGCCGGTGTGCCCCTGCTGGAGATCGTGACGGAACCCGACCTGCGCAGCGCGGAGGAAGTGGCTGCTTTTATGACCGAGATCCGACGTCTTGTGCGTTGGATCGGCATTTCCGACGGCAATATGGAGGAGGGCTCGCTGCGCTGCGACGTCAATGTATCCGTACGCAAACAGGGCGCAACAAGCCTTGGCAACCGCTGCGAGATCAAGAACATGAACTCGATGCGATTTGCCCGCCGAGCCATCGCCTATGAGGTTGACAGGCAAATCGGTATCCTTGAAGGCGGCGGTCGCGTAGAGCAGGAAACCCGGGGCTTCGACCCTGCCACAGGCGCCACCTATTCCCTCCGGGAAAAAGAGGATGCACACGATTACCGGTATTTTCCCGAACCCGACCTGCCTCCGGTCCTGGTAACCGAAACTTACCTGGAAACCATCCGCGCGGCAATGCCCACACTGCCGCAGGATATGGAAGCCGCGTTTCGGTCGGACTACGGCCTGCCCGCCCACGATGCCGAAATGCTCACCCAGGAGCAAAGCACCACCGCATATTTCATCCGGTTGCTGCAAGCCGGAGATGCCGCGTCGATGGCCCGGCCGGCGGCCAACCTGGTCATCAACAAACTATTGCCCTGGAGCGCCGAAGCGGGAAAACCGCTGGATGCCTGTCCGGTGAGTCCGGAACAGTGGATGGAAATGCTGGTCCTGATCGAAACGGGCAAAATCAGCGCATCTACGGCATATCAGCGCCTGTTTCCTGCCCTGCTCGACAGCCCGGCATCGTCGCCGGCACTGCTGGCAGCCGACATGAATCTTTTGCAAAACACAGATACAGCCTATCTCGAAACGATTGTATCGGCAGTGCTCGCGCGTTATCCGGAAAAGGTGGCCGAATACCGCAAAGGGAAAAAAGGTCTTATCGGTTTTTTCATGGGCGAGGTCATGAAAGACAGCAAAGGCAAGGCCGACCCGAAAGCCGCCACACAACTGCTGGAACGATTACTGGTATAACAGGCGATTTTAAAAAATCTGTTAATCGCCGGGCCAGGATTTACCAAAGCGTCACCCGTTTGTAATTTTGCAACCGATTTAACACCTCATTGTCAGCAAAATTGATACTGCCATGCGTACCTTTTCGATTGTCGTTTTTCTGCTGTTTAACCTTATATTTTCCCCTTTGGCCGGCGCCCAGAACCAGTCTCGTGACATCGACGACCTCCAACGCCAAATGCAGGAATGGCAGCAGCGGCTGATGGAGCAATTGCACAACAGTCCGTTCAACGGGCAGGGGCTGGCTTCACCGCAGTGGGACACCACGTTTTACTTCCGTTTCGACACCACCTTCGAGAATGGAAGCATGTCCCGTTTTTTTCAATTTTCCCATTTTGGCGTCGATAGCACCATGCAGGGCGGATTTGGCGACTTTAACCGTTTGTTCGATCGTTTTTTCGACTCCGGAGGTTTCTTCGACCCGCCGGCCCAGGGCATGGAGGATTTTCCTTCTGACGATGGCGGACGGGAAAACACTGACGACGGACTGCTGCCGGAAGAAAGGCTCCGGCTCAGGGAGGAAAACAACCCTTCGGAAAACAACAAATCAAAGACTAAACCGGCGCATCCGAAGCCTGATCCGAAGATCAAGACCGTCCGGATTTGAGAAAAAAGATATGGTATTGGGCACAGGTTGGCCGCTTTTTGCGTTCTTTGCCGTTGCGTTCGATGAAAAACAGCGAACACGGGCAACAAATGCCGGAGGGCGTTGTTTCAAGTCAAACATTCAAACAGGCGAATCCTGATTCATGCAAACAAACGAACAGGTGGATGTAATCATCTACCGCGTCGGAGAAAAAGGTCTCGAAGTCTTTTTGGTAAATCCGACCGAACAAAGCGGGACCGACGTCCAGTGGAAAACGATGACGACCGGTGAATTGACGCCGGAGCGCCTGGCCAATTGTATCGAACTCGATCCGGTTACCGACGCTACCGGAGCAGCCCGCAAAGCGATCGCCGTGGAAGCCGACTGGCATGAAATACCCTCGCTTCGCGCTTTGATGTACGAAGATTACCGGGTGGTCAAGGAAAAAGCAAAACAACACATCAGGAGTCTGATCCCCGATCTCGATAAAGGCGCTTTTTTTGCCGTAAAAGAAGCCTTCAAACGCATCTTGCCGGAACAATACGCCTACCTTAAAGAACTCAAAGACATTATTTCGGAAAAGAACTCCACGAAATACATGTGAATGCCCCTTATTGAACAATCATCGTACCCGGGCCCGCCCTTCTGGCAATTTAACGGACACCTGCAAACCCTCGCCCCGGGTATATTTCGCAACGTAGCGGGCGTCGATTATCAACGCGAAAGAATTCACACCCCGGATGGCGATTTTCTGGACCTGGACTGGATACGACGCGGCAAGTCCAGGCTGGCAATCCTGACACACGGCCTGGAAGGCGACTCGGGACGTCAGTACATTCGCGGCGCAGCAAAACTTTTTTCCAACAACGGATGGGACGTACTGGCCTGGAATTGCCGGTCCTGCTCGGGCGAAATGAACCGGGCGTTCCGGATGTACCACCACGGCGATATCGAGGATATTGGGACTGTGGTTCGGCATGCCCTGGCGGGCAGCAATTATGAGACTGCGGCGCTTATCGGATACAGCATGGGCGCCAACATTTCGATGAAATACCTGGGCGTGATGGGGGAACAACTGCCGCAGGAGATAAAAAGTGCCGCCGTTTTTTCCGCACCTTGCGACCTGGAATCGGGCGCCAAAGTGCTCGACCGTTGGGAAAACGCCTTTTATCGCAAACGTTTCATGCGCGCCCTGATCAAAAAAATACGACTTAAAGACGAGCAGTTCCCCGGACGGCTCGACCTTTCCAAACTCGCGGAGGTACAGCGCTGGCGCGATTTTGACGAATATTTCAGCGCACCGATTTGCGGCTACCGCGATGCCGCGGATTTTTATAAAAACGCCTCGGCCAAACATTTCATTGGAGGTATCAGGGTCCCTACCCTGCTCGTGAACGCCCAGAACGATCCGATCCTGACGCCCGCATGTATGCCCGTAGAAGTGGCCCGGACCCACGATTTTTTCCACCTGGAGATGCCGGAGAACGGCGGCCATTGCGGTTTTCAAAGTAAAATAGATCGGGAATTTGCCTGGTCGGAGCAGCGGGCACTTGAATTTGTTTCTTCTCATTGACACCAGCAATCAGGCCAATGCAAAACATCGCCGAAGTCATCGAAAAACTCGAACACATCATAGATCAGGCCGATCGGGAGTCGTCGCCGATCGGCTATTTTGCGGCAGTCTACCTAAAGATGACCCTTGCCGTAAAAGAGGGGATCGAGCAGGGCGTATTTGAAAACGGTTCGAGAATGGAACAACTCGATGTCCGGTTTGCCGGCAGGTATTTTGAGGCGCTTGAAGCCTGGCAGGCAGGCAAACCGGCTTCCAGGTCCTGGGAATCGGCCTTCGAGGCAAGCCGCCACTATCACTACACCGTATTGCAACACATCATGCTGGGCATCAACGCGCATATTAATCTGGACCTCAGTATCGCCGCCGCCCAGACCCGGTCCGGCGACGCCATCCTGGGGCTGCGCCGCGATTTCGACCGCATCAACGACATTATTGCCGGTTTGACCAACCGCGTACAGGAACGCCTGGCAGATATCTGGCTGCCCTTTGGCGTTTTAGATCATCTTTTGCGGTCGGAAGACGAGGGCTGGCTCGACTTCAGCATTCGCGCCGCGAGGGGTGCTGCGTGGAAGGCTGCCACTACCCTGGCCTTTACCCGCCAGCAGGAAATGGAGAAGGCCCTGATACACGATCTGGATACCGCCGTAGCCTTTTTTGCCGGCAAACTCGTACAACCGGGGTTCCTGGCCCGGCTGGGCCTCAAAATCATGCGTCGAACCGAACAAGGCACCGTTTCTGAAAAAATTGACCTTCTGAGACAGATATGACAACGACCAGCAACGACGACCGGCTCGAACGGGTAAAACGCCTCCTCGACACGGTATGCGACCCGGAAATACCGGTTCTGACCATCGGCGATCTCGGCATTTTGCGCGATGTGCTGTTGCATGAAGATGGCGCAGTTGAGATCGTCATCACCCCGACATACAGCGGCTGCCCGGCCATGAATGCCATAGAAGTCAATATCCGGGCGGTATTGCAGGAAGAAGGATTCGACAACGTCACCGTGACGACAGTGTTGCGACCGGCCTGGACAACCGACTGGCTCAGTGCCGAAGGGCGGCGCAAGTTAAATGCGTTCGGCATCGCTCCGCCCGCCGGTGCGACCTTCGACAAACGAGCCCTCCTGGGCGAACGCCATATCCTGAAGTGCCCGCATTGCGGTTCCACCAATACGGAAATGATCGCCGCCTTCGGGTCCACTGCATGCAAGGCACTGTTCCGGTGTCTCGACTGCCTGGAGCCTTTCGACTATTTCAAATGCCATTAGTCGCCTTTCCGACATAACCGGTTTTATACCTACCTGATGAAGGGTAAAATCCTGCTGCATGGCGCACGCCCCGTAAATCTGGCATTTTATTTCGGATAGTATTTGTAACGCCAACAAACACCATCAATGACCTAAATGCCTTCATTATGCGACATATTCTCACTTCGCTTTTTTTACTGACCGCCATCAGTTTATCCTTCGCACAGGGCCGCCGCCTTTATGTTGACGCTTATGCCACCGGGGCCAACACCGGGGCATCCTGGGAAGATGCGTTCACCGACCTCCAATCCGCACTTTTTGCCGCCCAGTCGGGCGACTGCGTGTGGGTTGCCCTTGGAACCTACAAACCTACCGACAACTTTAACCGCGAAGTAAACCTCAACCTGAAAGGAGGTGTAAAACTCTATGGCGGCTTCGCCGGCGTGGAAACGGAATTGGAACAGCGCAACTGGGAACGCTACAAGACTATCCTGAGTGGTGATATCGGCCTGCAAAACGACGATTCCGACAACTCCTACACCATCCTGTACACCGAAACTTCCGACCAGCCCACAGTGGTTGACGGGTTCACGTTCACCGGCGGCAATGCCGACAACTACGATCCCTTTGCCTCGCAGTTTTCAAAAGAAAAATGCGGTGGCGCCATCTATGTAAAGGTGCGCGGCAGCGTCGCTCCGGATATCCGCAACTGCTCCTTTGAGCGCAATTACGCCCGCGAATTCGGCGGCGCCGTATATGTTTACGCCGGCGACGGCAAGGATGAAATGCTCCCCTTTGAAAATTGCTGGTTCGCAGATAACCGCTCCGACGGCGCCCTGAAACAGCATCCCGCAAGCGCAACATTTCGCGTTTTTCCCAATCCGGCCAACAATACGGCTACCATAGAGGGCGATACGATCAGTGTTGTATTTCCGCTCCACCTGAGCCTGTTCGACGCATCGGAAAAGCTCGTCCGTTCCATGGAAATCCGGGAGTCCGCTCCCAGGGTGAGTGTACAAATATCATTGACCAACCTGGCCTTGGGCGTATACAATTACCAGATTCTGGATGCAGAGAAAAATGTGCTCGACTCCGGGAAGTTGTGGAAACAATAGTCCACAATCACCATTCTATTCGCGCCAGGACCGGTAAATGATCAGAGGGGTAATGGCAGTCGCGCGAATCGCTCAATACGGCATACTGAAGTACGATCAGCTTGTTATCGACAAAAACATAGTCAATTCGACGTGTCACCGGTTCGTTGAAACGGAATCCGTTGAACGTGCCGGCGGGGCCAAAAGGCGGCGTTTCGCTTGCCTGCTGCGCATCCTGCATTGCTTTCGAAATTAACGCAAACGGAGTCTCTTCCGGCTCTGTATTCAAATCGCCCATGAGGATCACTGCCTCATGGGCGATATTCATTTCCGCTATCTTGTTGAGGATCAGGGCAGCCGATTCCCGGCGCGCCGTTTTGCCCACATGATCGAAATGGGTATTGAACACCCACAGTTTTTTCTTCGCGAGGCTGTCGTACAGGCGTGCGAAGGTGCAGATGCGCGGCAGTGCAGCATCCCAGCCTTTCGACACTGTATCGGGCGTTTCAGAAAGCCAGAATGTGCCGGAGGCCATCAGCCCGAAGCGGCTTTTCCGGTAATAGAGCGCCGAAAACTCGCCCTTTTCGTCGCCGTCGTCGCGGCCCACACCCACCCGCGCGAACTCAGGCAATTCCCCGTCGAGGTATTGCAACTGGTGCAGCAATCCCTCCTGAATGCCGAACACGTCGGGCGCGTGAAAGCGCAATTGGCCGGCCAGGAAATCGCGGCGTTTGGGCCAGGCGTCGTCGCCGTCGCCTGGGTTGTCGTATCGGATGTTGTACGTTAGCACATTGAAAGCACCCTGTGCATTCAGGATGGCGGGCAGGGAAATATACAAGGCGAATATTAGTCGACGCATGGCAGCAAAGTTTGCTGCAAATGTGAAAAAATTTGTTCGTATGCAGGCAGGTGCGGCGCGGGTGCGACAAGCAAGCGCAGGTATGCCCACAAATTCAATCAAGCAGGTAATAGGTAACGGTCATGCTCTCTGTCACAGGCACCTTGTGGTCTTGGTGTTTTTCTCCGAACATACCACCCATCATTTTCATCAGTCCTGAATAGGGGCTGCCGCCACCGGTGAGGGATTCCATATATTTTTCGGGATTGAATCCGTCGAAAGCCGATCCAATCTGGTATACATCGCCAAGATTTTTACCCGTCAGTGTTGAATTATCCTTGTGTAACAATTGCTGCGCGATAAAAATTCCGGGAATAAAAAAAGCCGCCCGGATTGGATTCCGGACGGCTCGTATCTATCTATACGTCCCAATAATCCGGGACAACTTAACTTTTCACTTCCTCAAACTCCACATCCTGCGCATCGGTGGATGCATTGCCACCGCCTTCTCCGCCGGTGGGGCCGCCTGTTGCAGAGCCGTAGGGATTCTCCGCACTGCCGCCATTGGTGGCTTGCTGTGCGGCATATATTTCCTGGCTGGCGGCGTTCCACGCTGCGGTGAGCGCTTCGGTTGCTGCATCGATGCGGCTGATATCCTGTGTCTTATGCGCTTCGCGCAGTTCGCCAAGCGATTTTTCAATGGCCTCTTTGTGATTGGCCGGCACTTTATCGCCGAACTCACTGAGTTGTTTTTCCGTCTGGAAGATCAGTGTATCTGCGGCGTTGAGTTTTTCAGCGCGTTCGCGTGTTGCGCGGTCGGTTTCGGCATTGGCCTCTGCTTCGGCTTTCATGCGGGCGATGTCTTCTTTCGACAGACCGGTGCCGGCTTCGATGCGGATGTTCTGCTGTTTGCCGGTGCCCTTATCGAGGGCTGATACGGAGATAATGCCGTTGGCGTCGATATCGAAGGTCACCTCGACTTGCGGAACACCGCGCGGTGCAGGCGGAATGCCGTCGAGAATAAATCGTCCGACGGAGCGGTTGTCGCGGGCCATCGGCCGTTCACCCTGAAGGATGTGTATCTCCACCTGCGGCTGGTTGTCGCTTGCCGTCGAGTACACTTTCGACTTCTTGGTCGGAACCGTAGTATTGGCTTCGATGACCACGTCGTAGATGCCGCCCATGGTTTCGATACCGAGCGAAAGCGGTGTGACGTCGAGCAGCACCATGTCTTTCACGCCGGCGTTGCCGGAGAGAATAGCGCCCTGTACGGCAGCGCCGATGGCCACCACCTCATCGGGATTCACCGAGCGGTTCGGTTTTTTACCGAAGAACTTTTCCACTTCTTCCTGGATACGCGGGATACGGGTGGAGCCGCCCACGAGGATCACCTCGTCTACATCTGCAGGTTTCATACTCGCATCGGCCAGGGCCTTGCGGCAGGGCTCCAGCGTGCGCTGCACCAGTCCGTCGGTCATTTGTTCAAATTTCGCGCGGCTGAGTTTCATGACGAGGTGCTTGGGCACACCGTCTACCGCCGTCACGTACGGCAGGTTGATTTCCGTTTCCGCGCTGCTCGACAGTTCGATCTTGGCTTTTTCGGCCGCTTCTTTCAGGCGCTGGAGCGCCATCGGATCCTTGCGCAGGTCGATATTTTCCTGGCGTTTGAATTCGTCGGCCAGCCATTCGATGACAACCTGGTCGAAGTCGTCGCCACCGAGGTGGGTGTCGCCGTTGGTGGATTTCACTTCGAATACGCCACCGCCGAGTTCAAGGATGGAGATATCGAAGGTGCCGCCGCCAAGGTCGTACACGGCAATCCGAACGTCTTTATCGCGCTTGTCGAGACCATAAGCCAGCGCAGCCGCCGTAGGTTCGTTCACGATGCGTTTTACATCGAGGCCTGCAATGGCGCCTGCCTCTTTTGTGGCCTGGCGCTGGGAGTCGTTGAAGTAGGCCGGTACGGTAATGACTGCTTCCGTTACCGGTTCGCCGAGATAATCTTCGGCTACTTTTTTCATTTTCTGGAGTACCATGGCGCTGATCTCCTGCGGCGTGTACATGCGCCCGTCGATATCGACGCGGCAGGTATCGTTGTCACCTTTTACCACTTTATAAGGTACGCGATTGATCTCGCTGGTTGACTCGCTGTGGCGCATACCCATAAAGCGCTTGATAGACGACACCGTGCGTTTGGGGTTGGTGATAGCCTGGCGTTTGGCCGGCGCGCCGATTTTGCGCTCGCCATTGTCGAGAAAGCCGACAACGGAAGGAGTGGTGCGTGCGCCCTCATCATTTGCTATGACAACCGGTTCGTTGCCAACCATGACAGAAACGCATGAATTGGTGGTACCAAGGTCAATGCCTATAATTTTGCCCATTGTATCAGTTATATTCGTTGAAGTAATTGAAGTAGGTTTGAATTGGATGCGGTGTCATACAACAACCGACAGTTCGTGTTTATCAATCCCTGTGCCACGCGGGAAAATCTGACGGAATGACAGTTTGAACCTGCTCGCAGAGGTATTTTTGTCAGAAATACAACAAAATGGCTGGCAAAGCGACAGTGGCTGTCTAAAAAACCGTCTTACCTTTGGCCTTTCTTTCAAATCCATTTCCCGAATTCATGCAACAATCCTCTTTTCCCGCTTCCCGATCCGCTGTCACGCTTTTTCTTTTCCTGTTTTTTGCCCTTACCGGAGCCTTTTCCCAGGCGCCCGGACACGGCAATATCTGGTATTTCGGCGCCGGCGCCGGACTGGATTTCAACAGCGGTCTGCCGGTAAAACTAACCGGCATCAATGTCGATTCTTACGAGGGCTGCGCCATTTATTGTGATGCCGACGGCGCCGTTTTGCTTTACACCAACGGCGGCGGCATTCCTTTCAGCGCCATAAACGGCCAGCACGACGGTATCATCTGGAACCGCAACCAACAGGTCATGTACAACATGGGCGACACCTCGGGCGGCGGCTACAGCGCGGCTCAAAGTGCCGTGATCGTCCCTGATATCGCCGACGCCAACCGGTATTTTGTGTTCACGATGGACCATAATCCGACACCGGCGCCGCAAAACCGGGGTATGTCCTATTTCCTGGCGGACATGTCGCTCAACGGCGGACTCGGCGCCGTGGTGCAGGCAGGCGTTCCTGTGTACAAACCAGCCACAGAAGGACTGGCGGCTATCAAAAATAGCGACGGCTCGCCGGGCTACTGGGTCGTTGCCACCGACAAAGACTCGAAAGATTTTGTGCTGGCGCCTTTGAACGCCGCCGGCGTTGGTACGCCGGTGGTCCGCCCCCGCGCTGAAGACAGCGATGTATTGGTGATCAAAGCCAGTCCGCAATCCAACTCCCTGTGTGTGAATGGCGAAATTTATGATTTTGCCACCGCTACCGGCGCCCTGACATTCCGGGAAAAAGTAACGGCAAGCGGTTATACCTTTTCTTATTCCCCCCGGGGGCGCTACCTGTATGCCCTGGAATCGGACGCCGTCGGCGCGATTGTTCGCTACGACCTTACGGCTTCCGACATAGCCGCTTCAAAGGAAACATTGACTTTCGACAATGAGACACCCGTGGCAGGGCATATGCAAATCGGTCCGGACGGCAATATCTATTGGGTAGAGCAACTTTCTGAAGACTTTCTGACTATTCCGCCAACAATAAGCCTGTCGGTAGTTCGCTGTCCCGACGGCGCCACACCCGAAGTGGAGCGCGCAATCATGAAGTTTGATACCGATATCAACAATGCCGGCGGCTTTTTCACCTCGTTGCCCAACTTCCCGGACTGGATATTCGCCAGAAACAAGGATGTCGTCACGAGCGTTATCACCAGTTGCGACACATCAAAAGTAACCCTGAAACCTGCCGTACCAGGGCTCCGTTATTTGTGGTCGAATGGCGCCGTTACCCCCGACATCGAAGTGTCCGTCGGCGCGGGAGAGACAGCAACATATACCTTGCGGGTAGAAGAGGCCTGCGATTTTACGGATTACAGCTTTCAGATCACGAATATCGGTAATTTGCAGGCGACTCTTGAGGCGCCGGTGGTGAAGGATACCTGCGCTGCGCTGCCACTTACTTTGCAGGTAACTGCGGCAGCGGGCAGTACTTTCCAATGGTCGGACGGCAGCACTGCCGACAGCCTGCGCCTCACAGATTTCGGCGCCTACAGCGTCACCGTCACCACTTCGTGCGGATCAACCGTACTATCCTACAACCTGCCCGAACCAGAGACCGGATGCTGCTTCCCCTTTACACCGAATGCTTTCACACCCAACAACGACGGCGTCAATGACCGCTTTAGTCCGGTGCTACGCGGCTGCGACGTCGAATACATGGAGTTCAGTGTGTATTCCCGCTGGGGCGAGTTGATGTACCAGGGCTTCCAGGCCTCCGACCGTTGGGACGGCACCACCCTCAACGGTACGGAAGCGCCTTCCGATATTTATGTTTATACAGCGCGTTACAAACTGGAGGGCGATACCGCAGAAAATGTAATTCAAGGAAATATTGCCCTGCTGCGGTAGGTAAAAATGACCGGAAAATCTCCCCATTTCATATAATAATCGGGCAGCGTTATAATATTGGCCGTTTTTTTGTATTTGATTACACGTATGCATTTCGCACCAAAAAATAAATGACCAAATATGCGGTTTCTTCTTCCATTCCTCATGCTTGTCGTGATGGCCGGTTCTTTCATCGTGGGCATGTTTTACCTCATTGCGAGGGTACTGGGACAACTCAACCTCGATCCTGAAAGTCAGGCCTGGAAAACAACTGTTGAACGCCTGCGCACCCGTCTGATGGCACAGGCCGCCGGAGCACTGGTGCCCTGGGACCACGAAATGCTTTCGCTGCTCTCCCTCAACCAGAAAAGTGTCAAAAAACCGGGATTTTTTAACAGCAGCACTTCAGAGGGGGTATTTACGACCATTTACCAGGAGCCGGTACTGGCCTATGCTGCCCAAAAGAAAGGGGAAACCAGCGTGCTCATTGCCCGCACCAGCGATCGTGAACTCACCTTCCGAACCCGGGGCAAAGAGACGGAAATCTGGGTCGGCGGACAGCCGTTCGGGATATTTGTCGACGGCGCACTGATTTCCGCCGGACGCAACAACCGCCTCCTCGCTAAAATGGAAGCCGATGCCGGCGACAGACAGTTTCCGGTGCTGATCGGGGATTCGACCGCCGCCGCCATCGCCAATCCGGGTATGGCAGATTCGGCAGGGCCCAATCCCCGGGCTTTGACGATGCTGCGCGAAATCTCGAAAGACGAGGAAAATGCGCTGCTTGCCCTGGCTGTTATGCAGATGACAAGGGAGGGTTAAGCCATGCCGCCGGCAACTTTTTGCACTTGCAGAGGTTTAGTTGCGGTTGACGATTAAGACCGAAACCTGAACACATGGCGCAATCCAAACCCAAAAAGAGTTTTGCCGAGCAGTTTGCCGCTTTGGGCAATATCCCGCGTTTTTTCAGAATGATCTGGGCTGTTTCGCCGCGCATGGCATTCCTGAATGCCTCGCTGAGACTGGTACAGGCGGCCATCCCCGTTACCATGTTGTATATCGGCAAACTGATCATCGACACGGTGGTCGGCCTGGTGCAATACTATGAAGACACGCAAACGATCGGCGATACGACCGGACTGTATTGGTGGATTGGCGCCGAACTGGGCCTGGCAGTGGTCAACAGCCTGCTCAACCGGGGCATTACCCTGACGGAAAGCCTTTTGGGCGATCTGATCAGCAACGACAGCAGCGTACGCATCATGCGGCATGCGGCTACGCTTGACTTGTTCCAGTTCGAAGATCCCGAGTTTTACGACAAACTCGAACGGGCGCGCACCCAAACCCAGGGCCGTACCATGCTCATGGGAATGGTAATGTCGCAGGTGCAGGACCTGATCTCCATTCTCTTCCTGGTGGGTGGACTGGCGGCGTTCAATCCCTGGCTGATTGTGTTGCTTGTTGTAGCGGTCATCCCTTCTTTCATCGGTGAAACGCATTTTAACCGGCGTTCCTATTCCCTCACCCACTCCTGGACACCGGAGCGCCGGGAACTGGATTATCTTCGATACATCGGCGCCAGCAGTGAAACAGCAAAGGAAATCAAGGTATTCGGGCTGGAAACGTTTATTACCGACCGCTTCAAGAACATTTCGGATAAATACTACGAAGCCAATAAAAGCCTGACGCTGCGGCGGGCCGCATGGGGCAGTTTGTTTTCTATCCTGGGCACGGCCTCCTACTATGCCGCCTACGTAGCCATTGTGCTGCAAACCGTAAAAGGCGCCATTACCATCGGTACGCTGACCTTCCTGGCCGGTTCCTTCCAGCGTATGCAGGGACTGCTACAGGGTATTATGAGCCGTTTTTCCAGGGTATCGGAGATGGCTTTGTACCTCCAGGATTTTTTCGGTTTTCTCGAGATCAGGCCACTCTCCGGTCAGCACACCGGCGCCCGGAAAGTACCCAGGCCGATCAGGGAAGGATTCGTGTTTGAAAACGTCAGTTTCAAGTACCCCAACAGCGAGAAATGGGCCTTGCGCAACCTCAGTTTTACCCTGCACGCCGGAGAAAAACTGGCCCTCGTCGGGGAAAACGGCGCAGGGAAAACCACCATCGTGAAACTGCTCGCCCACCTGTACGAACCGACAGAAGGGCGCATCCTGCTCGACGGTGTCGATTTATGCGACTATGACCCGGGAGACCTGCGCCGGGAAATCGGTATTATTTTCCAGGACTATTTCCGTTATGCCTTTACCGTATCGGAGAACATCGCAGTGGGCAACATACCGGAACGCAGCAACAGCGCGCTTATCGAAGAAGCTGCGGGCAAAAGCCTGGCCGATGAGGTAATAGAGGGGCTGCCCAAAAAGTACGAACAAATGCTGGGCAAGCGCTTCAAGGAGGGCGTTGACCTGAGCGGCGGGCAATGGCAAAAAATCGCGCTGGCGCGCGCCTACATGCGCGACGCTCAACTGATCATTCTCGATGAACCGACGGCAGCCCTCGATGCCCGCGCCGAACACGGTGTGTTCATTCGCTTCGCCGAGTTGATCAAGGGCAAGACAGGTGTACTCATCAGCCACCGGTTTTCGACGGTGCGTATGGCCGACCGAATCCTTTTCCTGGAACACGGCCAACTGCTCGAGATCGGAAGCCACGAAAAACTCGTCGCCCAGGGCGGCAAATACGCCGAATTGTTTCGCTTACAGGCAAAAGGATACGTGTAAAGAATTCGTTTACAAATACTTGAGCCACCAGTAGTCGTGCGAAAATTTGTATTTCCCGTACCACTTGCACAGGAAGTACATCCCGGCTATCAGCAGCGCCCACGCGACATAGGCCAGGCCGAGACTGGGTTCATATCCTTCCGGCCACTTATCCGGACCATTGGAAAAGAAGTCGACATGCCAGCCATTGGCAAGGTAGAAATACGCCCTCGAAGCGGCGTTGATGATGGAAAAATGAAGGAAATAAAAGAAAAACGGCACGCGCCCGAATACCTGTAAAAAGGCGGGAACGGCGCCCCGCCAACGCTCAAACAACAACAATAGCAGCATGCCCGGTCCCAGTGTCATACACAGGTACAGCAGCGAAGGGGGATACTTGCTGGTATTCAAAAATGACAATAGCGAATAAACAACTCCTTTTTCCTGGGGCGCCCAATGCTGCGCGTCGCCGTACCAGTTGGTCGTACGCAACGCAATAAAAACCAGGATAATACCCAGTCCTGCCTGCCAAAGCCACTTTTGACGGCGTTCGGGCGTCCAGCGCATGACCGACCCGAACGCATATCCAAGCGCCATCACACCGACCCAGGGAATCAGCGGATAAACGACCAGAAAACCGAAACTTTGGTCCGCGTTGAAGGGTATCCAGCCGAAGCCGATGTGCAGGAAGGTCCATAGCCACCCCAGACTGCCCAGTGTTTCAGGACGGATGCCGTCGAGCAGGTTGTGTCCGGCGATCAGGGCAAGTCCGAACCCGGCGACCAAAGGCAGCGGCAGGCGGGAAAGCCCGGCAAGCACGATCATCGACACACCGATGACCCAGATCACCTGTCCGAACATAAAGCCTTCGTTCCAGGGCCATTCGAACATCCAGCTCAGGTTGATAACGGCAAATTCCAGAAAAACAAGCCATAAGCCCCGTACCACCAGAAAGCGGCTCAGCGCACGCGCACTCCCTGCCTTCAGTCCGTACAAATAGGCGCCGGCGCCGGCCAGAAAAACAAAAACCGGGGCACAGAAATGCGTCACCCAGCGGGTGAAGAACCATGCAGGAGTGGTTTGGGCAACGTCTTCCGGCGCAAAAGGTGTGGCGGCAAAAAAATCCCGAATATGGTCGAGCGCCATGATTATAATGACCAGACCCCGCAATACATCAAGCGAGGAAACACGGTTGGAGGTGGTTTCGTTTTTCATTTTTCTGTTGGCAATGGATGGCTTAATTTTCGCCTTAAAATTGAGCAGAAGTTTTGAATTGCCCAATTTTTAAAGAAAATCAGGCCTTGCAATTCATCGATCTGCATACACACCACCCCTGCGGGGAACCCGATGTCCTGGAAATAGAGAGCATCTATCCAGGTCAGTATTTAAAAGGAAAAACACGCTGGTTTTCGGCCGGGCTTCATCCGTGGCATCTCGGAAACATCGGACTCAAGGAGGCGGCCGGCTGGCTGCGCGGTCATGCCGCCAATCCGGGCTGCCTGGCCATCGGGGAGGCAGGCCTGGACAAAGTCACCGATACGCCCTGGGCGCTTCAGGAATCGGCCTTTGAACAATGCATCAGAATCGCGGTGGAGACCCGCAAACCGATGATTATCCACTGCGTGAAAGCCTATGCCGAGGTGACGGCCGCACTCCTGAACGCATCTCCTGTGCCCGTCGCTATTTTCCACGGTTTCGACAAGCACCCGCAAACCGCAAAAATGCTGCTCGATGCCGGCTTCTTTTTGTCCTTTGGCGCTGCCCTGTTTCGGCAAAACAGTCATGCTGCAGCAGCGCTGCAACAAACACCTTCCGATCGATTTTTTCTGGAAACAGACGACAACGATCTGGATATCAGGTCGGTATACGAACGTGTTGCTGCGATCAGGCAAATCCCGCCTGTTCAACTGGAAGAACAGATGCGGCAGAATTTTACCCGGCTTGGGCTTGACATTACCGGCTGATCCGGCCCGGAATGCACAAGAGGAAGCGTATTTAAGATGAATTCGTCTGAACACTTGAATATTTTTGCCCCAAAAACAACGCAGTGACATTCGATACGGACAATAACGAAGCGCAATATTCTGACAACAATGCCGTACCGCACTGGCTCCAGCGCACGGAGTTGCTCGTCGGCGAAGCAGCCCTTGCACGCCTGAAAAACCTCAACGTCATGGTGATCGGTCTCGGTGGCGTGGGCAGTTACGCTGCCGAATTCCTGGCCCGTGCAGGCGTGGGCAGAATGACCATTATCGACGGCGACACGGTCGACCTCACCAACACCAACCGGCAATTGCCCGCCCTGCACAGCACCGTGGGCAAATCCAAAGCCGCAATCATGGCCGGCCGGATGCTCGATATCAATCCCGAACTTGAACTGACCGTCAGGGAGGACTTTCTTACGCCCGAAGCCGTAAAAACTTTTCAGTTCCGCGGTTTTGATTATGTATTCGACTGTATCGACTCTGTGCAGCCCAAGCAGTACGTCATTGTCGCCTGCAAACAGCAAAACGTACGCGTCGTGAGCAGCATGGGCGCCGGTGGCCGCCTCGATCCTTCCAAGGTCCAGGTGTCTGATATCTCGGCGACATTTAACTGCCCCTTTGCTCAACAGGTGCGCAAAGGCCTGAAACGCAAAGGCGTATGGCGCGGCGTCACGGTGGTGTTCTCCTCGGAACGGGTCGACCGCAGTACCTGCATGATGACCGACGGCAGTAAGTTTAAAAAATCATTCTACGGCACCATTTCCTATATACCGGCGCTTTTTGGGCTGCATATGGCGAGTGTGGTCGTGCGGGAAGCAGTGATAAGTGATAAGTGATAAGTGATAAGTGATAAGTGATAAGTGATGAGTGACGAAATGACGAATGACGAATGACGAATGACGAAAAAACGAATCAAAC
This sequence comes from Lewinellaceae bacterium, assembly GCA_016712415.1. Taxonomy (GTDB): domain Bacteria; phylum Bacteroidota; class Bacteroidia; order Chitinophagales; family Saprospiraceae; genus M3007. Next base: position 68,171 of record JADJRC010000008.1, on the reverse strand, counting down.
CCTCGTGAATCGGGATTTTGGCTACTTTTGCGCAGGTACGGTTTCACTACCATTTTCAACATATTTTACAACTTCAACCAATTCAACTCTGATTAATGAGCGCAATCCGTGAAATAATAGCAAGAGAAATACTCGACAGTCGTGGCAACCCCACCATCGAGGCTGAAGTATGGACCGAAACGGGCTTTGCCGGCCGTGCTGCTGTACCCAGCGGCGCCAGCACAGGTATTCATGAAGCAGCGGAACTCCGCGACGACGATGCAGGTCGTTACCTCGGCAAAGGCGTAAAAGAAGCCGTCAAAAACGTGGAAAAGATCATCCGCCCGGAACTTGTCGGACTGGAAGTCACCGACCAGATCCGTATCGACCGGCTGATGATCGAACGCGACGGAACACGCAATAAATCAAAAATCGGCGCCAACGCCATTCTCGCCGTCAGCCTTGCAGTGGCCCACGCAGCCGCCGAAGAACTCGGCCAGCCGCTGTACCGCTATCTCGGCGGCGTCAACGCGCACGTACTGCCGGTACCCATGATGAATATCCTGAACGGCGGCGCTCACGCCGACAATGGTATTGACTTTCAGGAATTTATGATTATGCCCATCGGCGCAGACTCCTTTAAGGAAGGCCTGCGTATGGGTGTGGAAATTTTCCACCACCTGAAAAAAGTGCTGAAAAGCAAAGGCTACGCCACCAATGTCGGTGATGAAGGCGGATTTGCACCGGGCATCAAAAACAACGAAGAGGCCATTCAGATGGTGATGACCGCCATCGAAGCCGCAGGCTACCGGCCGCTCGACGATATTGTTATTGCACTCGACGCAGCATCGTCTGAATTCTTCGACCAGGAAAAAGGCGAATATGTGTTCAAGAAATCTACCGGCGACCGCCTGTCGAAAAAAGACATGGTGGCTTTCTGGAAAGACTGGTGCAACCGCTACCCGATTTACAGCATTGAGGACGGCTGTGCCGAAGATGACTGGGAAGGCTGGAAACTCATGACCGAAACGCTCGGCCACCGCATACAACTCGTCGGCGACGACCTGTTCGTGACCAACGTGGAACGCCTGCAGAAAGGCATCGACGAGAAAATTGCCAACTCGATCCTCATCAAGGTCAACCAGATCGGTTCCCTGACCGAAACCATCGAATCGGTCAACCTGGCCACCCGCCATGCCTACACCTCGGTGATCAGCCACCGTTCGGGCGAAACGGAAGATACCACCATTGCCGACCTCTCGGTAGCGCTCAACACCGGCCAGATCAAAACCGGCTCGGCCAGCCGCTCCGACCGGGTCGCCAAGTACAACCAGCTGCTGCGCATCGAGGAGGAACTCGGCGATGCTGCCACCTATCTGGGGCGGTCGCTGTTCGGCCTGTAAACAGTACAAGACAGCAGAACCTGAGGCGGGCTGTAAATTCTGATGACAGGTTTCTGTTTTTTGGACAGGATTTACAGGATTTACAGGTTTGTTAGACAGGATTTACGGGATTTACAGGTTTGTTAGACAAGATTTACAGGTTTGTTAGACAGGATTTACGGGATTTACAGGTTTGTTAGACAGGATTTACGGATTTACAGGTTTGTTGGACAAGATTTACAGGTTGTTAGACAGGATTTACGGGATTTACAGGTTTGTTAGACAGGATTTACAGGATTGTTAGACAGGATTTACAGGTTTGTTAGACAGGATTTACAGGATTTACAGGTTTGTTAGACAGGATTTACGGGATTTACAGGATAATCAGGGCGGAGTCGCTGCCGAAAACACTGTAACTCTTGTAAATCCTGTCTGAAATTCAAGCCCGTCAAAATCACACTTTCGAGACGCCCCATAGACAGATCAACCCGTCGTGTTACCAGCAATACAATCCGGCACTTCGGAACACCTCCCACTATGATTCGAACCGCACTTCTTCTGGTAGCCACATTAATCGCATTGCCCATTATCGCAATATATTACGACAAGCCGCTTGATCCCGGGCAATGGGCTACCGTTAAAACACTTTTTGGAATGATGACCGCCGTGGCGGTATTGTGCTTTCTGGTCAGCGAAGCGACCCGGAATTACAGCCAGGTCGACAAACTCTGGAGTCTGCTGCCGATCGGTTATGTCTGGTACGTTTCCTGCCGCGCGGGATTTGATCCCCGGACGTTGCTGATGGCTGTTTTGGCTACCGTTTGGGGATTGCGCTTGTCGTACAATTTTGCGCGGCGCGGGGGCTACCAATGGCCGCCCTGGCGCGGTGAGGAGGATTACCGCTGGGCCGTTCTGCGCCAGAATCCCATGCTCGCCGGGCGTTATTCCTGGATGGCGTTCAACCTCTTTTTCATTTCCCTCTATCAAAACACCCTCATTCTGCTGTTTACACTCCCCGTTGTGGTCGCATGGCAGGGCCAAAACACACCGCTGAATGTGCTGGACTTGATCGCAGCAACGCTTTTTGTTGCATTTGTAGCGCTGGAAACCATCGCAGACCAGCAACAGTGGAATTTTCAGCAGGAAAAATACCGCCTGCAACAGCTCGGGGCTGCGCTGGAGGGCGACTATGCGCGCGGTTTTCTCGCCTCGAAACTTTGGGGACTGGTGCGCCATCCGAACTACACGGCTGAACAGGCGATCTGGCTCTGTTTTTACCTGTTCAGCGTGGCTGCCACAGGCCGCTGGGTCAACTGGTCGCTTGCCGGAGCGTTGTTATTATTGCTGCTTTTCATCGGAAGTTCGGATTTCAGCGAAAAAATATCTTCGGAGAAATACTCCGGGTACAAAGATTACCGGCAGCGGGTGCCCCGGTTTTTGCCGCGTCTCTTTTGAAGATTCCACGCCCTCTTAAATAAAGTTTAAAGTCACCCGCAAGACAAGTGTGACAGGGCAGCCTCTCGTTACACATGAAAACATATGCAAATGAATTACTCCGACTTCAGGCTCCAAAAACCCATTCACTGGATATTCTTCCTCTGTATTGCAACCCTTGTCTTTCAGTGCAAATCGTCCGAAAAAACCCGCACGAAAAGACCGCCGGCCAACACCTCCGGCGCCCGGGAATCGACGTTCCGCCGCGATATAGTTGCGTACGCGGCGAAGTACAAAGGCTCCAAATACACGCCTGCCGGGAAAAAGCCGGAAACGGGGTTCGATTGCTCGGGATTTACCAGTTTTGTCATGGACCACTTTAATGTAAACCTGTCGCCTGCCTCGCGGGAACAGGCAAAACAGGGACGAAATATTCGCATCACCGACGCAAAACCCGGCGACCTGGTTTTTTACCGCCGAAGCCCGAACGAACCGATTTTTCACGTGTCGCTGGTGAAATCCAATAACGGAAAAAACCTTTACGTCATTCACAGCACCACTTCCAGGGGTGTCATCGAGGAAGATGTGCTGAACAGCACCTACTGGAAGCCTTATATAGATTCCGTGCGCGATGTGGTATCGGAGAAATTTTAGACTGGCCGCCTTATGGTTTTTGCTCCTTATGGCCCTCCTCCCGGCGTGCCGCCGGAAGGCGCTCCGCAAAGTCACCCCGGCATTTTACTACTGGAAAACCACCCTCTCCGTCTCCGCCGACGAACGCAACTACCTGGACCGGTTAAATTGTAAAAAACTGTACGTCAAATGGTTGGACATCGGAAGGGACGATATTACCGGCGCCGTTACCCCCTATGCATTACTCGAAATTACTGACACCAGCGCCCTGAGCGGACTGGCGGTCATACCGACGGTATTCATCACCAACGCCGTGTTCAGGGGAATTTCCGGACAGGAAATGGAGCAACTGGCCGACAACCTGAAAGGCTCTCTCGGCGCTTTTGTCCGGGCGACCGGCAAGGCAAACTTTCCCGAAGAAATACAATTCGACTGCGACTGGACGGCGTCTACCCGGGAGGCCTATTTTCTGTTTTTACAAAAAATAAAAAATCGCCTGCCGCCGGATACCCGGATCAGTGCGACGATCCGGTTGCACCAGTACAAGTTTCCCGGCCAAACCGGCGTACCGCCGGCAGACCGGGGGATGCTGATGTTTTACAATACCGGCGATGTGGATGACCCGGCAGCCCGTAACTCCATTTTTCGCATGGAAGACGCCGGAAAGTACGTGGAAGGCGCACCGAAAACCTACCCGTTGCCGCTCGACCTTGCCCTGCCCGTTTTTTCATGGTTGCTGGTGTACCGAGAGGATGCACTGTGGAAGATCATCCCGGACATACCCGATGCGGTGCTGGCAGATACCCTGCGTTTTATGCCCCGTCAGCATGGCCCGGGACAATCGCCGGTCGAAGTATACGTGCGAAGCGGTACATTCATGTCCGGGCATTATCTTCGCCCCGGTGACCTGCTGCGACAGGAAACGATCACGCCGGCGTTATTGCTGCAGGCAACGGAACTGGCTTCGCAAACACATCTGGCTGACGAAACAACGGTGGCCTTTTTCCATCTCGATGAAGCGGCATTGCAGCGTTACCCCGTACAACTGCTCGACACTGTATGCCAAATGATATGTCTACCCGAAATGAAGAAACACTAAGGCTCTCCGGCAGGCCGGTATTGCGCATGCGGGATGTCCCGGTGCTTTTGCTGTGTGTGTTTTGCACTTCCGCGTTTTTTAGTGGCGACGCACCCGTTCAGGACAATCGAATACCGCAAGGCAGTTGCACGCCCGGCACTGCCCCTTTTTTCGGCTATTCCTTTCTGAACCCGGAGATTATCAATAAAAACGCCGCATACGCGCCGTTTTTTCTCAAATGGGACGACTACTACCAGCAGTATTATTTCAACCGGGACATTCAAAAAGAAGAGAACATCGAAGAATGGATCGGGCGCTTTTGCGGTCAGCCCGAGCCCGCCGATGTGGAATATGTGGTGTATCAAAGCAATATTGATGAACTGGTACGCCTGAAAGCGGCAACCGAAGACAAAAAAAGGAAGACACCCCTGCCCTATCAGCTTGCAGGCAACACGTTCGCCGAGATGATCGCCCTGAACGGATGTACGGAGGTGATCGATTACCTGATGTACGCCAAAAAATGCGAACCCTATGTCATAGCTGTCGGCGATGGCTGGACGGTGCCCGAGCGCGACCCGGAATCCATGTACGAGCTGATCAACGAGGGCCTCGGGCGTTTCAAGCAAGCCGAATCGCACTTTGTAAAACTGCGCTATGCCTACCAGATCGTGCGGCTCGCCCATTATGCGCGCAATTGGGGATACACTGTCGACCTGTACAACTACCTGATGCCGCAGCTCGATCTGACGCATCGGTCCAGTATCATCGTGTACTGGATCTGGGGGCACCTGGCCGGGGCCATGCAAAAAATGGGGAAGTACCCCGAAGCCGCCTACCGGTATTCACTGGTATTCCGCCATTGCGCATCCAAGCGCACACAGGCCTACCGAAGCTGGCTGATCCGCAATGATAAAGACTGGGAACTCGCGCTCAGGATGTGTCAAAGCGACGCCGAGAAGTCCACGCTTTATACCATGCGGGCCGGCGGTTCGCATGCCCATGCCGTCGAAGATATGCAGGAGGTGTACGACCTGGATGCCGGAAACCCGCAACTCGACCTGCTGCTGGTGAGCGAGGTGCAGGAACTGGAGAAAACCTTCCTGCGCACTCGTGTTACGGATCAGAAATATGGCGAGGCCAGGGGTGCGCTGAAGCGGCAGCAGGCCGCCCAACACCTGCTCGACCTCCAGAAGTTTGTCCGAAGGGTCGTGCGGGAAAAAGAGAGCGCCAATCCAAAACTCTGGCTCTGCATGAGCGGCTATCTCGAAGTACTGGCGGGCGATCTGTATGCGGCCAGAAATACCCTGAACCGCGCAGAAAAGAGCCTGAACAAAAAAGACAAATACGACAGCCAACTGTACCGGCAGATCGAGATTTGGCGTATCCTGCTCGATATCCTCAGTCTCGACCCGTCCGACAAAGCGTACAAGGACGACATGGCTTTTCGTATCAGGAGTTATGCTGCGTTTAAGTATAATCCTTATTTTGAGCCCTTCCTTCAAGACTGGTTGTCAATACGTTATGCCGAAAGCAATCATCCCGGCAAAGCCATTCTCGCCGCATATCCGCCCTCGGCACTGGGTTATAATCCCCAACTGGACGTACTCGACGACCTGCTGAAACTGGCTGCCGAAGAAGACCCCATCCTGTTGGAAAAAACGATGAAAATCGATACCAACCCCGAGCGCATCCGCGCGCAACTACTGGAGATCAAGGGCGCATACCTGCTGAGTATCGGTCAACCCGAGGCGGCTCTGCTTACGCTGCGCGACATCAAACCGACGGAAGAAGTGAAGTTGACGAAGTTCAGTCCCTTCCGGGAAAAAGTGGGCGAAAGGGTGCACCGGGATGCGGTGTTCGACTCCCTGCTGCTCAACCGGCGGCAAATCGCGGAAAAATTAATCGACTTCGAGTTCCGGGCCAAGGCTGCCGAAGCCGTCGGCGACAGCAGCGCGGCGTGGTATTACTACCTGCTCGGACTGGGATACTATAACATGTCGTATTTCGGATATGCCTGGCATGCCGCTGACCTTTACCGGAGTGGCTACAACCAGTTACGGCTGGCGCAGGGGCCGGTTTTTTCGCTCGGAAAGTCGCCCAACGGCAACCGGGAAAATACAGACGTCAGCCTCGCCCTGCGCAATTTTGAAAAAGCATTCAGTCTCGCACAGAATCCGGAAATCGCCGCCCGTGCGGCATATATGGCGGCCCGGTGCCAGCAAAAGCAATGGTTCTGCGATCCCGAATGCCGGTACAAGCCCGGCAGCAAACTTATACCTGTGCTGCCCGACCAATACATGACCTATTATGATGTGTTGATCCGGAAATATGCCAATACGACGTTCTATGGCGCCGTGGTAAAGGAGTGCAAGTGGCTGGAAGCGTATGCGCGGAGGTAAGAGGTTGCGGGTTGCGGAGGTTGCGGGTTGGCGGGTTTGTTCGGGTCAGGGGTTTACCCCAAGTCAAGGTAAATTTGTCAAATGTCAAAGTGAGTCTGTCATATGCTCCCGTGGGTTTGTCCTGTTGTAAACATCTGTCCGCTCTACGGGGGGAGTCGCGATGTTACCCGCATTTAGAGCGGACAGATGTTTACAACAGGACAAACCCACGTTGACTTATATCGACCCCACCTTGACGCGTAACCAACCCGCAACCCGCAACCTCCGTAACCCGCCAACCGCGCAACCTCCGCAACCTTCAGAACATTTCCACACCGCCGAAGTGGAACGCGCCTTCGATGGCGGCGTTTTCATCGCTGTCCGATCCATGTACGGCATTTTCGCCGACACTGGTGGCATACCTGGCGCGAATGGTGTCCGGGGCAGCGTTTGCCGGGTTGGTAGCGCCTATGAGGGTACGGAAGTCTTCTACGGCGTTGTCTTTTTCCAAAATTGCCGCGACGATGGGGCCGCTGCTCATGAATTCGCACAATTCGCCATAAAACGGGCGTTCTTTATGGACGGCGTAAAATTCGCCGGCCTTCTCAAGACTGAGTTTGGTGAGTTTCATGGCCACAATGCGAAAGCCTGCGGCGTTAATCATTTGCAGAATATTGCCAATGTTGCCGGCGCGTACTGCGTCGGGTTTGATCATAGTAAAAGTGCGGGTACCTGCCATGTTTGAGAGACGTGATAGTTGTGAGCGATTTTGAGAAAATGGTATGTAAAAGGGCTGTTATTATTTAAGGGTCGCAAAGGTAGGGCAAGATTTTATTTCAAACAGGGTGCAAAAAAAGGTTTTTAGAAAAATAATATCCGGCCAACCCTGCAAATCAGGGGTGAATCCTGTACTTTTGCCCGCCTCTAGGCAACCAATTTACCAAAGATTATTCCCCCAGATTTGATATACATGGAATTCCCGGCAGCACTTAAACAACTGATACATCAACCACAGAATACGGTCATCGTTTCCCATCGCAATCCCGATGGCGACGCGATCGGCAGTACGCTGGCCATGCGGCATTACCTGGATCAATTCGGTCATACCGTGCATGTTGTTTTTCCCTCGGAGTTTCCCGAAGAGTTCGAGGCCCTGCCGGGTTCGGAAGATATCCTGATCTGGGACATCCATACCGAAGAATGCAAACACGTGCTGGCCAAAAAAAACCTGTTCATCTTTCTGGATTTTAATGCCCTAAACCGGATAGACAAGTTGGGCGATTATTTGAAAAATCTGCCGGGTCAGCGCATTATGATCGACCACCACCTGTACCCCGACCAGATCGCCGATTTCATGTTCAGCGAGCCGGAGGCCAGCAGCACCTGTGAAATGGTGTACCGTTTTATTCAGGGTATCGGCGACGGGCAGAAAATTAACCCCACGGTCGGAAAATGTATTTTTACAGGCCTGGTGACCGACACCGGTTCGTTTCGCCACGCGACCAACGCCGCGGTGTACCGCATTGCTGCAGACCTGGTGGAGCGCGGTGTGGATGACACAGCCGTGCAGGACATGATCTTCAACTCCCAGAAGGAAAAAAACCTGCGGCTGCTCGGACATTGCCTGGTCAACCGTATGGAATACCTGCCCGAATACCGCACAGCCCTGATCTGGCTGTCGAAAAAGGATTACGAGATATTCAACATCCAGCGGGGAGATACGGAAGGGATCGTGAACTACCTGCTGAGTATCCGGGAGGTGCGCCTTGCGGCGTTCATACACAACCAGCCGACAGTGGTGAAACTCAGCCTTCGATCCAAGGGCGACCTGGATGTACAGGACATCTGCAAAAAACACTTCAACGGAGGCGGCCACAAAAACGCTGCCGGCGCCTACTCGCACGACAGCCTGAAGGCCACGGTCGAAAAATTCAAAAGCCTGCTCCCGCAATACAAGGAAGTACTATTAAAAAAACAATAAACGCCATATTGACCGGCTTATCGCTTTCACTCATTCATGTTCTAAAAATGCGTAAAATTTTGATGTTGGCTCTCGCAGCCATTTTTGTAACACAGATCGCCTGCAATCAGGAAAAAGGCGTCACAACTCCCAACGGGTTTCGTCTTGTAAACCACACCAAAAAAGGCGGCGCCATGGCGCAGCCCGGCGAAACCGTACTCGTACAATCGTATACCTACATCGGCGATTCACTGATGGCCAGCACCGTAAAGAACTTCGGCGGCCCCCGCGAATTTCAACTGTTTACCCCCGACAAAGCCCCCAAGCGTATCCCGGCTATTTACGACGCCCTGCTCATGATGAGCGAAGGCGACAGCGCAACGATCTACGAAACAATCGACTCGTTCCTGCTGAAGTTTATCCCCCCGGCGCTGAAAGACCAGAAAGAAGTGCGTTACGAGATTGTCCTGCTGGATATTATCTCGAAAGAAGACATGGACAAGCGCGCGGCTGAAGAGCAACGCATGGCCATGGAGGAACAAAAGATCGGCCAGGAAGCCATACAGCGCGCTCCCGCCGTTGCCAAAATGGTCAAGGAAACAGCGGCTGACTATGCCTCGGGCAAACTGAACGGCAAACTCACGACCACTGCCTCGGGACTAAAAACAATGATCGTCGAGAAAGGCTCCGGCACGCCCATCAAACGCGGCGACCAGGTTCACGCACACTACTACGGCGTTTTGCCCAACGGCACGATGTTCGACAACTCCTTCGAACGCGGCCAGTCGCTGCCCTTCGCAGCAGGTGTCGGCCAGATGATCCCCGGCTTTGACGAGGGTGTACAACTGCTCAACCACGGCGGCAAGGCATACTTCTTCCTGCCTTCCGAACTCGCATACGGTCCGCAGGGCCAGGGCAGCATCCCGCCGAACTCGGAACTGATCTTTTACATTGAGGTATTGTAATACTTCAATACCGTAAGTCCTAATTGCGTAGTTTGACAGGGCCCTCTTTACGGACAGGATTTACAGGATTTACAAGAAAAAGGACGGTTCATCTGTCGAAAATCCTGTAAATCCTGTAAATCCTGTCCAAAAAACAGAGGACCTGTCAAATTTTCACTTACAAGACACCTGCATAACTTCGGGCGGAACTTAACCGGCCACGGCGTCGTTAAGGCGAATCCCGAATCAAACACCAACGTTTTACCAGTTAAAATTTTCCGTTTCCAGCATGACTATCGAACAACTCAAGGAGTTGAAGGATAAACTGGCGGTCTTAAGGAGGTATCTTTGACGTCGATAACCGCAAACGCGAAGTCGAAGACCTGACCAGCCAAACCCTCGACCCCAATTTTTGGAATGACCCCAAACGCGCCGAAGGTATCCAGCGCAAAATCGGCATCAACAACCGTTGGCTTGACGATTACAACCAACTCGCCCGCGAAGTGGACGACCTCGAAGGCATTTTCGAATTCCAGAAGGAAGGAATGGCCGACGAGGAAGAGGTAGATGCCCAATACGCCAAAACATCCGAAATCCTGGCCGACGCCGAATTCAGAAGTACGCTGAACCAGAAGGAAGATTCCATGAATGCTGTGCTCACCATCAATGCGGGCGCAGGCGGCACGGAAGCATGCGACTGGTCGGCCATGCTGCTGCGCATGTACCGGATGTGGGCCGAAAGGTCCGGCTTCAAGGTGATCGACCTGTTTGAGCAGGATGGCGATGCTGCGGGCATCAAATCGGCGAGCATAGAGATCCGCGGCGACTACGCCTACGGCTGGCTCAAAGGTGAAAACGGCGTGCACCGCCTCGTCCGCATCAGTCCGTTCAACGCCCAGGGCAAACGCCAGACCTCTTTTTCATCGATATTCGTTTATCCGCTCATCGAAGACGACGAGATTGAAATAGTGGTCAAGCCCGACGACATCCGGTGGGATGTATTCAGGGCGTCGGGAGCCGGCGGCCAGCACGTCAACCGGACCGAATCCGCCGTTCGTGTGACACACATCCCCACGGGTATCGTGGCGGAGTGCCAGCAGGACCGCAGCCAGCACCGCAACCGTGAAATCGCCATGACGCTGCTCAAGAGCCGCCTCTACGAACTTGAAATGCGCAAGCGACAGGCTGAAAAGGACAAAATTGAATCCGGCAAGAGCAAGATCGAATGGGGCAGTCAGATCCGCTCCTATGTGCTCGACGACCGCTGGGTAAAAGACCTGCGCAGCGGATATAAAGTCCACAACCCCGATGCCGTGCTCGACGGCGACCTCGACGGCTTTCTGAAAGCGTATCTCATGTGGGAAAGGAATCCGACGGGGGGGGAAGTGGAGGAGGAATGAGGGATTGAGTTATTCGTCAATCCGCGTATGAAACGCCCCGTCGGTGAACACCAGTGTATCCGGCCCGTTCCAACTGCCCGCAAGCGTGCGGTACATCGTGACATTGAATTTGCCCCTTATCTCGCCCTTTTTTTCGTTGAATTCCGTTATCTCGAGATAACTGGTGGAATCCTGTTCGGAGATACTGTAAATATCATACAATTCATCGTCGTATCCATGAAAATAATTGGCCCCCACTAATGAATCGTCAGGGGGCTGCGAGAAGGTAAAAGAGAGGGGGTACATGCCTGATTTTTTTGGTATTTTAATAAACCCCAATTCATCTAAAGGGATATCATTTTCATCATAAGTCATTATAGATATGTTAAATTTAGCATCAGAAATTGTACTTGGTAAGGCCACGATCTTGCCACTCCACGGCTCACCGTTTTTTAGTACCGAGATTTCTCCCCAATAATTGCGTCCGTTATCTTTACTGCAAGCGTAGACAAAGACAATACCCAGCAACAGCATACAGGCAGTTGATTTCATAATTTACAGATTTTTAACCATATCGCCACCCGGTAGAACTTCTCCATACCGGGTGGCGACAACAGGTTTGTCAATGAATAATTATCACCTGATGAGAAGTCACGGAACGACCGGCAACCACCCGGATTTGATACGCGCCCGGCGGCAAAGGTTCCACATCCCAGACAAATCCGAACTCGCCGGCATTGAGCACGCCCTCTTCGAGTATCCGGACTGCGACTCCCGAACTGTTGATCAGGGTAATCGTGACAAATGCCTCCTCCGGCAACTGTAAGTCGGCAAATATCCGGTCTTTGGCGGGATTCGGCGCAAATTGCAACACAGGTTCCGCCTTGCCGGATGCGACACGGCCGTGGGGGTCTTCACAATCCACGATATCCACCGTATGGAAATCGTATATCGTCTCCCCGTTGGAGGCGACTACCGTCAGCCGGATGACAAAAAAATCACCCACTTCAAAATCTTCCACGTCCAAGGTCAAATTATCGGTGCTGCTGAGTACAGGCCCGAAGGTGACGCCGTTATTGACGGATATTTGCCAGCTGAGGTCATATACGCCCTGGCTGCCGCCCGTTACATTGGCGAGCCACTGTTTCGGTGTGCCCAGTTGCCAGTCGCATATTTGCGTAAGCCCCGAAATTACGGACGACAGATCGTCCGACGACCGGAAACCCGCCACCAGGCAGGCCTGTTCGCGCAGTTGCCTGGCGTTGTTGGTTTCCGCAATGCCGTTTGGCTCACTGAACCTGCCGGTGGCATGCCCTCCATAGGTCGCTTCCGGGTTGGAGAAATGCGGTATCCTGTTTTTCTTGTTCACACCCGCTTCCATGAGTGTGATCCTGAGTTTTTGGTTCAGGAACCCGCCGCAACGAAACTCATACGGGCGCTCAAAATCGGGTTCGCAGTTGCCGTTGTTATTGCCCGGACTGTGCTTACAACCGAACTGGTGCCCCAATTCATGGGTAAAGGTCATGCGTGAAAGCGCAGCGCCTACCTGTACGATGGAAAAAGAATTGCCGTCTGACGGCCCGCAGGAAGGAGTCAGTCCGAGAAAATCGCCGTAGTCTCCGTTTGTCAGAAGCAATACGCAGTCGGCCGCGTGCAGGTCGCGAAGCCCGGTACCGGGTTGAACAACTATGCTATTCGACAGTAGCGCATTTAAATCAAAATTAATTTGCCCTGACTCCGTAAACCCAGACAACAATTGCTTGTGCGCCAGCACGAAGCGAAGGTCGGTCGGGTGCACGAGGCTGTTTTTCAGCGCCTGATTGGCCTCGGCAATGGCCATGTTCGCAACAGCGTCGATACCGCTGAACAGTGCCGCGGCGGCGGCATCCTGCGTCCACAATACCAGCACCCGCACTTCGGGATTGCAGGTTCTTTCAGCGGATGCAGGTGTAGGTATTTCTCCGCCGCTGCCGACCGGCGCCTGAAAACCGCATACATATTCATTTTCATCGATTACCTCTTCCAACACATGCAGTCCGCCGCCGATGTCGTGAATGGCATAATCCGTTTCATCGAGCGTGAAGTGACCGGACACCTTGCCGTTGTATTTTGACATGGTAGCAAAACCGTCGTAGGGATGGTTTGCATCGGGGAGAAGCTCGCCATACCAGAGGATTTCGCCGTTTGGCTTCGCCTCCACATACCGCGCTTTGTATCTGCGGAGCGTGTCATTTCCCGGAACTTTTATATCGAAATACCCGTCCGAAATTTCTGTGGGGAGATCGTCAGTCTCTATGATCCAAAGCTCGGGTATGAACGTGGAGTTTTCTATCTTCTCGTACTGTATCAATTGGGATGAGCTCAGGTCATTCCTGGTTAGTGCAGAAATCTGAAAAAAACCTGATTGAGCTCGTGCACTCGAAAAAAGCAGGATAAAGAGGGTCGCTGTTGTAAGAAATACAGGGTTTACCCCCCCCCCGCAGGCGGAATGAAGCATGTTTGCGCATGATGTTAGAATTATTGGGTTAAAAAATCGGTTAATGGTTGCAACCGGTCATAAATATATTCTATAGGGTCAACCGAAAACAGAAAAAGCGGAATATCTTTTAGTTAAATATTGATATTTCGGTCGCAAAGGATTCATTTACACAGACTTGATCTCTATGGCGATCTACCGGAGGAAGAGCGGGCTCAGTTCCGGAGGCTGGTCAATTGCTGAAAAACACGTTGAAGCAAGGTCCGGCTTTGGGTGATGATATGGCCCGATCCTCTCATTTCCGGCTTAAAAGGAATGATTTCATGCGAGGAGGTTTGCATATCAGGAGGCAGACTTATCTGAAGCAGGTAACTGCCGTCGGTCGGGACGGAGGCAACAGACAGTATTTTACCTTCCAACACCCCGTACTCCTGGTAGGGAAACCCGTCCAGCCGAATGTTCACTTTTTGTCCGGTCCCGACTTTACCAGAATTGACTTGCGGCAAGGTTCCCAGCGCCAGAATACCGCTATCGGCTCCGGGAGAAACGATCGAAAACAATTCCTGGTCGGCGCGAATAAACGCCTGCTCTGAAAGCGGCTGAGACAGGGCAATACGCCCGGCAACAGGCGCTTTTACCAGGTAAAGCAGTTCCCACTGGTTGATCTCGCCGCGCAGTCCAAGACCGATTTGCCGGATGGTTTCCCATTTTGTCAGCAGGTCCTGGCGACGCCCCTGGCTGAGTTGGCTCTGTTCGGTCTCCAACTGCCTGATCTTCACCCGTTGGCTGCTTGTATTGGCAACAAAACCTTCCAGTTGTTGCTTTTGCCGGAGAAAATTCGAGTTTGTTTTTTCCATATCCTGGGCACTGATCAACCCCTGTTGTGCCAACTGCTGCTGACGATCCAGGTCTTTTTCTGTCAATGTCAGGTCTTGCCGGAGCATATCCTGCTGGCGCTCCATCGAGGCAATGAGGTCGCGGGTTTCCCTGATTTCATTGTCGATCGCCAGAATTTGCCTGGAAACAATATCCTGCCGGAGTTGTATCTGGAGGTTGCGGTGTGCGTTGACGAGCGACGCAAATGCATTTTGCATCTGGCCCAGTCGCAGTCCTTCCGGCCATACGAGCGTTTGGAGCGCTTCGGGCGAGTTGGCAGCCTCCAGCTGGGACAGCAGGGATTTGAGCACGGCAACATCTTTTCCTTCGGCACCGCTTTCCAGTTCTGCCAGTTCCTGTCCGGCCGCCACCTGGTCGCCGTCGCGCACCTTGAGGCGGGTCAGTTTGCCGGCACTTCTGGCGAGCAGGCGGACCGGCGGCCGCTCCGAAGTAATGGTTACCGGCACCACGACGATATCGGGATATTGCACATACCAGCCAGCACGGCAATCTGGTCGGCATGGCGTACCGTACTGAGGCGGTGCGCCACTACCAGCACCGTTTTACCGGAAAAAAACTGCTCCAGGTGATTGATAATCACGCGTTCATTGCTGGAGTCGAGGGCATTTGTCGCTTCGTCGAGAAAGATAAACTCCGGGTTTTTATACACCGCCCTTGCAATAAGAATCCGCTGGCGCTGTCCCTGGCTGATGCCGTTGCCTTTGGCGCCGATCATCGTATTATATCCCAGCGGAAGCGACTCGATAAACTCCTGAATGTTGGCGATTTTAACCGCCCAAAGCAGTTTTTCAATATCCACACGTTCGCTGCTTTCTGCAATGTTATTGGCAATGGTGTCGGAAAAAATAAACCCGTCCTGCATCACGGCGCCGCAATGGCCGCGCCAGGTGCGTTTTTGAATCGCATCCAGGTGTATTCCACCGATCATGGCACGCCCCTTTTGAGGGCTGTAAAAACCAAGCAACAGTTTCACCAGGGTAGTTTTGCCACTACCGCTGGTGCCAACGATGGCCGTCACTTTGCCTCTCGGAACAACCAGGTTGATGTCCTTCAGTACCTCTTCATCCAGGGCATTGTACCGAAAGGACAGGTTTTCCAGCACGATATCGCCTTTTTCCGGGATATGGTCGAGGCTGACATCGTTTTCCTCGTCCTCCATCTGGTAAATTTCATTGAGGCGTTCGAGGCTGATCCGCGCATCCTGCAGCGACCGGATAAAACCGATCATCTGTTGCAGCGGAAGATTGACCTGGCCAACAATGTACTGAGCAGCCATCATCATACCCAGCGTCATTTGACCGTCGATGACCGCCTTGGCTGCAATAAAGGAAATCAGGATGTTTTTTACCTGGTTGATAAACGACCCGCCTGCGTCCTGGTATTGGGTAATCGCCAGGGAACGCATATTGACCCGAAACAGGCGCGCCTGAATGTTTGCCCACTGCCAGCGCCGTTTCTTGTCGCTGCCCTGCAGTTTGATCTCCTGCATGCCCTGGATCAGTTCGATCAGGCTGCTCTGGTTTTCGGATAACTGCTGAAAAGCCTGGTAGTCCACCTCCTTGCGTTTTCGCAGAAAAAGTACGATCCAGCCCACATAGAGCAGACTGGCCACCGTAAATACTGCGAAAATGAGGCTGTTGTACAACAACAACACGACGCTGAAAACGACCAGATTAATCAGGGCAAAGCTGATCTGCAGGCTTGAACTGGTGAGAAACGTCTCGATCCGTTTCTGGTCGTTGACGCGCTGGATCAGGTCGCCCGACATTTTGGCGTCGAAAAAGCCGAGCGGCAGCCGCATCAGTTTGATCAGAAAATCGGTAACCAGACTGACATTGATGCGTGTCCCGATAAAAAGCAGTATCCAGTTCTGGATAAAACTGACCAGGGTTTGGCTGCCGAAAAGCACCAGCTGCGCGATCAGGATCAGGTAAATGAAGTCAATCTCCTGATTCTGGATACCCACATCGACGATCGATTGGGTGAGAAAGGGAAATATCAGCTGGAACAAACTGCCCAACAGCATACCCATTATCAGAATAATAAACTGCCGGCGATAACGGGTCAGGTAATTGAAAAAGATGCCCAGGCCCCTGGTCTTTTGCGCTTCTTCATGGAGTTGCTGGAAGTCGGGGCCGGGTTCGAGCAGCAGCACGACCCCCCGGTTGCCGTCTGCCAGCCAGCCGGCCTCGAATGCCGCACGAGTGAGTTTGAACTTGCCGTCCGCCGGGTCGGCGACCCAGACATGCCGGTCGGTCACCTTGTATACCACCACAAAATGCCGCTGGCGCCAATGCGCGATACAAGGCAGGGGCGCATCGATGAGCCCGGCGTCCGCTCCCTCAAAAGGTATTTTGGTTGCCATGGTCTGGAATCCGATCCGTTCAGCGGCTTCACTGATACCGAGCAGGGAAACCCCTTCGCGGCTGATGTGCGACCGTTCCCGGAGGTATTGCAGGGAATAATGGCGACCGTAATGCGCTGCGATCATGCGCAGGCAGGTAGGGCCGCAATCCATAGCGTCCAGTTGGCGGTAAAAAGGGAATTGTTTCAATGCAGCACTTTTTATCCGGGTCGAAATAATTCAGGCGACCGGCTTTGGTTTCGGGACCAAAGATATGTGTACGGCACAATTTTTCTCCCCGGGGGGCAAATGCAGTCGTTTTCAGAACACAACAGGAGCCAGGAAAATGTAGCATCAGAGTATTGCCCAACATGGCGCCTCAGACTGGATCACAAGGGTTTTGCGCCTCAAAACCGGGCAATTAGTGTCTGTTTTGACATCCCGTAACCGGAAAATCATGAAAAACTGTAAGAAAGTATTTTTTGCAGACGGCGGCTTATGTGCCCGCAGGTGGTTTGCCGGGCTGTTCGGCAGGCATCCTGACAGCAAATGTTTTTTACACAGTTATTACCCCATCATGCACACTTGCAGGAAAGAATATGGTTTCACAATACCGAAATATCATATTTGTAAACCTATTGAAAAGGGGTATGCTGAAAACCCTGCCGGCAACGGCTGAAACAGAGTAAGCGCCATTCAAACAAATACATTCACATGAAAAAGGAAAGTATCAAAAAGAAACTGTCTTTCAAAAAGACGTTTGTCGCCAATTTGAACCAGGAGGCAGCACAATCCATCAAGGGCGGCGGCGGCGCAGCGGCTCCTGGACACAATGATGTCGACACCAGCGGCATTCTGATCTGCGACATTCCAACATTCTAATTCTTCTGTGCTAAAACTTCACACTGCCAGTTTATGTGTATCTGCCCAAGCGGTGTGAGGGGTAATTAAACCTTGTCAGGTATTGTATCAAAATGGATAACCTGACAGGGTTTTAAATTTTCTGTGCACAGCCATTTGAGTGGTGTGGCCAACAGTTATACTTCTGAATTCGCCCACGCACCGTTTTCTTCCGCAAGCCGGACCAGCTGCTTGCCTGCGTCAACAGAAAACCCAGAAAAAATGTAGAAGGTTATTTGATGTTGTTGTCGTCACTTTTGTCGGCAGGGGCACGCTGAAAACCCTGCCGGAAACGGCTGAAACAGAGTAGGCACAACTCAAATAAATTCTTTCACATGAAAAAGGAAAGCATCAAAAAGAAACTGTCTTTCAAAAAGACGTTTGTCGCTAATTTGAACCAGGAGGCAGCACAATCCATCAAGGGAGGAGATGCGAATTCAGTAATACGCAGTTCAGACTGCGGCACCTATAGCTGCGGCGGCAGCGGCAGTGGTGGCGTTTTGATCTGCGACATTGTGGCCTGATTCTGCAACATTATTCCAACCCTGTCAGGTCTTGCATCCAGATGATTAACCTGACAGGGTTTTAAATTTTCTGTGCACAGCCATTTGAGTGGTGTGGCCAACAGTTATACTTCTGAATACACCCACGCACCGTTTTCTTCCGCAAGCCGGACCAACTGCTTGCCTGCGTCAACAGAAAACCCAGAAAAAATGTAGAAGGTTATTTGATGTTGTTGCTGCCACTTTTGTCGGCAGGGGCACGCTGAAAACCCTGCCGGAAACGGCTGAAACAGAGTAGGCACAACTCAAATAAATTCTTTCACATGAAAAAGGAAAGCATCAAAAAGAAACTGTCTTTCAAAAAGACGTTTGTCGCCAATTTGAATGAAAATGCAGCACAAACCATTGTAGGTGGTGAAAACAATACCAGTTTGGGATGGCCTTGCAATTGCGCGCCTGACACCCACGCACCCAACATCTGCTATTCCCAGAACTGTCCGAGCAACTCTTGCCCCCCAGATACTGGCCGAGTTTACTGTTCGGGCGATCAGTGCATCAGCTGTATGTAACCTGAATAAATATCAACAAATCCTGCCGGGACCTTTCCGGCAGGATTCCACTCCGCCTATGAGCCGGAAAGTGCTGGCCGGTATCCCTCTCCTATATCATTCCGCATAAACACATTCTGCATGTCAACTGAAAACCTCGACCTGATTCGCAGCAAACTCGCAGAAATAGCCGCTGACCTAACAAAAGATGCAGAGGAAAGCCTGGCGCCATGCCTTTTTTCAGGCAGAATGGGTGAAGCGCTTTTCTTCATGTACTACTCCATGTACACCAAAAACGATACCTGGCGCAGGGTCGCTATGGAGCGCATTGACAAGGTATGGGACATGATAGACCAGGGTTTTGGCTTCCATACCTATTGCCGGGGTCTGGCAGGTATTTTTTGGAGCGCCGAGCATTTCATGGAACTGGGCCTGATAGACGATGACGCCCGCGAATCCCTGGAAGAGTTTGACCGATACCTGGCCGAAAAAATGCTGGAAGAACTGGCATTGAAAAAGTTTGATTTTCTGCACGGCGGACTGGGGCTGGCGCTCTACCTCCTGAAAAGACGCCGGACCAACCCGGATCTGGATAAATATTTTGACGGACTGATCGACGGGCTGGAACGATGTTCCATCCGGGTTGATGATGATACGGTCAGGTGGAATGCCTTACTGGATATAAGAATGGGCGAATCGGGGCCGAATATCGGACTGGCACACGGCATGTCGAGCATTGCGATCATGCTCTCCAAACTGATTCGCGCGGGCGTAACGGTCGACCGGAGTACAAGGCTCCTTACCCAAACGGTCAACTATATCCTTCAGCAGGAATTGCAGCCGCCGTTGGGTATTGCCCGTTTCCCAAGCCTGTCGCTCGAAAAACCCAATTCGCCGTCTTCGCCGAGCAGGATGGCGTGGTGTTATGGTGATCTGGGCGTAGGGTTGGCCCTTTATGAGGCTTCCTTGGCAGTTAACAATGACATTTGGCGCAATAAAGGGCTGGAAGTGTTGACCCATTCCTGTTCCAGAAGGGACCTGAATGAAAACCTTATCAACGATGCCGGAATTTGCCACGGTTCTGCCGGTGTAGCCCATTTTTTCCACCGGTTATTCCTGAAAACAGGGCAGCCGGAATTTCAGGAGGCCGCCACTTACTGGCAACAACAAGCACTGTCACAGGCATCCTACACGCCCGACATTCCCGGTTTTGCCGGTTATACTCCCTATGCCGCCAATGAGAAACTGGGAATTTCCGACTACAGGGGCTTATTAATCGGCGCTGCCGGTATTGGCTTGTCCCTGCTGGATGCCGTTTCTGATATTCCTCCGGACTGGGATGAGTGTTTGCTTCTCAGTTAAAACGATCCATGTCTATGCAGTTCTATCAGGCACAACCCAAATTCTTGTTGCGTACGCCATTGCTTGCTTTTAATGGCGTGCTGAAAGAAATTTTATCCGCTACCGATCCGGAGACCCAAACAGCATTGCTTTACCGGATTTACAGGGACAAGTTTGTCAATGATGCCTTGTTTCTTGCTTCACCGGTTTTACACGGTCAGTTGGAAAAAAGGATGGCGGGCAACGCTTCCTCAGCTGCCGACGACGAGCAATTGATCGTTTCGCTGACACGGTATCTGCTTCGAATGACGACCCGGTGCACGCCCTTTGGACTCTTTGCAGGCTGCACGCTGGGTGAATGGGGAGAAAAAAATGACATCAGGCTCAGCCTGCCCGACCGGTTTGTTCGGCATACCCGGCCTGACATGGTTTACCTGTGCCAACTGTCGCAGAATATATCCCAACTTCCCGGTATCAGGGAATGGCTGCAATACTTCCCGAACAGCAGCCACTATGTTTTTGGGTCAAATATCCGTTTTGCCGACTATTACTACCGGCACAATAACCGTTTCCATCGCCTGGCGTCGGCCGAATACTCGGAATACCTGGAACGCATCCTGAACCGCTGTGCGAACGGCGCGTTACTGGACGAACTCGCCGAGGAAATCATGGATGATGAGATTGGCAAGGAGGATGCACGGGAATTTTTGTATGAACTTATCGAGGGCAAGTTGCTCGTCAGTGAACTGGACGGCAATACAACCGGCCCTGAAATGCTGGACCGGACCATAACCGTATTGCAGCGTCTGAAGCATTCTGCTGTTGCCCTTGATATGGCCGGACAACTGGAACGGCTCCGGGATGCGTTGCTGCAAATCGACAGCAATCATGTAGCCGGAAATACCCCGAATCCTTATGAGCGGGTAATCGATATCCTCAATACTATTGAACATAGTGTCGACGCCAACAACCTGCTTCAGGTCGATATGCTCAAGCCGGCCGAAACGTGTTCACTTGATTCGAAGGTGCTACATTCCATTCAACGGGGATTGACGGTAATCAACAGACTTACGCCCAAAATGACCTCCGCGCGCCTCGACGGGTTTAAAAAAGCGTTCGAAGCCCGGTACGAAACCAAATCAATTCCATTGCTGGAAGCGCTCGACGTGGAAAGTGGCATCGGTTACCATGCAACAGGCCAAAGCGATATCAACCCCCTGATCGACGATCTTCCTTTGGGAACGGCTGAAGGCGACGCGACCAAAACCCTTTCGGGACTCTCCGCCTTCTGGCTCCAAAAACTGATCCAGGCGCATAAGGATGGACGTTATGAAATAAATCTCACTGACGATGACCTGGAGCAAATCAGCAAACCGGAATGGGACGACCTGATCGAATCTTTTTCGACTATGGTCAGCATCGTGCGCGTCCCCTCCGGGCCCGACGCCCTGCCGCTGATTTATATGAACAACGCGTCGGGCCCGTCAACCCGCATATTGGGGCGTTTTACACACTTAGATCCAAAACTAAACGAATGGGTGCGGGCCATTGCCGGCGCCGACGATGCCCTGAATGAAGATACTGTAACAGCAGAGATCGTCCACCTCCCCGAATCACGCACGGGTAATATTCTGATGCGCACCCACGTTCGCGATTACGAAATTCCCTACCTGGCACATTCGACGGTAACGACGGAGCGGCAAATAAAACTCCAGGACATATACCTCCAACTGGTAAACAACGAGTTGATATTATTCTCGAAAACCCTGGGGAAACGGATCATCCCTGCCATGAGCAATGCACACAATTACACCAATAATACCCTCCCGGTTTATCAGTTCCTGTGCGATGTCCAATACCAAAACAAAAGGGCCATCTTGCAGCAAAACTGGGGCAGCCTGGAGTCGGAATTCAAGTTTCTGCCCCGACTGACCTACGAAAATATCATCCTGTCGCGCGCTACCTGGCAACTCCACTGGACGGACCTCTCTACCCTGCCCCAATTGAGCAGAGAGACCAACCCTGTCCCCAAAATCCTGGAGTGGAAGAACAACCTGAACCTGCCCGACCGCGTACTGGTCGTCCGTGGCGACAACGAACTTTTGTAGACTTCAACAACTACCTGTGTGTCAAGTCTTTCCTGCATGAAATCAAAAAGGGTGCGTCGCTGCGGGTCGCGGAGTTCCTGTTTGACGACCAAAACCAGGTTATTACCGACACGCAGGGAAAGGCATACGCCAACGAGATCGTCGTGGTGTTCAATAAAGAGAAACCAAACCAAAAGACTCAAAAGCCAATGCCCGTATCTGCAACAGCGCTGTGCCGGTCTTTTCCGCCCGGATCAGAATGGATATATTTCAAACTGTACTGCGGCATAAGAACCGCCGATGAAATACTCCATGCCCGCATCTTGCCCTTAACCCAATTGTTTGCCCGAAACGGCTGGGTCGACCGCTGGTTCTTCATCCGTTATTCGGATCCGGACAAACACATTAGGTTGCGCTTCCACTTGAGCGACCAGCGTCACCTCGGAGCTGTTATCAGCATGGTTTACCAGGCGCTCGAACAACCCCTGCAGCAACGGCTCATCTGGAAATTACAAACCGATACCTACGAACGGGAAGTGGAACGGTACGGCGTACACACCATGGAAATATCAGAGTCGCTTTTTCATTGCGACAGCCTGCATACCCTCCTGTTTCTGCAACAATCGGGCGATTTCCAGGAAGCGGCACGCTGGTATTACGGCCTGCTTGCTGCCGACAGTCTGCTGAATTGCTTCGGGATGTCGCTTGAGGCAAAAATTGCCTTTACGGAAATGATGAAGGACGCCTTTGAAGCAGAATTCAAAGTAAAGGACAATGTCCGGCTGCGCAAACTGGTCAACGACAAATTCCGAAACCACCGGCAGCAAATAATACCACTGCTGGACAGTTCGGATGAAGACAGCTTTGGTGATTTATACCGGCTGATGGCGTCCAGGCAGTCTGATACGCAGTCTATCGCAGATAACATACTGAAGATATACAAGGAACAAAGGATCAACCCTGAAAGGTATATGCCAAGTTATATTCACATGTTGTTCAACCGATTGTTTACGTCAGGTCAGCGAACGTATGAGTTGGTGCTGTATGAACTGCTGTACGGCTACTACCAATATAAGTTCCATGTCGCCAAAAAACGTCCGTCAGTGCAACAGGTGGAATCTGTGGTGGAGCGGCATTAAGCGAAACGACGGTTAATCCTTATTCGCCAAATAATACATCTCGATTTCCCCTTTGTACTTGGCGCTTACTTTGCCGCGATGCTCGTAGCGAAAGTGGTCTTTGGTGAGCTGATAGGTTGATTCTGACACATTGATCCGGCCTTTTTCGCCGTTGCTCTCCAGCCGGGCTGCGATGTTCACATCATCGCCCCAGATATCGAAAGCGAATTTGGTGTTGCCCACCACACCGGCGATGACAGAGCCGCTGTGTATGCCGATACGGATATCAAATGCCGTTTCTCCGGCAACCCTTCGCTTTTCCTTTTCGGTATTGATAAAGTCAAGGATTTCAAGCGCGCCTTCCACCGTGTGCAATGCGTGTTGCGCATCGGGTACGGGCAATCCGCCGACCGCGAGGTAGGCATCGCCGATAGTCTTTATTTTTTCGATGCCGTGCTTGCTGAAAATGGTGTCGATGGCCTGGAAATAATAGTCCAGTTCTTCGATAAGCGCCTCCGGCGGCATGCGTTCGGCGATCCTGGTGAATTCCACAAAATCCAGGAAGATAATCGACACATTGTCGTAGCGCCGGGGTTTTACCTTGCCGTGGTGTTTTAACTCTTCGGCAATCTCGTCGGGTAGAATATTGAGCAAAAGCCGCTCGGATTTTTCTTTTTCCTGCTGCAACTCGCTGGTCCGCAACTGCACCTTCTCCTCCAGTTGCTCATTGGCCTCCTTCAGGTCGAAGAGCAACTGTGCATTGCTCTTTTGCATGTAGTACTTCTCCACGGCATGGTCGAGCGTATGCTTCAGTTCGGCCTGATCCCAGGGCTTGGTGAGGTATCGGTATATGTTGCAATTGTTGATGGCCTTGATGATCACCTCCACATCGCTGAAACCGGTAAGAATAATCCGCACGATGCCAATATTCTCCGGCATCTTCCTGAACAGCTCCACGCCGGTGCAGAGCGGCATACGCTGGTCGGAGATGACCACCGGCACCTCCTCGCGCGCCACGATCTCAAGCGCCTCGGTTGGCGAGGTGGTCGTCAATACATTAAAATCCCGCCGAAACGCCGATTTGAAAACGATCAGATTATCCTCTTCATCGTCCACGTACAGTATGGTGGGCTTTTCCGGTATGTTCATCACAGTATGATTTATGCTTCTTAAGTCGTTTGCTGGTTTTGAGAAATGAATACGTGTAAACAATAAATTCAGCCCTTCGGCCTACTGATTAACCGGCAAATAAATGGTAAAAACGGAACCTTTTCCCTCTTCACTCTCCACTTCGATCCGGCCTTTGTGGTCTTCAATGATGCCGTAACTGATCGAAAGCCCCAGTCCCGTGCCTTCGCCGACGGGTTTGGTGGTAAAAAACGGTTCAAACAGGCGGCGGCGTACCGCTTCGCTCATTCCGCTGCCGGTGTCGGCAATCGAAACGGCGACCTCATTTTGTGCCGACAGGAACCTGGTGGTAAGGGTGATCACGCCCTGGTCTTCCATTGCCTGAAGCGCGTTATTTATGATGTTCAGAAAAACCTGGTTGACCTTACCCGCAGCACATTCCACCATAGGCAGTTCGCCGTAATCCTTGTGGATATCTGCCTTCTTCCTGATCTGGCTTTGGAGTATCTCCAGTGTGGAATCGAGCCCTTCATGCAAATCGACGGTCTTGATCTCGCCTTCGTCGAGGCGACTGAAATTGCGCAGGCTTTTCACGATACTCACCGTCCGGTTGATGCCGTTCTGAATACTGCGAAACATTTCGTCGCTGTCCTCCACTGTTTCGGCAATACGCCGGTGCAGTTTTTTGTCCACTATATTCTGAAGGGCGGCACGGTTATCGGCCTCCGGATCGAGTGCCAGGTAAACCTCCAGCGCCGATTTGAATTCATCGAAGTTTTGCCTCAGATTATTCACACCCACCGACACAAAATTGATGGGGTTGTTGATCTCATGCGCCAGACCGGCAGTGAGCTGACCCAGGGAGGCCATCTTTTCACTATCCACCAGTTTGGCCTGCGCCATTTTAAGGTCGGACAACGATTTCTCCAGGGCTTCTTTCTGCTGCATGACCTCGGCGGTACGCTCGGCAATTTTTTGCTCGAGTTGTTCGTATTGCAAGGCATTTTCAAGCGATACCGCCACCTGGCCGGACAGGAGTTTGAGAAACTGCACCCTTTGCTCGGTAAAAACGCCGCTGTTCAGGTTGTTTTCGGCGTACAACATGCCGATCATGTTTCCCTGGTGCAATACCGGCAGGCAAAGCACGGAATGGAGTTTCTTCTCCTTCACAACCGGGTCAGTGGAAAAGCGGCCATCCACCTGTATGTCGTGCAACACCAGGTCTTCCCGTGTACGCACAACGTATTGCGTAACCGTTTCAGGAATATGCAGGTTGCCTTTCAAAGGGGACTTGACCCAAACCTTTTCATCGGCGCTGTCAACCGAGCCACTTGCTTCAATCAGCCAGTTGCCCTCCCGTTCAATGAGGAAGAAGCCGTTTTGTGCGCCGGCATTTTCAACCAGCACATGCATGAGCCTCGACATGAGCTTGTCCAGCTGTATCTCTCCTGAAATAGCCAGTGCCGCCTTCATCAGGGAGTGCATATCCATTTCAACATTACTCTGCGTACCCGAGCGCGATATGGTGGCATCGATGCCGGTCCGCACACTGGTATCTTTCAGACCATACTTGTGGTCGAGCCAGTTGACTTTGGCCAGCGCACCCCACTTTTGATAGAGCCGCCGCGCCTCAAGCAGGTACTTTTTACTTTGGTCGCGGTGGTGTTTTTCTTCCTGAAAACGCGCAGCGAGTTCATTGGCCAGGGCCTCATCGTTGATAAAACTATTCTCCCTTGCGGTCTTGATGGCAAGGTCGTACAAATGCCGGGCATTGGCGGTATCGCCTTGCAGCCGGCTGAGTTCCGCTTCCACCAGGTACTGTTTCGACAGGAAATTTTCCGGACCGCTTTTGGCGAATTTCCTGATGGTTTTGAGCAATTTCCTGGCCAGACTCAGGTGTTTTTTGCGTTGTGCAGCCGGGGCCGATTCTGCAGCCCGCACCAGCGTCAGGGCATAATAAAAATACATCTGGTGTACGTGGGGGGTGGCCAGTACGCTATCGATGATCGCAAAACACTGTTCGCCGTTTTCAAGAGCATCTTCTGTTTTGTCAAAATAATAATCCAGCATCATGCGGATCAGGTAATACACGCACAACCCGCTGTAATCCTTACCCTGAAGATGTAGTTCCTTCTGGACGGCCTCATCATAATACGGCCCCCGCAGCCGATGGTCGACGAGCGTGTCATCCATGAGATTGGTGACTGCCTGGCGGGGTATGTTTAACCAGGTTAAACCGGTGTTTTGCTTTATTTTCAGCAGGGCGGCGGCATAAGCATCCATTTCGGACTTTAAATCGGCCAATGGCGTGCCCATATAAAAATAGGTGGAGTAGGCGTTGAAAATAGCGTAGGATGCAAACAGGAAATCGCCCGTTTCCAATCCTTTCTGATACGATGCCATAAGGCCATCCATGGTATCGCGAAACGGCAGCCGCCATGGCTGGATAAAACTCGAATTCAGGTAATGGACTTTAGTAAATACCGCGATGTTTCTGAATTTTTCCAGAAGCCGCACGGCGATTTCCCCGTACTTCAGCCCCTCGTCGAACTCCAGGGTGCTGCCGCACATCACCAGGCCATAGGTGGCGTAGGCGAAAGCGGACTGGAGGTGGTTGCCATAGCGAACGGACAGGCTGACCTGCTTGAACACGATCAGCGGAAACAGGTTTTGCTTGGCAAAATAGGACGCCGAGGCTGCATAAGGCATCAATTCCATGATAGCCGATACCCTCGGTTCTGTCATGTCGGGCATTGCTACCAGCTGATCGGCGCTCTTGCCCCGCAGGCGCAACTTGGTGCCGATCAGGCTTTTCAGGATATGCAGTTTGTTGGGGTTTTCCGGAAAACGGGCGCCGAGCAGACTCAGTATTTCCAGACTGGTCTGGAGGGCCTCTGCGTTCCGGGTGAGGGAGATATAACCCTGAATCTTAACCGTATAGGCCTTTACCCGGTGCAGCAATTCGGATGCCTTTTCAAAAACCTCGGCCGTCAGGCGTTCCATTTCATCTACCCGGCCGCTGAGGTAAGCAGCCTCAGCCGCTTCATTGCAGAGTTCGAGAGAAAGGGCGTAGTGATGCTGCCAGGAATGCTGCGGCAGAAGATCAAGTCCGGCAGACATATACCGGAATGCCGGTTGGTAGGCCGCCGCGTTCTTGGCCTTTTTGCCGGCAAAAAGATTGAGTTCGACGACCTGTATCCTTTCCTGGTCATCGTTGATCAGGGTACTGCCGAGGTTGTAGTGGGTAACCAGTTCGAATATGCGCTCCCGCTTTTCCTCCTCCGAAAATCTGTCGGACAACTGCCGGCCGATTTTCAGGTGCAGCGCTTTCTTGGAGTCGTCGTCCATCAGGATATACGCGGCATTTTGCACCTGGTCGTGTAAAAAGCGGTATTCACTGTTGATGGCCTGGTCCGATTTGGTCGATATCTCCGCCAGACGATAGGCATTTCCCACCGGCACGATCAGTCCCTCCGCAATGGCAGGGCCCAGGGTCCGGGCGGTCGACTGCGGCGATTTTTCCCAAACCGTAGCCAGGGTATACAGGTCGAATTTATTGCCGATACAGGCTGCATACTGGCAAAGCCGCTGGGTTTGGCCATCGAGCAGCAATATCTTTCCGCGCATCAGTTCCACCACATTGTCGGTGATGTTTCTGCCGTATATTTTTTCAATATCCCAAACCCAGGTATTAGGCCCAAAATCGAACAAGATCAGTCCGTCGGCATGCAGCGATTTCAAAAATTCGTTTACAAAAAACGGGTTGCCTCCGGTTTTCTGCTCCAGCAATGCGCCCAGTATTTCCGCCTTTGCGGGCGGACAATGCAGGGTATCTGCCACCAGTTGGTTCAGTTCGCTGACCTCCAGTGGCTTAAGCGTTATTTCCCTGACCGTATCTTCCGCTTCTTTCAGCACCTGAATCGTTTTCATCAACGGGTGCGTGGTATCCACTTCGTTGTCGCGATAGGCGCCGATAACCAGAAAGTAGGATGTCTCCTTGTCCAGCAACAGTAGTTCCATCAATTTAAGCGAGGGGGTATCGGCCCACTGCAAATCATCGAGGAAAAGTACAAGCGGGTGGTCGGCGGTAGCGAGCGCCTGCACAAACTTCTGGAATACGAGGTTGAAACGGTTTTGCGCTTCGGAGGGCGGCAGGGCCACTACTTCCGGCTGCGTTCCTGTAATCAGTTGAACTTCGGGAATCACGTCGATGATGACCTGGCCGTTGGGCCCCAGGGCATCAAGCAGATCCGATTTCCATTGCGCCACCCGGGCGTCACTTTCGGAGAGCAATTGCCCCAGGAGGTTGCGAAACGCCAGGATCACGGCACTGTATGGCGCATCGCGGTTGAACTGGTCAAATTTTCCTTCTGTAAAATAGGCGCGCCGGGAAACCACAGGCTTGTGAATTTCCCGGATCAGGGAAGATTTGCCGATACCGGAAAACCCCGACACCAACAGCAGTTCTGCATTTCCCTGGCCGGCATCGTCAAAACTGTCGAGCAAAAACCGGAGCTCGAGTTCGCGGCCGTAAAGTTTGTGGGATATGTGGAATCGACCGGAAAAATCGGAAGCGCCAATCTCGAACTCGGGAATTTTGCCTTCTTTTTCAAGCAGTTGGGCGCAGGTATCCAGGTCCTTCCTGAGTCCTCCGGCGCTCTGATACCTGCGTTCCGGCGACTTATCCATGAGTTTCAGTACAATGGACTGAAGCACCGGTGGAATGGCTGTATTGATCTCCGCCGGCGGTCTTGGATTGCGCGCCAGATGGGCATGTACCAGTTCCACCGGATCATCCGATGTGAAGGGCAGGCGGCCGGTCAACATCTGGTAGAAGGATACCCCGAGCGAGTAAAAATCGGTGCGATAATCCACCGGTCTGTTCATCCGCCCGGTCTGCTCCGGCGAAAGGTACTGCAGGGAGCCTTCGAGGTCCTGGTGACTGACGATACCGACAGTCTCTTGCGAAATCAGGACGGCTATACCAAAGTCGATCAGCCGCACTTCTCCTGTCTGCGTATTCAGGAGAATGTTATCGGGTTTGATATCCTTGTGGATGATCTGCTGGCGGTGCAATGCCGCCACGATATCCGCCAGCCGGCCGGCAATCGGGAAAAACTGTTTCAGGGGCATCCCGTTTTCAGGAATGAGGTTTTTCAAAGGCAAGCCGCCAAAGTCTTCCATGACGATAGCGACACCTTCACTAAACTCCTTGATTCCCAGTATCTTCGGAACACCGGGAAACGCCAGTTTGCTGACCAGTTCGTACTCCCGCCGCAGTTTGACAGCCTCCGTCTCATGTTGCATCGCGCCGGAAACAACCTTGAGGATTACAGCCTGCCCATCTTCCTGCCGAACGGCATGGCATATCATCTTTCCGCCTCCGGAAAAAAGCACTTCCTTGATGTCAAACTCGGGAATCGATATCATCAGTCCTCAAATATCTGTAAGGTTTCCTGTAATAGACGGCTTCAACCTGTCAATACTGAATGCTGCGCGAAATTTGATCGAGCGGTATATAGTTGAAAACCGTGAGGTTTTTCTCCGTGTCATGCAAATCCTGCAGCAGTTCGTCGTTCAACTTGCGGAGCGCCGCCTCGCCGGGTTTATCGAAGGCATA
Organism: Lewinellaceae bacterium; assembly: GCA_016712415.1. Lineage (GTDB taxonomy): Bacteria > Bacteroidota > Bacteroidia > Chitinophagales > Saprospiraceae > M3007. The sequence continues at coordinate 38,042 of JADJRC010000008.1, read as the reverse complement.
ACGGACATCCTTGAGCAGTGTTACATTCCGGGCGACAAAAAACATCTCGCGTTCGTACTTGTGCTTGAAGATATCCTTCCATTTGATCATAGCCCTGCGGTCGATGGGCGGAATATTTTTGCTCTCCGGCGGCGGTACCCGTATGATGAAGGGCATGTGGTTGATATTGATCGTGCTGTAATTGTAGTGGTCGGCGGCATGGCCAATCGACAGGTCCCACATAATATTGGCAATCGCATTGGCCAGCAGGTTTTCGTCGATCAATTTGGTATGAAACTGAGTATTGCCATTCTCGTCCTCGATAAATATCGTATCGCCCGAAGGAAAGCCCGGCACATAATTGCTTACATAATTTGCCCAGACTTTGATATCAACGAATTCATCTTGCGGGATCAGTTCAATAACCTTGTAGACGAATTTCTTGATACAGTCAAAATAAGCCATGAGGAAGGTCCCGTAATCCGAATGGAAAGTCCTGGGCACCAGTTGTATTTTGAACTGGGGATAGGACGGGTTCTCGATGGGGTTGCCCCTGGCATCTTTGGGCGGATTGTTCAGCATGCCGTGGTAACCGAACAGGAAAAGCGTCATCAGGCCATCCGGACCGGCCGGCAGCGCCGCATAGGGCATGTAGTGGGGGTTCTGTACCGGCGAGGTGGAGGAGTTGAGTACGTTGTAGTTGAGTTCCAGCGACAGTTCGAGGTGCGGCAGCAGCATGCGCAGCAGTACGCTGTCTTTGGGCAGCGCTGATTTGGAAATGGCGTTGATGCTGTCGTAAGGGAAATGCAGGTTGGCGTGTGCGGAAAGGGAGATCCGAAGCGATGCGCCCTGCATCACAAAATATTTGGCCAGTTCCCATGCCTCGCCGTCATCAGGTGTCAGCATCAGTTCATTATTGGGAAAATAAATGGCCACGGCCTTGCGCTTTCCGTTTACCAGTTCGCCCTTGAACAGGGCCATGGTTGGCGCACAATATACCCCTGGATAGGTTTTCATTTCCTTGACCAGGGTAAAGTCGGATACCCAGAATGTTTCCTTCGGTTCCTTTTTCAGGAATTCGGCAAAAATCCTGAGTTTTTCGTTTTCAGGACATTCCTCGGGTTTATTCAACTCATCCGTAATAAACTTGCTCAAGGACGTGTGCGTCAGGTATTCTTCATACTGCTCATCGGAAAGGTATTCCAGCGAGCGGTGGGTAAATGCGTACCAGGCAGCCACAGGCCAATAGGTTATGATCGTCAGAAAGTAACGCAAGCCCGTGGTCATATTCCACTTTCTGATTTCATTTTCAGGCACGTGTACCACCCCGGGAGCGAAGCCGAAAGGATGTGAGGGCTGGGGTTGCGGCCAGGGACCGCGACGCTCATAGAGATAGTCGGATTGGGGTCGAACATTGGGAAGTGACATAATCGTTTTCTATATTTGGTTAACAATGTTGTCTGTATATGCACGCTACAGGTGGAGTATGCTCCAGGCTGCAAAATGCAACTAAAGTATTATTCGAGAAAATTTAGCGAAGTTTTGATGTTTGCGGGGCAATTTTGCTCCGCCGACCGGAAAGTGGGAGGAATAGAAACAAATTTCGTCGGTAAGGTATAAAATCTTTGGCATCGCTCTTTTCAAAATCAAATTTTCCACCATGTTCAACAAGGCGCTTTATTCCCTGCTCTTTATCTGTTTGCTTACAGCCGGCTTCCTGCCTTTGTCTGCTCAGACCATTTCACATGTCAGGCCGCAAAAGCCAAAGGCGGAGCGATCGGAGTTTCCGCTCGTCGACATTTCATTTTATATGGGTATCCCCATCAATGCGTATGCCGACAATACCGACGCGCTCGGATTTGGCCTCAAGGGCGCATTCTACATGCCTTTCAGTCCCCGTGTCCCGCTTTATTTCGGGATAGGGTTCGGCGGCCTGATCTTCGGCAGCAACGGGCAGTATATCAACGAAAACCTGGTTATTTCCGCAGGAAGCACTGTTATCGGCACGATACCGGTCAACCTGGAAGCCCGTACCAACAACTGGATGCTCAACGGCTTGCTTTCGGTACGCTATAAAGCGCCGCTGGAGTACGTGCAGCCTTACGTCGACCTTATTGGCGGCGGCAGTTACCTGTACACGCGCACGGTGCTGTACGACCGCTCCAACCGGGGTATTTTTACGACCAATGAAAACGACGAAATCAATTCCCGTACCCTGGAATCGAGCTTTACCTACAACTACGGCGCGGGCGCGGGCTTCCTGATCCGCCTGGCCGATCAGGTGTACCTGAATGCCGGCGCAGCCTGGCTGAAAGGCGGCAAGGCCAAATATTTCGACAAGGAACAAACGGCGCAATGGGATATCCAGTTTACCGGCTCCGGCAACTTCGACCCCAATAACCTCAATTCCGACGACGTGTCGCTGGACTATGCCGGCGAGCCGAAAAAATCCACTACCGATATGATACAGGTCAACCTCGGGGTAACCATCAAGATTTTCTGACCATGCACATTCTTGTATTTGCAACCAATAATCCGCACAAGGCAAAAGAAGTGGAACAAATCCTCGGCGGCAATTACCAGGTAAAAACGCTGCGCGATATCGGTTGCCTGGATGACATCGCAGAAACGGAAGCCACGCTGGAGGGCAATGCCTTGTTGAAAGCCCGTTATGTCAAGGAAAATTACGGTTACGATTGTTTTTCGGAAGATACCGGGCTGGAAGTAGACGCGCTCGGCGGCGCACCGGGCGTACACACGGCCCGTTATGCCGGCGAACAGCGCAATGCCGCCGACAACATGAATCTCCTGCTCCGCAATCTTGCCGGAAAAGATAATCGAAACGCGCGTTTCCGAACGGTCATTGCATTGATTTTCAATGGGAAAGAATCAATTGCGGAAGGTGTTTGCGAAGGCCGCATCGCTACGGAACAACACGGCACAGGTGGGTTTGGGTACGATCCTGTTTTCATTCCCGACGGGTACGAACAAACCTTCGCCGAACTCGGCGACGACATCAAAAACCGGATCAGCCACCGGGCCAGGGCAACAAAAAAACTGGTGGACCTGCTGGGGTGACAGGGCGGTGGCTTATATGGGTCGTCCCGAATTTCGCGTAGTAGTGTGTTTCCCGCAGATTCACGCAGAAAAAACCCGCAGATTGCCGCAGATTTGGTAATATTCTGCGGCAATCTGCGGGAAATAAATTCGGGATGATTCGGAAGGCGGTTTACATCGAGCTTGCCGACTTGAATATCCGGTTCCAGTTGATCCCGTCCCTGATATTGCCGTTTTTGGTAGAGAACCAGATAAACAGCGGTTTGCCCACAATATGATCGGCAGGAACATAACCCCAAATACGCGAGTCTTCCGAATTGTGGCGATTGTCGCCCATCATCCAGTAGTAATCCTGCTTGAATGTATAGGTGTTTGTCTCCTGACCGTTGATCAATATTTTCCCGTCGCGAACGGCGAGTGTATTGCCTTCAAAGGCGGTGATGATTCGCTTGTAGAAGGGCAGGTTGTCCAGGTTCAGGGGTGTGGTCGCACCTGCTTTGGGGATATAGATCGGGCCGTAATCATCCACCGTCCAGCCGCCGTAGCGTTTTGAATCGTTTGGAAAGACATACCCCGGATAACGTTCCTGTGGTACCCGTTCCACTTTAACATTCGAACCGATGGATTTGATTTTTTCCACTTGTGCGTCGTCCAGGTTAAAATAGCCCTGACTTGCCATTTTCCGATCCTGCTCACCGCTTAGCGAAACACCCCATTCTTCCAGTTTTTGCAGATTTACTGCCGGTTCTACATGGTACAGGAACTGCCGGTGCATGGGATTTTGGGCCGCTGCACCATTGATGTACAATTGTCCGCCCCGTATGGAAAGGCTGTCGCCCGGAAGTCCTACGCAACGCTTGATATAGTGGTCTTTTTTATCTGTGGGGCGCACGATTATGTCGACGCCGGGAGGAAGCGCGCCGCCTGTTTGCCGGCGCATCTGATAAATGTCGAGAAACCGGTCGGGCAAGGCAACCACGCTGTCGCCGGCGGGCCAGTTGAATACTACCGGTTCGTTGTGGTCAATTTTTTCAATAGCGGGCAGGCGGAAGTAAGGCAGTGCAGGTTTCTTCAGGTACGATTCGCCGAGGTTGAAAGGCAGGCGGTTGTGCATCAGCGGGAACTGGATCACCGTCATCGGCGTCCGTATGCCGTAATGGGCTTTACTGACGAACAGGAAGTCGCCCACCTTGAGCGTGCCCTCCATGGAAGGAGTTGGAATGACGTATGCCTCGATGAGGAACATCCGGATAAACGCCGCTGCAAACACGGCAAATATGATGGCTTCCGACCATTCGCGCAGTTGGGTCTTGCGCATAAAACCGTATTCATGCTCGAGTTTTTTGAGCGCCAGTTTGTCGTTTTTCTCCAACGCATCGTGGTGCAGGCGGTGGTACTCCCGCTCGCGTTCGAGGATCGGCCCTTCATAGGTATCCTTGACATTCGAGCCGATCATAAAAAAGGGAACCGGCGCAAAAACGACAGCCATTACGGATGTCCAGAATCCGTGTTTGGCAAAGGAACGCGCCAGGTCTATTACCATCCCGGCATAAATGAACAAATTGACGATCGGGAACAGCAGCCACAACGCATACCAGGGTTTCCGGCCGATCATTTTGCACCATTCTACTGCAGCCAAACCCGGCACAAGAGCCTTCCAGCCCGGTTGACCCGCCTTTTCAAAAAGTTTCATCATGCTCACACCGAGCAGGACGTACAGGACAATAAGAAAGATCAGAACCGACATGAGATCTGTTATTGATATATGAGGGAAAAAATTCCGGGGTGCAAATAAACACGGGCGAAGGTAGCTTTTTGACCCAAGCCTTCGCCCGCACTTCGACCAGAATTTGATTTAATTCGATATAATTGTCGATTACTCCTCCCCTGCCTTGCGCTTTTTGCGACGGGTTTTGAACATTTCCACGACTTCTTTCTCTTTGAGGAATCCAAAATCCACAAACTGGGTGGATACAAATTTCTTCACATCCTGGTAGTCTTTGGCGCGTTTGTCCGTAAATACGTGAAGCAGTTTATTCATAATTCATCGACAGGTGCTCGACCGCCTGGTTGAACTGCTGGTTGCCGAACATTTTCATGTACACGGCAAATATTTTGGTCAGTTCAAAATAGTCGGCGTATTCACGCTCGGTCAGGCCATTGATGAGTTGGGTGAAATAGTTCAGCACCAGCAAACGCAGGCACTCGCTTTCCACGGAAAGTCCCTGGTGCGTGAGGTAAAACTCCTGAACGGCGTCAATGGCGTCCGGATGCACGTAGCCAAGGCTGTGAATCTTGCCCGCAATCCGGTAGTAGTCGGATATTTTATCCTTCCAGTTGGCATCGATAGCTGCAATCATGCGGTCGTCGTTGACCGATTTGATGCCCGGTGATTCATACAATGCAACGAGGAAGCCCAGGTATTTCTGGTCGAACTTGGGCAGCGAACGGCGTTCGCGTTCGAAATGGGTGGCAAAGGCCAGCCGGTCGGTTGGGTTCAGGTCTATGTAGTTGCCGTACATGGCCAGCATTTCGAGGTATTCGTCGGTACCCTGGAAATCCTTGTTATCCAGAAATCCCTTGATCTGCCCGTTCAGGCTCTCATTGTCGCCACCGACCTCAAAACGCTTGAGCAAAAACTGGCGCAGGGCGGAAAAGTTCGCCTTCATTTCACCCAGCGTACTGGGGAAATCGGCAGAATAATACAGTTCGTTGCGGAACTGGTTGGAATACCGGCGGTAAATATCTGCGCGTTCCTTCAGGTCGCGGTAGCGGTCGCTGTTCTGCTGCTGCAGGAAATAGCGGATGCGTTTGTTTTCCACCTGGGTCATCAGGTTGGTGATCCAGATGTCGCTGCTGAGCGCGAAGCCGACCGAGATAGTCTGGCCGATCCGCTTTTGAGTTGTTCGAAGTGAACGCTTTTGCAGATCGCCAGCAGGATATCCTTGAAATGGTCGTTGGGACGCACGTAGCGATATTGATCGCTGATCTCGCCGCGCAAGACGGCATAGCCCAATACCCTTGGCAGGTACAGCCCTTCAAACGGTGGCTCGAGCAGGTATTTTTCAAACGTAACCAGTTGGAGCGGCGCTTCGGCGGCTACCTGGTGGTGCAACTCGGAAAGCATCGGCTCAAACTCCAAACGAAGGTCGTTGTACAGTTCGTCTTCTTCCTCCTCCAGGTATTGTTCGAGTTTGGGCGATTCCTGTATAGCGCCGGCAATCTCGTTCAGCCGGTTATAGTATTGCTCGTCTAGTGGTTGCATGGATATAAAAATTAAGTGAGTAACGTGAAAAATTCGGTATCGGGTTAAAAACCGGTATGAACAGGCTCCAATTGCTGTCCCGACTGAAAAAAGACCCGGTAAAGCCAACAAGGGCTTTACCAGGTCTTTATTCAATCTTTATCCTGAATACCGGAACAAATGTATGGATTTGTCCCGAATATAGTACTTATGCGTCTTCAGATTTTTCTTCTTCAGCGGCCGGCGCTACTTCTTCAGCAACTTCGGCTGCGGCCTCGGCGACAACTTCAGGCGCTGCTTCTTCAACGGTTTCAGTGGCCTCGGCTACTTCTTCCGCGACTTCAGCGGTGGCCTCGACAACAGTTTCAACAACCTCTTCTGCTGCTTCTACTGAGTCTGCTACTGCCTCCGTGGCTTCCTCGACAGCGGGTGCTGCTTCAACCACCGGCGGTGCAGGCTTGGCCTTTACCTTGGCAACACCATCGACTGCGGCGGTGAATTTACGCTTGTTCTCGCTTGTCGCTTCGCGGCGGGCTGCAATGCGCGCCTCTTTTCTTCCATCCATTTGGCCAGTTTGGCATCGGCCTGTTCCTGGGTGAGCGCACCTTTTTTTACGCCCAGTTCGAGGTGCTTGCGCAACAATACACCCTTGAAACGAAGTATGGCGCGAACAGTATCGGTAGGCTGGGCGCCGTTGAGCAGCCACTGGTAGGCGCGATCGCCGTTTAATTCAATGGTAGCCGGAACGGTCAGCGGATTGTAGGTGCCGATTTTTTCGATAAAACGGCCGTCGCGGGGCGAACGGTTGTCGGCGATAACAATGTGATAAAATGGGGCGGCTTTGCGACCTTTACGCTGCAGACGAATTTTTACTGACATGGTAAATGTTGAAAATTTTAATGAGAAAATGCTCGCCCGGTTACTTGCCTTCAGCAACACCGGGCTTTTCGAGGGCGCAAATGTACGAATACCTTTGTCAGAAAACCAAACATCATTCGTTTTTCCAGATTTTTTGCACCCCGAATTCCCGAAAAATTTTGCCGCTAACCAAAACCATCGCTTAAATGAATCTCCTTCGGTATTGCATTTTCCTGCTCGTTTTTACCCTGTTGCCTAAACCTACCGGCGCTCAGACGGCTTTTTATCGGGTATTATCAACCGCTACGCCAGCGTCACGGCGCTGGATACCTGCCTGGGCAAACTTTCGGTGAGCGACACAGCCGGCTTCAAGTCCGGGGACTCCCGTCCTGCTCATCCAGATGCAGGGTGCTGAAATCGCCTCCGGCAATAATGCGCTTTTCGGCAGCATCACGGCATTAAACCAGGCGGGCCTGTACGAACGCGCGCTGATCGATTCCGTAAGTTCGGACGGGTTATGGCTTCACAACAAGCCGATTCACCCGTATAATGCCGCCGGAAAATGGCAGGTGGTCAGCATACCTCAATACGCCGAAGCGGTCGTGACCGACACCCTTCGTGCCCAACCCTGGAACGGCGAAACCGGCGGTGTGCTGGCGTTCGAGGTCAGCGGCGCCCTGACCCTGAATGCCCCTGTACTGGCAACCGGCGCCGGATTCCGCGGGGGCGCGCCTTTGTTGCAGCGGTCAACAACTGCAATTTTCTGGTCCCCGAAACCGCCTATTTTTATGCCGCCGACAACTGGCGCGGCGCACCCAAGGGCGAAGGCATCGCGGCAATGCTGGCCGGCATGGAGTTGGGGCGCGGACCGCAGGCCAACGGCGGCGGCGGCGGAAACGACCACAACTCGGGCGGCGGCGGCGGCGGAAACATCGCAGCAGGCGGAACAGGCGGCGATAATGATGAGCCGAGCAATCTGGGCTGCGACGGCTACTACCCCGGGATAAAAGGCTATGCCATACCCGGCACACCCGACCGTATTTTTATGGGCGGCGGCGGCGGGGCAGGGCACGCCAATAACAACCTGCTCAGCGGTGGCGGCCGAGGCGGCGGTATTATTTTTATAAAAGCCGGCGCCATAGACGGCGCATCCCCGCTGATCGAGGCAAACGGAACCGCCGCACCGGCCTCCAACGGCGACGGCGCAGGCGGCGGAGGGGCGGGCGGCGCCATCCGGCGAAGTGGGGTCCGCCATCTCCAACCTCATCGTAACTGCACATGGCGGCAAAGGCGGCAACACCTTCAACAATAACCAAAATCGATGCTTCGGGCCCGGCGGCGGCGGCGGCGGCGGGCGTATACTGACCAACCAACCGGGCATCCTGCCGCCACAGGGAGGGCCGGCAGGCCTTGTACAGGGCTCCACAAACGGCTGTAACGGCACCTCCGGCGCAGCAACGGCAGGACAGGCAGGCATGGTGGAGACACTGCCCGTTTTTCCCGCCGGCGATGTGCCTTTTCTGCTTCCCGAAATAATTGTCTCTCCACAGCCGATGCTGGTCTGCGCAGGCGAACCGGCTGTTTTTTCCGTGCAGGCCAACGGGGGCGACTGGTCGTACCAATGGCAGGTGAACGCCGGCGCGGGATGGATCAATGCTTCGGGTCCGGGATTTGCAGGGTTTGATACGAATACCCTTTTGCTGCAAAACACATCGCTGAGCCAAACCGGCCTGCTTTTCCGCTGCATCGTTCAAAAAAGCAGTTGTTTTTCCGTTACCTCGACAGAGGCGCTGCTGACGGTAGAAACCGTACCTGTCGCAAATTTTTCCTACGATGTACTGGCGGGCGGACTGATCCGGTTTTCCAACCTCAGCCTTTACGCGGACGGCTACTTTTGGGACTTCGGCGATGGCACTCCGGCAACAGATAGCGTTGACGTGACGCACCAATACACACAAAGCGGCATATACACGGTGACGCTAACGGCAAACAACTCCTGCGGCGCCTCGGTACTGCAGGTAGATATCCAGGTGATGTTGTCGGGAACCGGACAGGCAGTTGCATGGTACCTCGACGAAGTAAAGGTGTTCCCCAACCCGGCTACCGGCCATTTGAATCTGGAGTACCCGGCAGCAGCCGGACCACTGCTCGGCGTTCAGGTATTGGATACCACAGGAAAATGCCTGTACGGGCAGTCCGAAATTAGTAATGTTATATCCCTTGGAGACTTCCCTCCCGGCATCCTGCTCGTCAGGTTGACCTTTTTAAAAGGTGTGGCGACCAGAACGGTGGTAAAACAATAACCTGCACAGGCAGCATCCGTTTGTCCTTTTTAGTCTTAAGGTCATGATTTTTAACCTGATAAAACCGCCGGAGATTATGTTTGTCGTATGCAACAACTACTGAAATACCTGTTGTTTTGCTGGGCCATTGCCCTGCCGGCCGGCACTGCCGCACAGACCAACGAAGGCACTGAATTCTGGTTCGGGTTTATGCACCACCACGATCCGGGACAGAACCAGATGGTCGCCATGATCACTTCCAAATACAGTACATCCGGGATGATCAGGATGCCGGGGTATAACTGGGAGCAGGCCTTCTCCGTTGCCGCCAACTCGGTTACGATTGTCAGTCTGCCCGCCAATGCCGAAAGCACCAACTCCGAAGTGCTGGAAAAACGCGGCATACAGGTGGTAACCCAACTCCCGTCGTCGGTTTACATACACCAGTACTTTTCCATGCGCTCGGAAGCCACCGTTGTGCTGCCGGTCAGGCTCGCTGGGCGACGATTATTTTGTGACCTACAACGGCTATCAGGAAGGGGGTGTACCCGTCTGAATTTCTCCTTGTCGGGCTGGAAGACGACACTGAACTCACTGTTACCGTGAGCGACAAGACCAAAGGAGGCAAAGCCGCCGGCGAGACTTTTGGTATCACCCTTCAGGCGGGCGACACCTACCAGGTGCAAAGTCTGCTGGGCACCACGGGCGACCTCACGGGTTCGTACATAAAGGGCAACAAAAAATTCAACGTATTGGCGGGATGCCGATGGACGCAGATGCCTGTCGGCTGCTTTTATCGCGACAACCTGCTGGAACAGATGTACCCGGTCGCCACCTGGGGCCGGCAATTTGTGACTGCCCCGTTTGCCCACATGCCATACGATGTATTCCGAATACTGGCCGCAGAAGACAACACGGAAGTAACGGTACAAAGTGCGGGCGGAACGCTGCAATACACCCTCAATTCAGGAAAGTTTGTGGAGTATAAACGTTCGGAAGCCACCTACATCAGCGCCAGCCGCCCGGTCGCCGTCATGCAGTATCTGATCGGGAAGCAACTGCAGCGGCTATTCCACCGGCGATCCATCGATGGTGTTGCTCAACAGTGTGGAACAGATACGGGATACCGTAACGCTGTACAATTCCTCTTTTGAAGACATCACGGAAAACTACATCGCCATCATTACCAAAACCAGCGACGTCCCGCTAACTACCTTTGACGGGCAACTGCTTCAAAACACCAATGCCGTCATTGAGCCGGCCGGGCCGAACGGCGCCTTTTCCTATGCCATCCTGAGCGTCAATACCGGCGCCCACACCATTATTTCCCAGGGATGCGGGGTGATTGCCATGGCTTATGGATATGGGTACGACGAATCGTATGCCTATGGCGGCGGGGCAAGTTTCAAATCCCTCAATGCCAAAAGCCTTTATTCCGGAAGGCGGTTGCCTGAACGATACGCTCGGCTTCAACACGCAACTGCCCGAACCGCGGTATTCTTTCCTTTGGGACCTGGGCGACGGCACGTCATCCACAAGCGCCTCTTTTTCGCATGTTTATACCAGTCTGGGCGCCTTTAAGGTTACCCTCTACCTGACCGACAACTGCCTGAACCTGCACGACACACTGACACGAGATGTATTGATCACGCTGCGTCAGGCCGCAACCATATCCGGCGACCCGGAACTTTGTGAGGGGGGGCACGATCCAGTTGGGGTGACCGATTTGCCGGGAGCGCGTTTTGACTGGACAGGACCCGGCGGATACTTTTCAGAAGATCAATACCCGGCGATCGGCAACGCCGTCCCTGCCCAGTCGGGGCCATACAGTGTAATCGGAATCATTTCAGGCTGCGCGACTTATCCCGCCACCGCAACAGTGCAGGTCTACCCCACCCCGCAGCCGGAACTCGGGAGCGACGACATTTTCTGCCCGATCGATGACCCTGTCGACTCGCTGCCCGTGCTTTACCCGGGCAACTATTCGGCCTATGAGTGGCAGGACGGCTCGAACGCCCCTGCATACCATGTACAGGAAGAAGGGCTTTACCGGGTAATCGTTACCGACGAAAACGGGTGTATTGCCGCCGATTCGGTCTTTATCCGGGAAATTTGCCCCACCCTGTACTACATTCCGAACGTATTCAGCCCAAACGACGACGGCATCAACGACTTGTTTGAAATAGCGGGGCGCGACATTCAATCCATGCGCTTGTCAATTTATGACCGCTGGGGCGGACTGATGTTCGAGTCCGACGACGTCAATGCGCGTTGGGACGGGAAATACAAGGGCAAACCCGTCAACCCGGGTGTGTATACCTGGGTGGCACATATTGGCGGCTTCTACAAAGACGGGACGACCTTTGTCAAAACAGAATACGGATCGGTGACGGTTGTGCGTTGAAAGCGAACACTGCGCTGTTTTTGTAGAAATCGGGTGATTGGAAGTCCGCAATGTGGTATGGTTTACAGGTTTTCTAGTTGAAGACAGGATTTATATGATTTACAGGTTTCTTCACTTTAGACAGGATTTACAGGATAAACACAGGGGTTCTGCCAACAGTAACTTTGTAAATACGGCCTTGAAATTCAATTCCTGTCAAAATATTAAGCAGCAGGCGCCAACATAAATAATGCGGCTTTAAATTCAGCCCGCAGCGGATTACCTTTGCGGCTTCTTCCGGCGAACCCAAGTTCGCATTTCCATATATGCAAAAAATCCTTATCCTCGATTTTGGCTCGCAATACACCCAGATCATTGCCCGGCGTGTGCGCGAGATGAACGTCTTTTGCGAGATCGTTCCTTTTAACAAACTTCCTGAACTCACGCCTGATATTCGGGGCGTTATCCTGTCGGGCAGCCCTTTTTCCGTTCGCTGGCCCAATGCCCTGCGCCTCGACCTCAACCTGGTTGCCGGCAAGGTACCCCTACTTGGCATTTGCTATGGCGCACAATTGATGGCAGACTTTTATGGCGGCGAGGTAGGCCAGTCGGAGAAACGCGAGTACGGCAAGGTGATGCTCCAGCACCACGCCCCGAATGATCCGTTTTTTGCCGGAATATCCAAGCGTTCGCAAGTGTGGATGAGCCACAGTGACACCATCATGCGGCTCCCGGAGGGCTTTGAAGTGCTCGGCAACTCCGAGACGATTCCTTATGCCGAATTCAGATCAACCAACGGTCACTTTGCGGCACCGGTCTATGGTATTCAATTCCACCCCGAAGTCTACCACAGCCTCGAAGGTTTTGAAATACTGAAAAATTTCGTGCTCGATATCTGCGGCTGCGCCGGCGACTGGACGGCAGCCCATTTCGTTGAAGAGACCGTCGAAACCCTGCGCAAACAAATCGGCCGCGAAAAGGTCATCATGGCACTGTCGGGTGGCGTAGACTCTACGGTTGCCGCCACATTGCTACACCGGGCGATCGGCGACCGGCTATTTTGTTTCTTTATAGACAACGGGTTGCTGCGAAAAAATGAATTCACCGAGGTGCTCGACTCTTACCAGCATATGGGATTGAACATAGAGGGTGTAGATGCAAAAGAGCGTTTTTACACGGCGCTCAGCGGCGTGACCAACCCGGAGGAAAAACGCAAGGTGATCGGCAAACTTTTTATTGACCTGTTCGAGGAAGAATCCGAAGCGCATCCCGATTTCCAGTGGCTCGGGCAGGGAACGATATACCCTGATGTGATCGAATCGGTGAGCGTTCACGGGCCTTCAGTGACCATCAAGAGTCACCATAATGTAGGCGGACTGCCGGAAAAGTTGAAACTGAACATCGTGGAACCGCTCCGGATGCTGTTCAAGGATGAAGTGCGGCGCGTCGGAAAAGAACTCGGTATACCGACCGATATCCTGAATCGCCACCCGTTTCCCGGCCCCGGTCTCGGCATCCGTATTTTGGGCGATATCACACCGGAAAAAGTCAGTATGCTACAGGAAGCCGATGCTATCTATATCGGCAAACTGCGCGAACACGGCCTGTACGACCAGGTCTGGCAGGCCGGCACGATTCTCCTGCCCATCCAGTCGGTCGGCGTGATGGGCGACGAGCGAACCTATGAAAAAACGGTTGCCCTGCGCGCCGTGAACAGTACCGACGGCATGACCGCCGAGTGGAGCCGCCTGCCGTACGACTTCCTCGCGGAAGTGAGCAGCGAGATCATCAACAATGTTAAAGGCATCAACAGGGTGGTATTTGATATATCAACCAAGCCGCCGGCAACCATTGAATGGGAATAGAAGACACAAAAGCGACCAGAGCATGTCTACCAGCATCCCGCGTATCAAAATTTGTTGTATCAGCAGCGTTGAAGAGGCCAGGACGGCCATTGCCTTCGGCGCCTCCGCACTTGGGCTGGTGGGCCGCATGCCCAGCGGTCCGGGTGTGATCTCCGACGAATTGATCGTTGAAATCGCCCGGCAGGCGCCGCCGCCGGTTGCGACATTCCTGCTGACCAGCGAGACCGGCGCACAGGCGATTATCCGGCATCAGCAACGGGTGAAAACCAATACGGTTCAGATCGTCGATGCCCTGGAATCAGGCACTTATGCCGAAATCAAGGACACCCTGACCGGAATAAAGATTGTACAGGTCATCCACGTCACCGGTGAGGAAAGCATCGATGAAGCGCAACGGATTGCACCCCAGGTCGATGCCCTGCTGCTCGACAGCGGCAACCCCAACCTCGCCGTCAAGGAACTGGGCGGCACCGGACGCACGCACAACTGGTCGCTCAGCCGGCGCATCGTTGAATCGGTACCGGTGCCGGTATTTCTGGCGGGCGGCCTGCATTCGGAAAATGTTCGGGAAGCGATTGAAACCGTGCAACCGTTTGGTCTGGACCTGTGCAGCGGTGTGCGGACGGACGGGCGCCTCGACCCGGAAAAACTGGAGCGTTTCTTCGGCGCAGTCCGCAGCCTGTGACGCGAGCCGGCGCTTCGACGACTGAAAGCCTGTCCATACCACCTGTCTGAATCACACAACGGATTTGCAATTCCGGCGTACAACCTTACTTTTGTCACTTCAAGCATCGAAAACGGCTAACCGGCCGTTTACCGTGAAATGCCCAACATGAAGATTTATACCCGGATACTCCTGCTGCTGCCCCTGTTCCTGCCTGCCGGTTGCTATACCCTGAAGGGCATATCGATCGATCCGCGTGTCAATACCTTCTCGATCGATATTTTTGAAACAGTGGCCAACAACGCGCCTCCCACCATCGGCGTTGACTTCACGGAACGGCTGAAAGACAAAATGCGGTCGGAAACACGACTGCAACTCAAAACACAGGACGCGGATGTGCTTTTTTCGGGTAAAATTATTGACTTCAGGGTCGTCCCGGTAGCGCCCAAACCGGGCGAACTGGTGGAACTGAACCAACTCGTCGTGGTGATACAGGTAAGCGCCGAAAACCTGAAGGATGAGAAAATAGAATGGCCCAAAGAAAAGAGTTTCAGCCATTTCGCAGAATTTTCAAGCCAAACGGACTTGTTGAGCGTGCAGGACCAATTGCTACAGCAAACCATTTACCCGCAACTGCTCGAAGATATTTTCAACTATTTTTTCAACAACTGGTAAATACCCATTTTGACACAGGAACGACTGCTCAAATTACTGGACAACCCGGAATTATTGTCTACCATCTCCTACGAGGAGTTGAAGACATTGGCACTGTCGTATCCTTATGCGCACAACCTGCGCTACCTGCTGGCACTCAAAGCCCGCGACGAGCAGCATCCGGAAGCCGAGCGCACGCTGGCTACGGCTGCCGCCTACAGTCTTGATCGCAGGCATTTATACCTGCTTGCCGCACCAAAACTGATTGCTCCGCAGCCGGTAGCCATCGCTTTTGAGGAGGCTGTGCTTGAACTCAAACCAGTAGAAACCCTGCAACGCGAACTAAAGGCGCTTGCCCCCCAGGCACGCCGCGAACAGGCAGAAAAGCAGCAGCCTTTTGCCCCCCCTGTGCCGGCGCCTGAACCTGCCGCACCTGAGCCTGAACCAGGTATCCCATCCCTTCCGGAAACTGTCCAGGAAGACCCTGCTGTGGTGTCGGAACCGGAACCTGATACACCCCGACCCGCTGTTTCCCAACAGATTTACCAACCTTTTGCCATATGGATAAACCGGTTTAGCCCTCCGGTCTTGGAAAAATCTGCCCGGCCGAAGCCCGACACAACCCAGGCAGATGCTGCAGAAACCGATTCGCCCGCTACCCTCTCCGCCCTGCAACTGGCAGAAAGGAGCGTCGCCGAAAACCGGGATGTGATTTCTGAAACACTGGCCAAATTACTGGCCAGACAGGGATACCGTGAAAAAGCAATAAATATGTACGAGCGATTGCGTTTGGCAATTCCTGAAAAAAGCGCGTACTTTGCGGCCGAAATTGAAAAACTTAAAAATAAATAAAGATGTTACCTACTCTTGCGGTATTGATTGCGTGTGTGAGCCTTCTTTTAATGGCAGCCATTCTGGTCCAAAATCCCAAAGGCGGTGGTATTGATGCCACGTTTGGCGGCCAGGCCCAACAATTGTTCGGTGCAGCCCGCTCAACTGATTTTATCGAAAAAGCAACCTGGGTACTGGCCGGTGTGCTGGTAGCGCTTTGTGTTCTCGCGGTACTTACCGTTGGTTCGGGCGGACCTGCAGCGCCGACGGATATTCCGCTGCAATCGCGCTGATTTATTGCGATACAGGCCCCATCGGGAATGAGGTTATTGCCACCATGCAATGGTTTCATTCCAGATGGGGCTTTTCTTTTTTCCGGATCAGGTGCTTTTGGGGTACCGCTCGGGTACCGCTCGGGTACCCGGCTGTGAAATAGTCCGGCGCTGGCTAGAGGCGGCTTGCTCTGCCGCAGGCAGAAGCCGGCGGTAGCCCCCCCTACTGATGATCATACCGGTCAAGTCCCAGCGACTGAATGATTGCAATGAGTTTTTTCCCGTAGTTTTTGTCCGTAGCATACCCCGCCTCCGCCAGGCCGTTTGCCCAGCTCCGGTAGTCCGTTCTGCCAAATGAAAATAATTGCCGGTAGCGGGATTTATTTTTCAAAAAGCGGCTGTGCGCCTGAAAACTGCCAAAGGCACTTCCATATCGCACGAAAAAGTCCTTGTGCGAGTCGTCGGTAAAATTGACACAATGTCCCTTTTTACAACTTTTTGAAAAACACTTGATCCCGAAATGGTTATTAGCGGTTACGGCCAGTTTGCTTTCGCCGGCATCGCTTTCCAGTAATCCCTGCGCCAGGGTAATACTGGCCGGTACGCCGGAAGCGTGCATTTCCGCGACGGCGAGCGGAGCAAAGCGCTCCAGATAGTCCCTGCATTTCGCCAGACGGTTGCGCACCTCCACCCGGCCAACCTTGTTCCGGTCGGCAAAAGCAGGATCTATGGCAAAGGTGACATTGCTGAGTGCATCCGGAGACAGCACAACGGGCTCCTCCGGAAGCGGCCGGTCGCTGCGTGGTTTTTCTGCGGAAAAGTCGAACAGTGCTGCCCGGACGCGTCCGCCTTCAGGCGACTCTATGGCATCAAAATCGCTGTCGGAGCCAAACACGATGGAGATTTTGTCCGACCAAACGAGATATGTCAGAGCAGTCAGCATCAGTAGTTTCCAAAGTACCTCTTCCCGAAACAATTCGAATCTGATTTGTTCGGATGAGGCTACCCCGCCTTTATTGTAACTTGCCTGATAATAATTAGCCATAGCCTGAATAGTTAAGTGAACAAAATGAAACAATTAGGCAGGTTGGGTCGATATATGGAATGCTCCGGGAACGACTGCCCAACAACGCCTGGAAAGAATGACGGCTCAAATATAAAACATATAGTTTTGTTTTTAAAAACTTTTTGTTTTATATTTTTGATATTTTATTTCACCGGTTTGGCAGACATAAAAAATTTGAAAATCGACTTTCACGGGTTTATCCTTTGTTATGATAGGAAAAATCTATTTTTGCGCCATTCGTGTACATTTTACAAATAGCCACGGCGAAAAGCGGGTTTCGTCCTGAAATTTTGCAATTGCCAAAGCATCAAGCCGAAACATGGTCATTATTGCCGATTGCGGTTCTACTAAATCTGACTGGCTGCTCATCCACGGTGGGCGGAACCAGCAACTTGAAAACACCGTTGGATTCAGCCCCTTTTTCCATACCACTGCCGAGATCAAGTCGATCCTGGATACACAGTTGCTGCCTAAACTGAAGGCCGACGAAGTAAAGGAGGTTTACTTTTACGGCACCGGAATCCACGACGACCACCGGGCCGAAATCGTTGCCGCTGCCCTTCGTGCCGCTTTTCCCAACGCCGCTGTCGAGGTGGAACACGATTTGCTGGCTGCGGCCCGCGCGACCTGCGGGCGCAACGCGGGTATTGCCTGCATCCTGGGTACCGGTTCCAACAGCTGTTATTTCGACGGCGAGACGATTCTCGACAACGTGCCCTCGCTGGGATGGCTGCTGGGCGATGAAGGCAG
This sequence comes from Lewinellaceae bacterium, assembly GCA_016712415.1. Lineage (GTDB taxonomy): Bacteria > Bacteroidota > Bacteroidia > Chitinophagales > Saprospiraceae > M3007. Next base: position 20,137 of record JADJRC010000008.1, on the reverse strand, counting down.
TGGGACACATCTTGGCAAGGCCTTGTTGCGTGCCCGGTTTTACCGGGAACTACCCGCTGACCTCAATTCTGCCTTCGATGCCGCACACACGGAAGGGCTGGACAGCATAAAGGACCGCATCTACGAGAAGGGCGCCAACAGATACCTGGCGACCTTTACACGTTTTCTCGGCGAAAACGGTCAGCATCCGTATATTCAAAACCTGGTAGCGGGTTGTTTGGGCCAGTTTCTCGATCGCCACGTGAGCAAATACAGCGGGTACCAGCAAGTACCCGTGCATTTTGTAGGCTCTATCGCCCACCATTTCCAGGATGTCCTGCTCGAGTGCATGGAAGATCGAAAGATGAAACTGGGCGTCATTGTCCGCAAGCCAATCTATCCTCTTGCAGACTACCATTTGCATCCATCTGAATAAGCATCCTTATGATAAAAGAAATAAAGCGTATCGCAGTTTTTACTTCCGGTGGCGATGCGCCAGGCATGAATGCTGCTGTGCGCGCCATTGTTCGCAATGCCTTTAACAACGATTTGCATATCTATGGGATCATGCGCGGTTATGAGGGCATGATCGACGGCAACATCAAGCGCCTGGAAACAACCGATGTAAGCAACATCATCCACCGGGGCGGCACAATCCTGAAAACCGCGCGCAGCCAGCGTTTCATGACGCCGGAAGGCAGAAAAATGGCTTACGAGAACCTGGTCGACAACGACATCGACGGCCTCATCGCCATTGGAGGAAACGGCACCTTTACCGGCGCCGTAAAGTTCATGGAAGAATTCCCGGATATGCCCATAGTTGGTCTGCCCGGCACTATCGACAATGACCTTTTCGGCACTGATTTCACCATCGGGTTCGACACGGCGGTCAACACAGCCGTACAGGCCGTCGACAAGATCCGCGATACGGCCGATTCGCACAACCGCCTGTTTTTTGTCGAGGTGATGGGGCGTCATTCGGGCTTTATCGCGCTCCATACCGCTATTGCCGGCGGAGCAGGCGGCGTGCTGATCCCGGAAGAGGAGTTCTCGCTGGAAGATGTGGTCAAACTGCTCAAACGCGGCGCCAAACGCTCCAAACTCTTCAGTATCGTCATCGTGGCAGAAGGCAACCAGATGGGTACGGTGTACGACATCGCCAAAAACGTGGAAGAGCAAATCAGCTTTTACGACGACATTAAAGTCACCGTGATCGGACACCTGCAACGCGGTGGCTCTCCGTCGTCGTTCGACCGTGTTCTGGCGAGCGTCCTGGGTTTCGGCGCTGTAGAGGCGCTCATGGCGGGCGAATCGGGCGTAATGGTTGGCATGCGCAATAACAATGTGCACAACACGCCTTTTACGGAGGCTATTGCCAAAAACAAACCCTTAAACAAGGATTTGCTGCGTATGGCACACATACTGGCGCAATAAACAACAGCAAATTACCCGCAACATTTTCACAGATTTTTTATTTACTGTCCGTTGCCTTGTCCGGCCGATCGGGAGATGATTTTGTCGTGTAATAGCACCTTTTGCTTTAAAAGATATGGCCGGACGGTAAATGAACCGAATATTTTAAGCACGCGGTATATTTGTCCGCTTGTATTCATTCGTATACTAACGAAAATCTCCGTTATGAAGTTATTGTTCTACTCCTTACTGTGCTGGCTTCCCGCCACATGTCTCGCCTTTCCCCAGGGCCAATCGAATGGCGATCCTTTGCCTGTTCGCGAAACCATTTTTTACGCCAAAGAAGGCAATCCGGACTGGCTGGTTATCCGGGAAGGCGTGCAGATTACCGCTGAAGACCTGTTGCGGTCGCACCATTCCGACCTGGGGCTTTCAGACCAGGATGCCCTGCTGGAATACCGCACGGATACCGACGACCTCGGCTTTACCCACCACCGCTACCAGCAGTACTACAAAGGGGTAAAGGTTGCAGGCGCCGAATGGCTGATCCATGAGCAAAACGGCTACGTCAAAACCCTGAACGGCAAGTTGATCCGCGGCCTTCAGGCACAAATCCCCGGCGGATTGACGGCACAGGAAGCCATCGTCAAGGCCCTGGCACATACCAATGCCCAGCGCTATATGTGGGAATCGCCTGAAACAGAAGCCCTGCTCCGCCAGGCAAGAAAAGACCCGGCGGCGACCTTTTATCCCCAACCGGAACTGGTGCTGGCCAATCCTGACGAGGCGCAGCGCCCCGAGGGGTTCGTTGCGGCTTGGACGTTTGAGGTGTTTGCACAGCAACCACAGTCGAGAAAGCAGGTATTTGTCCGCGTGACCGACGGTACCATCATGCAGGAACTGGAACTGCTGCACGACCAGAACACGCCCGGAACGGCCATTACCAAATACAGCAACCAGCGCGCCATCATCACCGATTCACTTTCAAACGGCAATTTCCGGTTGATGGAAACCACACGCGGCGGCGGTGTTGTTGCATATAATATGAACAAGAGTACCGATTTTGCCGATGCTACCGACTTCATTGATACCGATAATATCTGGAACAACGTAAACGTCAACCAGGACGAGGCCGCCACGGATGCCTACTGGGGCGCCGAGATGACCTACGACTACTACTTCCAGGAGCATGGACATTCCGGTATTGACGGCGACGACATGCCGCTTATCTGCCTGGTACACTTCAACGAAAACTGGGTCAATGCCAGCTGGACCGGCGACTGGGCGCAGTTCGGCGACGGCAACTCCAGCTATTCCCCACTCACCTCGCTGGATGTGGTAGCGCATGAATTCACGCACGGCGTAACCGGCAATACGGCCAAACTGATCTACCAAAACGAAAGCGGCGCCCTCAACGAGTCGTTCAGCGACATCTTCGGCGCTGCTGTGGAGTTCTGGGCAACACCCGAACTGGCCGACTGGCTGGTCGGAGAAGATTTTGCGCACAACAGCTCCAATATCTTCAGGAACATGCAAAACCCGAAGGCATATGACCACCCGGATACGTATAAAGGAGAGAACTGGGCCACCGGAACGGCCGATAACGGCGGCGTGCATACCAACAGCGGCGTGCAAAACCGCTGGTTCTCGCTGCTCACCGACGGGGGCAGCGGCACCAACGACAACGACGACTACTACGTGGTGAACGGCGTAGGCCTCGACACTGCCGCCGCCATTGCCTTCCGCAACCTGAAGTACTATCTGGTTCAAAACTCCAAATACGCAGATGCGCGCCTGGGTTCGCTGCAGGCTGCTCTCGATCTTTACGGCCCCTGCTCCTCACCGGGTTATATCGAAACAACCAATGCCTGGTATGCCGTCGGCATCGGCGACCAATTGTATTACTACGACCTGAACCTCCTGGACATAACCGGGCCGGCGCCGCTGAACTGCCACCTCACCGACACCGAATATATCACGGTTCGGTTTAAATACAACGACTGTAGTACGACCATACCGGCCGGTGGAAAAATTCCGATGGCGTTTATTATCAACGATGGCGTGGAGGTTTGGGACACGCTGACACTGACCGCTCCGCTCTACTACGGCGATACGATCAGTTTCAAATTCAACGTACCCACCGATGTGTTTGCAACACCGGGCGTTTACAAGATTCGCTGCAAAACCGGGCTGGCGACCGACCTGAATATCAAGAATAATGAGACAAAAGTGGTCGTGGAGAGCATTCTGGATCAGAATGTCGATATCAGTCTGCGCGATGTGGACGACCTGAATTCCGGTTGTTTTCTCGGCTCGGAAACACCCAAGCTGGAAATAGGGTATTTTGGCTGCGACTCCATCGCTGCCGGCGAAGAAGTCACGGTGTTTGTCAGCCTTAACGGCAGCAACCCGGTCAGCGAAGTGGTTCAGATACCACAAACGCTGCATTTGGGCGAATCCTTCTTCCATACCCTTTCCACAGCGTTCCACTTCTCCGCAAAAGGGCCTTATACCGTAGATTCATGGGTAACCTACGACCCTGATTTTCTTAGCGGCAACGACAGCCTCAATGCCTTGCGGATCGTGAATCCATACGTTTTCTACCGGGATACACTCAGTTTTGAAGCCGGCGCAGCATCCCTTGACTCCAGCTTTACCCGTTCGGGCCGTTTTGTCGAAACAACGCTGGCTTCCGACGCCGCACGCACCGGCGCGCTGGGCTTTAAAATTACCGGTGGCGATGTGCTGACTGCCTACAACGATGGCGATTTCGTGGAGCCCGCCGACACCAACGTATGGATCAGAAACGAGGCATTCCGAAACCAATTCTGTATTTGCGCCGACCTGACCGGTCTGAATTCCGCACAGTTGCAGTTTGACCTGCGGCAGACTTTTTCCACGTTTTACCTGACCAATTTCGGGAAACACAACCCGTACGCGAGCACCATGCGCGTGCTGGTAAATGGAAACCAGGAAAGTATCGACTACAAACCGTCGACCTTCAAAAATGACCCATGGAAAACACGTACGATCAACCTGGCCGCATACCTCGGCAATGACAATATTATCATTAAAGGCGAATTATCCGTGGGCACTTCGAATCCGCAGGCCAGGAAGGATAACTGGACGGTATACCCCAATCCGGGACATGGATCGTTCACGGTATCCTACGATGCAGAAAGCAGCCAGGAACTGGCCATTGAAGTAACGGACGGTCCGGGGCGGGTGATTCGCACGCTGCACCAGAACCTTGCCCAGGGTAAAAACCTGATCCCGCTCGACCTGAACGGGATGCCCGCCGGCATATATTTTATCCGTTTGACCTCCGGTCAATCGAAGCAGGTTGGAAAGATCGCCATTGACTGATCCCGCCCTGCCGGCTGAAACACCAGAGGCCGTCCTGCTCACGCGGGACGGCCTCTGATTTTAATTGGAAACAGGCTACGCTTATTTCTCGTCGTAGTTGTAGGGCAGGATTTTCGAATCCTTTACGGTGGAAAGGGTCATCAGCGTTTTCAGCCGCTCAATCTCCTCGATCTGGCTGATCGTCTTGAACAACAGCTGCTCATAGGTGGGTATATCGCGGCAGACAATTTTCATCAGAAAGTCGGCCTCACCTGTTATGATATAGCATTCCGTTACCTCATCGATCTGCGATATTTTTTCCAGGAAACTGTTGAGGGCATTTTCCCTTTTCCAGGCCAGTGAAACCAGTACAAAGGTCTTCACGTTCAAACCCATCATTTGCGGGTTTACCTGGGCGTGATAACTCTGAATGATATCGCTCTGCTCCAGTTTCTTAACCCGCTCAAGGGTTGGCGCCGGCGAAAGTCCGATTTTTTTGGAAAGATCGAGGTTGGTTATTTTGCTGTTTTCCTGTAGTATTTTCAGGATTTTAAGGTCTATTTTATCCAGTTTCTCTGACATGACGAGTCTGCTTTATGAAATTTTATTTTGGTTCGTAAAAGTTCCCCAAAGGTAGGGCGTGAAAAAATTATGTGCAAGCAAAAGGCTAATAAACCTTTGTAAATTTTGTTAATAAAGCGTTTTTGTCACACAGGAGTTAAATATTTTGATCGCCCAAAGTTACAAACCGCAGTTTCGCCAAAAAATATTTGTTAAGAAGGCTGCATTTCAATGGATAAAATAAAAAAGGTTGAATCATCGGGTTGCCGGCGGACGAATGCCAAACAAATCCTCTTGATTCAACCTTTTACCAAAGAATTATCCCTTTGCCTTGGATTTGGAGCGGTTGGCTCCGCCATTAGACTACGGGAAAATGCCCATAGAGATATAATCGCTGGCGATTTTCTTCAGGGAGCACACAAATGCCGCCGTACGCATATCCGATATGGCGGAATGTTGCTGGAAGGAGTCCCTGATCTGCTGGTAGGCATTGATCATGGTATCTTCGAGTCCGGAGTTCACCAGTTCTTCTTCTGTTCCGCCGCGCGTCAGGAAATCTCGTTCGCGGTCGCCAATGGTCTTGCCGGTCATCTCCTGCACTTTGGTCAGGATACCTTCGAAGGCATTGTGCTGGAAACGGTTTTCCAAACGGCCGAAGCGGTGGTGCGACAGGTTTTTGAGCCACTCGAAGTACGACACCGTAACACCGCCTGCGTTGATATAAAAGTCGGGCAGGATCACGATGCCTTTTTTGATCAGTATCGGATCAGCATCGGCGGTTATCGGGCCGTTGGCCGCTTCCGCGATGATCTTTGCATTGATGCGCTCGGCATTCGCACGTGTGATCTGGTTCTCCAGGGCTGCCGGCACCAGGATATCGCAATCCAGTTCGAGCGCGGCGAGGTTATTGGCCAGGGTTTTTGTCCCCGGAAAACCGACAATCGAGCCTGTTTCCGCGCGGAACGCCAGGAGTTTCTCGATATCGATGCCTTTCTCGCTGTGAATGGAGCCTTCGCGCTCAGCCACCCCGATGATCTTGACGTCGCCTTCGTTTTGGCTGATCAGGGCGGCGTTGCTGCCCACATTTCCAAGTCCCTGGACGACCATCGTTTTGCCGGCGATACCCTTGGTAAGGCCGATTTTTTTCATGTCCGCTTCGTACGACATGCATTCGCGCAGTCCGTAAAAAACGCCCCGGCCTGTGGCCTCCGCGCGACCCCGGATACCGTTTTGGGTGACGGGTTTGCCGGTAACGCAGCCGATCGAGTCGATTTCGCCGTGGCGGAATGCCTGATAGGTATCCAGTATCCAGGCCATTTCACGCGGACCCGTTCCATAATCGGGTGCAGGCACGTCGATACCGGGGCCGATGAAGTTTTTCTTGACCAGTTCGGTCGTGTACCGGCGGGTAATATTCTGCAATTGCTCGACCGTGTATTTGGAAGGATTGATCTTGATCCCGCCTTTTGCACCGCCGAAGGGCACATCGACAAGCGCGCATTTGTAGGTCATCAGGGCTGCAAGGGCCATTATCTCGTCCTGATCCACGCTTTCAGCATAACGGATGCCGCCTTTCGTCGGCAAACGGTGGTGGCTGTGTTGGGCGCGGTAGGCTTCGATCACCTCGTAGTCGCCGTTGACGCGAATCGGGAAGCGGATGCGCAGTACAAGATTGCAGGCCTTGATCTGCTGCAGAAGTCCTTTGGGTATGTCGGTAAATGCCGCAGCCTTATCAACATAATTTCCAACGCTTTCGAAGAAGCTAATTTGTCCACTCATTTTTGTCGTCTTTGAGTTGGTGCTCTAATTTGGTTAGTTTTCGCTCAAGGTAAACGAGGTACGATACGATGCCCAGGAAGATCAGTCCGATAACGCCAACCACGACGTAGATTTTCCCGGATTCCCGCATAAAATCGCGGTTACCCTGCGCCATTAGTGAGGGCAAAGATATTGCCATAAACAGAATGATTGTGAAAACTTTGCGCATTCTGAAAAATTTCATGTTCCAAAAAGTTTTTTTTGATACAGGAAAAACGGAATTGAGTTAATCAAGTCCCATAGCCCTGTCTTCCACCCGCTTGTATCGTATTCGCAACTCCGCTATCCAGAACCCCAGCAGGGAGAATCCGATAATAGAAGGGTAAAATACCAGCCGCATGGTGTTGTCGAGGTCTTCGCTGCCAAACGCCGGATTGCCCGTAGCCCCGGGGTGCAGGCTGGCAAACATGCGGGGCACGATATAGAGCAAGGGCACCAGCGAGGCAAAGGCAAAAATATTGTACACCGCCGCCAGTCGCGCGCCTTTTTCGGGCTCGTCGAAAGAGCGGCGCAGAATAAAATAGGCCAGGTAGATCAGCAGCGCGACAGCCGTCATCAATTGCTTGATGTCGTTGCTCCAGGCCGCTCCCCATGCATAATGCGCCCACAACATCCCTGTGACCAGACCCAGCCCGCCAAACAGCAATCCCGTTTCGGCATAACCCGCCGCCTTGCGGTCGAAGTCGGGTTTGGGGTCGAATAAATACCGCACGCTGAAATATACCGAAGCAATAAACAGGAACATCAGCACAAACCACATCGGCACGTGAAAATAAGTGTTCCGGATGCTTTCATAAATGACGTTGCGATAGGGGAAGGAGAAGTCGGATTTGATGTGCAAATCGATGACGGGGTTGAGGGACCAAGAGGCAGTAGCAGGGGAAGTAGCAGGGGCCGTATCAAGCGTCAATTGGAGCGCTCCGGGCAGCAGGGACACCCCGTCGGAGGGATGATCGACGATGGCATTCAGCAAAACGGAGCGCGACGACTGCGGAAGCAGGGGCGGCATCTGAAAGGTCGCCTCAATGGCCGTGTCGCTCAGAACACGTATATCTTGGCCCGCGAGGGCGTGAAGCGAATCAAATTCCAGCCAGACGCGTATGCCCGACGCTTCGCTGCGGGTGTAAAACGAGTTATATCCGTGAAATTGAATGGTAACAGCGCTGCCGCTTTTCGCCGTCTGGGGACTGATATGTGTGATGCCGGGCTTGAGCGGCACCAGCATGCCCGCCAGAATCACATAAACCAGGATAACGACAGAGAGTGATTTCCACCACATAAAAAGGAGCGTTAAAGGCTTGCATTAATTACGAGCGGCAATGTAGTGCGAAACTGTTTCCCATCTTTCAGTTTTTACCAAAAAAGTCGCGCACTCTTGAAAAAGTATTGATATAAAAAACCGGGACCGCGTCACAAGTCAAACAGGTATGCACGACTTATGAAACGGTCCCGGTCGGGATCAACTACAACAGGACGATTATTTTTTCATGGTCCGGATGTAGTTCACAATACTCCAGATGTCTTCCTGCTCCGGTATTTTCTTTTTGAAGGAAGGCATGTCGTCGCGCCCCTCGCTGGTTTTATAGAAAATCGAGCCGTCGCTTTGCGACTGGAAGTCAGCCGACGAAAAATCGCCGCATTTCGTTTTCAGTTGAGCGGCTTTGCTGCCGTCGCCGAGCCCCTTTGTGCCGTGACATGATTTACAGTGCTTGGCGTATAATGATTTGCCGACGCTGATGGATTCTTTGTCAGACGCAACGGGATTTTTCATCTTTTTGTACTTCTCCGGCACAACCCAGGGATCGCCGGCGGCCTGGCGAGGCACATAGGCAGAGAGCAGCATTACTGCAAATACTGCCGCCACAGTCGATAAAAAAAACTTGGTGTTCATATAAATGGTTGAATTTTAGTGAAATAATAGTTCCGTATGGGTTCAGGAAGCATGTTGTCTTCCCAGTTTTCTGATCTGAAAAATGTTGTAAATGATGTAGGCAATAACACCCCATATTCCGATCAGCATGGCATTTACAATAAAGATCAGGTAAAGCGGCGCATTTGCCCTTGATGACCAAAGTTGCCGGCGGTCTCTGTCGGGGTCAATAACCAGCGGCACTCCCCATTTTACCTTACGCCTGAACTCCAGGTTGCCGTAACGCTCATGATCCTCCACTCTGGCCACGATAATCAGGTTGCCGTCCTCGTCGCCCGGAATGTCGCCCGGAAACTCCGCGCTGACTTCGCCGTTTTCATCCGTCGTTTCCGGATCGTCGGAAAGCGGAAGCAATCCAACCATGCGCTGAACATAAAGATGGACTTCTGCTTCTGCTACCGGCGCCAGGGCGCCTGTGGCATCGGGCGCCTGAAAGGAGATATGCACCATCCGGACGGAGTCTTCGGTTTCCAGGGTTATTTCAAAGTCGGACTCTGCCGCGCTGACCTCTTCCTGGTTATCTTCAAACTGCTCATTGTTTTCAACGGCAGCTATAAAGGTGTATTCGGGCGTTGACTTGTCCATCTTTTCTTCCGGCACAATCAATACCGCAATACCCTTTTTATTAGACGTGGCGATTCCCAAAAGTTGCTCCGGGTTGACTTCCGTCTGGTAAAAACGTACCTCAATGCCGCTTACGGGCTGGTACACATCTTCGATTTTGGTCTTCACGGTTGCCGAAAGCAGCTTGTTGTGGTTGTTCGACTCGGTGAAAACAAGTTCGATACTCGTCTCCGCCTTCTCCGTACCGCTTGCATCGCCCCCTTCTTCCTGCGCCATGGCGAGGCCGGGCAGGTAAAACAGCACAGCCAAAACCGGCAGGCTTTTCAAGGCTGTCTGGAAATATCTTGTCGTACACATAGCATTGTTCGTTTAGGGAATTATGCGATTTCGGTTTCTTTGTGTTCCGGGTTGGCTTCCTCCATTGTTTCCACCATAGGGATCGCCGGAAACAGCCGGGTCAGCAACGTGACGATCAGGAGTGCGCCGGCCAGTGTGGCAGCCGTAATGCTCCATTCTTTAAACGTGGGCAGGTAGTGCTGCCAGGACTCCGGGACCCTGTCCATCGGAATATAGGGGTGGCTCAGCGTCGGAATAACGATCAGGAAACGTTTGAACCAGGCGCCGACGACCACCAAAATAGCAATAATGAACATGGGAAGCGGCTTTCGCCCCCTGCGGAACAGGAGCACAATGATCGGCGCCACCATCCCAAATATCTGAACCGACCAGAACAAGGGCGCATACCGGCCATAAAACAGCGCATTCAGGTGTTCCGCTTCCTGCCCTTTCATCTTGTAGGCCGGCACGAAGTATTCGTTGATATTGAAATAAAGGTACACCAGCGACAGCAGCACAAGCAGTCGGCCCATATAATCGAAGTGTTTGTCGGTCAGGTATTTCTCCAGACTATAATGGGTACGGAAAATATACATGGCTGCGATGACACCGCCCGCACCGACCATAAATGCGCCCGACACAAAATAAGGCCCGAAGTCGCTGCTGTCCCATCCCGGTCTCAATGTAGTGGCAAAGAGCCAGGAGGTGACGGTGTGGATGCCAAAGGCTACCGGGATGATGAGGATCGCAAGAATCTGCTCCGCGCGGCGCAGGATTTTTTCCTGACCGGGGAGGCCCTTCCATCCCAGGGCCATGAACGTATACATTTTTTTCTGCCAGGCCGGAATGTCGCTGAACCGGTCGCGCATAAAAGCCAGATCGGGAATAAGCGGCAGGTAAAGTAATAAAAGACTGATAGCCAGGTAGGTAGTGATGACCAGCACATCCCACGTAATGGGCGACTGGATACGGGCGTGCAATATGACGTTCATAAACCGGTCGGGCCGGCCCATGTCGACAATGATTACCAATGCAGCAAAAACAATGGACGACACGGCAATCATTTCCGAGATGCGGGTGAGGGGAGTCCGCCATTTTGCGCCTGACAGTTTGAGGATGGCGCTGATTAGCGAACCGACCAGGCTGATGGCGACAAAAAAGACGAAGTTGGCAATATAGATACCCCAGGTAGAATAGTCGCGCATGGCGGTAATACCGAGGCCATACCGCAGTTGCTGGATATAGAAGAAGAACCCGAGCAGGAAGACAAAGCTCAGCACAGCGACCCATATTTTGCCGCTTAAACCGAATGGTTTGGGCATCAAATCCCTGCTGATGGCTTCAGACTGGTCCGTGAAATGTCCGGCAGATTCAGATTTTTTCGTTTTCATGATTTCGACCCGTTTTGTTTGGTGAATTCATCGTCTTCGAACGGGAACGCGCGGTTGACCGGTGGCAGGTAATAAACACGCGGCTTGGTGCCCATATCTTCCATGTAGCGGTAGCCGGCGCGGTCGCGCAGCAACTCGCTCAGGCGTACGGTTTCGGAACCGTTGGACACGGCGTCTTCATTTTCATCGCCGAAGTAAAATACTCCGTTCGGGCAGGCGGTGACACAGTGCGGCATTTCGCCCTGTCGCACCATATCGGGGCAGAAGTCGCATTTGGAAACCGTGCCCATTTTGGCAGGCACGCTGGTTTCCGGCGAGTAATGCTGGTGTTTCACCTCCTCCGTCTGATCGGGCTCGTTCCAGTCGAACGTTCTGGCGGAATACGGGCAGGCAACCATGCAGAAGCGACATCCGATACAGCGGTCTGTATCGATGAGCACGATGCCGTCGGTACGTTTGTAGGTTGCATCAACCGGGCAAACCTTCACACAGGGCGGCTCGTCGCAGTGAAAACACATGGTTGGTTGCCAGAATGGCGTGGCCAGTTTATTATCCTGCATTTTCAGCACTTTCAGGAATTCATTATCGGGCCCGCAATGGTGCATTTTTTCGCAGGCGTCGTGGCATTTGCGCAGGTTTTTGCACTGCGCCAGATCGATTACCATGACAAAACGTCGCCCGGGAATACCCTCGCGTGCCGCATCCGGCGCAATATGTACTTCCGGAATCGGCTTCAGATAAGCCTTGTCGATTTCCACGATCTCGCCCTCGGGAGACAAGAGTTTCACCATTTCACCCGTTTCTTCCACGCTGTCTTGCTGGAAGGCCTGGAGTGCGGTGACCGAGCCGGCCACCGCCGCAATGCCCAATCCTTTTCTGAGGAAAGACCTGCGACTATTTTGATCTGTTGATTTCATAATTGAATGGTGTTTCAGATGAATGGCCCGGACAAGGGTGTTATGGTTTGCCTTTTTCCATCCACTCGAGGAGTACTTCGTTTGATACGGCGACGGGTTTTCCACACATTGGAGGAAGCCGCCGCTTGTCCACTTCCACCAGTTTTCCGTCCGGTGTAAGCATTTTCACCATCTCCGGCATATCGTCCTGGCTGGATTGAATCATATCGCCTGCCACCAGACCCAGCGCTACCCCTGCGGCTCCGGTGATACCGGTCTCCAGGAATTCGCGACGCGAACGTTTTTGTTTGTTGTTATTATCGTCCATTGTTATTCGATTGGAGTGAAAACTAAAACAGGGAAACAGGGCGCGGGCTTTCTGATGATCTGTGCGAAAGCCCGCGCCCCGTTCTAACCAGGCGCACTCAATAGTTCCACAAACGGGTGATATTGAAGCCGATGCGGAATCGTTGAGCCATCTGGTTAAAGAAGCCGTCCGATCCGAAAAACTCCTTCACGCTGTTGTCCTGGTAGTCGTTCCCGCGGAAGTACACGCTGTTCTCCTGCGGAACGATTTTGTCATAGTTACAAATGAATATCTGGAACGCGTGCGAGCTGGTACTCATCTGGATACCAAGGCTTACGTTAGGATTCGGATTGGGGCGGGTATCGTTTTCTGCATATTTTGCATACTTCGAAACAGGCTGGTCGATGCTGGCGATGATCGCCATGACGTCGGTAATTTTTACCTGGGCGCTAACAGATACGGCGAAGTGGTCGTTATTTAGCGACCGGTCGACCTGCAGGTTGTAGTGCGAGAGGCTTGGCGCCACCTGTATGGAAAACTTGTCGCTGACCTTCCGCGCAATGATGATGGAGTGGAAGTAGGACAAACGGTCCGACGTGTGGTATATTTCCCGCTCCGACTTGCTGCGCGGGTCGCGAACGATATTACCGAAGTAGGTGACGGATACCGGCATACGCCAGCCTTTCCGCTGCTTGAGCAGGGCGTACTTGGCATTAAAATCAACGAGCGATTTCGTTTTGGTAAAACCGAACCCTACGGACAGGTTTTCGATGGGAACATACAGAAATCCCAGACGAATATTGGAGGGTGCATATAAGCCCAACGCGTCTTTGAAACCGTTTTGCAGCGTTCCGAACCGGTGCTGGATATCAAACTCAAACGTATTTTTGATGGGTACCATCACCGTCTGGTTGTCCAGGATCATCGAACTTTCAAAGGTGGATCGCACAGGCCTGTCAGTCTGCACCTGCTGCTCCTCCGCCTCGTCCTGGGCAATAACAGGCACAGCCAGGCAACAGAGGAACAATCCGAGGATAAAGGGTTGAATGCGGTGCAACCGAATATTTATTCGCGATTGCATGGTTAATATATTTTTCATAACGTCCATGTTTTAATGGCTTGAAAGTTGAACGGGCAATTGCTCCGGGAAAAGAAACGGGTTAGTCGTTTGGCGCTCCCTTCCTTATCCAAGTCAGGATCAGTTCTTTATCCAGTTGGGACAGAGATCCGGAGGGCGGCATTTCCAGTCCGCCGACGCCTTCCACAATTGCCTTGTACAGTTCGCTTTGTTCCGGAAAGGTCACATTGTAATAGCCGCCGTTGGAGAGCTCCCGGTAGGCGTTTTCAGCCTGCAGGTTGGGCACGTGGGTGCCGTCGTGACAATCTGTAGTACCGCATTTTCCAGACAGGATCGGTAGAATATGTGTGCTGAACGAAACATCGTCCGGGTTGAAGGGGGTTTGTTCCGGCGGGTATTCGTAGTAACAGGAGAAGGCCGTTACCAGGGTTCCGAAGAGGAACGCCGCCCTAATTATCATCTTACGCATGGCTTTAGTTTTTTAAATGATGGAACATTTGTCGGTTGATGCACTCCCGATTTAGCCAGGCTTCTTGAATTGGGCGTTCAACTTGATCACCACGCGGTCGGCGATGTTTGGCGAAACGATCAGGAAATCACTTTTGGCGTTAAACTCAAACTGGCCGGTAAGTCCGGCGACTGCGTACGGGGCTCCACTAATCCCGGAATCGACATCAAAGTGCGTCATCGGGGTATAGTTGAGTTGCATCGTTACGTCTTTCTTCACCCCGTGGAAGTCAAGTTCTGCGGTGACGATATAGCCGCCCTTGCCGTCTAATTCAAACTTTTTGCTGGTCAGGCGGGCCGTATCCGAGATCGTGGTCACGCCGAAAGTGCCGAGCAGGCAGCCTGCGTCGCGGCCGGGTTCGCCTGTGTTGACGGTGGAGAGCACCACGAAACCGGACAGGCTGCTGTTTTCAGGATTGTCTTCGTCGAACTCCGCCTTTGCGGAGAAGGTATTGAAGCGACCGGTCAGCAACGCAGATACGCCCAGGTAATTCGTTTCCCACAATGCACTGGAGTGTGTTTTATCGAAATTCCAGCCCTCGGAATTTTTCACCGTTTCCGTACCGTATTGATAATCCGGCGGTTCGATGGTACCGATTGGGGCATCCTCCCGCGTACAGGATGAAGTGTGCAGGACCATTGCATAGACAAGTATACCCGCCACGAAAGCCAGATAAAATTTTACGTTTTTCATACCGTTGAAAATTTTGTTAAAAGATTGATGGGATAAAGGTGCCGCTCCAGCGCATGTTGGCTGAGCATTTAGGTCATATCCGGGAATGACCTTTGTCAGTTTATTGTCATCCCGATATGCCGGTGTGTAGAAAGCCTGTACCGGGAGGCGCCCTATGTATTGCAGCCAGCCTTCGGAATGAGGATACGATCCGACAGCGGGCGGGCAGTTTGAAATTCGGGCAAAAAAAAGCCACCCCACTTTTGGGATGGCTTGCCTATTGTACGGGTAACCTATTTGTAAATGAGATACCTGAGCGTCTGTTATCAGACGGCTTTTCGCCCGCTGATAACACGCATTATTACTGCAATCAATGCGATCACCAGCAAAATATGAATAAGGCCTCCTGCGTGGAAGCCGATAAATCCAATCACCCAGCCAATTACAAGAATGACGGCAATTGTGTAGAGGAGATTTCCCATGATGTTTAACTTTAAATATGATGGGACACTGTTGATACAAAGATGCCCGCATATATACCGGCCGGTGTTACATAATTCTGTGAATTAATTATAGAATTCCCACCTGAGCCTGTTCAGGTTTCAATCGCAGGGGATGTGGGAATCATGTAACTATTGCCATTAATTGTGTAACACTTATTCAGGAAAGGGAGCACAACTTTGTATCCTGAAAATGGTAAACGATGAAGCAAAGCCATTTACCATTACCGCCCAAATAAAACACGCCGTAATACACAAACCCCGTTTCCAGATGAAACGGGGTTCTGTGTTTAAGCATGTTCGGGATTTTATTTATTCAAACAATCACTTGTACGGTGAACAATCCAAAAGCAGCATGGCTACAGTAAAAAATCTGGGGATATTCCTTATCATAGTTGGGGTAATTATGATCGTGTATACCGGCTTTAACTATGTCACTACCGAAAAAGTAGTTGATATCGGGCCGATCGAAATAAACAAAGACAAAAATCACTTTGTCCAGTGGTCGCCGGTAGTCGGTGTATTGCTGCTTGTTGCAGGAGTTGTGGCCATGATGTCCTCTAAAAAAGCAGTGTAGTGCGATGAGGGAAACGCTCCCTGGTAATGTGTGAATTATGTAAATCCTTTCAATAATTGTGTAATGTCCCGGGAATCCGGCAGGGGTACCTTTACAGACACCTATTTTAAACTTAAATCATGCCATTAATAAATTTATTGCTTGTACTGATTGTTGTTGGCGTTCTGCTGTGGCTCGTGAACACCTACATCCCGATGTATCGCAAGATCAAAAACATCCTCAACATAGTGGCTGTAGTTCTCGTGGTCCTTTGGTTGCTCCGTGTTTTTGGGATAATGGATTCTTTGAGCAGCATACGTATTTAGGGTGTTTCCGAAAAGAGAAAACTGCGCAAAGAAGTCCGCTCCATCAAACAGGAACTTAAAGCAATCAGCGGTGGCGGCGTTTACCTTTCTGTCGGCGCGATCATCATCATTATCCTGTTATTGATTCTATTGCTTTAAGTAATAAATAATAAGCATTTTCGGGTAACACCCGACACCGACCAATGATCTACACCTATCTGATTATACCGATCGTATTGATTTTTCTCATTGGGATAAAAATCATACGTCCCACCCAAAGAGGCCTCGTGGAGCGGCTTGGCAAGTACTATTACTTTGCCCATCCGGGTTTCCACTGGATCATACCCGTAATCGACAGGATATACCTGGTCAATGTAACGGAACAAATGGTGGATGCCGAGCCACAGGAGATCATTACCAACGACAACCTCAATGCGAGGGTCGATGCACAGGTGTACTTTAAGGTGAAGTCCGATGAGGAAAGCGTTGAAACCGATCTACAACGTGAACAACTACAAGCTACAGATTGTCAACCTGGCGCGTACTACCATGCGGAATATTATCGGCACGCTTACCCTGAAATCAGCGAACAGCGAACGCGGCAAGATCAATGCCGAACTATACAAGACACTGCACCTGGAAACCCAAAACTGGGGCATCGAGATCGTACGCACGGAGTTGAAGGAAATCGACCCGCCAAAAGACGTGCAGGAAACCATGAACAAGGTCGTAAAGGCCGAAAATGAAAAAATAGCGGCCATAGATTCCGCTACTGCTGCGGAGACGGTTGCCGATGGCGTCAAACGCGCAAAGATCAAAGAGGCTGAAGGTTACAAACAATCCAAAATACTACATGCCGAGGGAGAAGCCGAAGCCATCAAACTGGTAAACGAAGCCGCCGATAAATACTTCGTCGGCAACGCCCAGTTGCTTCGAAAACTGGAGCGCACTGGCCTCCCTTGGCCAAAACGCAAAAATTGTGATCCCTACAGGGTCCGATCTGGTCAATGTTATCGGCGAAATGGCCGGTATCATTCCGTTGGACAGAAAAAAATTAAAAAACTAAAATTCAACACCATGAGCAAAGATAAAGGAACCAAAAACCACAAAAAGGCGCCCGCCGATAAATCACCCGGCAAAGGAAAGATTCTGTCGGCCTACAAGTCTGAAAGTAAAACCGGGGATGTCAAACAGACTTCGCTCGACGCTTTCATTCCCAAATCCGACACCAAGACAAGCGGAAGCAAGAAGTCTAAAAAGCAGGCAAATAGTGGAGGTCTCCCGGATTTTGGCGTCGGATAAATGCCCGATTTGGGTCAAGTCCCGGCTATTCCACTTAAACATTTTCAAGGTTCGCGTTGCGTCTTTGCTTCAACTGTTTGTAAAAAGAAGGGGAAAGACCCGTAATTTTTTGAACTGGTTGGACAAATGCGCTACGCTGCTGTAGTGCAGTTTATAAGATATTTCCGTAAGATTCAGTTCGTCATACAGGAGCAATTCCTTTACCTTTTCAATTTTATGGGTGATAATAAATTGTTGTATGGTGACACCCTTGACCTCCGAAAATACATTGGCCAGATAGGTGTAATCGTAGCCCAGTTTTTGGCTGATATATTCTGAGTAGTTTACGTCGGGCAATTCATCCGCATAGTGAATCATCTCGATGATCACACTTTTTATCTTGTCAATAAGGATAGCCTTTTTGTCGTCCAGCAATTCGAGTCAGAATGGAGGAGATTTACCCGGAGTTGTTCCCGCTGCTCCGCAGTAACATCCTCAGAATCTCTACAATTCGAGGTCGATCAGTACATAATGAAGACCCAATTTTATCAACTCCTCTTTGACCATCATTTGCACCGCAAACTGACCATATATGATATATAACTTCATATAGGTATTTGTCAACACCCCCGAATCCATCATGGTATTGCAGAGAGTGCTGCCTTCTGCGTAGCAGATAAGTAAAGATAACCTAATCCGCACCAACTGCAGGCATTATTTTCACCTCAATCTGCAGGAACAGATTGAGGGTGTCAATAGCCATATCCTGCCGATGTGCCGGCTCTGAAGACGCAAGGGTCGCCTTAATAATTCGCATGCGCTCAGGCAGGGCAGTTTAAAGCGTATGCAGTGGCAGGTATTTACCTTGTTTTTGCCATGTAGCGGTAATCCACTACTGTTCCACCTGCCTTCAGCGTTCCGTTTTCTATGGTGTATTGTTTCCCCGCGGGAATGAGCACGAGCACCCGCGCCGCATCGGCGGGCAGGGAAAAGCGGAAACGCCCGCTGACGTTGCGCCCCAGGAAGGTGCGGGACACGGCATCGTACACGTCTGTATTTTTGGCGCCAAGGTCGGTTTCCACCGTTTTCTCCACGTCATAAGGATTGAAAAACAGGCAGGTCGGGTATGCTGCGTTTTTTTTGTAAAAATCGGTGGCGTTGCAGTCGATCTGAAGTATTTCCGGCACGTTTGTCTGCCGGACGGTGCCGCCGAAAAACCCGACGTGCCCGCTTCCATACACCGAAAACATGCTCTGCGGGGGATTGCCCTGTACCCACAACGGGCCATCGCCCTGCGCGAACGGGGTGATGCCCTTGAATTCCGGATACGGATTCGCTTTGAGATTCCTTCGTAGGCAATCACGTTTTTGTCAACACTTTTGTGCTGCGGGATGGCCTGCAGTGAATCGGGCATGTTGCCGGGGTAACAAAAGCGAGCGGCATTGGTGGCATTGAGCGCCCATTTGCCCACCGCGCGGGCATATCGCTGGTCGTAACGCAACAGTGCCGACATGGGCATCATGAGGTCGAAAGTATTCATCAGGAATCCGTAGCCGCCGTTGTGCACCGTGCTGCCCGCCAGTCCGCTGACATCGTAACCGCCCCAGTTGTCGGCCAGCACTCCCCAGCCTTCCCGTCCGACCGCCGTACCGTCGAAAGTCCAGTCGAGAAAGCGCTGAATATCGAAGTCGGTACCGGCCTCCGCATTCATACGTGCCGCGACGTAGGCGGCAACAGGCATCATGGCCTCGTAAAAGCGGTTTTCTTTCTGGTTGTACAGCACCGTCAGGGCATTTTCGGGCGGCGCGCAGGTACTTTCATCGCCGAATTTCACCCAGGCAGCATACAGGATGAAAGCATAACCGCCGGCCACGTCCTCTTGCGTGGGAATGTGGCTTCGCTCGCCCTTCATGTTTTTGAAATCGAAAAATGAATAAACCGTAACTGTTGCCCATAACCGAGTCGGACCGGTAAAACTGCTCCGCGATGCTGCGCTGGATCCTGCTGAAATCCCGCTCGTCCGGGTACAGGTCGGCGACGCTGTAAAACAACACGTTGTTGTGTACCTCGTACCAGAAATCGTTGCCGTAGCCGCCGCCGATATGTGCGCCTTTGTTGGTGAAGTTCATGACGACATTCCAGCCGTTGTCCCGGTTGAAGTAGTTGCGCAGCATGCGCACATAATTCCGGTTATCCGCGGGAGCAGGCGCTCAGCAGCAGGACGGGTATTAGCAGGATGTATGGTCGTATCATAATTGAGTCGGGAATGGTAGCACCGGGGACGGTGACAAGATTATTGCATCATCGGGTCGTTCAGGGTTTATCCAGGTCTTTCACGATGTTGCGCATCATGAACCAGCCCAGGAAATGCACCAGGGCGATTACCAGCAGCGCGTAGCGCAGGGCGGCGTATTCACTCACACCCCGCCAGCACCCGGATGAATAGCCCGCAGCCGAACAGGCGGCCCAGGTACAGGCCCCAGTTCGTGGTTGAAAATATAGGCAAACGCATTGCGTTTTCCCTTCTCCCGCCACCACGTCGATCACCTTCAACTGTACGGGGAAATACGCAGTGTCGAGCAAGGGGCGGGCGAAACAGCAGACACAGCACGAACAGTATAGAACGCCCAATGCGGATACATGCCGGCATTGAACAAAGCGCCCAAAACGAACAGCGCACAACCGATACCGTAGATC
>JADJRC010000007.1 GCA_016712415.1 Lewinellaceae bacterium | reverse complement strand
ATCAATACGGATGATAATACCAGTGAAATAACCTCCACATTTACGAATAATGGAATCGTGCAGGATGTACAGGAACCCTGCCTTCTATTTCCAACGAGGAAATCATCGTTGCCCCGGTCACCACATCAGATTGCTCGACTGTAAACCCTGCCTTCGGCCTTGGCGCACCGGTGGACTTCAACATTCTCGGCATATTTACAGATGAAAATGCCACCCAGTCGGCCGGTACATATGATGTGAACACCAATACTTTCACCCCGGACAACAACCTGCCAACAGGGGCCACTGTTTTTTATGTAAAAATAGAAGACCCCGTGGGCGGCTGCACCCGCATCGTGGAATGGGAGGTAAACAGCACCGGGACATTGGTCACCTGCTACCTCGACAGCGACAACGACACGTATGGCGATCCGGCAATGGCTCAGACATTTTGCGAGACCTGTGGTACCGGCTACGTTCTGGATAACACCGACTGCGACGACGATGACGAAAACGAATTTCCCGGCCAGATCTGGTACGAAGATGCAGACAGCGACGGCTATACCACAGGCAATACGCAAACAGCCTGTGAGCGCCCGTTAGGATACCGGCCGGCCTCGGAACTGGTCAACACCACCGATATCGACTGCGACGACAGCGATGCCAACGTCAATTCCTGCAGCGGCCTGACCATAAGCGGGAGTATAATCTGGGAACACGATGGAACCAGTGGCGTCAACAACGCCACGATCAACGTCACCGGCGCCGGAAGCGGAAGTGACGTCAGCGACACAAACGGCGACTACGAGGTAAACATCCCTTCGGGTACCGGTAATTTTACGGTAAACCAGTCAAAAGCATCAATAGCTTCAACGGCTTGACCAGTGCCGATGTTACCGCGATCCAAAAACACGACCTTATCGAACTCCTACCCGCGCCCTTCAGGCGCATCGCTGCCGACGTGAACAAAAGCAACACCATCACGACCATGGACGCGACACTGATCAACCAGGCCCCTACTGGGCAACCCGGCGGCTATGAACCAAATTACATCCTGGCGATTTGTGCCCGACACCTACGTTTTCCCCAACCCCAACGTACCATGGGGTTTCCCCGAACAGATCAACCTCACGGGCGTAACCAGCAACACGAGCGGCCATGATTTTAAAGGCATAAAACTGGGCGACGTAGTAAGCACCTGGGCCAATCCGGCCAATTTCGGTGCCGGCGAACCGATGGTGCTCCGGGTTCAGGATCAGGTTTTGCAAGCCGGCCAGGAAGTCAGCATCGATTTCCATGTCGATCAATTCGCCGACCTGAACTCCTTCCAGTTCGCATTGTATTTCGATCCGGAACAGTTGGCGCTGCTGGAAATAGAGCCGCTGGGTGGGTTGCCAGTTTCGATGGGTAATTTTGGCACCTTCAATATAGACGGCGGTGAACTTCGGGTGGTTTGGGCGCAGGCCAGCCCGATCATGATAACCGAAGCTGCACAACTGTTTCGCCTGCGCTTCCAGGCATTGGAAACCGGGGCTTTATTGCGCAATGTCTTGCAACTGAATGAGGATGTGCTTCCCGCTTACGCCTACAACAGCGCTTATGAAGAATCGGGTGTGCAACTCCGGTTTGTGGAAACAAGCGCTACTACCAACCCGGATCAAGCTGCCGGCTTGCATTTGGAGGCCTGGCCAAACCCTTTTGCCGAAAGTACGCTCCTGCGCTTCAATCTGCCGCAAGACGGTGAAGCGGAACTGCGGGTTTTCGATGCCGCGGGTAGGGTGCTGTTTTCGAAAAAACAATACTATTCAGCCGGGTCGTACAGCGAGACTTTTCAGGCCGAGGCTGCCCCGGCAGGGGTCTGGTTTGCAGAAATCCGGAGTGCCAGCGGGAATTTGGTACTGCCTCTTATCCGGGTAGAGCCTAAATAAACGAAATGCCAGGACGATGAAGTTCGTAGTGGCAAAATGATCAAGCGTGTACAAACCCTGGGATGCTGTTCTTCATGAGCACGACCGGGCCTTCGAAAGGGGCCCGGTTTTTTTTGCATTGAACAAGGCAGGGTTAGGGGCCTTGATTGACCAGAAGAAAAAAAGAATGATTCGTTATAAAATAAGTGCCCCAATAAAACCAACTTAGCCAAATCCCTACCCAAGCAAAAAACAAAAGAGGCTAAAAAGTTGAAAATCAACTCATTAGCCTCTTTGCTTGCGGTCCGGACGGGACTCGAACCCGCGACCTCCGCCGTGACAGGGCGGCATTCTAACCGACTGAACTACCGAACCATTTGCTTTCCTTCAAAAGCGGGGCAAAGATAACTGCATTCTCCCCGGAGCAACAAGCATTTTTTCAAAAAAATCTGAAAATATTTGTGCCGGGTGAAGGATTTCTGAAAATCCGTCGGCTTAGCAGTACCTTTGCCGCACTTCCTTACTGGGATAACAGTAAAAACCGGTTTAATCATTCCTCCTAATCCGCTCGGTTCAACAATTTTCCAAAACCAATTTTTGGAACCCACATGGCTATGACCTTCATGGATTTTGAAAAACCCCTCGAAGCGCTCTACGAACAACTGGAAAAGTTGAGAGAAGTAGGGGAAAAAGGAGAACTTGACGTGACCAACATGGTGCGCGAGCTGGAAAACAAGATCAAAGCCAAGCGCAAAGAGATCTATCACAATCTCTCCGGATGGCAGAAAGTACAACTTTCCCGCCACCCTGAACGTCCCTATACGCTGTATTACGTCACCACGATGTGCAAAAAGTTTATCGAACTGCACGGCGACCGTTATGCAGGCGACGACCATGCCATCGTAGGCGGATTGGCCAATCTCGATGGGCAAACGGTTGTAATAATTGGTCATCAGAAAGGGGTAAACACCAAAATGCGGCAATACCGCAACTTTGGAATGGCCAATCCGGAAGGCTACCGAAAGGCGCTACGCCTGATGAAAATGGCCGAGCGTTTCGGTTTCCCCGTCGTGACGCTGATCGATACCCCCGGGGCTTTCCCCGGTCTGGAAGCCGAGCAGCGCGGCCAGGCCGAAGCCATCGCACGCAATCTGTTTGAAATGGCACAATTGCGCGTGCCCATTCTCTGTTATGTTATCGGTGAAGGCGCATCCGGCGGAGCGCTCGGTATTGGTTTGGGCGACCGGGTATTCATGCTTGAATATACCTGGTACTCTGTTATTTCGCCGGAATCCTGCTCTTCCATCCTGTGGCATTCCTGGGACTACAAGGAGCAGGCTGCCGAAGCCTTAAAACTCGACGCCGATAATATGCTCGAATTCGGCCTGATCGACGGTATTGTGCGCGAACCTCTTGGGGGAGCACACAACGCACCGGAAGAGATGGCAAAGGCCCTGAAAAAACACATCTGTGCAGAATTGAACAAACTGACAGGCGTCGACCCTGACAAACGCATTATGGACCGCATTGATAAATACAGTAAAATGGGCCATTATCGCGAACTCGCTCCTGCAAACAACAAATAAACATTTGCCATGCTGGAATTTATCCGCATTGCCTTTTACAAAAAATCCCTGCGCAAACTGCTGGAGACGCAAAAACGCCGGCGCCTGTCTCATAACCTCGACAGCGCAAAAACTATCGCGATTTTGTTCGATGCTACCACGGAAAAAACCCGCCGGGAAATAAAAGAGTACGCAGAGGAACTGGAAGGTAAAGGAAAAAAAGTGCGGCTTTTTGGCTATTTTTCGATCAAACAACCGCCTGAAGGCCATCCTTTCGGCTTTTTTACCAAACAGGATACAACATGGGCAGGCGTACCGAAGGGCGATAAAGCACTGACTTTCGCAGCAGAAAAGCCGGATATTCTGATCTACATGAATCCCGAACCCTGCGAACCGCTCGAATGGCTTGCCGCTGCATCACAGGCCGCTATGAAAGTTGGATTTGCCACAGAAAAACCCAACGACTTCGACCTGTTGCTGGAAACTCCTGCCAACAAAGACCTCCATTACTTTACAGAACAACTGCATTTGTATCTGGGTAAAATCATCCTCACCAAAAATGAATCAGCACGAGCGATTTAGAGGTACAGGCGTCGCCCTGGTGACACCTTTCAAAAACGGCGGCATTGATTGGGACGACCTGGAGCGGATTATTGAGCACGTCATTGCAGGTGGCGTCGAATTTTTGGTCAGCCTGGGCACTACAGGCGAATCGGCCACCATTTCAGAAGACGAGCACCGGCAAATACTCGACTTTACTATTAAGACCAACCGCGGCAGACTTCCATTGGTGGCAGGCGTGTTTGGCGGCAATAACACCGCAGCGCTGGTGGATAAAATTAACCACTTCAACTTCGACGGTATCGACGCCCTGCTGTCCAGCAACCCGGCTTATAATAAACCCGGGCAGGAAGGTATCTTTCAACACTATATGGCCATTGCGGAGGTCTCTCCAAAACCGATCATCATCTATAATGTGCCGAGCCGTACGGCATCCAATATGACCGCCGAAACCACGCTTCGCCTGGCTAATGCAAGCGATAAATTCCTGGGTGTGAAGGAAGCATCCAATGATATTTACCAGGTGATGAAGATCATCAAGGGCAGGCCAAAAAACTTTCTCGTGCTCAGCGGCGATGATTTTATCACGCTTCCCCTCATCGCATCCGGCGGCGACGGCGTAATCTCTGTTATTGCCAATACCACACCCCGCCCGTTTACCGAGATGGTGCGGGCCGCCCTGCGCCATGATATGGCCACTGCCCAACAACTTAACCTGAAGCTACTCGAATTATATAAACTGCTGTTCATCGAAGGCAATCCGATGGGCGTAAAGGCCGCACTGGAGCTCCAGGGACTTTGCAGCCGGGAAGTAAGGTTGCCATTGGCGCCCATGACCGAGCAAGGGGTACACCTCATTATGGCCGAACTGGAAAAAATCGGGGCATAATACTAAAAAAAGGTCGGTTGCTCCGGCACTTCCCGGTGCAGATCCGGCTCGTTATAAGCCACATTGTTCAACTTTTCCGATACGCGATACACCGAAAATATACCATCCGGAGCGGGGTGAAGCATCGCTAGCACCGTATCTACAGGTAATGTGGATAACCATGCCTGCTGATCGTGCCCCCCGCTCAATAATACAGGCATACGGTTGTGCAGCGTTTCCAGATCGCGGTTTGGCGTGGTCGTAATGATGGAAAATGTATGTTTGGTTTCGTTTCCCGCCTGCCATTCATCCCATATACCCGCCATAAACATCAGCGCGCCGCTTTTTAAGGATATGCGGTAAGGTATTTTGTCCTTACCCGGTCCGGTACGCCATTCATAAAAACTGTCGGCAGGAACAAGACACCGTTTGCTGCGTATGCAATCCCGGAAAGACGGTTTTTCCTGAATGCCCTCGGCGCGTGCATTGATCAGTTTGCCATTATTTACCCCATCGGCACTCCAATGCGGTACAAGCCCCCACTCCATCGTCTGTAATACGCCGGGTCTGTCGCTTGCAATGACATACGACTGGTGAGTCGGAGCGATATTAAAACTAATCTTCAACGCCAGCGGCCGGATAACATCGCGCATCTGCGCTTCGAGTTGTTTAGGGTTGGGTGCAAAAGAGTATCGTCCACACATAAACTTCGGCAACGTTTGTTTTAAAAATTTTGTGATTTAAGTAATGAAAAGATCGTTTTCACAAAATCATATTGGGAAAAACAAAGCGGCTTATTGATAATTCATTCAATTCCTTAAAGTTACGAAGGAAAACATATTGTTTCCAAAAGTTATAAACAGTAATTAATTATACATATATAATGTATTGATTAACAAAGTACAAAACAGTGTATTTTACATGCGACGCATGTGGAGAAAGCCTTGAGTTGTTAACCGGACTCCACAGCGATCCGGTAGTTATTACCACCTGTCGACGGTGACACGTTCGAATGGTTGGTATGTGGTGTATCCGCCCACGTGGATTCACAATTGACCGGCTGATGAAAAGGCAAACAGGGGGTTTTTGAACATTTTGTCAAAAAAATGTGGAAAACACGCCAATCCCTTGATTTTAAAGACACGCTTTCGTGGAAAACCTGTGCATGAAACGGGTAACTATTCTTAATGTAAAGTGTTGATTGCACAGTTATGTCGTTATCCACAAACTAACACCACTGATGATGGCCGCAGGCAGGATTATTTAAGCTATTAAAATCTATTAAGGGTAACAGGAATGGGTATAAACCAACGGAAGAAGGGTTCTACTTTTGTTTTGTTTTAGATCGCAGCATCTAAAGGCACCGTCACTGAAAATACATATATGAATTGGAAATTGCATTTTGCGGATGATTTTCGGATCCCGCGCACCGTCAGGGTTTGGCTTATTGCAGGGCTCGTCATGATCTTCATGCAAATCATCATCGGAGGCATAACGCGCCTTACCGGAAGCGGATTGAGCATCACCCGCTGGGAGATCGTTACAGGCAGCATACCGCCGCTCAACGAGGCGCAATGGCAATCCGAATTCGAATTGTACCAGCAGACCCCTCAATACCATAAAATCAACAAGGGTATGTCCCTGGGTGAGTTTAAGTTTATTTATTTCTGGGAGTACTTTCACCGGTTGTGGGCGCGTACCATGGGACTGGTTTTCATCTTTCCTTTTATATGGTTTCTCTGGCGCGGCATGCTCTCGCGCCGTTTATTGCCGCGCCTGCTGGTGGTGGTGTTGCTGGCCGGACTGGAAGGCTTTTTCGGCTGGATCATGGTTGCCAGTGGTTTGATCAATCGCCCCTGGGTAAACGCCTACAACCTGACGTTGCATTTTTGCATGGCCATGATCATTTTCGGGTATCTGCTCTGGACTATTTTCATTGCGTATCAACCTGCCCCGACCCCATTGCCGGTGAACGGGACCATGCGCCGGTTTACCTGGATCATGATTGCCGTTGCTTTTCTCCAGATTGCCTTTGGCGCCATGATGTCGGGTTCAAAAGCCGGCCTCTTTTATCCGGCTGGCCCGATATGCAGGGCGCCTTCCTGCCGTCCGTTTTGCTGGATAGCGCCGCCTGGAAAGCCGAAAACTTTTTGAACTACGATACCAATCCGTTTATGCCGGCACTGATCCAGTTTTTGCACCGCAATACCGCATATCTGCTGACGGCATTAGTGCTGTATTTTGTGTGGAAGAATCGTCGGGCTTCGCTCCCTGCAATAAAAAAGGGCAATACGGCACTGCTCGTCGTGCTGTCCCTGCAAGTATTGCTCGGTGTCCTTACCCTCATTAATTGTATATCCAAAATACCGGTCGGCCTGGGGGTAATGCACCAGGCCGGAGCGGTTATTTTGTTTTCCGTATTGTTGTTTGTGGCGTACCAATTCTCCCGAACGCAGCGTTCAACGATAACCGTCAAATAAATTTTGCTGAAAACATATTCTTATTATCACCCGAAGCGAGTAGGTTTACCGCATGGCATTAAACGTTATTGTTTGACGGTTTTTCCTATTTTTGCTCATCTTTACCTGAATTACGGCGCATGGACATACCGATAAAAGAAGAAAAAAACTTTCGTTTTATAGAGACAGGCGAAGGCAGCAGTGGGGAAACCCTCATGTTGCTGCATGGACTTTTTGGTGCATTGAGCAACTTTGAGGGTATTATTAAGCGCTTTTCGGGTAAATACAACGTGGTGGTGCCCATATTACCCATATATGAAATGCCAATCTTTGAAGTGTCTGTAATGGGCCTTGTAGATTTCGTTACACGTTTTGTCAACTTCAAAGGTTTCGATCGGGTGCACCTGTTGGGCAATTCTCTCGGAGGTCATATTGCCTTGCTCTACGTGCTTGCGCATCCCGAACATATTGCTTCCGTGACATTGACCGGTAGTTCCGGGTTGTTTGAAAGTGCTTTCGGCACGGCTTTTCCCAAACGCGGCGACTACGATTATATCAAAAAGAAAACGGCGGATACCTTCTACAACCCCGAGGTCGCGACCAAAGAATTGGTTGACGAAGTTTTTGGCATTGTCAACGATCGCAACAAAGCCATTCGGGTCGTTGCAACGGCAAAATCGGCCGTACGCCACAACCTGGGTGATAAACTGCATAAAATAAAGACCCCGACGCTCCTGATCTGGGGCAAGCAAGACGCCGTAACACCTCCTTTCGTAGGAGAGAAATTTAATGAACTCATAGAGCACTCACGCCTCCATTTCCTCGATCAGTGCGGCCATGCACCCATGATGGAAAAACCGGAAGAGTTCAATACAATATTGGAAAACTTTCTGAATGAAGTTATTGCAGAGAATGTCGAAGCCTGAATACGGCCCTGCAATTATTCATACCTGTTATTTCCCATGCCAAGGGCACATAACCCGGAGATAACTCCGGAAGATGTATTTTTGTGCCCGCTAATTCAATTAACTACTTTCCAAAAATGAAAAAAACTGTTTCGATTTTTTTTATGGCTTTGGGCCTTGTGACGGCCCTGCATGCCCAGACCCCGCTTAGCTCAGGCCAGGACAGCGCCAGTTATGCCTTCGGGTTGCTGATCGGCGAAAACCTTATGCGGCAAATGCCCCCCGGGCTTAACCCGGATGTTATCATGAGCGGTATGACGGCAGTATTGAAAGATGCCCCCCGGGCTTTCGACCAGCAGACGGCCAGCAAGGTTTTTACAGCCTTTTCCCAGAAAGCACAGGAGCAGCAAGAAGTGGAAAACCGCAAAGCGGGCGAAGCCAACAGGGCTGCCGGCGTCAAATTCCTGGAGGAAAACAAAAAGCGCAAAGAGGTGACCACGACATCAAGCGGACTCCAGTACGAGGTAATGAACCGCGGAACCGGTACCGAATCGCCCAAAGCCACCGATAAAGTAAAGGTACACTATCATGGCACCACAACCGACGGCGGCGTTTTCGACAGCAGCGTGGAACGCGGGGAGCCGATTACCTTCGGACTCAACCAGGTTATTTCCGGCTGGACGGAAGGCTTACAACTGATGCATGTCGGAGATAAATTCAAGTTTTTTATTCCGGCGGATCTGGCTTACGGCGATCGCAGCCCGAGCCCCAAGATACCGCCCGGTTCGGTGCTGGTCTTTGAAGTAGAACTGTTTGAGATCAATCCGAAATAAGTATCGGTCCTATTTGTCTTTTTGAAACTGTGCCAGGGCTTCTTTCAAGTCGTTGGAAAACCGGGTGGCATCCATATTGAAGTCGCTCAAATGGAGCAGGTGCATTTGGTGGTCAAAAACGGCAAAACACGGCTGATTGGTTCTATTGGTCAATACGATCTGCAGATGCTGGTTGTATTGACCAATTGTTTTTATAGCGACTTCCGGGAAGCGATTTCGGATGGTTTCCATGCGTGCATGGTCCGGCTCTGTCCTGTCGTCGACGTACAGGTTGATCAGATTGAAACTATCCCTGATCAGGGAAAAAACGTCGGCCTCACGGAGCACAGATGTTTCCATTTTACGGCAATTTACTGCTCCAAAACCATTGAAATACAGAAGAATAGGTTTCGTTGTGTCGCTTTCCGCCAGCGCCTGATCAAAATCCATTGATGCCAGTACATCGCTTGTAGCGCCGGTACTTTTAGTGTTTTCCGGCGCCAGGCTACTCAACATAAAGGTCTCCTGCTCGTAGGCATTAAATTCGTCAAACATGCTCCCGTAGGTCAGCGTTGCTGACTCGCCGTCTTCCTCCAGTTTTTCTGACAGAAATGTTTCAACGCGGTCAAGTAGATTATTGTCGTGTAGTGTACCCGCAATTTCTTTTCGAATGCCTGGCCAATTTTCCATGCTCACCGGCTGATCGAGTATACGAACCGCTATTGCGTTTAGTTTTTCATACCGTTGACGAGCCTCCCGGTAGGGTTGCGTTTCCTTAAGCAATATGATTTTGTCGTACACATCGCGTACGACGGGATTGTCCGTATCCGAAACCGCCTGTACCATAGTAATTCCAAGGAAGAAGGGCTGAAGGTCAAAACTGTCCAGTCCGCAATGCAGCAAACTTTGTATCAGGGAAAGGAGGGAGTCCCGATTGCCGGTCTTTAGGTAAGGGGCAATTGGAGTATTCAGCACCGTTTCACAGTTGGTGTTGGGCTGCGCCGGTAAATCATTATGGAGCACCACAAGTATTAACAACAGAAATTTGATTTTCATGGGCTCAAAATGCCTGTTTTATTCGATTCAATGATCGACCCTAAGCTCACAACACCGAAAACTCCACAAACGGCAAATGATCCGGATAATCTGTCGTAAAGTGCAATCCCCGGCTTTCGCGGCGGTGTGAAGCGGAACGGGTAATCAGGTAGGCCAGGGTGATCAGGTTGCGCAGTTCCATGAGTTGGGGGCTGACAACGGTAGTTTTGTACAGATCTTCCGTTTCCTGGTAAAGCAAAAACAGGCGGTCGAGGGCGCGTTTGAGGCGTATGTTGGAGCGCACAATACCGACGTAATACGACATGATATCCTTCAGTTCCTTGATGCTTTGGGTAATCAAGACCATTTCTTTAGGGTCGGTGGTGCCTTCTGCGTTCCAGTCGGGTATACCTTCCTGGAAGTCCCATCCCTCCATCTTGTCGCGAATATCGAGGAAAATACGGTGGGCAAACACCATGGCTTCCAACAGGGAATTGGAGGCCAGCCGGTTGGCGCCGTGCAGCCCGGTGGAAGAACATTCGCCTGCTGCATAAAGCCGGTGAATACTGCTGCGCCCATGTTCGTCTACCATGATGCCGCCACACATATAATGGCAGGCCGGCACCACTGGTATCAGGTCTTTCATCGGATCGATGCCTACACTGAGGCATTTATCATAAATGGTAGGAAAATGCGCTGTAAATCCCTCTTTATCAAGGTGTCTGCAATCGAGGTACATACAATCTGTACCCCGCTTTTTCATTTCGGAGTCGATGGCCCGTGCGACAATATCGCGAGGCGCCAGTGAAAGGCGCGGATCATAGTGTTGCATGAACTCCTCTCCTTCTGCTGTTTTTAAAATGCCGCCAAAACCGCGGACGGCTTCTGAAACCAGAAAGGAAGGATTTTCTCCGGCAGGATTGTAGAGCGAGGTCGGGTGAAATTGCATGAACTCCATGTTTTCCACACG
Source organism: Lewinellaceae bacterium (assembly GCA_016712415.1). Classification (GTDB taxonomy): domain Bacteria; phylum Bacteroidota; class Bacteroidia; order Chitinophagales; family Saprospiraceae; genus M3007. The sequence goes on along the minus strand of JADJRC010000007.1, from coordinate 263,056 downwards.
GCCTTTGGCACGGTAGGTCATTGCCACACCGTCGCCGGTGGCTATTACGGGATTGGTCGTTGATTTGTACACCTGCCCCCCCCCGCCGGTACACAGAATAGTGACGCGGGCCAGCAGGGTATCTATTCCACCGTTCTCCTTGTTGAGGGCATAACAGCCATAGCATTCTATGTCGGGCGTCACGCGGATGACCATGCGTCCCAGGTGGTGTTGTGTAATGAGGTCGAGCGCAAAATAGTGCTCCAGCACTTTGATATTGGGATAACTGGCGGCCTCATCCATGAGCGTGCGCTGCATTTCCCAGCCGGTGAGGTCTTTGTAGTGCAGAATGCGGTGTTCGGAGTGACCGCCCTCACGGGCAAGATCGTATTCGGGTGAATCTTTTTCCTTATCGAAACGGGCGCCCCAATCGATGATCTCGCGCACACGCTCGGGACCTTCTTCGATTACAATACGCACAATGTCTTCTTTGCACAAGCCATCGCCTGCGTCGAGGGTATCGGCGATGTGTTTTTCAAATGTATCCTGCTCTTCGTTCCATACAGCAGCCACGCCACCTTGTGCATAGCGGGTATTGCTCTCGCCTTCCACGGTTTTGGTCAATACGAGTATCTGACGGTTGGGAAATTGTTTCGCAGCCTTGATAGAGAAAGTAAGCCCGGCAATACCGGAGCCTAATACGAGAATATCGGTTTTAATGCGTGTCATGATGCAGGCATCTGGCGTAAATAATTGCTTTTCGCTACAGGAGACTCAATCAGTTGATGAACATATAAGCCCCGGTTAGGGTAATGCCCCAGTTTCGTGGATCGAAACCGGCCGTTTTATTCTTGTCCAGAAAAGAAGTCAGGCTTTGCTGAAAACGGATGTGCAGCCCGATATTGCCGAGATCGATGCCTGTGCCAAAGTGAAACCCGAATTCCGTTTTTTTGAGCACATCGTCAGCGAGATCAATTTTTTCGCCATTCAGTTTGAAGGAATTACCCAGGAGGTATGCGCCCTGAACACCTGCGTGCAAGTCGAATATACCCATAAACTCAAAATCGAGCGATACCGGAATTTCAACATAATTCAGGCTATACCGACCCTTGTTTTCCTGCCCCTGAACGACTTCCTTGAGGGTTGCCCCTTTCATGTTAAACAGCAGTTCCGGCCGGATGGATGCCTTGTGTGAAAGCGGTATTTTCATGAATGCACCGCCTACCAGTCCGACCTTGCCCTTGTCCTTATCTATATCACCAAGTTGATTCATATTGGCAAAAGCCATACCGCCGGTCAGTCCCCACTTGAATTCTCCGTAATTGGATTGGGCACCGGCATACAGTACACTTGCTGCAACCAACATGATTGCGGCCAGAATTTTACATGTTTTCATGATCGGTATATTTTTGATGAAAGCTTCAGTTCATCCTTCCTCGTCCGTCCCGGCAGCGTCTTCCTCCTGGGTATTTTTACTGCCGGTAGAGGGATGGCCGGTGAAGTGTTTCAGCATGATGATCTCGCGTTGTGTCAGTTCCCGGAATGCACCGCGCGGAAGTTCTCTTTTTGTCAATCCGGCAAAATAAAAGCGGTCAAGTTTGAACACTTCATAACCGAGTGTTTCAAACAGGCGACGTACTACCCGGTTGCGGCCCGAGGTGATCTCCAGTTCCACAATATCGCGCTCCGGATGATCTTCAGAAAAGCGAATCCAGTTTACTTCCATCAGGCCATCTTCGAGTTCGACGCCGCGCTCGATGTGCTCCAGGTCGGCCTGGGTCAGCGGTCTGCGCAGACCGACGCGGTACTGCTTTTGAATATTGTGACTGGGATGCGAAAGTTTTTGCGCCAGGTCGCCGTCATTGGTAATCAGCAGCAGGCCGGTGGTATCGCGGTCAAGGCGCCCAACCGGGTACAGCCGTTCCGGAAAATTCGGATCGACGATATCGAGTACCGTTGGCCTGCCGCGGTCGTCGTCGGTTGTTGTGATTACATTTTTGGGTTTGTTGATCAGCACATATACGAGGCGCTCCTGTATTTGTACGGGTTTTCCCTCACAGGTGACGATGTCGCCTTTCTCGATACGATAGTAAGGTTCTTTTTTTACTTCCCCGTTTACAGTCACCTGTCCCTGCTCGATAAACTCAACGGCTTTGCGGCGTGAAGACACACCGCAATGCGCCAGGTATTTATTCAAGGGCATACCCTCTCCGGAAGGCAATCCGGGTTTGGGTTTGCGTTCAATAACAAAATCGTCCTTCTTGCGGAATGGTTTTTTACCGAATGGTTTTTTTCCAAAACCACCGCTGCCGCCGCCTTTGTTGTAGGGTTTTCGGTCATAACCGCCGCCACCGCCCTGATTGCGATCCTGCCAGGGCTTGCGTTCACCTTCGCCGCGATCCTGATAACGCGGCCGGTCGGGGTCGTAAGGGCGTTTTTGAAAACCGCCGCCGCCGCTCTGATTGCGGTCTTGCCATGGTTTACGTTCACCTTCGTTACGGTCTTGCCAGGGTTTGCGTTCGCCTTGATTGCGGTCTTGCCAGGGTTTACGTTCACCTTCGCTACGCTCTTGCCAGGGTTTGCGTTCACCTTCGCTACGCTCTTGCCAGGGTTTGCGTTCACCTTCGTTACGGTCTTGCCAGGGCTTGCGTTCGGATTTTTCATCCTGGTTTTCTGATTCGTCATCGGGGCGGTAGGTTTTCGGTCGCTCTTTCAGCGAGAAACCCGAGTCCGGCTTGGAAATACGCGGACGGCGTTTTTTTTCTTCCATTATAGGCGGTAATTAAAAGTGTTTGGTAGTCTTGCGAATTGCAAAGTTCATGCTTTTACTTATTAAAGGCATTTTTGCTGCGCTTTATTTTAATCTTAAGTGCGCTTTTGGTAAAAAACTCACGTAAAACAGGAGGCGCAACCTCCCTTGGTGATGTACACTTTGGAAGGTTGCGCCCGATAAATTAAAACTCAGTTCTGTTTATTGCTCCGATGTTGTAACGACGATCAGTCGAACTTTAACATCAATTGCTTTTTACCCATTTTACCATATGCTGGATGCCTTCGCGGGTCAGAAGCCTCAGGAAATAAATACCTTCAGGCAGTTGATCAACGGAAATTTCATCCGAAAGTTCATTGGCGTCAATATGCTGTATCAGTCGGCCCTGCGGGGTGAAAATTTGTGCTGAAACCGGTGATAATCCACTCATTTCCAATCGAATGGATGTTTGCGCCGGGTTGGGCCATAAACGTACATGAACGGTTTGCCCCGGTTCATTCGTTCCTACGGTGTTGCCAATTGTCACTGGCGCCAACATAACGGAACAACCGTTTGCATCAATGATAGTGAGGGTATAAACGCCTGCATTCAACCCGGTGAGGTCTTCTTCGTTGGAGAAGAAGATGCCGTCTTTTCTCCATATGATAGAAAAAGGGGCTGCGCCTCCTACAGGCGTAATGCTGATGCTGCCGGTACCGAGACCATTCGAATCGTTGGCGATCCCATTGACCAATACGTCCGGCAAGGGGAAAACAGTCACGGTAAAGGAGCATTGCGCTGTGTTACCCAGGGCATCTGTCACCTGGAATAACTGGGTTGTTACACCGTCGTTGAACGGAGATCCACTGGGCAGGCCGCTGACCAACACCGGCTGTATGCCGCTCAGGCTGCAATTGTCGGTAATGACGGGGGCCGGGTAATTCACCACATCTGCACCGCAAAAACTGATGCCGCCCGGACAGGCAATCTGAGGTGGAATATTATCCGTAGCAATGATGGAAACAGCGCTATTGGCGATACAGCCATTGGCATCTGTAACAGTAACGCTATAGGTAGCCACTCCAAGATTTGATATGGTAGCCGTCGTATCTCCATTGCTCCACAAGTAGTCAAATGGCAGTGTTCCACCTTCAAGCGTAACCGTGGCTTGTCCGGTAGTTTCATTCAGACAAACAACATTTTCCGAAGAAATACTGGCTATCGGCGCGCAATTGAATGCGTTTACAATTACACTTTGAACACTGGTGCAGTCATTGGCGTCTGTGACGGTAACGCTGTAAGTTCCGGGCATGAGTCCCGAAATCGACTGATTGGTGGCATTATTGCTCCAAAGATAAGTATAAGGAGAAGTGCCGCCCGAGGGCTGGGCGCTGGCCGTGCCGTCATTGGCGTCGGGCGCCGTTTCTGCGGTACTGGTTGCGTTGGCGGCCAATACGGGAGGCTGACTGATACTGACACTCGAGCGACGCCGGGCAATTGTTGGCATCAAGTATTTCTACACTATACATACCGGGCGTCAGTCCGGAAATCATTTGCGTCGTATCGCCGTTCGACCAAAGGTATGTCACCGGATCCACGGCTCCCATTAAACTTACCGCCGCCGAGCCGTTGTTGGCGCCGTTGCAGGTAATATTATTGGCGCTAATGCTGGCCGTAAGTGCACAATTGAAACTGTTGACTGTGACGGTTTGCACTGCGGTACAGTTGTTCATGTCTGTAACGGTTACGGAGTAGTTGCCGGGCGCAAGTCCGGAAATATTTGCCGTTATGGCATTATTGCTCCACAGGTAGGAATATCCGGGTGTGCCACCGGTCGGAGCGGCACTTGCCGTACCGTCGTTGGCGCCAAGTGCAGTTTCAGCGCTTGCAGTGGCATTTGCAACGAGCAGGGATGGTTGGCTGACAGTTGCGGTTGCAGTAGCGGAACAGTTTTCGGCATCAGTAACGGTTACGATATAGGTTCCGGCAGCAAGGCCGGAAATAGTTGCAGTGTTTCCGTTGTTGCTCCACAGATAAGTGTAACTTCCGTTGCCGCCACCCGGCGTTGCGGTAGCCGAGCCATTGGAGCCGCCGTTGCAACTTACCTGCATGGATGAGGCCGATGCGGTCACAACGGGGGTCTGGTTGACTGTTGCATTTGCCGTTGCAGTACATCCGTTAGTTGAATTGCTGATCAACAAATTATACGTACCGGAAGCATTCACCACAGGAGTCAGGGTATTTGCGCCGGATACAATGTTACCATTTGCCGTGGTCCAGAGGTAGGAGAAACTGGGGCCTTGCGACGATCCGGAAGCGTTGATTTGTATAGTAACATTGTTGCAGTTCAGATTTCCCGGAGTGGCAATACTGGCCACAGGCGGCGTTGTGTTCTGAACCACCGATGCAGTGGCTGTAGAGGTGCAACCGTTTGTTGTTGAAGTCACGGTAAGTACATAGTTGCCGGGTGCGGCTACTGTCGGATTCTGCTGACTGGAGGAAAAATTGTTTGGCCCGGCCCAGGCGTATGTTACGTTGGGCGCGCCGGCCGAGCCACCGTTGAGTTGAATACTGGAGACAACACAAGTCAGGGAACCACTTGCCGAAGCGGTCGCTCCAGGCGCATTGATATTCTGCTGTACTACTGCTGTAGCGCTGTTGGTACAACCATTGGCGGCAGTTACCACTACGGTATAATTGCCGGGTGCGCTTACTGTCGGATTTTGAAGGGTAGATACAAAGTTGTTGGGCCCTGACCAGGAAAAAGTTCCACCGGCCGGGTTGACGGTGGTATTGATTTGAATGCTATTTACAGTACAGGTCAGTTGCCCGCCCGGTGTTGCTGCAACGCTGGGCGGAGCACTGTTTTGCGTTACTGTTGCCGAAGCAGTATTGGTACAGTTGTTTGCAGGATTAGTGACAGTTACGTTATAAGTGCCTGCCACATTTACCGTAGGATTTTGAAGGTTGGATGAAAATCCTACGGGCCCGGTCCATGCATATGTAACACCAGGCGTATTGGACATAGCCGTTAGCATAACCGACTGAACAGTGCAGGTAAGGGCGCCCCCGTTGGCCGTAATATCTGGCGGGGAAATATTACTGGACACGGTCGTGGAGGCAGTAGCGGTACAACCGTTTGTTGAGTTGGTCACCTGAAGGGTATACGTGCCCGCAGCATTGACAACCGGCATGAGTGTATTGGCGCCTGACACAATATTTCCGTTTGCCGTCGTCCAGAGGTAGGAAAAATTGGGACCGGAAGAGGAACCTGAACCGTTCAGGGTCACTTGAGGTTGCGAACAGGTTAGGGCGCCGACCGGACCGGCATTGGCAGTTGGCAGAACTGCATTAATGCCTATATTGAAGGTAGCCACCTTTGTGCAACCATTATCGTCGGTAACAGTAAGAGAGTGTGTGCCTGCCATGGTGTACACCGCAGGATTGCCGGTAGCGCCGTTCGACCAGTCATACATATACGAAGGTGTACCCCCGGAAACTGTTGCGGTTACGTTTACCGATTGCTGTGCGCACGTCAGCAAGCCGGAAGGTGTCGCTGTTGCATTCAGGATGGGCGGCTGGGTGATGGTGGCGGTAGCAGTTGCCGTACCTGATCCGCTTGCGCCGGTTACTGTAACGGTGTAACTGCCTGCAACAAGGTTAATGGCGGTTTGCCCCGTTTGCCCATTACTCCATTGATAAAGGTATGGCGGCAATCCACCGGAGGCCTCTACTGTTGCACTTCCGGTATTGCCCCCGAAACAGGATACATTATTTGTACTGATAATAGAAGCTACGACGGGTGGAGGGCCGCTGAAATCAAAGGTCTGGGAAAAGGCGATCGGGAAATCGCCACTGTCCATGTTATTGTTATTGGTGAAATTTCCAATAAAATAGAATTTGATGATGTTACCGCTGGCATTGGCAGGAGAGGTCCAGTTGAAGTTCCAGGAGACCGGGCCGCCGCCTACAAAGGTTTTTCCATTGCGGTGTTCGATGTATTCCCGACCGGACAAAAACTCTGTTCCGGCTTGTGCGTTCACTGCTGCCAGGTTACCGGCATTTTGGTTGCTGCCATTCACGGCGACCAATTGAAAACCACCCTTAACAGGAGAACCTGCTGTTGGTGTCATGGTTAGCACCATTGGGTAAGTGGTGTTGGGTTCGATGGTGGAAGGAAGGCCACTGATTTCGACAATGCCATCGAAGCCACCCGGATTGGCGCCACCATGACAATTGTTGCAATGCCCATCGAAGGGGGCACCGGTATTGCCGGTTGGAGGGTTGGCATTGTTGCCCAACCAGACAAGTACGCCAAGGAGTAAACCAGCTAAAGGCAACAAGCGGGAGTTGCGGATTGTAATCATGAGGATTTGTTGTATTAATCGTTATTGTTGATAAACTGAATTTTGCTATCAAAGGTAGCGGACATTATTTCTGCACCTAAAAAATTAGCGCCCAAGGAATGTTTGTTTTTGGCGAACCGGAAAATTTTTATGGCTGAGCCGGGAAATTATCCGGTTCAGCCGGGGTTTCGCCAAATTCCCTTTGCCGGGTTCAGTAAAACAGGCTACCTTAGCATGGCATTCCCGGATACCGGGCTACACATTATGCCAGAAGATCAACAACAGGAATTTACTTTCGATGACCTGCTCAAGAAGGTTTTGGAGCACATCGAAACACGCTGGGAGTACTTTTCACTGACGGCAACGGAAAAGATTTCAGTGGCAGCATCAATGTTTGCCGGCTTAATGATTCTGTGCCTGTTTGCACTGATCGTTATTTTCTTTTTTAGCATTGGTTTGCTTTTATGGATTGGTGATTTAATAGACAACCGCGCCGGTGGGTTTGCCATAGCGGGACTGATTTTTATTCCGCTTGGTATTGGTGCATTTTACTGGATACGACCTTTTGTCCGGGAAAAGGTCATTCAATCAATTCTCGAAGATGACGATACTGAAAACCAGGGCTGACGTGGATAATCTTACCCAGCTCCGCCGGCAGAAAGCACTGCTGAAATCAAAAATTGAATCTGAACGCACCGAACTGCATGCTTTATGGCAGCAGTTGCGCACGAATTACGAACCGGCTCAGTTAGCTACAAGTGTAGCCCAAAATTTACTGGGTATCGGCGAACGCCCGGAAAATGCGGGCAGCCTGGCCGGTCCCCTAAAACTGGTTGCCGATCTGTTTCTGCGCGATCCGCGATACAAGCTTTTGTTCAAATATATTGCACCGATGGTGGTTTCTTCTGTACCTCGTTTGATGAAACAAGCGAAGGACAGTATTCCCGAAAAAACCGAAATTTATGGCGCCTTACGGCGTGGTGTCGCCAACCTTCGCAGCAAGTTGCGCAGAAAAAAAGCCAAACCGGATGACCGGGAAATACGCGCCGAATCCTGAGCGCATATCCAAACTGACCAAGCCATGGAAAAGCGAAATACAATTGAACTGTTACTTGCCGGCGCCATTCTGGGTGGAGCCTTTTATTTTTTGTTCTTCACTGAACGCGGAAACCAATTCCGTGAGCGCATGATCGATGTCGCCTCTGACAAACTGGATGACTTGCTGGAAAGCCTGGAAAAAGAATTGTCCGAGATGGAAATGGGGGTTAATAAAATCTCCGAAACAAAAGATCTCATCTGAACTTTCTTAAAAGGAAATTTTGCGACAACATCATTGATCAGACGTTGTTTGCTTTTTAATGTCCTTTACTATGCAATATCTTTGCCCGGCGAATTTTCGCTTAGTGGCACGGATTAAAGTTTTTCCTACATGCTCAATAAACATATCAAAAAAGTAGCTGTGCTTGGCTCCGGACTCATGGGAACGGGCATTGCGGCGCACCTTGCCGGTTGTGGCATTGAAGTGCTTATGTTGGACATACTGCCCAACGACCTGAATGAAAAAGATGCTAAAAAACCGGAAGCCCGCAACCGCATTGGGAATAGTGCATTGCAGACGGCATTGAAAGCAAAACCGGCGCCGTTTTACGACAACAAATTTGCTTCGCGGATCACGGTTGGCAATTTTGAAGATGATTTTTCAAAAATCAAAAACTGTGACTGGATCATTGAAGTAGTGGTAGAGCGACTGGATATAAAAAAGCAGGTTTTTGAAAAGGTCGAACAACACCGGGCCAAAGGATCTTTGATAACATCCAACACATCGGGTATCCCCATTCACCTGATGGCAGAGGGCAGAAGCGACGATTTTAAAAAGAATTTCTGCGGCACCCACTTCTTCAATCCTGTGCGCTATATGCGCCTGTTGGAGATTATTCCAACACCGGATACTGATCAGGCTGTGGTGGATTTCTTCATGCATTTTGGCGACGTTTTTCTCGGCAAACAAACCGTTCTGTGCAAGGATACACCTGCGTTTATAGCGAACCGGGTCGGTGTTTATGCCATGGCCAAAATATTCCAGCTTACCCACGAACTCGGACTTGGCATCGATACTGCCGATGCGCTCACAGGACCTGCCATTGGCCGCCCCAAAACCGGAACCTTCCGCCTGGCTGACCTGGTAGGTATGGATACCGCAGTACACGTGATCAATGGCATGCGACAAAATTGCCCCGACGATGAACAGGTCGCGGCATTGGAGGTGCCCAAATTCCTGAGCTTCCTGACGGACAACAAATTTTATGGCAATAAATCCGGGCAGGGCTTTTATAAAAAAACAGGTGAAAAGGATACTAAAGGGCGTCCGGTAGTGCTGGCTCTAAACCTCGAAACGCTCGAATACACCCGGAGTCAGAAAGAGAAATTGCCGGTCCTGGATACACTCAAACAAATAGACGAACTACCGCGCAGGATTAAGGCCGTTTTTAAAGCGGACGATAAGGGCGCTCAATTGCTTCAACGCTCGTTCCTGGGCTTGTTCGCTTATGTCAGCAACCGCGTACCGGAAATATCGGATACGTTGTACGCCGTCGACGATGCACTGCGGGCAGGCTTTGCCTGGGAGGCAGGCCCATTCCAGTACTGGGATATGGCCGGCGTGGCAGAATGTGTGGAGCGCGCCGAAAAACAAGGTGAAAAGATCGGCTCCTGGGTAAAAGAAATGCTCCAGGCAGGACATACGGCTTTTTATAAAATTGAAAACGGAACCCGGAAATACTACGACCTGCGCAGCAAGTCGTACCAGCCGCTGCCCGGTGGAGCATCATTTATCCTGCTCGACAATTACCGCTCCAACAAGCCGGTATACACCAATGCCGAGTGTACGTTGCACGATATTGGCGACGGAGTGTTGTGTCTGGAGTTTCACTCCAAGATGAATGCCATTGGGGAAGGTATCCTCCGGGGTATCAATGACAGTATACAAATCGCTGAAGAGCAGGGCTGGAAAGGGATGGTCATCGGCAACAACGCCCAGAACTTCACCGTCGGCGCCAACCTGATGATGATTGCCATGATGGCTTACCAGCAGGAATGGGATGAATTGAACCAAGCGGTCAATATATTTCAGCAAACCTCCATGCGTATCCGTTATTCATCCATACCCGTCGTCATTGCCACACAGGGGTATGTTTTCGGAGGGGGCTGTGAGTTTTCCATGCACGCTGATGCAGTAGTTGCTGCTGCTGAAAGTTATATCGGACTGGTAGAAGTCGGAGTAGGTATTATCCCCGGCGGCGGCGGAACGAAGGAGTTTGCCGTACGCCTGTCCGATGAAATTACAAAGGAAGGTGACGTACAGATACCCCGCCTTATCGACAAATTTAAAAGTATTGCCACTGCCCAGGTCGCTACGTCGGCATATGAGGCATTCAACTTTGGATATCTGCTTCCGCAAAAAGACCAGGTAGTACACAATACTGCCCGCAATATCAGCGAAGCGAAGGCAAAAGTGCTGGAGTTGGCAGATGGCTATGTGATGCCTATACAACGCAAGGATGTATATGTGCTGGGCCGCACAGGCCTCGGCGCCTTGTATATCGCTGCACACTCGCTGCAACTTGGTCACTATGCTTCCGAACACGATATCAAGATCGCAAAGAAAGTGGCATATGTGCTTTGCGGCGGCGACCTTACCAGCCCGCAAACCGTAAGCGAACAATATTTGTTAGACATAGAGCGGGAAATGTTTTTGTCCCTGTGTGGAGAACAAAAGACCCTGGAACGCATCCAGTTCATGCTGGAGAATGGAAAACCATTGAGAAATTGATAAATCAAAAACCATCATGCAAGAAGCATATATTATCACAGGATATCGCACCGCCGTTGGCAAAGCCGGAAAAGGCGGATTTAAGTCATACCGATCAGACGACCTTGCGGTCGATGTGATTAAACACCTGCTGGCGCAAGTGCCTCAACTTGATCCGAAAATGGTAGACGACTGTATCGTCGGTTGCGCCAATCCGGAAGGCGAGCAAGGCTTGCAGATCGGTCGTCTTATTTCGGTACGTGCATTGGGTAAAGATGTTCCGGGTATGACGGTCAACCGGTATTGCGCGTCGGGTCTTGAAACAATCAGCATTGCCGTCGCCAAGATTCGCGCCGGGATGGGCCATTGTTATATCGCCGGCGGGGCGGAAAGTATGTCGTTTATCCCGATGACTGGTTATAAACTCGCCCCCAACTATAATATTGCCGCCAATACTCCCGACTATCTGGTGGGTATGGGACTTACGGCAGAGGCGGTTGCTCAAAAATGGAATATTTCCCGGGAAGATGCCGATGCCTTTTCCTACCGCTCGCACCAGCGCGCGGCTGCCGCCATTGATGCCGGAAAATTCAAGGATGAGATTGTTCCGGTTAAGGTGCCGGATGTGTGGGTGGAAAACGATAAGCGGATGGAATCATTTCACACTGTGGATATGGATGAAGGCGTTCGTCGCGATACCACTGTTGAGGGTTTGGCAAAGCTCCGCCCTGCGTTTGCAAATGGTGGTGTGGTTACAGCAGGTAATTCTTCCCAGACTTCCGATGGGGCGGCATTTGTGCTGGTGATGTCGGAAGAATTGATGAAGTCTTTGGGACTCCAGCCTGTTGCACGATTGGCTGCCTGTGCCGTTGCCGGCGTGGAGCCGCTTTACATGGGTATCGGCCCATGTGCGGCGATCCCCAAAGCGCTTAAACAGGCCGGAATGAAACTCGATGAAATTGAGGCTATCGAACTGAATGAGGCATTCGGGGCTCAAGCGCTTGCCGTAATCCGGGAGGCTGGCCTGAACCCTGATATTGTAAATGTGAACGGTGGCGCCATTGCACTTGGGCATCCGCTGGGCTGCACCGGCGCGAAATTGTCGGTGCAGATACTGAACGAAATGCGGCGCAGCAAACAAAATACGGGATGGTCACAGCATGTGTCGGTGGCGGACAAGGCATTGCAGGTATTTGGGAACGCTTGAATTAATGGATTAACAGATACTGCAAGTTATTCCGGGCCTGCTTCGTATGAAAACTCGAAGCAGGCCCGTTTCATTTTCCAATAGCCGTACTTTTGCCCGGATCATGAAGAACACTACCCTGATTTGTTTTTTTATTCTCGTTGTTATTGGTACTGTCTGCGGACAGGACTTCAAACTGGAGAAACTGCCGGATTTTATCAATTCACAGTTTGATGAAATCACGCCCGTGCCCAGTCGCGACGGACAAACACTTTTTTTTACCCGGGTCGGCTTTCCCGAATTTGAACACACCTTTTTTATAGATAGCGTGGACCAGTTTTTAAAGTTGGCCCCCGATCAGTATGCACGAGTACTGGCTGGCGCGTACACAGATATTGCCGGTTCACCGGTATACAACCCTGAACGCTCTCCGTTCAACCAGGATATATGGATGGCGACGGGTGATTCGGTCGGTGCGTTTTCACGTGTAGTACACCCCGGTTTTCCGTTAAACAATGCATTGCCCAATAGCATTGTTACGATCACACCGGATCCAAATGCCTATTATGTGATCAATCAATTTGACCCGCGGGGTGATATGCAGCGTGGTTTTTCGCTCATTCGAAGAACTGCCGATTCCATTGGCTAGGCTTTTCCGCTCCCGGTAGATATTCGTGATTATTATACGATCACCTCCGATGTGAGCCTGACGATGAGCTTCGACGGACAGGTACTTATCCTTTCTGCTGCGCGGTTCGATTCAAAGGATATGGATTTATATGTGTGTTTCAGGGAAGGCGAAAACCGCTGGGGGGCTCCGCAGCATCTTGGCACATCTGTAAATTCTGCCCGACGGGAAACGACACCGTTCCTTTCAGAAGATAACACGACGTTGTTTTTTTCTTCCAACAGGGAAGGCGGCAGCGATATTTATATTTGCCGGCGCCTCGACGATACCTGGAAAAACTGGTCTGCTCCATACAAGGCCGTCGAGCCGATCAACTCGTATGCCGACGACAGTCAGCCTTATTTCAATATGACATCGGGCTATCTTTATTTTACGTCAAAGCGCGACGGCAACAGCGATATCTTCCGGGTGCAGATTGCTCCACCACAGCCTACCGAGATTGAGGTTATCGGGCGGGTTATCAATCGAAAAACAAGGCAGATCATTCCAAATGCACGGGTGCAATACGGCACAGATGGGAATACAACCAGCTTTATTGTGGCAGAACAAGGCGCCTTCCGGCTGAAAGTGCCGAAGGGGGTTAAGTTCCAGTTTAAACCGGAAAAGCCCGGTTTTACAGGCGCTTCCGAGGAGATATTTTTTCGCCGCGATTACTATTATTTTAACGAGCACTACCTCGACTTGCCTATGGACCCGCTTGAGGTGAATGCCCGTATTGAATTGCGCCCCATCTTTTTTCAGCAGTCCAAAGCGATAATCCTGGAGGAGTCTTTCGGCGAATTGGAGAGCCTTGCCCGAACGATGAAAGAAATGCCTTCATTGTGTATTCGCATTGAAGGGCATACCGATAATGTGGGAAAAGCGGAAGACCTGATACGGTTGTCTGAAGAACGGGCGGAAGCGATCAAGATGTTTTTGATCGGAAAGGGGATTGCCGCGACCAGGATCGTTACGCTTGGCCAGGGGCCAAAATATCCGATTAACGACAACAGCACCGATGAACTCAGGGCGCAAAACCGCCGGGTTGAATTTATTATCACCAAAAATTGAACCACCTTCGTATGTTTCTGTACAGCACCAATAACCCTGCTTTGCGGGTAACATTTAAGGATGCCGTTTTTCAGGGACTGCCACCCGATAACGGTTTATTCATGCCGCTTGAAATACCACAATTGCCTGCCGGTTTTATGGAGGCGCTTCCCGGACTTTCATTTCAGGAGATCGCCTTTGTGGTATCGCAGAAGTTGCTTCATGCGGCTATTCCCGACGCAGACCTTCAAACCATCATAGAAAACTCGGTAACCTTTCCGGCCCCTGTTGTCAGTCTTGATGAACAAACATTCATTCTTGAACTTTTTCACGGTCCTTCACTTGCCTTTAAAGACTTTGGCGCCCGATTTATGGCGCAGACAATGTCCTGTTTTAACAGGGACGAATCCAGAGAACTTGTGATTTTGGTAGCAACTTCAGGCGACACGGGTGGGGCCGTGGCAGCGGGTTTTCTTCACACGCCAGGAATAAAAGTTGTTATTTTATATCCATCAGGCAAAGTAAGTCCGCTTCAGGAAAAACAACTGACTACGCTTGGCGCAAACATTACTGCACTTGAGGTAGCGGGCACGTTTGACGACTGTCAGGCATTGGTAAAAAGGGCGTTTCTGGATTCGGATCTTCGACAGGCAATACGGATGAGTTCTGCCAACAGTATCAATATCGCCCGGCTGATTCCACAAATGTTCTACTATTTTGAATCGTGGAAACAACTGCCCAAGGCCGACTACCCTACTGTATTTACGGTTCCTTCCGGCAACTTCGGCAACCTGACCGCCGGTTTAATGGCCATGCAAATGGGGCTTCCTGTACACAGGTTTATTGCGGCAACCAATGCGAATGACGTCGTGCCAAAATATTTGGAAAGCGGCGAATACACGCCGCGGTCATCCGTCCCTACCCTTTCTAATGCCATGGATGTAGGGGCGCCCTCCAATTTTGCCCGCATGCTCGACCTGTATGGTTCCACGTGGAACACGCTGCGGTCCTGTGTTTCCGGATACGCATTTTCTGACGAACAAACCAGGGAGGCTATGCGTGAAGTTGATACCAATTATGGATATATAATGGATCCTCATGGTGCGGTGGGATACCTGGCCTTTCGGAAGTTCCAGTCCGAAGAGCCCGATGCCCGATCTGTCATTTTTGAAACAGCACACCCGGCCAAATTTCTTGAGGAGGTTGAGGCCATACTTGGTCACACAATTGAAGTGCCGGAGCGACTTGCTGTATTGCGAAAAAAAGAAAAGCAATCCGTATCTATGCCTGCCGATTTTCGGGTATTCAAGGAGTGGCTTGTGGCACACTATTGAATGTATGTTCCACGTGGAACGCCGCCTGTTTTGTGTTAGGCGATTCAGAATTGCCGTACATTGGTCCAGACTATCTTGTTTATTTAAAACGACTGTTACATGAAACAAAAAATACGCATGGGTATGGTTGGCGGAGGCCTCGGCGCTTTTATTGGCGGGGTGCACCGAATGGCCGCGGCTTTGGATGGTGAAATCGAACTTGTCTGCGGGGCGTTTAGCAGCGATCCTGAAAGATCAAAGTTGTCGGGAGCGGAATTGGGCCTGCCGCCCGATAGATGTTACGGTACGTTTCAGGATATGATCAGACGTGAGAAACGGCTTAGCCCGAACAAGCGCATGCAAATGGTAAGTATTGTGACGCCCAACCATGTGCATTTTGCCCCCTCAAAAATGGCACTGGAAAACGGTTTCCATGTTATTTGCGATAAGCCGCTTGCTTTTAATATGAAAGAAGCGCAGACACTGGAACGGGTCGTCGAAAAATCAGGACAACTGTTTGCTCTTACCCACAACTATACGGGTTATCCGATGGTAAAGCAGGCGCGTCAAATGATTCTACACGGCGAAATCGGTAAAATCCGTAAAGTCGTGGTCGAATACCCGCAAGGCTGGCTAAGCACCAATCTTGAGTCTTCCGGACAAAAACAGGCAGCCTGGCGTACCGATCCTCAACGCAGTGGAATAGCCGGCGCTATGGGCGATATTGGCACCCATGCAGAGAACCTTGCGGAATATGTAACCGGGCTCCATATCACTGCGCTTTGCGCCGATATCAGCATTTTTGTTTCGGGCAGGCAACTGGACGACGACGGCAGTGTCCTATTGCGGTTTGATAATGGCGCCAAAGGTATTTTGCATGCCAGCCAGATTTGTGCCGGTGAAGAAAATAACCTCAATATTCGGGTTTACGGCGAAAAAGGCGGTTTGGAATGGCGGCAGATGGAACCCAATACGCTTCTTGCAAAATGGCTGGACAGGCCAACCCAGGTGTATCGTACAGGCGTGGGCCAACTATACCCGGAGGCTCAGGCGCATACCCGCATTCCGGCAGGTCACCCGGAAGGTTATCTGGAGGCCTTTGCTAATATTTACCGCAATTTTTCCTATTGTGTTCGTGCAAGGCAGGAGGGGAAAACGCCAGATCCTTTGTACATGGACTTCCCCAAGGTACAGGACGGGGTTCGCGGTATGCGTTTTATCGATCGTGTTATCGCAAGTGGAAAAAGCAAGAATAAGTGGATAGAATTTTGAGCCAACTATCACCCTAAACCACCAACTTTGCCGCCATGCGGCTCTCCGTAATTATTGTCAATTATAACGTTCGCCACTTCCTGGAACAGGCACTGGGCAGTGTGCGCAGGGCACTTCATGGTATTGATGCGGAAGTATGGGTGGTCGACAACAATTCTGTCGACGACTCGGTGCGGATGGTGCAGGAAAAATTTCCCGAAGCCCGGCTTATTGCAAACAAACACAATCCCGGTTTTGCTGTAGCCAACAATCAGGCTATTCGGGAAAGTAAAGGTGAATATGTGTTGTTGCTCAATCCGGATACCCTTGTTGAAGAAGATACCTTTGAAAAATGCCTGCGCTTTATGGATGCTCATCCTGAAGCCGGGGCTTTGGGCGTAAAACTGATTGACGGCAGCGGCAAATTCCTTCCGGAGAGCCGCCGCGGGTTTCCTTCTCCCTGGGTCGCCTTTTGCAAGACCTTTGGCTTGTCAGCAATTTTCCCTAGAAGTCGCCTGTTCAATCAATATTACCTCGGATATCTGGGCGAAAATGAAACCCACCCGGTCGATGTGCTGGTTGGTGCATTCATGTTTATCCGGCGCAGCGCCTTGGACAAGGCCGGTCTGCTCGACGAGGCTTTCTTTATGTATGGTGAAGATATTGATCTATCGTACCGAATCGTAAAGGCGGGCTACACCAACTATTACTTTCCTGACACCACGATCATCCACTACAAGGGAGAAAGCACCAAAAAGGGCAGTCTCAACTACGTCCGGACGTTTTATCAGGCCATGATCATCTTTACACGTAAGCACTTTACCGGGCGAAGGGCTGGTTTGTTTATATTGATGTTGCAAGTGGCCATCTGGCTTCGCGCAGGAATTACCCTTCTGCGTGGTATGTGGCAAAAACTTAAATTGCCTATGCTTGATGCATTGTCGATTTATGCCGGATTGGTTTTTCTTAAATCCTTTTGGGCCAATTATTACTACAAGGACCCGGAATGGTTCAAGACTAATGTATTGTGGTTCAATTTTCCATTGTATATACTCATCTGGCTGGGGGCTGTTTGGCTCAATGGCGGGTACGACCAGCGATACGATCTTCGCCGGATGGTGCGTGGCCTGGGCATCGGCACCCTTATACTGGCAGCAGTATACGGGTTTCTGGACCTGGACTACCGGCCTTCACGGGCTTTGGTATTGATGGGAGCGGTATGGGCTGTTTTATCAACCATTGGAATTCGGACAGTCTTGCATTTTATAGAATTTCGAAATTTCAGGATCGGCAGAAGCCGAATCAGAAACCTTGTAATTGTTGGTTCCATGGAGGAAAGCGCCAGGGTAATTGGATTATTGAACCAGGCTGGAATCGTAAAAAACTTTATTGGAACGGTTGCGCCAACAAACATAAAAGCAGGATCGTTGCTCGCCGGACAAACCCGACATGAAATACTTTCGGCGGGCGCCTTGGGGAATATTGACCAGCTCGATGAAGTTGTTCGGATTTACAGAATCGATGAAGTTATTTTTTGTTCAAAAGATGTTCGTTCGCAGGAAATACTTGCTTGGATGACACGATTGGGCCCTGCCATATCCTACAAGATCATACCGGAGGAGAGTATGAGTATCATTGGAAGCAGCAGCAAAGATGAACCGGGCGAATTATATACTATAGAGATACGCTACAATATTGCGCAACCCGGACAAAGGCGGAATAAGCGGGTTCTGGACCTTTCTATTTGTTTGTTCCTGCTGCTTGCTCTTCCGATTGGGGTGTTTTTTCGGGGAAAAATGCAGACGGCCTTAAAAAACTGGTGGGCGGTTTTCGCAGGTAAAAAAACCTGGGTCGGTTATGCCGAAAGCAAACAAAACGTCGCATTGCCGGCTATAAAACCAGGTGTTTTTTCGCCTTTGGATGGATTCAAAGGTTTGAAAATAAATAAATTAGCAGTTGATCGACTCAACTTTCTTTATGCCAAAGACTGGAATGTGTGGCGGGATATTGATATTATGCTTAGCAGACAGTAAGCATTTTACCCAATATTATTTTTGGGCAACTGCAGCCAGCCAAAAGGCAATACAAATAAACAGAATATTGGGTATCCACATCCCCAGTATGATGGGGAGGGTGCTGCTGATGGCAAAGGATATGGCAAATTTTGAAAGCAATATGAAGGATGCTCCGATCCCAATCCCGACGGCAAGGTGCAGGCCCATGCCGCCCCGAACTTTCCGACCGGCTACTGCCAGCCCTATCACCGTAAGGATAATATTGGTAAATGCATCGGCTGTACGGCGGTGAAACTCAATGGCGTATTTCTTGGAGTTGGAGGAGCCCCGACTCCGGTCGCGCTCGACGGCCTCCAACAGCTCGATGGAGGTCATTTCCTCATTCTGGTTGTTGTAGTAGGTAAAATCTTTTGGAGAAAGGTTAATCATAGTATCCAATGGCGCCATGAACTGTGTATACCGTTCGTGAAGTCCGTCAAAGTTGCGGATGCTGTAATTATTCAGTTGCCATCGGTTTGTTTCGGTTTTCCATGATGCCATATCGGCTTCCAGGATGCTCGTAATCCGGGTGCCTTTGAAGTGTTCTATCCGCAGCCCATTGGCTGTATTGCTGCTTTTATTAAACCCCCTGATAAATACTTTTGTATCCGGGGCAACAAGAAAGTGAACATTTGTCGTGCGGCCTTTATCCTGTCCGGTGGTCCAAACGTAAGTACGCTCAAACAACAGCCTTGACTTGTTGAGCTGAGGTACAATAAAGTGGTTGAGCGCCAGATGGAAAACAGCAATGGCGGAACCAACAATAATATACGGCCTTAACAGGCGGCGAAAGCTCACCCCGGCATTCAGAATAGATAATATTTCAGAGTTGAAGGCCAGTCGTGAGGTGAAAAAGACTACGGCGATAAGGGTGTAGAGCGGAAGCAGCAGGCCCGCCATATGAAGGATAAACCCTGTAAAGTAGTCGAATACGATCTCTTTAAGGGTACAGGGCTTCTCGATAAAACTTTTCACCTTGTCGCTAAAATCAATGGCCACCGAAATGAGGGTACAAATCAGCAGCGAAAAGAAAAATGTCGACAGGTACTTTTTAATGAAATATGCGTCGAGAACCTTGATTTTCAACATGTTGTAATTTGTGCTGCGCTGTAGCGAATAGCCCTGCGCTATATTTAACGCGGGAGTGTCAGTTTGAGTTGCTCAATACGGCGACTGTTGGCGGCTGTAACGCTGAGCACAAATCCACCCCAGGTAATCTCCGTGCCTGTTTTGGGGATATCGCCTTTCAGTTCAAGGGCAAGGCCGGCCAGGGTATCTGCATTGCCCTTGACGGCATCAAAGGCTCCTGAGTCAAGCCCAACGATGCGGCAAACATCGTTCAAAAGGGTCTGACCTTCAAAAATATAGTTGAAGTCATCTACCTTCCTGTACCTGACTTCACTTTCTTCATCAAATTCATCGCGAATTTCGCCGGTTACTTCCTCCAAAACATCTTCAAGGGTTACAATGCCCGAGGAGCCGCCATACTCATCTACAACTATGGCCATGTGTATTTTTTGCCGTTTGAATTCCTGTAGCAGTTCTGTCCCCCGTTTGCTTTCCGGCGCCAGCATTACATCCGTACGGATCAATGATTGCCACTCGAAATCATCGGATTTGTCCAGGTGCGATAGCAGGTCTTTAACGTACAAAATACCCGTTACGTTATCAAGGTCTTCCTGGTAAACCGGAAGTCTGGAGAACCCCGCCTCCCGTACTGTAGCAAGTAAATCGTGGAAACCTACGCGAAAATCTATAGCCACGACCTTGGAACGCGGCTGCATAACCTGTTTTACGGTGACATCGCCAAATCTGACGATGCTTTTCAAGAGCTCAATTTCGCGTTTTTCGCTGGCAAGGCTTGCCGGAGTACTATTGTTGATTTCGTCGTCTTCGGCCTTGTTAACCTGGGTTGGCGTTCGAATAAAAGGCGAAAAGAGGTTTTTCCAAAAGGCAATGAAAATACTCAGGTGTTTGACCCAAAAGGAGGCACTGCCGGCAATATGATTGGAAACATTGATCTTTTTTAGGGACCAGAAAAACAGAGCTATTGCCGCTGCGAGCCCCAAAGCGCAAACACACCATACCAATGTTTCCTGAACTCCCAGCTGAAGAGCAAGGTTATACAACGCCGTGCGGGTAGCGGTCGACTGCCACAACCATATTGCAGGAAAAATAATCAGCAATAGTTTTAGCAGGATACGCGCCAGTAGCAGCGCTGCCATGGCTGGCCGTATTTCTCTGGATAAGGCCGCAGCCCGTTGTGCGGATGGTGTTGCATCCGTACGAAGTTGCTCCAGATCTTGCGGCGACATGGCCATAAGAGTGCTTTCAGCCAGGAGTACAAGAAGATAAACCAGTAGCCCGATGATGATCAAGCCCATTTTCGTCGGGTGTGTGTTTTAATGCCGGTAGGCGCCATCGTCAGAACGGCAGGTCGTCGCCATTTGCCTCTGTGGCTACATCGGCGGTCGTCGGCATGGCAGAAGCCTCCTGGTTGCGGCCTGAGGGTTCGGAAGCCGGGAAACGGCTGTCGCCGGAGCCTTCGCGTTTTTCCAACAGGCGGAACGTATTGGCCACAATATCGGTCACATGGCGCTCGGCGCCGTCCTGGCCGGCGTATTTGCGGTAGGATATTTTGCCCTCCACATATACCATCATGCCTTTTTTAAGTTGTTTTTCAGCGCGTTCGGCAAGTTCGCGCCATACAACAACATTGTGCCATTCCGTGAGCGTCTGCCAGTTGCCGTCCTTGTCCTTGTAGCTCTCATTGGTTGCTACAGAAAAGCGGCCGACAGCCGCACCATTTTCGAGATGACGAATTTCGGGATCGCCGCCGAGGTTGCCGATAAGGGTTACTTTGTTAATCATGGCAGTAAAAATTTTTAGGTTAAACAAAGCGGGTTCTAAATCAACCTTAAAGTTAAAGCTTTCTCTTGCAAATACCAATCTATAACGCGTGGAACCGCGATATTTTTTTTCAATTCGGCCTTTGAAACCAGTTTGCTGTGTTCAAATGGGTGGTCGCTGAACAAACTTTCCGGGGTTTCACTGCTGAAATTTACTTCGCCAAAAATTGCGGTGATCCGCCGGTGGGTAAGGGTTTGTCGATACGGTTTGGATATGGCGCCAAATTCCGCGCCGGGGGGTAATTGCCCATCAAAAAAATGCCCGGACAAGCATTGCAATACTTCATGGTTGTCGGCCGGTAACGATGTTGCTTCGAACAAGGGAAACTCGTACAGGTTGCGCCAGATATCTTTGCTTTCGCGTTTTTGCACCAGCGTTTGTTGGCGGTAATTGACCACGAGGTAGAGGAAAAAACGATCCTTTTTGATCGGATTTTTGATTTTATGGGCAATTCCCCTGTCTTATTCAGGCGGAAAGCGCAGCATTCGGGGTGCAGGAGGCAGGACGTACATTGAGGCAGCCGCGGGGTGCAAACAGTTGCCCCAAGGTCCATGATCGCCTGGTTGAAGTCGCCTGGTCGTTCGGAAGGCAGCAATTGCTGGGCAAGTGCGGCAAATTCTTTTTTTGCCTTTGGCGTGTCTGTCGGCGTTTCGATGCCCCAAAAGCGGGATAGCACACGATAGACATTGCCGTCGAGTACTGCATGCGGCAGGCCGAAAGCAAAAGAAGCAATAGCCGCAGCAGTGTAATCGCCGACACCCTTCAACGCGCGGATGGCGGTATAGGAGTCGGGGAATACACCTTTTAGTTCGCCGGAGATGAATTTTGCTGTTTCATGCAGGTTGCGTGCACGGGAATAATAGCCGAGTCCTTCCCATGCTTTGAGCACCTCGTCTTCGGGTGCATTGGCGAGCTGTGTCACATCGGGAAAACGTTCGATGAAATTCAGGTAATAGGGCATCCCCTGCTCAACCCGCGTTTGTTGAAGTATTATTTCGGAAAGCCAGATACGGTAGGGATCATTTTCTGCTTTCCAGGGCATGGGTCGATGGTTTTGAGCGAACCAGGTCAGCAACTTTTCGCGAAAAAAAGCGTGCGTATCCATATTGTGGAGCAGTTTCAGCGTACTCAATCCTCTTCTTCCATTCCTTTTACATCCCTGACGCCTGTAGCGGAGGAGGTTCCATTGCCGCTGGGTATGCCCATCGCTACCATAGCGCGTTCACTGGCGAGTTGTTCGGCGCTTTTTTTATTAAAATCATCTGCGGTGCCGAGTTTTTTACCATCAACATAAACGGCCACTTTTAACTTGTCGCGTTTTTCGCTTTTGTATTTTGCGACCACCTTGTACTCAATGGAGCGCCCGTTTTTCTGACACCATTCAAGCAACTGGCTTTTATAATTGTCGTCAAAATGCTCCAGTTCATGGATGTCCAGATAACGCCGCAGGATGCGTTTTACGACATATTGCCGCGTTTTGTTGTAACCCACTTCGATATAAACGGCGCCTACAAGTGCTTCGAGGGCATGGCCGAGCATGGACTTGGAAAGGCGCGTCTGGTTGTAGTTGGCCAAAAGAAGATCGAGGCCCATTTTATCGGCGATTTCGTCGAGCGAATTGCGCTTCACGATCTTGGAGCGCATTTTCGTCAGAAAGCCCTCGTCGCTGTTCGGGTACTTCTTAAAGAGGTATTCTCCGACAATGGTGCTCAGTACGGCATCGCCGAGGAACTCAAGGCGTTCGTTGTTGGCAATGGCATAATCCTGCGAGCTAAACGTGCTTTTATGAAAAAAGGCCAGTTTGAACAGCGACAGATGAACGGGGGTAAAGCCCACAAGCGACCTCAGGCGCCGGGCCAGTTCTTTATCCGGGTGCAGGTAATAATTATAAAATCGTCGAATAAATCGCACAGAATCAATGTGTTTTGAAATATTACACTTTCCGGAAAATGACAGAAGCATTGTGGCCTCCAAAGCCGAACGTATTACTCAAAGTTGCCTTCACCTTGCGCTGTTGGGCCTCATTAAAGGTCAGGTTAAATTTCGGGTCAATTTCCGGGTCGTCTGTGAAGTGGTTGATTGTAGGGGGGATAAAATCGTGTTGCATGGCCAGGACGCAGGCTATGGCCTCGATAGCGCCTGCAGCGCCCAGGAGGTGCCCTGTCATGCTTTTGGTAGAAGAAATATTCAATTTGGCGGCATGGTCGCCAAATACCTTTTCGATTGCTTTCAATTCTGCGACGTCGCCTAGAGGCGTGGATGTCCCGTGTGTATTGACGTAATCAATATCTTCCGGGTTCATTCCGGCTTCTTCCAGTGCAAAATTCATGACATTGATCACACCTGCACCTTCAGGGTGCGGGGCTGTGATATGATATGCGTCGGCGCTGGCAGCGGCGCCTACGACCTCGGCGTATATACGGGCGCCGCGTTTTTTGGCGTGTTCGTATTCTTCGAGGATCACGGCGGCAGCGCCTTCGCCAAGTACAAAACCATCGCGGTCTTTGTCGTAAGGCCGGGAAGCGGTAGCAAATTCGTCGTTGCGTTCGCTAAGGGCTTTCATCGAGTTAAATCCCCCGACGGCCGTTTTTGTAACAGTGGCTTCCGAGCCTCCTGCAACGATAATATTGGCTTTTCCGAGCCGGATATAGTCGAATGCGTTCATCAGGGCATGCGACGATGAAGCACAGGCGGAAACAGTGGCATAATTGATCCCTCTGAAGCCATACTGGATCGATATCTGCCCGGCTGCGATATCCGAGATCATTTTAGGAATCAGGAAGGGATTGTGTTTGGGTGTACCGTTGCCCAGAATATGTTCTTCAATTTCTTTTTCCAGGGTGGCGAGGCCTCCGATGCCCGATGCCCAGATTACCCCAACCCGGTCTTTATCCACAATTTCAAGGTCGAGTCCGGAATTCTGAAGCGCTTCGGCTGCGGAAACCATGGCAAACTGGGTAAAACGGTCGAGGCGGCGAACTTCCCGTCGGTCAAGGTGATCTTCGGCGTTAAAGCCCTTTACCTCACACGCAAAACGGGTTTTGAACAGTGTCGCGTCAAATAAGGTGATCATATTGGCGCCACTATTCCCTTGCTGCAATCCTTCAAGGTAAGCAGGAATAGTATTGCCGATGGGGGTAATGGCGCCGATGCCGGTTACAACAACTCGTTTCATACTTTCGGATTGGATAAATCAAAATGGTATGGGGTATTATACTGGAAATAATTTGTGGATAACGAGCAAAGGTAAAACATCAGGATTAATACCCGATAAGGTAGTGCCTGCAATTTACGCACACTGTTTCCCGAAAAGATGAAAGGTTCAAAGCAAACAAAGCTTTGAACCTTTCAGTCAACAAAACCCGGGTATCAGGTGGAAAGGAACTAAAAATCAAGATTAACTTGTATGTCCTTCGAGGTATTCAATTGCCTGACCAACAGTCTGGATCTTCTCAGCCTGTTCATCTGGAATGGAAACATCGAACTCTTTTTCAAATTCCATGATAAGTTCCACCGTATCGAGCGAGTCTGCGCCGAGGTCCTGGATGAAGTTGGCGTCTTTGTTTACTTCATTTTCATCCACGCCCAGTTTGTCAACGATGATTTTCTTAACGCGTTCGGCTACATTTGCCATGTTTTTCTAAAACTTTAGTGAAAAAATTCAATTTTTCGAGGGGCAAAGAAACGGCTATCCCTACGTTTTAAAAAATTTTTGTGCCGGAATTTTTCCTCCCCCCCAATAAGCCTGTTGAACAGGAATATGTAAATATTACACTAACTTTAGTTAATTGATAAACACTGCAAAACGCCCGAAATCTGCCGCATCTACGACAGTTTCATGTTTTAAGTAGTATTATCACATATTTTCAATTGGAGTATATGGAGTAAGTATGCTACTTTTGTACCGCCCTCTTATTGTAAATTTTACACTTAAAGTAAAAATGGGACGATGACACTCGTAGAAGCTACTACCTTGCTCGAAAAAAATAAACACGTTATGCGTAAAGACGGATCGCAGAACACCAAGATCGTCGCAACCGTTGGCCCGGCCTGCAACACTTACGAAAACCTGCTCAAACTGGTGAAAGCCGGTGTTGACGTTTTTCGCCTTAATTTCAGTCACGGCAGCCATTCCGATCACCTGAAGGTAATTGAACACATCCAGAACATCAATCAGCAGTATAATACCCACATTGGTATTCTGGCTGACCTGCAGGGCCCAAAGCTCCGGGTCGGCAGAATAAAAGACAATGCTTTGCCGCTTGAAGAAGGCGACATCATCACGATCGTGAATGATGAACAAGCAGAGGGTACCAAAGACAGGATATACATGTCGTATCCGGAGTTTGCCGAAGATTGTGAAGTAGGCGAACGTATCCTTATGGACGACGGCAAACTTGTCTTCGAAGTGGTGGCCACCAACGGAGTGGATACGGTTCGCCTGAAATGCCTGCACACGGGGGTTTTGAGCAGCAATAAGGGCGTGAATCTGCCCGATACCAACGTCAAACTTCCGTCTATGACCACAAAGGACAGGGAAGACCTTGATTTTATCCTGACACAACCGGTGAACTGGATCGCTCTTTCCTTTGTTCGCCGCGCAGAAGACCTCAATGACCTGAAACAGATCATTGAAGACAGGCGGCATCCGGCAAAAGTGATGGCTAAAATTGAGAAACCCGAAGCCGTCAACAATATCCGGGAAATCATAAAATCTGCCAACGGTATTATGGTTGCCCGCGGCGACCTCGGGGTTGAAATGCCCATCGAACGCCTGCCGACTACCCAAAAAGAGATCGTGGGTCTTTGTATGCAATATGCCCGGCCTGTTATCGTAGCGACTCAGATGATGGACAGCATGATTACCAACCCCTCCCCACCCGGGCAGAGGTGACGGACGTGGCCAATGCCGTACTCGACGGCGCCGACGCGGTAATGCTCAGTGGCGAAACCTCAGTGGGCAAATACCCCGAACTGGTCGTGCAGTATATGGGGAAGATCATTGCAGAAGCTGAGCGGCAATATTGGCCTCAGATTGAGAGCAAACGCCCGCGAGCCGTTGAAAAATCAAAACTGTTCCACTCTGATGTGGTTTGTTTTAATGCCTGTCGGGTCGCAGAAGAAATTGGCGCCACGGGCATTATCGGCATGACAACCTCCGGTTATACAGCGTTTAAAGTCAGCAGTTTCCGCCCCAACGCACGCATTTTCATCTTCAGCGACCACCTCAATATGCTGAATACGATGAACCTGATCTGGGGCGTACAGTGCTTTTACTACGATCGGTTCACTACAACAGACGAAACTATCCAGGATTGTACGGATATCCTGAAGGAAAGCGGGTTTGTCAACAAAGGCGATACGGTGATCAATACGGGCGCCATGCCATTGCACCGCCGCTACAGAACCAATAGGTTAAAAGTGACAGAGGTGGAATAGCAGCCAGTAGGCGGTAGCAGTTGGCAGTAGCAGTTGGCAGTAGGCAGTAGCAGTTGGCAGTAGCAGGGGCCGTATGTGAAACATCTCAAGATAGCCCCTGCTACTGCCAACTGCTACTGCCTACTGCCAACTGCTACTGCCAACTGCTACTGCCAACTGCTACTGCCAACTGCTACTGCCAACTGCCACTGCTACTGCCAACTGCTACTGCCTACTGCTACTGCCAACTGCTACTGCCTACTGCCAACTGCCATCAATCTCCCCAGCCCGGTTCGTCTTCAACGGCCTTGGGCTGCTTGCGAACGATCCCGAACTCCATCTCCTTCTGGCAGCTGCCGCATATTCCGTAGAAATTGAGCGAATGGTGGGTGATTTTAAAATTCAGGAGATCTCCCACCATATCCTTGATCTGCTGGACCCTCGGGTCGCAGAATTCTACCACCTTACCGCAATTGGCACAGATTACGTGGTCGTGTTGTTTGTAACCGTACGACTTTTCATATTGTGCCAGGTTCTTTCCGAACTGGTGTTTTTTTACCAGATCGCAAGCTACCAGCAGTTCGAGTGTATTGTACACGGTAGCACGGCTGACACGGTAATTCCTGTTTTTCATGTGTATATACAACGCTTCGGCATCGAAGTGGTCGCTTCGTTTGTATATCTCTTCCAGAATGGCAAACCGCTCGGGGGTTTTCCGGTAACCGTTTTTTTCCAGTTGGGCGGAAAAAATATTGAGCACCTGCTGGATCAAATCCTGTTCGTTGCGTGTGGCAGTCATGGATATCCTTATTTGGGACAAAAATACCTATTAAAACACGAAACGGTGTTGGAATGTTGGGAAGCGGGTGCTATTGATTTGCCCGCATTGCATTCAACCGGGATATCTTTTGCGATTTAGCAACAAACATGGGCTACTTCCGAAGGATTTGCTTCAGGGCGGCCAGACTGGCCTGGTTTTCAGGAGCATAATATGCCCGAAGCAGGTCCAGTTTTTCCCTTTTACTGAGGTGCAGGCTCATCGACGCTTCGTTTTGCTTGCGCACCGGACGGTACAGGAAGCGCACTACTTCCAGCTTGTTTTTACCCAGCACATCGCTGAGCAGTGCAAGCGTATTGTCCTGGTCGAAATCCTGCATCGAAGTGAGGTTGGCCGCTGCATTGGCAGGGGTAAGCAGGGTGTGCAAAATGCCTTTGGAGTCGCTTTTTACGATCTGATCAACCTTTTGCCAGCAGCGAACCTGCACAAACACCACACCTCCGGTGTTTTCCAGTATCCAGTCCCGGAAAGTATGGACGAAGCGGGCAGCAATCGTGACGCCGTAATTGTCGCGGAATCCGGCGTCCATGGCCTCCACAGAGGGAGTGGTAGGCAGCCATACATTGGGCAAGATCAGCGGATAGGTGCAATTCATGCGCAGTGCGCTGGTAAAAGCCAGACTGTCTGCCTGCTGCTGCGAAAAAAGTCTGCCGAAGTCGGCGCCATCGATTTCCAGTTGGGCCGATAGCCGGCCCTGGTCAAAGGGTTTCATTAAATACGACACCCCTTGCGGGCTGATGAGCATCCTGCGGGCATCGTTGAGTACAAAAGGGGAGACCACCATCATCGGGATTTTCGCGTCGCGTTCGGGCTCCCGGTATGCGGCCAGGCGTTTGGACAACATGCCATGGCAGTTTTCATTCAACTGGCTTTCGAAGAGATAGCCCCTGTCTTTGCGGTAGGTGAAATCGCCCGACTGAAAGGTAGAGATTGGAAAAAAGAGGTCGTTGGCAATGATGGCAAACGTAACAGGGTTCAGCAAATCCCTGCTAATATCGTCGACCAGCGTGGAATCGTATACCGATATCGGTGCGCCATTTTGCTGGCGCAGGTAAACCTCCCGCAGGTAGGCGGCGCCAAGCATACCGCCTGAGGCTCCCGAGATCAATGCCGATTGGCGCAACAGTTTTCCTCCGGTGGCGCGATCTGCCTGCTGGAGTGTCTGCATGGTCCACAAGGATGAGCGCATGCCTCCCCCGCTGACACAGAGGAAAACTATTTTGGGTTTTGGGTTGGCCGGCGTGCGGTTCTTGGCAAGCCAGTTGTTGAGCATATCAAGCGTTGCGGCCTTGTCGCGGCGCAGGTTCTCCGGCGAACAAATATCTTCCAGCGCTTTATAGGAATAGGGAACGCGATTTTCTTCTCGATAATCGATGCCGTAGGCGCGATTGCGGTAGTTAAAGAATCCAAACCCTGTGATATAATTGACCACGATCACCAGGCATATAAAGATCAACATGCTCCAACGCCTGAACCAGAAAGTAACAGCCCCAAACATAGACATGACGATACTCGCCAGGATGAATGCCGTGGCGCCGGCCGGTATACGCACCCACTCGCTGTCCATAAAAATCCCCTGGGCCATGAGCAGGAGTAAGGCGACAACCTGCACGATCACGGCATTAAGATGGTTTTGGCGGAACACCTGCGCGATCATAGCAGGGTTATAATGGGCAACGCTGCGTACCAGTCGTAACCGGAGCCGTTCGGTAAGATAAGTATCCACACGCCAGCGCGTGGCGCCCTCCCGGATTTCCCAGATGGTTGGTAGCCGGTAGCCCGGCGCCAGCAGGCGCCCGCCCGGATTGGGAATAAACTCGCCGGGGCGCAAAAACGAACCGATATCCTTGTTCGTGAAGTACAGGTACAATACCAGCAGGCCCACCAATACAACAGACCCAACAATAAAACCGTAATATTCCACAAAACCTCCGTGGTTTTGCTGAATTCGTCGTGCCATTGAAACCAGGTCGATGCTGTCAGAAAAGTACAGAAAAACAGCAGCGGGATCAGGCTGTTGTTGATGCAAAATTTGGTGAATGGCGCGCTCAGGGTTGCCAGAAAAGGAAACCGGTTGGCGATGAGCAGGTAAGTGGTAAGGTTCCAGATCATAACAAAAGCGCCGAAAGCGGCTCCTGCGATCAGAAAACTCCAGAAATTGACTTCGCCGCGGTATTCAGGGGTCAGGATCAGGTAGTGCATACAAAAAAACCGCCCCACCGTTCCGGTCATGAGCAATGCCAGAAATACCAAAAGTCCGATCAATAAAAGGTGATTGCGGAAGTGCAGGGCAAGCAGTCGCAAGGGGAAAGAATAAAATATCCGGCGAAAAGTGGTCATAAATGGCTTCTTACAGGGATGTAAACGAATGGCGACTTGAAAATTCGTTCACCGGCCTTCATTATTTGAAAAACATTGTGACATCACGCATGTAATAATACCCTGACGGTTTCAATTTTCCGGTCGCTGACCAATTCCAGGACATAGGTTTTATCGTCCATCTCTAGCCTGGCGCCTTGTTCGGGTATGGTTTGGGTGGCCGTGATGAGATAACCCGAAAGGGTGTTGTACTGGCCAGTGGGCAGCGCGATCTCGGGATACTTTTCATTAAGATACTCTACTTTAAGGCGTCCGGAGAATAAAAATTCCGTTTCGCTCAACTGGGCCTCAATAAACTCCTCCTGGTCGTGTTCGTCGTCTATATCGCCAAAAAGTTGCTCCAGAACATCTTCAAGGGTAACGAGGCCGGCAAGGCTTCCGTATTCGTCGACGACGCAGGCGATGTTCGTGCGGTTTTTGATAAACTTGCTGAGCAGATCGTTGACCTGTATGGTTTCCGGCACAAAATTGATGTGCATAACCATGCTGCGGATGCTGCGCGGATGTGTAAACATTTGCTGAACGTGTACATAGCCCAGCACCTTGTCCAGATCGCCGTCGGTGACAAGGATACGCGACAAACTGCTTTCAATAAACAACTGGCGCAATTCCTCCACAGGCGCCTGCACATCAATATGTATGATCTCGGGCCGTGGAGCCATGCAGTCGTGCGCGCGCACCTGTTTGAGGTGCAGCGCTTTTTCGAGCAGGGCCATTTCCACTTCTTCCTCGCCAGGCGTACCGGATACGTTTTGCTGTACCAGGTATTCGATCAAAGCGGCATCGCCGCCGGCGGAGGCGTTTTTATAAATGTTGGCAAATATTAGGTTCTTGAAAAACAGCAGGGCGAAAAACAGCAGGATTGTTATCAGAAAGGGGGATGCCCATCCGATACCGGATAAAAACGGCGCCAGCGCCAAAACAGCCATAACTGCCAGGAAGGACAGTAAAAAGGTGGCAGGAAATGTATGACTACCGATGCGAAGGGCCGATGCCCAACCAATGAATCGTTTTGATGACGGATCGTCCATTTGACTTTAATGTGACCTGGTTGCGGGGTTTTACCTGACAAATATCCGATCAACGAACAACATTTCAACACATCGGGTATTTATTTCAGCACTTCGTTGAGTTGATCGACCTTGATCCGGCCTTTCGGGACAGTGATTTTCCAGTAGGAAAAATCCTGCTCGGCCTCCAACCCGAACCCATAAATGATTTCGCCCGGTCTCGTCACTTTTACAAATTTTTCCGTAAAAACCTTGGCCGTCTTTTCATCCCAGATCAGTTCTTCCGTTTCCAGTTTTTCTTTTTTGGCTGTGGTAAGTACCACACTATCCCGGGCAATGATTCTGCCTTTTTCCTGATACCGGATCGCTGTTTTGGCAATGATAGTACTTTTTATGGAGAGATTTGGCTCGAGGAACTCAATTTTCACGCCGGCGGGAAACTCCTGCCGGGGATCATCCCGGTTGATATGGTTGTGCATGAGCGGGCCGGTGACCCGTACCCGAACGACAGCGCTATCAGAATAGAGTATCTCTACATTCCGGGCTACTTCAACGGCAACATCGTCCTGAGTGAACACCTGTCGGGTCTCTTTTTTCAGGTTGTGGCAGGCCACCGCCCCAAGGCAAAACAACAACAAGGACAAAACGTGCAGGTAAATACGCATCAGCGGGCAGTCTAGGATATCAGGCTTTTAAGCGCAAACCGGAAGGTGAGCAACAAACCGGCTACAATAAGCAAAAGGTAAACCACTGGTACATTTACCCAGGCTACCAGATGTAAACGATCGAGAAAATACATCAGTACAAAGGTGGAGGCAATCATCATCATCAATCCTGATAATTTTCCAAAACCGGGGATCAGTTCAAAGGATACATTCCTCCGAATGATCGCCAGCGTAAGTATCATCGAGGCTATCGGAAGCACCTGTGTGAGCAAATTCACATTGAGAATGCTCCCTCCGCGTTCGAATAAAAACAGGTAAACGGCCAGCGCTGCCGCGAAAATGCCCGGTACGCAAACCAGATACACCAGCGTTGCATAAAGGTATTTCCAGGGAGAAACATGACCCTCCCCTTTTCCTGTCACGCCGGCCAGTAAAGCGGTGAAGGGTATGCCGATAAAAAAGGCCAGTACAACAACTGGATTGTTGCTCAGGTAATCGAAAAATTCGCGGAGTGTCATGTCGGTTGAGTTTGAATCGCTTTTCTTCGCAGCAAAAATAGACATACGTGCCCGTGCGCAAAACCTGTTACGCTGAATTCTGCAAGTTGACTGCCGTACCGCCGCAACTGCAGCCCTGGTGGCTCGACGCAGTTTGCGGACCTCAGCACTGGAATGTGTGCCTGGCATCTGATGGCAATGGTCGTACGATTGCAGCACTTCCCTACTATATAAGGCGCCGTATGGGCCTTAAGGTGATCCAGCAGCCTCCGCTCAGTTCCTATGGAGGCCCCTGGTTGCAGTATCCGGCCCGATCCGGTTTTATAGGAAATAACCGATACAGGTTTGAGAAAAAAATATTTGAAGAGATGATGCGGCAATTGCCCGAAGTAGTGCTTTTTCAACAAAATTTTTATCCGGACAGGGAAAACTGGCTGCCATTTTACTGGGCGGGCTTTCGCCAGACAACCCGCTACACCTATGCATTCGAGTCGATTGACGATCCCGAAAAAATCAGAGCAGGCTTTAAAAACACCTTGCGCACCGATTTGAAAAAAGCAGAACAGGCGGTAAACGTTTTTTACGAAACAGACAGCGCGGCTCTCCTATTTGGTCTGCATGAACAATCGTTCGCCAGAAAAAATACCCGACCACCGTATACCTTCGATACCTTCAACCGCCTTCATTGCGCACTTGTCGAACGCGGCCAATCGCGCTGCTATATTGCCCGCGACCGGCAAACATCGGCAGCGCATGCAGGGCTGTACCTGGTGTTCGATGAAAGCAGGGCTTATGTTTTGCTAACCGGAACAGATACCGACTTTAAAAGCAGTTCAGCCGTTTGGCTGTTGTTTTGGCAGGCCATCCTGTTTTGTGCAGAAAAAGGTATCGGACTGGACTTTGAAGGCAGTATGGAAAGGGATATCGAACGGGGTTTTCGGGCGTTTGGAGCGCCACTGGTGCCTTATCACCGGGTATGGCGGGCTCACAACAGACTGCTCGACTTTGTATTGCGGTTCAGGATGTAGCATAACCGGCAACCTCAAGCCGGTAACCGACACCGTGGACGTTGGATATTTTTACCGTTTCATCTTCTTTCAAAAGTTTGCGCAGGCGCGACACGAATACGTCGACGCTGCGTCCGACAATGATGCCTTCGTCTTCCCAAACCAACCGTAAAATCTGGTCGCGGTCCAGTAAAATGTTGGCGTGTTCACAGAACAGGCGCAACAGTTTTGTTTCCCGGTAGGTCAGGTCTTTAGTGGCGCCCTTAACCACGAGTTTTTGATTCTGAACGTCGAGAACGGACTGCCCAAACAGCAGCGGAGCCTGGTCCGGCTGGAGAACCGGCTCTTCGACAGGCGTGCCCACCTTTTTGCCCCGGCGAAACAGAACGACAAAACCCCAGCCCCCCAATACAAGCAACAACAATGCACCGGCCCAGGGCCAGGCTGTGGCCAGGTATCCGGCTCCGGACCGGTCGGGAAAAGATACCCGAAGGTTAAAACATCCTGCCACCTGGTCTCTTCCGATGCAGGGAACGCCGGTGTCGTCTCGGGATGTACTGGCGGTAAAGCCCAGCATCAGGTCATCCGTTTGGCAATTAACGACTGCAACATTGTACTCCCCCTCCACATGGTGCAACGCGAATGCCTCGCGTATTATATGCGGGACACTGTCATAATCGAAGTTTTGTTCCAGTCGTACCACCCATACAGTCTCTTCCGGATTTTCAACAGGTGGAATGGCGCCGGTATGGTTGCCTGCCGATGCCAGTAGCCGGTGGGCGGTATACCGCAGGGCGAGGTTTACCTTTTCGGAAAACAGTCGTTCGCCAACTTCCGTTGCCTGTTGTTGCCTAAAGGCCTGCAAGGCCATCAATCCGAAGAGAGCGACAACACCCGGAAGCCAGAGATTTTTATTCAGGACTCGGTTCATACGCTCAAAAATAAGGACGCTTTTTCAGGAAAAACAGGTTTTACACTTCTTTTACACTGTTTTACAGCGCCGTAACCCTTGCCAAAGGGGCTGCCATTAGTTTTGTTGCCGATTCGAATCACGCTTAGTTTCACGACTTAAATCTGTACACATGAAATTTCGAATGTTGAATATTTGGTGTTTTGCGTTTTCGGCTATTGCCATGACGCTCTGGAGTGCCTGTGCCCAACCGGATACCGAAGCGCCGCATCCGGTCTCGATGAGCTCGGCAAAGAATTTTTTTGAATCTGCCGTTTTTATCTCGGATAGAATTGTGCGGGCTAATGCCATTGTGCTGGATAACGAGATTGGCCAGTGCGATGTAGAAGAAGCGGGCACTGATTTTTATTGTAACCCGCTGCTGCTCAACAACAAGCCATTGGAATACGCTGATTTTTCGATCAAAAGCAAGGGTATACTTTCGCTGGTCAAAGGCGATCCTGAATCGTCGGAAGCGAAAAAAATTCCGTTCCGGATATGTTTGCGTCGAGATGGCGAGTTCATAACGGCCGGAAAATCCGACATCAATTCGGAAGTCACGGAAGTAGAAATATCAGCCGTTTTGAGCCACGCAAAACTGGAAGATCATTTGTTGATCATTCCCGTCCGGAAGAGCGACTACAAAGCCAAACGAATCATCCGCATCCTGGACGGCTGTTAAATTTTCACTAAAAATCCGATAAAATGCGAATCAATCGTGTGATTTTAATTGTCATTGCCGGGCTTTTTATCAGCCCTGCCGTCCTTTTTGCCCAAAAAGATTTTACCAATTGCTCTGCGGTCTTTATCAATCATACTATGCTTGTCGACGATTATTCTCCAAAAGGGAAGTGCGTTTTACCGGCAAATGCAGCGGGAACCCTGTCGCTTTATCCGGTAATACTGGACGAAGGGAAAGGCCGGGAAGGCGGCAATAACATCCCGTTCAAGATTGCCATACGCGACGGGAATACGAAAACGCTGACGCTGTTTTCCGAAGAAACGTACCGGGAAGTCCCGGTTGACACGGTGCTGGCCCAATGCAAGCCGGGCGATGCCATCGTGCTGATCACCATGGAGAGGGAATGGGCGCTGCCACATTCGGAGATACTGGTGGAATGAAGGTCGTTTTGTCTGCAAAAAATATGATCCATATTTTTTGCACAAAACCCTATCGCACCATACTCATAAAAGTATTGGTAAACCAGTTGGACTCGGCCTTTACCAGGGCATCGAGTGTTTGGTTGGCTTTGTGCGAAAACTTGCGGATATCGCGCACCACCTCGCAAAAATGTTCCGATTCGGGGCAGTTTTCTTCTACTCCTGCCACCTCGTCGAGCACCTTCAGCATAGGGTCGAGTTCGCGTCGTTTGCGGTTGATAATGATTTGCCGCACAACGGTCCACATATCTTTTTCTGCAAAGAAATACTCTTTGCGTTCGCCGTTGCGGAGCTGTTTGTGCACCAGCCCCCAATCCATCAGCGCCCGAAGGTTCATGTTGGAATTGCCGCGGGAAATACCAAGTTCTTCCATGACCTGATCGGCGGTAAGGGGCTCCGGCGCGATGAGCAACAGCGCGTGTACCTGGGCCATGGTGCGATTAATGCCCCAATCGCTGGCCATTTTGCCCCACGATTCAATGAATTTGGCTTTCGCCTCCTGAACGTTCATAGCTCCCATATGGCAGCAAATTTTATTTGACTTGTTGATTTCACTTGTTTCGGAAGTAGCGCAAAAAAGGACAAAACAAGAATTCTGTTGGCCGTTGGCCCGCTACTGTGCTTACTTAAATGCAATTCAAGGTTTTTTGTTTTCAAAACAAATTGAAAATTAATCGGAAAAAATGGCGTTGTGTTTGCCCGGGACAGATTTTCCCCGTTGATTTGGCCAAATCTGAAGGGAACTGTGCTTCAATGCGCTATTTTTGCGCGGCTCCTTAAGTCATCCCAATATCGGATAAGACAACACACAATGCAGAACTACATAGATATCCAGGCTCTTAATCACCGCATCCACGCCGAAAGCGCTTTCGTAGAACAAATTCACGCTGAAACTTCTAAAGTCATTGTCGGGCAGGAAGTCATGCTCGAACGCCTGCTGATCGGGTTGCTTACCAAAGGCCATATCCTGCTGGAGGGAATGCCGGGTCTTGCAAAAACCCTGGCCATAAAAACCCTGGCCCAGGCTGTAGATGCACAATTCAGCCGAATTCAATTTACCCCTGACCTGCTTCCGGCCGATGTGATCGGAACCATGATCTACAGTCCATCCAAATCGGAATTTACGGTGCGGAAGGGACCTGTTTTTGCCAACTTTGTGCTTGCCGACGAGATCAACCGGGCGCCGGCCAAAGTACAAAGCGCGTTGCTTGAGGCCATGCAGGAACGCCAGGTGACCATCGGCAGCGATACTTTTCACCTGGAAGAACCGTTTCTGGTACTGGCTACCCAAAACCCCATCGAGCAGGAAGGTACCTATCCCCTGCCCGAAGCACAGGTCGACCGGTTTTTGCTGAAGGTCAAAATCGGTTATCCGACAAAAGACGAGGAACGCGACATCATGCGCCGTAACCTGAGCGGTGATCAGCCTCATGTACATAAAGTGGTATCCCTTGAAACGCTGATGCGCGCCCGGGAGGTAATGCACGGCATCTATATCGACGAAAAAATAGAACAATACATCCTGGATATCGTGTTTGCTACGCGCAACCCCGCTGCATATGGCCTGAAAAGCCTGCTGCCGCTTATCAACTACGGGGCTTCACCGCGGGCCACGATCGCTATGGCACAGGCAGCTCGGGCCACGGCCTTTCTGCGCCGCCGCGGTTACGTGATCCCGGAAGATGTGCGCACTATTTGCGACGACGTTTTGCGGCATCGCATTGGACTGACGTATGAAGCCGAGGCGGAAAATATTGTCCCGGAGGATATCACTGAAAAAATTCTGAACACCGTAGAGGTGCCCTAGCCTGACCGCGGCGTGTTGTCTCCGTCGCCCAAAACCGTTTATCATGCTTAATTTTATCCGTACCATATCGCCTGAAATGATTTTATCCCGCCGCTTTGCCGCACCGGTTCTTGCACTTGTGTGTTGCATATTGTTGGCGCCGGGTTATGCTTTTTCCCAGAAAACCAAGACGCCGCCGGCCAAAACGCCACCGGCCAAGACCCCTCCTTCGGCGCCCGCAGCCGTGAAGGATACGGCCATTGCCAAACTGTTCGAAAAACCGTCTGATATCAAATGGGTGCGGTACTTCAAGGGCCGCTTCGACGATGTATCTGTAGTCGATATTGCGCTTGGGTACGACGGCAAAAACTGCCGCGGGTACCTGAACTACTCCAAAAGCGGTGACCGGTTTCGGCTTGATGGCACACTTGATGGCAAAATACTAAACCTCGAAGAACGCGATGGCTCCAAAGCAATCACCGGCAGGCTCCGGGGCAACCTGGACAAACGCCGAATCGATGCCGAATGGACCAACCACAATAACTCGCTCGGCAGTTTTCTCGATGCCGAAGAACTCGCCCCCGGGCAAATACCCAACTATAACTGCAGCGAAAACAAATGGGCCGGCCGGTACATTACCCGTTTCAACGGCGCACGCGCCGATATGATCCTGATTCGTATTCACAACGGAAGCCTTTACGGGTATTTGTGGGTGGAATCTGACGCAAAAACGTATGACCTGCACGGTGAAATGGACCGGGAAGGCAATTACGAAATCGAAGCGCTTTTGCCCAGCGGAAAAATGGCGGGCCTGCTACAGGGAAACCTGAAAAATTTGCAGAGCACCGACTGTAACTGGGTCGGCAGCGGCGAAAAAAGAACGTTCAAGTTTACCCAGCGGAACAATTACCAACTGGGTTGTTATGACTTTGCCGATTACAATTCCAGTTACGATGCCATTTATCCGTTGACCAATTGTAAAAATTGCAACACCTGGCTCGACCAACAGGTAAACACCTGGCTCACCGAGTGTAAGGCCACCATTGCGGCACAAAAAAAACAGCGTATCCCCGCCAACCGCAGCGCACAGCGGGCTACCTGCTGGGCAGAGATCGCCTGTCTGACAGAAAACCTGCTCAGCGGATATCTCACTTATTCGGAAACCTGGAATAAACAGTCGCGCGGACAATCGTTCAGTTTCGACCTGCGCAGCGGAAAGTTGATCACATTCGACGACCTGTTCAACAAAAGTTTCAACATCAATGGATGGCTCGACGATTTCTCCAAACGCGAATCGCCCAAACTCCCCCACTACGGCGCCGATCCCGAATACCGGGAGTGGCTGGCCCGGGAAGGATTTCCCATGTTTACCCTGCGTCGGGAAGGACTGGAGTTAAGCACCCTGTTTCATACCCAATATGGCCGGCAGACGCTGTTGGTTCCCTATGCCAATTTGAAACCGTATATGAAAAAAGACAATCCCGTTTCCGATCTTGTAAAGTGATGGATACCGCCGAACTGATCAAAAAAGTAAGAAAAATTGAGATTAAAATCCGCAGGTTAAGCCGCAACCTGTTTACGGGGGGGTACCACAGTGCCTTTAAAGGGCGGGGAATGTCGTCCAGTGAAGTAAGACAATACCAGTTTGGCGACGATATCAGGGCGATCGACTGGAACGTTACGGCCCGCACCGGTGAGCCGCATATCAAGATATTTGAAGAAGAACGGGAAATAACGGTCATGTTGCTGGTCGATATCAGCGGATCATCCTTCTTTGGCACGACAGGTCAGTATAAGCAGGAGCTGTTGACGGAAATTTGCGCGCTGCTTGCTTTTTCTGCCGACAGCAATAACGATAAGGTCGGGCTGTTGCTATTTTCCGAGGGCATCGATCTGTTTATTTCACCCAAAAAAGGACGGCAGCATACACTGCGTATTATTCGTGAATTATTGAATGTACAGGAGGCCGACCGGGGAACCAATCTGGGCGCCGCGTTCCAATACGTCCGGAATGTGTTGAAAAAACGAAGCGTGTGTTTTGTGTTGTCCGACTTCATGGGCGAAAATTACGACGCTGCAATGCGCACCATGGCACTTCGACACGACTGTGTGGGCATACATTGCTGGGATCCGCGCGAACGCAAACTGCCCGATGTGGGTCTGCTCCGGGTGCGCGACGCAGAATCGGGTAATCACAAGTGGCTGGATACCACGGATCCTGTGCTGCGCAGCCATTACCAGGAGCAGTTCGACGACAATCGCGCCCGGGCCGAAACGATATTCCGCAAGGCCGGCGCCGATTTTCTGAGCCTGCAGATAACCGATTCGTATGCCTCCATGTTGCTCCATTTTTTGAAAAAAGGGCGCGTATAGCGGCCCACTAATGATGGACAGGGAAAAATGACAGGCCGGATTTTAAAATATTGCCTACCAGTTCTTTTGGTCGTATTCACCCTTTCCGGTGTTTATGCGCAGATAGGGGCATTTGCGGAAGTGGACAGCAATTACGCAGAAACCGGCAATCCATTTATCGTCCACCTGAAAGTGGCGGCCACGAACGGGAAACCGCAACAGACAGATTATTCCACCTGGCGCAGCGTTGTCCCGCAGGAGAACATCCTGAAACAGACGGACTGGGTAGCAACCGGCTCTGCCTTCACGAGCGATCTGACGCTTGTTTTTTTTCGATGAAGACACCCTGACGCTTCCACCGCTGGGCATAAGGATGGACAACAGCGCCGTCCTGGCCACCAATACACTCGAAATTGTCGTAATCCCTACGCCTTCACCCAACGACCTTGTCGATATGTCCGACATCAAGGAAATCAGGCGCGAGCCGACTGTCTGGCTCGATTACCTGCCCTGGGCACTGGGTATTGCAGGCGTTATACTGCTGGTGGTGCTGGCCTCCTGGTTGATTGGCCGTGCACAAAAAAAACGCGGCATATCAAGCCGGTCGGTCGAACTGCCTCCATACGAACTAGCCATAAAGAAACTGGAGGTGCTGGAACAAAAACAATTGTGGCAAAAACAGCAGGTTAAAGAGTTCTGCGCCGAACTCACGTACATTCTGCGCGGATACCTGGAGCGACGGTACCGGATTCCGGCACTGGAGTCAACATCCGATGAAATACTGCGGCAACTTCAGACTACGGATTTTCCGGAAGATATCCGCAGCGAACTGGGCGCCATACTTGCGGCGGCAGACCTTGCCAAGTTTGCCAAACTGATTCCCGAGGAAAGTTTTCATGATGATGCATGGCGTTTGGCAAGAAATCTTTTGGAAACTACGAAACCCGTCAACTTCCCGGCGCCGGCTGTCGGGCAGCAACAACATTAACTCCCTGGATTATGGAACAACTCAACAACGAACAGATCGGCCAGATCATGAACAGCACCTTTGCCGGGCTTACCCTGTTTTACCGGGATACGAACCTTACCGATCAACAGGCTTCGGCGTATAAAAAAAATATGATCCTGCAGGAACTGGGCTTTACCGATGCTTCCTACCGCGGAGGAGGCCTGGCTACCAGGCATCGATTTTTGATTGCTTCGGCGCGGGCAAAGGATGCGTCGATGTTTGAACAAGGCACCAACTGGGGGCTTGTCATACTCAACAGCGGCAGTTTTTTCAAAGTGCTCGACGTTTATACGGTTGGCGACAAAACCCAGATCACACTGCTTCATATTCCGGAAGAGGGCGTGGATATTTTTGCCCAGGCCAAAATAAATATCGAAGACCAGATCGTAGAGAAGGCCAGAGCGGGTTTTGAAGAAAAACTTGCCATGCCTCCCGTACCGGAACTTGCAACGGAGGCATGGGTGAACCGAACGCAAGCCCCGATTGGCATCGACACAGCAGGTAAGCCCTTTTATACCTGGCAGGCCGGAGGCGACGACGGCTCCAAATGAACTGAATTATTATGACCATTGCGCAACCCGTTTGGCTATTGCTCCTCTTGTTTATTCCGCTTGCCATCCGATGGCATCGCAGCGGTCGCATGGGCAATATTGAGTTGCGGTTGCCGCAGGCAGATGAATTTACAGGGGAATCGACCTGGCGTACCCGCGTTCGGCGCTGGCTTCCGGCGCTGCGCTGGATCGCCATCGGGGTACTGGTCATTGCCATGTCCCGGCCGCAACGCAAATGGGAACAGGAAAAGGTGAAAGCCGATGCGGTCGATATTGTACTGGCCCTCGATATTTCGCCTTCCATGCTCAGCCGGGATTTTGATCCCGACCGCCTTGCCGTGGCCAAACGTGTGGCGGTCGATTTTGTAGAAAAACGCCCTTACGACCGCATGGGTTTGGTCGCGTTTTCGGCAGAAGCATTTACGCAGTGTCCGCTCACTACCGATCGCCGTGTGGTGCAATCGTTTATCAAAGAGCTGCAGGTTGGTCGGCTCGAAGACGGCACTGCCATTGGTATGGGCCTGGCCACGGCAGTCAACCGGCTGAAAGACAGTCCGTCGCAAAGCAAGGTCGTTATATTGCTGACCGACGGTGAAAACAATGCGGGGTATATTCCGCCGTTGAAGGCCGCGGAAATTGCTGCCACGCTTGGAATTCGCGTATACACGGTGGGTATCGGGACAGAGGGCATTGTGCTTTCCCCGTCGCAGCGTATGCCCGATGGAAGCTATGGCTATGCACCGCGGCATATGACTTTTGATACAGAGTTGTTGCGGGAAATTGCGCGGGAGACAAACGGCAAGTTCTACCGAGCCTATTCGGAGCAGGACCTGGAAGGTATTTACGAGCAGATTGATCAGTTGGAGAAAACAAAGATAGAAGTGAGTGTCGTGCGCCGAACGACAGATTATTTTCACTGGTTTATCGGACTTGCGGTTGCTATTTTATTGCTGGAAATTCTGGGCCGGTGGGGACTGTTGCGATCGCTTACCCCCTGAAATACAATGGTTAAACCATAAAATCCTTTATCCCAAAATACCCTGAAAAGAACCTTCGATTATGTTCAGATACGAATATCCGGAGCATCTGTATTTTCTCGCCGCCGCGCCATTGCTGGTATTGCTGCTGATGGCTTACCGGCTCTGGCGACGGAATGCGCTGAGCCGGCTGGGCAATGTGGATCGTATCATGCAGGGCTTTTCGGAAAAGAGATTTTGGTGGAAAGGTGTTCTTTTTACCGCAGGTCTGATATTACTGGCAATTGCCTGGGCCAATCCGCAACGCGGGGCAAAAAAACAAACTGTTACGCAGGACGCCGCCGATGTATTTATTGCCTTTGATATCTCGCAAAGCATGTTGTGCGAAGACGTCGCGCCCAACCGTCTTGAACTGGCCAAGGTGTTTGCCGGAAAACTCCTGCAGGAACTCGAAGGCGAGCGTATCGGGCTTATCTTTTTTGCCGGAAACGCATTTCTGCAGATGCCGCTTTCCACCGACTATTCGTTCCTGCTGCAAAGCCTGCAAAGTGCTACGCCCGACCTGATCACCGAACAGGGCACGGCCATTGCAGCTGCGATAGATCTGGCACAGCAATCCTTCGGAGCCGATCCGGGGGGAGGCCGAACGATCATCCTGATTACAGACGGCGAAAACCACGACGACAACGTTGAAAAAAAAGCAAAAGAAGCGCTGGGAAATGGTACTATTGTAAATACCGTTGGAGTGGGTACGCTGGCGGGCGGACCGATCCCTGAAGATGATGGCTCGGGTATGCGGCAGTTTAAGCGGAATCAGGACGACCAAATTGTGCGCACCCGGATGGACGAGGTAATGCTTCAGCGCATCGCCGCGTCGGGGGGCGGTAAGTGGTACAATGTCAGCCAGGGCAATGCCGCCATTGAATCATTGAAACGGGAGGTCGGCAACCTGCAAAAGCGGGAGATGGAGGTGCGTTCTTTTGCTGAATTTGAATCCTACTACCAGTGGTTTCTTTTGCCGGCACTGCTGTTGATAATGCTGGAGTTTTTGATTTCCTTCAGAAAACAGAACTGAATTACGATGGGTAGAAATGTTGGTTTTCGCAGTATTTATGTTCTGGCACTCTCCTTGGGCGGCCTTTTTCTTGTCGGAACAACCTGGGCACAATCCCGCCACCAGTTGCTTCGGAAAGGGGACAGGGCCTACGATCTGGAGCATTACCAGGAATCGGAGCAATACTACAGGGATGCTGCCGACCGCCAGTTTGGCGATCCACAGGCGTTATACAACCTCGGAAGTGCGTTTTATCAACAGGGAAAATGGGAAGATGCGACCAAACGTTTTTCGCAGGCAGCCGACGCCGCAACCGAACCGCTTTTTAAAGCCGATGCGTTGCACAACCTCGGTAATGCACACTTAAAACAACAGCAATTTAAAGAAGCGGTACAGGCCTATGAAAAAAGCCTGCGACTGCGCCCGGGCGATGCCGGTACGAAACAAAACCTGCAAATGGCCAAAAAGAAACTCCGGGAAGAACAACAACGCCAACAGCAGCAAAAGCAACAACAAGACCAGTCGCAACAAAATCAGGATCAGTCGCAACAGCAGGGAAACCAGCAAAATCAGCCTCAAAATCAAGACCAACAGAACCAGCCCCAGCCCCAGCAACCTCAAAACGGCCAGCAAAAGCAGCAGGAACAAGAGCAGCCGGGCGAACCGCAACAACAACCGAAAAGTGCAGCCAAACTAAAAAAGGAAGAAGCCCAGCGCCTGTTGGAGACCGCCATTGGTCCCGAAGACCGCAAAAATGCGCGCAAATACCGCGAACAGCGTCGGCAACCAACTTCCAGTGGCAAGGAAAAAGACTGGTAAAAGGCCGGGATGTTGTTTGGTTAGTCAGAAGCTGCGACTTTTGTAGCCGAATTAAGTGTCCAACCAAGTAAATGATATGAAAGAAAAAGGCATCCCCACTGTCGACCTGTCCCAATTCGTAAATGGCTCCGCAGCAGAACAAACGGCATTCGTCCGCGACCTCGGTAAGGCCTTCCATGAAGTCGGATTTGTTGCCGTCGTCAATCATGGCATTCCCAAAAGTCTTGTAGATGGCTTTTATGCCGCTTCCAAAGCGTTTTTTGCGTTGCCCGACGAGGTGAAAAAGAAATATGAAATAGCCGGCATGGCCGGACAACGCGGTTATACTTCTTTTGGAAAAGAACACGCCAAGCAATCGCAGGTGGCCGACCTCAAGGAGTTTTTCCAGATTGGCCAGGTGGTCCCCGACGGGCATCCGCTAAAATCGCAATACCCGGATAATGTTCAGGTGGCTGAAACACCGGAAATGCCGGCTCTTGGTCGCGAACTTTACCAGGCATTTGAAAAAGTGGGCAGTCAACTGCTCGAAGCAATTGCCCGGCATCTCAACCTTGATCGGGACTTTTTTAGCCAATACATCCGGCAGGGCAACTCCATCCTGCGCAGCATCCACTATCCACCCATCACTCATGAACCGGCGAGCGCGATTCGCGCCGAGCAACATGAAGACATCAACCTGATCACACTGCTCGTTGGCGCCAGCGCGGGCGGATTACAATTGCTGAATTCCAAAAACGAATGGATGGCCATCCTGCCGGAAGCAGACGAGATCGTCATAAACGTAGGCGATATGTTGCAACGCCTGACCAACAACTACCTGAAAAGCACAACCCACCGCGTGGTAAACCCGCCGCGCGAGGAATGGCACCTGCCGCGCCTGAGCATTCCTTTTTTCCTGCATCCGGTGAGCGATATGCGCCTCGACTGTTTACCGGCCTGTGTGTCGGCAGATAATCCGCTGCATT
Source organism: Lewinellaceae bacterium (assembly GCA_016712415.1). Lineage (GTDB taxonomy): Bacteria > Bacteroidota > Bacteroidia > Chitinophagales > Saprospiraceae > M3007. The sequence goes on along the minus strand of JADJRC010000007.1, from coordinate 218,306 downwards.
ACGAGCCGGTCACAGCGGGCGAATACCTGGATGAAAGGCTTCGGGAAATAGGCCTGAAAAAGTAATGGATGTTATTCCAATAACATTTCAGCGCCTTCCTGCCCGACCAGAGTGCCGATTGCAACGCCCATGCCGCTGAGGCGTACGGACACCACGACATTGGGCGACACCTTTTCGATAATGGGCTTTTTCTCCGGCCCCAACCCCAGGATACCTGACCACCAGGTATCTACTTCGGGTTTTTGCGCCGGACAAATGACTGTGTTGAGCAGTTGTACCAGTGCGCTGCGGATCAGTTCGGTGGTGCCGAATTCATCTGTTTTTTCTTCATCCTGCGCCAGGTGACGGCCTCCTCCCAGCAAAATCCGGCCGTCGATATTGCGGAAATAAAAATAGCCGCGGTCGTAATGAAAACATCCGGCAACCTTCAGCCCTGGAATCGGGTGGGTAATGAGCACCTGATTGCGGGCAGGTGTGGTATCCGCGCCTGCGAGCAGCCGTTTGGCAAAACCGTTTACAGCCACCAGAATTTTTGGGATGCGCAGTGTCCATCCGAATTCGGTTTCCAGTTCTACCCCTTCGCTGGTGTCTTTCAGGTGTTTTATCGTAATACCGTTGAATATTTTTATATCCTTTTCGTGTGCTCTTTTTAAAAGCGCTTCCATCATCCTGCCGGTGTGTACCTGCCCTTCAGGCTGATTCAGGATAAGGTGACGTACCCGCCGGAACCCAAAACCGGTCAGTCGCTCGTCGACCACCCTGTACACCTCTGGATAACCGGTGATGGCGCCAATCTTGCGGTTGAAATCGGGTATCTGCTCTGCACACTGCTGGAATACCTCTTCTTCATCTTCCGTAAACATTTCGTAGCCCCCCAGTTGCTTGAATTCAAGGTTGTCGTCGCCCACAAGCGCGCGCAATCGCTGCAACCCGCGCCAGCGTTTTTCCACCAGGTTCAGCATCATGTCTTCACTCATGCGCGTTTGGTCGTCGAGCAGTTCTGTCATGGAACCGAAACAGGCGAATCCCGCATTGCGGGTGCTGGCGCCAATCGGCAATGGGCCTCTTTCGATAATGGCAACACGGAGTTTCGGGTCGAGCGTTTTCAGGTGAATGGCTGCCGCAAGGCCGACGATCCCGCTGCCGATCACCGCTACATCGATCGGCTTAAAAAAAGTTTCACGTTCCCAATAACTCAGATGATATTGTAACATAGTACCTGAATGAATTTTATGAAGCCGGCATTCCCGGGTATAAATAGTTTTGCGGAGGTATATGACAGGTGATATTGGCGTAAAACAACAATTTTTCCCGCAAGTAACGTTACATGATCGTATGACAACAACTTCTGTTCAGGCGCCGGCAATACGTTCACCGTTTCGTCACCACCTGGGTCGCTGGCTGTATATCCAGAAAAGGCGACTGCAATGGTTGACCGGGCGACAAAAATTTTCACGGCAGCGAACCCGGCCCCTCGCTGCACTCGTCTTTGAACACCGGACCCCTCTCTTTCGTGTATTGAAAAACGTGGATATGTACCTTCAACACAACAAGGTCATAAACCTGCGACTGGCGGCAGCAAATATAGACGGACTGTTGATAATGCCCGGCGAGACATTTTCTTTCTGGCGTCTGGTGGGTAATCCATGTGGACGGCGCGGGTACCGGGAAGGGTTGGTGTTGAAAAACGGCAGGATCAAAAAAGGTATCGGAGGTGGACTGTGCCAGATGGGTAACCTGCTCTATTGGATGGCCCTGCACACGCCGCTTGCGGTGACGGAGCGCTGGCGCCACAGTTATGACGTTTTCCCGGATGAAAATCGCAAGTTGCCATTTGGGTCCGGCGCCACGCTGGCCTACAACTATATCGACCTTCAAATTTACAACAGCACCCCGCACCCGTTTCAACTCCGGGTTTGGCTCAGTGAATCACATTTACATGGCGAAATTCGCAGTGTATGCCTTCCGGAAGCAGATTATGAAGTTTTTGAACAGGGGCACCATATCCGCCATGAGCCATGGGGCGGCTACTCCAGGCACAATGTTATCGCCCGCAGGGTACTGGATCGCCGGACCGGCGAAATACTCCGCGAAGAAGTCGTGACAGAAAACCATGCGCTGATGATGTACCAGCCTTTTTTGCAGGCACAGCAATGAAAGCTGTGAAGTGATGCGCCGCGTTGTATTTTTGCCCATCCGGATTCTATTAATCAGCACAAACATGATACAACGCATACAATCTATTTTCCTTTTGCTGGCTGCCGCAGCGGGTTTTGGCCAGTTTGTCACCCCGTATTTGACTACTGAAAGTGGAAACTCCGCAGCTTCGGTGCCGGCGCTTGCCGATAATGTGCTGAACCCAATGGATAATCCAGGGCTTTTGGGGCTTTGTATTCTGAGCGGACTTGTTTCGCTGACAGCTATTTTTCTGTTTGGCAATCGCGCATTACAGGCACGATTGGGCGGAGGTGCTGCAATAGCCTCGCTGCTGCTTGCCGTCCTGGCTGTATTTGTGGTGTATCAGACCATGCAACAACTTCCCGTCGACGGCAATACGCATTACGGCGCCGGATTGGCGCTTCCTGGATTGGCTGCGGTTTTCAACTGGCTGGCCGTACGGTTTATCCACAAAGATGAAAACCTGGTGCGATCGGCAGACCGGTTGCGTTGATATCCGGGCTTAGTTCATGTTGTAATTGATGCCGAAGCGTATGAGCCGCCCCTGTTGCGGGTTGTACAACAAATCATCGGGAGTGCCGGTAGCATCCAGCCCGCCATAACGCTTGTTAAACAGGTTCTGCACATAAAAATACACGAGAAAGTGGTTGCTCAGGTAAAGCCGGGCCGTGGCATCCCAGGTGCGAAAAGTAGCATAGCGCTCCTGGGTGACCTCGCGTTTGTAGTCATCCCGATAGGCAATGGATTTGCTTAACGCGCTGGTCTGGCGATTCGAAGCAAACATCATTTCGAACTTGTTTATGGTGAAAAAGGTCCGGAATTGAAATTGCCAGTGAGGAGCGTTAAATACATCGTCAATAACATCCCGGTTTTCGCCAATCCATTCTTTACCGCGCGCATATTGGAAAAACAGTTCTGTTCGCCCTTTTATCGCGGTTTTTCTGCGCCCGTTATTGAGCGCGATTTCCTGATTCACTATACTGATCAGACCCTGAATGCCCCACATTGTCATCGAGAGTCCAGGTTCATTGAGCCAGCCATAGCGCCAGGGTGCGACAAAACCATTTTCCTGTTTCAACGAACCCGGTTTCAGCAGGCGGTAGATTCGCTCCGAGAAAAAGACAGCCTCTACCCTTAAATCGGGCCTGGTGTACCGCAGACCCGCTTCCCAGGTGTTGGATTTTTCGGTGGCATCTGCCTCGGAAGCGGATACGTTGACACTACCGCCACCGGCATCCACGATAAAAAAAGTATGTGCCCGGGCATACATGGAAGGAAGCCGGAATCCCGTGGCATAATTGGCCCTTACAGCCCAGGTACTGTCGAGCCGGTATAATATCCCCAGTCGTGGCGCCGGTATAAATCCGAAGTTGATCGAATAATTGATGGCGCTTCCGCCGACGGCGTACAACCGTTTGCCGTGCCATTTGAGCTGGGCAAAGAAGTTGCTTTCCAGGTCGCTGAACCCTAGCGGCTGGTATGGTTTTACCTGATCGGGAGTGGTATTGCCGTCGATCTTGACATCCAATGGAATGTCATAGTGCGATAATGCCGGGGTACCTACGCCGGCATTGACCTGCACGCCTGCGTCAATCGAAAATTTACTGCTGATGTCGGCATTCAACAGCGATTCGAACCGCAGGTCAATACCACTGCCGACCGTATATCGCTCATCAGAAGCAAGCGAGCGGTAAATGCTCTGCAAAACGGCCGTCTTCTGGGAGTCGCTGGCCATTCCGGGTACCAAAACCTTGTAGGTGGCGGCGCTCAGGGCATCGAAAACATAGGTGGTGGTGGATGTATTGTCTACGCGGTAGCGTACGGCTGAAAAGGTATTATGTGTAACCCATTTAGGCCTGGTTCGGGTAAATCGGAGCGCAAACGTTTCCATCCGTTCGGCAAGCCGGTTGGATGGATTGGCATAGGAAACAGCCAGGGGACTGGTTCCCAATGCGGTATGATCGAACCTTGCCATGCGGTTGTAGGTGAAATGAATACCCCGCCAGTTCAGGTTAATGCCCAACAGCCGGCTTTCGTGCGGTATGGCGGCTATTCTGGGCAGACTGTCGTCTGGCGGCTGATCGGGCCGGAAGTTCCGGTTGTCGAGATACAGCGAGGGTTTGAGCCCGAAGGGCAGGTAATTGTTGGTGTTGAACAGGTTGCGGTCGTAAAAAATATCCGTTTTTTCGCGGATGGTATTGCTGCCGTACAGGCTGAAGCGAAATATGTTTTTGTCTTGAAACAGTTTGCCGCCGAGCATCAGGTCGAGGCTGTTGTAGCCGTTGTTGCCGAAAGAAAGGTCTGCCTGGGTGAATATGGGACGCTCGGTTTCTTTCAGAATAATATTGACCACGCCTGCACAGGCTTCGTTGCCGTAAATGGATGCTGCGGGGCCGTACATGACCTCAATGCGCTCTGCCTGCCGGATGGGAATTTGTGCTCCGATAGGCATACCCAGTGCGATGCCGGGTTTCACCGGTACGTCGTTGATGAGAATTTTGACGTATTGATTGCCCGACATGCCCCTCATTAAAAATGTTTCCCCTTCAATGGCATTGCCCGGCTGCGACACCCTTATACCAGGTGCAGCGCGCAGCACATCGCCCAGGGTAACGAAGCCGTTTCGAAGAATATCGTCCGAGGTAACCACCCATATCGTAAACGGCAGATGGTCCATGTCTTCCAGCGAGCGGGTCGCGGAAATAACCTTCGTTTTCTGAAGGTCAATATCCCTGGTCACCACGTCTTTGTTGGTCAGCCGCTCCGGGGCAAGCAGCAGGGTGGAGTCATTTTGCGACGATACGAAGCCGGCATAACATAAAAAGGTAAAAAGGAGGCAGTGTTTCACAGTCAGATTATATTGTTTGACGCGAAATGTAGGGATTTTTTCAGCGGACAAAAAAGGGGAAGCCGTTTGACCCGGAATTTTGTTATTTTGCAAAACAACAACCGCTCGACAAAAATGTCCATTATTAAAGACTCTACGCTTCTTCAAAATCAGACATATATCAACGGCCAATGGGTAAATGCCGACTCCGGCAGCGTTTTTCCGGTATCCAACCCTGCCAGTGGCGAGGTATTGGCCAAGGTAGCCGATTGCGGCGCTGCCGAAACACGCCGCGCAATTGATGCGGCAGCGGAGGCGCTTCCCGTATGGCGCTCGAAAACGGCTACCGCGCGCGCCGCAATCCTGCGGCGCTGGCACGACCTCATTCTCGAAAATACCGAAGACCTGGCGCTGCTAATGACCCTCGAACAGGGAAAACCCCTCGCCGAGTCACGCGGTGAGGTACGCTACGGCGCAACTTTCATCGAATGGTTTGCGGAAGAGGGTAAACGCGCCTATGGCGACATTATTCCGCCCCATCAGGCCGGTCTTCGCCTTCTGGTGACCAAACAGCCTGTCGGCGTAGTAGCGGCCATCACCCCCTGGAACTTTCCCAATGCGATGATTACCCGCAAGGTGGCGCCGGCATTGGCGGCAGGCTGTACTGTCGTGCTGAAACCGTCGGAAGAAACGCCTCTTTCTGCCCTGGCCCTGGCCGAACTGGCCTCCCGTGCAGGCTTTCCTGCCGGCGTGCTCAATATTGTCACAGGCCTTGATGCGCCCGCCATAGGTGGCGAACTGACGGACAATCCCGTCGTGCGCAAACTTTCCTTTACAGGCAGTACGGCAGTGGGGAAACTCCTGATGCGCCAGTGCGCCGGAACCGTAAAAAAGATATCACTGGAGTTGGGCGGCAATGCTCCGTTTATCGTATTCGATGATGCCGACCTTGACGCTGCCGTCGACGGCGCGATAGCATCCAAGTACCGCAATGCAGGCCAAACCTGTGTTTGCGCCAACCGGATATTTGTTCAAAGCGCTGTTTATGAGGTTTTTCTGGAAAAATTTACCGCAGCGGTAAAAAGCAGGTCGTGGGCATTGGTACCGACCAGGGTGTCAATATTGGTCCCCTGATCAACAGGAAGGCATTGGATAAGGTAAAACGCCTGGTGGGCGATGCGTCCCTCAAGGGCGCACGTGTGCTGACCGGTGGAAACGCGATGCAGGGCACTTTTTACGAACCGACCGTTCTTGCCGATGTGGCAGGAGGTATGGACATTATGCAGGAGGAAATATTTGGCCCGGTTGCCCCGGTCGCGCGCTTCGATACCGACGACGACGCCATACGAATGGCCAACGATACGCCTTACGGACTTGCCGCCTATTTTTACGGGCGCGACATCACGCGTGTTTTCCAGGTGGCCGAGGCATTGGAATATGGTATGATCGGCGTGAATACCGGCATGATAGCCACCACGGTAGCGCCGTTCGGCGGCGTTAAGGAAAGCGGCATCGGGCGCGAAGGTTCGAAATACGGACTGGAGGAGTTTATGGAAGTCAAGTATATTTGTTTGGGCGGCATTTGAAAGGGGTCTGGAAGAGCGTTTTTTATACCTATTCTAAACCTGTGGATGACCTGCTTTTCAATCATCCCTTTCGTATACCTTTGTCCCTCTTACCCGGCCCCTGAAGCGGGGCAAATGACGGTTACAATATAACAGACATGGATTTTTTTTCTCTGAAAGTCAGGCAGGTAACGCCTGAGACGCCCGATACGGTCACCCTTGAATTTGAGATTCCGGATGACCTGCGCGAAACATTTGTGTTTAAACAAGGCCAGCACATTACCATCCGCATCCATAAAGACGGGCACGAACTGCGCCGTTCGTATTCCATGTCGTCCAGCCCACTCGACAATCGACTGGCGGTGACGATAAAGAAGGTCGAGGGAGGCCAGGTATCTACCTATTTGCACGATTCTGTGAAAACCGGCGACACCCTGGAAATTGCCGCCCCTGATGGCCGGTTTAATACGCCGCTCGACCCCGATAAACGCCGTACGTACTACCTGTTCGGCGCAGGCAGCGGCATTACGCCGTTGATGTCCATTCTTCGGACAATTCTTGAATCGGAACCGATGAGCGCCATTTTCCTGCTTTACGGCAGCCGCGACGAGGAATCTATCATTTTTCGCGACGAACTGGACCGGCTTTCAGAGCGCTATGTCGGGCAATTGCACGTGGAACATGTATTGAGCCGGCCCCGTAAGGAATCATCGGGCAGCGGCCTTTTCGGATTGTTTAAAAAATCGACCACCAACTGGCTCGGCAAAAAAGGGCGTATTACGGCTAAAATGGCCGGTGAATTTCTCGATGATAATATGGCCCGCGGCCCGGAAGAAGAGTGCCAGTACTTCATTTGTGGTCCGGGAACCATGACCGACACCCTCAAATCCGCCCTGATCGGGCGCGGCATTGCTACCAAACAGGTGCATACCGAGCATTTTGTAAATGCCAGCCACGTGCCGGGCGAATTTCAGGCCGGCAGCGCTCCCGGGGGTGAAAAACGCGTGATCGTACATCTCCTGGGAAAACGCATCGAACTGCCGGTACCGCCCGGCGCCACTATTCTGGATGTTCTGGTAAAAGAGCGCTACGACCCACCCTATTCCTGCACGGCGGGCGCCTGCTCTACCTGTATGGCTAAGCTGCTGAGCGGAAAAGTGACGATGGAAGCCTGCTATGCGCTCGACGATGAAGAGGTGAAAGCCGGCTATATCCTTACCTGCCAGTCTAAGCCGGAGACGGATGTGGTGGAGTTGACGTACGATATGTGAGGTTTATCATCCTTCCAACTCCCGCGCCAGAAACTCCCCCGTCCAACTTCCCCTTACTTTGCTCACTTCCTCCGGCGTGCCCGCGCAGAGGATCGTGCCTCCGCGCGCGCCGCCTTCCGGACCGATATCCACGACATGGTCGGCCATTTTGATGACGTCGAGGTTGTGCTCGATCACGACAACGGTGTTGCCTTTTTCCACAAGTCGGTTGAGGACGCCGAGCAACTGACGGATGTCTTCAAAATGTAACCCTGTCGTCGGCTCGTCGAGAATATAAATAGTGCGGCCGGTGTCTTTTTTGGAAAGTTCTTCCGAGAGCTTGACGCGCTGCGCTTCACCGCCCGAAAGTGTGGTCGCCTGCTGGCCAAGCGTGATATAGCCGAGGCCAACCTCCTGCAGGGTTTTGATCTTGCGGTAAATGGAGGGTATCGGCTGGAAAAAGTCGGCCGCTTCACTGATCGTCATATCGAGCACATCGCTGATGCTTTTGCCTTTGTACAGAATTTCGAGCGTTTCGCGGTTGTAACGGCGACCCTGACAGCGCTCGCAGTGTACCTGTACATCGGGCAGAAAGTTCATCTCGATGGTGCGCAGGCCGGCGCCTTCGCATACCTGGCAGCGCCCTCCTTTGACGTTGAAGGAAAAACGTCCGGAATTATAGCCGCGGATCTTGGCCTCCGGCGTGTCGGCAAAGAGCTTCCGTATATCACCGAAAACGTTGGTATAGGTGGCCGGATTGCTGCGCGGGGTGCGCCCGATCGGGCTTTGGTCGATTTCAATGACTTTGTCGAGATATTCCAGGCCTTTTATTTCGCCATGTGGCAAGGGGCGTTTCAGGCTGTTGTAAAAATGACTTTGGAGGATAGGATACAGCGTTTCGTTGACCAGGCTGCTTTTGCCCGAGCCGCTCACGCCGGTGACACAAATGAAAGTCCCCAGGGGCAGGCGCAGGTCGACATTTTTAAGGTTGTGACCGGTGCAGCCCGGGAGTTCGAGCCATTTTCCCGTGCCTTTGCGTCGGGCTTTGGGTATATCGAGTTTAACCCGGCCGGCGAGGTAGTCCGACGTTTTTGTGGGATTTTTCAAAAAGTCCTCTGGCGTACCTATATCGACGATCTCTCCGCCGTGTTTGCCGGCGCCTGGGCCCAGATCGATGAGGTAGTCCGATTCGAGCATGATATCCCGGTCATGCTCCACCACGAGCACGGTATTGCCGATGTCGCGCAGGTTTTTGAGCGCCTCAATGAGCCGGTGGTTGTCGCGCTGGTGCAGGCCTATGCTCGGCTCGTCGAGGATGTAGGTGATACCGGTGAGTTGCGAGCCAATCTGGGTAGCCAGCCGGATGCGCTGGCTTTCGCCGCCGGAGAGGGTGCGGGCCGGGCGGTTGAGCGCCAGGTAGTCGAGGCCGACCTGTAGCAGGAACTTCAGGCGGAAACGTATTTCTTTCAGCACATCTTTGGCAATGGCGCGTTGGCGTTCGCTCAATTGGCTGTCGATATTCTCCAGTGCCGCATGGAGTTCGGCAAGGTCCATATCGGCGAGTTCAGCAATGTTATAATTACCGATCTTGAACCACCGGCTTTCTTTTTTCAGCCGTGTGCCTTCGCATTCGGGGCATGGTGCAACAGCCATAAAATCCTCTGCCCACTGGCGTATTTTTTCACTGGTGGTATCGCTGTACCAGCGTTTGAGCATGTTGACGAGGCCATCATAGGCCAGGTTGTAAGTCCATTCGTCGCCGCCCCAGGTAATGTCGACCTTCAGTTCGTCGTCGCCGCCGTACAAAAGGGTCTTCAAGGCATCTTCAGGAATGTCTTTTACGGGGGTGCTGAAGGAAAATTTGTGCTTTTTGGTCAGTTCGCGCAATTGTTTGAACATCATATTGTCGCGCACTTCGCCCAGGGGTACTATGCCCACCTCATTGATACTCTTCGTGTTGTCCGGAATTACCCGTGCCATATCCACCTCGTGTACCTCGCCCAGCCCTTTGCAGTGCGGGCACATACCGTAAGGCGAATTGAAGGAAAACGTATTCGGAGAAGGTTCTTCGTACGAGATCCCTGAATCGGGGCACATCAGGTTTCGGGAATAAATAGCCGTCTGTCCCGGCCCCTCAGCCGATGAAAGAGAAGGCTCCCCTTCAAAAGCACTATCAAGGTCCAGCACCTGCAACATCCCGTCGCCCAGGCGCATGGCCATGCGCACGCTCCCTGCCAGCCGGTCGCCTCTGTCGTCGCCAATCCTGATGCGGTCGACTACCACCTCAATATCATGGATTTTGTAGCGGTCCACCTGCATGCCGGGGGTAATATCCAGGATTTCACCGTCGACGCGGACTTTGGTGTACCCCTGTTTTCTGATCTGTTCAAAGAGTTCGCGGTAGTGCCCTTTACGCGAGCGCACCACCGGCGCCAGTACGGCTATTTTTTTATCTGCAAAACGCTCAAGAATATTCTGAATGATCTGGTCTTCCGTGTATTTCACCATTTTTTTGCCCGTCTCCCAGGAATAGGCTTCGCCGGCGCGGGCAAACAACAGTCGCAGGAAATCATACACCTCCGTCACGGTTCCCACCGTTGACCGGGGGTTCCGGCCGGTTGTTTTCTGCTCGATACTGATTACGGGGCTCAGACCGGTGATCTGTTCCACATCGGGGCGTTCCATTTCGCCAATGAACTGGCGGGCGTAGCTGCTGAGCGTTTCCATGAAACGGCGCTGTCCTTCGGCATAAATGGTATCGAAGGCGAGCGAACTTTTGCCCGATCCGCTCACGCCTGTGATCACGACCAGGCGATTGCGCGGAATGCGCACCGTGACATCGCGAAGGTTGTGAACACGGGCTCCCGTTACCTCAATAAACGGTTGGTTGGCAGGATGTTGAACTTCAGGTTCCGGGGCGGCCTGCGCTGTACTTGGTTCGCCGTTCAGAAGGGCCGGTTTAGTCTTTGCTTTTGACATAGTCTGGGAAAACAACGCCGAAGGGATACGGTTTTGTGCAAAGGGCAAAAATAGGTAGAAATTGTGCGTTGAAAAAGATATTTTAAAACAAAATGTCTGTAATTTTTCCAGCATGTACAAGGCACTGTTTTTTGCAACCAGGTATGGGTTCGGCCAGCCGTTCGGGATGTACGGTGCGGTGCGCGACTATCGGCAATAAAATCACAGACAATGACCCGAAACGTCATAAATCTGACACGGATGAAAGTTTTTTTAATAAAGCAGCACAAAAAGTAGAGATACAGACCCTTAAGCGGTTGGTGCGCAGTACATTTTCCCGAGAAAACCACATGAAAGCGCTTTGAGTCTTCCCGTCCGGAACGATGCGGGAAGGCTCTTTTTTAAAACTCTATTTTGTGCGCTTAATCCGAACCCGTCTCGGTTGCAGGCAATACAAAAAACCGGATATTCCTGATGTCTGAACTAGCAAAATTTATCGAACATACCACCCTGAAGCCCGACACGACGCTTGCAGATGTGCGGCGCCTGTGTGAAGAAGCACAAAAGCACGGCTTTGCCGGCGTTTGCGTGCCGCCCCTGTATGTACGGGACTCCTGCAGGGTGCTTGGAGAAGGCCGCCAGGTCAGGGTTGTAACCGTCGTGGGATTCCCTATGGGATATTCTGCTATTCCGGCTAAAAGTGAAGAAATTAAACGGGCCATCGATGAAGGCGCCGACGATATTGACGCCGTCATTAATATTGCGGCGGTTAAAAGTGAAAACTGGAGCCATGTGGAGCGCGATATCGAGGCCGTAGCAAGGGCTACGCACATGCGGGGAAAAACCCTGAAACTGATCCTCGAATGCAGTTTGCTGACCGAAGCTGAAATGCGCCGGATCGGTACATTGGCGGAAGCGGCCCATGTGGCCTGGTTGAAAACGGGCACCGGTTTCCACGGACATTCCGCAACCGTCGACATGGTGAAGTTGCTGCGCGCCGTTGCGCCTGAAGGTATAAAAATCAAGGCATCGGGGGGTATCCGGACCGCTAAAGTGGCAGAAGCCCTGATTGCTGCCGGCGCAGAACGCATCGGCACCTCCGCCTCTCTCGAAATTATCGGCGCCTGATTTTGTGCCTTCCCGGACCAAAGCGCATACATAACCGATCAAATGTCCTCCTATGAAACAATATTCAAGAATGTACGGACCGCTGCCTTTGCGGGTAATTGCCGTAGTGATCATATGGATATACGGCGGAACGATTGCAAGCACACTGGCGCAGGAAGTACAGATCAATGAGGATCCGAGGGTGAGCCAGTTGTACCGAAACTGGATCAACGACAACCGCGCCAACCCTCATGTGGAAGGCTGGCGGGTACAGGTCATGGCTACTCCCGACCGGCAGCAAGTAGAGGAAGCGCGCAACAGGTTTCGGATTGCACATCCGGATGTGCCCGCCGAATGGACACAGGAAAAACCGTATTACAAACTTCGTGTGGGCGCATTCAGGAATAAACTCGATGCCATGGCGTTTATAGCCGTATTGACCGATTACCCGGGAGCGTATCCCGCAAAAGACGGCAACATCCATCCGCGCGATTTTATTGATTAGGAAAGACGATGGCTACATCCAAACAATCGGTGTTTCAACTGGGCGAGCTGGACCGGATCACCATCTGGCTTTATGCCGCACTGGTCTTTATCGGCTGGGGCATGATATTTTCCGTGAATTATGACCCTGAAGCCGACACATTCGGTTTTCTCGATCTGGACAATAATGCGGGCAAGCAAATGTTTTTTATCATCATCTGCCTTGCCCTGATGTTTTTCATTTTCATGACCGATTGGGCCATCTGGCGGACCTATGCCCTCATTATTTATATTATCACCCTGATTATTTTGCCCGGCACCCTTATTTTCGGTCGGGAGATAAACGGCGCATATGCCTGGTACCAGTTGGGTGGTTTTTCGTTCCAGCCTTCCGAGCTGGCCAAATTCGGGACCAGTCTTGCCCTGGCAGGTTACCTGAGTTCTACCGGGGTTAACCTGAACGAATGGCGCAGCCGCTTTATCGCCATCGGCATATTTATGTTACCGGCGGCTATTATCCTCGCGCAATCGGATACGGGGTCGGCTTTGGTGTTTTTTTCCTTTGCACTTGCCCTGTATCGCGAAGGGCTGGCGCCTTCCTGGTATGTATTAGGGTTCGGTACGGCATGTTGCGCTAGCCTGGGCCTGGCAACTAACCCGCCCTATACCGTGGCGGTTTTTTTCCTGATCCTCAATTTTTCCCTTATCTTCCGTTTCAGCGAACACAACCGCCCCCGGTGGGTGGCCTTGGCTTTGACGTTGTTGCTGACGATCTGGTGGCCGACCGTTTCCGGCTGGTTTTTTACGGCGTACGGGCTGATTCCCGAGCAGGTTCCCTATCATGAATTATTGGTCTTGGTACCTCATATTTTGCTGCTGATAGCGGCTTTTCTACCCAATTACCTTCGAAAAAATGCCCTGATACAGAATAGTCTGCGCACCAAATTGCTGCTTCTCCTGCTGGCTTCCGGGATCGTATTCGGTTCCAATTTTGCCAACAACAAGATACTGGCGCCTTACCAGCAGCAGCGCATCAAACTCTGGCTCAACCCTTCTGAAGCGGCAGCCGATGCCCGCGGTTCGGCCTACAACCTGCTGCACTCAAAAATGGCGATAGGTTCGGGCGGCTTTTGGGGCAAAGGCACGCTTAAGGGAAACATGACAAGGTTGAACTATGTGCCGGAACAGACCACCGACTTCATTTTTTGTACGGTGGGAGAAGAGCAGGGCTTTTTGGGTGCATTGCTTGTGATTGCCCTGTTTGCTGCGCTTCTGGTACGCATCACCGTCCTGGCCGAACGCCAGCGATCCAACTTTTCCCGCATATACGCCTACTGTGTGGCGGGAATAGTCTTTGTGCATTTTATCGTCAATATAGGCATGACCATGGGCCTGTTCCCGATTATCGGAATACCCCTTCCTTTCCTCAGTTACGGCGGCTCTTCACTTATCGGGTTTACCCTGATGATCGGCGTGCTGCTGAAACTGGACAGTAACCGAAACCTCGCCTGACAAGCCCTTCGGTCGCCGGGCTCCCAATTCACACCGAGCATGAATTTTACCCTTCAACATACTGACCCCGGTTCGAGCGCGCGTGCCGGGCTGATAGAAACGGAGCATGGCGTCGTCGAAACGCCCATTTTTATGCCGGTGGGTACTGCCGGAACGGTAAAAGCGGTCCATCAGCACGAACTGGCCGGCGACATTCAGGCGCAGATATGTTTGGGCAATACCTATCACCTGTTTCTGCGTCCCGGACTTGAGGTGCTTCAACAGGCAGGCGGCTTGCACCGGTTTAATGGCTGGTCAGGTCCCATACTTACCGATAGCGGCGGTTTTCAGGTATATTCGCTGGCCCACCGCAGAAAGATAAAAGAAGAAGGCGTAACGTTTCAAAGCCACATTGATGGTTCCAAACATACTTTTACGCCCGAAGGGGTTATGGATATCCAACGTGTGATTGGCGCCGACATCATTATGGCATTCGACGAATGTACCCCCTACCCCTGCGAATACAAGTATGCCCACAAATCCATGGAACTGACGCATCGCTGGCTGGCACGCTGCGCGGAACGCTTTGACAACACCGCGCCCCTCTACGGATATTCGCAAACACTGTTTCCCATCGTTCAGGGCAGCACCTTCCCCGAATTGCGCAAAATATCGGCTGAAACCATTGCATCCTTCGGTCGCGAGGGCAACGCCATCGGCGGGCTATCGGTCGGCGAACCGGCTGAAGACATGTACGCCATGACCGAACTGGTAACCGGTATACTTCCAAAAGACAAACCCCGCTACCTGATGGGCGTAGGCACACCGGAAAATATCCTGGAGTGCATCGCTCGCGGGATTGACATGTTCGACTGTGTGCTCCCGACGCGCAACGCGCGCCATGGGATGCTCTATACGGCAGCGGGTATTATCAATATCCGCAACGCCAAATGGAAAGAAGATTTTGATCCAATTGATGCCGACAGTCCGGTACACACCAGCCGGACGCATAGCAAGGCGTATTTGCGGCACTTGTTTATCAACGAAGAGATACTGGGCATGCAGCTGGCCTCCCTGCAGAATCTGGGCTTTTTTCTTTGGCTCGTTGGCGAGGCGCGACGGCGCATTTCCGACGGCACATTTTCAGAATGGAAAAGCCGAATGGTAAAACAGGTAAGCGTCAGGTTATAGGCGCTATCCCAAGCGCGGGTCGGGAAATCAAAATAAATAGCGAGGCAAACGGGATTCAGGCAGCGTTTTGGCGTGTTAAATCCTCTAATTCACCGAAACCTTAACACAAACGCCAAAATATGCCCCTGACCCGCTCCGTTTTCGCTCCGACCAACCGAAGCCAATCGTTAAAATTTATAGTAATGGCCGGCGAAACATCTGTATTTTTTTATCAAGAACCCGGAAAAACCTACCTTCGCGGACTTTAACAAAAAAAACTTGGGCGTTTTAGGATGCCCTGCCTAATATTGTACGCTGTTTTCATCCAAACTCTTTGGTCTGTCTGTCTATGAAAAAAACTACTTTACACATCCTTACTTTTTGTGTGGCGTTCTTGTCGGTGGTGACGTTGAAAGCCCAGGACATTCACTTTTCACAGTTCTACATGAGTCCGCTCAACCTGAATCCGGCCATGACGGGCGTGATGAACTGTAACCACCGGATTGTGGCCAACTACCGCAATCAATGGTCTTCCATCCTTAAAAACAATGCCTATAATACGTATTCGGCGTCGTACGACCAGAAACTTCCGGTAGGCCGGTATGATTATTTCGGACTTGGCGGCACCCTTTGGGGCGATAAAGCCGGCGCATCCGAGTTTGCTACCTTGCAGGCACGCCTTTCCGGCTCTTACGCCAAAAAAATGGGCGGCTATCGCAAAAAAGCGCACTATCTCGTGCTTGGAGCAGATGTTGGCGTGAGCCAGCGCAGCATCAACAGCGCCAACCTGCAATGGCCCAGCCAGAACAATGGCAACGGTCAGTTTGATCCTACGAAAGACGGAGAGGTCATTGATGATCCGAACTTCATGTTCGTCGACCTGTCGGCAGGCGCCCTGTGGTTCAGCGTGTTCGGCGAAGACGCCAACCTGTATTTCGGCGGCGCCTTCAGCCACCTCAACCGCGCCAATCAGTCGTTGGAAAATCAAAACATCCCGCTGTACAGCAAATTCACGTTCCACGCAGGCGGTGAATTTATGATCGCCAAGAAAACCGGTCTGGTACCCGGTGTCGTTACTTTCCTGCAAGGTCCTTCGTTCCAGGTGAACGCCGGCACCTCGTTCAAGTTCCTGCTCGGCAACAGCCGTCGCCTCAACCAGGCCTTCCTGCTTGGCGCCTGGGCGCGTATGTCGAACAAACTGGATAGTGGAAAATTGATGGACGCCCTGATCATCAGCACGCGTTTCGATTACGAAAACTTCACGATCGGATTCAGTTATGATATCAACACATCAAGCCTGAACACGGCTACCAATGGTAACGGGTCTTTCGAGTTTTCGCTGGTATACAAAATCTGCGGCCCGGAACGTCGTGGCGTTTACTGCCCGAATTTCTGATTTTTTTTCGATCCCCCGACCTGTTAAAAGATTTCCGAACGCTTGTTTGCGCCGGAAATCTTTTTCATTTTTGCCAATTAAGTTGTAAAAGTAACGTTGAGTAATAACCCCCGATTTTGAAGCGTCGTTTATCCGCAAATTCTAAAACGAAAAATATATGTTTGGCAGCAACAAAAACACTGACGAAGTAAAAGCGGCCCCGGCTTCCACATCAAATGCCTTGAATGCTCTGGCCAAAGGCACTGTGGTAGAAGGCTCCATTCGTTGTGACAGCGACCTCCGTGTAGACGGGATGATCAAGGGAAAACTTACCTGTCAGGCAAAGGTAATTATCGGACCGACAGGATCCGTTGAAGGCGAAATACGCTGTCAGAATGCCGTTATTGAAGGGCGCTTTAAGGGTAACCTGCAGGTGTCTGAATTGCTTAACGTCCGCGAAACGGCAGAAGTTGACGGTGAGATCACCACCAATAAACTTTTGGTGCAAAGTGGCGCCCGCTTCAATGTCTCCTGCAAAATGGAGATAGGATCATCCAATGGCGCCGCCAAATCTCTTGATTTAAAAGAGTCGAACAATGCCGCAACCTCAGCCGGCAAAGTCTCCGGAGGAAAAGAAGAAGTCCGCAATTAAGTCCGTCGCCAAATACGGAGGCATGGCATTCCAATTGCTCGGCGCCTGTTTGGCCGGGGTTTTCATTGGACGGTGGCTGGATGCGTACTGGCACCTTGAACGCCCAACCTGGGCTGTTTTTCTGACCATATTCTTCATGATAGCTGCCTTGTATGGGCTGTACCGGCAACTTTTGCGTGATTTCTAATTTTTTCTGCTCGTCCTATGGCTATTAAGGCCATAGGACGATTTTGTTTTTCAGATATTCGCCGCATGGATGCAAAGACCTTTTTTAAATGGCTCGCCGTTGTGACGCTGGGCACCGGTTTGATCTTGGCCGGACTACATAATTTTATTCCTCCGGCACAGGCGCACGGAAAATTTGCGGTAGCAACGCTGCTGTTGTTTGTGCTGGTGTGTGTTGCATTGTTTTTTGCCGGATCGGGCGCAGCCCGCAGCAAAAGCAGGGTGGCCTTTATCAATCTTGTCTCTGCTTCGGTATTTGGCAAGATGCTGATCGCCATCGCTTTTCTATTTTTGTATCAGCGCGCGACAAAGCCCGAAAATGAGTGGTTTGTAGGCATTTTTCTGTTGTGCTATATCTCGTATACCGCTTTTGAAGTCTGGTTTATGACCCGACTTGCCAAAACCTGATCAAGAATACATGGCTATGAAACGACCAAAGAGTGGAGAGTACGCTCCTTTCCATGAAAACTATTTAAAACTCCTGCCGCCGCGCGGCACGGCGCAAAGCCTGCTGAGAAGTTCGTTCAGGAATGCACAGCAGGTTTTTTCTGCGTTACCGGAAGAAATGGGAGACTTTTCCTACCAGCCGGGCAAGTGGACCATCAAACAGATGCTGGTACACCTGATCGATTCGGAACGGGTATTTTCCTACCGCATTTTGTCGTTTATACGCGGCGACCGGATTGCGCTTCCGGGGTTCAACCAGGACATCTGGATGGAGGAGGTGAATCCTTCGGGCCGGACCATAAAAGACCTGCTCAAAGAGTGGAAGGCCGTTCGCGACAACACTTTGTTTCTGTTGAAACAGTGTACCGAAGCGCAATCAAAATTTCTCGGTACAGCCAGCGGCTGGAAAGTGACTTCAAGAGCATTGTTTTTCGTGATCGTGGGCCATCAGATACACCACATGAATGTCCTGCATGAAAAATACCTGTACAACCCGGTAGATTAGGACACATTGGGTTAGCCCTTCATGGCGAAAATGTCTGCCACTTCTTTTTCGTATCTGGCGAGTATCGGCCCGCGCCGCGGTTTGAGTGTGGGCGTGAGCAGGCCGTTTTCCGATGTCCAGGCGTCATGCAACAGCCTGAACCCTCTTATTTTTTCAATGGTCCCGAGCCGTTCTTCATTGATGCGATCCACTTCCTGTTGGAATAACTTTTCGACCTTGGGGTTCAGCACCATAAACTGTTCTGAAGTCCAGTGTACATTGTTTTCGGCGCACCAGGCTTCGAGGTAGGAAAAATTCGGTACCAGCAGTGCGCCGACAAAGGGCTGGTTGAGACCCACTACTATGGCATGGCTGATGAAGGGGGATGTTTGAAGTTGCTGTTCCACGAATGCGGGAGCTACAAACTTCCCGCTGGTTGTTTTAAACAGTTCGTTTTTTCGACCCGTAACCCGGAGAAAGCGTTTGTACTCAAATTTACCCAGATCGCCGGTTTTGAACCAGCCGTCTGCCGTAAATCGAGCGGCAGTTTCTTCGGGGAGGTTGAAGTAGCCGCTCATGATATTGGGCCCTTTTACTTCTATTTCACCGTCGTTTTCCGGTGCTTCAGGGTCGGCCTCGCCGATTCGAACATCAACGCCGGGAGCTGGTATCCCGACCGTCCCGAAATGCACGCCCCCGGGTTCAAACCTGTTGAAAGCAATGACAGGACTGGTTTCAGTGAGGCCGTAGCCTTCGCGCACGTCTATTCCGGCAGCAGAAAACAACCTGCCAAGGCGTGGCTGGAGTGCGGCTGCGCCCACGGCAATATATTGAATACGCCCACCCATTCGCTTTCGCCAGTGCCTGAACACGAACAGGTCGGCAAGCAGGCGCTTAAAAAAATAATCCAGGGGCATGTCCCGTTCGCCGGAATAGGGAAAACGCTCACCCAGTCGAATTGCCCAGTCCATTATTTTCCGGCGCAAAATGCCCGATTTGTTTCGCTCATCGAGCAGGCGTTCGTACATCCGCTCCAGCACACGTGGCACGGCCGTGAAAAAATGCGGCCGCACTTCAGGTAATATCCGGGGCAGGTGTTCTACGGCTTCTGCGTACCAAACTTCGGCGCCGGCAGCCTGGTACACATAAGTCACCATGCGTTCAAAGATATGACTCATGGGCAGGAAACTGACGGCTGTGATGTCGGGTCCAACCGGAACGATGGCCAGCACGGATTTTACATTGCTGACAATGTTGAGGTGCGAGAGCATGACCCCCTTGGGCATACCGGTGGTGCCGGAGGTATACAACAGGGTTGCCAGGTCGCTTTCACGGATACTGTCGCGCAAGTACTGTATTTTTTCAAGGTCACGATTTTCGGGTTCCACAGCCAGCGCGTTCCAATGAATACAGGCGCTCTGTTCCGGGTCCCGGAGTGTTTCAAAAGAAAAAATGAGTTCCGGTCCGACGCCTGCCGCGCGGAGTTTTTCAAGCATATTCTCATTGCTGACAAAGCAGGCTTTCATGCCTGAATCGCGTATGATGTGCGCGATCTCGTCGGGCCGGGCTGTGGCGTGTATCGGTACGGGAATGATACCTGTCTGGAGCATGGCTCCGTCGGCGATGACCCACTGCGGGCTGCCGCAATGAGCCAGAACGCCTGTTTTATCGCCTTTGTGGAGTCCGCGATGCAGAAGCCCTGTACTGATTCTGTTGCGTTCGGCAATGAGTTCGGCCGTACTCCAGGTATGCCAGGCATCGTGCTTCCGGCCGGCCATTGCCATTTCCTGCGGAAACCGTTTTTGCTGATAGTCAAGGATATCGAAGAGCCTGGTAAAATCCATTTTGTCAATGGTTATTCATTTTCATCCTTTTAATACTGACTGTAGCCAGGACCAGCAAACTGAGCACAAAAAATATTCCCATCGCTGCAACGCTGTTGCGCATTCCGCCCGTGATCTGTTCTACAAAACCGAACACAAACGTACCCGCTACGGTGGAAACTTTGTCCATTACGTCGTAAAAGCTGAAAAAAGAGGCGGTGTCAGGGGTGTTTTCCGGCAGCAGTTTGGCATATGTCGCGCGGGAAAGCGACTGAATGCCACCCATAACCAGGCCCACGGCAACGGCCAGAAGGTAAAAATCGAGGCCCGTTCTTACAAAATAACCGGTGATGCAAATGCCGGTCCATATCGCCAGCATAACCATAATTGAAAATTTGTTGCCCTTGCGGCCCGACAGTTTGGCGGATGCCCAAGCCCCGCCAATGGCTACGATCTGGAGGATCAGAATGAGGAAGATCAGTTTCGTTGTATCAAACCCCAGTTCTTTTTCCGCAAAAATAGAGGCGAGAAAGAGCACTGCCTGCACGCCTGCGTTGTAGCAAAAGAAGGCGAACAGAAAAGCCTTTGTATTGGTATCTCCACGGACAACGCGCCACACCTTGCGCAGTTCTTCATAGCCCCTGGTCAGCAGGTTTTCGCGAGTCTCCGGTGGTGTATCGTCGGGCAGGCGGCGCAGCGGGATCTGGGCGAAACCGATCCACCACAGACCCACCATCACAAAAGCCGTCGGTACGGCGTGTATCCCGTCGGAGAAGCCGAACCAGCCGCAATTCATGATTACAATCAAATTGGTAATCAGCAGGATAACACTTCCAATAAAGCCGTAGCTGAATCCCTTGGCGCTCACGTCGTCGTAGCGATCCTCGGTTGCGATCAGGGGTAAAAATGAATTATAAAACACAATACCGCCTGCAAATCCGATCGTGGCCATGATGAATCCCGTCACCCCTATCCAAAGGGTAGACATTCCGGTGAAGAAAACCAACGAGATACATGCCAGCGACCCGATCAGTGTGAAAAAGCGCAGGAAGGATTTTTTCTTTCCGCCATAATCGGCAATGCCCGACAGGATGGGCGACAGGGCCGCGATAATCAGGTAAGCCAGTGCAATGCTCCAGGCATACAGGGTACTGTCCGACATACGGATACCGAGTACGTTTACCGTGTCGTCCGTCAGCGTGAGAAAATAACCGGGAAAAATAGCGACGGTAATGACCAGCGCATAGGCGCTGTTCGCCCAATCAAAAAAGGCCCATCCGGTGATAATACGCGCATCGTTTTTAGGGGTTGACGGCAATGACAATCGGGCAGGTGCTTCCACGTAAAAGATGTTTTCTATTTGTTCCGGTAAATATAATGCTTAAAGATGATGCTGCCGGCTATTCCACGATCACCTCGTCCAGAAACAGCCATGCACCGTTGCCTGCTCCCGCCGCACCGGGCGGGATCACGCCGAATGTCCGGGCTACAAATTTCAGGTACCGTGCCGCGGCGCCGGGGGTGTCCAGCCGAACCGTTTCAACGGTAATACCATTCATGCTTTCTGCCGGAATATCCTGGCGAGCCAGCAGGGTGAACTGCTGGCCGTCGTCGGAGCCATATACTTCGACGCCCCTGGGTGGATATATCCACGACACCTTGCTGTTGACGAAGTGGGTGGTCACTGTACTGAACGGTGTTGACACCCCCAGATCAATCACCGGGTCGATATCGTGGTTGACCAGGCCCACCCAGCTGCCCCAGGTTTTTGCGTTGCCCGTCACGCCGTTGGTAAGTGCAAATTGCTCGCCGCCGGTATACTGGTCGGGTATTCGCGGCATGGTATAGGGTTTTCCGCTTGCCTTGTGTACGAAGTATTGCACGGTTTTTACCTTTCCCTGTTGCTGATTTGCCTCAAAAACCGCCGCTTTTACTGTTGTGCTGGTAGTGATCGCAAACGGGGCGTCATACTTTTTTGATTTGTGCGTCGGTTCCTTTCCATCGGTAGTGTACCGGATATCCATATCCGTGGCAACGGTGTTGAGGCTCACCTTGCCGTTTGAAAAGGACGCCAGTACATCGAAATAACTCCTGGCGTAGTTGACGCCCAGCGCGTCCAGCCGCGCGAAATGCACCCTGAGCCGCTGTGCAAAATCGGGCCAGTTTTTTTTGTCTTTTGCCGTCCATAGTACCTCAGAAAGGGCGCACACACGCGGATAGGCCATATATTCCACATAATCCGAGGTGGCCATATATTCTGTCCATACATTGGCCTGGGCGCCGAGTATGAAAACGGCTTCGTCGGGTGAAAGCGCATCCGGCACGGGTTCGTATCCGTAGACTTTTTCGAGTGTGGTATAGCCGCCGATCGCCGTTGGCTCCGTTGCGGGGTCACTTTGGTAGTAATCGAAATATACGTGCGATCCGGGGGTCATCACGACATCGTGATGCGCTTTTGCGGCAGCAATACCGCCTTCGGTGCCGCGCCAGCTCATGACGGTGGCGTTCGGCGCAAGACCACCTTCCAGTATTTCGTCCCAACCGATGAGTTTTTTGCCGTGTTTTGCAAGCATCATTTCGGCGCGGTGGATGAAATAACTCTGCAACTCATGTGCATCTTTCAGCCCTTCAGCCTTCATTCTTTTCTGACATTTCGGGCATGTCTCCCATTTGGTTTTGGGGCATTCGTCGCCGCCGATATGTACATATGGGCCGGGGAACAGGGCACAAACCTCGTTCAATACATTGTCTATAAAATCAAAGGTCTGCTCGTTACCGGCGCAGAACACATCATCGAATACCCCCCAGGTCGTCTCCGTTGAATAAGGGCCGTCGGTGCAACCCAATTCCGGATAAGCCGCCAGTGCCGCCAATGCATGACCGGGCATTTCTATTTCCGGCACGATGGTGACAAAGCGGCTGCGCGCGTACGCCACGATGTCTTTTATTTCTTCCTGGGTATAGTACCCGCAGTACTTCGTTCCGTCGAATCGCTGCGGCTGGTCGGAATAATGCCCGATCAGGGTCTCGTTGCGGCAGGCGGCTACCGATTGCAGTTTCGGATATTTCTTGATCTCGATACGCCAGCCCTGGTCTTCCGTCAGGTGCCAGTGGAAGGTATTGAGTTTGTGGGTAGCCAGCAGGTCAATGTACTTTTTAATGAAGGCAACCGGAAAAAAATGCCTGCCTACATCCAGATGTAGTCCGCGGTACCGGAAACGGGGTGCATCTTCGACAATACAGCAGGGTGCGGTCCAGGCAGCAGGTGCGAGTGCTTTGGCGGTGTTGTTGAAAGCGGGCGGGAAAAGTTGCCGGAGTGTTTGCACGGCATAAAATGCCCCGGCAGCCGTTTGTGCGCGGATGTAGATGGCATTTTGGGTGACCTCAAGCTTATATCCTTCCGGACTGGCGATGTTTTGATCGGGCAAAAAATAAATGGCATTTGGCCTCGGGTCACGCATTTCTTTTTTCAGGTGCTGGCTTACAAGTTGGTAGCCCGTGCTTTGGTGCGCGATGATCATGAAATATTGCGCCGCAGTTTCCCAATCTGTTTTGCCTTCGGGTATGTATATCCGGGTCTCGGTGTTCAGGGTAAAAAAGCCGTCACCGGCTTCGACGAGGGCGGGTTGGGGGATAATGTTGAGGGCCGGCTTCTGGCAGTTACTGCTTGAGAATAGCATCATAAACAAAAGGAAAACAAAATATTTATGCGGGTTCATGGCAAAATAATTTTTACAAATATCAAATACACGGCTGTCGTGAAACAGGCTCAACAAATCACAGCGCCTTCCTGGTTTACCGGCGAAATGAATATTTCACTTTCCGTTTTATGCCGGGCAAAAGCCTTCTGCATGGCAATTCCGGCATTTTCGGCGGCCAGGCTATTGGCGCTCAAGGCAAAAACGGAAGGTCCGGCGCCGGAAATACTGCATCCCAGCACCCCCTCCGCCAACGCAGCTTCTTTTACATCATAGAAGCCTGGTATCAGTCCGGCGCGTTGCGGTTCGATGATTTCGTCGCGCAAGCTGCGCCCGATCAGGCCAATGTCGCCATTGAACAACCCTACGATAAATCCGCCTACGTTGGCACTTTGGCGGACAAACTGTTCCATGCCAACTTCCGGTTTCAGGATAGCCCGGGCGCTTTTGGTCAGTATCTCGACATGCGGATAAACAACGGTGATATACAGGCCGCGCGGAACGTGCAGGCGGTGTACGTCGAGTGTCGCGCCGTCGCGAATAAGTACGATACCGCCGAGCAGCGATGGCGCCACATTATCTGTGATAAAACTGCCTGTCGCGACCTGTTCGCCTTCGCAGGCAAAAGGCAGCAATTCTCGTTTACTCAGACCCGTTCGTAGTAATTCACTTACGGCAAAAACGGCCGCCACGGCACTCGCTGCACTGCTGCCGAGACCGCTGCCAAAGGGCATTTTTTTATGTATTTCCAGTTCGATTCCCCGCCCTGCTTCGCCGAGGTGTTGCAGCAGGTGCAGCGCCGCAACGCCTGCGGTGTTTTTTTCCACCTCATACGGGAGTTTGCCCCTGTGGCCTGTGATTTTGGTGATACGCAAGCCCGGTGTATCGCTTTTTCGCGCGATCACTTCATCGCCTGGACGCTCCAGCGCCATGCCCAAAATGTCGAATCCCACGCCTATGTTGCCGACGGTCGCCGGCGCAAATGCCTTGATGCCCAAAATAGTCTGAGTGGTAAGTGTTGAGTGATAAGTGGTAAGTGTTGAGTGATAAGTGGTAAGTGTTGAGTGTTAAGTGGTAAGTGTTAAGTGTTAAGTGTTAAGTGGTAAGTGTTGAGTGGTAAGTGTTGAGTGGTAAAAGGAATGCAGGGTATCCATAATGGCCTATAAATCAACGCCTACCACCTACCACTCAACACTTACCACTTAACACTTACCACTTAACTTACCACTTAACTTATCACTCAACACTTACCACTTAACACTTTCAAAAAATGCCTTGTTCCGGGTTTGCTCCGGGTATATCTTTAAAATAGTTCCAGATGTATGCGATGTCGGCTTCTTCGTTGTTGGTCGGGTAAAAAAGTTGCGGGTCGAAATGCACTTCCTTTTTTTCCCAATTGAAGGTGCACAGACAAATGGGTACACCGGCGAGGCGTGCGATGTGGTAAA
The DNA here is from genome assembly GCA_016712415.1 of Lewinellaceae bacterium. Lineage (GTDB taxonomy): Bacteria > Bacteroidota > Bacteroidia > Chitinophagales > Saprospiraceae > M3007. Next base: position 193,125 of record JADJRC010000007.1, on the reverse strand, counting down.
AACCTGTTTTGAACTTTTCCACTTTTTTGCGGGTGCCCTCCGGGGCCAATACGAGGTGCATACGTTTTTCGCGTTGAAACGCATCTGCAGTCGCAGCCACGAAATTGTGGCTTTGGGAGCGATCGACGGGAATCCCACCCAGCCAGCGAAAGAGATATCCGAATGGCCAGCGAAATATGGTGTGTTTGCCGACGTAATTGGCACGAAACCTCCCGGCACTGTTGACGAGCACGCCAACGGGAAAATCCCAGTTTGAGGTGTGCGGAGCAGCAGCGATAACTACCTTGGAAAGTTCATACGGATAGTGGCCGGTGACCTTCCAGCCCCAGAGTTTCAAGATGAGCCTGCTTAACCAACTGAACATAACCTTGTATGCTTATGTGATACGGCGCCTGCAAAGAGGACTGTTAAAAGACATTGTCTTAATTTGCCGGATCGTGAAGTTCCAATAAAGCGACATTTTCGATATGATGTGTATGCGGAAACATGTCTACGGGTTGCACCTTTCGCACGGAATATTTTTCGGAAAGCAGTTGCAGGTCGCGCGCTTGCGTGGCCGGGTTGCAACTGACGTAAACAATACGCGGAGCAGCCAGATCGAGCAGGAAACGCACGGCTTTTTCGTGCATCCCTGCACGTGGGGGATCGGTGATCACCACATCCGGCTTGCCGTGCAGGGCTGAAAATTCAGGGTTCAATACATTTTTTACGTCGCCGGTATAAAATACGGCATTTTGGATGTCGTTCAGGCGCATGTTTTCCTCCGCATCGGCAATCGCTTCGGGTATTTCTTCAATGCCGACCACCTGACGGCATTGCCGGGCGAGATACAAAGCAATACTTCCCGTTCCGGTATACAGGTCGTATACATTTTCGGTACCGGTAAGGCCCGCAAAATCGGCCGTAACATCGTACAAACGTTTTCCCTGAACAGAATTGGTCTGGAAAAAGGATTTTGGACCTACTTTAAACCGGAGGTCGCCCATCCGCTCTACTACGTATCCTTTGCCCGAATAGGTGAGCATGTCCAGGTCGAACATCGAATCGTTGAGTTTGGTGTTGATGCAGTAGACCAGCGTTGCAAGGTTGGGGAATTTTTCCAGGATAGCATCCAGGTAGCGTTTTATGGCTGTTTCGTCGGGCTGCGCAAAACTGACCAGTAACATGACTTCACCTGTAGTGGTGAGGCGCACCATCAAATTGCGCAAAAAACCGGTGTGGCGTCTCAGGTCATAATAGCTCAGTCCCTGGGCTGTCGCTATGTCGCGACAACCATTGCGCAACGCATTAGAGGGGTCGGCCTGCAGCCAGCAATGCCCGATGTCGATGATCTTGTCAAAAAATCCGGCCTTGTGAAAGCCGAGGGCGTTCAATTCGGTCCCCTCGGGTATATTGTTGAGTTCGCCGGGCAGCAGCCAGCGCCGGTTGGAAAAACCGAATTCCAGTTTGTTCCGGTAATAAGTCGTCTGCGGTGCGCCCAAAATAGGCAGAAACTCATCCGGGGTGATCTTGCCTATCCGAAGCAGCGCATCTTCCACAACAAGCTGCTTGTGTCGCAATTGAGCCGCATAATCGAGATTTTGCCATTTGCAGCCCCCGCAAATGGCAAAATGTGCGCAAAAAGGCTCAACCCGGTCGGAAGAAGGCGTTACAAGGCGTTCAACCGTACCTTCGGCAAAACCGCTTTTTTTCTTCTGGACAAATACATCTACCACATCGCCGGGGACGCCGCCCTGTACGAATACGGTAAGCCCCTCGGGCGTACGGCCGACGCCTTTGCCTCGATCGGCAATGCCGTGGATGGGCACGCCCTGAATAATACTGTGCTTTTTTGCCATAAACCGGGGCGCAAAAATAGCATAAACAGCCGGAATCTATCCAGATGCCACCCAGTTGTGTATAGTAATAACTTTTCAATCCGCTATCTTGCCAGCTCGTTCGATCAGTTAACTTTTTCACATGAACCGCAAACGTATCCTCATTGCACTGGCTGTATCAGTCGTGCTCATTCAGCTGGTGCGCATCGACAAGACAAATCCGCCCGTAGATCCCAAAATTGATTTTCAATCCGTTGCGCAGCCACCGGCGGAAGTGCTGTCACTTATCAAGGATGCTTGTTACGACTGCCATTCCCATGAGACCACCTATCCCTGGTACAGCAATGTCGCACCCGTATCGTGGTGGATGAAATGGCATATGAACGAGGCCATCGAGCATTTTAACTTTTCTACACTGGGTAGTTTGAACGCCGAAGACCTGAAATGGGCGCTCGGCAGTGCTGCCGAAGTGATACGCAAGGGCGAAATGCCACTGCGCAGTTATACATGGATGCATCCGCAGGCACGGCTCAGTGATGAACAACGCGCACTGCTTGCCCACTGGCTTGAAAACTTTACCCCGCTATCGACAGGATACGGATCGACGGGTGGCAACCCAAAGGATATAAACAGAGCGCAATTTCCTCGTTAAACTTATACCGGAATTTTCCGAATTTAAGAATTCCAGTGTATTGAAAATCAATGTGTTGTTGGGGTTTATTTTCGCAAACCAATTTACTTCGAGTATACCTGTTTATGAAGACAGCAATCTTACCGCTATTCTTTTTTCTGCTTACGCTACCTGTTTTTCTGTCAGCACAAGGCAAAAAAGCGCTCGACCATGTGGATGTACAGCAGTGGAAAAAAATTGAACAACCCCGTATTTCTAACGATGGACAGTGGGTAGCCTGGGTGCAGGTCGTGGTGTCGGAAGGCGATCCCGAACTGCACCTCCGGGACGGCCGTTCGGAAAAGGAAGTCATTTTTCCCAGAGGCACGGAAGCGCGCTTTACGGAAGACAACCAGCACCTGGTTTTTCGTATAAAACCTTCACTCGACACCCTGAAAGCACAGCGCAGACGCAAGGTGAAGGACGAGAACCTGCCCAAGGATACGCTTGCCATATACCGGTTGGCAGATGCAACACTGGAAAAAATATCCAACCTCAAAAGTTTTGCGGTACCGGAGAAGTGGTCGGGATGGATGGCATTTCAGATAGAGACAGGAAAGCCTGCCCCTGCCGTAAAAGATACCGCCACTGATGGAAGTAAGGTGGGCAAACCTGACCGGGAAAAAAGTACAAAAAAATCAAAAAAGGAAGACAAGGATAACGGGTACCGGCTTGTTGTTCGAAACATGCGTTCCGGCGCCCAGGATACCATTGCTTATGTCCAGGAGTTTGTGCTGGCAGAAACGAACCCGTTCCTGCTCGTACATACGACCGGCAAAGGCGACACACTTTCCTTTCCGGCCAATCCGAAACTGACAGGTACGGGCGTGTACTGGCTGGATCTTGAACAAAATAACATCCGGCCGCTATTCAGGGGCAAGGGCAAGTACAAACAACTTGCTTTAAACAAGTCGGGCATCCAGGCTGCTTTCCTTGCCGATACGGATACCTCGAAAGCCCGTTACCGACCCTGGCAGCTTTGCTACTGGCATGCCGGACAGGACTCTGCCGGTGCTATTGCCACTTCGACAAGTTCGTTTCTTCCACCCCTTACCGACCCTCAGCAGGCTACTCAGCCGGCAAAATGGATGCTTAGTGAAGACGCCCGGCCACTCTTTTCAGAAGACGGCTCCAAACTTTACTTCGGCATTGCACCCCCGCCAATTCTGAACGACACCACCCTGCTGCCCGAAGAAATTGTAAATGTGGAGGTATGGAACTGGTCGGATGAACGCCTGTATACCCAGCAGGAATCCAGACTCCAAAATGAAAAAAAGCGCTCCTATCCGGTGGTATGGCATGTTCGGGACAACCGCTTTGTTCAGCTCGGCTCACCCGAGGTGCCGGAATTGCGGTTCCAGGAACAACGCGACGCTGCCCTGGCGCTTGGTTTTACAGAAGAGCCTTATGCGCGTTACGTGACCTGGGAGGGTACCGCACACAAGGACCTTTATGCCGTAGACGTCAATGCAGGCACCAAAACTCGGATAGTCGGCGATTTGCGCTGTAACCCCCGGCTTTCGCCTGCAGGCAAATATATTGCCTGGTGGAGCGACCCGGATACTGCCTGGTTTGCCTGGAATGCCAGGACGGCAGCCATATCCCGCCTGAGCGATAACAACAGCACCCGGTTTTTCAGCGAGGAGAATGATGTGCCCGATTACCCGAACGAATATGGCGTGGCCGGCTGGCTGCACGACGATGCGGCGATTCTGATTTACGACAAATATGACCTTTGGGCGGCAGACCCGGAAGGCAAAAAAGCACCGCAACGCCTCACCAGGGGCAGGGAAGAGGAGACGGTGTACCGGTATATAAAACTTGATCCGGAAGAGCGCCATATCCTGCCTGGCGCAACCCTGTTGCTGCACCGGTTCAATGACCGAACCAAGGCTGAAGGTTATGCCTTTTTCGACCTCAAAAAAGGGCTGCTTACCCCCTGGCTTGGCGGCGATTTTTCCTATACCCGGCAGCCGCTCAAAGCCAAAAATGCAAACGAGCTGCTGTTTACGAAGGAAAACTACAAGGTTTTTCCGGACCTGGAACTAATCTCCATGCCGGGGGCGGGAAAACAGGACAGAAGCATTGTGCGCAGGATATCCAATGCCAATCCGCAACAGGCAGAATTCAATTGGGGTAGTGTCGAACTTGTGGAATGGACTGCTCTGTCGGGTGAAAAACATCAGGGTTTGCTTGTCAAACCCGAAGGCTATGACCCGTCGAAGCAGTATCCCATGATCGTCAATTTTTACGAAAAACTGTCAGACGGGCTGTACAAGCACCGTGCACCCGAATTTCACCGCTCTCAGATCAACTGGACGTTTTATGCCAGTCGAGGATATCTGGTATTTGCTCCCGACATCCATTACCGCACCGGTTACCCGGGCGAATGTGCCTACGACGCTATTGTCAGCGGCGTCGCAGCATTGATCGACAAGGGACTTGCCGACCCCAAACGCGTCGCATTGCAGGGGCACTCCTGGGGCGGCTACCAGGCCGCATACGTCGTGACCCGCACCAATATGTTTGCCTGTGCCGAAGCCGGGGCGCCGGTTGCCAACATGACATCTGCGTACGGCGGGATACGCTGGGAGTCGGGCCTGAGCCGCGCATTCCAGTATGAGCGCCAGCAAAGCCGGATCGGGGGCAGCCTGTGGGAATATCCGTTGCGGTACCTGGAAAATTCTCCCCTGTTCTCCCTCGACAAAGTACAGACGCCACTGCTCATTTTGCACAACGACAAAGACGGCGCCGTGCCATGGTATCAGGGTATAGAACTGTTTACTGCGTTGCGCCGGCTTGCCAAGCCGGCATGGATGCTCAACTACAACGGCGAGCCGCACTGGCCTGTAAAGCTCCAGAACCGGATCGATTTTCAGGTCCGGATGGCGCAGTTTTTCGATCATTTCCTGCTCGGAAAACCGCAACCGCAATGGATGCAACGCGGCGTGGGACCGGAAGCAAAAGGTATTTTGCAGGGATTGGAGGAGGCCCAAGGCAATTAACGACCTCCCGGCGGTGGCAGGGAGTCGTCGGGGAGGTTGTGGGATGGTGTATACGCAGGCCTGTCTTCCACGATGACCTGGCCTTCCTTGTTGATGATGAAATCTTCGCTGAACTTTCCCACCCTGGCTTTACCGTTTATGAAATCACTCGCCGGGCTGAACTGCGGCGGTATCACGACTGCTCCCGTTCTGTTGCAATAACCCCATTTGCCGTCTTTTTTAAGGAGGGCCATACCTTCGGAAAAAGGCGTAATCGCTTCGTATTCAGGAGGAACAATGTAATTTCCGGTATTGTCTATCAAGCCGAATTTTCCTGCATATACGACCTGGGCAACGCCGTCCTTAAAATTGACGCCAAGGTCAAACTGGTGGTTGATCTGTGTTTCGCCCGTAGGTTTGATCGCCCCCCATTTGCCATCCTTTACCACCCAGGCGAGACCCTCTGAGAAGTCGGCGGCCCAATCGTAATTCGGGGCCAGGACGAGTTCTCCGGTTGTATCGGCGAATCCCCATTTGCCGTCTTTACAAACAGGCACAAGGCCACCTGAAAAATTGCCTGAATTACTGATTTGAGGCAAAAAACTCAAGTACTCTCTCTCCTGCCTGTAGTTGTACAAATAATCTGAAAATACGTTATAATTGTTCACGGGGCTATACCCCTGGTATCGCATCTGGTATTCACTCAATTCCAGGGTGTTGTTGTATTCATAATAATTGGGCACTTCGAAGCGAAATGGAATAACTGTTTTGCCTGTTTTATCCACATATCCACGGTAGCCCTCATTTTCTATTTTGGCGAGCCCCTCCCTGAAGTCGCTGACAGCGTTTATTTGCGGCTCTATCAGCCATTCTCCTTTTTTGTTAATCAGTCCCCACAGATAATTTTTGGACACCCAGGCGACGTCGCCGTCAAACTCCTTATGGTCTGAAAACTGGGGTTCTATCATGACCTCGCCGCGCGGGTTTATGACCCCCCAAAGGGTGTTATAGTCAGATTCCTTTATTATTCCGATCCATGCCATGCTGTCGGCAAACAAGCTTACCGCATAGAACTTCGGAGCGATGACAGAATCGGTTTCCTGGTTGTAATAGCCCCATTTATAGCGATAACTGTAGTAATCCAGTTCCCTGATCGGCGCCATTTTTTCCTGTGTAGGTTGGATAAAGTCGATTTTTTTTCTGCTGATAAAACGGCCCTTTGCGTCGAGCAAACCGCTTTCGCCCCCCATGCTTACAATGGCCAGGCCGTTGGTGAACTGGTAGGTTTCGTCAAATTTTGGCGGGATAACCCACTCTCCCTTTTTATCCATAAACCCCCAATGGCCGTTTTCCTGGAATGCAGCCAGACCTTCATAAAAACCCCTGCCCCGGTTGTAAAAATCGTAGCCGGAATTTTCATCGAGGGGTCTTTGTATAATAAAATTTCCGGTTTTGTCAATCAGCCCCCAGGTGCTGTCCAGAGTTACGGCTGCTATCCCGTCAGAAAACCCGGAAGCCAGTTTGTATTTAAAGGGCAGCACCACTTTACCCGTCGAATCGATATATCCGAACAAATCCTCTCCCCGGCCTCTGAAACTTAACGTTGCTCCCCTTTCCGATACCGCAGCAAGGCCCTCAGTAAAAGGTGATGGCGACTGATATTTGGCCTCGGTAGCCCATTCTCCCTTTTTATTGATCAGGCCCCAATACCTGGAATTATCGGTCGTAGCCCATGCCACACCTGTCTGGAAATTCAGGGCATCGGGAAATTGGAAAGGAATAATCTGGTTGCCCTGGCGGTCGATATATCCCCATTTCTCGTCCTTTTGTACGGCTGAAAGCCCTTCGTTAAAGGTATTGGCATTCCTAAAGGCCGGCGGAATGACGAGAATGCCATTCGTGTCGGCAAATCCCCAGAGGCTTCCGATTTTTACGGGAGCCAGTCCTTCTGAAAACGGCCCCAAATCATCAAATGTCAGATCAGAGATAAAATCCCCGGACTTGTTGATCAGCCGCTTTTTTTTGTCGCTTTGCATAACCTGGGCCAGTCCGATTTCGATAAAAGCATACGCTGCGTCAAACTGCGGTTCTATGGCAAAATTGCCGGTTTTATCGATATATCCCCATTTATCGATCTTATTGACCTTGACTGCGGCCAGGCCTTGTGAAAAGCTGTTTGTTTTTTCAAACCTGAAAGGGATGGCAGTAGCACCTGTCGTATCGATATAGCCGCGTAAACTATCCAGTTCGGCAGGCGCCAGTCCCTCGGAAAAATCAGTGAGGATGTCAAAGCGGGGTGGAATAACAAGTTCTCCGCGGGTGTTGATTGCTCCGTATTTGTCTTTGAGCAAAACAATGGCCAGCCCGTTTTCAAAATCGCTGATCCGATCGTATTCAGGCTGCACCACAATTTTTCCGGCTTTATCGATCATGCCCCATTTGCCCGGCTTCTGGGCATAGCTGACCCCGGGCCGGATAAAGAAGCCGTTTGAGAACTCCGGCGATACTACCCAACGGCCGGTTCTGTCGATGATACCCAAATTGTCGTTGAAGTCCTTTTTCGCCCAGGCCATACCACCGGTATAGGCGCCGATTGATGCAAATTCAGGCTTGATTACCTCCCGTCCCTGGATATCAATTGCGCCGCATTTCTCTTTTTTCCGGACGATGGCCAGTCCGCTGCTAAACGTGTCAATACTTTCATACCAGTCCATTCCCGGCAAGGGTATACCGCGAAAATCGACAAAGGTGTATTTCTTGTCTTTCCGAACTTTATAGAACCCCCGGTTGGTAGGAAAGAGATAGTCGTATTCCTGGCAGGTTTTTCCAAGGGTGTCGACAAACAGGTAGAATCCGCTCCTGCGGGCAATTGCGTAGCCGTTGCGTTGGAAGGTGTCAGGGTCTTCAAATTCAAAACCCGTCCATTGTTTGCCGTCGCGGTCGATCACGGCAAACTTTCCGTTTTTATATGCCCATGCCCGGTTCTGGGTAAAGCCGAAAAAGCCGATGAGCCGCTCGGCCTTGTCGAGCGCTTTTTTGGTCCTTACCTCGGCCTTTTGTGCACGTTCGGCGTTCGCGTCGGCCATTTTTCGCTGGTTCTCGATCAGTTCAAACACTTTGAGTATTTCGGCATCGATAGCCTCCGTTGCGGAAGGACAACAGACCCGTGCGGCGTTGTACTGAATAATAGCCTGGTTGAAATCGGGTTTTCGCGCGGCATTTTGCGCAGCGTTGATAAAGGTCTGAAAACGCCCACAGTCTTCTTTGGGACATTTAATAGTCTGAGCGGAAAGACCGGTATACCATAACAGTGCAATGCAAACAGGAAGGGTTTTCATGGTTGGCGGAAATTTTAATATTATAAGGAATTCATATCAAGCCCTTGTCAGCGGCTCTGCAACAAGCGGTATTCCTGCATTCGGGTTGCCAAATCGATGTTGGCGGAATCGATTGCCATGCCTTGCTCCAGTTCGCCGATAGCGAGATCAAGGGCGCCGGCTTTCCGGTACACCGCGGCATTCTGGAGCCGTTTTTCGATCTCCAGTCTGTTTCGCGCGGCCTGTTCAATTTTGAACTGCGACAAAGCCTGTTCAGCCTTTTGCTTGGCTTCGTCGGCTTTCCGGCGTTGCCCAAGGGCATAGATCAGCGCTGCTATGGAAAGTACGGATAGTACGAACCCGGCGATGGCGAGCATGTATGCACGGCGTTTCTTCCGTCGTTCATTGGCCAGTTCCGCCTCCCGGGCGGCAGCCTCGGCAGCTTCGAGCGCTTTTTGCTCGCTTTCCACACGCCTCACCTTGGCTTTCAGTACGGGCACCACCAGGGTATCGTGGCTGAGTTCGTACGTATATCCGCCGCGAAGGCTGGGTTCCGCCCGCAGCAGGTGGGTATCGACCAGCCTGCGCAGCAGGTCGTCGGATATTTCGAAGTCATCGCGTATCTGGCCTTCATAAAGGGTGAGCCTGCGCTGCTCTTTTTCATATACCAGGCCTTCCTCGATCAGCCTTCGGGCGGCCAGCTGTTCTTCGCGGTCTTCAATACGCGCAATTTGGTTGTCGTAATAATTGCGAAAAACTTCTTCCGGATCGCCGATGTCGTTGTGGTCGATGTAGGTATCGTTCTCGTCAATCACCTTTTGCTCCACCGACTGGCAGAGTATCTGTAATTGGAATGACTCCACCGGGCCACCTCGGGTGAGGTAACCGAGCATGGTATCGAGTGCCTGAGGCGTGTATTCAAAAGGAAGCGAGATAAAATCGCCGGCCATTTTGGCAGGCTGGACAATTGCGGCCCTGGCTTCGGTTTTGGAAAGAGACTGCAGTTCGTAGCGGTTGGCGAGTATCTGGGGTACCTGCGGTTTCAGTATATCCAGCAGGCTCATTCTGTCGGATCGGATGGCGCACACAATGCGGATGGTCATGCGCTGCTCAAGAGCGTCCTCATCTTCGTTCGAAATGAGATCGGGCTGGGCGATCCGGAACAGTTCCGTCATTTTGCGCACGCGCTGGGGCACTGCCGTTTGCAGCAATTCCGCAAACTGCCGGCCAAACTGCTGTATGGCTTCTTCGGGATAGGTAAAAAGTTCTTCAAACTGGTCGAACACCAGCAGCAGGCCTTTTGAAACGCCTGATTTTGTATCATTCAATTGCCGCGTTTTGGCGGCATACCACAGCGAACGGTCGTCGGGATATATCTTTTCCAGGAATGTTTGTTGTTCATATCCCTTGCGAATGGCCTCCCGTGCAATTTGAGCGGGCATTTCCGTTTTGTTCTCCGTCCAGGCGTTAAAGCGAATATTGAGTGTCGTAAGCCGGCCTTCCTGTTCCACAAGCGGGAGAATGCCGGCGTTGAGCAGCGAACTTTTGCCCAGTCCGGATTTGGAATACAGGATGATCAGTTGCTGCAACTGGATCAGGCCGTACAGCTCGCGGACGGCTTTTTCACGCCCGAAAAACAGGTGTTGCTGATCGGGCGAGAACGGCCTGGCGCCGGGATATCTGTTTGATTGGTGGGCTTGCAAGGTAAATATGATTTCAAATGGTTGTCAACCCGGCATTCCCGCCGGTGCAGGCCCGGGACTACCGATTTCCCGGATATGGTTGATGAGCGCCAGCAGGTCAAAATTTATCCTGGCCCGTTCAACCAGATCTTCCTGCGAATAAGTCAGTCCCCGTTGTGTTTTCTTTTCCATTTCTTCAAAGCGGTTCATCAGCAACACGATATCGGTAAAAAAACCGCTGTACTTCGCATTCTTGCTTCGTACCGGTGTCAGGTACAGGCGCAGGGCATCGAGTGCTTCCCGCGTTTTGGCATAGGCGATCAGGTCGACGATGGTATCGAGGCTGATGCTCTCCGCCGGTACGGAAGAGTCTGGCGCCGCCTCGGCTTTCCGAAGCAGGTTCTCGCTTGCGCAACGTTCGTACAATTCATTGACGAACAACTCGACGTTCTCATCTACAAACTGTATCTTGAACTGCTCCTCGTACATCGACCGGGTGCGGCGCGTGAGGGTAGGTTTTGGCGAGATGCGTTCGAATCGCGCGCCGTCGACGTGCAGGCTCAGTACGCGCAGCAGCAACTGCATGTACCATTTGTCGAATGGCAGGCCCAGAAATATGTAATTGCTGGCCTGCATCAACTCCGCCTTGAATTCCATATTCATTTTGCCACCCAGAAAGACCGCCTCCAGGTACCCGAAAAGGTCATTGTGGGTCAGTACCAGCGACTCATCCTCTTCAACCCAGCCGAGAAGGTTGTACACAACGGGTTGTTCGCCGATTTTCACATCCTGTGCCCTCGCCGGCTGGTTGAAATGGTAAAAATCGCATTGGTGCTCAATACCCTTGCGCTGCATGATATTGGAAAGCAGGCGGTCGGGTGTGAGCGTGACAATGATGGGAAACGGCATGGCGGCAACCTTCTCAAAGATCGACTCCGCTTTTGGGAAGGCCTGGCTGTAAAACTGCCGAATCTGCGAAATGACCCGGCTCTTGAATTTGTTTTCCCGGAAAAGGAAAACCCGTCGTGGTAATAGGATCGGATAAAAGGGTTCTCCGGGTTGCGCGCATCCAATGCGCGGCTAAGCGCTTCTTCCAGCGTCGTGCCCTCGCTATCGGTATACACCTGAGGGCCGATGAACAATACGCATTTGTTGCGGCGTATGGTGTCTATTACAAAATTCCAGTCTGTAGACAAGGTGTGATCAAGTGGTTATTCGCTCAAAAGTAATGTTGTGTGGCAGAAGACACAATATATTAGTTAAATATTTTGTGAAAATTAGTTCGGGTCGAACCCTTTTTGCAAACGGAGGGCTTTAGTGGTATTATCCACTGTTTGTATTGATGTCATCAGTTCCTGATCTCGTGAACAGGCGTACCGGAAAGTGCGCAATTGAAGCGGAAATTGACAAAACCTGCTCCCGACTATAAAGCGTGCCCTATTTTTACCCGATAAATTTTCTACAAATCATGCTACGCCTGACACGCTTTATCCTTTTACTGCTCCCGCTCTCCCTCTTTTCGCAATTACCCGTTACGCTTGAAGACATCTGGCAAAACGGTACTTTTTCCACGAAATCCGTGCCGGGGTTCAATTTCCGCAAAGACGGCGTGCACTATACACGCCTGGCCGGCGGGGTCATAGAACAATACGACCTGCGCACGGGAGCACGGACGGGGACGATTTTTGATGCGTCAGTCGTTGCACAAGCCGACCCCGCCTGGAAAGGCGCCTTTGACGGTTATTTGTTCAGCGCCGATGAGTCCAAAATACTGCTTTCCGTCAGTACGGAATCTATTTACCGCAGGAGCAAAAAGGCTGAATACTTCGTATTCGACCAGCGTTCCGGCAAACTATCGGCGTTGTATTCCGGTGCAAAACAACTTTGCCCTGCATTTTCACCGGATGCCTCCAAAGTCGCATTTGTCGTTGCCAATGATTTGTACTACAAAGATTTATCAACCGGGAAAACCGTGCGCGTGACCACTGATGGAAAGATGAATGAAATCATCAATGGTATGTCGGATTGGGTATATGAAGAAGAGTTTAAAATCGTGCGCACATATGAATGGAGTCCCGACGGCTCCAAAATAGCGTTCCTTCGTTTTGATGAACGCGATGTGCCCGAGTTTACCATGGAGATGTACCGCGGCGGGGAATATCCTGAGCCGGTTACCTTCAAATACCCCAAAGTAGGCGAAAAAAATGCGGTGGTTGACGCCCACATTTACGATCTCGGCAGCGGCAAAACAATTGATGTAGTTATCCCGGACCGGGAGAAAAATGAAGCCGACGGGCGTCTTGACGACTATCTTCCGAGGCTGGTATGGACGCCCCGGCAACAACTCTGCCTGACCTGGATGAACCGCCATCAAAACCATCAAAGATTACTGCTGGCCGATCCTGTCACGGGTGTATGCAGCGTTTTACTGGATGAGCAGAACAAATATTATATAGAGCTGCAGGACGTCAATTTTCTTTCCGACGGTTCAGGCTTTATCATTCAAAGCGAAAAAAGCGGTTTCAACCACCTGTACAAATATGATATGGCTGGGAAAGAGACCGAAGCGCTGACAAAAGGCGATTGGGAAGTGACTGAGTTTTATGGTGTGGATGAAAAAAATGGCCTGGTTTATTTTCAGGGGGCAAAGGAGAACCCGATGCAGCGCGAGTTGTATTCTGTAAAGCTCAATGGGAAAAGTTTTAAAAAGATCAGCAAGGAAAAGGGCACGAACTCTGCTTCTTTCAGCAGCACTTTCGATTTTTATGTACACACCTTTTCCACGGTAAATACACCGCCTCAATACCGGGTGTACAACCGCAAGGGAAAAGAGATCAGGAAGCTCGAAGAAAATGCCGCTGTTCGGTCAAAGCAGGAGCAGTACGGCGCCCTGCCGGTTGAATTTTTTGATTTCAAAACTTCCGAAGATGTGCAACTCAACGGCTGGATGATCAAACCTCAGGCGCCGGAATTCAAAGGGCAGCAGCTGCCGGTTCTGATGTTTGTGTACGGCGGTCCCGGCAGTCAGCAGGTGACCGATGCGTGGAAAGGGGCCAATTACTGGTGGTTCCAGATGCTTGCACAGCAGGGTTACGTGGTGGTCTGCGTCGACAACCGGGGCACAGGAGGACGGGGCGAGGCGTTTAAAAAAATAACCTATAAACAACTTGGGCATTATGAGGTGCTGGATCAGATCGAAGCGGCCAGATACCTGGGTAATCTGCCCTTTGTAGACAAAGCCCGCATCGGCATTTTCGGTTGGAGTTACGGCGGTTATATGTCGAGCCTGTGCCTGTTTAAGGGAAAAGATGTGTTCAACGCCGCCATCGCCGTAGCGCCGGTCACAAACTGGAAATGGTACGATACTATCTATACGGAGCGTTATATGCAGACCAATAAGGAAAATCCGGACGGGTACGAACAAAATTCCCCCGTCAACTTTGCCGGACAACTCGACGGCAACTACCTGCTGGTACACGGTCTTGCCGACGATAATGTGCATTTCCAGCATGCGGCGGAACTGTCCAACCAACTGATCGCCAAAAACAAGCAATTCGACACGATGGTATATCCCAACCGCAACCACGGGATTAATGGCGACAACGCCCGCCTGCATTTGTACACCCTGATGACGAAGTTCCTGAACGAAAATCTGAAGGCAGGCAAAATAAAAAAGGTCAGGCCCTGAAGTCCGGATTCAAAGGGGAGAAAAATCGGGGAATTTGGGCAAATAGGCAAAGTCCTGGTTTTCAAAATCCAGTACACAGCAAAAGGTCGACAGGCCGTTGGTAACGGCCAGATACGGCGCCTGCCACTGCATGTTGTAGCGTGCCGCCTGTTCGAACGTAGACTGTGTCAGAGGGACCTTGGGTGATTTACATTCTATCAACAGCCAGGGTTTTATTGCTTCGTCGAATACGATAATATCGCATCGCCGCTGTTGTCCGTTCAGCGTAAAACCCACCTCCACCCGAATGCGGTTGGCCGGATAGCGGCAATCTTCGAGCAGGTATAGTACGACCAGCTGTCGCAGCAGTTCCTCCGGTGTCAGGATGATATCCTTGCGGCGTATAGGATCGAATACGAACGATTTGCCGCCGGAGGATGTCAGGCGGAGTTTGGGTTGAAATTGAAGAAAATCGAGTTGAAGCAACACGCGGCGAAGATGCGGATTTAACCAAAAATGAAGCACTATATTTGCCTGGTTTTCAGCCTGAAACCCTTATGGAACAGCCCTTTGGTACATTATTGCCAACCCTGCATCCGGTGGCGGCACGGTGGAAAACACTGGCCGGACCTCGAACGGCTCTTGCAGGAGATGGGGTTTTCCTATTCGGTTCAATTTACCGAACGGCGCGGTCATGCCGCCCGGCTTGCTGAAGATGCTGTTCTGAAAGGTCATCGGCACATCCTTGCTATCGGTGGCGACGGCACCAATCACGAAGTTATCAATGGTATTCTGGGTCAACGCGTTGTTCCGTCACAGGAAATATTTTATGCCTTACTGCCGGCAGGTACCGGCAACGATTGGGCCCGTCAATACGCTATCCCGGTTGATTCGCGGCAGCGGCTGGAACGCCTGAAAGCGTGTCGCAGCACATTTCAGGATGCCGGACTGGTACACTTTGTAAACGAGGGTAAACCCGGATCGCGGTATTTCGTAAATGTGGCGGGTATGGCATACGACGGATTTATCGGCAAAAAATTGCTGGAAAACCCCGTGAGAAACCGGATGGAGTACCTGCTCCGGGTGGCACAGTATTTATTTGAATACAACCTGAGCAAGGCGCGTATTCATTTTGACGACCACGTTGTTGAAGATTTCTTTTATACCGTCAATATCGGCCTTTGCCGCTATTCCGGCGGCGGTATGCAGTTCGTGCCGCAGGCCATTCCCGACGACGGCCTGTTCGCGCTCACCTTTGCCCGCCGCCTGGCCAAGTGGGAGGTGCTGCTCCAGACACGGCGATTTTACAATGGGACCCTGCTGGAGCACCCCAAGGTGGAAGGGCACCAGTCAAAAAGAATCCGGGTTGAACATGTCGGCACAAAACCTACCCTCCTCGAGGCCGACGGTGAATTTCTGGGCGAGACACCGGTTGAGTTTATTCTGCTTGAAAATGCCCTGCGCATCGTTTTATGAGTCGGTCTGGGAATTGCGCCGATTTTATGTAAATGCGTGGCAATTCAATATATAGATACATATTTTTGTGTTTTTGTATAAAATTATACCACCGCTCCATACTTTCGCAGAATAAACATATCAGTTCACCTAAAATCAAAACGATATGAATACCAAAGTTTTACTTGCTGCCTTTGCGGGCGGTGTTACCACTTTTCTGCTGGGCTGGCTGGTTTACGGCATCGCCCTGAAAGGTTTTTTTGACAGCAATATGGGATCTGCCACCGGCGTGATGCGCGGTGAGGAAGACATGCAATTATGGGCCATATTTGCGGGCAACGTCGCCTGGGCGCTCCTGTTGGCATTGCTGTTTTCCCGCTGGGCAGGCATTACCACCTTTGTCCGGTGGCGCCATGGCAGGCGCCTGGATCAGCCTTCTCATGGCCCTGGGTTTCGACCTGATTATGTATGGCACGTCAAATATTTCCACGCTTGCGGCCACTCTCGTTGATCCGATTGTCAGCGGAGTAATGGGCGCAGCCAGTGGCGGTGTCGTGGGGTGGGTTTTAGGCTATGGAAATAAGTCCTGATAATCAATAACATATAATAAAATCCGGCACAAGTACGCCGGCAACAAAACTTTACCCGCCCTGTGGCTTGCTGCCACAGGGCGAGTTTGTTTTACCTTCGCTGCATGAAACAATTGATTGAATGCGTTCCCAATTTTTCCGAGGGGCGCGATATGACGGTCATCAAACAAATCACCGATGCCATTGAGGCTGTCGATGGGGTAAAACTCCTCGATGTCGACCCCGGAAAAGCCACCAACCGAACGGTCGTTACGTTTGTCGGAGAACCTGCTGCAGTAATCGAGGCTGCCTTTCAGGCCATCAAAACAGCCTGTGAAGTGATCGATATGAGCAGGCACAGCGGTGAACACCCGCGAATGGGCGCTACCGACGTTTGCCCGCTTATTCCGATTGCCAATATTTCCATGGCTGAAACGGCAGAATGGGCGCGCAAACTGGGCGAGCGCGCAGGCCGCGAACTGGACCTGCCGATCTACCTGTATGAGGCGGCAGCCAGTCGTCCGGAACGGAAAAACCTGGCGGTAATTCGTGCGGGCGAGTACGAGGGACTTCCGGAAAAGTTGCACCATCCGGACTGGAAACCCGACTTTGGCCCTGCCCGTTTCAATGCCAAAAGCGGCGCCACAGTTGTCGGCGCCCGCGATTTCCTGATCGCCTACAATGTCAACCTCAACACCACATCCGTCCGGCGCGCCAACTCGGTGGCTTTTGATGTGCGCGAAAAAGGTCGGGTGCTCAATGACCCCGCTACCGGAAAGCCCATGAAAGATGCCAAAGGCGAAGCCTTGCGCCAGCCGGGTACGCTCAAGGGCGTGAAAGCCATTGGCTGGTATATCGAAGAGTACGGCATTGCCCAGATATCGATGAATATTACTGATATCAATGCGACACCGCTGCACCTTGCCTTTGAGGAATGCCTGAAAAGCGCCAACAACCGGGGTATGCGTGTCACGGGCTCAGAACTGGTGGGCCTGGTACCGCTGAATGTAATGCTTGAAGCAGGCCGGTATTTCCTGCGCAAACAACAGCGCAGCGTTGGAGTAAGCGAATCGGAGCTGATTAAAATTGCCGTTAAATCAATGGGACTCGACGAGATTGCGCCATTCGATCCGCAACGCAGGATCATTGAATACAACATGGTGGCCGACGACCCAAACAACAAAAACTGCTGGTGGCCAAGGATTTGCGTGCTTTTTGCCGACGAAACAGCCGAAAGCCCGGCTCCCGGTGGCGGCTCCATCAGCGCTTATGTCGGCTCTCTCGGCGTGTCGCTCGCTACCATGGTTGCCAACCTCAGCAGCCACAAGCGCGGCTGGGATGCACGCTGGGAAGAATTCTCCGAAGCGGCAGCGCGCGGCCAGCAGATAAAAGACGCCCTGCTGCGCGCTGTGGATGAAGATACGGATGCTTTCAACACAATCATGGCGGCGTTTGGCCTGCCCAACGCCACACCGGAGGAAAAAAGCGCGCGCAGGGCAGCTATCCAGGCGGCGACAAAACATGCGATTGAAGTGCCATTCAGGGTCATGCAACTCGTATCGGATGCGTTTCCATTGATCAGGCAAATGGCTGAAACCGGCAATCCGAACTCTGTTTCCGACGCAGGCGTGGGCGCACTGTGCGCACGGGCAGCCGTTCATGGCGCGTTCCTGAACGTAAAGATCAATGCACTCGGACTTGACGACAAAGCATATGCGGAAAAGGTACTGTCTGAAGGAGAAAAAATGATTCGCGACGCAGATGAAGCAGAAAAGACCATTTTGATCGTTGTCCATGAAAAAATGAAATAATGAGCAACCTGAATCGAAATATCCTGTGGTTCATCGGCGCGGCACTTTTGATTGCCATCGGGTATTATTTCTCCAATATTGTCATGTACATCCTGATCGCATGGGTGCTTTCCATGCTTGGCCGCCCGATCATGATTTTTCTACAGAAACGTGTCAGAATCAAGCGTTACCACCTTGGACCTACGGGCGCTGCATTGCTGACGATCATGTCGTTTTATGGGCTTATTTTAGGCTTGATCATGCTTTTTGTGCCTACAATTGTAGAGCAGGCCCGCAACCTGTCGACCGTAGATTACGAGGCTCTTGGCGAAAAACTGAAAGAACCGTTTTTTCATCTCGACCGGCAAATGCATCAGATCGGGTTGCTGTCGGACGGAGAATCGCTGGCAACCAGAACGCAGGAATTGTTAAGCACCTGGTTTAAGCCAACCCTGGTCGGTGATTTTCTCGGAACATTTATTTCTGCCGCGGGAAACGTTTTCGTGACGCTGGCTTCGGTCACCTTCATTCTTTTCTTCTTTCTCAAGGAAAACAACCTCTTTCTCGAAATCCTGCATGCATTGGTACCCAATGAACTGGAACCCAAGGTGCGCCATGCAGTGCAGAAATCGAGCAATATGCTTGGCCGTTACTTTGGCGGCCTTGCAGCACAGATATTTTTGTTTTCTCTGATGATTGCGTTGGTACTGTGGTTTTTTGACGTAAAAAATGCACTGTTGATCGGCGCATTCGGCGGACTGTTTAACGTCATTCCTTATATTGGGCCTGTTTTGGGGATTGCCTTTGGCAGTTTTATAATGGTCTCCTCCAATCTGGATACCGAATTTGTTTTGCTGTGGCCCAAACTGCTGAAAATGGCAGGCACCTTTGTAGTCGTACACCTGATCGACAGTAATTTGATGGGTCCGGCAATCTTTTCAAAAAGTGTTCGGGCACATCCACTCGAAATATTTGTTGTAACCCTGATGGCTGCCAAACTTGGCGGCATGCTGGGCATGGTACTGGGTATTCCGGTCTACACGGTACTCAGGGTCATCGCACATACATTTTTTAAGGAATTCAAACTGGTACAGCGGCTTACCGAGCGGCTGGATCAGGAAACAGATACCTGAAGGGACGGATACTTTTTTATATCGATTTGGAGAACAACTAATACATTTGCGATGTTTGGAATTGGTCTAAATACTGATCGTTGATCGAAAATTCCCGCTTATGCAGCGTCGTTACCGCACCATTGCCGACCTCAAGCAGCACGAAAGTGCTCTGGCCATAGCCGTTACCGACCCGGCCCTGGCCGGAAAGTTGACTGCCATGGGCGTGTTGCCCGGAACACTTATCGAACTGGTTCGGCCCGCTCCGTTTGGGAATGCCTTTTATATAAAGGTAGATGGTATTCGCCTGGCACTTCGGGAAGAAGAGGCCGCATGTATTCTTTTGGAACTATGAGCGATAGCGGCAAGCCCCTTAAAATTGCCTTGTTGGGCAATCCCAATAGCGGCAAATCCACAGTATTCAATCAATTGACCGGCTTGCGGCAGAAGACCGGCAATTTTCCCGGCGTCACAGTCGACGTCAAGGAGGGTCGCCTGCGGTTTCCCAGTGGCCTGGAGGCAAGGCTGATCGACCTGCCCGGCACCTATAGTCTGTATCCCACCTCCTCCGATGAAAAGATTGTTACTGCCGTTCTGACCAACCCGGCAGATCCTTTCTACCCTGACGCCCTGGTGTATATTGCCGATGTGACGCACCTGGATAAACACATGTTGCTGTTTACCCAGCTGCTCGATCTCGGTTTGCCCCTGTTGCTGGCGCTAAATATGTCGGATTCCGCTGCCGAACAAGGGATAAAAGTCAATACCGCGCGTCTGGTTGCGCAATTCAGGATACCGGTCATTTCGATCAGCGGCCGAACAGGAGAAAATATCCAGAAGCTCCTGCACGAACTGGAAAAACTGATCCGGAATGAACCCGATGCCTCTGCCGGTTCGGAAATGGTGTTTTATCCCTTGCGGGAGCAGGAAAAACAGGTTGTCGATGCCGTGCGCCACAACCTCCCGATTGGCAACGCTTACTGTGCCCTGCTGCTCGCCCACCACCACGGATGGCTGCCCTTCCTGAAAAAACAGGAACGCGAAACGCTCTCGGCCATCGTGGAAACCAAGGATTTTCAGTCGCTCCGGGCCCAGGTCGACGAGACGCTTGACCGTTACGACCGCTTTACGCCGATTGTCCGGAAAACCATCCAACAACCCTTTGTTTCCGGGGGGACGGCCACCGACCATATTGACGCGGTGCTCACCCACCGGCTGTTTGGGCCGTTGATCTTTTTTGGAGTGATGTTGATGGTGTTTATGGCTATTTTCTTCGGCTACGATACCACAGGTGGCTGGGTAGAAAATGCTACGGGCGTTCTGGTTGATGCCGTGGGCAATAACATGACCGACAACTGGTTTTCATCGCTGCTGGTAAAGGGGGTATTGCCCGGTCTGCAGGGTGTACTGGTTTTTGTGCCCCAGATTGCACTCCTCTTCCTGCTGATCTCTATTTTGGAAGAAGTCGGCTACATGGCCCGTGCGGTGTTTATTTTTGATAAAACAATGCGGCGCTTCGGTATGAATGGCCGAAGCATCGTCGCCTTGATCGGCGGCGGCGCCTGCGCGGTACCGGCCATTATGGGCACGCGTACCATCAGCAACTGGAAAGAACGCCTGATAACGGTCATGGTGACGCCGTTTATCAGCTGCAGTGCGCGTATACCGGTTTACCTGGTGTTGATTCCTGTGGCGCTGCCCCTGAGCACCTGGTGGACCAAAGCCCTCATATTCGGGGGCATGTACTTTTTCGGGCTTGGTGCAGCATTGGGCGCAGCATACGTTTTCAAAAAAATACTGCGCACCAGTGATCCCTCTTTCCTGGCCCTGGAATTGCCGGAATACCGCATGCCGCACTGGAAAAATGTGTGGCTCACTGTCTGGGAAAAAGTGAAGGCTTTTGTTGCAGGCGCCGGAAAGATCATCTTTATGATCTCCATTGCACTTTGGATACTGGGCAATTCGGGCCCTGAAGGCGCACTCGACAACGCTGAATCGCGAGTGCGAACAGAGATGTCGGGCTCCCTGACGCCGGAAGAACTGAACGACCGTGTCGCTGCAAAAAGGCTGGAAGCGTCTTACGCCGGTATCATTGGAAAAGGCATTGAACCGGCCATTCGCCCACTGGGTTACGACTGGAAAATAGGTATTGCGCTGCTTTCGTCATTTGCTGCGCGCGAGGTGTTCAACGGTACCATGTATACGATATACAGTCTCGAAAGTGTCGGCGCCAGGGAAGAAGTGGAAGCCTCTAACCAGCGGCCCTTCGAGCGCTACGGCCGCCTGCGCCGGCAAATGACCGACGACCGTTTTGAAAACGGCGACCGGGTATACACCCTTGCTACGGGCATCTCACTGCTGGTGTTCTATGCCCTTGCCATGCAGTGTATGAGCACCCTTGCGGTCGTTCGCCGTGAAACCGGCAACTGGAAATGGCCAATATTTCAGTTCCTGTTTATGTCGGGTTTGGCGTATTTCTTTGCCTGGCTGGTGTATACCTTGTTGCCCAAGGTTTAGTACTGCGAAGATACTACCCACGCAGGACATGACTTTGAATTGCTCATCTCGCAATCACATCCGTTCAAAAATCAGCTCCTGTCCGCCGTTTCTCCAGATGCTGTCGCCCAGAGTTTTTAGCACAGGGAGGTCTTCCGCCAGTACTTTCCCAAAAATATTGCCGCAATCCAACAGCTGGCCCTTGCCGTAAAATATGCCAATACACCTGGCAATCCTGTTCCGAGCCGGGTTTTTGACCCCTATCACAATCTCCCCCGGCTCAGCAAAAACGGAACAATTTTCCTGAATAACATCGAGTTCGGGTGCATCGCTGATCCATATCTCCTCGCCCGATACCCGCGCATGATAAAACATGGCGGAGAATGGGAGTACCTTTAAAAAGGCTTCCGCAGTAGCTGGTGCAGCATCGACATACAACTGGAAACGGATGGCCTTGCCTTCTTTGGTAGTCGCCTTAAAATCCATACTCTTATATCGATTTGTTATATTGATATAGTTTTCAAACTAAAATGACACGACGGGCCACAACGCATTTTGATCGTCGTGCCCCGTCGTAATTCCACTACGTGGCTTTTACTTAAAAATCATCTTCCCCGTCGTCATCACCCGCAACGACAGGCGCTGCGCCGGCAGCTTGTTTGGTCGATCCGGCAAGGGCTTTTTCCTTGATCTTTTGTTCGATCTCAAGCGCCATTTCCGGGTTGTCGAGCATAAATTGCTTGGCAGAATCACGGCCCTGAGCAATCTTGGCGCCGTTGTAACTATACCACGCGCCACTCTTCTGGATGACATCGAAGTCTGAGCCCAGGTCAATAATTTCACCGGCTTTGGAGATGCCTTCTCCAAATACGATATCGAACTGTGCAATGCGGAAGGGCGGGGCGAGTTTGTTTTTCACCACCTTTACTTTTACCTGGTTGCCAACGACGTTGCCGTCCTTGTCTTTCAACGCCGCTCCGCTTTTGCGGATATCGAGGCGTACAGATGCATAAAACTTGAGCGCGTTGCCGCCGGTTGTCGTTTCGGGGTTGCCGAACATGACACCGATCTTTTCGCGCAATTGGTTGATAAAGATGCAACAGCAGCCCGTGCGACCGATATTGGCCGTGAGTTTGCGCATGGCCTGACTCATGAGGCGGGCCTGAAGTCCCATTTTGGAGTCGCCCATTTCACCCTCAATCTCTGCGCGCGGCACGAGGGCGGCGACGGAGTCAATCACCAGGATATCCACCGCACCCGAACGGATAAGGTTTTCCGCAATTTCAAGCGCCTGTTCGCCATTGTCGGGCTGGCTGATGAGCAGGTTGTTTACGTCCACGCCCAATGCTTCGGCATAGAATCGGTCGAATGCGTGTTCGGCATCCACAATAGCAGCGATACCGCCATTTTTCTGGCATTCTGCAACGGCGTGGATGGCAAGGGTGGTTTTACCGGACGATTCAGGTCCGTATATCTCAATGATCCGGCCTTTCGGGTAGCCGTAACAACCGAGCGCCATATCCAGTCCGAGTGAACCGGAAGGAATCGCCTCCACTTCAACAGCCTGTTTGTCGCCAAGGCGCATGATAGTGCCCCGACCATAGGTTTTATCGAGACGGTCAATGGTGGCTTGAAGGGTCTTGAGTTTATTTTCTCTATCGTCTGCCATAGGTTGTGAGAGGGTGAAAGAGTGAATGATGTTTATTTTGGTTGTCAGTCACTTAGTGAGGAAAGCAGGAGCTGTCGTCAAAAAGAATTGAAACAAACCGGCGACAAAAATAAACAAAATGTTTTTATGGCAAGTTTTTTCAGGAAAATTTTTCAACATTTTTTTCCTGTGTGCCTTAAAAAGGACAATTAACCTATCTTTTGTTTGAAAAAAGCCGGCAGTCTGCCAGCCAAAAATACGTCAATTCCAGTATTTCTGTCTTGCCAAAAGTGGAAAGCAAAGAGCGAATTTCATCGGTTGTTGGAAAGTTTTTTAGCACGAGGTGTTCTGTGCCGTCGCCAAGCCTGCGCTGCTGATACGTGTTGCCGGCTTCGTCGCGCGAATGGACTGGCGTACTGCTGTTTTCTACAAAACGGTTGTCGATAAAGACAAGCCGCCCGCCGGACGCAATTCTTTTTTGAAGGCTTTCCAGTACATCGCTTAAATTTTGACGGGGTATGTGCGACCATATAAAGCCGCCGAACAAAGCGTCAAAAGCCGGCTCTTCTCCATGTGGCGGCAACTGATAAAAATCTTCCTGTCTGAAATCAACCGGGCATAGGCAGGTTTTTGACCGTGCAATGGCCAATACCGCCTCATTGATATCTCCTGCACAAATAGAACGGGCTGTTTGTGCGATTTTTTCGGTCCAATAGCCTGTGCCACAGGCTATTTCCAATACATCGAGGCCTGCAAGGCGTTCCTGTAGTGATGTTTCTGCCGTGTGCAGATCGCCCTGGCGTTCCGGCTTTTGGTAAATAGCCTCGTATTCGAGGGCGCGTTGGCGGTAGTATTCGACCGGGTCAGTATTCATCGATGTATCAGCAGGCGCTGAACCCTGCAACAAAGGCCCTGCCTGCGCTTCACAATCCTTTCCGCAACCGGGCCACCGGGATATTGAGTTGCTCCCGGTATTTTGCCACGGTGCGGCGGGCAATATTGTAGCCTTTTTTCATCAGCAGCGACTTCAGTTTTTCGTCGGAAAGCGGGCGGCGTTTGTTTTCTTCACCTATAATATCGGTCAGGATTTTTTCACTTCCAGGGTCGACACCTCTTCGCCGTCCTGTGTGCTCAGGCTTTCGGAGAAAAAATCCTTCAGGCGTTTGGTGCCAAACTCCGTTTGTACGTATTTGGAATTGGCCACACGCGACACGGTCGAAATATCGAGTCCGGTGGTGTCGGCGATATCCTTCAGGATCATGGGGTGGAGTTTCTTTTGATCGCCGGTGAGGAAATAATCTTCCTGGTGGCGCAGGATAGCGCCCATGGTGAGCATCATGGTTTGCTGGCGCTGCTTGATGGCGTCGATAAACCACTTGGCGCTGTCGATTTTTTGTTTGATAAACAGCACGGCTTCTTTTTCTTTTCTCGACGGGCGTTTGCCGTTCCGGCCGGAATGGAAGGCCTTCAACATGTCGCGGTACTGATCGTTGATGCGCAGGTCAGGGGCATTGCGGGCGTTGAGGGTGAGTTCGAGTTCGCCGTCGCGGTTGCTGACCAGAAAATCGGGCACAACGTAGTTCAGCGCGCGGTCGCCACGGGTAGCGAAGCCGCTGGCAGGTTTGGGGTTGAGTTTGAGTATCTCGTTCACGGCCGACCGCAGGTCTTCCTCGTCGATGTTCAGTTGCCGGCACAGTTTGGGGTAGTGCTTCTTGGTAAACTCGTCGAAGTATTGGTCGATAAGGCGAATGGCGATTTGGATCACCAGTTTTTCCTCGTACGAAATCGTGTCTTCTTCCTGCCGCAGGCGATGATGGAGTTGGAGCAGGAGGGATTCGCGCAGGTCGCGGGCGCCGATGCCGGGCGGGTCGAACTGTTGAATTTTTAGAAGGATGCGGTTGATCTCTTTTTCGTGGGTAGAGATGTTCTGGCTGAACAGCAGGTCGTCGACCATGGCCGCCGACTCGCGGCGCAGGTAGCCGTCGTCGTCGATGGAGCCGATGATTTGCAGGGCGATGGCGTGTTCGCGGTCGTCGTCGAGATCAAGCAGCCCGAGTTGTTGTTCCAGGTATTCGTGGAACGTATTTTCAAAGGCGAGCGGCATGGTCTTTTCTTCTTCGTCGCCATTGCGCTCGTCGCCGCGTGTTTTATAGGTTGAAGGGTCGTCTTCAATAAAATTGACCAGGTAGTCGTCGAGTTCGACATCGTCGTCGCGGAGGCTTACGGCATCGTCGTCGGAATAATCTTCCGCAGGTTCGACATCTATTTCGTTCAGACTCTCGGAGTCGTTCGGCTCTGTCTGCCGGTCGTCGTCTTTCTCTCCGGCTTCCGCTTTTTGCTCGCGTTCGTAAAAACTGAGGTCGGCGTCTGCCAGGTCCATCTCCGACATTCCTTCCGATACATCGGGTATTTCATCCCCTTCTTCAAGGGCCGGATTTACTTCCAGTTCTTCCTGAATGCGTTGTTCGAGGGTAGCCGTCAGGATTTGCAGCAGCTTCATCAGCTGTATCTGCTGAGGCGAAAGTTTCTGCTGAAGTTTTTGGGATAGGGTCTGTTTCGGTCCGTATATCGATGCCATTTGAATGAGGGATTATTATGAAAAAAATTTAACAATTGTATGTGGGTAAACCGGCCACAGCAAATTAGAGGCCAAACTTAGTAAAGTATATGCACCATTTACATGAAGTTGTCTGAATATTTATTCTGATTTTTAATAAGAGACTGATATTTAGAGATATATAAATTTTTACACTAAAAAGAACAACTAAAAAAAAGTATAATTTTTTGGCAAGCATAAGCAATAAAACACTTTTCCGCTATTTTTTAACAGGTGAAATCCAAAAAGGAAATTTTGCGACAAAATGCGAATTGACTGAACTTTTTCTTTGGAAAAATCCTTTTGACAACCTGTTTACCTTTGCACCGCACACCGGAACGGGACACGCACACCGGAATCCCGTTCCGGCGAGAAATACACGTCGTAAGGAGACGGTATCTCTGTTCCGGTTTTGCTTACCAATTTTGATACATCCGTCGGAACAGCGTTCCGCAATACACATTATGGCAAAAGATTGGACCCTCGGCGAGAAATCCGCCGTACTTAAAAAAGAAAAGGAATACGCGGTACTGGTGAGCCTCATCACGCCCGACGTGACAGAGGCGCAGGCGCACGAATACATGGACGAACTCGAGTTTCTGGCCACAACTGCCGGCGCAGAAACGTTAAAACGTTTTACCCAGCGCCTGCCCCACCCCGAACACCGCAGTTTTATCGGAAAAGGCAAGGTGGAAGAGATCCAGAAATACCTCGAGCGGCATGAAGAGATTAACATGGTCATCTTCGACGACGACCTGAGCGGCAAACAGACCAACAATCTGGAGGAAGCGCTCAAGGTAAAAATCGTGGATCGCTCAACGCTCATTCTCGATATTTTTGCCAACCGCGCCCAAACCGCCCAGGCCAAAACCCAGGTGGAACTCGCCCAAATGAAGTACCTGCTGCCCCGCCTTCGGGGTCTGTGGACCCACCTTGAACGCCAGCGGGGCGGTATCGGGATGCGCGGCCCTGGTGAGACGCAGATCGAAACCGACCGGCGCCTCGTCCAGTACCGCATCAAAAGCCTGGAAGACAAATTAAAGGACATCGACCGGCAAAGCCAGACGCAGCGCAAAACACGCGGCGAACTGATCCGCGTGGCTTTGGTCGGTTATACCAACGTCGGCAAAAGCACCCTGATGAACCTGATCTCAAAATCCGAGATTCTGGCCGAAAACAAACTTTTTGCCACCCTCGATACCACGGTACGCAAGGTGGTATTCGGAACCATGCCTTTTTTGCTTTCCGACACCGTAGGATTTATCCGAAAACTGCCACACCACCTGGTGGAAAGTTTCAAAAGCACGCTCGACGAAGTGCGCGAAAGCGACATTTTGCTCCATGTGGTCGATGTCGCGCATCCGCAGTTTGAAGACCACGTGCGTACCGTGCAGCAAACCCTTCAGGAACTCGGCGCCGCCGAAAAACCTACGCTGATGGTGTTTAACAAGATGGACCTCTACCGCGAACGGTATTTCGACGATTTGCTCGACCTGCCGATGCGTAAAGAGATCGAACAGGACCTGCGCGATCGCCTGCGCGAAACCTACGGTGAAAGTATGTTCATCTCAGCCCACACCAAAGAAGGTATTGAGGCCTTGCGCGACCGCATGACCCGACTGATCAAGGAAGCGTATGTGGTGCGGTATCCGCATCAGGCAAAGGCCTGGTAGGCTGCCATTTTGTCGCCCGCTCCGGCGCTGGCACAATTCTCGTCTATGTTTCCCTCCTGACAGAAAACATCCGAAACCCGGCATTTTATCACAGACTTCCATTTTTGTCATGCTTAGTTTTCTTTCTACGGAGGGCTCGTCGGCCAGCGCTGCCGGCCTTCAACGCCGGGTTGAAGAACAGGACGGCTATTTGCTCGATGCCTACTCACAAACAGTAACCGGCGTCGCAGCCCGTGTGAGCGCTGCCGTCGTACACCTGAAAGTACAGAAACCGCAACCCCGGCAGCGCCGCGGCCAACCCTCGCCCGACGGCCGGGATGCCAGCGGTACCGGCAGCGGATTTATCATCAGCAGCGACGGCTTCGTGGTCACCAACAGCCATGTGGTGAATGGCGCCACGGCTATCGAAGCAAGTCTCCCTGACGGGCGCATTTTCCAGGCCAGTGTTGTGGGCGACGACGCAGCCACGGATATTGCCGTCGTTAAGATTGATGCCGGCAACCTGGCGTCGATTGCATTCGGCGAAAGCGACCGCCTGCGCGTCGGCCAGATCGCCATCGCTATCGGTAATCCCTTCGGATTTCAGTATTCGCTCACGGCGGGTGTGGTAAGCGCACTCGGGCGCACCCTGCGCAGCCAGAACGGGCGCCTCATCGACGACGTTATCCAAACCGACGCAGCGCTCAACCCGGGCAATTCGGGCGGCCCGCTGGTGGATTCGTTCGGCAACGTAATTGGTGTCAATACGGCGGTTATTCTGCCGGCGCAAGGCCTTTGTTTTGCAGTGGCGTCCAACCTGGCCAAATTTGTTGTCGGCAAACTGATCCTTGAAGGCCGTGTGCGGCGCGGATACATCGGTATTGCTGCCCAGACGGTGCCGCTGCCACCCAAATGGACCCAAACACTTGAACTTCCGACGAAAGGCGGCATCCAGATACAAAGCGTGGAGGCCGACGGCCCGGCCAATAATTCCGGTCTGCTCGCAGGCGATATTATCGTGCAGTTTGAAGGACGGCCCATTGATTCCATTGACGACCTGCACAAGGCCCTCGACGAGACCACCATCGGCCGGAAAGTCAACCTGTGGGTGCTGCGCAGCGGCAGCCTGAAAAGCATTGCCGTCACGCCCGGCGAAATGCGATAAGCCAGGGCTTTGTTTTCCCGCAGATGTAGGGAATATTTACAAATCAGTGTACTTTTTCGACACCAATCTGCGGGAAAAACTCAACCGATGCAGCCGGAATCCTATTTTTCACACGTCCGCGATACCTTTC
This sequence comes from Lewinellaceae bacterium, assembly GCA_016712415.1. GTDB lineage: Bacteria > Bacteroidota > Bacteroidia > Chitinophagales > Saprospiraceae > M3007. Next base: position 164,375 of record JADJRC010000007.1, on the reverse strand, counting down.
GCGAAAAGGGCAACCCTGAAATTGCCCAGATGCAAATGTGGTACATGCGCCACCAGTTCGATTTTTTCGGACTGAAGATGCCGCAGTGGATGGCTCTGACTAAAGAAATACACAGGCAGTCGGGCTTGCCAAAAGGAGACGACCTGAAAACGCTCGCCCGCCAGTGCTTCAACGACGATCACCGTGAAATGCAGTATTTCGCGCTGGAAACGGTACAAAAGACCCTCGCCGGGCAGGACCCGGATTTTGTTTATTTTCTGGAGGAATTGATCAGGACCAAGTCGTGGTGGGATACGGTCGACTGGATAGCCAAATTGGTGGGGATGCATTTCCGGCGTTTTCCGGAGTTGACCAAACCCGTTACGGAAGTGTGGATGGCGACTGATAATATATGGCTGCAGCGGGTCTGTCTGATCTTTCAGTTGATGTACAAAGAAGAAACAGATAAGGCGCTAATGTTTGCGTATATCCGGAAGTTGTCGGGTTCAAAGGAGTTTTTTATACAGAAAGCGGCCGGCTGGGCATTGCGGCAATATTCCAAGACCGATCCCGAAGCAGTCGTTGACTTTGTGCAAAACAACCGCCTGGCGCCGTTGTCCCGGCGAGAGGCACTCAAATGGATAAAAAAGCAGGAATCGAAAGGGCAGTAATGCAATGCCCGAAAAACACAGCCCCCGCCAGACGGTCGTCCGGCGGGGGCTGTGTGTGTGGTGGAAATCGGGTCACGCATTTTGGAGCCGCAGCGCCCATATTTTTCGGATGAAATAAATGGCGGCCAGCAAAATGGTGTAAGAAAGAGTTGCAGTCATGGTCAATGTCGTCAGGTGATGTGTAGTACGTTCGGAGAACGTGCAACCCCTGCCTCCATGCTGCCTGCCCGGTGCAATTTTTTTAAAAAAATATGGAAATGATGAGAAAATACAAATTAAGTAATTGAAATACAATTTTTTATAAAAAAACTACCCATATGATAAATTTGAGCGTTCATTCCAAAAATGAAGCGAATTGGCCTCCTGATGCCGGAGTCCCGGGCTGACGCGGGCCAATAGAGCCGCTATGATAAGCAAAAAGTAAAAAACGGATCGTTCGGGCACAACAGATCATCCGTTTTATGCATTCGATCAAAAAAATTCCTCATTTCCTTTTCCCATTCCGCAAAGCCACCTACATTAACCGCCCGAAGCAGAATTTTTCACCAAACAAAATTCCTTGGTCATGCACTCTGCCCGTTTACAATAAAGCCGGGAGTAGTTTGAAGTTTGAAAGCAGCGCGCTGCTTCAATCTCCAAACTGCCTTCCGGCATCCGTTCACCAAACCAAGTTCATTGCCAATGGCAGCTTACACTACCGACAAAATCCGGAACGTCGTCCTGGTGGGACACTCCGGCAGCGGCAAAACCACATTTGCCGAAACAATGCTTTTTGAAGCCAAAGCCATCAATCGCCGCGGCACAATCGGCGACGGTAATACGCAGAGCGATTATGCACCGCTCGAACAACAACGCGGCCACTCGCTTTTTGCCTCTCTTCTTCACTGTAGCTGGAAAGACACCAAAATCAACATCCTCGATACGCCGGGGCTGGATGATTTTTCCGGCGAGGTCGTTACGGCGCTGAAGGTCGCCGATACGGCCGTGATGATGCTCAATGCCCGGAGCGGCGTGGAGGTAGGCGCAGAACTGATTTGGGAGTACATTGAAGAGTTTGACACCCCTATCCTGTTTGTGATCAACCAGCTCGACCACGAAAAAGCCGACTTCGAAATGACCCTCGACCAGGCCTTAAAACGCTTTGGAAACAGGGTGCTGCCCCTCCAGTTTCCCGTAAACCAGGGAACGGGCTTCAACGCCATCGTGGATGCCCTGCGTATGGTGATGTACGTTTTTCCGGCTACGGGCGGCAAACCTGAAAAAAAACCGATCCCCGCCGAGCATCAGGAGCGGGCCGCAGCCATGCACAACGCCCTGGTTGAAGCGGCAGCCGAAAACGACGAGGCCCTGATGGAAAAATTCTTCGACCAGGGCACCCTCGATGAGGAAGACCTGGCCATGGGACTCGCCATCGGTATGGCCCACCGGCAGTTTTACCCGGTATTTTGCGCTTCCGGTCAGCAGGATATGGGTAGCGGGCGCATCATGGGTTTTATTCACGACATCTGTCCCAGCCCGAAGGATCGTCCGGCGGCAGACCTCGAAGGCGGCGCAACAAAGCCTTGCGACCCGAATGCGCGCCCCTGCGTGTTTATTTTCAAAACAGTCAACGAGCCCAAAGTGGGCAATGTTTCCTATTTTAAGGTATACAGCGGCGTATTGAAAGCTGGCGACGAACTGACCAATGCCGATAACAGCACGGTGGAACGTTTTTCACAACTCTTTGAAAGTGAAGGCAAAAACCGGGATTCGGTGGAAGAACTGCGCGCCGGAGATATCGGCTGCACCGTAAAACTGAAAGGTTCGCATACCAACCAGACCCTCAACCCCAAAGGCTCCGACCTGAAGATTGCGCGTATCCCGTTCCCCTCGCCACGCATCCGGATGGCCGTAGTGCCGCCCAGCAAGGCAGAGGTGGAAAAAATGGCCCATGCGCTCCACTCCATCCGCGAGGAAGACCCGACGCTGCTTGTAGAGCAAAGTCTCGAACTGAAGCAAACGATCATTGAAGGCCAGGGTGAAATGCACCTCGATATCGTGCGTTACAAAGCCGAACAAAACTTTGGCGTACACCTTGAGTTTGCCGAACCGCGCATCCCCTACCGCGAGACGATCACCAGGGAAGCAAACAAGGACTACCGGCACAAAAAACAATCCGGCGGCGCAGGCCAGTTTGCCGAAGTACATATGCGCATCGAACCCTATTACGAAGGGATGCCCGCTCCGCACGGCCTGAATGCCAAAAATACCGAGGTGGAGGACTTGAAGTGGGGCGGTAAATTTTCCTTTGTCTGGGCCATTGTCGGCGGTGTGATAGATGCACGGTTCATCAATGCCATCAAAAAAGGCATTATGTCGAAGATGGAGGAAGGGCCGAGTACCGGCTCCTATTGCCGCGACATTCGCGTTTGTATTTACGACGGCAAAATGCACCCTGTCGACTCCAACGACATGGCCTTCCAGATCGCGTCGATGATGGCCTTCCGGGAAGCATTTCACGAGGCAGGGCCACAGATTCTGGAGCCCATTTACAACCTTGAGGTAATGTGCGATTCCGAATTCATGGGTAGTGTTATGGGCGACCTGCAAACGAGAAGAGCCATAATTATGGGTATGGATTCAGAAGGGCACTACCAGGTGATCCGGGCTCGTGTGCCCCTGAAAGAATTGCATAAGTATTCTTCGGCGTTGCGTTCGCTTACACAAGGAAAAGCCAAATTCAATATGTCATTTGCTGAATACGCCCCCGTACCGGGCGATATTCAGGCAAAACTCATCGCCGAATACCAGAAGGAATATGCGGAAGCGCACGAGCACTGATCTCGCAGCTTAAGTATTCCGTTCGCCGGCTGAAGCCGGCGGTACCGGTACCGCCGGCTTCAGCCGGCGAACGGCCGGCGAACGGTCAGTGAAAAACACAGGGTCTCCCAGCCATCAAGGCAGGGAGGCCCTGTGTTCGTTTTTTAAAAATTGTGTACATTTGGAAAAATACATCATGCTCACCCTAAATCGTGCTGTTTTCAGCTAACATTGTTTTAATCATGCTCACTAACATTTCCATACCCACCATCATCAATCAAAATCTGTTCGGCTTAAGCACGTCTGCTACAGTAGCCATCAATGAAAAATCCCGGCAACTCGAACGCCTCGGTAAAAAAGTTTTCAAGCTGGGATTTGGGCAGTCGCCGTTTCCGGTGCCTGACCTGGTTGTGGAGGCCCTGAAAGCGCATGCCCACGAAAAAGACTACCTCCCCGTCAGGGGCCTGCCAGCCCTCAGGGAAGCCATATCGCAATTCACCAACCATCGAAAAGGTACATTTTCTACAGCCGACGACGTATTGGTCGGTCCCGGCTCCAAAGAACTGATGTTTTTATTACAGCTCTCCTACTATGGCGAGATCGTGATACCCGCGCCCAGCTGGGTCTCCTATGCACCGCAGGCACAGATCATCGGACGTACTGTAACGCGCTATGAAACCCAAATCGCGAACGGGCTGTTGCTCATGCCCGATGAACTCGAGCAGATATGTGCCGTCGACCCGGAGCGCCCGCGACTGGTCATCCTGAACTACCCATCCAACCCCACCGGCACGACGTACGACGAGACGACGATCAAACAACTGGCCGATGTAGCCCGTAAATACCGGGTCATTATATTGTCGGACGAGATATACAGCGAACTGGATCACAAGGGTGAACATATTTCCATTGGTCGTTTTTATCCGGAAGGGACGATCATCAGCGGTGGATTGAGCAAATGGTGCGGTGCAGGCGGCTGGCGACTCGGATTTTTTGTATTTCCGAAGAGCCTGAAGCGCCTGCAGGACGCAATGGTCATTTGTGCAAGCGAAACCTTCACTTCCACCAGCGCACCGATCCAGTATGCCGCAGTAGAGGCATTTCTGGAAAATCCGGCAATAGACGACTATTTGAGACAGGTCCGCAGCATTTTACAGGCAGTTGGAGGGTATACAAATGCCCGACTCGCCGAAGTTGGGGTGACCATGCCGGCGCCTCAGGGCGGCTTTTATCTTTTTCCTAATTTCAGCACATACCGCAGCGTACTTGAACGGCGGAATATCTTTACCGACCGGGAACTTTGCGACGCGCTGCTGGAAGAGGCGGGAGTGGCACTACTGCCCGGCTCCGAATTCGGCTGTCGCCCGGGACTCTACAGTGCCCGGCTTTCCTACGTCGATTTTGACGGTGAAGCAGTGCTGCGCGCCTATCAAACACTGGCGGCGGGGCAAATACCTGATTCGGGCTTTGTGGAAAAACACTGCCCGGGCATCACAGGAGGCGTAAATGCCATCCGGTCGTGGCTTGCATCAATCCGGGAATAAATTTTTTATTGCGGGCAGCGAAAATTCATGATATGGCGTCTGGATTCAGTGTACCTTCGGAAAATATCCGCAAAAACCAACCCTTTATTGACAATCATAATCCCTCCTGTTGAGCGAAACAGAAATCATACGGGGTTGTTTGCGCGGATCAGCGCAGTGTCAGCGTGTCTTGTACGAGCGTTTTGCAGGCAAGATGTACGTGGTTTGCCTGCGTTATGCGCGCACCCAGGCAGATGCGGCAGATATTCTCCAGGAAGGTTTTTTGAAAGTCTTTTCCAAATTGGATCAGTTTCAGTTCCAGGGCTCTTTCGAGGGCTGGATCAGACGCATCATGGTGAATACCGCGCTGCGAACCTATCAAAAGCAGCGGTTTGACCATGAATATTCGGGCTTTGAACAACTGCCCGATGCGCCTGTCGATCCCGACGCTATATCGGTGTTGTCGGAAGCGGAACTGCTCGGTTTGGTTGGCCAGCTGCCGGAAGGATACCGGATCGTATTCAACCTCGTGGCTATCGAAGGCTATTCGCACGCAGAGGTGGCAGGTATTTTGAACATACAGGAAAGTACATCGCGCTCGCAGTTGACAAAAGCCAGGCGCTGGCTGTGCGAACAAGTGGAAAAACTACATAAAATAAACGCCTGAAAACCGGCACGACACATACAATGGAACAGGATTCGAACCTTATCGACAAGCAGTTTAACCGACGTCTGTACGACGCTGAGGCAGCGCCTCCTTCGTTTGTATGGACCAATATTGAACGCGAACTGCGCAAACGCCGACGCCGGCGCTTTGCCTTTTGGTTGTTTGCTGCCGGTGCTGCCGGTGTTGTTTTTTGGGGTTATCTTATCGGATGGGGAGCGAAACAACAGTCTTACCCGGCAACAGAGACACAAAACACAACGGTCGAAACAGACGCCGCCAGCAATTCCGGAGCGCCAGGTCAGGATGCAACTGTCGCGCCATTGCCAAGCAATACAAGCGGTGCAAGTGAAACAACAGAAAAGGGATCAACCGTTGCGAATTTCCACGGTTTAACGCAAAAGTCCGCTCCCAGATCGGGCGACCGCTATGCCCTTGCCAGCCAACTCGAGCCGGCTGCCGCGCCGGATATTGAAACCGGGTATTTGGTCGGCAATGCAGGTGATATGGCTAATGCAGACCTGCTGGTTTCAGATTTTCCGCTTGCGGGCTACTTGTCTGGTCCGGCCAGTTCAGAAATCGCAGCGCAAAAGGCTGTTGAAATGGCAACAGTAGCACAAACTGCAAGGAAAATTCCGTTTATCCGGAAAAGAAAAGACGCGCACAATTGCTATGATTTTAGCCAAAATCCCAATGTCTGGCTGATTGATGCCTATGCCGGACCCTCATTTTCAAAAAAACAACTGGACGCCAGGGCTCCCGCATTCGAGTCGTATCGCCAGCAACGCAACAATACCGAAAGCAGGGACTTTTCATTCAATGCAGGCATTCGTGGCTCGCTGTTGTTCGGGCGTCATTTCCTGATCCGCACAGGACTCCACTACGAGCAAATGACGGAAGTCTTTGAATACGTCGACCCCAATTACATCAAATACCTGGTGGAGATCACTCAAACGATCATTGACAACAAGCCCGTTACAATCATCGATACCATCGGTGTGGATTACGGTGAAAATTATGTCAAGACTTTTAACCGCTACGGCTTACTGGATATTCCCGTAGAGGCAGGTGTTGAGCTGCGCAAGGGCCGGTTCGGACTCAGCCTTAACGGTGGTTTGTCGCTGAATATCCTTTTCTGGAAACGCGGCACCATACTTACGGCATCAGGTCAACCGGCGCCGTTTACACCCGGTGAAAAAAATGCAGTGGAGGTGTACCGGCCGCGTACCGGCCTGAGCGTAGGCGGCAGTGCACAGGTGTTTTTCCACATTCAGCCGCGTTTGCGCGTATTTGCGGAACCGTATTTCCGACAGGTGCTGAAGCCCGTCACACTGGATAACCAGCCCGTCGAACAACGCTACCGCGTGAGCGGGGTCAAAATCGGCCTGACCAGGATATTGGACTAATCTGTTAAATTTTATGGTGAAAAGCAGCGCAAAGCGCGGTAAAATGTATCTCTTTCGCCGAATAAACACCCCAAGGCACCTTAAAATCCCACGCTGACCAACCTGCACGCAGGTCATAACATTAATTAGCCATGTGTACTACTCGACCCAGACATATTTTTATATACACGTTACTAAGCACCATGACCCTGGCTGGTCTGTGGAGTTGCAGAAAAGATGTAGCATCTTTTGAGCCTTATCCGCCGACCTTGGAGGAAATCCAACAACTGCTGGGACAAGTACCTTCCGCCTCAGCACAAACGACCTTTGTGCTGAGCGGTTTTGTACCGGATACGGTGCTCACCACACCCGGTGGCGTGCGGGTTTTTCTTACTGATACGGAACAATTGTTTGAAGACGCCGACGACAATCTGGTGCCTTGCAGTACCTGCCAGACACTCCGCATTGAAGTAACGGAAGTGTTGAAAAAGGGCGACATGATCGCTTACGGCATTCCAACCACCACTACCGAAAATGAATTGCTTGAAAGCGGCGGAATCGTGCGGGTTGTCGTTACCTGTGACGGCAAGCCACTCCGTCTTTTGCCCGATCGCAAATTGAAAATACAAATACCTGCCACCGATCCTGCCGGTGATATGCTCGTTTACAGCGCCACGACGCAGCACGATACTTTCGCAGGGTGGATGGATACCGGACTGCCTGTATTCCAGGCTGAATGGCCGAACCCGAACGGGGGGGATAAAATAACAGGCTATGAGTTGTTTAGCCCGGCGTTGGACTGGCTCAACTACGCCAGACCTGTAAATGAACAAAGTACTTCCTTTTGTGTTGATTTGCCTGCAGGCTTCAACCCGGAAAATACGACGGCCTACCTGGTTTTAAAGAACATGCGTTCGGTAGCGGCGATGGAAATAGACCTTGCAAACCAGACCTTTTGTTACAAAAATGCCCCCCACGGCTTTCAGGTAAAAATTGTTACGGTAAGTAAAACAGAAAATGGTCAATACTGGCTTGGCAACCTGGAAACAGAGATCGGTACCAATGCCACGATTAACCTCAGCCCGCTGGAAGTGGACGAATCGCAGATGCTCAACTTTTTAAAAAGTTTGTAGCCGGAACAGGGCCTGCATTCAAGGCCCGGCGGGCATATCAACCAGAATACCCGTGTTTAGTAATTTCGTATTAAGCCGAGCCGGGAAAGTCCGGTCTCGGCTTTTTTTATTAATTCATTCACTGCAGCTGGTTTTTCCCAATTTTTTGAACAATTTTGCCCAGAATATTATCTGCTCTGTATAGCTCACTTTAGGGAAGAAAACACGTTCAGGTATGGAGACCTTGACTACCAACGGCATAACAGTAAGTGTGGAAACGCAGTATCTGCCTTCACATTCAAATCCCCGCGAGCTGAAATTCATTTTCGGGTATCATATCGCGATTGAAAATGGCAGCCCATTCGTTGTGCAGTTGCTGCGTCGCCATTGGGTCATCCAACATGCCGACGGGCGCATCCGTGAAGTGGAGGGCGAAGGGGTTATCGGCGAACAGCCGGTGCTCAATCCCGGCGAAAGGCATGAATACTCCTCTTTTTGCGACCTGGATACTGAGATAGGTAAGATGCACGGCACTTATCTGATGACCCGGCGCGACGACGGCTCCTTGTTCGAGGTGGCTATCCCAGAGTTCAGGATGACGGCGCCGTTCAGAATGAATTGATAGTGGGCAGCATTCTCTCCGGCAGATGTATCTTCATGGCTAAATGTTTTGATATAATCATTTCCGTGAACACAACTTTCTGCAAGATGAAAAACCGATTCCTGCCGCTCGTATTCCTTTTTGTATTCGCTTTTCATTACGAAGCCATCCATGCACAGAACCAGGGCATTGAAATCATTGGGCCCGATATTATGTGTGTCGGCGACTGCGATACCTTTTCTCTGCTCATTGATGGTATACCTCCTTCGCCCCAGGGTCAGTTTGTCTGGACCGTCAGCGCCAATGGTGTTCCCGGCACTACATTTAGCAGCGTCGACAATATACTTGTTTGTGCTGCTACGAACAACGGCCCCGGTACTATGCTTATTACGGTCTCCTATTTTGGCCCAAACGGGGCTTCGTATACTGCAGAACATGTTGTCATCATTGTTGCATTCCAGCCACTGGATATCATATCCGGCAATTCGGCGCCATGCAATGCGGACTCAACAAGCAACCCCGATAATGCCTGCGAAAAGGTATGCCCCAATACTACGGTAACCTATTCGGTGGCACTTAGCGGAAGCCCGGGCGGCACCATGAGTCCTGTAACCTGGCAAGTAACAGGCGCCAGTTCATACACCGTCAACCCGCCGTTCTTCAACTCGGTGACCGTCAACTGGGGCGGCCCCGGCATAGGGTCCGTTGTTGTGGTTTCCAACGGTATTACGGGCTGTTTTGGCGAAGACGCCCTGTGCGTTACGATTATCGACGAGCCCGTGGCCCAGTTTACTTCCGATCCGCCGGCCGTGAACGATACGATCAGGTTATGTAAAGGGCAAACGGCTTATTTTCAAAACCAAAGTACCGGCGCGGACAGCTATGAATGGTTTTTTGACGACGACTTGTCTTCTACAGCGGCAGTAAACCCGCAACATACGTTTGTTAATCCGGGCAACTATACCGTTAGATTAATCGCCCGCAGCGATTGTCTCTGCTCGGATACCATATCCAGAAACGTAGTAGTGCTCGATGCCGAAGCCCCGACGCTCGACTGCGTCGGCACAATCTGCCCCGGCGAAACGGTCACATATACCGCCTCCAACGCCTGCCCGCCTTATGTCTGGTCGGTTACGCCAAACGGTACGGTCGTCAACGGCGGCACCTCAACGACCGACAGCATCGCTATCCAATGGACCGCAGGGCCGGTAGGTGTCATCACATTGGCCGCACAAGCCTGTTCCGGCAATGTTTGTCCCGATCCAGCCTCGATACAGGTGCCGATCATTTCCGACGATGCAGAGATCGTGGGTGAGGACCAGGTTTGTCCGGCGTCAATTGAGGTATACAGCATTGAACCTTATGGCGGTACCGGTTTTGTCTGGACGCTTTCCGGCGGCGGCACTATTACGGAAGGTCAGGGCACCAACCGGGTCACAATCGAGTGGTCCGACGTTCCCAATGTAAACACTACTTACTGGTTGTCGGTGGTGTACGACAACTGTTACCTCGGTTGCGGAGGCCAGGATTCCATGGCGATACGCATCCTGTCACCTTTCGCGATCGACGGCCCTGTTGAAATATGTGAAGATGCAACGGGTAATTTCGTTTCAAAGCTCACCTATAATTCGGCAAATATTGTCTGCAACTGGACGCTTATTGCACCCAACGGGTCTTCTTCATGGACGTCTTCTGCGCCAACGGCTGCTCCTGCGGTGCCATTCAACAGCGGCAGCGGCGTGTACCGCTTATTGGCTGTTCCGGACAACCCGACGCTGAGTTGTTCGAACGAAGCGGAATGGGTAATCCGTGTAGCGCCGCAGCCCGCGATGCCTGCCGGTATATCCGGCGAGCCGAATGTTTGCACCGGTACCACATACACTTACTCGGCCACGGGCATCGATCCAGGGAACAAGCTGAGATGGACTGTGCAAAACGGACCGGGAGCACCGGTGGTTTCTGCCGGCAACACCATCAACCTCACCTGGGGCGCTGCTGATCCGCGACGGATTTCGGTTGCCCAGGTCTCGAAAAAACGGCCTCAATTGTGCTTCCGATACGGCATTATTGAACATACAGAGTATCGGAGCGCTGGTAGTCAATGGCACGTCGATCGTCTGTGAAAACGAGACAGAAGCCTACGCCATACTGCCCCTCACCAATGTCGATGTGCAATGGACTATTTCCCCGGCAACTGCGGGGGCCGTAGCCCAGGGACAGGGTACCAGCGCTGCAGAATTGTTCTGGACCGAACCCGGCGGGCATGTGGTTACCGTAAATGTGTGCGGCCAAACGGCACTTTTCCCGGTAACGGTAAATGCGCTTCCTGATCCTATGGTGCAACATCCTGCGGGTATATGTGCCGGCGAACTGGCGTCCGTACAGACAGGCACGCCATTCAGCGCTTATTCCTGGAACGACGCTGACGGGGTCGAAATATCCACACTGGCATCTCCCGATTTTAGCGCAGGCAGTTACTTCGTCCATGTGACCGATCCGAATGGCTGTGTGGGTACCACAGAATTTACCATGATAGAATACCCGCTGCCCAATATCAGCCTGACCACTGGCGATCCGACCGGGTTCTGTAACAATAGTTCCTTCGTGGAAATGACTTCCCTGGTAAATGTCGACGATGATTTTGTGTATGAGTGGTTCCGGGATGGCAATCCGCTCGGCGTCGATGCTCCCACTTATTCGACCAATCAATACGGCAGTTATGCGGTACAGGCAACCAATGGTTACGGGTGTTCCGCTACTGCGGGCAATATTGTGTTGTTCGACTATTGCAGCGGCGGCAGCGGTGGTCCGGGCATTCCCGGCGCAGGCAGTCCGCCATGTGCGCCCGGAACGATGGCCTTTAACGTCGACCCCACTGCCCTTTGCGATTCGTTTCATTTTCAGTTGGTGCCGGGTCCCCAATACCAGCCCGGAACGGCATTTTGGAGTTTCGGCATTTCCGGCGGCAGCTTGCTGGGTACTGCGGCGACGGACAATCCGGGGTTTTTATTCCCGAATGCAGGCATTTACACCGTTGTGATGCGGGCGACCTTGCAAAGCGGGGCAACTTGTGTTGTAGTCAATACGGTAGACGTTGTGGCATCGGCGCGGTTTGCAGCGCACCCGGAATGTCCGGGCTTGTCTACAATATTTGAAGACGCCAGTACGCAACTTCCCGGCAACAGCATTGCCAATTGGGATTGGAACTTTGGCGATCCGGCGAGCGGAGGCGCCAATATTTCGAATATCCGCAATCCCTCGCATACCTATCTCAACTCCGGAAATCCCGTCGTGACACTGGTTGTGACAGCCGGAAGCGGCTGTACCGCTTCGGCTACCCGGACCATAGAAATCCCGGAAGCCGACCAGGCGCCCTTTGCATTGCCGCCGCTCAATTGTGCCGGAAACGCCCTCGAGTTCATTGCCAACGTTACGCCTGCTGTTTCGGAGGTGGCCTGGAACTTTGGCGACATGTCATCCGGCGCCTCCAATGATGCCACGGGGGATACCGTATACCACAGCTTTAATGCCCCCAGCAATTATGCCGTAACGACCACTGCCACCAATGCCTATGGTTGTACGGCCACGTTTACCCAAATCATCAACATTGTACCAAGCGCTCTGGGCGGTACCATCACACCGGCCAACCCGGCGCCGATTTGTGAAGGAACAAATATTACGCTTACCGCGCCTCCCGGCGCCGATACCTATTTCTGGTCAGACAGCATGACCATTGTCCAAAACCTGACGACAGGTGAAGAGGGTATCTATTCCGTCACGATGACCGATGCCGCAGGGTGTACGTTTGCCCCGCCGCCTGTGTCCGTAGAAGTCATACCGGCCCCGGATGCCCTGATCAAGGCGATTCTGATGAATGACCTGGGGCAGATTGTCGGCACCTCGTATCCCACGCTCAGCGTTTGTGAGGAGAAAAAGTGCACTTGATCGTGCAGGGTACGGGTTCATATGGATACACCTGGTCGGGTGGCAACGGGACCAATGACGAAGTGGTCTTTGATGCGGAGCATGGCAACCAGTTGTTGGTTGGTACGCACATTTTTACTGTGACCGTTACGGATTTTGCAACGGGCTGCACGTCGGTAACCGATCCTTTTGAAGTAACGGTGAATCCCGTGCCCGCAGGTTTCAGTATTTCAGCCACCAGTTTTTGCGCCGGCGACCCCAATGTGATTACCTACACAGGCCCGGAACCGCCTAATTGGCAACTGGTATGGAATACCGGAACAACCGGCAATACGCTAACTACCGATGACCCCGGATTATTTTTTATCCGGGTAATCAATGAGTTTGGCTGTGAAGCGAAAAGCAATGTGGTAAGCGTTTTGGCCGGCCCGAATGTGGCTGCTATTCCCGGCGGCTGTCACTCCCGTTGCCGGCCCGATACCTTCTGCCTCCCTCCAATACCCGACATTGTGAGTTGGCAATGGTACTTCAACGGAAACCCGGTGCCGGGGGCAACAAGCCCTGATTTTGTAGCACAGGAAAGCGGCGTTTATTATGCCGAACTGACGGATATCAATGGTTGCCAGAATCAAAGCGATCCCCTTGTGATCGATTTATACGACGGCTCCGGCAATATTTACGGCCAGGTATGGTCGGATGTGAATGGTTCGGGTGTGATAGATGCAGGCGATACGCTGGTGTCGGGCATAACTGTCAACCTGTTGCAAAATGGCGTCGCAGTGGGCAATGGGCAGTCGAACGCAGGTGGAGATTTTTCTTTTGTCAACGTCTTGTCCACCAATTATCTGGTACAAATTGATTCGGCCCTGTTGCCTCCGGGCTGGGAAATAGTGATCGGTGAAAATGCAGTTGGCTTGTCCGGCTGTGGCGCTATCGGCAACAGCGCATTGTTGCTGCACATTTGTCCACCGCTCATTTCAACACAGCAGTTCACCGCTTGTGCCAATGAAAGTATTGTGTTCAACGGCACGCCTGTTCAGGCGGGGACGACGCAGCAATTCATGCTGCTCACCCCCGGTGGTTGCGATTCTATGGTAGTGGTTACTGTTGATGCCATACCTACCTCCGGCTCAACACTGCTGGTCAACGTTTGCCCCAACGAAGTGTACGATTACAACGGCACCTTGTTATCGCCCGGCCAGTCGCAGGATTTTGTACTCCAGAATTACCTCGGCTGCGATTCTGTGGTAACGGTAAGTGTGACCGGTGTACCAGCCTCTTTTTCAGACCTTTCGGTGAGTATTTGCCCCGGAGCGCAATACGATTATAACGGAACCCTGCTGTCGGCAGGACAAACACAGAATTTTAGTTTTCAAAATATTTGGGGTTGTGATTCTACTGTTACGGTGAGCGTCTCGACGTTGCCGGTATCGTCGTCGGTAGTGGATGTCAGTGCCTGTCCGGGCGGTGTGTACGACTACAACGGCACGCTTATACCTTCCGGCACAAGCCAGTATTTTGTTTATCAGAACTATCTCGGGTGCGATTCCACGGTGACCGTTGTGGTCGATGAAGCGCCGGTGAATTTTCAAATCGTGGATGCCGTAGCCTGTGCCGGCTATTCGTTGCCTTATAACGGCGTGGATATTCCGGCCGGCACGTCCCAATCCTTTGTTTTTCAGAATATTTACGGTTGCGATTCCATAGTTCAGGTGAGCGTTGGCATCCTGCCCTCGCCACCACCCGTTTCCTGGGCGGTGAGTGTATGCCCGGGTGAAACGTACACATTCAACGGCGTAACGCTGGCGGCAGGCGACAGTGCCAGTTTCACCATACCGGGCACGCTTGGCTGCGATACGTTGCTATCTGTAAGTGTATACGAACTCCAGACCTCATCCTCGTCATTTACGGTGGGTGTTTGTCCGGGCGAAACCTACGCATACCAGGGCGCCGTTCTGACCGGTGGCACGGTGCAGAGCTTTGTGTTAACCAATTCAGCAGGCTGCGATTCAGTGGTTACGGTAACGGTAGATCAACTCTCCGTATCGACAGAGACCTTAGAAGTGGCCGTTTGCCCGGGTACCACCTACAATTTCAACGGTACAGAAGTGCAGGCGGGTACTGTGCAGGATTTTCACTATATCGGTCCGGGAGGGTGTGATTCTGCGATCACGGTAGTCGTATCGGCCTTTCCAGAGGTTAGTTTCACGGTTTTGGAGGCGAGCAGTTGCCCCAATTCACCGACCGGCGCCTTGTCGGTGCAGGATGCTCTGGGCGGCTTGCAGCCTTACCGCTATTCGATCGATGGCACGGCGTTCCAGGACAGTACTTTGTTCGGCGGGCTCCAGGCAGGCGCGTATACGGTTTATCTGGAGGACAGCAATGGCTGCCTGTTTGAGGCGGAAGCCGATGTGGCGGCATACCCGGCCCTCGACATTTCGCTTTCCAATGGCATTCTTCCCTGCAATGATCCCGCTACAACACTGGCTGTTGAAGTAAACAACAATGCCTTTAACCTGAGTTTCCAGTGGTCGAATGGCGATACCCTGCCGTTTACCACCTTCCAGGATGTCGGCCCCGTTTGGGTGGAAGTGACCAATGCCTGTGAAACCGTACACCGCGACGCGGAGGTCGAATGGGCCGACGCTGCGACGGGCACCACCTTCCTGTACGTCCCGAATGTGATGATGCCGGCATCGTTCGAACCCGACAATGCACAGTTCAAGCCCTATTTTCAGCCCGGGCTGGAGATCATTTCCTATCAGTTTGAAGTGTACGACCGCTGGGGTAACCGGATGTTTGCTGCAGACCAGCCCGATGCCGGCTGGCGTGGCAGATTTCACGGCGATGATGTGACGCCAGGGGTATATGCCTGGTTTGTCAAAGCCGAAATCCTCTTCTGCGGCCACAAGCGCGAAATGTACTTCAACGGCGATGTGACCGTTGTTCGATAAGTATCGGCAGGAGGGTTTAGCAGGGCTGGCATTCAGAAGCCGGACAGGATTTGCAGGATCGACAGATATTGCAAATCCTGTCCGGCTTCTCTGTTAAGTCTTACCCCCTTCCAAAGCGCAGGTATGCTCCCGCAAAACCCAGCCAGGCCACAGTAAAACAAACCTGCGGCGGCAAAAAGGTCAGCAGGTACAAGGGGACCAGGTAGATGGTCCAGAAAATGGCGTTGAATACCACAACTTTTTTGGCAAGCGCCGCATTGTCGAAAAACCGGGCCAGCATGGAATTCAGGAGACCCGCAAAAAAACAGAGCAGCGACATCGTGAGGCTGAAGAACTGGAGCAGTTCTTCCATGCTCCGGGTGATGCCGGCGCCCAGGTCGAAGCGATAATTAGCCAGCAGATCCAGCAACTGGCGCTCGGAATCGTTGGCTGGCTCCCGATGGTTGAGAAAACTCAACAGGTGGATGGCGCCGGTAGCCAGCAGGGCCCAGGAGCCGAATTTGAAAAGGGTCTTGTAGTGCATAGCATTAAAAGTTGTTTTCAACCGCCAGGCGCCCGTCCGGCGTTATCCGGTGCGGATGGTAGCGGGTAATTGTTTTCAAATAAGACCGCCCGAAGTTCGGCAATTATTCAATTATATCCCAGACTGACCTGTTGTTGTGAACGCTGCATTTTCTAAGTTTATATCAAAAATAATATTTGCTTCTTTAAGCGCGGGTAAAATCGTATCTTTGCACCCTCATTTCAAGCATGTAAAACGAGGCACTTAAAAAGTGCCTCGGGAACAAGGAAAACGAAAGAATGAAAGACGAAAAAGACCCGGTAAAACCGGCCGCAGCCAATAATACTGATTACGGCGCAAGTAGTATCACAGCTCTAGAAGGGCTGGAAGCCGTACGCAAGCGACCCGGCATGTATATCGGCAGTACGGATACCAAAGGCCTGCACCACCTCGTATGGGAGGTAGTGGATAACTCTATCGACGAACACCTTGCCGGCCACTGCACCCATATTGAAGTGACCATCAGGCCCGACAACAGCATCACCGTAAAAGACAACGGTCGCGGTATCCCGACCGGGATGCATCCCAAACTCAAAAAATCGGCACTTGAGGTTGTGATGACCGTACTGCACGCGGGCGGAAAATTTGACAAGGACTCCTACAAGGTTTCCGGCGGCTTGCACGGTGTGGGTGTTTCATGCGTCAATGCACTGTCGATCCACCTGCGCGCCGAGATACATCGCGACGGAAAGGTATTTGAACAGGAATACAAACAGGGAAAACCGCTTTACGACGTGCGCGAAATCGGTACTACTACCGACCGCGGCACGATTGTTACCTTTTTGCCCGATCCGGAAATTTTTGAGACCGACGAATACAAATTCGACGTGCTGGCCCATCGACTTCGCGAATTGTCGTACCTGAACAAAGGCCTGTTTCTCAAACTGACCGACGAACGGGAAAAGGAAAACGGCGAATTCAAAGTGGAGGACTTCTTTTCTGAAGGCGGTCTCCAGGAGTTTGTGATTTACCTCGACGAGGCAAAAACCACACTCATCAACGACCCCATCTACATTACTGCGAAAGAAGAAGGCGTGGATGTGGAAGTGGCGATGACATATAATACTTCCTATTCCGAAAATGTCGTGTCGTTTGTCAACAACATCAGTACACGCGACGGGGGCACACACGTGAGCGGCTTTCGCCGGGCACTTACCCGCGAATTCAAGAAGTACGGCGACGACAACGGCCACTTTAAAAAAATAAATTTTACCATTTCCGGTGAAGACTTCATGGAAGGTCTCACTGCAGTTATTTCCGTAAAGGTGCCCGAGCCCCAGTTTAAAGGCCAGACCAAAGGCGAACTCGGCAACTCCGAAGTGCTCGGTATTGTGAGCCGTAGCGTGGGCGATGCGCTCAAGGTATTCCTGGAAGAAAACCCCGCGCAAGCCAAGCGCATCGTGGAAAAGGTGGTGCTTGCCGCTACCGCCCGCAACGCAGCCCGCAAGGCCCGCGAAATGGTGCAGCGCAAAGGCGCGCTTACCGGCGGAGGGCTGCCCGGAAAACTGGCCGATTGCGCCAGTCGAAGCCCCGAAGAAAGCGAGGTGTTCCTCGTGGAGGGCGATTCTGCAGGCGGTACGGCCAAGCAGGGCCGCGACCGCCACACGCAGGCTATTTTGCCGCTGCGCGGCAAGATTCTAAACGTCGAAAAAGCGCTCGAACACAAGATTTACGAGAACGAGGAGATCAAGAACATTTTCACGGCACTCGGTGTGAGTGTAGCCGAAAACGACGAAGGCCACCGCGTGCTGAATATCGAAAAACTGCGCTACCACAAGATCGTGATCATGTGCGACGCCGATATCGACGGCAGCCACATTACCACGCTTATCCTGACCTTTTTCTTCCGCTACATGCGCGAACTCATCGAAAAAGGCCACGTGTATATCGCCCAGCCGCCGTTGTACCTGGTCAAAAAAGGCAAAAACCAGCGTTATGCCTGGAACGACAAGGAACGCAAAGCCGCCCAACTGGAATTCTCCGGCGGCCGCGAAGACGACGATTCCGTCAAAGTCCAGCGATACAAAGGTCTCGGCGAGATGAATGCCGAACAGCTCTGGGAAACGACTATGGATTCCAAGACCCGCATCCTCAAGCAAGTCACCATCGACGACGCTGTTGAGGCCGACCGTATGTTCGCCATGCTGATGGGCGACGATGTGCCGCCTCGCCGGGCGTTTATCGAGGCGAATGCGAAGTATGCGAGGATTGACGTGTAAGTAGTATCGGTGCAGGCCTGCATACCATTGCATGCAGGCCTGCACCATTTACCCTGCCCTCACCGCTTCAACATTTTCACGACCATTCCGCTTTTCATCCGCGGCTCAAAGTAGGTGCTCTTGGGCGGCAGGCTTTCTCCTGCATCGGCCATGCGCATCATATCTTCAAAAGCGACCGGGTACAACAGGAAACCTATACGATCGTCGCTGTCGTTGGTGGCTTTTCGCAACCCCTCCAGTCCCTTCACCCCGTCGACATAATTGATCCGCGTATCAGTCCGTACATCCTCAATACCGATGATGTTGCGCAGCACGAGTTCGTTAAGCAGCGTGGCATCCAGTACCACGCGGTCTTTGGCATATTTGTCCAGGATATCTTTTTTCCAGTGCAGGCTGTACCACTCCTTGTGGATGTACATGACGATTTCGTGTTTTTCCCGTGGCTTGCGCGGTTCGGGCAGTACATTGAGGTCGAACAGGCGAGACATCTGTACGATGAACTGGGTCGGGCTTACGTCGCGCAGGCCTTCCACCACGCGGTTGTAGTCGAGAATTTCCAGCTGGTCGGACGCAAAAAAGGCACAGAACAGGTTGTCGAAGTCGAGTTCCGGGTTTTTATCTTTCAGCCGTTCGTGCAGCAGGGCAATGGTCGTGGTGCGGTGGTGGCCGTCGGCGATATAGGTGCGGTTGACCTGGCTGGCAAACATTTCCTGCAGGTGTTGTATTTCGGCGGGATCCGTCACACACCAAACCGTGTGTGTCTGGCGGTCTTTGACAAACCGGGTGGCGTACAGGGGCTTGTTGGAGCCTGCGAAGTTGTCGAGCCACTGGCTGATATCCGGCGCCGGCGGGTAAGTAAGCAGCACCGGTTTCAGGATGGCATTCCAGCGCAGAAAGAGCTGCATTTGTTGTTGTTCGCGTTCGCTGAGCGTTTTTTCGTGTTTTTTTACCTTGCCTGCGAAAAAGTCCCCCACATCGTCGAGCGCGATGAGGCCAATGTGCTTTCGCACTTCGGTTTCGATCTGATAAATGTAAAAAGCGGTTGCCGGCGCTGTTTCAAAAAAGCCGTTGGCCTGAAATTCGCGAAAGGAGTTTTTGGCGTCGTCGCAGAAGGAATCGGGAGAGGCAATAAAGTCGAAATTCGGGTAGGTGCCGTGAAATGGTTTTATTTGCATAGCCGGATGGTTAGAGCCTGGTAAAAGTAGCGGTTTTTCAAAAAGCAATCCGCCTAAAGCAAATAGACTTGGTCAAAAGTGAAAATCTTCGACCTTTGTCTTTCTCGCTATATTTCTGCGCAGATAAAAACAAGAATTAAATTTTGCTCGTTTGTAACGCGCCCCGGTTATCAAAGTATCGAAATCCTGACATGAAACATCAATCCGCCTTTGTTTTTATATTCATGTTGCTCGCCGCCGGCTGGCTCAGCGCTCAATCAGTCAGCGAACTGGAGTCCCGTATCAAAAAAGCAAGTTCCAAGACCGACAAGATGAACTTGTCGTATCAGGTTGCTGAAAAACTGATCGGCTCCAATCCCGCCAAGGCATCCGATTATGCGCAGCAAGCCAGCCAGCTCGCTACCGAACTGGGCGACAAACGCAAAGAGGCAGACGCCGCCTATCTCAGTGCGGAAGGGCAATATCGCGCCCGGAAGTACAGTGAAGCCGCCAGTCGCTTTCAACACGCCTGGAATTCTGCGCGCAACTACGGCCTTCGCGAGGTAGCCCTCAGTGCGACGGAAAAACTACAGGATATTGCGCTCAAGCAAAACGACTACCGCGAAGCGCTCAAATGGAGCAAGGAGACGGTGGCCTATCTCAAAGAAGCCGGCGGCGGCGTACGCAGCGGCGGCGATGCCGTCAGGCGACTCGAGAATCAGCTCGCCGCAGCGGAGGCCGACAACCGCTCCCTGCGCGAACAGATCGCCCAACTCACCGGCCAAAGCCAGGTGCTTGAAACGACCTATCAATCGCAACTTCAGGAGACAGAGCAAAAAACGCGCAAGGAACTGACGAAAAAGGACTCCGCTATCATACAGTTCGCACAGGAAAAACAACGCGCCGATTCATTGATCCGCACCAAGGCCATTCTCCTCAAAAACCTCACCGAGGAACAGATGATCGACTCCATTGTACGCGCCCAACAGGAACGCGAACTGCAAATACAGAAAAGGCGCGTGGTGGAAGCCGAACTCAAACAGCAGGAAGGCGAAAATATTCGCAACGTGCTGGCGCTGGCATCGGTATTTATCCTGGTGCTCGCCCTGCTGTTTTATTTCCGCTTTCGCGCCAAGAAACGGGCAGCCAACGAACTGACGCTGAAAAACGCCATGATCGAGGAAGAGCAAAAACGCAGCGACGGACTGCTACTCAATATTCTTCCGCCGGCCATTGCGCAGGAACTGAAAACCCGGAACAAGGTCGCGGCACGACGATACGATCAGGCGACGGTCATGTTTACCGACTTTATCGGATTTACCACCATATCGGAACGCCTGAGCCCCGAAAGGCTGGTAGAGGAGCTCGACTACTGTTTTTCCAATTTCGATCGCATCATTGAAAAATACCGTATCGAAAAAATCAAAACGGTTGGCGACGCCTACATCTGCGCCAGCGGCCTCTCCGAACAGGTTGCCAGTCCCGGCGACATGGTAAAGGCAGCGCTGGAGATACAGGACTTCCTGCTCCACGTAAAAGCAGAGCGTATGGACCAGGGCCTGCCTTTCTTTGAAGCACGGGTCGGTGTGCATACCGGACCGGTGGTGGCGGGCGTCGTGGGCGCCAAAAAGTTTGCCTACGATATCTGGGGAGATACCGTCAATATCTCCGCCCGTATGGAAGAAGCCTGCGAACCGGGCCGTGTCAATGTGAGTGAAGACACTTACTGGCTTGCCAAATACGAATTTGAGTGGCAGCACCGGGGCAAAATTGCCGCCAAAAACAAGGGCACTATGGATATGTATTATGTGGTTTCAATGAAGACCTGATTATAAAGACGGGATTGCAGCATGAATTACCGCAACATAAAAATATACGTCGAGAACAACAAGATCTCCCTGAAGATCGAGGCCTCCTCGAATGCCGACGCTCCGCTGCCCGTCATTCCCAACAACTATAATCTCGAAAAACTCCACCTGCAAATCAGGGTTTCGAAGATTTTCCAGAAAGTGCTGAATATCCGCCGCACCATGGTCAAAAGCGAAATCGAGATATTTGACAGGGAAGATTTTGTTATTCTGGGCAATATGCTGAGCAACCTGCTCACCCTGTCGAGAGACGAAGAGAATAGCAAGAACATATTGATGGAGTTTTTCGATATGTACTACAAGGAGGTGATCGAAACGCCCGACCAGAGTCGTATCCGCCTTTTTTTGGAGTTTGATAAAAATGCACGCGAACTGGCCGAACTGCCCTGGGAATACATCCGGTACAAAGACACTTTTCTGGGCGCGCATCCGTACAACTGCGTCAACCTGATACGCAAAATACCGTTAGGCGCGGAATATGAAGACCGGCAGTTTGTACCGCCCAACCGCCTGTCTGTGATCCTGATTCTTGCAGACCCCGGGACGCCGCCATATCAAATCGATCAAAAGGAAAAAAACGACCTGATCGGCATGTTGGAACACCTGAAAAAACGGGTAGACAACAGCGATAAAGAGAAGGACCCGGCATGGCAGGAAGAAAAAAGCCGCTTTAATTTCAGGGTGATCGAATCGCCACACCGCAAAGACCTGATCGACCGGTTGAAAGAAGCCAGGAAGGAACTGGACCTGCAAAACGAACCCTATATCGTTCATCTTTTTGGTCACGCCCGTCCGGATGCTGTAGCCCTGGCGCCCCAGGATGAATACAGCACCGAACCCGACTGGGTGAGCGACAAAAATTTTGCCGCGCTTTTTGATAAACTGATCCCTTCCGAAAAACCGCCCCTGTTTGTCATGACGGCCTGCGACAGCGGGAAAATCGTCAACTTTACCGAAAACCGCGGTGTAGCTTTCCAGTTGTTGGTCCAGCAGAAAATGATGGCCGTACTGGCCATGCAAAACGAGGTGCTCTCTTCCGTTGCCTTTAGTTTCATGGAGAAGATGTACCAGGCCTTGCTCGATGGCGCAGATATCGCCGAGGCCGTAACCAGGGGCCGGTCGTTTTTGGGCGCCGACTACTTCGACGAACCATACAGCAACAATGCATTCGGCAGCCCCATACTCTTTGTTTCAACAGACAAACTCCTGCACCTCATACAACCCGCAACAGCATCGGAAGAAGAGTGGGTAAAGAAGATTTGCAAACTGAAACCCAAACCCCCGTGTCGCGAACCGCAGTTTTATCACCCCTTTGAAAAACAGTGCAAGATTTGCGGCGGCGACCTGGAAGAACTCGGCGCCGAAACGGAATCTTTGGCCGCATCCCACTCGTCAAGTTCGGATGAAACATCGCGGAGTACCAAATCCACTTCCAGAAGTATTTGAACCACCCCAAGCCGTTCTGCCATGCTTGAAGCAAAGGAAATCACCGATCTGTTGGCAAAAACGTATTTCAATGCCGCCCGTAGTGCAGGGATCGACATGGTAAAGGTCGCGTCGGTGCTGGAACACCTTCGCCCCCGCTTCAATGGCCCGCCTGTTTACGATATCTGGAAACATATTCGCCTCGATGAGTCCGATCTTCAGAACGACAACCTGCTGGGCGTATTTGTCCGGCTGAAATTCGATTACTACGACCTCGTTTACCGCAGTGCAGTACGCCTGATCGCTACAGAAGCAGAAAAAAATCCGGAAAACGCTTTCCAGACCTGGCTCGACATTTATATCAGTGCGCTGGTCAGTTGGGAAAGCAATGTGTACGACCGTGTCGACGATATAGAGCCGAAAATGGCCAGGGAGCATATTGATTTTATGCACAGCGCCCAAAAATACCACGACTTCGTTCGCGAAAACCGATGGGCCGATTGCTATGACTGGTATGCCGGACTGGCGCGCCACGAGCGCATTTCTGCCGAGTTGCGTGCGGGGCTGGAAATTATCGCCGGTCAAATTCAATTGTACCATATCCTCGACCCTGAAGCAGCCAGGACCCATTTTGAGAAAGCGCAGTCGCTCGGACTGAAATCTGCAAGACTGGAACGCGTCTTCGGCGACCTCCACCTCAATAAACAGGAATTCGATGCGGCGCGACTGCGTTACCTCACAGCGCTCTCGCACGACGATGCCGACGCCGACAACTATATTGCCCTGGGCGACAGCTACCGCGACGAGCGCAAATACAAACTCGCCGAGGACTATTACAGGCAAGCGATCAGGCACAACCCTATCGATGTCAGCGCCTACGACCGCCTGATTTACCTCTACGGCGAGCCGGACATTTTTTCCGAGAATGTGGATAAAATACCGGCTTTGCTGGAGAAAATCGAATTGCTCAATCCAAAATCAAAAGACGAGCGCTACGCCAACTGGCGCTACGGCAGTTACAGGAGTGTCGGAGGAGCATATTACCGCAATAACGACTTTTCCCAAGCTGTTACGTGGTACCGGAAAGCCATTAAAAGTCAGCCGCGCTGGCCGTTGGCCTACCTCGATCTGGGCTACGCCCTTTATGCCGACAAGAAAACTGCCGAGGCCAAAAAAGCATTGCTCAAGGCGGAGTCGATCTCTCCCGATAACTTTGATGTGATCTGGGCGCTGGCCTGGTTTTACGACCAGGAAAAAATCAGCGCGCGCGCATCGGAATACTACAACCGGTGCCTGGAGATACGGCCACAAGCCGGCAAAACACTCCATGTCGTGCTGGGTGATATTTATGCCAATCAGATGGGCGACTACGATCGCGCCGTTGAACAATACGAAAAGGCTACAACCCTTAATCCTGGCGATGCCACAGGCTTTGAAAAACTGGCAAAGGCTTACACCGAACTCAACCGCTCAGAGCAGGCGGAAAACGCATGGCATCGTGCAGCAGAGCTGGACCCTGCGAAGAGCGACTACCAAAATGAAATAGGCATTATTTTCTACCGGCGCGGAGATTATGCCAAAGCTGCAGAATACTTCCAAAAAGCGCTTGACCTGCGCCCGACCGATGTCATCATCAATGATAACCTCGGCCAGGCGTTACAAAACGCCGGGCGAATAGACGATGCAGAGCGTGTTTTCCTGAAATCGCTGGAAATGACGCCCGAAAACGACGCCTATCACAACCGCCTGGGTAACTTCTTTGCCAACACCGGGCGACAGGAAAAAGCGCTGGAACAGTACCGGAAAGCCGCGGAAAAAGACCCGTCCAACCCGGTTTACCAGGAAAATATGGGCTTCGTTTACAAGGCGCTGAACATGCCCGACGAAGCCAGGCACAGTTACGAAAAAGCGGCCGGGCTGGCGCCGGAAAACGGCAATTACCCCAACGAGATCGGTATTCTTTATTTTATTCAAAACGACTTTGAAAAGGCTGCCGAATACTTCAAAAAAGCAACCGACCTGAACCCCGGCGATGGCGTTATGTTTGATAACCTGGGTCAATCACTTGAAAAAACGGGCCGGCCTGAGGCAGAACAGGCCTATCTGAATGCCACAGCACTGAAACCGGACCGCGATGATTACCTGAACCGTCTCGGTAATTTTTATGCCAACAGGGGGGAAGACGACAAAGCAGTGCCCTGGTATGAAAAAGCCATTGCCATAAACCCCGGCGACAGTGTGTACTATTCCAATCTGGCTTCGTCGCAGCGCAAACTCGCCCGGTATGAAGAAGCCGAAAAAACGTGCCTTGCCGGACTTGCCGTATCGCCCGACGACCACATCCTGCTCAACTTGTTGGGGGTACTGAGTCTGGACCGGAAAGCATACGATGCAGCGCTCGAAAACATCCGCAAAGCCGTGGCGATCGACCCCGGCAACCAGATTTACCAAATCAATCTCGCCGAGACGTACTACATGCTGGGCGATTACGCAAATGCCGCCGAGCACGTTATGCGGGCGATCGAGTTGCAGCCCGACAACGAACTTTACCCGACCTACCTCGTGAAAGCCACCGAAACGCTTGCAGATAAATCTCCCTTTGTTGCCCGGCTTCGCGCACTGGCTAACGCAAACCCTAAGATTCAGGAAACAATTGATGCCCTGGAGGGGTAGTGTAGTAAAGGTTTTGTTCCGTTTGGGACAAGGTCTGGCGATTGAAAATTTCACAAAGGCCGGTTCCAGACAAATATCGAAAATAGCCTCCGGGTCATCTGCAATCGCCAGACAAACACGCACTTAGTCCGTGACCAGCACACCGGCCGCCTCATAGGCCAGTTCCCGCTTGGGTTCGGTGATCTTTTCGATCTCTTCTTTCGATTTTCCGGCGTCTTCCGCATAGTGGCGCAGCACATCAACCGGTGTTACATCGACATAGGCATAACCATCCACGACAACGTGTTTGCCGGAAAGGTCTTTCGGCATGAAGAAGGCGTAATCCTTAAAAGTGACCCGCATCTCGGGCACGCCCGGCTGATCGGATACCAAAGTCATCCAGCAGCCCTTTTTCTGACACACCTGGCTGACCTTTCCGGTAACCTTTATGGCGAGCGAGTCCGTTTCGGTCATTTTGGAGACCAGGTCATCATAAGAAATGGCATCGTCTGCCGTAGTGGCAGCGCCAAAGTGCTTGTTGTCGCCCTGTTGTTGGGTTTGGGCATTGCCGCAGGCGAAGAAAAATACAGTCGCGAAAAAGCCGAAAATCAGATTTTTTAACATCGTTTTAAATGTTTTGTAAATTATTGAAAATCAGTATTTTACTAATCAAAATACTGCACAAAAGTACAAAATGCCACGGATACGGCAACCCATGGCACAATATTCGGATGGCTAAATTGTTCTTGAAATCGCTAATCCGCCTGGTTGTCCCCATTACCTTTTGCGCTTTTTTAGTCCATAAGAAAGCATATTCAGATCTCAGCCTATTGATCAAAAATGTGTTTTTTTGTAATTCGTTGGGCGAGGCTTAATTTTCACGATTCAAGAACCCGGTTTTTTGCCGAGTTTAATCAATTCAACAGACTGCTTGCACCCTTCGTTTTACCCACACTTTTTTGTAAATGTTATCAAAACCTGTCAGAAACATGAAGGGTCTTAATCTTTTCGTCCGCCTGCTCTTGCCGGCCATTGTGTCAGTAGCAGCACTTATTCCCACAAATCTTTCCGCTCAATGCCTGAGCGGCAACTGCCAGACCGGCACCGGAAAATACCGTTACAGTTCGGGCTCCGTTTACACAGGCCAATTCTCCAATGGTCAGCGCCAGGGCAATGGAAAACTGGTTTATTCCAACAACAACGTCTATGAAGGCCAGTTCAAGTACAACAGAATGAACGGCGAAGGTACCATGGTCTACTCAAATGGCGACAAGTATGTCGGTAATTGGGTGAGCGACCAGCCCAACGGCAAGGGCAAATACTATTGGAAAACCAAAGAACGCTATGAAGGCGACTTTAAAAACGGCAAGTTTGAAGGCCAGGGCACGATGTATTATCCCGACGGGGCATACTACACCGGAGGCTGGAAACAAAACCGCAAAAATGGCCAGGGAAAATTCATCGACACCAACGGGAATGTCACACAGGGCACCTGGGCATTGGGCAAACTGATCAATACGACCAGTTCCACCGCATCCAATGATAAACAGAAACCCCAAAACAAGCCCTCGGGCAACAAACCGGCTTCCACCAAACCCGACGTGACCGGCCTGCGCAACTGCAGCAATGTCTCCTGTACTTCAGGAAAAGGATATTACGACTATCCCGACGGCTCACGCTGGATCGGGGAGTTCAAAAACGGCTATCCCAACGGGAAAGGGACCTGCTACTATGCCGACGGCAACCGCTACGAAGGCGAGTGGGTCAACAATGCGCCCAACGGAGAAGGCATTATGTATTTCTCCAGCGGTCGTGTGTATGGCGCTGTTTGGGTCAATGGTGCAGCGGTAAAAGAGTTGGACTCCGAAGAACAGGTGCCTGCCGATCCGGTGCGCATGGAGAATACCAAAAATGTGAAAATATGGGCGGTTGTGGTTGGTGTCGGGCGTTATACGTCCATGCCCTCGCTCAAATTTACCGACGACGATGCTTACCGCTTCTATTCTTTCCTCGGCAGTGTGGAAGGCGGCGCCCTGCCCGACAACCAGATGGCGCTTCTTATCGATGAAGATGCTACCCGGGCCAACATCCTCAAGAAGATGCGCGAGTACTTCCTGCGCGCCGACGAAAACGATGTGGTGTTGCTCTACTTCAGCGGCCACGGCCTTGATGGATGTTTCCTGCCGGTCGATTATGATGGATACAACAATAAACTACGCCACGAAGAGATCAAACAAGTGTTCAATGAAAGCAAGGCCAAGCACAAATTGTGCATTGCCGATGCCTGCCACAGCGGCTCCCTGAACTACGGCGGCGGCGCGCTGGCGGCAAAAGGTCCGGCAGAAGTATCCCTCAAGCGGTACTATCAGGCCTTTGAAGATGCCAGCGGCGGCGTAGCCCTCCTGATGTCGTCGAAAGCGGAGGAACTCTCGCTCGAAGACCACGGATTGCGCCAGGGGGTTTTCACATACTATGTTCTGCAAGGCCTCAAAGGCGCTGCCGACTCGAACAACGACTATCTGGTGACCATCAGGGAACTGTATAAATATGTGTATGCCAAGGTTCGTGAATATACGGCCAACGTCCAGACACCCGTGCTGACCGGCGATTATGACGATTCCATGCCCGTCGCAGTAAGGCGAAACTAATATATTCAGTCACCAAAACCAGAAGCAGATCAACGCAGACCCAGGCATCATGCCCCCTTGCGTTGATCTGTTTTTTTAGCCCGAATCTGCTGCAAGAAAATTTGGCACAGCAGGCAACCATTACCCCGCTTTTGCCGTTCAGACGAAAGAGCGTTAACCTAGTGACCAGCTCCCGATACGATGAATTTCCTGCCTGCCAACCGCCTGCGACTGTACAGGAACTTTAAGGCCCTCGATGGCAACGACCATAACGGGATTATTCGGTATTATGAGCAGTTTGAGGACGGCATCAGTTCGCTGGATTTTGAGGAATATTTCGATTGCACCCTGGTATACACCAATGCGCTGTTTCAGTCCGGGCACCACGGCCGCAACGTGGTGATGTGCGACCACTTGCTGGAGCTGATTATCATGCAGAACATCGAAACCTGGGGCGGGGAGGATTTATATGCTACAATATTGTTCCAGAAGGCGGCTTCCTTGTACAACCTCGATGAATATGCCAGGTCCGAACACGTGCTGCGCGAACTGATCAAAATCTACCCGAACCAGCCACTTTTTCGCCGTTTTCTGGAAAAATGCCTCCTGCGCCGAAAACCGTCCTGGTTGTCCAAAACACGCGCAGCGACGGTTGCCCTCGTATTGCTGTCGGCCATCGTCATCGCCCTGGAAATCTTTGTGGTAAAACCGTTTTTTGAGGAATGGTACCGCGCGGCACAGATTACCCACAACGTAATGCTCGTATCCGGGATTGCTGTTTTTGCATCGGGCGAAATGCTGCACGCCCTTCGATGCCGCTGGGCGGTCATCTCCTTTACCCGGAAAATGGTCCGCCGGAACAGATAGAACACCGGCGGCAGGTCGATAAATACGGCGATGTATTTCTCCCTGCCATCGCGTTAAATCATCATTTACCATTCCTCATTCCTCATTCCTCATTCCTCATTGTATTTCTTCCTGCCATCGCGTTAATTCATCATTTACCCTTCATCATTCATCATTCCCCCCTACCTTTGCGCCTCTTTTTTCACAAACCGCCCCCGCCGTTCGTATGGCGCACGGGCACCTGCCTTTCGTTTGGGTGGGCTAAAACACTTTTTTTATGATCAATATCACTTTCCCCGACGGCAACATTCGTCAGTATGCCGCCGGAACAACTGCGATGGATGTGGCCAAATCCATCAGCGAGGGCCTGGCCCGTGTCGTGCTGGCAGCAGGCGTCAACGGCGAGGTGCGCGACCTGATGCGCCCGATCAACGAAGATGCGCGCATTGTTTTTTACAAATGGGAAGACAAAGAGGGGAAAAACACCTTCTGGCACTCTTCCGCGCACCTGCTGGCCGAAGCGCTCGAATCCCTGTACCCTGGTATCAAGTTCGGTATCGGGCCGCCCATCGAAAACGGTTTTTACTACGATGTGGACACGGGCGACCGTATGCTGACCGCCGCCGACCTGCCGAAGATCGAACAGAAAATGCTCGAACTGGCGCGCAACAAAAGCGAATACCATCGACGGGAAGTCAGCAAGGCCGATGCCGTGAAGTATTTCACCGAAAAAGGCGACGAGTACAAACTCGAATTGATCGAAGGGCTCGAAGACGGGCAGATTACGTTTTATCAGCAAGGCAATTTTACCGATCTGTGCAAAGGCCCGCACATCCCGTCTACGGAACCGATCAAGGCCATTAAAATCCTCAATCTTGCGGGCGCCTACTGGCGCGGCGATGAGAAACGCAAACAACTGACGCGTGTGTACGCCATCACTTTCCCGAAGCAGAAGGAACTGGAGGAATACCTGCACATGCTGGAAGAGGCCAAGAAACGCGACCACCGCAAACTTGGCGCCGAGCTCGAACTGTTTATGTTCTCCGAAAAAGTCGGCCAGGGTTTGCCTTTGTGGTTGCCCAAAGGCACCGCCCTTCGCCAGCGCCTGGAGGATTTTTTGAAAAAAGAACAACTCAAACGCGGTTATCAGCCCGTCATCACCCCGCATATTGGCTCGAAAAAACTATACGTAACCTCGGGACACTGGGAAAAATACGGCAAGGATTCTTTCCAGCCCATCCTCACCCCTGATGTGGACGAAGAGTTTTTGCTCAAACCCATGAACTGCCCGCACCACTGCGAAATTTATGGTCATCGCCCGCGGTCCTACCGCGAGCTGCCGCTGCGCTTTGCGGAGTTCGGCACGGTGTACCGCTACGAGATGTCGGGCGAGCTGCACGGCCTCACGCGGGTGCGTGGCTTTACGCAGGACGATGCGCATATCTTTTGCACCGAAGACCAGATTAAAGACGAGTTCCTCGCCGTACTCGATCTCACCCGCTTTGTGCTGGCCAAACTGGGTTTCGACAAGTTCACTGCCCAGATCAGCCTGCGCGATCCGGACAACAAGCAGAAATACATCGGTCCGGATGAAAACTGGCAAAAGGCCGAACAGGCCATCATCGAAGCGGCTGCGGAAGCAGGGCTAAATACAGTGACGGAACTCGGCGAAGCGGCGTTTTACGGTCCGAAACTCGACTTCATGGTGCGCGATGCGCTGGGCCGCTCCTGGCAACTCGGCACTATTCAGGTCGATTATAACCTGCCCGAACGTTTTGATCTCACGTATGTGGGCGCCGACAACCAGCCGCACCGCCCGGTGATGATCCACCGTGCGCCGTTCGGCTCCATGGAGCGTTTTACGGGGGTGCTGATTGAGCATTGCGCCGGTAAATTCCCGCTCTGGCTTTCACCCGAACAGTTTGCCATACTTCCGGTATCAGACAAGTTTGTTGAATATTCCTACCAGGTGAAACAGCAACTCGAAGCCGACGACCTGCGCGGGTTTGTCGACGACCGCAACGAGACGATTGGCCGGAAAATTCGCGACAACGAACTCAAACGTATTCCTTTCCTGCTCATCGTCGGTGAAAAAGAACAGGAATCGGGTACCGTGTCGGTGCGACGGCAGGGAGAGGGCGACCAGGGCGCGCTGAGCGTGACCGCATTTGCCGATCTGGTGAAGGGAATGTTGTAACGCAGACCTTCAGGTTAGCCATAATATATATAAACGGTGCGGAGAGTCGGAAGACTTTCTGCACCGTTCCTTTTTTGGGAAAGGGGGATACTCCAAACTTAACACTAACTTAAAGTCCGTTTTTCGTCCCTTGGAGTGCGCCCGACAGACCTTTGCGGAGTAAAATCTGTATCTCGTTTATGAAACGCACTCCCTACCTTTTCGCACTGTTGTGCTTGTTCCCGCTATTCCTTTCTGCACAGAAAGGCTCCATTTCCGGAAAAATCATCGATGCTAAACTTGCCGAAGGACTCATTGGAGCCTCCGTTCGTCTGGAAGGCGGCAGTGGCGGCGGCGCCGTAACTGATCTTGACGGCAACTACATGATCGCTAACATCCCGGTCGGGACGTACAAAATCACGATTAACTACACCGGCTACCAAACCAAAGAAATTGGCGGAATTGAGGTCAAAAACGGTCAGGCAACCATTGTTGATATCTCCATGGAAGAGTACTCGGCTCAAACCATAGCCGAAGTGGTGATCGTAGCCAGGGCAAGCCGCGAAAGCATGAGCGCCCTGACTATCCTTCAGAAGTCCAGCCCAACCATTGCCGACGGAATCAGTGCCGAATCTATCAGGCGGACTCCGGACCGCACGACCGGCGACGTTATACGCCGGGTAAGCGGCGCCAGTATCCAGGACAACAAATTTGCCATTATCCGTGGTCTGAACGACCGCTACAACATTGCCCTCCTGAACGGCGCACTGCTTTCCAGCACAGAACCGGATCGCAAGGCATTCTCTTTCGATCTCTTTCCCTCGGCTATGCTCGACAATCTGGTTGTGATGAAAACAGCCAGTGCCGACCTGCCGGGTGAATTTGCCGGCGGCGCCATTATCATCAATACGAAAGATATTCCGGACGAGAACTACCTGAGCGTAAACCTCAGCGCCGGATACAATAACATCACCACCTTTAAGCCACACCTGTCGGCGCCGGGTGGCGGTACCGACTGGCTTGGTATTGACGATGGCTCGCGCGACCTGCCCTCCGCATTCCCTTCTACCCTTGATTTTAAAACCGCACCCAAGGAAGACAGGATTGCATTGTCAAAGACGGTTGCCAATGACTGGGCAATTACGGAGAAAAGCAGCGCGATGCCGAATACCTCACTTCAAGTCGCTGCTGGTCTGGTGAGCGATCCCGCTAAAAAGGTACAGTGGGGCTCTACCATTGCCCTGTCATACAGCAACAACAACCGGGTGCAGGATGCCAGCCGCTCGGAGTATGACCTGCAGTCAAAACTTTCCGATTTCAACGACCGCCAGTTCAAAAACAATGTGCTGTGGGGAACGCTGTTGAATACGGCCGTCAAGTTCAACAACAAGCACAAGTTGATCCTTCAGGGCACGTATTCTACCAACACCGACAACATCGTCAACGACCGCTTCGTGACCAACTTCGAGCAGGTGCGCAATGAAAAAACCACTTCGATCGAATATACGGAAAACCACCTGCTCACCACCCGCCTCGGCGGCGAACATACGCTGACCGATAACGGCGTCCGGCTCAGCTGGGGCGGCGGCTTCAACCGCAATACCCGCAACGTGCCGTCGCTGCGCCGCCTGACCTATTTCCGCAACTTTGATGCGGAAGAAACCGATCCCTACATTGTGTATATCCCCTTCGGGTCTTCCACGCTCAACAACGGCGGTCGTTTCTACTCCGACCTGACAGAGAACATCTGGAACGGCAACCTTGACCTGACGATTCCTTTCAATATTGCTGGCGCCAAACAATCGGTCAAAGTGGGGGGTTTGTACCAAAAGAAAGACCGGGCATTCGATGCCCGCGTATTGGGTTATGTGCGCGCCCGGGTTTCAGGGTTCAATAGTTCACTACTGCTGTTGCCTCAAGATTCTATTTTTGACCCGGAAAACGTATACGACAAGGGGTTTGTATTGGATGAGATTACCAACGACGGCGACAAATATGACGCCAAGTCTAACCTCACGTCTGCCTATATACTGTTCGACAACAAGATCGCGGATCGCCTGCGTATTTCGTGGGGTTTGCGGATGGAAAACTTCCGCCAGCAACTCAATGCCATCAACTACTCTCAGATACCGGTCAACATTGACCGCACGACTACCGAATGGCTGCCGTCGGCTAACGTTACCTACAGCCTGAACGAAAAGAACCAGCTCAGCTTGTCGGCTTCCCGGACCGTGACACGCCCAGAATTCCGCGAACTGGCGCCGTTTGCTTTTTACGACTTATACCTGCCGGGCACGGTTCAGGGCGATACGACCCTAACCAGTGGCAGGATATACAACTTCGACCTGCGTTACGAGCTCTACCCTGGTATGAACCAGCTGTTCAGTGTGAGTTTGTTTTACAAAAAATTCAACAACCCCGTCGAATTTACCTTCAGCAGCCAGGGCGCCGGGACGCGTAATTTCTCGTTCATCAACGTTCCGAGTGCAGAAAACTATGGTGTCGAACTGGAATTGCGCAAGAACTTTGATTTTATCGGCGCCAACTGGGAGAACCTCGTGTTCTTTACCAATGCCGCCATCATCCGGTCGAAAATCAACCTGCAAGGCGCCGGCGCCTACGATCCCGACCGTGCGCTGCAGGGACAGTCGCCCTATATCGTGAACGTCGGTCTCGCCCACAACTGGGTAAGGGCCGGCTTGAACACCACACTGGTATACAACATCATCGGCGACCGCGTGGCGCAGGTTGGTACCGACGGTTATGCCGATATCTACGAACGCCACCGCAACCTGCTCGATTTTCAGATCAGCAAGCGTGTATGGCAACGCGGCGAGATCAAACTTACCTGGAGCGACATATTGCGCCCCGATTTTATGTACTACCAGGATAACAACGCTGACCACAAGTTCAATGAAGGTGTAGATAACGTGATGCAAAGTCTGAACAGCGGCAGCACCATCACGCTTGGACTTGGATACAGGTTCTAGGCGCGTGGACGGGTAACGGCGGGTATTAACCCGTCAGGGTGTTCAGGAAACACATATCCCTTCCCCGGCAAAGAGAAACACCCGGACACGGGTGTCTCTCCATCAAAAAATTTGGATACAGATTTCAGTAGTTTAAAGGTTAGGAATTTGACTACGCAACCCGGGCGACGCAAGTTAGCCCGGGTTTTTTTATCGCGTCAACACTATGTAATCGCGCAGAAGGGTTTTCAGAAATTCCACGTTACCGGAATCCGGCCATTGTTCGATCCCGAGCAAGGGCATGAGGTGTGCGACAAGTTCGTTGATCACTTGTTCATGTGCGTCGTTGGGATATTGCTGCCAGCGGTTCAACACTTTTTTTACAAAAATCATATCCGTCTCGCTGAGGCTGCGCACCTGGGGATATACTGGCTGGTAACTGTCAATAGACGATATGTTGAGTATGTCTTCCAGGCGATAGGTGAAGCGGGAACTGTAGAGGTTGATAACCGTTGTATTGGCGGCCATATCGCCCAGCCGCTGGCCTTTGCCGGTCGTTTTGATGAGCAGGGCGCCGATGATGCCAAGCGAAAAAAAAGCGTCGACCAGTTGCAGCAGCGCGCGGAGCACCACGTCGCTCCATTCGGGGTCTTTTCCGTCGAGCCGCACTACCTTAATGTTCAGGGTCTTTTTACCGGGCGACTGCCCGATATTCCATATTTCGAAGAAAATATTGTAGAGAAAGTAGAGGAATAAAGGCAGCAGGAAAAGGAAGATAGTCGGGTCCGACAGTCCTGCGAGTGCGCCGAAAAAGGTGCGGAGCAGCAATAGCAGTATGGCATAACCAACGACGAAGATCACCAGGTCGAGCAGCCAGGCCAGTATCCGCTCCCGCAGGTAAGCGAGTTCGTACTCTATGGTTACATTCTGTGTGGTGGTGATCTCGATCGTTTTTTGCATGCATGGCGGTTTTTTTCCCGGCTAGACGGCTACCTGGTACTCCCGCAGCGCTTCGTTGAGCGATACCTTTTTATCCGTACTTTCCTGTCGCTGGCCGATAATCAGCGCACAGGCAACCTGGTATTCGCCGGCAGGAAATTGCCGGGTGTACGTGCCGGGGATGACAACGGAACGCGCCGGAACCCTTCCTTTGTATCTGACGGGCTCCGAACCGGTCACATCAATGATATGGGTGCTCCTGGTCAGTACCACATTGGCGCCGAGAACAGCCTCGCGCTCTACATGAACGCCTTCCACTACAATACAGCGGGAACCGATGAAGCACTCGTCTTCTATGATGGTGGGTGTTGCCTGAGGCGGCTCCAGCACACCGCCGATGCCTACACCGCCTGCGAGGTGTACATTGCGGCCAATCTGGGCACAGGAACCCACGGTAGCCCAGGTATCCACCATTGTGCCGCTACCGACCCATGCGCCGATATTGATGTAGGAGGGCATCAAAATGGCGCCGCGTTCGATGAAGGAACCGAAACGGGCCAGGGCCTGCGGTACCACGCGCACGCCTTTTTGTGCAAAACCGGTTTTGAGCGGAATCTTGTCGTGGTATTCAAAGGGCCCCACCTCGATGGTTTGCATTTCCTGAATAGAAAAATAAAGCAATACAGCCTTTTTTATCCATTCATGTGTCGTCCAGGCGCCGTCGGGGCCTGGCTCTGCAACACGGATCGCTCCGTTGTCGAGCAGGGTAACTACTTCCCGGATTGCTTTTTTTACTTCCCAGTTCTGGAGCGTCGAACGGTCGTCCCAGGCAGATTCAATGGTTTTTCTTAAATCATCCATGTGGTAATTCTTGATGTGCTGAAGGTTAGGTCGGTTTTTATCCTGTCAACAGCACGGCGATCAGGTAATCGGCCAGCAGAATAATAATATCGCTGAACACCACGGCGCGGGTGCTGGCCTGGCCCAGTTCAATACTGCCTCCTTTGACATAATAGCCCTGGTAACACGATACGCTGGTCAGAATGACCGCGAAGGTTACCGATTTTACGTACATCATAAAAACATTGTACGGTTCAAAGAACGAGCGTACGCCCTGTATATACTCCGCATCGGTAATCAGGCCGGTGGGTACGCTGGCGAGGTAGCCTCCGATAACGGCTACAAAGGCCGAAAACGTGACCAACAACGGGATAACGAAGACTGCTGCAATGAGTTTTGGCGTAATCAGGTAGGCAGCCGTATTAACGCCCATTACCTCCATGGCATCGATGTGTTCTTTTTGCCGCATGCCGCCGATCTCGGCAGCCATGTTGGAACCGACCTTGCCTGCGAGCACCAGGCAGGTGATGGTGGGCGACAGCTCGATCAACGCCAGGTCGCGCACAATGTAGCCGATATAATAACGCGGCACCAGTTGCCCGTCGAGCTGATAGGCAAATTGTACGGCTGCCACAGCGCCGATAAATATCGAGATCAGACAAACGATGATGAGCGAACCGACGCCGATGTCGTTCATCTGCCGCGCCGTCTCCTTCCAGTACATGGATAATTTCTCCGGGCGCGCCAGCGCCTGCTTCATCATAAGCAGGTACCGCCCGATATGAGTCAGGTAGTTGTACTTTGCGAGGAATTCCATGCTTCAAAGGTTGGACTTTTTTTAAAACTTTGACCCGTAAAATTCTAGTCATCGATGGAAAAAACTGCCGTTATAACCGGAGCGACCAAAGGCCTTGGCCGTGCGATTGCCGAAATTTTTGCTCAAAATGGATTTGACCTTTGTGTTTGTGCGCGCACAGAAGCCGATCTGGAGGCCATGCAGGACCAGTGGAAAGTACGCTTTCCCGCAACAACGCTGCATATTTTTCCTGCCGATGTCGGAAAAAAATCAGAAGTGATGGAGTTTGCAGCGTTTGTCCGGAAAACCTGGTCGCATCTCGACGTGCTGGTCAACAATGCCGGCATATACCTGCCCGGCGGCGTATCCGACGAGCAGGATGGCACCCTCGAAACCCTGCTGGAGACCAACCTGTTCAGCGCTTATTATCTCACCAGGGGCCTGCTGCCGGTAATGCTGGCCCGTCAGAAGGGACATATTTTCAACATGTGCTCGATTGCCAGCATCATGGCTTATCCCAACGGCGGATCGTACAGTATTTCCAAGTTTGCCCTGCTGGGCTTTTCGAAGTGCCTGCGTGAAGAAATGAAAACGGAAGGCATCAAAGTCACCTCTATTCTGCCCGGCGCTACCTGGTCGGACTCGTGGCACGGCGTGGACTTTCCGGAAGAGCGGCTGATGCAGTCCAGCGATATTGCTAGTGCCGTTTGGGGCTGCTACAATCTTTCTGACGCCGCAGTAGTGGAAGAATTGCTCATCCGGCCGCAACTGGGCGATTTATAACCACAATTACCTGCGCTCAGGCAACCCGTTTGCCGGTCAGGTAGTCCTAATAACAACCGGAAGATGCGCATTTCCGGCCCGCCGTTCCCGGGTAACGGCGTTTTTCATTCCTAAAGACTTCCGGTTTTTCGATTCCTGATTCGGGTCGGCATTTTACTGCCGGCGCACAGCTATCGTCTTGCAGTGTCAAAAGCGTACTGCGGGCAGAAACCGTATTCAACCAACCTAAACACATTCAGTCGAAATGAGACAATTGATCTTTTTCTGCCTTCTTTTTACCCTGTATACCGCCTGTAAAAAAGAAAAAACCGAACCGGTCATTTACCCGGATTATGGCAACCTCCAGGTGGGTAACTACTGGATATATCAGCGGTTTCTGCTGGAAAACGGGGTGTATACGCCACAGAATACCATTGACAGCAGCTATGTCGAAAAGGATACCCTGATCAATGGACAGACCTATGCCAAAATCAAAAGTATCAACTTTGAAGCCCCGTCTGGGACGTATAAATCCCTGTTTCTCCGCGATTCACTGCACTATATCGTGGATGAAAAAGGGAAGATTTTGTTCTCTTCGGAAAATACTGTAGACACCTTCTCGACGGGTTACGTCATTCTCGATTTCCCTTCCATGGACACCGTTGCTTTTACGTTTGCCAAAATGGATGAAGGCGTGTTCATGACAGATGTACCTGCCGGCAGTTTCCAGACCAGAAACTACAAATTTACCTATGTGCTGTACCCCGGCTGGTCGCAAGGCGGCGACACCCGTGAAGTGATCAACCGGTATGCAGAAGACGTGGGTCTGGTGGAGGAGACGCTCGGCGCCTATATCGGGTCGCCCATTTACCCGGTGCGCCGGCTCATACGATACGGTAAAAACTGATCGCCTGATTAACCCCAAAATTCCGCTTTTTTGTTTTCCAGAACACCCAGGCCGAACAACGCAAAATCGTACTTCACGGGATCCTCCGGGTCGAAAGCCCGGAGGTTTTGGGTGAGTTCCAGCACAGCCTGCCAATCGGTCTGCTTGCGCCTGAGCAGGCCGAGCCGCCGTGCGACACGCTCCACGTGTACATCGAGCGGGATCAGCAGTTGAGCGGGTCGTATGGTTTTCCAGATACCGAAATCCACGCCTGCGGTATCGTTGCGCACCATCCAGCGCAGGAACATGTTGAGTCGTTTACAGGTAGAGCCGCGTTCCGGAGTCGCTACGTGCTTGCGCGTCCGCTGCGGAGCGTAAGGATGATCGAAAAAATCGCGGTGAAAACCTGTCAGCGCAGGTTCCACGTTGGTGTCACCGGGCTGCAGGTGTCGGGCAAAAGCGTGCTCCAGGGACAGGTTTTTCCGGTAAAACTGCTGCAGGAACTCCAGGAACCACAGCGTGTCGGTTGCCTGGAAAGTGCGGTGTTTAAAATCGAGGAAGCGAGCCCTGTCTTCCTCGACATGATTAACGATAAAATCATGGGGCGCGCCATCCATCAGTTCGACCAGCCGGTTGGCGCTCTGGATAATAGTCTTGCGCTGGCCCCAGGCGAGGGTCGCCGTCCAGAAGCCGGTAATCTCGCGATCCTGCAACTGGACGAAACGGTGCGGTACCGACAAAGGGTCATTCGGAATAAAATCGGGTGTATTGTACCGCTGTACCGCCTCGTCGAGATATTCAGACAGCGGTGGGTGTTCCTCTCTTATCATACGGTAATACTTTGACCTGACGGGATATCCGTAGATTTTCCTGACGGGCGACCTGTTGTTGAGGCGCCAAAGTTAGGGCACTTTATGGCGCATCCATAAAAAAGCCGGCACGCATTCCTGCACGCCGGCATTTCCAATTTGAATTTTCCTGCACTATCCAGACTTTCAAAGTTGTTGCTATTTAGCCGAAGCATTAGCCTTTTTTGGGGTACTGACATTGACTAGCGCCTCTTTTTTGGGAGGCCGTGCTTTTTCTGTTTGTTTTTTTGCAGCAGGCTTCGGCGTGCTTTTCAGGAATGCTTCTACCCAATCGTGAAGCCGGCGGGTAGCCAGGTGGAGCCCCGCACTGTGGTAATCCAGCATAGACTTTGACTGGCGTAATGTCGTCAGCAACTCCAGCAATTGCACATCGCTTTTTTTGATCGTTGACAAAGCATTTCGATATGCTTCTTTTGCGTCGTTTTTTTGCTGTTTTGCAAGTTCACGCGCCGTTTTTGCCGATTGGTAGTCCGCATAAAGCGGTTTAAATTCGGCATTGTTTTTCAGGCTGCCTTTGGCAAGCAACCGTTCAATCTTTTTTTTCATAATGAATTGGATACAGTAATTCAGATTAATAATATCAGGAATTTAACTTTCGCAAACTTCCGGGACTTCTGTGAAAATTAATATTAAGTTTACAATGCCTTGCAAAACTTAACATTGGGTCGATTTTGATATAAGATTTTCATTTTTCTGAAAAGTCATATTCTTACCCGACCTTTGCGACCCAAAATGACAACATGACAAAAGCCATTCTCCTGCTCGAAGACGGCACAATCTTTCGGGGCAAAGCCGGCGGAAAAATCGGCACCACAACCGGTGAAATCTGTTTTAATACCGGTATGACGGGTTACCAGGAAATTTTTACCGATCCTTCCTACAGCGGCCAGGTACTGGTGGCCACCAATGTTCATATCGGGAATTACGGGATCAAGGATACCGAGGTGGAAAGTGAAAGTGTAAAGATCGCCGGGTTTGTTTGTCGCAATTTCAATATCGACTACAGCCGTACCCTCGCCGACCGGAGTATTCAGGACTATTTTGAAGCGGAAAATATCGTCGCCATTCACGATGTGGATACACGGGCGCTGGTGCAGCATATTCGCGAACGTGGAGCCATGAACTGTATCATTTCGCCAGAAACGGACGATCTGGATGTCCTGAAAAAGCGCCTGGCCGATACGCCGGGTATGGCCGGACTCGAACTGTCGAGCAGCGTGACGACGAAGTCGCCCTATTTTATTGGAAACGAAGCCGCGAAATACCGGATCGCTGTGATGGACTACGGCGTAAAGAAGAATATCCTGCGTTGCTTCGATCAGCGCGACTGCTACCTGAAGGTTTTTCCCGCCAGGGCAGATTTTTCGGAGATAAAAGCCTGGAACCCTGACGGCTACTTTCTTTCCAACGGCCCCGGCGACCCGGCCTCCATGCCTTACGCTGTGGAAACGGTGAAACAAATGCTGACTGATGGAAAACCGCTTTTTGGCATCTGTCTCGGTCAGCAGTTGCTCGCACTAGCAGCGGGACTGCCCAGTTACAAACTGCACCACGGCCACCGCGGTATCAATCATCCGGTGAAGAACCTGCGGACCGGAAAAAGCGAAATAACCAGCCAAAACCACGGTTTCGGCGTGCTGGAACAGGCCGTGTACGACTCCCCTTCGCTGGTTGAGGCCACGCATATCAACCTGAACGATAACACGGTAGAAGGCATCCGTCTGAAAAACAAACCCGCTTTCAGCGTGCAATACCACCCCGAAGCAAGCCCCGGTCCGCACGATTCCCGGTATTTGTTCGACGAGTTTGTCGCCATGATGGCAAAGGTTTGACGGATATCAACCCAAACTGTTTATGGACATCTTCAAAGACATATCCCGCGTTATCAGTCCGGAACTTCCAAAGGATCTGGGCGATATGGATTCGCATCTCGATTTTATCTTGCCCAAGGTCATCCCCTACGGCGAAGACCTGCGGGAGGAAAACTTCTGGCTCAGCAAGCGCTGGAAGGAAGTGCGCGACGATGAAGGTTTTCACGAGTCCATCCTGCATATTTTCAATGAGGGCGGCGAATACCTGCTTTCTCTGGATGGCAACGTGGCCAAAGGCAGTTGGAAGCGCCTGAACAAAGACAATACGCTTATACTCGAAATTGCGGGCAAGAGTGAATTGTTTGATCTTCGATTTTTGAGCCCGGAATTTCTGATCCTAACAAAACACGGCAACCAGGGTGTAAAAGGCCTGCGCCGATATTTTTGTCTGGTACATGAGCCCGCTACCCGTGCAGGAGGTCGCGAACTGGATTGGCGCAATGTGATGGAAAAAATGTTCAATATCTGGCGGGAAAACAGCCTCAGTGTTTGGGCCTGGCTCGTTTTTATTGTGGCAATAGGTTTTTTTGTTTATTTGTCCCTCAGGTAAATATCTGAGCAGAACCGGATACGCTTTCCCCGGCATTATTTTTATCACCATTTTGCCGCCTGCAGGCAGGTGGCGCTTTTGTTGCTATGCATATTATTGACTGGTTTGTACTGGTAGGCACGCTTGCCATTGTTGTCGCATACGGTATCTGGAAAAGCCGGAACATCGCTACAAGTGAAAACTTTCTGGCAGGAAAACGCGATTTGCCCTGGTGGACGATCGGTCTGAGCATCATGGCTACCCAGGCCAGCGCGATTACCTTTCTGAGCACCCCCGGTCAGGGTTTTTCCGACGGGATGCAGTTTGTGCAATACTATTTCGGCCTTCCGATCGCGATGGTATTCCTGAGTATTTTCGTACTGCCGGTCTATTACCGGCTGCGGGTAACCACTGCCTACGAATACCTCGAACAGCGTTTCGACCTGCGCATGCGTACGCTCACGGCCTTGCTATTCCTGCTTCAGCGCGGTATGGCAGCAGCGATCAGCATATACGCGCCAAGTATTATTCTCAGCGCGGTATTTGGCTGGAACCTGGCCCTGACCAATTTTCTGATGGCGGTATTCGTGGTAATTTACACGACCTCGGGCGGCAGTTCAGCAGTGAGCCGAACGCAGGAGCTGCAAATGACGATCATGTTGTGCGGGCTTGTACTGGCTTTTTTCCTGGTCCTGTACAAATTGCCGCCCCAGGTCGGGCTGTCCGAAGCCTGGCAAATCGCAGGGGCAACCGGGAAAACGCAGGTGCTGGACTGGACGTTCCACTGGGAAGACCGTTACAATGTATGGTCGGGTATACTGGGCGCCACCTTCCTTTTTCTTTCCTATTTCGGGACCGATCAGAGCCAGGTGGGGCGCTACCTGTCGGGAAAATCGCTAAGGGAAAGTCGTATCGGGCTGATTTTCAACGGATTGATAAAAGTCCCAATGCAGTTCCTGGTATTGTCGGTCGGGGTAATGGTCTTTGTTTTTTACCAGTTCAACCAGTCACCGCTGCATTTCAACCAGGCCAACCGGGCCAAGGTGACGGGGACGCCTCAGGAGGCCGCATTTGAACGGCTGGAAGCGCGCGCCGACAGTCTTTTTCAACAAAAACAAGTGGTGTTGAGCGATCTGACGGCAGGTTTGAATGCTACAAACGAGGCATTGTCTGAAAAAGCCAAACAGGAGTTGCGCAACATTGAACAGGAACGCGCCGGGTTGCGGGAGCAGGCAGCCCAGCTGGTCAAGGAAGCATCGCCGCTGTCTGACCCCAACGACAAGGATTTTATTTTTATCAGTTTTATTTTGAAGCACATACCGACGGGGTTGGTCGGGCTGATGCTGGCCATGATATTCTGCGGCGCCTGGAGTACAACAGCTTCCGAGATCAGTGCTCTTACCGCTACCAGCGTATCCGATATCTATCGCCGGTCGTTTGTGCCCGACCGCGACGACAACCATTATTTCCGGGTGTCAAAAATTGCGACGGTGCTTTGGGGGGCAATTATTACGGTTTTCGCCATTTATTTCGACCTGTTCGACAACCTGATCCAGGCGGTGAACATGATCGGATCAATCTTTTATGGCACTATTCTTGGGATATTTTTCACGGCGTTTTTTCTGAAACGCGTAGGCGGCAGGGCAGTATTTTGGGCGGCGGTGTTAACCCAGGCGATCATTTTGTGGTTGTTTTTCGGGGTAAGCAAAGATCCGTTTCTGTGGTATAACCCCCTGGGTTGTGGATTGGTGATGGGGTTGAGTCTTATTTTTGAGCAAGTATTAAGGAGACGTTAATTGCCCGTGATTGTGTCAGGCCGGTGAACGAAATTCGAGAGCAGGCCGTTAAGAACATAAAGACTGTATACTCCATTCTCTCACTTTTAAATTGTTTAATCCAATGT
The DNA here is from genome assembly GCA_016712415.1 of Lewinellaceae bacterium. Lineage (GTDB taxonomy): Bacteria > Bacteroidota > Bacteroidia > Chitinophagales > Saprospiraceae > M3007. Next base: position 120,870 of record JADJRC010000007.1, on the reverse strand, counting down.
TGATTCTCACAGTTCTACTGCTCGTACTCCTCATATTTGGCAATCGTATGCTCAAAGAGGACTGACGAGCACAAAACGGCGGCCAGCCCTTTCAGATCATTGGTTTTCCGCCCCCCCATTCGTTTCCGGATAAAGCAATTGCATCATTAAAAAAGCGACACCAGGATCTTCCCGGTGTCGCTTTTTCAGGTTTGGGTATGTAGGGCTAAGTCGGAAATTTCTCCCGCCCCGCCTCAACATCAGGGCGTAACAACCTTCGCCTTTCTGGTCTTCGGCGTTTTACCCATGCCGGCATCCTGCCAGAGGGCCTTTTTCGACTTCTTGGCTTTAGTATTATTGGCCATATTCACCGCATTGGGCGCGCTGATGATGCCACCGCTGACGCACAATTCAGAGAATTTGACCTTGTCCGTCGAACCGGGCTTATTCACTTCACCGTCTTGCTTCACCACCGAATTGATCAGGATGTCTTTCACCTGATTAGCGGAAAGCTCGGGGTAGTAGGAGCGAATGATAGCGGCTACGCCGGCAGCGGCCGGGCAGGCCATCGAGGTGCCGCTGGCGTTGCCGTATTTGCTGTCGGGAATGGTGGAATAGAGTTGTGATCCCGGCGAGAACAGGTCGACATTCTTTTTGCCGTAATTGGAGAAGCCGGCAACGCGCTTGTCGCCCGATTTCCAGTTGAGGGCGCCGATTTCCAGCCATGACGGTACGGTCTTTTCTTTTTGAACAGACCGGCTTTTACCGGCTTTTTGTAATTGTCGTTGGGGAAATTGGCGTCGGTATCATTGTTCTCCGAATCATTACCGGCGGCGTGTACGAGCAGCACATCGTGATCAGATGCGTACTTCATAGCGGCATCCACATATGCTTTTTGCGGGCTGTACCCTTTGCCGAACGACATATTGATGATGCTGGCGCCGTTATCAACTGCGTAGTAGATGGCGTTGGCTACGTCTTTGTCGCGCTCGTCGCCGTCGGGTACACAGCGTACGGTCATAATGCGCACATTGTCGGCAATGCCGTTGATGCCTTTGCCGTTGTTGCGGACGGCTGCGATGATACCTGATACGTGCGTACCGTGGAAGGCGTCGGGGCCTTCGTATTCATTGCTGCCGTAGAAACGGTTGCTCAGGTCGTCGGGGTTGTCGCCCACGATATCGCGCGGATTGTAATCGGGGTTGAGGTTGTATTTCAACTGGCCGTCGAAATACTTGGTGGCTTCTGCCTTCTGCTCCTGAAGTTCGGCGCTGTTGGCGATGCCCTGTGCACGCACGGCTTTCACCATTGCAATAGATTGTGTGAGTTCGGCGCTGGCGCCTTCTTCGATCTTTGCAATGTCTTCGTCGGTATATTCTGTTTTGCCCAGGGCTTTTTCTACTGCACTGTAAGCCTCTTCGATGGTAGCCAGTTGCTGTTCCACGCGGGCTTTACCGGATTCTGCTTCGGCGCGCTGCTCTTCGAAGGCCGTTTTGATCTCCTCGTAGTATTTATATTCTTCGGCAGCGGGGCCGTGCAGGTTTTTCGGGTCTGTTCCCTTGAACCTTTTGCTCAGGCGTACGTATTCGCGGGTGAGTTCAAGCGTTTCGTGGTGTACGCTGCCTTTTTTGCCGCCCAGAAAGTTCCAGCCGTGGATATCGTCTATATAACCGTTACCGTCGTCGTCTTTGCCGTTGTCGGGTATTTCGCCCGGATTTACCCACATAATATCTTTCAGGTCTTCATGCTCATAGTCAACACCGGAGTCGAGTACCGCCACAATGACGGTCTGGCCTTTTTTACCTTTTTCTTTGAGCATTTTAAGGGCTTCGTCGGAGCCGGTACCGTTTACCTGGTCTTTTGTCGGATCCAGGGTGAACCAGTTTTCCGGCGCCTTGTTGCCCTGTGCGTTCAGCAGCAAGGCCGAAAAACCGAACAGGAAGATTGCTAAGCAATGCTTGATTGTCATGTTGAATGAAGATTTAAATTTTTAATTTCACAAAAAGTGGTTGATGCCGCTTTAACGGATAATTCAAACGGCAAAATTATGTGTTTTTGTACTACCGGTTTTAACAATAGACAAAACCGGTACTTCCGCCTCTGTATATGGAACTTTTAACGGCAGATGAACAAAACGATCTGAAAATGCTACCTCAAAGTGTGCCGCGGATAGCCTGTTCGCGCTCAATTGCTTCAAACAAGGCCTTGAAATTGCCTTTTCCGAATGATTTTGCCCCCTTCCGCTGGATGATCTCAAAAAACACCGTCGGGCGGTCCTCAACCGGTTTGGTAAATATCTGGAGCAGGTAACCGTCTTCATCGCGGTCGATCAGGATGTTCATTTTTTTGAGCGCATCGAGGTCTTCGTCAATCTGACCGACCCGTTCCGGCACATCGTTGTAGTAATTCTCCGGTACATACAGGAAATCAACACCGTTATTGCGCAGTTGGTTTATGGTTTCGATGATATCGTCGGTAGCTACCGCGATATGCTGCACACCGGCGCCTTTGTAGAATTCAAGGTACTCGTCGATCTGGCTCTTTTTCAGTCCCTTGGCCGGTTCATTGATGGGAAACTTGATATAGCCGTTGCCGTTCGATACGACTTTAGACATCAGCGCAGTGTATTCCGTGGAAATGTCCTTGTCGTCGAATGTAATGAGCAGTTTGAACCCCATTACGTCCTGGTAGAATTTAACCCACTTGTTCATGGCGCCGAGTTCTACGTTGCCGACACAGTGGTCTACGTATTTCAGGCCGACGGATTTTACCGGATAAGCGCTTTTGCGCGGCTCGTAGCCGGGCATGAATACACCCTTATAGTTGGAACGCTCTACCAGCGTATGGATGGTGTCGCCATAGGTTTTGATAGCGGCCACAACAACCGATCCGTGTTCGTCGCGCAGCGTTTTGGGGGCAAATGCCGATTCGGCGCCGCGTTTGAGGGCGGTGTAATAGGCGCTTTCTGCATCATCGACCCAAAGGGCAAGCACCTTCACGCCGTCGCCGTGAAGGGCTACGTGCCGGGAAATTTCGGTGTCCGGCTGAAGCGAGGCAGTCAGCACGATGCGGATCTTGTTTTGCTGCAGCACATAACTTACCCGGTCGCGGACGCCGGTTTCCGGACCGCTGTAGGCGACGAGTTCGAAGCCGAAAGCAGCCTGGTAATACATGGCGCTTTGCTTGGCGTTGCCGACATAGAATTCAAGGTGATCGGTGCCGTTGATGGGGAAGGTATCGTTCGGGTTTGTAGCGGGAGCGGTGGCGGTTGGCTTGGTTAAGGCATCCATGCGTGAGCGGTTGACAAGTTTGAAACGGATATTATGCAAAATGCGCCGCAAAATTAACAATTCCAACCGGGAAGCGGATTTCAAATGGTCAAATTCGGGTAAAACGGGCCAACAAGCCTCAAAAGGTTGCTTTCATCTGTAAATCCAGCCGGGTTTGGGTTTCCTGCTGGGTCGTATTGCGCAGCCACAGCACGATGTCGAGGCTGAACCGGGAGTTTTTAAAGAAGCGCTTGGCATCGGCCAGGGAGGGAATAAGCGGCAGGTTGTTGCCCGGATCAAGGGGTACGGGCTGGCGATAGGCGATCTCCACCCAATCTGTCGGGTCGCTTTTATCGTACACGCGCAGGGAGACCTGGTCGATATAATCAAAGTCGGCATCGCCGAACACGCCTCCCAGCGTTACCTGCGAGGCAATAATGCCGGTGATGTCGGCATCTGTTTTGCCGTGCTGGTCGAGATATTGCTGGTAGCGGGAGGGTATGTTTTCGATCTGAAAATGGTGCACATCGAACACCCCGATACCCGCCGGGATATAAAATTCCTGCTGAAAGATCATGTCGAACCCCGGCGCCTGGTCGTTTACTTTGTTGCAACTGCTTCCAAGCAGAATCGCCGGAACAAGGATCAGTAAGAGTGTCTTTATTTTCATAACCAATGGTTTGAAACACTATGGTGCAATAATCAGGCAATGTGTTGCCTCATCCCCTGGCGAAACCGGATTATATCCAGAAAGCTCAGGAATTCCCGCGGGCGGGATGGATACCGGCCCTGGAAGTATGCCTGCGCCACTTCGGTCGCCAAAGCATCGGCAGGCAGGCAATGATATGCCGCAGTGCGCAGTGCAGGAGCAAAATGCCAGCCCGGAATTTCCGATTGAAAAGTAAAGGCTGCCCGTCGGTATTGCTCCAGCAGGAAGACCGCCATCGCCTTGGTCCAGGGCCTGTCGAAATGTTCCAGTGCCCGCAGCACGCATTCGGTTTCGAATCCGATCCCGGCGCCGGTTCGATCAAATATACCGATGGCATCGGGTGCAAAGGCAGTGATAAAGTCGGTCATGGCCTTTGACTGCCAGATGACGTGCCGCCAGTCAGTACAGAAATGCCCCAGCACGGCATCCGTCCAGGTGGCGTCGGTATGGCGCACAAGGGATTCCAGCAGTTGCTCGGCGCCGGCTGCATTGTCGAATGCCGCAACGATGGCTTCTTTTTCCAGGCCGGTTTGCGCCAGCAGGTCGCCGGGGGGCAGTATGGATATAAAAAACAGGAGTAGCGCCTCGCGCCAATCTGATTTTCCGGTAATAACAGGCATGGACATCCAGCGCTGCAACCCGTCTTCCGACATGTCAGGCAGGTTTTTTTTCAGCACTTTGTCACGCCGGGCGGGCAGCATCGCGTCGGAGAGCCGTTCCCTGAAAAAGGCAAGGGCCTGCGCCCGGATTTCGCTGTCGGGCAAGCGTAGCAGCATTTCCAGGGCCGCAATACGCACATCGCGGTTTTTGTCCTTCAACGCGCGATGTAACAGGGTTTCATCTGCGGGAGAAAGCCGTATATGGAGCAATTCGACGAACGTCAGTTTGTGTGCGGGTTTTTCTTCCTGCCACGTTTTTTCGAGCCAGGACAGGGCCAGCAATGGATTCCGGCTGCGCGTTTCCGTCAACAATCGCTTCCGCTCCGGAAACGATCCTGTAAACCAGTCTGCGTCCTTCTCTGCTGCAAGGTCTGCCCAGCGCGGATGCTGCAGGGCCAGCCAGGCGCCTCTTTTACCCGCAACAGTCATCAACTGCGCGGCCATGTGCGGATAACGTGCCGCCCGGTCGAGCAACTCCGGCAGCAGCTCAGGAGGCGCCTGTTTGCCCTTTTCCAACAGCAGGCCTGCATATTCGGGCATGGCTTCGCCAAAACGCCCCGACAGGATCAGGTGCAGGTCGCGGGCCGCGTCATCCCCGCATACGGGCCTATCATCCGCCTCCGCCACAACCTTCCGATGTTCGCCGTCACGGCCCATTGTCGCCGCTCTCCTTCCCGCCTTTCGGAGCAGGTTGGCCGTGGCAAGCGACTCCAGCGCCGTTTGCGCGGGGTCATGCGCCACGCCGGGGTGCTCCGGAAGCGGGCTGCGTTCGGTACCGGTGATCGTCGTTTTGAGTATGGCAGACCAGTTCAAGGCGGCTGACTTGTGTTTGGGCAAAGATAAAAAGTGCGGCGGCCAATATTATCCGCCTTCGGTGACGCGTATTTCCACCCGACGGTTTTGTTCCGACTCTTCTTCGTTTCTGGGGCTGGGAAACAACATTTTCGTATTCATATAGCCTTTCCAGGTCATACGTTCGGCCGGGATACCGTTTTTCAGCAGATAATCGTACACAACTTTTGCCCGGCGTTCGGAAAGGCTCCGCCGCCAATCGGTTTCGTTGGCCATGATCAGGCCGGGGCCGTTGATATGGCCTCCGATTTCTACCTTCAAGTCGGGGTTTATCTGCATGAATTTCAATACTTTAGGCAATTCCGGCAGCGACACCTTCAGCAGAACATCCTGATCGCCGACAAAAAACAGGTCGCGCAGCACAGCTGTTTCGCCCGCTTTTGCGGGCGACAGGATGATATCAGGGTTGATCTTGTATTTTTTATACAGTTCAGGGCTGCCGAAAATGCGCGTGGTGATGGTCTGGAAAAAATGGCCCGGCGCGACGGCCTCGATTTTTGCGACCGAATCCCTGGGTAGCCGTACGCTGTAAAAACCGTCCTTGTCGGTCTGTGTCGAGTCTTCACGCGTTTTGGTGCGGAATGTCACCGTCGCCTGCACGCCCTCACCGGAATCGCGGTCTTTTACCTGTCCGGCGAAGGTCGCCATAGGCACGGCAATCACAATGTCGAGCGTGGCCCGGCGATTGCGTTGCCGGCCCGCTTCTGTTGTGTTCGGTGCTGCCGGACGGCGTTCGCCAAAGGCAGTAATCTCGATCCGGGCATCGCCGAGACCACGCTGGAGCAGTTTGTCGCGCACCGCTGCTGCCCGGCGCCTGGAGAGCGCCTCGTTGGCCTGCGGCGAACCGACAGAATCGGTATGCGCGGTGATGCGCACGCGCAGGTATTGCGGGTTGGCATTCAGTCCCGACACCACGGAATCAAGCACTGCGGCGGCATCGGGCGTAAGCTCGGCTTTGCCGAAGGCGAAATAGACTTCGGTGCTGCGGGCTGTGTATATCGAATCGAAAACAGATTGTGCCGGAAGACTTTGTACCAGGATAAAAAGAAACGACAGGGGCAGTAAACTTTTCATTGAAGGGTGATTTAATCAGGAAACGTCTATGAAACGACAATGGTATCGGGCAGTATATTTACTTTTCCGGGTAAAAACGTGTAAACAAATTAACGATCATTCATGAAACAACTTGTTACCGCCGCGCTATTCCTTTTCGTTTTAAGCGCCGCCTCCGCCCAGGACCTGCCCGCTGAACTCAACGGGTATAAATTCACCATTGCCAAAAAGCTTGGTGTCACGCCGGTAGAAAATCAAAATAAATCCGGCACCTGCTGGGTGTATTCCGCCAATTCGTTTTTTGAAAGCGAACTGCTTCGTATGGGCAAACCACCCGTCGACCTGAGCGAAATGTACACGGTTCATGCCGGGTATCTCGAACGCGCCGAAAACTATGTGCGCCGCCAGGGCGCCGCTGCGTTCGGCCAGGGCGCCGAAACCCACGATGTGCTGAACATCATCCGCGAATACGGTATGATGCCCCAATCGGTTTACAGCGGATTTCCCGCCGGCCAGGACAAGCCGGTACACGGCGAAATGGAAGCGGTGCTCAAGGCCGTTGTCGACGCAGTGATCAAAGTACCCGACGGCAAGTTAAGCCAGCAATGGCAGAAGGCCTACGCCGGCGCGCTCGACGGGTACATGGGTACGCCCCCGGCAGCTTTTATGGTCAACGGGAAACAATACACGCCGCAAACCTATTTTCAAAGCCTGGGCATCAACCTTGGCGACTACATCGCGCTGAGCTCCTATACCCACCATCCCTTTTACAAACCGTTTATCCTTGAAGTGTCAGACAACTGGTCGAACGGGCAGTTCTACAACGTACCGATCGACGAACTGATGCAGATCACGGGTAATGCGGTCGATAAAGGCTATTCCATTGTGTGGGCCACCGATGTGAGCGAAAAGACGTTTTCGGCAAAAGAAGGTATGGCTGTATGGCCGGAAACGGCCTGGGAGGATATGAGTCAGGACGAAAGGTCGTCCGTGTTCAAGGCGCCTGTGAAGGAAAAATGGGTGAGCCAGGAAGAGCGTCAGCGCGGTTTTGATGAGCTGACCACCACCGACGACCACGGTATGCACATTACCGGCACGGCGACCGACCAGAACGGCGCCCGGTATTTTATTGTAAAAAACTCCTGGGGAACCTCGGTCAACAAGGACATGGGCGGCTATCTATACGTTTCACAGTCCTATTTCCGGTGTAAAACGATGTCGGTACTGGTACATAAAGATGCCATCCCAACGCAGATACGGCAGAAACTGGGAATTTGATAACGGTTTACTGGTTGCGGGTTAAAGGGAATATTCTGTCCAATTTTCGGAATAAAAGGAAAAACGCCAACCTGCAACCAGTAACCCTAAAGCTTACAAAGCTTCCACCCGGTATCCCTCTTTTCGCAACAAGGCGACGACGCCGCTCTCGCCGCCCAGGTGTCCGGCGCCGACGGCGAACAGCGTAGGCGCTTCCCGCATGAAACGGCCCATGACAGGTATCCAGTTGCGGTTGCGGTTTTTGAGCAGGATATCCTCATACGCTTTCATGCCCGAATCGGCATCTCCAATCATGACCTGCATGGCATTGATATCCTGATTGCGGTACAGTTCGAGCATTTTGGCCAGTTCATCGTCGCTGCCGTCGCCGCTATCTGAATTGCGCAGCGTTTCCACGAGCATTTTGGCCTGCGCTTCATAAGGGATGCTGTCGAAAATCGCCATCTGGTACGCTGCCGTTTCCAGTCCGGCCGATTCGAGTTTGCGCCGGCGCGCCATGCGGTACAGTTCCATTTCCACGGAAGTCATGGCGGAATTGGCGCCGGGCGCTTCCCCGGATTCATCGCCGGCGAACATGGTGCTCAGAAACATCGGCTTCATACGCTCAAACATTCCGCCCGGCAGGCCTTTCTCGTTCATTTTATTTTTGACAAACGCATAGTCTTCTTCCGGAAGCAGGTCTTTGAGCGTTTTTCCACCCGACATCAGGGCCTTCGACATCAGGGCCATTTGTGTCCGGATATTGGTCATCTCCTTCATGTCGATTTCAAAAGCGACGCGGCGCACATTTTCCAGCGCAGCACCGGCTGCCCTGGGCAGGGCAAATTGATTTTTTGGGGATCAGGTGGATCGTACCGTAGAGGTAGGAAGGTTTTTTGAGCCCGTTGCCGCTGATCTTCCAGAAAACGGATTTTTCAGCGGGAAGCAGCTGGTCAGGCGCATAGGTGACCTTTTTCGACGATGCACAACTGTACCACACCAACGCGGGCAACAGCCAATACCAGTATTTTTTCATGCTTATTTTTCAGATGTAACCTCGTTTGAGTAAAAAAGTTGGATAACGCAATCTGATATTAAAGTCGTATACACTTCGGGACAGGTTGCCCCGCAAAGATAAAAAAGCAGCGCCCCGCTTTCGGAACGCCGCCTGTAACCTCACGGATGATTTTATTTTTATTGCCTGGCGATATCTGTTTTCATCGGTCCCGCCACTTATGTACGAGCCTCGGTTATTTACGGTTTTCCGGTATGGCTGTTTTTTTATTTCCTTTGTCTGTTCTAAACCTGTCGCCCTTGTCCCGGCACCATATATCCGGCATCGCCTGTTCGCTTGCTGCCCTGTTTCTTCTTCAGGCAGCCGGCTGGTTTTTGGCCTGGGGTATCCTGCAGTATCAGGCAAAAACGGCTGCATTTGTCGCCCTTTCCCGAAAAGAAACAACCTTTCAGACGTTTACTTTTTCAGCCCAAAGGCTTCATACCATGCGGGTAGGCAAAAAAGAGATCCGCTACGAAGGCCGGCTTTACGATATTAAAAGCCAGGTTGCCAGGGGCGATTCTGTAGAACTTTTGGTGTACCACGATCGCCACGAGGAAAGGCTGATCAAGACCTTGGGCAGTCTTTTTTTGACGGACAAGGATACAGGCCCTGCGCAGTCGTCCGCCTTGTTTTTTTGGCTGGCCAGGTGCCTGGGTATGGTGTTTTTGCCCCCGTCTGTACCCGGCATATCGATAGTCGATTACACGTTTCGGCGTCCTTGCTTTGACTTTCTGTTGTGCACCGGGCAATGCAGACCTGATTGTGCTTTACCGCCTCCAAAGGGATAGGTTTTTCAGAGCATATACTTACCCTTTGTTTCCTGCAGGTGTGCCATTTTCGCCAGGTTCATTACTGACGTACACGCTCGGGTTCAAAGGCCATTGTCCATCCACCGGGCTGATAGTCCGGTGCATATCCCTTTGCATTCAACCCATTTTCTATGAAAAAAATATGCCTTTTTATATTGGTACTGGCCTCCATCCGGGCCGGCGCCCAGATTCCTGCAGACACGACCTTGAAGGTGGTGCATATCCGGGAAACCATCGTTTCGGCTAACCGCGGCAGCCAGGCGCGCAGCGCCGTGGCGCAGCAGGTGACGGTGCTGCGCAGCGCGGAGATAGAACAACTCAACGCCCAATCTTCAGCCGACCTGATCCAGCACTCCGGTGCGGCATTTGTACAGAAAAGCCAGCAGGGCGGCGGCAGTCCTGTGCTCCGGGGCTTCGAAGCCAGCCGCGTACTCCTGTTGATCGATGGTGTGCGCATGAACAATGCCATTTATCGCTCCGGGCACTTGCAGAACATCATCACGATGGACAATGCCGCACTGGACCGCGTAGAGGTATTATTCGGACCCGCTTCCACGACCTACGGCTCCGACGCCCTCGGCGGGGCGATTTGTTTTTATACAAAAACCCGGTTTTTGCCCGCGACGGGGAGCGTTTCCATAACACAGGAAACGCTTTTTTCCGATACGGCACCGTGAATTCGGAAAAAACAGCACATGCCGATTTTAGTCTCGGAAACAAAAAAATTGCGGCACTTACCTCATTTACGTTCAGTGATTTTGGCGATCTGCGCATGGGAAAAACCAACGGCTTGGAGCCGTTTTTCGGAAAAAGAAGATTCTATGTGGAACGGATAAACGGCCAGGATTCGCTGGTAGCGAACAGCGACCCCTACGTGCAACGATTCAGCGGTTACCGCCAGTATGATTTCCTGGAAAAGGTTGTCTACCGGCAGAACGACAACACCAGCCATTCCCTGAACGTGCAGTTCAGCACGTCATCCGACATCCCGCGTTACGACAGGCTCACCGACCCCGGCGCCGGCGGTCAGGGTCTGCGCTCGGCCGAATGGTATTACGGTCCGCAGCAACGCCTGCTCGCCGCCTACAAATACGCCAAAAACAACCTGGGGTGGTTCAACAGCGGCTTGCGGGCCACTGTAAGTTACCAAAATATCGAAGAAAGCCGGCACGACCGCCGCTTCGGCAGCGTATTCCGGAATGATCGCGTGGAAAACGTCGGCGTTTGGGGACTGGAAACGGAGGCCCAGCGGAACTGGGCAAACCAAATCCTGCGGCTTGGCGTCGATGCCCAGTACAACGACGTGCAGTCGGAAGCCTTACGTCAAAACATCAACGACGGCACAACTACCCCGCTCGACACCCGTTACCCCGACGGCGGCAGTAAGATGTGGACAGTGGCAGCCTTTGCAACCCATTCCTGGCAGCCGGAAAATGAACACTGGACCTTCAGTGAAGGTATCCGCGCCGGTTATACCGCATTGAAGGCCACCTTCCTGAACAAGGACTTTTTTCCTTTCCCTTTTGACGAGACCACGCAGAGCAGCCCTGTGGTATCGGGCAGCCTGGGCGCCGTGTGGAACGGCCCGACGGGATGGCGTGTTGCCGTAAATGCCTCCACCGGCTTTCGCGTACCAAATGTCGACGACCTTGGGAAAGTTTTTGAGTCTCAACCGGGAAGTGTAGTGGTACCCAATCCCGACGTAAAACCGGAAAAAACGCTCAACCTCGACCTGAACGTCACACGTAGCCTGGCAGACCGGTTGCGCTGGGAAAACACCCTGTGGGTAACCGCGTTCCGCGATGCGATCGTCGCCGACGCCTTTCAATTCAACGGACAGGATTCTATACTGTACGATGGAGAAATGAGCCGGGTGCTGGCCAACCAGAACAAACGAAATGCGACGCTTTGGGGCTTCTCTTCGGGACTCGAAGCCGATGTCTACGACGATCTGGCGTTATACGGCTCGCTGAGTTATACCCGCGGGCGCATTCAACAAGATGAAGGCGGCGACCTGCCGCTCGATCACATCCCGCCGCTATACGGGCGCCTGGGATTCCGCTGGCATACATCAAAGGCTTCTGTGGAAAGCTTCTGTGTGTTCAACGGAAAAAAAGGCATCCATGACTACTTCTTGAATGGCGAAGACAACGAGCAATATGCTCCGCGTGGCGGTATGCCGGCCTGGTTTACCGTCAACCTGCGCGGGGGCTACCGATTCGGAAAAGCATTTGCCCTGCAGGCCGGTATCGACAACCTGCTCGATATGCAGTACCGCGCATTTGCCTCGGGAATCAACGGGCCGGGGAGAAACTTTTTTGTGACGGTACGGGTGGGATGGTGAGACTGCATTTGTCAAATCTTTTCACCGGGCCCTGGGCGTTGAGTCAACAACACGCTCCAGGTGTTTTCGACAAATAATATATATGTTTTTGGCGATTTAATCCTATAAGGTTTCTGAAACCTTATAGGATTGCGCCAGGAACAAGACTTAATTCTGTAACAAGTTTTTAGCCGGGCTTTCGATACTGCTCATGCACCTGAACCGAATACACCCAAGGTTTTCTACTTTTGCCACGCAATTGACCACAACCTGCATCCACCATCACATATCCAGCATGTCCGACATCGTTTTTTCCCTTATCCAAAAAGAACTCGACCGCCAGCGCCGAGGACTGGAACTTATTGCTTCCGAGAACTTTACCAGCCAGGCTGTCCTCGACGCCATGGGTACCTGCCTGACCAACAAATACGCCGAAGGCTATCCCGGACGCCGATACTACGGCGGCTGCGAGGTAGTCGACGAGGTGGAGCAACTCGCCATCGACCGGATCAAGGAGTTGTTCGGCGCAGCATGGGCCAACGTGCAACCTCACTCCGGCGCACAGGCCAACGCTGCCGTTTTTCTTGCATGCCTCAAGCCCGGCGACAAGATTCTCGGCTTCAACCTTGCGCACGGGGGACACCTGTCGCACGGTTCGCCGGTCAACTACTCGGGCAAGGTGTACGACCCCGTTTTTTACGGCGTGGAAGAAGATACCGGCCGCATCGATATGGACAAGGTAGAAGCTATAGCGCTGGAGCAAAAGCCCAAACTCATCATTTGCGGGGCTTCTGCATACGCACGCGACTGGGACTATGCGCGCTTCCGCAGGATCGCCGATTCGGTTGGCGCGTTGTTGCTGGCTGATATTGCCCACCCCGCAGGCCTCATTGCCTCCAAACTGCTGAATGACCCCATTCCGCATTGCCATATCGTGACCAGCACCACACACAAAACCCTGCGCGGTCCGCGTGGCGGCATCATCCTCATGGGCCAGGATTTTGATAATCCCTGGGGCCGTACGACCAAAAAGGGCACGCCGATCAAAATGTCGAGCATACTCGACAGCGGCGTATTTCCCGGTATGCAGGGCGGCCCGTTGGAGCACGTCATAGCCGCCAAGGCTGTGGCGTTCGGCGAATCACTACAGCCGGCGTTCAAAACCTATAGCAAACAGGTAATCAGCAACGCACATGCCATGGCTCAGGAATTTGTGGCCCGCGGTTACAACATTATTTCCGGCGGAACCGACAACCACCTGATGCTGATCGACCTGCGTTCCAAAAATGTGAGCGGGAAAGTAGCGGAAAACGCCCTTGGCGAGGCCGATATCACCGTCAATAAGAACATGATCCCCTTCGATCCGCAACCCCCGATGACGACATCGGGTATCCGCGTCGGATCGGCGGCCATTACCTCGCGGGGCTTCACAGAGGCCGACTGCGTCAAGGTTGTCGATTGGATCGATGCAGTGCTTACGCGTCCCGACGACAGCGCACACCATGCCAGTGTCAAGGCAGCGGTGAACGGGTTTATGAAAAACTTCCCGTTGTATCCGGATCAGGTTTAAGGGGTTGCGGGTTGTGGAGGTTTCGGGTTTCGGGTTGGTATTACGCTAATACTGGTAGCCGGGCCCGCAACCTGCGTAACCCGCAAACTGCGTAACCCGCAACCTCCACAACCCGCAACCTCCTCAATCCTCATACACCACTTTCTTGAGCAACCTGAGTCCGAAAGAAAGTTCGATGGTTGTGTTGCGCACCCTGCGGGCGGGAATGGAAATGGTTTGACCAGGGTTGAACGGATCACTGACGAGCCCCGGCGGCTGATTGACCTGGCTGGTCAGATCGGGGTTGACAGACAGGGAGACCTGGCCGCCAACGAGTTCGCCGAACTCGAACTGAATTCCGCCGCCCACCGTAACGCCCACGATCCAGCGGTTCATAGCGCCGACCAAGGGGTAATATGCCGCTGCAATAGGGTTCTGGCTCGACAGTTCATCGATATTGGTGCTGAGGGTATAGTCGCCCCGGATGCCGCCAAAATAGAAGTACCGGGCACGCCCGGAAGCGCCCATCGGAAATTTTTGTTTGGCGGCAAGCAGCAGGGAAAGGTTGTTGTAACGAAACTCTTCGCTGAACGAACTGATGCCGCCGCCCTGAAACAGGAAACGGTACCGGTTGGCGCTTCCCTTGACATGGTATCCGAACTGGGCAAGCAGCGAACCGCGGTCGTCTTCGTTATCAACCGACTCTACTGCCAGGCTGGCGTGGTACTTGAACAACAACTGGCGATCGCCGCCGTTGTCCCATTTTTGAAAACCAACCGAAGGGCCTGCATTTATGACGTACGCCGTCGATTGGGCGGTCATTCGTCCGAAAAATGCGGTTAGTGACAGGAGTACAAATACAAAACGCGTCATTTTCATCGTTTTGGAGGCGAAAATAAGGGACTGTTTGAAACCTGAATGCCGGATACGGGTTTCATTTGCCGGAATATTTCCGTGCAATCCTGAATTCTGCCCCGCACACCATTCAAAACCCTAATTTTGCCTCGCACTTTAAAGTATCCTGACGAGAAACTATGACTTTTGAATCCTTTCCCTATACCCGCCCCGATATGGCGGAAGTGTCGTTGAGTTTTGAAAAGCAACTGCTCAGCTTTCAATCGGCCAAAACGCCGGAAGCCCAGAGCCGGCAATTAAGCCGGCTCAACGCGCTTCGCGAAGAGTTCTGGTCGATGTACAACCTTTGCTATGTACGCCATACCTCCAATACCGCCGATCCCTTTTATGAAAAGGAAAACGAGTACTTCGACGAAAACCTGCCGGCATTTGAGGCGCTGAACAACCGTTTTTTTCAGGCATTGCTCACGTCGCCCTTCCGTGATGTACTGGAGCAAAAGTTTGGTAAACAACTCTTTACGCTGGCTGAACTCTCTCTGAAAACGTTCAAGCCCTCCATCCTGGAAGACCTGCAACAGGAGAATGCACTGAGCACGGAATATGTCAAAATCAAGGCGCGCGCAAAAGTTGAATTTGACGGTGTGACCTACAACCTCAGCAGCATCCATCCGCTGGAGCTCTCGGACGACCGCCATACCCGTCGCCGGGCAACTGAGGCCAAATGGCAGTTTTTTTCGGACAATGCCCAGGGCATGGAGGCTATTTTTGATAAAATGGTGAAGGTGCGGCACCGCATCGCCCGCGAACTCGGCTACCGCAATTTTGTGGAAGTCGGCTATGCCCGCATGCGCCGTTCCGATTATACCCCTGAAATGGTGGCCAATTTTCGCCGGCAGGTGCGTGAAATTCTGGTACCGCTCGCGTCACAGCTCTACGAACGCCAGCGCCAGCGCCTGAAAATTGACAACCTGAAGTATTACGACGAAGAGTACAAGTTTCCTTCTGGCAACCCCAAACCCATTGGCGCGCCTGCCGAAATCGTAGCCAACGCTGCGGTGATGTACCGCGAACTCAGCCCGGACACCGGCCGCTTTTTCCAGCATATGCAGGAAGCGCAATTGATGGACCTGGTCAATCGGGAAGGCAAGGCCACCGGCGGCTATTGTACCTATATGAGCAAGTTCGGCGCGCCGTTTATTTTCTCCAATTTTAACGGTACCAGCGGCGACATCGATGTGCTGACCCACGAAGCCGGCCACGCTTTCCAGGTCTGGAGCAGCAGCCGGTTCCCTTTCGATGAATACCACTGGCCGACAAGCGATGCTGCCGAAATACATTCCATGAGTATGGAATTCTTCACCTGGCCCTGGATGCACCTGTTCTTTGGCCCGGATACGGAGAAATACCGCTACATGCACCTCGGCGGCGGCATACAGTTTTTGCCGTATGGCGTGGCGGTTGACGAGTTTCAGCATATCATCTACGAAAACCCGGATATGACCCCGGCTGAACGCAACGCAGCATGGCGCAAACTGGAGCAGGTTTATCTCCCGCACCGCAATTACGACGGCAATACCTTTCTGGAAGAAGGGCGTTTCTGGCTGAAACAAAGCCATATCTTCAATTCGCCGTTTTATTATATCGACTATACCCTGGCGCAGATTTGCGCTTTCCAGTTTTGGATGAAAGACCGGCAGCACCATGCCAGGGCCTGGCGCGATTATGTTCGGCTCTGCAAAGCAGGCGGCAGCAAATCGTTCCTTGAACTGGTAAAACTGGCCAACCTGCGCTCTCCTTTCGACGACGGTTGCGTGGAGAGCGTGGTCGGCGAGATCAGGAAATACCTGGACGGGGTGGATGATTCGGGGTTTTAAAACAGGTAATTCATTTTTTCATGTGTAAATCGAGCAAATCTGTGTTGAATTCATCGCGATCGCATCTTTTTTTAATGGTTGCCTGCATCATGGCATGTATGGCATTTGTACCGGCGCAAAACACGCCACCAACCCTCAAACTCGCCCTGCTCAAATACGCGGGCGGCGGCGATTGGTACAACGACGTGAATTCGCTAAAGAACCTCGCGCGCTTTTGCAATGACAACCTGAAAACGAACTTCGACCTTGAATACGCCACCGTGGAATCGGGCAGCGCCGATATTTTCAACTATCCGATCGTATACGCTACGGGCCACGGCAATATGTTGTTTAGCGACCTGGAAGCCAAAAATATGCGCACCTATCTCGAAGGCGGCGGCTTTCTGATCCTCAACGACGACTTCGGGCTCGACCCTTTCGTGCGACCGGCCATGAAAAAGGTATTTCCCGAACTGGATTTTGTGGAACTGCCCTTCAGCCATCCGGTTTACCACCAGAAATACGAATTCAAAAACGGCCTGCCCAAAATTCACGAACACGACGGAAAAGCGCCGCAAGGCTTCGGGCTCATCTACCAGGGGCGTCTGGTGTGTTTCTACGATTTTGAAACCGATCTCGGCGACGGCTGGGATGATGTGCACAACGATCCGCAGGACATTCGCATGAAAGCCCTGCAAATGGGCGCCAATATCGTGCAATACGTGTTCGGGCAGTAACTCAACAGGGCGCCCTTCATAAAAAAATCGGGAGGCGAAGGTCGATACGACCCTCGCCTCCCTGCATTGTTAGCCGTCAGAACGGCCTGAGTTTATTTGCTGCAGCACGCTTCGCTTGCCTGACAGCAAGGGACCGGGCAGTCCTCGATCGGGCACGGTAGGTCGCAGCAGGATTCAGGATTCAGCGGATGCGCAGGCCATGCCGGTAGATGTTGCAAAAGAAAAAGCAATGCCTGCAGAAAGCAGAACAGCGGCGCTCAGCGCCAATACTTTATTTTTCATGATGAAAATGTCCTTTTAAGTAAGGCAAATCCCTGGTGATGAAGCTGTGTCACCACTAAAACCGGGAGGCGCCTGTTTGAATGAAATAATGTTGAAGGCCTCCGGGGCTTCCGGTCATTAAACGGAGAATGAAGGTGGTTTCCAGATGGTAAGCCATACCTGCTGTGGGCAGAATGTCTGGCAGAAAACCGGTTTTATGTGTTCTCCCTCCGGCGCGGAAGGCGTTTGATGCAACACCGGAGGCTCGGGCACGACACACAGGCAGCAGCATGGACCACACACGCAACAAACGGGCAGCGGACAAGACGTGTTTTTGCTTTTATTCGCACCATCGGTCGGCGTGCAAGGCAGGTGTGCAACTTCCTGTTTACTGCAATTGAACATACCCGCACACGATCCGCCCGAAGTGCGGGGAGGAGCCGTTGCCATCAGCAAGACGATGGAAAAGAGTATGGAAAGCAGTTTGTCCATGCGGTAATTGCGGATACAAATGAAAACCGAATCTCCAGAATTGTCCCTTACATGCGCCCTTTTTAACAAAAAATTATTCCTGTCCTTACCTTCGCACGCAAACCACGGCTTTACAACGCAAAACATAAATTTGATGAATATCCTGTTATTGGGCTCCGGCGGGCGCGAGCATGCCTTTGCCTGGAAAATTGCAAAAAGCAAACGCTGCACCCGTCTGTACATCGCGCCCGGCAATGCCGGCACGTCGGCTTGCGGCCGGAACGTGGCGCTTAACCCGCTCGATTTTGAGGCTGTCGGAGAATTTTGTCTCGATAACCGTATCGATATGCTCGTGGTCGGTCCCGAAGAACCGTTGGTACGTGGCATTTGGGATTATTTTCAGGAGCGGAGACCCTGCGGCACATACCCGTTATCGGTCCCTCCAAAGCGGGCGCAGTGCTGGAAGGCAGCAAGGCCTGGTCGAAACAGTTTATGCAGCGCCACAAAATACCTACGGCCGCTTATCGCGAGTTTTCGGGCGCGGAACTGGAGGCGGGTTTGCAATACCTTGCCGCACAACCCCTGCCCATTGTACTGAAAGCCGACGGGCTGGCCGCCGGCAAAGGGGTGGTGATCTGTCAGAGCCACAAAGAAGCGGAGGTGGAATTGCGCGACATGCTGGGCGGCAAATTCGGCGCCGCCAGTGCGCGCGTCGTCGTGGAGGAGTTTTTAACGGGTATAGAATTCAGCGTGTTTGTGCTGACCGACGGCAAAACATGGAAAATACTGCCCGAAGCAAAAGATTACAAGCGGATCGGTGAAGGCGATACCGGACCGAATACCGGCGGTATGGGCGCCGTCAGCCCCGTACCTTTTGTCGACGAGGCCATGTGGAAAAAGGTGGAGGCGCGCATTATTGCGCCGACTGTAAA
This sequence comes from Lewinellaceae bacterium, assembly GCA_016712415.1. Taxonomy (GTDB): domain Bacteria; phylum Bacteroidota; class Bacteroidia; order Chitinophagales; family Saprospiraceae; genus M3007. The sequence continues at coordinate 102,245 of JADJRC010000007.1, read as the reverse complement.
AGGATTGCGCAAAGAAAAAATCACCTACAAGGGCTTTATTTTTTTCGGCCTGATCAGTGTGGACGGCGAGCCATACGTGATCGAGTACAATTGCCGCATGGGCGATCCGGAAACGGAGGTGGTGTTTCCGCGCCTGAAAAACGATCTGGTCATGTTGATGCAAAACTGCGCCAAAGGCACCCTCGGTCGTGTGCGCATCCGTGCCGACCGGCGTGTAGCGGCCACGGTTTTCCTGGTGAGCGGCGGCTATCCGGGCGATTATGACAAGGGGAAGGCCATCAGCGGACTGGAAAAAGTAAAGGGCAGTATTGCGTTTCACGCAGGCACTACGGAAAAGGGCGGGGCGGTCGTTACGAACGGCGGCAGGGTGATCGCTGTGACCAGTTATGGAAAGGACATTTTGTCGGCAGTACGCAAATCAAAACGCCATGCGATGGCAATCGATTTTGAAGGCAAGTATTTCAGGAAGGATATTGGAAAGGATATTGGCGGCTAAAAGGTCAAAGTGCCAAGGTCGAACTCAAAACCCGGCAGCACGTTTTCGCCGCTCAGTTTGGCAGAAAAATCGGTGACTACCTGTATGCTGCCCTTGGTGCTCATATCGAACGGCGGGTAACCTTTTCCAAAAAATCAATACGCCCGTTCGTCGCTGTTTTCCATAAAATTCATGAAGGCTCGATTGACCACCCGGTTGCCGCCGTGGGTGGGATAACGCCCGGAAAAATACCAGTCGCCCGAATTGTGCGGACACGCCTGGTGCAACCCGTCGAGGGGCTGAAACATCACCTGCAGATCGGGTTTGATGTCTTTGGGCCGCACAATTTCGGCGATCTTTCGGCTGACCTGGCAGTATTCAAACCGGTCGTACAGCGGGATCACCTCATTCCTGACCATTTCCACCGGCAGGTGTTCGGATGCCTTGCAGCGGTCGTAGGCTTCTTTCAGCAAATGCTCCTGCCCTGTTTCCTTCAGCAGTTCGATGAGCGCCGCAAAGGCTGCGAAGTCCTTCATCTTTGACATGTCGATGCCGTAGCAGTCGGGATAACGTATCTGGGGGGCGCTGGACAGCACGATGATCTTTTTCGGGCGCAGGCGGGCGGTGATGCTCACGATGCTGTCGCGCAGGGTGGTGCCGCGCACGATAGAGTCGTCGAGCAGCACGAGGGTGTCTTTGTCGTCGTGGACGAGCCCGTAGGTCACGTCGTACACATAGCCGACCATATTGTTGCGGGCTTTGGTATCGGCGATAAAGGTGCGCTGCTTTTCGTCTTTGTGTACGAGTTTTTCCACCCGCGGGCGGACGGCAAGTATTTCGGCGATTTTCTCCGGCGTGATTTTTTTGCCTGCTTTCAGGATTTGCTCCTGTTTCCACAGGTTCAGTTCTTTTTCCAGGCCTTCCACCAACCCGTAAAAGGCCGCTTCGGCTGTATTGGGAATATAGGAGAATACCGTGTTTTTCAAGTCAAAATTGACCGCTTCCAGCACCAGGCGGGCGAGTTGTTCGCCGAGTTTTTTCCGCTCCATGTAAATTTCACGGTCGTTGCCGCGGCTGAAATAGATGCGCTCGAAAGAGCAGGCGCGCCGCTCGGCGGGTTCGCTGATCGGCTGCTCTTCCACCTTTCCGTTGTACTTGATCACGAGCGCGTGGCCAGGCTTCAGTTCCCTTACATTTTTGTACCGGATATTAAAGACCGACTGGATGGCGGGCCGTTCTGAGGCTGCTACGACGATTTCATCGTCCATGTACCAGTACGCAGGCCGGATACCGTTGGGGTCGCGGATCAGGAACGCGTCGCCGTGGCCGATCAGGCCGCCGAGCACATAGCCGCCGTCGAACTTGCGGGTCGCTCTTTTGAGCAGGCGCTGTATGTCGAGGTTGTCGAAAATGAGTTGATTGATATCCTGGTTGGAATAGCCGTCGGGCTTGAACCAGGTGTGCAGGCGCTGCACTTCATCGTCGAGGAAATGGCCCATTTTTTCCAGTACCGTTACCGTATCGCTTTTTTCCTTGGGGTACTGGCCGAGATCGATCAGTTCGCGGAACAGTTCGTCGACATTGGTCATGTTGAAATTGCCGGCGAGGAGCAGGTTGCGGTTGATCCAGTTGTTGCGGCGGTGGAAAGGGTGCACGCGTTCGATGCTGTTATCGCCGTGTGTGCCGTAGCGCAGGTGGCCCATGAGTACTTCGCCCATGTAGGGCATATTGGCGCGGAGCCAGGCCGGGTCGTTGCGCTGCTCCGGCGTGACGTTGTTCAGGCGTGCCCATACCATTGAGAACAGATCGTCGAGGTAATTGGTGGCGTTGCTTCGTTTCCGGCTGATGTAGCGGGTTCCCGGTTCGGGATTCAGTTTGATGGTGGCGATGCCTGCGCCGTCCTGACCGCGGTTGCGCATTTTAAGCATCAGGAGTTGCAGTTTTTGCAACCCGTAGAAGGGGGTGCCGTATTTTTTGTGGTAAAAATCGAGCGGTTTGAGCAATCGCACTAACGCGATGCCACATTCATGCTTGATCGGGTCGCTCATCGAGAGGGAATAATGATATTTGGAAAAAACGCCGCATTCGGTATGTGCCGCAAAGGTACGGTACTGCCACCGGAAAGCCAACCAAACGGAAATCTGTTGCAGGGGTTTTAATAACGACGCGCATTAGGAATTCTTTTGCTTTTCAACTGCCGGAAAAGTGCGTTCTTGTGCGCTTTTACAGCAGAAACACAACGAATGCTAGCCAAAATTTTCCTTGAACTCACCGAATATCCGTGGTTTCGCCGCCTGGCCTGGAAACCCATTTACAACCACCTCGCCAAACGATTCCCTTTTGATAACTGGGTGTTCATGAACTACGGTTTCGAGCCCGACGAGCCCTCTATGCGGCCCGAGCTGTCGGAGGCCGACGAGCCCGATCGCTATCCGCTTCAACTGTACTATTTTCTCGCCAGCCAGGTCGACGTTGCGGGCAAATCCATGCTCGAAGTCGGCAGCGGCCGCGGCGGCGGCGCTTCCAGCATCGCCCGTTACCTGAAGCCAAAGGAGATCGTGGGTATGGACATTGCCGATAATGCGGTGGCTTTTGCCAGCAAACGCCACAACAGTCCAAACCTGCGCTACATCACCGGAAACGCCGAAAAAATACCGTTCGGCGATGCGCAATTCGACGTGGTTATCAATGTCGAGTCGAGCCATGCCTACGGCTCGGTGGCCAACTTTTTTGCGGAAGTAAAGCGCGTGTTGCGCCCCGGCGGCTATTTTCTCATTACCGATATGCGCGACCCCAGGAACATACCCGGTTTTGAAGAAACGCTGCTATCGGCCGGTATGTCGCTCGTATCCCAAAAAGTGATTTCCCCCAACGTCGTGCGGGCCATCGAACTCGAAGACGACATGAAGCGCGCGCGAATCCGCAAGCAGGTTCCGGCGCGTTATGTCAAGTTTATCGAAGAATTCGGCGGCGTGAAAGGCTCGCAAATCGACAAGGATTTGCGCTCGGGAGCGTTGGTGTACTTCTGGTACGTGCTGCAGAAACAATAGCTGAGGCTGTCCCGACAGGATTGAAATTTTTCAGACAGGGTTTACAGGGTAAATGAGGCGGCTGCGCCCCGAAAATTCTGTAAACCCTGTCAATAAACGGATTGGCTTGTCAACTACGCAACACACTGCGGACTTATGATACACCCCAACCGTTGCTTAATCATCCTTTTTCTGCTTCTTGAACTTCCCGTCCTTCCAGGCCTTGAAAAATTGTCCCCATGCCAGGGGGCTGAAGATATTCATAGGGGGTGTCTGGCCGATATACACGTATTCGCGGGATTGCTGGCGCAGATAGAAGTTGGCGCTTTCGCGACCGCCATAGGGCACGATATCGGGATTCTTGCGCGCCTCGGTGAGGTATTCGTTGGCGAGGTTTTCAGCGGCGCGGCGCTGGAGTTCGGGCGTAACGTCCATTTTCAGGAACTCGATTTTGAAATGTTCCTTGGAAGGCCAGGGGAAAATGACCGTCTCGGGCAGGTTAATCGTGTCCTGGGTCATGAGTTGCACAATGGAATACTGGTCCTGGGTAAGCGTATCGGGTACCGTGATGGTGACGTTTTCCAGGCCGATACAAGTAAAACGCACCTTGTCGCCCTTCTCCACCACCAGCGTAAAAAAGCCGCGGTAATCCGAATAAGTGCCCCTGTTTTTGTTGGGCAGGTACACCGTTGCGTAAGGTACGGGTCGCAGGCTGCCGTTTTCTTCGGTGAGCAACATGCCGGAAAACTGGATGAGCAGCGATTTGGGTTTTTCCGCCTTCTTTTCCTGGTCTTGTTGTGCGCCTGCTGCGAGCCACAGGAAGGAAAATATGATCAATACAAAAGTTTGTTTCACGCGTTGAGCTGTTTAATGCTGGCAAAAATACATCTTCCGGCAAGCAAGCCGGCTGTTGGACAAAGATACGCCGGAGAAACGTTTCATGCAGCCATTTCGTCCGGGCAGGGTCATTCGGGTTAACGCAAGTTTAACAGTCCGGGTTTAAAAAAAGACATTCGGTTGCCGTTTCTCATCTATGGTCTGCCGTAAATTGTTACTTTTGCGGCCATTTTTCGTTTTAGTTTAAAAAACACACTTCTCTACACACGATGTTTCGCAAAACACCACTCTGTCTTTTACTGACGCTGTTGATCGGCATCACAGCGGCTTCAGCCCAGGTACAGCCTAAATACGGGCACATGAATCTCGGCAACCTGCTGGAATCCATGCCCGAAACCAAGAAAGCCAACGATATGCTGAAGGTATTTGCCGATGCACTTTCGGCAAAAGACGATAGCCTGACCAAGGCATTTCAGGGGGCCTACGCCCAGCTCGAAAAGGAATATAATGCCGGGCAACTTACCCCTGTTCAGGCCCAGCAGCGGCAAGCCGAACTGCAAAAACAGCAGGAAGAAATTCAAAAATTCGAGCAGGATGCCCAGCAGGCCGTTGCCGCCAAGCGCGAAGAACTGCTGAAGCCTATTCTCACAAAAGTTGAAGATGCTGTAAAGGTTGTCGCCAAAGAAAACGGCTACCTGATGATCTTCGACACCAGCTCGGGTGCAATGCTTTTCGCCAACGAGACCGATGATGTGGTGGCGCTGGTGAAGAAGCAACTGGGGATGTAAGGAGTCATTTCGTCATTATCGTCAATGGCGTCATTATCGTCATTCGTCATTGGCGGTGTCATTTGGGAGATTTTAGTACGGGGTCATTGGGTGGATACCGCCTGATGACCCCGTCTTTATCGGCATTACCATCAGGCAATAATGACGAATGACGATAATGACGAATGACGCCAATGACGAATGACGATATTTATTAGTTTTGCGCTTCCTTTTGACCTTGACTTATACACAACGAAAATGAATTCCTCCTTCAAGACGATCAATAATATTGCCGGATGGCTGGTATTTGGTGTGGCTGCGATGGTGCTTGGCGCGGCAGCCGAGCCGACGGGCAGCCTTTGGGATTGCGGCGAGTTTATATCCGGCGCCTACAAACTTCAGGTGGTACACCCTCCGGGCGCGCCGATATTTTTGCTGGTCGGGCGCCTGTTTACCTGGGTCGCCGGCATGGTATCGAGCGATCCGGCCAATATTGCCTATTCGGTCAACCTCTTGTCGGCCCTGTGCACGGCAGGTGCGGCTATGTTTATTTGCTGGAGCACAACCATACTGGGAAGGCTGGCCCTGTTGGGTCGCGGCGGCGAGCCGGAAGGCGGTCAGGCCATTGCCATCGCCGGCGCCGGCCTGGTGGCCGGTCTGGTGACGGCCTTCACAACCTCCGTTTGGTTTTCGGCAGTCGAAGGCGAGGTGTACGCCATGTCTACCTTTTTTACCGCCATGACGTTGTGGGCTACGCTCAAGTGGTACAACCTGCCTGATACGGCCGAAGCCGACCGCTGGCTGGTGTTCGCGTTTTATTCTATTGCCTTGTCTATCGGCGTGCACCTGCTCAGTCTGCTCACGCTGCCTGCGCTGGCCATGTTCTACTATTTCAAAAAGGCCAAACAGCCGACGGTGAGCGGAACGCTGGTAGCGGCCATGGTCGGTGTGGTGTTTATCGTAGCCATCCAAAAACTGATCATAGCCGGTATTCCGAACTTCTGGGCAGTTTTTGACAAAATGCTGGTCAATAGCTTCGGCATGCCTTTTTACACCGGCATTATTCCGGTCCTGCTGATCTTCGGCGGGGCGATATGGTTTGGGCTGCGCCATGCGCAGCGGACCGGGAACGGCTTGCTGCAACGACTGGTAGTAGCCATGGGCGTAGTGGTCATTGCCTACTTTTCCTACGGTATTGTGATCATCCGTGCCCAGGCGAACACGCCGATCAATATGAACGATCCTTCCGATCCGGTACGCCTGCTGCCCTACCTCAACCGGGAACAATATGGCGAACGACCCTTGTTGCGCGGCCCGAACTTCGATGCCAAACCGGCAGGGATCAAATCGGAAGAACGGTATGGCCGTGTAGGCGACCACTATGAGGTCGTGGATGAAAAAGTAGACTACGAATACGCTTCTTCCGATCAGACGCTGTTTCCCCGCATGGGCGATCCTTCGCAGGGGCGCCCGGCGCTGTACCGGCGCTGGATCGACAAGCCCTCCGGTGCGCCGACGCTTGGCGATAACATTGAATTTTTCTGGAAATACCAGCTGGGCTGGATGTACTGGAGATATTTTATGTGGAATTTCTCCGGACGTCAAAACGGCGATCAGGGGTATTTTGCCTCCGACCCGACTGCAGGCAACTGGATCACCGGATTCGACTTTATCGACCAGCGCAGACTGGGCAATCAGGCGGATTTGCCCGAGTTCCAGAAATACAACCAGGGACGGAACAAGTACTACATGATACCTTTCCTGCTCGGACTGTTCGGACTGTTTTTCCACTATCGGATGCGACCCCGGGAGTTTTCAGCGATCATGGCGCTTTTCATCATTACAGGTATCGGGATTATCGTGTATTCCAACCAGCCGCCCAACGAGCCGCGCGAACGCGACTATGTACTGGCGGCCTCCTTCTTTACCTATGCCATCTGGATAGGTATGAGCGTGCTGGTATTGTACGACCTCTTTACCAGTAAATTGCGGCTGCCGGCAGTAGCCGGCGGCGCGGTATCGACCCTGCTTGCGCTGAGCGCTCCCCTGCTGATGGTAACCCAGAACTGGGACGATCACAGCCGCTCCGAGCACTATGCCAGCCGCGACTATGCCAGCAATTTCCTGAACTCCTGCGCACCAAATGCGATCATTTTCACCTATGGCGACAACGATACCTACCCGCTCTGGTACTGCCAGGAAGTAGAAGGTATCCGTACGGATGTGCGTGTGGTGAACCTTTCCCTGATCGCTGTGGACTGGTATATCAACCAGTTGCGCCGTGCCGTGAACGATTCGCCGGCTATTGAAATGAGCATCCCGGAAGACAAAATACGCGGCTACAAACGCGTGCAGATACCTTACTACGCGCCGAATGGCGAGCGTGAAATGACCCTGCAACAGGTGATTCAGTTTATCGGAGAAGACCACCGCCTGCAAACACAGGGCGGCCGCGACCTGGAAAGTTACCTGCCGACACACAAAATTGCCATTCCGGTGGACAGGCAGGCCGCACTGGCCAACAAGATCATCAGTCCGGCCGACTCCGGTATTGTGGATACCATTCGTTTCGACCTGGGTGAAGACAAGGACTACCTGATTAAAGACGAACTGGCTATTCTCGATATTGTCAATTCAAACATCTGGAAACGCCCGATCTACTGGGCCGTAACATGTCGTGAAGACAAAATATTGGGGCTGCAGGACTACCTCCAACTGGAGGGCCTTGGATTGCGCCTGGTGCCGCGGCGTACACCGAGCAGCACCGATGCCTACGGCATCATTGGCAGCGGCGGTGTCAACACCGATGCGGCCTACAACAATATCATGGAGAAATGGCGCTGGGGCAACTTTGACCAGAAACGCCTGTTTGTCGACCGCTCCTATATGCCGAGCCTGCAAACCATGCGCGTCTCCATTATCCGTATTGCGCGGCAATTGGTCGTGGAAGGCAAAAAGGACAAGGCCATCTCGCTTGTCGACAAATATTTTGAGGTATTCCCTCAATACAACTTCCCATACGACCAGTTTTCGGCCTTCCTCGCCGATATTTATTTCCGTTCGGGCGCCAATGACAAAGCCGCACAGAAGGCCAGGGAAATTGCCAAAACCGTTGCAGAGCAACTGCGTTATTACGATTCGCTGTCGCCCGATTTCCAGCGCGGCTACCGGCAGGATCGCGATTTTGCCATGAATACCGCCCAGGTGCTGATGCGCATGGCCGCCGATCTGAAAGACGACAGCCTGTCGAAAGACCTGGACCAGATACTTGGCGCTTATCTGCCCACCAGGCCACAGGCGCCGGCATTGCCCGGCATGGAGGAATTGCCGCAGTAAACAAACAATCATCAATCATACAGGGGTTTTCCGCCAGGGAAACCCTTTTTTATGCACGATATGCAGCATCTCAATTTTGAAGTAAAAGCCCGCACGAACAACCATGCGGTAATCCGGAAATGGCTGATGGACAACGGCGCCGATATGCGCGGTATCGACGTGCAAACAGATACCTATTTCAACCTGCCGGAAGACCGTGGCCGCCTCAAACTGCGGCAGGGCAATATCGAACACAACCTGATCCATTACCACCGCTCCGATAACGCCGAAGCGCGGGTGTCGGACGTGGCGTTATCGCCCGTTACGGACACAGGTACATTGAAAAACCTGTTGACCCGTGCATTGGGCATCAAGGTGGAGGTGCTGAAAAAACGGGAGATCTACTATATCGAAAACGTGAAATTCCATCTCGACGAACTGGACGGACTGGGATATTTTGTTGAGATAGAAGCCATTGCAACCAATGTGGAAATGCCGGTGGAATACCTGGAATCGCAGTGCCGGCACTATATGCAGGCATTCATGATCCGGCCGGAAGACATTATGGCCGATTCTTACAGCGATATGCTGCTCCAGCAATAGGTATCCGTGGCCTGTGTCAAAATGCAAACGGCTGAAGAATCCTGCAACTCTGCGTACATTTGCGACGAAATATGGGACGCATTATTGCCATCGACTTTGGACTGAAACGCAGCGGAATTGCCGTTACCGACCCGCTGAAGATCATCGCTTCCGGGCTTTCGACTGTTCCTACCGCAGAAGTGCTCCGTTTTTTGCAACAATACTGCGTACAGGAAGAGGTAGAGAGCTTTGTGGTAGGGTTGCCCCTGCATCCCGACGGAAATCCGGCGCAGATCGCGTCGCAGGCGGATGATTTTGCCCGAAAACTCGGCGAACTTTTTCCCGGAAAACCGGTTTTCCGGCAGGATGAACGGTATACATCCTCCGATGCCAAACGTATCATCCTGGCCAGCGGGGTTAAAAAACAAAAACGAAGAGATAAGGCGCTGGTAGACAAAATTGCGGCCGCCCTTATCCTGGAACAGTATATGATGGAGCACCACTGGTAACAGGCGTTGCATGTTACTTCAAGCCCCGGACTCCAAACTTTAAAACGTCAATCTAGCATGATATTGCCAATTTACGCATACGGTCAGCCCGTGTTAAAAAAAGTAGCGACAGTCATAACACCCGACTATCCGGAACTGCAGCGGCTGATCGACGATATGTGGGAAACCATGTACCATGCCGACGGGGTCGGCCTCGCCGCACCACAGGTAGGATTGCCCATACGCCTTTTTGTAATAGACACCCTTCAGATTGAAAGCGAGGAAGATGATGGACCCAAAGGAGTGGGCTTTAAAAAGGTATTCATCAATGCCCGGAAGGTGGAAGAGACCGGCAAACCCTGGGCTTATGAAGAAGGCTGCCTGAGTATTCCCAAAATCCGGGGCGATGTGGAACGGCCGGGCGCCATCCGCCTGCGCTATATGGACGAAAATTTTGTCGAGCACGACGAGACTTTTGACAGCGTCAATGCGCGCGTGATCCAGCATGAATACGATCACATCGAGGGTATTCTTTTTACGGAAAGGCTAAAGCCGCTTAAAAAGCGCCTGATCCAGCGAAAACTGGAGGATATCCGGATTGGAAAGGTACACACCGACTACAAAATGAAATTTTCCGTCATGCGCTAAATTTCTGTCAGGAAACGAACTAATAGCCGCCGCACGATGTTCGATCGCGTGACGGCTATTTTTATTTGGTTTGGGGCGCTTTTTCATACTAATCATGGAATATTGTTTGACGTTTGTCGAAAAGCGGTGTGTGCCTGGGAAACGATTTGCGCAAAAAACGTTTCCTGTGTTTACATTTGCACCATGTTTACTGAACAGCAGGGGAAATGGCTCAAGCGGGTGGAAGAAATGTTTTTCCGCTACGGCATCAAAAGCGTGACAATGGATGACGTGTCGCGCGAGTTGGGCATTTCCAAAAAAACACTGTACCAGTTTGTAGAAAACAAAAACGATCTGGTGCTGAAGGTCATAGAACGCCACATCGAGGAAGAAAAAACCAACAGCGCCTGCATGAGCGACGATGCGGCAGATGCACTGGAGGAAATGTTCAACGTGATCAAACACGTGAACGAGGAAATGGGGCAGATGAAGTCCAATATAGTGTATGATATGCAAAAATACCACCGGGAGGCCTGGGAAAAAGTACAGGAGTATCAGCATGGTTTTTTGTATTCCATTGTGCGGCAAAATCTGGAACGGGGAATCAGGGAAGGGTTGTATCGCGATAATTTCGACATTGATGTTGTAGCTAAAATTCACGTTGCGGAGTCTATTATGTTATTTGATGAAACCTTGTTCCCCCGGGCAAACTACCCCCTCGGGGCATTATTCCGCGAATTCCTGCTGTACTACCTGCACGGTATCGTTTCTGAAAAAGGATTACAAAAACTGAAAGCAAAACTCTCCTGATATGTACCCAATTCATGCACACAAACTACCCGCATTCCTCGCACTGCTGCTCCTCTCCGGGACTGTGTCGGGGCAATCAGCGGCCATGAGCTTGTCCGATTGCATCGGCTATGCGCTCGACAACCACCCCAATATTAAGGTGGCACAGCTCCAGGTTCGGGATGCCGAATGGCAGATAAAAGAAAACAAAGCCATAGGGTTGCCGCAATTTTCCGGCGGATTGAACTACCAGTATTTTATCCAGCGCCCGGGGATTCCGGCCAGTGTATTCGGAGGTACCAGCGATGAAAAACTCGCCTTCAGTGCGGTACATTCCCTAACACCTTCCCTTTCGTACAACCAGATGTTTTTCAGCAACAGTTACCGCCTTGCCCTGAAAGCATCGGAGTACTACCGCGATTATGTAAGCCAGCAACTCGCCGTTACCCGGCAGGCGATCCGCAACCAGGTAACTGATGCTTACCTGCCGGCGCTGTTGTTGTCGGAAAACCTGCTCATTCTCGATAAAAATATCTCCAACCTCGAAAAACTGCTCAGCGAAACCAGGGCGATCAACCAGGCCGGTTTTGCCGAGCAACTCGATGTAGACCGTATCGAGCTTTCCCTCTCTACTCTCCGCACCGAAAGCGATAACCTGACCCGCCAGCGCGAGATCGTCGTGGATGCGCTTAAACTGAGCATGGGTATGCCGGTAAAGCAGGACATTGCTCTTTCCGACGACCTCAATAAACTCCTCGACACCTATGCAGATGTCGAACTCAGCGCCGAACTCAATTTTATGAACCGCGCCGAATACGTCGAACTGCTGAAGGGCCGGGAACTCAGCACCCTGGATATTGACCTGAACAGCAAAACATGGATGCCCACGGTGTCTGGATTCCTTCAATACCAGCCGGGCTGGCAGGGTGGCTTCGGCAATAAAAACGACGCCAATTTCAAATCCTGGTATTTCATCCCCTCGGCCGTAGCAGGGGTATCGGTAAACGTACCGATTTGGGACGGCGGCGCGTCCAAATCGCGCCGCGAGCGCGCCATCATAGGCGTGCAAACCATAGAGGCCCAAAAGCAGATGCTTGAAAATGCAATTACCCTTGAGGTAGAAAGCGCCCGCAAGCAATTTGCCAACGCCAGGGAGCGGGTACAGAGTCAGCAAAAAAACCTTGATCTCGCGCAGCGCATTTACGACACCACCCAAAAGAAATACAAGGCAGGTGTAGGATCCAGTTTCGAGATCACCCAGGCAGAACAACAACTATACTCCGCTCAACAATCACTGATGCAGGCGCAATACGACCTGCTCACCTCCAAAACAGCAGTGAAAAAAGCGCTGGGCGGCAACTAATTAATTGGCTATCAATTTTTAAAACAACATTGAAATGAAAAATAAAAACCTCCTTCAAGTGCTGGCGCTCGGATGGGCAGTGGCAATGCTCTCCGCCTGCGGCAGCCAGTCGCTCGATAAAGCGGCGCAATTAGCGGCACTGAAAGACCAGAAAGCAAAGCTGGAAGCAGAAATTGCTACCCTGGAAAAAGAAATCGGTGGCGCCGACGGCAATGTACAACGCGTCAAAACGGTGGGGCTGACGGAAGTTTCTACGGGTGTTTTCCGCCATTACATCGACCTGCAGGGCAGGGTGGACGCCGAAGAAAACGTTTCCGTTACGGCGAAAATGCCCGGCGCCCTAACCCGTATTCTGGTTAAAAATGGCGATATCGTCAAGAAAGGACAACTGCTCGCCCAGATCGACGACGGCGTCCTGATGAAAAGCATGGCCGAACTCGAGCACCAGTTGGCTACCGCCGAAGACATTTACAACCGCCAGAAAAGTCTCTGGGATCAGAAAATCGGTACGGAAGTGCAATTCATTCAGGCCAAATCGCAAAAAGAGGGCCTCGAACGCAGCATTGCAACGCTCAAGGAAAACCTGAATCAGACACGCATCTATGCTCCAATCGGAGGCTCGGTAGATATGGTTCAACTGAAAACCGGTCAGGCCATCTCTCCCGGCATCCCCCTGTGCAACATCGTCAACCTCAGTCAGTTAAAAATAGTGGGCGAGGTGACGGAAGCCTATGCCTCGAAGGTGCGCAAAGGAGATATAGCAAATGTGTTTTTCCCCCGATCTGAACAAGGAGATCAGCGTAAGGGTCAACTACGTTGGAAAAACCATCAACCCGAATACGCGTACGTTCACCGTCGAGTGCAACATGCCTTCCGGCAGTGACTACCGGGCCAACATGGTGGCTGTCATCAAGATCATCGACTATCAGAATCCCAAAGCCATCGTGGTTCCGGTCAACCTGATCCAGACCGCTGAAGACGGTGAGTTTGTGATGGTTGCCGATAAAAAAGACGGCAAACAGGCAATTGCACGCAAGGCGCCGGTAAAACAAGGCGGCAACTACAGCGGCATGGTGGAAATAGCGTCCGGACTGAAAGCCGGCGATTATGTGATTTCCACCGGCTTTCAAGATGTCAACAACGGTGAAACGGTAACATTTTAGTAGCAGTTGACAGTGGCCGTTGGCAGTGGCAGTAGGCGTGGATGCGCCCAAAACAAAGCCACTGCCAACTGCCACTGCCAACTGCTACTGCCAACTGCTACTGCCAACTGCTACTGCCAACGGCTACTGCCAACGGCTTGCCACTGCCAACTACTGCCAACTGCCACTGCCAACTGCTACTGCCAACTGCTACTGCCAACTGCTACTGCCAACTGCTACTGCCAACTGCTACTGCCAACTGCCATATATCCGTCCCACTTTTCCTTGACCGAACGCGCCGAGATATTGGCCTTCATGCAGCGCTTCAACTTTGCGGCCATCGTGTCGCAGGTCGACGGACTGCCGTTTGCGACACACCTGCCTTTTGTGGTGGAAGAAACAACCGATGGGGAGACCTGGCTGCTGGCGCACTTTGCCAAAGCAAATCCGCAATGGAAAAACCTGGAAGCGCAGACGGCACTGGTGATCTTTAACGAACCGCACGCATACATCTCTCCCTCCCTGTATGAAAAGGAGCAGAATGTACCGACCTGGAACTATATGGCAGTGCACGTTTACGGCACGGCGGAATTGATTACCGATGAAAAAGCGGCGTTCGGCCTGCTCGAAAAACAGATGCAGGCATTTGAAGCCGAATACCTCGCGCAATGGGCCCGGCTGTCGGCCGATTATAAAAATGCCCTGGTTAAAGGTATTGTCGCGTTCAGAATGAAAGCGGATAAAGTAGAGGCAAAGCATAAACTCAGCCAGAACAAAACGGCCCGCGACAGGGAAAATGTAATGGCACACCTGGAGCACACAACCGACGGAGCGGCGAAAAGTATTGGCGAGTACATGCGACAGTTGTACAAGCAGTGACGGCAGGTGCTATATCCTTACCCCAGGATACCCAAACAAAGACAATTCAAAAGAAACTTCCATGAAAGAGTTCAAACTCACCAGTTGGTCCATCGACAACCGTACGAGTATTTTCATCATTACGGTGATCATTACACTGGCCGGCATATTGTCGTACAATTCGCTGCCCAAAGAGCAGTTTCCCGATGTCGTTGTACCGACGATCTTCGTTTCTACCATTTATCCCGGCGCATCGCCCTCGGATATGGAACAGCTCGTTACCAAGCCGATTGAGAAACAGTTAAAGGGCATCAACGGGGTGAAAAAGGTAACCTCGTCGTCCACACAGGACTTCTCGAACGTGATCGTAGAGTTCAATACCAACCTCGACGTGGTGCTATGCAAGCAAAAAGTGAAGGATGCGGTGGACAAAGCCAAACGCGACCTGCCTACCGACCTGCTTGAAGACCCCACGGTTTCGGAATTCGACTTTTCCGAAATACCCATTATGAACGTCAATATTTCGGGCGATTTCAGTCTGGACAAGTTGAAAGACTACGCTGAAAAACTGAAGGACCGCATCGAGGAAATGCGCGAGATCACGCGTGTCGATATGGTTGGCGCGCTTGACAAAGAGGTGCAGATCAACGTGGACAAATACAAAATGACCGCCGCCAAACTCACCTTCCGCGATATAGAAAACGCCATTTCGGGCGAAAACCTCACCATCTCTGCGGGTAATGTTGACATTGGCGGCATGACGCGCTCGGTTTCGATACGCGGCGACTTTACCGATGTAGAGCAGATCAAAAACATCATTGTAGGCTCACAATCCGGCGCCATGATGTATCTCAAAGATGTGGCGGAAGTAAAAATGGGTTATGAGGAACAGGAGAGTTTCAGCCGACTCAACGGTAAAAACGTTATTGCGCTCAACGTCATCAAGCGTAGTGGTGAAAATCTCATCAACGCATCCGACAAGATCAAGGAAACGGTGGGTGAGATGAGGGCGTCGGATTTTCCGCCCAACCTCGATGTCGTCATTACCGGCGACCAGAGCCGTGCCACCCGCGTTACCCTGCACGACCTGATCAACACCATTATCATCGGCTTTATCCTCGTAACGGTGATTCTGATGTTTTTCATGGGCGGCACCAACGCCATTTTCGTAGCCATGTCGGTGCCCCTGTCCATGTGCATCGCCTTCCTGGTGCTGCCCAGTTTTGACTTCACCCTCAACATGATCGTGTTGTTTGCTTTCCTGCTGGGGCTTGGCATTGTTGTCGACGATGCCATCGTGGTCATCGAAAATACGCACCGTATCTATCATGACGAGCACCTCGACATCGTCACGGCGGCCAAAAAGGCGGCTGGGGAGGTATTTTTGCCTGTATTGTCGGGTACCGCCACCACACTGGCGCCGTTTTTTCCGCTGGTATTCTGGGGAGGAATATTCGGCAAATTCATGCACTTCCTGCCCGTCACGATCATTATAACGCTGACCGCCTCGCTGGTCGTGGCCTACGTCATCAACCCCGTATTCGCTGTGTGGTTCATGAAGCGAGATGGTGATGATTCGGTGAAAACCGACCCGAAAAAAGCGCGCCGTCGTACCATAGCCGGATATGTGATCTACGGGTTGGCTACACTTTATTTTTACGTCAACAGCAACATGTTTATGGGCAACATGCTGGTCACGCTTGCGCTGCTGATCGTGTTATACCGCTACGTACTCGAAGGGCTTGTCACGCGATTTCAGACAAAATTGTGGCCGGCCATCCAGGGCATTTATGCCAGCTTCCTGGAATTTGCCCTGCGCAGGCCCTGGACCATGCTGGTCGGCATGTTCGTACTGCTGATGGGCTCTTGCGGCATCACGGCATCGCGACAGGCCAATATTGTCCTGTTTCCCAAGGCCGACCCGAATTTTATCTTCGTATACCTCAACATGCCGGTAGGTACCGACGTCAACGTGACCGACTCGCTCACCAGCATTGTCGAACGCAAAGTCGTCGAGACGCTTGGCGAGAATAACCCCATCGTAGAGTCTGTTATCGCCAACGTGGCCCTGAACGCATCTGAAGATCAGTTCGACCGCTCGGCGACCTCCAACAAAGGCAAAGTCGGCGTGGCCTTCGTGGAATACGGCAAGCGCAATGGCGTAAGCACAAACGCCTATATGGACAAGATCCGGGAGGCGACCAAGGGCATCATTCCCGGCGCCGAAATCACCGTCGACCAGGAGCAGGGCGGTCCGCCCTCGCCGAAACCCATTTCCGTAGAGATCCGTGGCGACGACTTCGACCAGCTCTCCCGCGCATCCATCGCGGTAAAGCGCTACCTCGACTCGCTGGCCATACCGGGCGTGGAGGAACTGCGCAGCGACCTCATCGTGTCGAAGCCGGAGATCAGTGTCCAGATCGACCGCGACCGCGCCAGTCGTGAAGGCATCAGCACCGCCCAGATCGGCACAGAATTCCGCACGGCCATTCTGGGCAAGGAAGCCAGCAAATACCGCGACGGAGAAGACGAAATTCCGATCAACATACGGCTTCAGAAAGACCAGCGTGAAAACATAAATGCCGTTGAAAACCTGAACATCACCTTTCGTGATATGAACATGGGCGGGGTGTTGCGCTCCGTACCTATGGCCGCTCTGGCCGACGTGAAGTATACCAATACATTCGGCGGCATCCGCCGCAAGGACCAGGAACGTATGGTTACCCTGTCGTCAAACATCACCGCTGAATACCAGCCCAAGCAAACCGAAGTCGTTAATGCCGTAAAAGCGGCACTGGCGGCGCTACCGCCATTCGAAGGTGTATCGGTAGGCTTTGCCGGTGAAGACGCGGAAATGATCGACGCCATGACCTTCCTCGGCCGCTCACTAATCATTTCGCTGTTCATCATCCTGCTGATCCTCGTCACGCAGTTCAACTCCTTTGGCAAAACGCTCATCATCCTTACCGAGGTCGTGTTTTCCATCATTGGCGTGCTGCTGGGCATGGCTATTTTCAATATGGATTTTTCCGTGATCATGATGGGTGTGGGTATCGTGGCGCTGGCGGGTATTGTGGTGCGGAACGGTATCCTTCTTGTCGAGTTTACCGACGTGCTCAGGGCCAAAGGCATGAACGTGCACGACGCCATCGTGGAGGCCGGGCGTATCCGTATGACACCGGTGCTGCTGACGGCCACGGCGGCCATCCTTGGCCTGATTCCGCTGGCGGTGGGCTTCAATATTGACTTTGAAAGCCTGTTTGCACACGGCGACCCCAAAATATACTTCGGCGGCGACTCCGTGGCCTTCTGGGGCCCGTTGTCGTGGACGATTGTGTTCGGTCTCGGCTTCGCCACCTTTATCACACTGATCATTTTGCCGGTCATGTACCTGAAAGGATGGCAGTTGTCGGAATGGTGGCGGAAGAAAGTGTGATCCTAACAAGGTTCATGAAGATGACAGTAGTTGCGGGTTTCGGGTTGGCGTTACGCTGCCACCGCAACTACTGCCTTTTTAATAAGGCCGCTTTTCAGCACACATAAGGTATGTTTTTCAACCCCTCCCCATGCCTACCGTTTCCCGGTACACCTGCGGCGATACCTGTACATTTTTTTTGAACAGGCGACTGAAATAAAACTCATCGCCGAAGCCCAGTTCCCAGGCAATTTCCTTTACCGATTTGTTGGTCAGGTATAATTCGCGTTTCGCCTCAACGAGTATGCGTTCCTGAATGATGGCTGTGGGCGTCCGGTTCCAGTGGGTTTTGACCAGTTTGCCAAGCGTCTTGGGCGTAATGTGCAGCAGTTCGGCGTAATCGGCAGGTGTGTGTTTGGATCGGTAATGCGCCTCAATATGATCCTTGAGCCGGGCGAGCAGGAATGGCTCTTTGTCGCCGGCGACGTCGGCCAGGGCCTGGGGCGATTGCTGCACTTTCAGGCGACTGGCTTTAATCAAAAACAACTTGAGCCAGGTCACCAGCATCTCCGTCTGGGCGAATTCACCGGCCTTCATTTCGACAACCATGCTGTTCAGGATGCCTTCAAATTCATTGCGGGCGCCGTCGTCCACGAATACAGACGGCGGCTCGTACAGGTTATTGAACAAAACACCATTGCAGGCCACCTCTTTTTTGTGTTTTTCGATACAGAAAAAATCGGAATGAAAATGCAGTGCCACACCTTCGATCACACCCTCCGGGTGAAGGTTGAACGGCTGATCAGGTGTAAAAAAGCATGGAATTGTCGCTAAAAGGCCAATCTGCCAGGTCGACCCGAAACCTGCCTTCCCCCTTTTTTATCCAGATGGCCGAGTAAAACGGGTTGCGGCGGACCGCTGTAAGATGCTCGTTTTGCTCCAGGGGCTCCACCATCAGCGCCAACTGGTTGTCGTGCGCCGGGTTGATGAGTTGTACCGATTGTTCTTCAAAAATCATGCGATGTTCATATAATTACCCTGAAATACACGCAAGGTAAAGTTCATGTACTGTCATTATAGCTTGCGCTCCGATGCATCGATCGGAAGGTCGTTGATGCTGGCAAACCGTTTTTGCATATAGCCGTTATCGTCAAACTCCCAGTTTTCGTTGCCGTATGCCCGAAACCACTGGCCGTCGGCATTCTGGTATTCGTACTCAAACCGAACGGCGATGCGGTTGCCGGCGTGCGCCCAGTATTCTTTCCGGAGTTTGTAGTTTTTCTCTTTTTGCCATTTTTGAGTCAGGAAGGCCACAATTTCTTCCCTTCCATTGACAAACTGGCTCCTGTTGCGCCATTCGCTGTCGATCGTGTAGGCTTTTGCAACCCGTTCCGGGTCCTGGCTGTTCCAGGCGTCCTCGGCCATTTGAATTTTTTGTTTTGCCGTTTCAAGGGTAAACGGAGGCAAGGGCAATCGTTTATCTTCCATGTTGTTGGTTGTTTTTACCGAAAAATTATTCAAACTGGCTGCACTTCTCCGGTATCGGGCGAAGACCTGAAGGTAAGCCATGCCCGATACCGGATTGAAGTGATAGACATTTTTTTGTGGTCGGAAAATCAGTTGGCGCTGATCGACTCACCTTCCAAAACCGGCGCAACCGGGAAGTCGATTGCGGGCAGCGAGAGGTTGTTCAGCAGGTTCATGAACAATTTGTCTGCCACGAGCGCGACCAGATCGACCAGTTCTTTTTGTCCATAGCCGAGATCGAAGAAGGCCTGAACCAGACTGGCGTCGGCGCGTCCGCGGGTCAGCACGAGGTTGTAAGCCAGGCGGGTGATGATGCGGAGTTTGGCATCCGGGTGTTCGCCGGCGCGGAGTTGGAGCGTTTCCGTTTCCGTAAAGCCGTTCATTTTGCCTATTGTGGTGTGTGCAGCCAGGCAGTAATCGCAATTGTTGGCCTGTGAGACGGCCAGGAAAATCGCCTGTATCTCGCGGTTGGAGTAAGAACCTTTGCTGAGTTTGCCCTGAAAATCGAGATAGGCAGACAGCGCATTGGCGGAGTGCCCGATGAGGGCATAACCGTTGGGTACAAAGCCCAGTTTGGCGTTCAACGCATCGAAGATGATCTGTGATTCGGGCGATACTTCAGCGCGGGCGGGGACATTGATTGCAGACATGTTGTTGTTATTTTTTGTGAAAAATGCTGTTGAATAATTGATGCTGCAAAGGTGGGGCGACCCTCCCGGCCCGAAAATGGACGGATGCCGTTTCAACATGGACAAATTGCCCCATTGGTGTCTCAACATGACGCGCTGCCTTGATTAAAGATTGGCTTGTAATACATTTGCCTAAAATTGTTTCATCCCAATGGCTCAACTTCAACCGATACGCTTTCTGGTTCCCGTGCTGGTTATTCTTACTTTTTTCTCCACAACGGCAGCCCAAACCGACAGTCCTGATACCCTCATTGCCCGGCTTGGGTACTATCAATGCATCGTGACAGCACGAGCATTCGACGGGGATTCGGTGATCAACTCCGTCCGGCATGTACAGGTGATAGGCCCAAACGGACGCACAGAATCCTATACCTCATATGGCAAGAACGGAGAGATGCGGGGAAAACTGACCTTCGAGTACGATACCCTGCGGCATATTGAAATCGAAAACAATTACGACAAGGGCGGGCGACTGGAATACCGTCATGAGAATACGTTCGGGCCAAATTTTTTCCAGCGGACGCAAACCCGGGTGGAAGACGGCGACCTTGTCAGTTCAGGTAAGTGGGTAAAAGATTCCCGAGGCCGCGACAGCCTGTTTTATCGTTTCGGAAAACTGTACACTCGATACCGTTACAACGCAGCGGGCGATCTTGTGGAAAAGAAAACCTACGCTCCAAACGGGCAATTGGATGGCACCTGGCATTATGTCGTGAAGCACCGGGGCAATATCACTGAAACGTACGAAAGCGACAACGGTACCCTTACCCTCCTGAACAAGCAAATGGAGACGCCGGAGCGAACGGTCGTGTACGAATTAAAGAAATCAACAGGATACCTCTACGGCATCGAACTCAAGGCTTCGCCCGGCGGTAAAAGAACGACGTATCGCAACGCCGACGGGCTGGTGACGGCCAAGGTATACACAAACAGTAAAGGGAAGGTGTATGCCCGGATCGATTTTGAATATGTTCGAACGCCATGACGTATTGCTCTCTAGGCTGTATTTCCGATTTTTCGGAAAAAATTTGAGTATGCCGCCCACCAGTGCGAACTTTGCACGCATCTTTTGCATCAACCGCAAAAACAATCGCCAAAAGGCTGCGTTATTGCACTGCCTGCAAGCGGGTTCGGATGAAGAATAAAAAAATTGTCGCCACACTGCTCCATGCCTGTACGTTGTACTGCGTTTCCGCGTGCAATGTGCAGGGATATGACCTGCCGGGAACGGCATTACAGTCATATGCCGGTCAGGTTGCGGCAAGTTGTTCCGGCAATGAATTCGCTTCGCATGTGCAGCGCGATGAAGGCGTCTTTAATCAGCTGCGCAGGGTAAAGACAGACCTCTCTGCGGCGATCCGGTTGCTGTTGAAAGTGCGTTCCGAGCGGAAAGAATCCTTTGTTTCGCCGGGACACTTGTTTCAGTACCTGCCTGTCCCCGGTATTGACAGCAACTTCCTCCTGGCCAAAGATTGCCAACGCACCCCGACTGGTGCGCAACGCCTGCCACGCAGCGCCTGCGTCGCCTTGGATGCTTGTGCGGAAGGCAATTCTACCTGGATGAAATATAGCCTCGCCAAAGGGCCATGACCCGCACGGGTCGGTAGTGTCGGCAGCCATTTCTTGCCTTTAGCCGGCATCATACTGCCATTTTGTCAAAATACCGGCGATTTCTCTACATGGAATGAAATGTGATGCGCATCACCTTTCCCGCAATCGTGAAAGCGTATCTTTGCACCCGCTAAAAAAAGAGCGTTGCCCTTCCGGGAAATCAGACCCTGCACTTCACTCAACATTTATCACTTAACACTCCCATATCGTGTTTGGATTTATAAAAAAAATTATCGGCACAAAGCAGGATCGCGACATGAAACAATACCAGTCGACGGTCGCCGAGATCAATAATTACTTCGAGGCATACCAGGCCCTTTCCAACGATGAATTGCGCGCCAAGACCCTCGACTTTCGCAAGCGCATCCAGGAATACCTGCAGGATATTGACGCCGAAATCACATCGGTGAATGAGCAGGCCATCGGGGCTGCCGACTTCAATGAAAAGGAAACCCTTTTCAAGGAGGTAGATGAGCTGCGCAAAACCCGCGATAAAGCGCTGGAAGACATTTTGTTGTCGATCCAGCCCGAAGCATTTGCCGTGGTGAAAGAGACCAGCCGGCGGTTTTCGAAAAACGAGACCCTGACAGTCACGGCTACCGACCACGACCGTGCGCTGGCTGCAAAACAAGGCAAAACCTATGTTTCCATAGAGGGCGACAACGCTATCTGGAAAAACAACTGGATGGCCGCAGGCGGCGAGATCACCTGGAATATGGTGCATTACGATGTGCAGCTCATCGGCGGCATGGTATTGCACGACGGCAAAATCGCAGAAATGGCCACCGGCGAGGGTAAAACCCTTGTGGCTACGCTGCCCGCATACCTCAACGGCGTTGCCGGCGAGGGCGTGCATATTGTGACGGTAAACGACTACCTCGCCCGACGCGACTCCGAGTGGGTGGGCCCCATCTACGAGTTTCTGATGCTCACGGTGGATTGTATCGACAAATATCGCCCCCACTCAAAAGAACGCATCGACGCGTACCATTGCGACATCATATTCGGCACCAACTCGGAGTTCGGCTTCGACTACCTCCGCGATAATATGGTCATCAATGTGGATGAACTCGTGCAGCGCAAACACCACTACGCTATCGTCGACGAGGTGGATTCCGTTTTGATCGATGATGCGCGTACGCCGCTCATTATTTCGGGCCCAGTGACACGCGGCGCCGAAGACCAGGAGTTCGTGGAACTGAACCCCACCGTCAGGAGGCTCATCGACGAGCAGGCCAAACTGGCCAGCCAGTTTTTGACGGAGGCTAAAAAGTTGTTCGCCGAAGGCAAACTAGGCGCTGAAGAAGGCCAGGCCGGGCTTTCGCTCCTGCGCGCACACCGCGCGCTTCCCAAAAACCGCGCCTTGGTAAAATTCCTCAGTGAAGAAGGCGCAAAGGTCCTGCTGCAAAAATCGGAAAATGTATACCTCCAGGAAAACAGCAAGCGGATGCCGGAGGTAGACCGCCAGTTGCTGTTCACGATCGATGAAAAAAATCGTTCGGTTGAACTGACCGATAAAGGGGTTGATTTCCTTTCCAACTTCAGCAATGATCCTTCCTTTTTTATCATGCCCGATATCGGGATGGAACTGGTCAAGATCGACAAGGACGAGGAACTCAGCCACGAAGAAAAAATCGAGGCGAAGGAGCTGCTTTCGCAGGATTACGGTGTAAAAAGCCGGCGTATCCATGCTATTCAGCAGTTGCTGAAAGCGTACGCGCTGTTTGAAAAAGACAACGAATACATTGTCCTGGAAGGCGAGGTCAAGATCGTCGACGAGCAAACAGGGCGTGTTATGGAAGGCCGGCGCTACTCCGACGGCCTGCACCAGGCTATCGAGGCGAAGGAAAATGTGAAGGTGGGCGAGATTACGCAAACATACGCTACCGTTACGCTGCAGAACTACTTCCGGATGTACCACAAACTTGCCGGTATGACCGGTACCGCTGAAACGGAGGCCAAGGAATTGTGGGATATCTACAAACTTGACGTGGTGGTGATACCCACCAATCGGCCGATTTCCAGACAAGACCATGAGGACCTTGTCTACAAAACCGCCCGGGAGAAATACAATGCGGTTATCGACGATATCATCGAGCTGCGCGACAAGGGCCGCCCTATCCTCGTCGGTACAACCTCGGTAGAGATTTCCGAGTTGCTCTCGCGCATGCTCAAGATGCGGGGCATCGACCACAACGTACTGAACGCCAAGCAGCACCAACGCGAGGCTGAGATCGTAGCCGAAGCCGGCCAGGCTGGCAAGGTAACCCTCGCCACCAACATGGCCGGCCGGGGTACCGACATCAAACTTGGCCCTGGCGTAAAAGATGCGGGCGGTTTGGCCATCATCGGTACCGAGCGCCACGAAAGCCGCCGTGTAGACCGACAGTTGCGCGGCCGCGCCGGCCGTCAGGGCGACCCGGGCTCATCGCAATTCTACATATCGCTGGAAGACCAGCTCATGCGCCTGTTCCAGAGCGACAGAATTGCGGGCCTCATGGACAAGATGGGACACAAGGAGGGCGACGTCATTCAGCACAGTATGGTGACGAACAGTATCGAACGCGCACAGAAAAAAGTAGAGGAAAATAACTTCGGCATTCGCAAACGCCTGCTCGAATACGATGATGTGATGAACATCCAGCGTGAGGCTATTTATAAAAAGCGCCGCAACGCGCTGTTTGGCGACCGCCTCGCAGTCGATATCAACAACGCGTTCACGGCCATCACTTCCGAACTAGTGCAGGTGCACCGCGAAGGCGGCGACTTTGAGACCTTCCGTCTGGACAGCCTGCGCCTGATCGGAGTCGACCCGGAAATGGACCCTGAATGGTTCAAAAGCGCAAGCCTGAACGCCGTCACGGAGGCATTCCAGCAGCAGGTGCTCGGTATCTACCACCTGAAAGAAAAACAGGTGGGCGACCGGCTCTTGCCCATCATCAAAGATGTATACGCGCGGGAAGGGCACCGCTACAAACGCATCGTAGTGCCGTTCACCGATGGTGGCCTTGGCCTCAATATCAGTGCGGATATGGAACTCGCCATCAAAACGGAAGGCAAATCCATTATGGGCGATGTGGAAAAAGTGGCTACCCTGGCGCTCATCGACGACGCCTGGAAAGAGCACCTCCGCAACGTCGACGACCTGAAAGAGTCCGTTCAGGGCGCCTCCTTCGAGCAGAAAGACCCGCTGGTTATTTATAAAATGGAGGCCTACAACCTCTTTGAGGGACTGATTGGCCACATTAATGCCAACGTGACCTCCTTCCTGCTGAAAGGTTCGCTTACCCTGCCCTCGGAAGACGAATTGCGTAAAGCCCAGGCGGCGCAGTCGCAGGCCGAAGCCCAGCGCAGAGCGCAATCAAACCGCCTGCGCACCAACAACCAGCAGCAGATGACTGAGTCGCAACAGGCTGCCCAACGCGCCGCTCAGTCGGCCGGCAACGGGGCCCCTGTTCAGCGGGTTCAGCCGATCGTAAAAGAAAAGGTTATCGGCAGAAATGACCCATGCCCATGCGGCAGCGGGAAGAAGTACAAACATTGTCACGGAAAATAGCGGGGAAGGGGCATTGCCATTATTGCCTCATTGCTGTATTGCAGGCGATTGGGAAATTTTATCGCGGGGTCATTGGGCGGGTTTCGCCCGATGACCCGTGATAAATTTTGGCGCCATACTGCCGGAGATCAATGACGTAATGACGGCAAGATAAAACTTTTCTTATTTTCAGAAATTTTTGAAAACATAAAAATATGCATAGCGTTACAGTAGTGTAAAACTATTGTACCATGTCAGAACTGGAAAACAAGGTCATTATTTACGACGACGTTTGCCCCATGTGCAAGGCCTATACGGCAGGTTTCATCAAAATAGGTTGGCTGAAACATCGAACCGGCTTTGCTACAGCTGCTCCTGAAATACTGGGGCAAATAGACCTTGACCGTGCGCGCCACGAAATTCCCCTGCTGGATACCCGAACCGGGGAAGTCGCATACGGCCTGAATGCCTTGTTCCTGATCCTGGGTGAACGTATGCCCTTTTTACGGCCCCTGTTCAGAAATCGTTTTTTTCGGGCCATCCTGTATCAACTCTATCAAATCATTACCTACAACCGCCGCATCATCGCAGGCAGCAAGGCGCCCGCAACGGGTTTCGATTGTGCACCAGACGTACACCTGTTTTACCGCTGGTTGTATATCGGCCTGGCTTCTGCAATTGCGCTGGGGCTGCTTGCACGGTATGCATTTCCACTCACCCCTGCATCAAGTGCATTGTTGCTTTTGCTGATACTCCTGCTCCCGGCAGGGTTGTT
This sequence comes from Lewinellaceae bacterium, assembly GCA_016712415.1. Lineage (GTDB taxonomy): Bacteria > Bacteroidota > Bacteroidia > Chitinophagales > Saprospiraceae > M3007. Next base: position 76,421 of record JADJRC010000007.1, on the reverse strand, counting down.
TATCCGGGAAAAACTCGATTTTGCCGGCCATTGGGCGACGATTGCACTGGCAAGCGCATTATTGGCAAGTTTTTTACCCCAAACAGCAATCGTGCAAGCAGGTGTTTGCGGCATAGTGGTCCTGATGGCCTGGAAACGGTGGTGCCGACGGCAAGGTACCGACGGCAAGGTACCGACGGCTTTAGCCGTTGAAGACACATCACATTGTACCGACGGCTTTAGCCGTTGAATCTACACCAATGAATCCACATCCCGCGTTTTCAGCGGCTAAAGCCGCCGGTACCTGGAAAACCCTACAACCCGTACACCAGCACAGGTTTGCCTTCGGCCAAGAGGGTAAGCAGACCATTTTCAATGGTATAGTCCGTGACAGAATAAAAGGCCTCGGCGTATTCTTCATGCGCCTTGCCCGGGCAAGCCATCATAGTCGAAATCCCCGGCTCAAGTTCGATCTTGTTGCCTTCGATCCGCGCTTTTCCAAGGATATTGTTGCACCCGTCGGAACCGGCATACCTGCTTTCCTTTACATTGACCTGGAGCACGGGTACCCTGCCCTTCAAAAAAATATTCTCCTCTACCGGCGCTCCATTCATGCTTTGCAGCGTCCAGTAGCTGCCAAGTGAACCGCCAACGGGCTGGCCGCAGCCTTGGAATGTTGTTCCGTTGACGGCCACCATGACGGAATAATCAAACTTGTTGTCGCTCATACCATCGGAACAGGGTTCTTCTTTCAAGGTCACTTTCAGGCTTCCGTCCTCCGTTTTTGACTCATATATTAAAACACCTTCCGACCCTTTTTTGGCCATGACAGGAGGTGCATTGAAGGATTTGCCATCGGGTGTTTTGAATTCCATCCCTTTTTCAAAATCGATGTCGAGCCCCCAGAAGGGTTCGGTGCCCAGGGCGACAAAGTCAATGCCCTCGGAGATTTTTTGTGTAAAAGGGGAAAGTTTTTCTCTTTTATCCTCGACATTATTGTCAGTGGCGGGAGGTTTTTGTTGTGTCGTCTGCGTACAGGCTGCTAATAATACGGCTGCCATCAGGGGAAGAATTTTGGTCGACATGCTTTTGGTTAAGTTTTGCACTCAGGTGTGTAAAAATCTGGTTATACGGTTCTCAGTCCGGCGATCAGTTTTTCGGCCATACCGAAACTTGTGCTGGACGAAAGCCTGGTGCGGCGCATGATGCCCGCTATTTCACAAGCTGCAACGGCGTGAAAGTGGCCGGTGGCATCGCGTTCGCAGTGGACGCCCAGAGGAAGCTGGCAGCCGCCATCCATGAGTTGCAGGGCCCGGCGTTCCACGTTTGTGCAGGCCGAAATTTCCGGATGGTGTATGTTTTTCAACAACAGGCGGGTGTCCATATCGTCGCGGTTTGTTTGCCAGGCCAGTACGCCCTGGGCAGGCGCCGGGACGAACTCGCGCGGGTTTAATTCGATTACTTCCAGGCCGTCTGTGTCGAGCCCCAGCCGACTGACGCCCGCCGCGGCGAGAAAGATGGCGTCAAAATCGCCGGAGCGCAGCTTTTCCAAACGGGTGGGAACATTGCCCCGAATATCCTTTATTACTGTATCAGGCCTGAAATCGAGCAACTGGGCCTTGCGGCGGGCAGCGGAAGTGCCTACTACTGCGCCCTCCTTCAGTTTGAAAACTTTTCCGTGATCCAGTGCTTCCGGCCGAATGATGAGCAGGTCTGCCGGATTATCGCGGTACGAAACGGCGGTAATCACCAGTCCTTCGGGTTGGGTGGTAGGCAGGTCCTTCATGGAATGCACAGCCAGGTCAATTTCGCCGCGCAGCATGGCGTCTTCAATTTCTTTGGTGAAAAACCCCTTTCCTTCCAGTTTGTCGAAGCTCAGGTGTTGCACCACGTCCCCTTTGGTTTTGATGATCACGAGCTCGCTTTCCACACCAATCCGGGTGAGTTCCGTTTGTGTGAAATTCGCCTGCCACAGGGCGAGTTTGCTGCCGCGAGTTCCGATTCTAAGCATATTGGGTTTGTTTGTCCGGTAAATCGACGCCCGGGTCTGCCGGGGCGCAGCTAAAGTAGAGAACTACGCACCATACCGCAACATCAAATCCCCCAGGCGCCAGACATCTTCAAACGTATTGTACAGCGGCACAGGCGCGAAGCGGATCACGTTAGGCTCACGCCAGTCGGCGATAGCGCCGTTATTTGCAAGAAAGTCGAACAAGGATTTGCCCCTATCATCGGTGAGCGCCGATATCTGGCAGCCCCGCGCGCCAGGGTCGCGCGGGGTGATGATGCGGAACAGGTTTTTACGGCGGTTCACCTCGTCGAGCACGTATTCCAGGAAACCCGTGAGTTGCAGACTTTTCGTCCGCAGATGCGCCATGCCTGCCGTGTCGAAAATATCCAGGCTGGCCTTGTGTGCGGCAAAGGAAAATATCTGGGCGTTGCTGAGTTGCCATCCTTCGGCGCCGCGCATGGGTTTGAAGCCTTTCTTCATCTGGAAGCGCTCGCCCTCATCATGTCCCCACCACCCCGCAAAACGCGGCAGCGCCGGATTGTCGCCGTGGCGTTCGTGTACAAAAGCGCCCGCCGGTCCGCCCGGCCCCGAATTCAGGTATTTGTAACTGCACCATACGGCAAAATCAGCATTCCAGTCGTGCAAACGCAGGGGAGCATTGCCGGCGGCGTGTGCCAGGTCGAAACCCGCGTATGCGCCAACCCGGTGCGCGGCGGCGGCGATACGCTCCATGTCATACAATTGTCCGGTATAATAATTTACCCCGCCGAACATAACCAGAGCCGCCTTTGGGCCTTCTTTTTCAATAATCTCTAAAATGTCTTCGGTACGCAGCGTATCCTCGCCGGGCCGCGGCGTCACTTCCACGATCGCGTCGGCGGGGTCGAAACCATGCCAGCGCACCTGACTCTCCACGGCATACTGGTCGCTGGGAAATGCACCTGCTTCCATGATGATCTTGTACCGCTGTGCGTCGGGCCGGTAAAAGGACACCATCATCAGGTGCAGGTTGACGGTTAGGGTATTCATGATGACCACCTCGTGCGGGAGCGCACCCACTAACCGGGCTGCCTGCGGCGTCAGAAATTTGTGGTAATACATCCAGGGCAGTTCGCCGCGAAAATGACCTTCCACACCATGCTCAGCCCATTGGTCGAGTTCGTCGAGCAGCGCTTTTCTGATCGTCTTTGGCTGGAGGCCGAGTGAGTTGCCGCAGAAGTAGAGAACGTCGCGTCCGGAATGCTGCGGGAAAATAAATTGGGCGCGATACTGGTGCAGCGGGTCGTTGCGGTCGAGGTCTTGCGCAAAGTCAAGGGTGTTTTCGTATTGCATGCTGGTCAGGCCTTGTTTTTTGCCGCAAAGGTATAAACCTCATACTGCCTGACTAAACAGTTTCCCTTCCGGTTGTTTTTTCCAGTAATGCGCGTCGAAAGCCATGCAGATGTTGCGGAGAAAATTGCGACCGGGATTGGTCACTTTTATATGAAAAGGCTTTACGGCGACCAACCCGTCGGCAATCAGCGGCTCCAGTCGCGCTACGGCGGCTTCGAGTACGTGTTCCTGTGCTTCATCGTACGACCACGACGTTTCAAAACGCGTCATCAGGTGGAGAATATGGCGGCGAAGCAGTTGATCTTCCTTGGTAAGCAAGTGCCCCCTGAATACCGGCAACCGGCCTTCGTTCACGATCTTTTGATATTTAGCAGTGTCCTTCTCGTTTTGTCCAAAGGCATCCCAGGCATCACTGATAGCGGAAGCGCCCAGGCCGATCTGCAGTTGCGTTTTATACGGCGTGTAGCCCATAAAATTGCGGTGCAGGGTCTCGTTCCGCATGGCCTTGAACAGCGAATCATGCGGAAGCGCAAAGTGGTCCATTCCGATCTCTGCATAGCCGCTCGACTCAAACCAGAATCGCCCGGCTTCGTACAAATGGCGCTTGTCGGCGCCCGTCGGCAAGTCGGCTTCAGAATAGGCGCATTGGCTGCGCTTGAGCCAGGGTACATGCGCATAACTATAAAAAGCGATGCGATCGGGTTTCAGGCGCGCCACAAAACCTGCGTTGTTCCGGATGTGTGCAAGGGTTTGTTTGGGCAGGCCAAAAATGAGGTCGTAGTTGACCGATTCATACCCGATTGCACGGGCTTGTTCGGTGCAGCGCACGACGGACTCCACTGTTTGCCGGCGGTTGACGAGTTTCATCAGGTCTTCATCAAAGTCCTGTACGCCGATACTGATGCGCCGGAAACCCAGGTCGTACAAAACGCGCAGGTGTTCCTCCGTTGCGCTCCAGGGATGGGCTTCAAACCCGAAATCGTGGTGTTCCGGGATTTCCACGTCTTTTAAGATGCTTTCCAGCAGGTACCGCAGGCCTTCAGGCTGAAAAAAGGTAGGCGTGCCGCCGCCCAGGTGTAATTCACGCAGCGCCGGTTTTCCCGGCAATGCGTCGCGGTACATTTTCCATTCGCGCAGCAAGGCATCAATGTAAGGGTGCTCTACCGCGTGGTTTTTGGTGATGTGTTTGTTGCATCCACAATAGGTACACAGACTTTCGCAGAACGGCAGGTGGATATACAGGCTGATATGGTGATCGTCAGCAAAGGCATATTTCACCTTTGGCAACCACTCATCCTGCGATAGCCCTGCATCGGCCCAATAAGGTACGGTAGGATAACTGGTATAGCGTGGCGCAGCCACGTCGTATTTGGCAAAAAGATCGGCGTTCATTGCTGGTCAGTTGTATTACGGAAATCCATTTCCGTCAAATGAATCGGTCGAAAAGACTTTCTGAAAATGCAAATTTTCACGATTCCTTCTGCCCTGTAAATGACCTGGCTCAGTATTCCGGCTGATTTTAGAAACCGTCTCGGCAGGGGTTTCAGACGGTTTCTTAGGTTAATGGATTAACATGGACTGCATTACATAGACCGCAGCGCCGGCCAGATAGCCGATGACGGCCCAAAGTGTAACCTTTCGCATATACCAGAAAAAATCGATCTTTTCCATGCCCATTGCTGCCACTCCTGCAGCCGATCCGATGATCAGTGCGCTGCCGCCCGTGCCGGCACAGTAGGCGAGAAACTCCCAGAAATAGTGGTCCGTGCCGTACTGCTCCAGGGAGTACATCCCCTGGGCAGCTGCAACCAGGGGTACATTGTCTACGATGGCGGAAAGGAAACCGATCAGGATACACGTAATGGTGATATTGCCGATGGTATGGTCGAGCCAGGTGGCGAGGCTTTTCAACATGCCTGTGCTTTGCAAGGCCGCCACTGCCACCAGAATGCCGAGAAAAAACAGGATGCTCGGCGTATCGATTTTTCGCAGCGCATGCACAACCGAGCGGGGCCCCTTTTCAACTTCATCCTTGCCGGTATGCATCATTTCCGTTACGATCCACATGACACCGAGGCCAAACAACATACCCATGAATGGCGGCAGGTGGGTCAGCGTTTTGAATACGGGCACGAAAAGCAACACACCCAACCCGATCAGTAATACGGTTCTGCGTTCTGCAGGGGTAGTGTCATCAAAGGCATCGCTGCTCCGCTTTGGGGTAGTCACGGAACCTTTCATTTGCCGTGAACGGATCAACAGGGGCACGACCAGACAAACCAGACTGGGCAGGAAGAGCATTTTAATAATGTTCAGCACGGTCACCTGACCGCCGATCCAGAGCATGGTGGTTGTAACGTCGCCCATCGGCGACCACGCGCCGCCGGCGTTGGCGGCCACGACCGTCAGTCCGGCAAAGAGCAGGCGGTCTTCCCGGCCGGCGATTAGTTTGCGCAACAGGCTGATAATTACGATAGTAGAAGTCAGGTTGTCGAGCAAGGCAGACATAAAGAATGTGATGCCACAGACGATCCAGAGCAGTCGTTTTTTATCGGTGGTGCGCACATAATCGCTGACGATCTCGAATCCGTCGTGCGCGTCGATCAGTTCCACTACCACCATGGCGCCGAGCAGGAAAAACAGAATTTCGGATATCTCCCCCATATGCAGGGTGAGGTGGTGTGTAACGGCTTCCTTGTCCGATTCCGATAAAATATACAGCATCCAGCACAATACGGCAGTCACCAGCGCACTGGCGGCCTTGTCAATTTTTAGGGGATGTTCGAGGGTGATGGCAAGGTATCCAAGGATAAATACAAGTATAATACTCCATTCCATGCAGTCAGGTCGTTTATATGTTTAAAAGAAAGGTACTCAGGGGAAAGGCCGGTGGCGTGGTTGATACAAATCTGTAATTCGGACAATGGTTTTTTGCCCTGTTTTGTTTTCGATTTCGGGATCAATCGTTTTCGGGTTTCAGCACGACTTCGGGACCGGGGGCTGTCGTTTTGTCAATTTCGACCGGTTCGTCGTGGTAGAACAGGGAGCCAAGCATCATGATAATGCCTGTTGCCAGAATTACAAAAAACAGGACGCCTTCATCGAAGGAGTCGATACGCTGCCACGAGGGTATTTTGTAAAACAGCAGTATTGTGATGAGGCCGCGCGGGATGTAAAGCAGTTCGGGAAACAGCGTGTATTTGTGCAGAATGCGCAGGTAGATATAACGCAGGATCATCAATGCTACCACGATCAAAGAACCGAGCAGCAGTACATTGGGGTCCTGCAAGAATGATAATTTGATCGAATAGCCAAATATTATGAAGAAAAAGGTTCGGATCAGGAAAGAGGACTCCGCCGTGATCGATTTCAGCAATGCCACCACGTCGTTGACACTTTCATCAGAAAAATAGGACTTTAACGGCTTCCAGCGCACCAATTCCCAGTTGTTCACAACCAGGCCAAACATCAGGATAGCGATCAGGGAGGGCAGGTGCATCATTTTACCGCCGATATAGATGACGATCAGCACGGCGAACATCAGGAAAAACTTGATGTTGATCCTGTTTTTGATTAGCAGCATCATCAGGGCAAAACAAACCACTACCGAGAGCACGATGGCTACAGGTATGCTGCCGATAAACCAGGTTACCGATTCCGTGGTGATGACATGCCCTGCCGTGAGAAAATTAAACGCCATGATGCCCAACACATCGGAAAACGAGGCTTCATAGATCAAAAACTCGCGTTTTTCATGACTCAGGTGGCCTACGCTCGGCAGCACGATGGCGCTGCTCACAATACTCAGCACGATAGCATACACTACGCAATTGGCGAACGGTGACTCGGGCATCCACCATTGCAAAATGCCGGCCACACTGAAGGTGGAAATGATCAGGATAATCAATGCCGAAAAAAATGAACTTCTGATCAGCGGCAACTTCTTTTTCGTCACCTCCAGATCAAGCCCGGCCTCCAGTACGATCATGATCAGACCGATGGTGCCCAGAAACTCGACGGCCGCCGCCGGCATATCGAAGGGTACGTTGAATGTATCCGACAGGTAGCGCAATCCTATTCCGGTACCCAGCAACAGCAACACCGACGGGATGCGCGTCACCCGGTTGAGTACAGAGAACAGGTAGGATAGTATGATCAGTCCGCAAAAAGAAAACAGGACAGTATAGGCAGAGAGGTTTTCCATCGTGGGCGAAGATAGGGAAAGGTATGCGAATGAGGTGTTTGTTGCTCCGGCCATGGCAGTAAAGATGCTGCTACCTCCCCCGTCGCATATCCGCAATCGCAAACCGTATCTTATCGTAATTGTACCGTTCGTTAAAATGTTCATGAATGGCCTTCATCTGATAAGGTTCTTCAAACAAGGGCAGGGCGCCCTGTATGATGTCGCATTCTTCCGGCGAGACCCACTGCCGGATGTCAAGGTTTTCGCCGCGTTCGTACATGGTGGCGAGGTGGCTTATTACTGTTAGCGTGCTCACTCCGCGCATTTCGGCGATCTCTTCGACCAGGTGGCCTTTTTTATATAAATCCCATGTAACGAGCTGGGTACTGCCGGTCACCCGGGAGCCTTCGCCGGTTTTTTCGAGCACGAATTTGCGGATCGCTTCAATAAAGGCGTCGCCGTAAAGTTGCAGTTTGCGTTCGCCCACCCCGCTGACCTGGAGCATGTCGGCGTCGGTAAGCGGGCGTTTTTCGGCCATTTCAACGAGTGTGGCGTCGCTGAAAATCAGGTAGGGCGGCACGCCCTGTTGTTGGGCGACGGTACGGCGCAGCATTTGCAGGCGCTCGAACAGTTCCTCCCGCATGACCTGCGTTTTCGATTTTTCCTGGGCGCGCGGCGTTCGTTCTTCCGGTTTGGCTTTGGGTTGCGGCAGGGCGAGGTTTACCTTTTTACCCTCGTACAATATCTTTTTGCCCTCTTCAGTCACTTTCAGCCGGCTGTGGTCGTCGTAGGCAATTTCAATCAGCCCGGTATGCAGCATTTGGGAAATGAGAAACAGCCAGTCTTCAAAGGTGTATTCCTTCCCAGCGCCGTAAGTCTTGATCTGTTGGAAGTTGTTTTCAAAAATCTCCCGGCGCTGGCTGCCGCGCAGGATATCGATGAGCAGGTTCATGCCCACTTTTTCTTCCGTGCGAATGATGGCAGACAGGGCTTTCTGGACAGACACTGTGCCGTCGAACTGGCGCGGCGGATTCTGGCACACGTCGCAGTTGCCGCAGTTGTGGTCGTAGTTTTCGCCGAAATAATTCAGCACCGTTTTGCGACGGCAAACGGGTGCTTCGGCGTACTGGTACATGCGGTTGAGTTTGGCGATTTTAAGTTCTTTCTGCTCTGCACTTGCTTCACCCTGCTCAAACATTTCGCGATAGGAAGTCACATCGGCGTAACTGAAAAACAGCATCGCGTCTGCGGGAAGTCCGTCGCGGCCCGAGCGGCCTATTTCCTGGTAATACCCTTCAAGGTTGCGGGGCAGGTTGTAATGGATCACAAAGCGGACATTGCTTTTGTCGATGCCCATGCCGAAGGCAATGGTGGCGCAAATGATCGGAATGCGGTCGTTGATAAAGTCTTCCTGCACTTTACTGCGCATGGCCGGAGGCACCTCGGCATGGTAATACGCCGCCCGGAACCCCTTGGTATTCAGTTTATCTGCCAGGCTTTCGCAGCTTTTCCGCGAAAGACAGTAAATGATCCCGGATTGCCTGGAATGTTGCTTCAAAAAATCCACGATCTGTTCGAACCGGCGCTGCCCGGAGCGCACATGGAGGCTGATATTCGGCCGGTCGAAAGAAGCGATAAAAATAGCAGGATCATCGAGCCCGAGCTGGGTTACAATGTCTTTACGCGTCAGTTTGTCGGCAGTAGCCGTAAGCGCGATTACCGGAATACCGGGGTATTGCTCCTTGAGAAATTTTAACTGGGTGTATTCCGGGCGGAAATCATGCCCCCAGGCAGAAATACAATGCGCCTCGTCTATTGCGAAAAGGCTGATATTCAGGCGCTTGAGCAGCGGCTGAAAACCCTGCGACACCAGTTTTTCAGGACTCACGTACAGCAGTTTGACATAACCGGCAAGCAGGTCATTTTCCACATCGCGGATTTGCTCGCCGGTCAGCGAGCTGTTGATAAAAGCCGCGTGGATGCCATTGGCATTAAGTCCTTCCACCTGGTCTTTCATGAGCGCGATGAGCGGGCTGACAACCACTGCTACGCCATCAAGTGTGACCGCAGGAATCTGGAAGCAAATGCTTTTGCCGCCGCCGGTGGGCATGAGCACCAATGCGTCGTGTTTGTTGTACACCGTCTGAATAATATCCGACTGCAACGGGCGGAAAGATTCGTAGCCGAAATACTTTTTAAGGGCAGCCTGAGCGTGGGTAAGGTCCATAGCAGGAGGTTTGGAGGTAATAAATCCCGGCAAACTTAAAACAATTTGATTTTTTGACAAAATTTGTTTCTAATTAAAAACAAAACGTTTTATATTTGCGACATACAAACACAGGAAAGAGCACAAATGATTCATTTTCAGTCAATTTGATCCTTACGTTGAAAAACGCTTAAGTTATGAAATGGAATTTTTTTAAAACAAACTGGTTTACCATCACGCTGGTGCTGCTGCTTCTGGTTGCCATTGGGCGAAAAACCCTGCATTTCAACACCGGCGGATCCGCTTCCCCGGATAAAAAGGAAATTAACCCGGAGAAGTATACTGCATCAGGCGGCAGTTCATTAATGGGCATCGTGCCGGAGTCGGCCGGCCGCAAACCATTACCGGCTATCAACAAGGCAGAGGCTATCACATTTGTACGAAGGTTCGAAAAAACAGCCATCAGCGAGCGCAAAAAATTCGGCATACCTGCATCCGTACTGCTGGCCTGCGCCTACCTCAACAGCTATGCAGGTCAACGGGCGATGCTGCCGGAGTCGAACAACTACTTTGCCCTGCCCTGCACATCCGATTGGGAAGGCGAGACGGTCACTATCGAAGGCCGTTGTTATCGCAAGTACGAAACGGCCTGGGCGAGTTACCGGGATTTCAGTATCTACCTGACCAGCCGGGAATGGTTTGGAAGCGTGAAAAAAAGCGCCGGCAAAGACTGGCAGATTTGGGCAAAAGAACTGGCCGATCGCGACATTTCTGACATTCCGAACTTTGAAAAGGTCATGGAGCAAGTAATTCAGACCCATCGATTGTACGATCTGGACGAAATGTAAACAGGCATATTTTACAGACTTCGGCCTGGAGGAAAATGTTTCCTCCAGGCCGTTTTATTTATCGGTTAGACAAATTTTGACATTCTAAATGGCATGATTGGTTCAACCTTTCGCGTTTAGGATTGTCCAAAGATGTTCTTACGCCGGCTGAAGCCGGCGGTACCGGTACCGCCGGCTTCAGCCGGCGACTCTACCAGGAGAAACGACAAAACCACCATTTCCAACTATCGATTTAACCAACAACTTATTATCCATTATGAACTTCCGCCTGCTCTACCCCATCCTGCTTACCATTTTTTGCGCTGTTGTCCTGCTGGGCAACAAAAACGGCCGGGCTTCCGAAGCCAAAGTTGGCAATACCGGCGCCCCGGGCGACGAGGCCCTTGCCAACGGTACACCCCTTACCTGCATCAGCTGCCACACTGCCAGCCCGATTACCGCCAGTATGACGGTGCAGATATTCGATGCAGACAGCAATATCGTTACACAGTATATCCCGGGCGATGACTACATCGCACGGGTAACCATTACGGCTGTCACGGGCAATCCCCTGGGCTACGGCTTCCAGATGATTGCTTTGCGCGATGCTGATACAACTGACCTCGACGGTTTTTCCGATCCGGGAAATTTTATGGTAAACAATTACAAGATTGCCACCATACCCAACGGTCGTACCTATGCAGAACACGACAACGTGTCGAGACCTGCACCTCCGTTTCCAAATACCTCGGGCCGGAACTTATCAATTTGCTGTCCGTGATTTGTCGGGGCGACTCGTTTACCAGGCAACAAAAGTCTTGCCTGCCGGTCAGCAACTGGTTGCAATGCGGGCGTATTCGTGGGAGGCCGGGGTGTACTTCGGAAGTATTTCAGGCGAAGGACTGCTGGCTGGTTTTAAAGCGGTAAAACTGTAATAACCCATTTCGAACAAATATTTTAACGCAGCCGGACCGCAGCAAAGGTGCGGCTTGAATGCAACGGACCCGCGTCGTTTTCGGCACGGGTCCGTATCTTTGGGCATAAATACCTACTGCTATGAACAAGTTTACCAGTCTTTTTTTGCTCGGCCTCGCATCGCTCTCCAATGATTTATCGGGCCAGACGACCGACCAGATCAGCACAGGAGCCGGCTACTCCAAATTTGCCTACTACAAACTCTCCGACGGCAGCAGTCTGCAAATCCCCAATGACGCCTGGGATATAGCCTTTTCCAATCTGGGCGCTCAATCGGCAGGCATTTTTATCAATGAGAGCACGACATCTTCCATGGGCCAGACTGTCCCTGGTATGCAGGCTTACGATCCGTATATTTTTGATTTCGGCGAAACGATCAATCCGGCAGATATTTTTTCGGATTACCAACTGTTCAATCCCGAAGCCTCCTGGTCGGAAGGCGCTTTCAATACAACGGCTGATACGTCCAACTCGCTTGATCTTGGATGGGGAACCTATGATGCCGTTCAGTCCAAGGTATTGGGTTACAGGGTGTTTGTGCTGAAATTACGCGACGGTTCATACCGCAAGATCATGTTCGACGAATTCGACGGGGCCCAATACAGTTTCCGTGTAGCCAATCTGGACGGCAGTAATATGACCAGCCATACCGTGAGTACGGACCCCGGCAACGGCAGCCCCCTGGTGTATTTTTCACTTGGCGCGAATGGTGCAAACGTCACGACCGCTACCGGCTGGGATCTGGTCTTCTGTCGCTATATTGCTGTCCTGGATGCAGGAGGCAGCCCTGTGCCGTATGAGGTGACAGGCATCCTTTCAACGGATGGCGTATCTGCTGCCCGGGCCACGAATGTTAATCCTGCGACGGTAGAGTATACAGCATACCTCGATTCCTTCAGCACACGCCTTGATGTGATCAACCACGACTGGAAATTCTTCAACCTGACATCAGGCTGGTACGTGGTGAACGACCGGGCGTACTTTGTCAAAACGGTACAAAACGATCTCTATAAACTGGTTTTCACCTCATTTGGAGGCGCCACCAACGGCAATGCCACAGTAGAGCGCACCTATATCGGCAACCTCAGCGCCACCAGCGATCTTCCCGATGGAATCAAAGCCGTATTGGTATATCCCAATCCTGCGGCTGACCGCCTGTATCTTTCACTGGATGCCGATATTGCAGCCCCTGTGTCAATACGCTTGCTGAACGGGGCCGGGCAGATCGTCTGGCTGGGCAATGCCCGTACGCAATCCGGCTTAAATGTTCTGGAAATCGATCATTTGCCCGCGCTTGTTGCGGGCGTGTATACCCTTCATGTGCAATTGCCTGGGGGACAGTTTTCGCGCAACCTGGCCATTGGGAAATAGAGTTGAATAGGGGCCGGCCAAGTACCCCGGAATGTCATTCCGGGATTACTGCGCCATGTAGTACCCCGGAATGTCATTCCGGGATTGCCGCGCCATGTAGTACCCCGGAATGCCATTCCGGGATTACTGCGCCATGTAGTACCCCGGAATGGTATTCCGGGATTGCCGCGCCATATAGTACCCCGGAATGGTATTCCGGGATTGCCGCGCCATATAGTAACCCGGAATGGTATTCCGGGATTGCCGCGCCATATAGTAACCCGGAATGACATTCCGGGATTACTGCGCCATGTAGTACCCCGGAATGGTATTCCGGGATTGCGACGCGATGTAGTACCCCGGAATGGTATTCCGGGATTGTCGCGCCATGTAGTACCCCGGAATGCCATTCCGGGATTACTGCGCCATTGTAGTACCCCGGAATGACATTCCGGGATTACTGCGCCATTGTAGTACCCCGGAATGCCATTCCGGGATTACTGCGCCATGTAGTACCCCGGAATACCATTCCGCGATACATTACCCCCTTTTTCAGATTGTTTAGCAGTCAATTATCCCTGAAAACCGGGTCAAATGTTAAAGTTCGAAAACTTTAACTGGCCTACCCCGCGCTGCCACCTTAAAACAGGTTTAACTTTGGTTTAACACTAAAAGAACGCATTTGGCAGTTACATTGGGAACGGAACGCCGTATAAACTCCGGAATCTGTTCCAAAACAAACAAATCCAAAACTGTTTAATGATGAAAAACCTGTTTTTTCTTCTATTTTTTGCTCCTGTAGTAGCCTTTGCCAACCAGGGCAATCCAACCCTTGAAGCCATTACAAGCGCTCTGAATACAGGCGATGCCGACGCGCTGTCCAAATATTTCTCTGATAATGTGGAAATATCGATTCAGGACAAAGAACAGGTGTACGCGAAAGCGAAAGCCCTTGATGTATTGCGCAATTTTTTCACTTCGAACAAACCCACATCGTTCAGCCAGGTTCACAAAGGCACCAGCCGTGAAAACAGCGATCAGTATTGCATCGGCAATATGTCGGCCACCAACGGTAACTTCCGCGTGTACCTCTACCTGAAAGTCAATGGCGACAGCCTTTCTATTCAGGAAATGCGCTTCGACAAAGAATAAACGGCGGATTTTTTCGCCACAATGCTTACACATTAAGCGGCAACTGGACCTCCGGTTGCCGCTTTTCTTTTTTAGCCCAGCAGGATGTCCGGTATCAATCAGTCGACCGGGTAACATATGTCACACAAACCCGGAGCGGCTGGGGACTATTTTTGCAACATCAGACATGTAAATTACAGGACTTTAATATGAAACCACTTTTTTTACTCCTGCTGTTCTGCGGGATTGGACTGCAATTAAGCGCTCAAAGTGCACCGTTTAACATTTACCTCGAACCCATGTCTATTCCGGGTGTGGGCGGACTACAATCCTATGCTTATGGCCAGCATGAAGGGAAATGGCTGATCATCGGTGGCCGACTCGACGGGCTGCACCGCCGCCAGCCATTTGCGGCATTTGATGAAGCCGGCAACAACAACCAGATTCTTGTGATAGACCCTGAGGCCCAGCAAAAGTGGTCGGCGCCACTGAGCATGCTGTCGGTACCATTCCGGGAGCAACTGAGTTCAACAAACATGCAGTTTTTCCAGGATGGTGATTATCTGTACATCACCGGCGGATACGGGTACAGCAATTCCGCCGGCGAGCATGTTACTTACGACCGCCTGACCGCCGTGAATGTACCCGCGGTAGTTGCGGCGGTAGTGGCGGGAACGGATATTTCCGCCTATTTCCGACAACTGACGGATGCGCAGTTTTCCGTGACCGGCGGGCATCTGGCTAAAATTTATGACACCTACTATCTGGCCGGCGGGCAAAAATTTGAAGGATTGTACAACCCGATGGGGCCTGACCACGGCCCCGGGTTTGTCCAGCAATATACGGATCAGGTTCGGCGGTTCCGGATCGACGATGATGGCATCACCCTGACTGTAACACATTTGACGCCATTCACCGATCCGGACCAATTGCACCGGAGGGATTACAATGCCGTCGCCCAGATCATGCCCGATGGTCAGGAAGGCATAACAGCGTTTTCCGGTGTTTTTCAAAAGACAGTCGACTTGCCCTACCTCAACTGTGTGAATATCGACAGCAGCGGCTACACCGTGAACAACGCTTTTTCGCAATACTACAACCACTACCATTGCGCGGTATTGCCACTTTATTCCGCCCAGTCCAATGCGATGCACACCGTTTTCTTTGGCGGTATTGCGCAGTTTTACGACAGCCTGGGTGTGTTGGTGCAAGACAACAATGTGCCCTTTGTCAGAACCATCGCCCGGGTCACCCGGAGCGCCGACGGTACGATGGCGGAATACAAATTGCCGGTGGAAATGCCTGCACTTTTGGGCGCCAGTGCCGAGTTGATACCCGCTGAAGGCTTGCCGGTGTACGCCAACGGCGTGATTAAACTCGACGAACTTTTCGGAGACACGGCGCATGTCGGCTATATCTACGGAGGAATTGCCAGTACTGCACCCAATGTTTTCTGGATCAATACGGGTTCGGAAAGCAGCGCCAACAGCCAGATTTTCAAGGTGTTTGTGGTGAAAAATGCTGTTTTGGCGGCACATGAACTCAATGCTCAAAGTACGGGAACCTTGCAAATGCGCATATTTCCAAACCCGAACAACGGCGTTTTCGGTATCAAATTCAACCTGCCCAAAGCCACGCAGGTGCGGCTGACCATTTCGGATCATACCGGTAAAATCATCGACCGGCAGGTGATGAAAGATTTGAGTGCAGGCGAACATACCATCACGCGGCAGTTAGGCAAGATCGCCGTAGGCGGTACCTATTTCGCGACACTGGAAACAGAAACGGAAAAGGCCACGGTAAAAACCGTTATTCAGGAATAGCCGCGTCAGGCTGCCGGAAAAATGTTTCTTCGGTATTATATCGATCGATGCATTACCTTTGCCGCCCGTTATTCATCATATTATTTACGCAAGCAAAAATTCGGTAATCATGGGAAAAGGTGATCCAAGAAGCAAACGCGGCAAGATTCGCCGCGGTTCGCATGGCAAAAGCCGTCCGAAACTGGAAAAACTGAAAACAGTATTGAAAAAGCTGGCGGGCAAATAATGCTGCCCGGTACAGCGCAATAGTCATAAGTCATCCCAGGTTTTGGGGTGACTTATGCTTTCCTGTACCATAGTTCACCAAACTGTACAACAGATATGATGAAACTGATCTGCACTTTCGCCACCCTTTTCTTTTTCACTGCGGTGCAGGCCCAATCCGTAACGGGTACCTGGAAAACAAAAGACGACGAGACCGGGGAGGCTAAAAGTCATATAGAAATATACGAGACCGGCGGCAAACTTTATGGAAAGGTGGCCAAACTGCTGCGTGAAAAACCCGACCGGTTAGTGAAAAATGCCCGGGTGAACGCAAAAATCAACCCGTGCTCAATATGATCATCATGGTGAACATGGTACAAAAAGACGGGTTATGGCAATCGGGGGACATCCTTGACCCCGAAAAGGGAAAGTGGTACCGGTGCAAGATATGGCTGAAAGAGGGCGATTCCAATACGCTCGTTGTGCGCGGTTACCTCGGCCCTTTTTACCGGACGCAGTATTGGACCAGGGTGCCATAGCAAGATATCCAATTTTTTTCTTCACGCACTTGCACAGAATCCCCAGCCGAAGTACCTTTGCCCCGCTTTTGAAAAAGCACTGGGCCATGGTGTAATGGTAACACAGCAGATTTTGGTTCTGTTATTCAGGGTTCGAGTCCTTGTGGCCCAACAATTTTTAAGCGCAATTTCCTGTCTATCAGGCGGTTGCGCTTTTTTTTGCGCAATCAGGATGTTTGGGGATTGGGTTGGAAAATTATTGGCAGTATGTGCCTCTTCAATAATCTAAGTCCCGGTACTTAATCGGGACGGAACGTTAATAAAAAGATACCCCCCACCAATCCGGCAACCGCAACGACACCTCCTAGTGCCAGGCCGATATCCTTGCCGCCATCGCGCTCGAAGACTTCTATTCTTGTAATGTGACGAAATTCCAGGCGTGTATTAAGGCCGGAATTGTAGGTTTTTACAATCGAGGGATCGACATAAAGCAGAACCATATCCTGGTGTGCTCTTCTTTCGAAGTTGCTTTTGATGGAAGATATTTTCTGTATGAATTTCGGGGAAGCCGCTTCAAGCGTGGCGTTGAGTGCCGTCTCTTCGATTTTCACGCTGGAAAGTAGCCACATATTGGTTCGCGGTGCGTCAGGATCGACGACGATAAATTGCAGGGTTTCGATGTTGATCCTGGACAGTCTGGAGGGCTGTATTTGCCGACGGCTGTAACAACTGATTGTTCCGAATGCCATTAGCCCTGAAAGAAACAGGGAAAAGGCTCGCTGGTAGTTCCAAATTGCTTTCATGTGCCGTTGCAGTTTATGAAGATTGTATGGTGAAGGGAAAACCAGGTGAATTAAAACCGACAGCCTATTGCCAGCGAAGGCAGTACTGCCAATCCTTTGGGCGAACTGCGGTAGACGGTTTGGTCTCCGGTTATTAAGTCAGTTTGTGTTACTTTTATTGTTCCCAATTGTAAGCCTATGGGTAATCCCGAATCGACGAAAAATCGCTTCCCAAAAAGAAGCCGCCAACCGAAACGGCCCATCAGTTTGACCCAATTTGATTTGTTTTCTATTCGGTAAGGATGTGGATCCGGGATATCGTACTCCACCTCATAACTGAACCCCTGCCGGCCAACGCGCATTTCGACGCCGATAGAAGCTTTGCTCTCTTTGCCGGACAGTTTGCCAACCGGTGATTGCAGCAATGCCAAACCGATCTCACCGTTGACACCTTCGCGTGAGGCTTGTGAAAAATATTTATTTACGGAACGGTTCCCTGCCGCAATCAATGTGAGGCGCTGTCCAGGTTTTTTTAAACTGACCTCTACCGAATACCGGAGTAAAAACTAAGTCATTTCCATTTCCTATATCATCTCCACCGAGAATTATATTGTAGGCCAATCCAGTCCATACGGCAAACTTGTATGGCTTTTTCCCGGTATCAGGTTGGGCATACAAGGCCAGCGGCAATAGACAGGCGACAAAGGGTAACAAGCGGGTTAACCGGCATCCAACAGAGAAAAAGGAGTTCATTTTCAAGGATTTTAAGTATTAGAACAAGCATGGAGCATCCCAAATTTTTCCCGCAATTTTTCGCAGAAAAGTACCACCGATTACCGATTAGACCCGCAGCGGGGTGCAACCTTAGTACATTTTACCTTAATACTATAGTGTAAATCAGTACTTTTTTCTGTGAAAACCGGCGGAAAATATGCTACAAACCCTAAACTGAAAATCAAAGATGACCCAAGCCTGTTCTGGCAATAAATATCAATTTGGGAAAATCTTTTTCCTCGGAAAACGCGCCGGCTTCGTTTTATAGATTTCACCCGTGGCGTCCGACTGCTCCATGGCGCCAAGCGGTTCCAAGGGAGGATTGGTTTCTTCAATCAGATTGCCCTGAAGGCGATCGAACAGGGTTTCAATCTCGATCAGCGCGCTCTCGATGTCGGGCATCAGCGGACGCGTGATGATGTGGCGGATTACCCCTTCCGGATCGATGATAAAAGCCAGCCTGTTGCATCCGGGGTGTGGGCGCCGACCCGATGCCATGCCGTAAAGATTAGCAATGGAAAAATCGAGATCTTCCAGTACAGGCGCCTTGAGGTGGATGCCGATAAAGCGGCGTGCTTTATCCGACCAGTCATTTTCGCGCATAGGCTCCGTGGATAGTGCCAGCACTTTGGTGTTGCGTTCGTTGAGCCAGCGTTCTTTTTTGGCGAGAAATGCCGAAAACATCGTCCAGGCGGAGGTAAAGTTGGCCGGATGGGCAAAAAACACACACCAGAAGCCCCGGCTG
Source organism: Lewinellaceae bacterium (assembly GCA_016712415.1). Classification (GTDB taxonomy): domain Bacteria; phylum Bacteroidota; class Bacteroidia; order Chitinophagales; family Saprospiraceae; genus M3007. The sequence goes on along the minus strand of JADJRC010000007.1, from coordinate 57,581 downwards.
TAATCGGGAAACCGGATAAGGCCTTGCGGAGTGGAAAATTCAAAATAAGGCGCGGAGTCGCCCGATTGTGGCAGGTTTGGGCTGTTGCTTGCCATTTTTTCTTTAATTGAACATAATCTGTTTTTTGAAGGGCTAAATTTCACCCCAAAAGTAACCTCTTTCCCGCATACATTGTGCGATGTTTGCTCAAACGTCAAAAACCGACGTGATTTCGTTGAGAAAATATACGTGAGGCTAGTTTAAGTGGTTTTTTGCGCCCGGCCTTAAAAATGTACTTTTGCCGACTACTTCAACTAATTCAACCCTTCATGAAGTTTTTTACGCTCGTCATATCCGTTTTGCTTGCCATGCCAGCCCTCGCTCAAACCACAGCCTTACCGGTCCGCCAACCAATTCATGTACCCTGGGAGTTCCGGCAGGCCCATACTGAATCCTGGAAACCAACCAAAGTGCCGGTCAGTGTGCATACCGCCCTGTTGCAGAATGGCATGATCGAGGATCCCTATTACCGTGACAACGAAGAAAAACTACAATGGATTGAGCGGGAAGACTGGGAATTCCAATGCGTGTTCGATGTGGATTCGGCTGTGCTGCAGCACAAACACGTTGAACTGGTTTTCAAAAGCCTCGATACCTATGCGCATGTCTACCTGAATGATAGTCTGCTGCTGGAGACCGACAATATGTTCCGGACCTGGAAAGCGGATGCCAGGCATCTGTTAAAACCCAAAGGCAACAGGTTGCACGTATATTTTGAAAGTCCGTTGAAGAAAGTCGAACCAGACTGGAAGAACCTCGGCTACGAGTTGCCCGGCGGGATACGCACCATGACGCGAAAGGCACAGTTCCACTATGGCTGGGATTGGGGACCGCGTTTCGTGGGCTGCGGCATCCTGAAAGCGCCGGAAATACTCGCCTGGAACGATCTGATTATCGAGAATATTTACGTCACCACACAAAAACTGACGAAGGAAAATGCCCGGATGGTTGCCCGTTTCCGATACCGTTCCGACATTGCCGCGCCCGTTACGGTATTCACACAAATCGGCAAAAGCAAATCCGTGGAAGACCGGAAACTCCAGATTGGCGTCCATGAAGATTCCGTTACCTGGGATGTGCCCGAACCCCGACTCTGGTGGTGCAACGGCATGGGAGAGCCCTTTCTGTACGATTTCTCGGTCAGTATCAAACAAAATGTGGCCACCATCGAACGCGCCGATGTACGTATGGGCATCCGTACCGTTGAACTGGTGCGGGAAAAAGACAGCGCCGGCGAAAGTTTCTATTTCAAACTGAACGGAGTACCGGTATTTGCCAAAGGCGCCAACTACATCCCGCAGGACATGTTTCAGGATCGCGTCGCTCCCGACCAGTACAAGCGGCTGCTCGACGACGCCGTGGCTTCCAACATGAACATGCTGCGCGTGTGGGGTGGCGGCATCTACGAAGACGATCTGTTTTACCAACTCTGCGACGCGCGTGGAATCCTCGTCTGGCAGGACTTCATGTACGCCTGTGCCATGTACCCGGGCAACGGCAGTTTTTTGAAAAATGCCTCCAGGGAGGCGTTCGAGCAGATCGAGCGCCTGCGCCAGCACCCCTGCATTGCGCTGTGGTGTGGCAACAACGAGAACGATGAGGCCTGGCATAACTGGGGCTGGCAAATGCAGTTTACCGAAGCCCAGCGCGGCCAGCTCTGGCGCGACTACCAGGTGCTCTTCAACGATCTGCTGCGTACCTATGTCGAGAATTACGGCGGCGGCGTACCCTACTGGGAGAGTTCGCCGAAATTCGGCCGGGCCAACGCCAAATCGACCACCGAAGGTGATTCGCATTATTGGGGGGTCTGGCACGACGAGGAGCCGTTCGATATGTTTAATAAAAAGGTGCCGCGTTTTATGAGTGAATACGGCTTTCAGTCGTTTCCCGACTGGCATACCATCACGACGTTTACGCAACCCGACGACCGGGTACTCGACAGCAAGGTTATGCTTACGCACCAGAAACATCCGCGGGGCAACGCCATCATCGCCGAATACATGAAACGCGACTACCGCCCGACCAACAATTTCGAAGACTTTGTTTACGTCAGCCAACTCCTCCAGGCCGAAGGCATGCGCACGGGAATTGAAGCCCACCGCCGAAACAAGCCCTATTGCATGGGCACGCTTTACTGGCAACTCAATGATGTGTGGCCTGTGGCTTCCTGGGCCGGTCGCGATTACTACGGACGCTGGAAAGCATTGCAATACTACGCCCGCGATGTGTTCCGCCCCGTGGCAGCCATGCCGCTTGTGGAAGACGATATCCTGAAAATATACGGCGTATGCGACCTGGCAACAGACGTCCGGGTAACGGTGCAGGTGCGTGCTTTCGACTTCGATGGCAAGGCGCTCAGCGACGTGACGCAGCTCGATACCCCTATCCGCACCGACTCCAGCCGGATGATCTGGCAAAGTGCGCTCAAGTCCGTTTTGGGGCGTAAAAAAGAAGAAAACGCCGTTGTGGAGATCACCCTCAAAAGTCCGGAAGGCAATTTGCTGTACCGCCGGTTGTACTATTTCACACCACCGCGCAAACAGGCCCTGCCGCGCACCCGAATCAGCATGAAAGTCGAACAGGTAAATGAAGGATACCGGATTAGCCTGGAAAGCAACAAACTGGCCAGGAACGTGTTGATCAGCACGGATGCAAAAGGCTTTTTAAGCGACAACTATTTTGACATGCTTCCGGGCGAGCGCAAAACCGTGCTGTTCAGAACCAATGGCGTGATCGACGATCCGCAGTCGGCATTCAGGATAAAGAGTTTGGTGGATACCTACAATTGATATCATTTCTACAACTTCAACAGATTCAAACCATGGACAAACCCTGGCTGAAAATTTATCCAAACGGCGTGCCCGCCAATATCGATCCGGACAAATACGTCAGCGTCATTTCGATGGTGGAAGAGTGCTTTCAAAAGTACCGCGACCTGCCGGCCTTCATTTTTATGGGCAAAACCATGACGTTTGGCGAGCTGGATACTTTGAGCCGCCAATTTGGCGCCTATCTGCAGTCGCGCGGCCTGGAACCCGGCGATCGAATAGCGCTCATGATGCCCAATCTGCTGCAGTATCCCATTGCCTTGTTTGGAGCATTGCGGGCCGGGCTGATCCTGGTCAATACCAATCCGCTTTATACGCCGCGCGAAATGCGGCACCAGTTTGCCGATTCGGGCGCCAAGGCAATTATCATTGCCGAAAATTTTGCGGCCAATCTCCAGCAGATTATCGGCGAGACCCAGATCAAAACAGTCATCCTCACCAATATTGGCGAAATGCTGGGCCTGAAAGGAATATTTGTCAATTTCGTGGTGCGCAAAATCAAGCGCATGGTGCCCAAATTCAGCATTCCGAATACCGTGATGTTCGCTGATGCGCTCCGGCAGGGTCGGAAATTTACGATCAAGCCGTTTGCCTCGAATCCCGACGATACCATTGCCCTTCAATATACGGGTGGCACCACCGGCGTATCGAAAGGCGCCATGCTGACCAACCGCAACCTGGTAGCCAATATGCTGCAGATCCGCGCCTGGCTGTCGCCTATATTGCCCGAAGGTGAAGTTGTGGCGCTGTGCCCCCTCCCACTGTACCATATTTTCGCATTTACGGTCAATTGCCTGGCATTCATGAACTGCGGAGCGCGCAATATCCTGATTGTCAACGCCCGCGACCTGAAAGCCCTTATCAAGGACTGGCGTACCTACCAGCCCAATGTAGTGACCGGCGTCAACACCCTTTTCAACGGAATGCTGAACCACCCCGATTTTGCCGGGCTCGACTTCTCCGGGCTCAAGGCAACCGTAGGCGGCGGCATGGCTGTTCAGCGCGCCGTGGCCGAGCGTTGGCAACAGGTCACCGGGTGTCAATTGACGGAAGGATATGGCATGACGGAGAGCAGCCCTGTGCTTACCGTCAACCCGATCGACCAAAGTATGCGGCTTGGCACCATTGGCATGCCTGTGCCCTCCACCGACCTGCGTATTGCCGATGAAGCGGGCGACAGCCTGCCGCCTGGCCCCGAACACGTCGGAGAGATACAGGCGCGTGGCCCCCAGGTGATGAAAGGCTACTGGCAACGCCCCGATGCAACAGCCGAAACCATCAAAAACGGCTGGTTGTGTACGGGTGATATGGGGTTTATGCACCCGGATGGCTTTTTTCAGATTGTAGACCGCAAAAAAGACATGATTCTTGTATCGGGTTTCAATGTTTACCCGAATGAGGTGGAAGACGTACTCGCCATGCACCCCAAAGTGCTGGAATCCTGTGCGCTTGGTATACCCGATGAAAAATCCGGAGAGGTAGTCAAAGTATTTATAGTAAAAAAAGATCCCTCCCTGACCGAAAAGGAGGTTATCGCGCATTGCAGGGAAAACCTGACTGGCTACAAAGTACCCAAGCAGGTGGAATTCAGGACCGAACTGCCCAAGACGAACATCGGGAAAATACTGCGCAGGGCCCTGCGGGATGAAAAGAAACCCGCATAAGCGCTCTGATCAAATAACTGCTTCCCCAAATTCGTTTGCAGCGTGGCTGCCTTTTTGCCAGCGTTACCAACCAATCTTTTGCCACAGATGAAATTTTTGACCTTGCTTATTACAGGCCTTATCGGCTTTTCAGCCTGCAAAAACCAACAAAAACCCGCTACTGACGCGGCGATTGTGCCGGAACAAACCCTCCAAAGTACAGCCGGACTTCCACAAGACTTTGTCGATTTTTACGATAAATTCCATCAGGACAGTCTGTTCCAGTTGGAACACATTGTGTGGCCTCTTCAGGGTGATAAGAGTGTGCAAGTGGACAGTTTTCGCTATGAAAAGCAAAATATTCAATGGCAGCAGGCAGACTGGCGTATACAACGCATTGATTACAACCCGAACGACTATAATCGGGAACTGCAAACGCTGGGCGACATGGTGATAATCGAACGAATCATGACAAAATCTGCCAACTATGGCGTGGAAAGGCGCTTTGCAAAGCAACCCGACGGCAACTGGGCGCTTATTTTTTATTCCGATATGCAGGAAAGGGGAAACTAAAGTGGTTTTGGGATTATAAATTTCAGGGCTGACTTAATGACAGCCCTGAAACTTGTTAACCCCAAAACCCGCTAGTCTTATTTATTTACTACCAGTTTGCGCGTAAACGATTGTTCGCCATTGCGCACCTGAACAAAGTAAACACCGTTTGGCAAAGCACGCACATCGAGTGTCATCCGGTTGTCGCCCTTGCTCATGGTGCGGTGTTGCTGTATGGCAAGTTTTCCGGCCGGATCAAGCACACTTACCGTAACATCGGCGTCTGCCTGCATGGGCACTTCTACGGTCAGTTGGTCGGTTGCCGGGTTGGGATACATGCCAAACTCGGCTTCTTCAAAGATGACCGGCACTTCCATTTCCGTCACTTCTCCGTCAGTAGAGCCGTCGGTACGCCAGTTGGTGCTGCTGAGGCTTACTTTCAACGTGTAGCACTGTGAGTTGCTGAAAGCGCCGCCATAGCCGTACACATAGGCGTAGTAGCTGCTGGAAACGGTGGTCGTGTTATAAATGATCAGTTCGTCGGCAGTGCCGCCGTTTTGTGAAACGGCCAGGTAGCTGCTGTTGCGGTACAGGCGCACATCATAGTCGGCGGGCAGGTTGTACATCTCAATCTTGATGCGCCGCTGCGAAGAGGTATTGGAAAAACGATTCCAGTCTACATCTGTCGACGTCGCGATTTGTGCATTGATGGCGGTGTTAACAGGAATGACCTTCGCTGTGCCGCGTGTGTTGTTTGCCTCATATGCATCAGGGCATCCACCACCACCGCCAGACTGCGTTGTAAAGGACGAGGCAGCGGAATAACTGCCCGATGTCGCGCCGCATACAGCCTGCACCTGGAAGTCGTAGGAGGTGCCTGCGCTCAATCCGCTCAGTCCGTAAGAAGTGCTGCCGAGACCGGTAACGGTTGTCCAGGAGCCTGACGCGGTGGGTTTCCACTGCAAATTATAGGACGTAGCGCCGCTTACGACGCCCCAGCCCAGTGTTGCGGAGGTCTGGGTAATGCCGGTAGCCGTCAGGCCTGAAGCTGTTCCGCAGGAGCCGCCGCCACCGGGAGGCTGACATCCGGGCGAGGTCAGCAGCGCTGCGCGGGAGCCACCTGCTCCAAACAGCGATTGCATCCTGCTTTTCTGGCCGTTTGTAAAGAGGTTCATGCAGACATCGTCGGTGTAGTCCATGTAATTCATGAACATATCGCCATTCGGGCCGTTGCTGCAGCTCACCGTCGGGAACGACGGGCAGCCATAGTTTTCATCGGCCTGGTTGGGCGTATCGCTCACATTATCACTTCCATTGCAGGAGGTGCCGTCGTCGCCCCAAATGTGGTAGCAATTGAGCCAGTGGCCCACTTCGTGGGTAGCCGTGCGGCCCAGGTGGAAAGGCGGCGTGGCATTGATGGTTCCGAAGTATGCATAGTCGCATACAACGCCATCTGTAGCAGCAGGGCCGCCGGGAAACTGGGCGTAGCCTAACAGACCACCACTGAGGTTGCACACCCAGAGGTTCAGGTATTTGTTGCGATCCCAGGCATTGAGCCCGCCGTTGTTGTAATACTTGACATTGTCATTGGTACTGAAACCATTCACGGTCGTCTGTCGGCGCTCGATACCGGTTGTGGCCGCTCCGCCGGGGTCCTGTGAGGCCAGGCAGAAGGTGATTTCGCAGTCGGCAGCGATGGATTGGAATACAGACGGCGTGTTGGAAGCGTCGGCATTCAGGCGGCGAAAATCGGCATTGAGTACGTCTATTTGCGATTGTATCTGTAAGTCACTGATATTCTGTGTCGAGTTGAAATACACTACGTGCACCACCACGGGGATGGTCACCTGTACGCGGTCCTGGGCGCCACCGGACTGGATAAAATCTTCGGTGTGGCGCTCGATGTCATTCATACGTTGTTGCAGGAAGGGGTCTTCCAGCAGTTGCCGGGCGAGCACCTCGTTGGCGCCGCATGTACGTTGTTGGGCAAAAGTGCTGCCCATAAAGAGCAGAAGCGAGCAGATTGAAAGCAGAAAATTTCTGATCATGATTAACAAAAAAGTTAAAATATGAAAAATTTGAGTTTGGTATAAGCGCTGGAAACGGGCAAACGGAAATTGCCTGGCTGCTTTCAAATGGAGAATTTTCGCTGGCGCAAATGTATTTTTTTTGTTCAAATGAAAACTATAAAATTATTCGTCTGAAAAGAATGATCTCGGTGTAGCGTGTTGTTTCTTCATTGTGTCGCAAGGGATAATTTTGTATGCATTGATAATCAATGAATTGTAGAATACCCTATAATATTTCACACTTATGTGTAACGGCAAAAAAATAATGTATGGGAAGTGGAGAATTGATTTTGAGACATGGCCGGGAACAGAACTGTGATTCCTTTTTTCACAACTACTGCTACTTTTACCCCTGAATAAAATACCGTAATCATGCTCCGTTATTACATTGCTTTCGCTTTCCTTTTGCTGTTTCTCAGCCCGCACTTCGCACAGACAAGTTTGTTTTTCCCCCGCAACCTCCAAAAGCCGTATGATAACGGCACCCGGAGTTGGGACGGCAAACCCGGTCCCAACTACTGGCAGAACCGCGCCAGTTATGTTATTAAAGCTGCATTGGAACCCAAAACCCGACGCCTGAGCGGTGAGGAAACCGTTACATACTTCAACAACAGCCCCGACTCGCTCGACCGCATACGGTTCAAACTGCAACACGACCGGTACCGGAAAGGCGGACAACGCGCCTACGATGTAACGCCGTCCGATGTGTCGGACGAAGGGGTGCGGATCGAGTCGATCACCTTAAACGGCATTGAGGTAGATGAAAAGAATCGGCGCCGCGCAAATACATTTCTCGATATCTCCCTGAAAAACAATCCATTAGCGCCAAAAACAACGACGACAATTGCGGTGCGATGGTCGTACACACTCCCTGCAGGGGAAGATGCCGCGCGCGAATGTGTATGCGACAGCACTACCTTTTTTGTACCCTACTGGTACCCGCAAATCGCCGTTTACGACGACCTGCAAGGATGGGCCAACGCACCCTATAACGGGCAGTATGAGTTTTATCACGAATTTGCCGACTACGACGTAACGATCGCAATGCCATACGGCTTTCAGGTGTGGGCAACGGGAGAATGGCAAAATGCTGCCGATTTGCTGGAGAAAACATACCTGGACCGCTGGACCCGCGCACATACCGCTGCCGAGGTGGTTGCTGTTTTTTCGGAAAAGGAACTTGCTGCCGGCGGTGTTTACAAAAAGGCAGCGCAAAACATATTCCGGTTCAAGGCTTCGGATGTGCCTGATTTTGCCTTCGCCGCAAGTGATCACAACAACTGGGATGCCACATCCGTAGTCGTGGACGACAAAACAGGGCGCCGCACATTTGTCAGCGCGGCCTACAATACCTCCGCTACCGATTACCCGCAGGTCGCCCGCATCGCTGCCGACGGCATCCGGCTTATGAGCACTTACCTGCCGGGGTATCCTTTCCCCTACCCGTCCATGACGGTGTTTAATGGCAACGACGGCATGGAATATCCCATGATGTGCAACGATGCCAGTACAGCCCCGCGCTCGCCCATGACCCTTACGGTCCATGAAGTGAGCCACACCTATTTTCCGTTTATGATGGGCATCAACGAGCAGGATTACGCCTGGATGGACGAAGGCTGGGCTTCTTTCTTCGATTACACGCTGTCGGATTCCCTCAGCAACCACACCCTTGGCGGCGTGCGCGGCTATTCGTTTGTCGCCTGCACCGATAACGACATCCCGCCGATGGTACGCTCCCGCAACCTCAGTACGGGGTATCGAAATGCTTCTTACCAGCGCCCGCAAAATGCTTACCTCACGTTGCTCGACCTGCTGGGATACGACAAATTTCACTCCTGTATGACTACCTACATGGATCGCTGGAAAGGTAAACACCCGGCGCCCTTCGACTTTTTTAATACCTGGAACGACGCTTCCGGGCAGAACCTCGACTGGTTCTGGCGCCCCTGGTTTTTCGAATGGGGGTACCCGGATATGGGCATTCAGGGTATTACAAACGACGAAGCCGCCAATTGTCAGGTGATTTTAATTGCCCGCAAAGGCAATATTCCAGTGCCGCTCCACCTTGTAGTGGAATATACTGATGGATCAAAGGAAACAATACACCACACGGCAGCCATTTGGAAGGATGGCAAACAACAGACCCCGATAGCCTGTGCACGAGCCAAAACAGTAAAAAGTGCCGTGCTTGGCTTGCGGACGATACCGGATACCAATCCCCAAGACAATAAGTACCCGGCAGGAGACAAGTAGACGGAAATCGCGACAAATGCCGGAATGATGAATGACACAATGGCGAAAAACACAATCCCGAAAACGCCTATCTTTAGCTGGTAAAAACCTGATTCTCTAACCTTTCAATCAAACAACGCGACGGTATGAAAACGAATAGTTTGCTCACATATCTGCTCTATGCGGTGCTTGCCACGCTCGTCCTGGCGGCAGGATACAAGGCATGTCAGATGCAAAAGGGAAAAGCAACTTAAAGCCCAGGAACAGGCTGAATGGCAGGAAACGCTCAAAAAAATGTACCCGGCAACGGATTCTGCCGGCGGAGGCAGCGCGTACATTGGCAATGGGGAGAATACTCAGCCGGCTGTCAGCAAAGACGGTATTGAAGATGATGCCGGTAAAACGGGCAGCACCAAGTCGCCAGCCACTTCCGACAAACAAACGGCTCCTGTCATTTCACAACCCGTGGCGCCAAAGGAAACCACACCGCAAACCACTTCCAAAACCTCTACAACTACGACCAAAGGCAGTACGCCGGTGGTTGCCGGTCCCGGCTCCGGGCGCTGGGAAGTGCGGGCCGGAACCTTTACTTATTTGGACGGCGCACGTGAAAGACTCGAACAAGTGATAAAAATGGGCTATACCAATGCGGAGATCGGCAAAACAAACGGCGGAAAATACGCCGTTGTCGTCGTTTTGCGGACCAACGACAAGGCCAGGGCCATTCAGGTGGGCGATCAGTTGGAAAAGCGCGGCATTGATGCTTTTGTCCACGACCGGAATAAGAAATAGGCAGGCATTGTTACATTGCCGGATTGCTAAACTGTTGTGCAACAATCCGGCAATGTAACAATCCAACAGTATTACACTTCAAACCGAAGGTGTTTCACCGTTTGGCCTTTGTTGATCAGCTGTTTGAGCGAATCGACACCAATTTTGAGATGCAGGTTGGCAAAGTTTGTCGTGACCTCTTTATCGCTGGCTTCCGTTTTGATGCCTTCCCGCGTCATGGGCATATCGCTCACCAACAGAAGTGCGCCTGCCGGCATCTGATTTTTGAAAGCCGCTACAAAAATAGTGGCGGTCTCCATATCTACCGCAATGCACCGCAGGTCGCGCAGGCGTTGCTTGAAATCTTCCCTGTGTTCCCATACCCGCTTGTTGGTGGTGTACACCACTCCGGTCCAGTAGTCCTGTTCGTAGTCTCGGATCGTTGTGGATACGGCTTTTTGGAGCGCGAAGGCCGGCAGCGCAGGTAACTCTGGCGGAAGATAGTCGTTGCTGGTGCCCTCGCCGCGCACGGCAGCGATAGGCAGGATAAGGTCGCCGACGTGGTTTTTTCCCGTTTTTAGTCCGCCGCACTTGCCGAGGAACAATACAGCCTTGGGGTGTATGGCTTCCAGCAGGTCGATAATAAGACCTGCATTCGGGCTGCCGATACCGAAGTTAATGATGGTGATGCCATTTGCCGTAGCGGCCTGCATAGGCCGGTCAGCGCCGAATATTTGCACATCATAGATGTCGGCGAAAGCCTTGACATAGCCGCCGAAGTTGACCAGCAGGATGTACTCACCGAAATTATCCAGCGGCATCGCGGTGTAGCGCGGCAGCCAGTCCCGGACGATTTCAACCTTTGCGGCTTTTTCTGCCGCATGTAATTCCTGTGCTACGGCATCGAGGTCTTCCGGGTGGAGTTTTAGTTTGGACTTATTCATATGCCATTCAATTTGGAGCCAAAGGTCGGGTACATACGCCGGCTATTCATGTTTTTTTCCTGTTGGTGGATGCCGTATGCTCTACCTGAGGGCCTTGTACACAATCGACTGCATCCGGGGTCTGTAATCGCCCGAGATCAGTTTGTTGTTTTCCATGGTTGGGTAGGTCCGGTTGGATAAAAAAACGAAAATCAGGTTTTTGTCAGGGTCGGCCCACACGCAGGTGCCGGTAAAGCCGAGGTGCCCAAAGGTATTCGGACCCGCCAGCGCGCTCATGTTGGGGCTTTCTTTGGCATCCATCTCCTTCATATCGAAGCCGATGCCGCGCCGGGTACTGCGTGGAAAGCGGGTTGTGAACATCTTTACTGTTTGCGGTAACAGGTAGTTTTTGCCGCCATAGGAACCACCGTTGAGCAGCATCTGGAATATTTTTGCCAGGTCGTTGGCACTGCTGAACAATCCCGCGTGGCCGCTTGTCCCGCCGAGCATGGCAGCGCCCATGTCGTGTACATAACCCTGCAGGCGTTGCTGGCGGAAATAACGGTCCTCCTCCGTGGGCGCACAACGCAGGGTGAGTCCTTTTTCCCAGGGGTTGAAAGTAGTGGTGGCCAGTCCGAGGGGGCGGTAAAACTGGCGGTCGGCAAACTGGTCGAGGGCCATACCGCTGGTGTTGCTGACCGCGCGGGCGGTGAGGAAAAGGTCGAGATCGGAGTATTTGTAGTTTTTGTCTTCCCGCAGGTCCGAATAGAAGATCTGTTGCCAGATACTATCCACCCAGGCGTTGTCCATATACATATTGGGCGCAACGGGCACTTCCGAATCGGAATCCTGCTCCCGGTGATAGATATGTGCGTCGGGCAGTCCGTTCTCCAGCGTCGCCTTATAAAAAGGAATCCATGGTTTTAACCCGGCGTGATGTGCCATGATCTCCCTGACCGTCAGGTCCTTTTTATCGGTGGCCTTCAACTCAGGCACGTAATGGCTCATGGCAGAGTCAAGGCTGATTTTTTTATTTTCTACCAGTTTCATGGTTGAAATGGTAGTGGCGGCTACTTTGGTGACGGATGCCAGGTCGTAGATGGTTTCGAGGTTGACCGCCGTCGTTTGTTCGTACGTCTGGAAGCCGTATGCTTTGTACCAGACCACCTTGTTGTCTTTTGCGACCAATACCTGGCAACCGGGCGCGGCGCCGGTTGTAATTATCTCATTCGCCAGGTCGTCGAGGAGCGCAAGGGTGTCGCTGTTCAGGCCGACCGATTCGGGAAGATCATAGCCCATCCGCTTTCGGGCGTATGTTTTTTCAATACCCTGTCCGAATCTGGCCGCCGCGCATGCCGACACAGGCAATTTGCCTTTCAGGTCGAGGGCGCCGAAAAGGGCCTGTGCAGCCAGTTGCTGGGCGTAAGGATCTTCGGTGTAGGCTTGCAGCAGAACGGGGCAGTCGTCAAATTCACGCAGGCTGTAGGGACTGCCGAACATGGTCACCACCGGGGTAGTCACCTCTTTCAGCCGATGCACCAGGCTGATCTGACTTTCGGTAAGGCCGAAATTGTCGACTGCTTTCGTGCGGGTACCGTGAAAACTGACCAGCACCACGTCGAATGTGCGGAGTGTATCCAGCAAATGGGCGGCTAAAACGGAATCGATCTGCTTGCCGGCATTAAAATGGGTAATCGGCGCATAAAAACCGCAGTAGGTCTGAAAAACGGTGCGGTTGCTGTCGCCCAGGGCCAGAGAGGCTATTTTCTGCTTTTCCAGATCGGGGAAGCCGGTTATGCCCTGCTGGTCGCGCACCAGCGTCAGTGCGCCGGCGACGAGCCGGTGTTTCAGTTCCAGAGCCTGTGGGCTCATCATATCGCGGCGCAGGTTGGCTATTTCGACCCGTTGCGGCGTGGTAAGTCCGAGCCGGTATTTGGCGCGCAGGATTCGTTTGACGCTGGCATGCAGACGGCTGCGGTCGAGTGTGCCGTCGGCAAGTGCTGCCGGGATAGCCTGCATGGTAGCGACGATGTCGACCGGCAGGAGCACCATATCGTTGCCGGCGCGCAGCGCTTCAATATCCGCTTCTGCGGGTTTAAAATGCTTTTTTACGCCCTCCATTTCCATCGCATCGGTAAATATCAGTCCTTCAAAGCCGAATTCCTTTCGGAGCACCCCCCTTATGGTAGGCTCGCTCAGGGAGGAAGGGCGGTTCGGCCGGTTGTCGAGTGCCGGCACGCTCAAATGCGCCACCATGATCGAACCGACACCTGCCTGTGCCATTGCCCGGAAAGGGAACAGTTCGAGGCTGTCGAGTCGTTCGCGGCTGTAGCCGATCACCGGCAGGTCGAAGTGGGAGTCCATATTGGTGTCGCCGTGACCGGGGAAATGTTTGGCGCAGGCGAGAACACCGCCGTCCTGGAGCCCCATCATGTATTGAAAGACCTTGGCTGTCGCGTTGTTGCGATCCTCTCCGTACGATCGTTCATTGATTACCGGATTAGCGGGATTGTTGTTGATGTCGGCATCCGGGGCGAAATTCACGTTCACGCCCATGCGCAGGCATTCGCGGGCGATTTCACGGCCCATCTCATAGATCAACCGGTTATCCTGTACAGCGCCAAGCATCATGGCCCTTGGAAAAGAGACGGCGCTTTCCCTGTAACGCATGCCGATACCATTTTCAAAATCGGCAGAGATCATAAGCGGCAGGTGTGGGCTGGCAGCCTGGTAGCGGTTGGTCAGCGCGGCCTGTTTTTCTACCGAGCCGGCAAACGTCGGGTTAAAAAAGCACAGGCCGGCGGGTTTATAGCGCCGGATCAGGTCTTCCACCTGTTGTTCGTACAAAGAATCCTTTGTCGGCATGCGCGCAGCATGAACAATTGCCCGAGGCGTTCGGCCTCCGTGAGTGCGTCAAAAACGGAATCCACCCAGAATGCTTCCCGGGGGTCGGGCGACTTTGAAAAGTCGAAAGGGCGATGTTCGACTGCCGAAAGGGTCAACAGGCCAATGGCTGAAATGATGAGGATGGAAGATCGATGCACGGGAAATGATATATTTTAGAACGGCAAAGTTGACAAAAATAAATTTCTCCGGTAAACCAACGTACTTTCCGGCTGTTTTTGATGTTCAACCTTATCTACAACACTGCCAGTGAACATATCCGACGTCTCCCTTCGCCGCCCTGTGATGGCTACGGTCATGAGTATTTTGATCGTCGTATTTGGCGCCATCAGCTTTCGCTACCTGGGTATTCGTGAATATCCGGCTATCGACCCGCCCACTATTTCTGTGCGCACCTCCTATACCGGGGCCAATGCGGATGTGGTGGAAAGCCAGATCACCGAGCCGCTGGAAAAAGCAGTGAACAGTATCGCCGGCATACGCTCAGTATCCTCCCAGTCGGCTTTGGGCAACAGCACCATTACGATTGAGTTTGACCTGAGTTCCGATCTCGAACAGGCAGCCAATGACGTGCGCGACAAGGTCAGCCAGGCCGTACGCAATCTGCCGCAGGATATCGATGCCCCGCCGGTGGTGACCAAGGCCGACGCCAACAGCGATCCGATTATGTTCATCCCCTTGCAGAGCAGCACGCGCAGCGTGATGGAGTTGTCGGATTATGCCGAAAATGTGCTGCTGGAAAAATTGCAGACCATTCCGGGGGTGAGCGAGGTGCGCGTCTACGGGGAAAAACGACCAGCCATGCGTTTGTGGATCGACCCGGCAAAATTGGTCGCCTACGGATTGACCGTACAGGACGTGCAAAATGCGCTGGACCGGGAAAATGTGGAACTGCCGGGCGGAAAACTGCGCGGCGACGCCACGGAAATCACCGTGAAAACATTCGGACGGCTCCGGACAGAAGAAGAATTCAACAACATGATCGTGCGGCAGACGGAGGGGCAAACCATCCGCTTCCGCGACCTTGGAGAAGCGGTACTTGGCCCCGAGAATGATGAATTCAGCGCGCGCAGGAACAATATTACCAACGTATCACTGGCCCTTATCCCGCAGCCCGGCGCCAACCTGATCGAGATTACTGACGAGTTCTACCGCCGCTACGAGCAAATCAAAAAGGAACTTCCGCCCGATATCCAGACGGAGGTGGGGCTCGACAAATCGCAGTTCGTGCGCAAAGCCATCACGGAGGTGGGCGAGACGTTGGCCATCGCCATTACCCTGGTGGTGCTCATCATATACCTGTTTTTCCGCAACTGGATCATTGCGCTGCGCCCCCTGATCGACATACCCGTTTCGCTCATCGGCGCCTTCTTCATCATGTATATCTTCGGGTTCAGCATCAATGTGCTGACCCTGCTGGCTATCGTATTCGCGACAGGCCTTGTGGTGGACGACGGCATTGTAGTGACGGAAAATATTTTCAAAAAAATAGAAGCTGGGATGGACAAGTGGACGGCGGCGCGGGAAGGGACCAGGGAAATTTTCTTTGCGGTTGTTTCCACCTCTATAACGCTTGCCGTGGTGTTTATCCCGGTCATCTTCCTGCAGGGTTTTACCGGCAGGTTGTTCCGCGAATTCGGTATCGTGATCGCCGGCGCCGTATTGATCTCCGCCTTTGTGTCGCTCACCCTGACGCCCGTGCTTAATGTTAAACTCAGCGCAAAATCGCACGATAACGGGTGGTTTTACCGGGTTACGGAGCCGTTTTTTACGGGCATGGACCGGGTATATGGTCAGACATTGCGCTCGTTCATGCGTTTCCGCTGGATAAGCCTGTTGTTGTTGCTCGGTTGTTTCGGGCTGATCTGGCACTACCAGCGCACGCTGAAAACCGAACTGGCGCCGCTTGAAGACCGCAGTTCGATTCGCGCGCCGATCACGGCGCCGGAGGGTACTGATTTTGATATAACCGAAGATATTATTTACCGCCTTACCGCCCAGGTTATGGATTCTGTGCCGGAGTATCAGATGATTTTCGGCATCACGGCGCCAGGTCGTATTGGGGCCGGCAGCGCCAATACAGGATTTATCAGCCTGATGCTTTCCGATCCCGATACGCGCAACCGCAGCCAGCAGCAGATATACGACCAGATGGTGCGCATGACCCGTGGCTTTACGGAAGCACGCATCTTTCCAAACCAGGAACAAACGATCTCGACCAGCTTCGGCGCAAGTCTCTCCCTGCCGGTACAGTTCGTAATCCAGAGCCTCGACTTTGAGCGGCTGAAAGACGTAGTACCCAAATTTCTTGAAGAAGCCAGAAAAGACCCCACTTTTGGTAATGTCGATGTCAACCTCAAGTTTAATAAACCCGAAATTCAGATCGAGATCGATCGCCTGAAAGCGGCAGAACTGGGTGTCAGCGTACTCGATATCAGCCAGACGGTGCAGCTGGCGCTCTCCGGACGCCGCTTCGGATATTTCCTGATGAACGGTAAACAGTACCAGGTCATCGGTCAGGTCGACCGCGCCGACCGCGACGAACCGATCGATCTGGCAGCCCTGTATGTGCGCAACAACCGCGGAGAGATGATCCAGCTCGACAACATCGTGCAATTCCGCGAAACGAGCAACCCGCCGATCCTGTACCACTACAACCGGTATAAGGCCGCTACAATCAGCGCGGCACTGGCGCCGGGCAAAACGCTCGGCGAAGGCATTGAAGCGATGGAGGCTATCTCCGGGCGCCTGCTCGACGAGTCGTTTGAAACCGACCTCAGCGGCGCCTCCCGCGACTTTCGCGAGAGCAGCGGTAATACCGCCTTCGCCTTTTTCCTGGCCCTGGGCCTGATTTACCTTATTCTGGCCGCACAGTTCGAGAGTTTCCGCGACCCGTTCATCATCATGATCACGGTACCGCTGGCTATCGCCGGCGCCTACCTGTCGCTGGCGCTCACCCACAATACGATCAATATTTTCTCCCAGATCGGTATGATCATGCTTATCGGCCTGGTGACCAAAAACGGCATCCTTATCGTCGAATTTGCCAACCAGAAAATGCGATCCGGTCGCGGTCTGAGCAAACGGCAAGCCGTCGTCGAGGCAGCGCAGGCACGACTCCGGCCTATCCTGATGACTACCCTGGCCACGGCGCTGGGCGCCCTGCCGATTGCCCTGGCTTTGGGTGCGGCGGCTACCAGCCGTATTCCCCTGGGTGTGGTGGTGGTGGGCGGACTGATATTTTCGCTCATGCTGACCCTGTTCGTTATACCGGCGATGTATGTTTTCCTGAGCGGCAAAAAACAAAGCAACGTGCCCTGGGAAGACCCTTCTGAACAAGGGTTGAGCGATAAACAGACAGAAGTGCCGGTCCGGGAGGTCGCCTGAACGATTTTCCAAACCAAACCGCAACGAATATCACATGAGTACCCGCGCCAGGCGTCTCAGCAGATTTATTTTCAAGGCATGAAAAAACACCTCCTCCTGCTTTTCCCGGTCTTGTTGCTACACCAGCTTCAAGGCCAAAACCCCGGAACCCAACCCTCGTCGGCCCCCATACTTACTCCTCAGGAGGCAGTCAGTATTGCACTGGAAAGCAATTACGACATCCGGCTCGGACGCGCCGATGCAGGTATTGCTGCGCTGAACAATACCAGGGCCAATGCAGGCATGTTGCCGACGGTAAACCTCGTGGCAAACGAGAATTTCACCCTCAGCTCTTTCCAGCAAAAACTCTCCAGCGGCACGGAGTTCAAGGATTTCGGCGCCCCCTTCAATACTGCCAGTGCAGGTATCCAGCTCAACTGGACGCTTTTTGACGGCAGGCGTATGTTTATTGCCAAAAAACGCCTCGAACAGCTCGAAGCCCTGGGGCAACTCAACCTTCAAAATGCCGTACAATCCACCACAGCCTCTGTGCTGCAAGGCTATTACGATATTGTGCGCAGCCGGCTGCAGGAGCGCGCACTGACCGAGGTGATTGCCCTCAACGAGGAGCGTCTGCGCATCGCCGAAGCGCGCCTGGCCGCCGGGTTTGCCGCCCAAACAGACGCTTTGCAGGCACGAATCGACCTCAATCAACGCCGGGCCGATCTGCTCAGCCAGCAGACGGCCACCGCTGCCGCCAAACGCACACTCAACCGGCTGCTCGTGCGCGCGCCCGAAACAGCTTTTGAGGTCGATGAAGACCTCGTCAATACCTATTCGCCCGACCGGAATACCCTGCTGGAAAAAATACTTGCCCAAAATCCTGCGCTGGTTTCTCTTCAGAAAAGCGCCGAAGTCGCCGCGCTCGTTGTCGACGAAAACCGCACGCTGAACAAGCCCCGCATTACCGGCATCAGCCAATTCAACGCCCAACGCACCGACAACGGCTCCGGTTTTGTGCTCAACAATACACAGGCAGGCCTCACCATCGGTGCGGGACTGGTGCTGCCGCTCTACACCGGCGGCAACATCAAGCGGCAGGTCGAAGTAGCGCGCCTGCAGGCGGAACAGGCAAGTCTGCGCGTCGAGGCGCAGCGCATCATGGTGGCCTCGGAACTGGACAACCAGATCGCGTTTTTTCAAACCCAACAACAGGTGCTGGGGCTGGAAGAAGAAAATGTGAAAAATGCCCGCGAAAACCTCAACGTCAGCACGGAGCGTTTCCGGCTGGGGCAAACCAATGCCCTTGAAGTACAAACCGCCCAAAACAGCCTCGAACAGGCACTGGCGCGGCGCAACCTGGTCCAGTACAACCTCAAGGCTACGGAAATTCAGTTGCGCTTTCTTGCAGGCGAACTTTAAACTTTAAAGGGGTTTCGGGTTGACTGGTTTCGGGTTGCAGGTTGTTCGTTTTTTCTTGAATTCTTCAATAGGGAACAAACGGTTGTCCCGCAACCCCTCTACCCGCAACCAGTCAACCCGTAACCCCTTTCTAACGTAGTATCAATTTCTTCGCACCTGTGCCCGTTTCGTTTTCCATACGCACGGCATACATGCCCTTGGGCAAGCTTCCCATATCCAGTTGGATACCGGTTGTGCCGGCAGCCAAAATGTCGGTACGGATCAACTGACCTGTTGAGGAATACAGGCTGATCAAAGTCCGGCTTCCGGACGGCTGATCGAGCGTGATCCATACGGCATCTGTGGCCGGATTGGGGAAAAGGTTGAATTGCAGCGACTTATCTGATGCCGGCTCGTCGGTGCCGACGCCCAGCGGCAAAATGATAAATTTGGGTGTGCCGAGGAAACCGCCTTCTCCGTCTGTAACGGTGAAGCGGAAACCATCCGGCGCGGCGCTGTTGCCGTAATCAAAAAAGCGAATCGCGCCTGCGTCGAGTTCGGCCTGGGTAAAATTATCGCCAGGATGCAGGGTACCGAAGCCGGCGTGATCCAGCAACCCGTTTACCGGAACAGTGAGCAGTGTATAGACGAGTTGGTCGTGGGTATTGTTTGGATCTTCACAAAGCAGCAGGTCTGGGGTGATTATCTGGTTGGCGCCCGTCGGGATCATGAGCGGGTTATTGTTCACGAGGAAGGGCGGTTCGACCACCACGGAGCCGCAGAATTCCAGTTTAAAGATTTCGAGCGAGCCGCCCGACCCGAGTACGTTGTCTTTGATCCGGAGGGTCCAGGGGCCTGTGTTGTCCTGACCGATAAACACGTCGATCGGGTTCTCGGCGCGGTATATCTGGCCGTTGTTGGCTGGCGGGCACGGGAAGGCTCCGGGTGCGTCGTCAGACAGTCCGAAATTGAAAAAACCGTTGTAGTTGCCACAATTTTCGTCGAACAGGACGACTTCGGTGCCCTGGGGACTGATAAGCGTGGCCGTAAGGTCTTTGAAAAAGCTGTGATAGCCCTTGATCTGTTTGATGGTGAAATCACTGACCACGCCACCCGCGTTTACGGTTATTTTGGACTCGATCGTTGGGGTGCCGTTGGAAGTGAGGTTTTTCGGCAGGTCATTTGACGTAAAGACCTGGCATTTTTCATAATAGGTTGAAAAAAAGGAAGGTTCCGACCATTCGTGGATGCCGCACTCGTTGCGGGTACGAACGCGCCAGTAATAGGCTGTGCCTTTTTCCAGCAGGAACGGGACTTTCATAGAGTCGATTGCTACATCCGTTTTGGAAGCGAGAATACTGGAAAACGACGGGCTTTTGGAAAACTGCACATCGTACGTCAGCCCGTCCGGAACGGTGGTCCAGCGCAGCGTTTGCGTAAGATCCAGGCTCGTGGAACCGTCGATTGGCTGGTCGAGGGTAAACCCGGAAAAATCATTTGTAAACAACTGAATCGTGATGGGCCTCACCAGTGTCGGGCTGCCTGCTGCCGTGGCTTCCAGGTTGAACGTATAAATACCCTCCAGGGTAACGCCGCTCAGATCGACGCTGAGCGTGCTGCTTTCGCCGGGATTAACGGTGGTAGCGCTCAGGGTAGCCACAGCGCCGGGCGGCAGGGTGCCGCTCAGGGCAAGCGTCACAGGACTGTTGAAGCCCAGGGCGCCTGCCGTTTGTACCTGCGATTCAAAATTGCCCGGCAGACAAATGGTAGCGGCATCGGCAGACAGGCCCAGCGTCAGCGACGGCGCCGTAGGTTGCTGTATTTTGAAGTTGGCGTTGGAAATGTCGAAAAATACATTGTCCGAAGCATCGACTCGTACCCGCGCCGACGAAGTCGGGTTGTTGGGCACGAGCACGTAGTGGCTGCCGTCGTTGGCCACGCCGGAGGCCAGCGTAATCGGGTAGGTTTGCCCGCCATCGATGCTGAGCCGGATATTGACTTTCTGACAATTGACCGGTGCAATATTTGTATTGGCCACGTCCCACACGATCTCTTCGTATTCACCGATATGCAATACATCGGTGTTGGCATTGGGAAAGGCTACCAGGAACGGCCCTGCATCCCCCCAGGCTTTGAAGGCCACGTCGGCCCAGCCGATTCCGCCGCCGTTGGGTTTGTTGTCGCGTGCCACCAGGCGCAGCGTCACATCCCGGGTGTACTCCGGTAAAATCTCCGCATTATAGGTCGTATTGGATAAGATAGTAGATAGCCGTGGAAAATAGCGATTGGTAGCCGTTCCGGACGGGTAGGTACGAAAGATGGCAGAACTGGAAATCTGTGTACCCAGAGGCGTTTCAGGGCCGGCGTCAATGCCTTCCCATACGTACGCCAATGGGTCGCCGTCGGGGTCGGTGGCGCTGCCATTCAGTTCAAAGGGGGTCTGGATCGGAATGAAGAAGTTGTCCTGGTAAGGGAGTGTCACAACCGGAGGGTTGTTATCGGTCGGAGTTGTTGACCCACAGGTCGTACCAGTGCCTGTTGTATAAAATTTAATGATCTCCTCGGCGGAACCGGAATGGTAATAAAGGTCTGAATACGACTGAACATTATCCGAATTACAACCACCTGCATACGACATGATAGTGCTGCCACTGCCCGGCTCAAAGGCAGACTGGCCATTTCTGCCGGTGCCACCGGAACAGCTGTTCCAGGAGTGGCCGCTGTTGAGCTGGTGACCAACTTCCTGACCGATAATTCCGACAAAATCGTCGCCATAGTCGCCATTTCCATTGCCTGCGGAACATCCGCCCGCTTTGCCATTGCCGCAAACGATACCCAAGCCGTTGGATACACCACCCGGGCCGCCCATGTAGCGGGAATATACATGGCCGATGTCGTGTGAGTTTGGATTGCAGTAAAAGTTTAAAATTCCAGGATTCTGAGACACCCAGTTGAGTACACTTATTCCGGAATACGGGTCATTGGTTGGATCGAGAAATATAACGTTTTGGGTGGCTGTGGCCAGCTGCAACCGCAAATCCAGGTCGCGTTCCATGACAGCGCTTATTTGATCGGTATAGTCCATTACCGCAGCTAAGGCCAGCGGTTTGGTACCGCCGTGGTCCTGCGCAAACTCGCCCGTACAGGCGGCGATAAAGCGGAAAACTTTCAGGTTTATGGGATTGATGAGCGTTCCGCGTTCTTCTGCCGGTGGGGCGTACATCTCTTCGTTTTTCATCTGCGCGACGGTACCGTCCTTGGCCCAGCCATCTGCGGTCTTCTGGCGGTTGTCGGCAGGCATGTCGGCCCGGTCGTAGGCGATGTAGAACTCATCCTGTCCGTAAGCGTAGGGCTTTACATAGTCCACGCCCAGGTCCGGCTTCATCACCATGGCCCGGAAGCCGCGGCCCGAGTGCATGATTCGCACCGTGATGGTGGCGTCGCGCATCGAACGGCCCGCGTAGGTGCCTATTTCCGGGTACAGCGCCGCCAGTTCAGGCTCCATCATAGCCGTTTTATATACTGAAAACGTCTCCATCGAACCGTCGGCGAGCGGTATCGCAATCTGGCATTTGTTCATACGGGCTTCTGCCGTAAACTCCATTGGCGCTACCATCAGCGCAGATACTATCGCCTGGTAATCAAGGCGGTAGGTCTGATACCTGGAAGGGAACAGGTCGCGCTTCATCACGTCGCCGCGCAATTCGACATTTCCTTCTGGAATAGCCTGGAAAAAGTTGGGGGTCTGGGCGGAAAGCACGGCAGCGAACACACACATCGCCAACGGCACGAGGGTAAATTTTTTCATGGAAAATCTCTTATGGGTAAATGCGTCATTTCGTCATTCGTCATTGATTGTCATGTTGCAATTTATCCAGGGACGAAAAGAAATGCCCGGTGGAGAGATTGCGGCTTGCAATAAAAACAGCCATAAAATGACGATCAATGACGAAAGACGAGATGACGATGAACGATCAATAACGATCAACGCTGAATAACAATCTTTTTCACGCCGCGGCCTTTGTCGTTCTCGACGGCTACGGCATAGACGCCGACGGGCAGCGTAGCCACGTTGAGTTGCAGAACCGTTGAGCCCGAGGGCAGTGTCCAGCTGCGCAGCAATTGGCCTGCGGCATTAAACAAGGTGACGCGGCTGTCGAAGTTCAGCGCCTCCGAAACGAACAGGCGCAGCGATTCACTGGCCGGGTTGGGCGCCAGTTCGAAGGCGATGTTGCCTGCCGGTTCTTTAGTGCCGACTGTTGAGGGCTGGATCGTAAAGGTGCCGCTTACCAGGCCGCCGTCGCCGTCGGTGGCGACAAAGTCGAAGTTGTCGGCGCCTGCGTTCAGGGCATAGTCGTAGTAGCGGATATCGCCGTTGTCGATCTCGGCTTGTGTAAACTGTCCGCCGACGGTAAACGGAATACCCGACCTCCGCAGGTCGCCGTTTTTGGGCACCGTTACGAGGGTAAAGGTGAGTTCCGAAGCGGTGTTGTCCGGATCATCTACTTTGAGCAGACTGGTGCCGATTTGAGCGTTGGCGCCGGCAGGCAGTTGCAGCTGGTTGTTGTTCACCAGGAAAGGCGCATTCAGGGCAACCGTCGAGCACAATTCGAGTTCGAATGCCGCAAACTGACCGCCGGAACTGATGACGTTGTCTTTGATGCGCAGGATCCAGTCGCCGGCAGCAGGCTGCCCGCTGATAGCGCTCAGGGATTGTGCCGGTGCATAAGAATTGCCGTTGTTGGGCGGACAGGGGAAGGTATTGCTACCGCTGTCGTTGAAGCCGATATTGAAATTGCCGCTATAGCTGGCGCATTTGTCTTTGAACAACAACACATCAGTACCAGAGGGGCTGATGAGGTGCGCCTCCAGGTCTTTGAAAAACTGGTGGTTGCCCTGGATTTTTTTCACGTTCACACTGCCGACTGTGCCTGCGGTGGAAAGGGTGATCTTGGATTCTATCGTTGGCGTACCGCTGGATGAAATGATTTTGGGCAAGTCGGTGGCTGCAAACGACGTGCAGCTCTGCTTGCGCGTAACAAACACAAACGTTTGGGTCCAGTCGCCGGCGCCGCAATTGTTGTGTATGGCGCGCACGCGCCAGTAGCATACCTGGCCTTCGCTCAGCGAAGATACTTTGAACGAGTCGGCCGTAATGCTGCTGCTGCTGGCCAGGATAGTGCCCGCATCGAAGGAGGGGTTGCTGGCCACCTGTATTTCATACTTGTCGGCGTCGAGAGCAGCCGTCCAGAATAGCGTAGGGCCTACATCGACACCCTGTGCGCCGTTGGCAGGCGTTTCGAGTGCCAGGGCGGAATTGTCGTTTTTATAAACGTCGATCGTTACCACCGACGATTTGGTGTTGCTTCCGGCCGTGGCGTCAACCGTCAGGTCGAACGTAGTTTCCGGGGTATTGTCGGGGAAAACAATCGTCAGGACAGAGGTGACGCCCGGTGTTACCGGGTTGGGACTAAAGGATGCCGTAGCGCCCTGCGGAAGCCCGCTGACGGAGAGCATAATCGGGTCGGTGAAGCCCGCCGCGCCATCCGTGCCGATGTCGAGGGTGTAGTTGCCCGGGATGCAGGCGTTGTCCTTCAGAGTCGAAGGGCAGGCGGAGAAGGCCGCAGTAGTGGGCTGTTGTATTTTGAAATTGGCGTTGGAAAAATCGAAGAACACGTTGTCGGCTGCCTCAATTTTGATCCGTACGGACGACGATACCATGTCGGGTACCCGGATACAGGCACGGCCGATATTGGGCACGCCGGAAGCCAGTGTGACATTGAAGGTATTGCCGCCGTTGGTGCTGAGCAGGATATTGACGGCGCGGCAGTTGACCGGCGACACGTCGGTATTGGCTACATCCCAGGTAACGGTTTGATATTCTCCTGTAAACCAGGTGACGGAGCCGGAGTTGGGGTAAGTTACCCGAAACGGCCCGGCTGTATACACTGATTTGAGGCTGATCTCGGCCCAGTCCTGACCACCGCCGCCGGGATGGTTGTCGCGCACGGTAAGGCGGAATTTCATTGTCAGCGTGGTATCGGGCAACACTTCACTGATGCTGCTGCCGTTGGCCAGAATGATGGGCAGGCGCGGGAACAGGCGGGTCGGGTCGGTCGTCGGCGGGAAGGAGCGGAAACGCGGGGCGGTACTGGTGGGCTCGCCGAGTTGCGATACAGGGCCGAGGTTATATTGTTCCCAGCAGTAGGTCAGCGCGTCGTCGTCATCGTCAATGCCCGAACCCGTCAGTTGGAAGGGGGTATTGACCGGGATCGACAGGTTGTTGGGGATAGAAATAACAGCATCCGGAGCGTTATTGGTGGTCTGCATCGTGGTGCCGCACTGGCTGCCTCCGCCCGAGGCCACAAAATTCCGCACTTCGATGATGCTGGCCAGGTGGTAGTAAGCGTCGTTGTCGCTCTGTACGTTATTGCCGCCGGAGCAGGAGCCTGCGTACGACATGATCGTGCTGCCGCTGCCGGGCTCAAAGGCGGCCGATGGAGCAAGCTGGTCGTCGTTGGGCGGGCAGTTGCTCCAGGTATGGCTGCCGTCGAGCTGGTGGCACATTTCGTGTGCAGCCACGAGGTAGAAGTATTCTGTGGCCGGGTTTTGGGCTGAGGATGCGCCCCGGGCCTTGTCCAGGATATTACAGGTCCGGCCGCTCACGATACCTACCTGGGTACCGGTGACGTAGCGCGCAAACACGTGCCCTTGGTCGTAACTGGTCGATCCGATGATCGGATTGATCGCACCGGGGTTCTGAGCCATCCAGCCGGATGCCAGGTCGCCTGTATAGGGGTCGGTGTCTTTGTCGAGGAAAACGATCAGGTTGTTGTTGGCTATCAGCTCATGGCGAATGCTGAAGTCGCGCTCCATGATCATGGAAATAAAGTCCAGCGCCACGTTGATCGCATCGAGTGCTCCCTGCAAAGTACCGCCGAAGAACTCGGTGTATTCACCTTTGGACGCGATGGCCAGACGGTATTTTTTCAGCGAAACGAGGGCGGCGCCGCGGTCGGAAACACTGTTGCCGGAAAAATGGCTGTCCACATCGGGAGTGCTACCGGCATCTTCCACGCCGCAGAAAAGGCCGCCGCCCGGCAAATCATTGGGCAGGTCTTTCAGGCGGTATGCCATGTAATACGACACCTGCCCGTCGGCAAACGGACGCACCGATTGAATGGCGCCGCCTGCGTCGGAAAAAAAGGCGTGAAAACCGGAGTAACCGACGCCGAGGCGAACGATCATGCCCGAGCCGTCGGCGGCGCAGCCGGCGTAGTTGCGCAGGGCCGGGAATTTGGCAGCCAGTTCGGGCGCCATGATGGGCGATTCCCAGACCTTGAAGCTGCGCAGGGAGCCATCTGCCTGGGGCAGGGTCAGCAGCAGCCCCTCTTTACCCGTGAATTCCATCGGTGCGGATTTCAGGGTGTTTTTCAGCGCATCGAAATCCAATTGAAAGGTTTTGCTCACCAGGGGCTGAATCCGTCGCTCGGCCGTAGCCGGGAGGATGACGGATTCCGGAGCAACAGGCATCCAAAAGTTAGGGACATTATTTTGGGCTGCAATATTGGCGAGCAGCCCGAAAAAGAGAAGCACAGTGCAAAATTGGCGCATGGTAATTGTTTTATAACCTTCTGATCATCCGGGTAGGCGGGAAGGCCATGTGTAAATTTGAATTAGTCGAACCACAAAAATCCGAACTTTAGATTTTGCGGAAGGGTGATTTTTAATGGTTTGCTTAAAAATGACGTTCAAATGTGATATTTCGCTGTTTTTACAACACCCTGAACACCAACACTGCGCCAAACAACACCAAAAGAAGCCCAATGCCGCGTTGCACCCAAAGCGTATGCTCCGGGGTGAGGAAGCGCCGGACGCGTTTGGCGGCGTAGGCCTTCAGTGTATCGGTCACTACAAGCGTGCCGAGCATGCCGCTGAAAAATATCATCACCTGCCTGTCGCTCCAGCCGTTCGGAGCAAGCACCCCGCCTGCTATGCCGAGCCAGAAGAATACGGTAAAGGGGTTTACGGTATTCAACAAAAAACCGCGCAAAAGGTAAGCGACATAGGTTCTTCTATGCCGAACTGCGCCACCCTCAATCGGTTCATCTAATGTTGAAATATGCTCGGTTTGGTTGCCACTCATCGGAGTTCTGGAAAAAAACAAACTCCCCATCCCGAATGCCACCAACAGCATGCCGCCGCTCAACCCCGCCCAAAGTTTGAAATTGGGAATTGCGGTAACGGTGACAAGCGTATCCATAGCATAAAATACGGCCAGCACGTACAACACATCGCTGATCCAAATACCTCCTGCAACAGCCAATCCCGCCCGAAATCCGCGCTCGATACCCGCCTGCACGATGGCAAATAGCAGCGGTCCAACCATGAAACTCAGCGAAATGCCCAGTAAAACACCCTGGATCAACATAACAGGAATAGTCTGGGGGCAAAAGTAAACATTCCGACACGCTTATCTTTGCCTCCGTTATGGTCAGGATTATTTAATTTCCTCATAATCAATATACTCGCCTTCGTCGTCCAGGCGGTTTTTGGGTGTGGATTGGGGTTCCGGGCCGGGCGGCGGCGGGCCGGGCGGACGGTAGTTTGGCGGCTTGGGGTTTACAGCAAGCAAGGGGCGAATGGCCTGGTAAACCCACAAAATGGCCAGTATTGTAAAAATCCATTTCAGCAGCATAGCTCAGGGCGCCGGATTGCCGGCAGGTTCGTTTTTCCCAAAAATATGTTTGAGCAGCGGGTGCCCGAAAACGGCGGCGATGATGATCAGTACGCCCAGGTAAAAGCCGGGATTCAGGTCCTGGTCTTCCCGAAACAACAGCGCTGCCAGTACAACGCCATAAACAGGTTCAAGGTTGATCGTCAGGTTGGTGGCGAAAGCCGAAATATGGCGCATGGCAAGCAAAGTTAAGTAATGCGGCCACAATGTGCATACCCAGGCCAGAATGCCAAGCCACAGCAAGTCCCACGCATCGGGCATTACCTCCAGTTGCGGATCATTCCAGAGGGCAAAGGGCAGCAGCAGGGAAGTGACAGCCAATGCGGCCGATAATTCCACAAAACTCATCGTGAGCGGGTGTGGCGGATGATCCTCGATCACTTTTTTGTTCAGGGCGGTAAAAACCGCCGCCAGCAGGGCGCCGACTATGCCCACGGCAAAACCCATACGCATGTCCCAGTTGATATTGCCCACGACCAGCGCCATGCCGGGCAGGATCAGGATGCCCAGGGCGAGCTCGTACCATTTGACCCTTCTGTGCAGCAGCAGCGGTTCGGTCAGGGCCGAAAAAAACGACGTGGTAGCCATCGACGCCACGGCAATGGAAGCATTCGAGAGTTTTATCGCGCCATAGAAGCAGAGCCAGTGTATTCCAATCAGTACGCCGATGACAACGAGGCGCCTGAAAGTGCGGCGCTCCACGCCGAACAGGCGGCTGGCGGGCAGCACCAGGTACAGGGTGACACTGCAGAGGAGCACCCGCCACCATACCAGCGGAAGCGCCTCCAGGGAGATCAGTTTGCCTAAAATGGCTGTAAATCCCCAGATAAAGACGCAAAAGTGCAGGTAGAGGTATGCGCGGAGTTTGTCGTTCATAGAAAACAGCAAAAGTAAGGCGTTGGGCCCACGACAGCGCAACCCGGCATCAAATAGAAAAGCCGCCACGCACTTATGCGGGCGGCCTGTCCATTTTTCAGTGTTTGTTCTGTTTTGGGAGGGTATTAAAATCAGGGAAGGATTACTTTATCGATAGCATGTACGACACCGTTGGAGCCTTGTACGTCTGTTGCAATGATGTTGGACGTGCGGTTTTGCGCATCAACGATCTTAACGCCGCCCGTCAGGTCGATTTTGAACGTGCCACCCTGGAAGGTTGTCACCACCTGCTCGTCGCTGAGTTGGGTGGAAAGCACGTTTGCGCCGTCGACCACATGGTATTGCAGTACGGCGTTGAGCGTTGCTGCAGGGATGTCGTCGAGACTGGTGGCGTTCAACTCGGTCAGCAGCGCTGCAAATGCATCATTGGTTGGTGCAAATACCGTGAACGGACCGTCGCCGGAAAGGAGGCCCACATAATCAACGCCGAGGTCGGAGCGGGTCAGAGCCGCTACCAGGATGCTGAAATTGGGGTTGTTGAGCGCCTGGTCGACTACCGTAGGCGGTACGATTACCTTGTTGATGATGTGTACCACACCGTTGGAAGCCTGTACGTCGGCAGTGGTGACGGTCGAGCCGCCCACCTTCACGCCGCTGGAAAGGTCAACAAACAGGCTGAGGTAGCTGGTGGTGCTGCCGAAAGGAAGCAGGGTTTTTACATAGCCGGTACTCAGGGCGTTCGATTTTACTTCGCCACTGACCACGTGGTTGAGCAGGATGTTTTTCAGTACATCAACGGGCACATCTTCCAGTTTGGTCAGGCCAAGCGAGGTAAGCAGATCGCTGAAGGCTTGATTCGTGGGGGCAAACACTGTGAGTTTGTCGTCGCCGCTCAGCGCATCGACGAGACCTGCGCGCCCAACGGCTGCAACCAGGGTGCTGAGTTCCGCATTGCTTTGTGCCAGTTCGACGATGTTCTTCGGTGCGCCATTGTCAGTGTCTTTACATGCCGTAAACGCGAGCGCAGATACCAGGATGATGGAAAGGCTAAAAAGTAGATTCTTCATGTCTTTGAATGTTGTTGTGTAATTTGAGTAGTGTTTGTATTAATGGGGTTTATAACGCGCCGAAGCATATATTGTTTAACCTTTTTAAATAAAAGAAATGTAAAAATTAAACAAAACGTCTTCCTTTTTTCAACTTGCCGCGCTGCAAATTTTCTCGGCGTCTTTTCTCGGCGGTTCAAAATATCTGCTTTCATCCGGCGAAATCTGCAGAAAACTATATGCTGGTGACGGTACCTTTTCTACATTTGGCCGTTCATCAATTCAATACGAAAACAACATATCATGAACTCAAACATTCGCCTGCAACTTTCTCTGATGATGTTCCTGGAGTTTTTCATCTGGGGAGCGTGGTTCGTCACCATGGGCACTTATCTCAGCAAGAATCTAAGTGCCACGGGTGTGCAGACCGGGCTGGCCTATCAGACGCAAAGCATCGGGGCTATTATTGCACCATTTATTATCGGGCTCATCGCCGACCGTTTTTTTTCGGCCCAGCGTATTCTGGGTGTTTTGCACCTGCTGGGCGCTGCAGCGCTCTGGTATGCGGCCCGGCAGCCCGACTTTGGCGGGTTTTACCCCATCATCCTTATATATATGGTGTTGTACATGCCCACACTGGCGTTGGTCAACGCCGTTTCGTTTCGCCAGATGGCTGATCCCTCCACGGAATTTCCCAAAGTCCGGGTATTGGGTACCATCGGCTGGATCGTTGCCGGTCTGCTGATCGGGTTTATGGCCTGGGAGACCAGCAATTCGCTGAGCAATACCTTTATGATGGCGGCTGCGGCTTCGGCCATACTGGGCGTTTTCAGTTTTTTCCTGCCCGATACGCCTCCTCCCAAAGCCAAAGACGCAAACATCAAGATCGCCGACCTGCTGGGGCTCGATGCACTTGGGCTGCTGAAAAACCGCTCTTTCCTGATCTTTTTCCTCGGCTCGGTGATGGTATGCGTGCCCCTGGCCTTTTACTACAACTTTACCAACCAGTTTCTGAATGAAGCGGGTGTGAGCGGCGCCGCCGGTAAAATGAGCATGGGCCAGATGAGCGAAGTATTGTTCATGCTGGTACTGCCCTGGCTGCTGGCGCGTTGGGGTGTGAAAAAAATGTTGCTCATCGGCATGGCTGCCTGGGTGCTGCGCTACCTGATGTTCGCTTTCGGCGATACCGGCGCCAACTACTGGATGCTGGTGACGGGTATCCTCTTGCACGGCATCTGTTACGATTTCTTCTTTGTCACCGGCCAGATATACACCGACCAAAAGGCGGGCGCCCGTTTTAAAAGCGCAGCCCAGGGCCTGATCACGCTGGCCACTTATGGTGTGGGCATGTTTATCGGCTCGTATATCAGCGGACTGGTTGTAGACAAATATGCCATAACTGATGGCCACAACTGGCAGCAGGTGTGGCTGGTGCCTGCGGGCATCGCGTTTGCCGTACTGGCCGGTTTTGCAGTCTTTTTCCGGCAGGAGCAAGAGCCGGCAACAACTTAAAGGGCATATTCGGCATACCGCCTGGCCGCCTACTGCTTTACTGCGCGTAAAAATGACCGCTTGTGGTCCGTCGAAATGATTTCGATGAAATAGGCGCCGGCAGGCAGGCGACTGGTACTGACGGTCCCCGATACAGGGGCCGTCAGTACCAGTGCCGGACGGCCGGTCGCGTCGAGGAAGCGCACCGATGCAATGGCCTTTTCTGTCGGGACTGAAAAGGATACCTGGTCGCTGAACGGGTTGGGTAAAAAGGAAGCAATCTCCTCCGTTGCAGCCTCTTCCGCACCGGTCAGGGCATCGCAATTTGAGCCAGTGGACTTGTATTCGAACAAGTCGTTTTCATAACGGCACAAAAACCATTCAGGGCCGTCTGCCGCCCCTGAATTGACCTCATCCAGAAAAAAGTGGTGTCCTTCCGGGTAAGTTATATTGTTGGCAAGGTCTACGCACTGGCCGTTGATCATACCGATTTTTTCAACGATCAGGGCACTGCATTTCCCAACCCCGAACAAGGAACTTGTTCTGACCGTCTGGACACGCAGCGACTGGCCATTGATGGACATAACGCCGTTGCTTTCGACAACGTAGCTAAATACGCTGTTGCCGCTCCAGTACTCGGGTATGGCGACCGAGTCGCCAACTTCAAGATCGAAGTTGTATGTCAGGTTGTACTGACTGGTGAGGTCGTTCCAGCAAAAAATGGTATCACCGCTTTGGCGAACAATCCGCAAATCGGTGTTGTCGGGCACAGAATTCATGTCCCTGAAACGTTTCATTACAATGGCGGGATGGCCCCCCAACACGGTATCACCTTCCATGGAGACATATTCATACCCACTGCCGGCAAAACCAAAAGTGAAATAATTGACCCATTCGGGATTATTTTCAAACCAGTTCTGGGCAAAAAGGCTACCACTTTGAAAAAAGAACAGGCACACAAACAGCAAATAAATATTTTTCATGGTAAATATGTTTGGTTAAGATGGAAGACACGCCGCAGCCTGAAAAAGTTGGCCTTAATCGAGTTTTTTTCTAAAATCCGGAACATTACCCCCACCTTGCCATTACACCACCAACCACTTATCACTTATCACTTATCACTTATCACTTATCACTTATCACTTATCACTTATCACTTACCCATGTGGCACGAAGAAAAAAATCGCCTCCAGGCTACCTTTAAATTTAAAGACTTTGCCGAGGCATTCGCATTTATGACCGAAGTGGCGTTACACGCCGAAAAACGAAACCACCATCCCTCCTGGAGCAATGTGTGGAACACCGTTGAAATTCAACTCACTACCCACGATGCCGGCAATATTGTGACCGATAAGGACCGCAAACTGGCTCAAATAATTGACGGGATATATTCAAAATACGGTTGAGCAGATTTCCGCAAAATACCGGAATATTGCCCCTTGAACTCCTGTTCACAATTCTGCCCAGCCATGCAAATCCAGTCGAAGCTGCCCAACGTGGGCACTACCATCTTCACCGTCATGTCCGGCCTGGCCAACCAGGTTGGCGCCATCAACCTATCCCAGGGTTTCCCCAATTTCAATCCTTCCGAACGGTTGCAAGGTCTTGTGACGGAGCACATGGCACGCGGCGACAACCAGTATTCCCCCATGCCGGGTGTGTTGCAGTTGCGCGAACGCATTGCGGAGAAGATCGCGCGGATGTACGCCGTTCGGGTCGATCCCGACACCGAGATCACAGTGACTGCCGGCGGCACCCAGGCTATATTCTGCGCCATTGCCGCTTTCGTGCGGCCGGGCGACGAGGTGATCCTGCTCGAACCCTGCTACGACTCCTACCGGCCATCGGTGGAGACGGTCGGCGGAGTACCCGTGGTGCATACGCTGTCGGCTCCGGATTATACTGTGGACTGGAATGCCGTGCGCCGCCTCATCACCCCCCGAACCCGGATGCTGTGTATCAACACCCCGCAAAACCCGACGGGTACTATCCTGAACGATGCGGATATGCACGCCATCGATGCCATGCTGCGCGGTACCGACATATTGCTGATGAGCGACGAGGTGTACGAACACCTGATCTTCGACGGCGAGCCCCATGCATCGGTGTTGCGTTATCCGGAACTTTATGCGCGATCGCTGGCGGTATATTCCTTCGGAAAAACGTACCACAACACCGGCTGGAAAACGGGGTATTGTGTAGCGCCGCCCGAACTGACGCGCGAATTCAGGAAAGTTCACCAGTTCAACGTGTTCTCTGCCAACCACCCGATGCAGGCAGCCTTTGCCGACTTCATGGCCGATCCGGCGGAATATCTCGGCTTGCCGGATTTTTACCAGCAGAAACGCGATTTCTTCCTCAATGCCATGTCGGGCACGCGTTTCAGGCCGCTGCCCTGCAAAGGCACGTATTTCCAGTTGTTCGATTATTCCGGTATCAGCAACGAGCCTGATCTCGATTTTTGCAAACGCCTCACCACCGAATTCGGCGTGGCGGCCATTCCCGTTTCGTCCTTCCATTCTGACGGAAGGGACGACAAGGTGGTGCGCTTTTGTTTTGCCAAGACGGAGGATTTGCTGGAACAGGCCGGGCGGCTCCTGGAGCGTGTTTAAACCTCAGGCCCGCACCACCATCAGTTTGCCGCTCTGCATCCGCCCGTCTTTCAATATCCGGATGGTATAAAAACCTGCTGAAAGGTCGCTGACGATCACGGTGTTTTGCCCGGCCACCGGTTTTTCCAGTTTGCGCACTGCCTTGCCCTCCGAGTCATAGATAGTCACCGATTGTACATCGAACGGCAATTCGAGGATAAACTGCGTGCTGGCGGGGTTGGGATAATACAGGGCCTGCCATGGTTGCGGTTGCTGTTGCTGCGGGTCGTCTTCAAAGCGGATCGCCGATTTTCCTTCGCAGGTGCTGCTGCTGGTATATTCGGCAATGAGGCGCACAAGCAGTTCGTTGAGCGGCTCTACTTTATACTCGTCGGTTGTTGGTTCCAGGTGTTTGCCGCCGATGCCGGAGTGGTCGGTGAGGAATACATAGGTGCCGTTGGTGGCCAGGCCGAAAAACTTCATCAGGAATTCGGTGTCTTTCTGGATACCGCTGGCCGTCACCGGCACGATGCGGATGCCGCGTTTTGCGGCCTCCCGAATGCTTTTTTGCAGACTTGCGTTGATCTCGGGCGACTGGTGCGGGCTCGCGTCGAGCACAAGGAAGCAAATGCGCGCGATGGCTTCTTCACTCCAGTCCTGGAGGTGAATGGCCTCTTCAAGGGCGCTGTGTACCGCTTCAGGGTAGTCGCCGCCGCCGTCGGCCGACTGTTTTTTGATGAAATCCACCGTTTTGGCAATATTCCCCGACAGGCCGCTGCTTGCCGTAATGTAGGCATCGCTTACATCGCGATAAAACACGGTACCCATTCGAAATGACAGACCGGGGTTGCGCCCTTTGGCGCGACCGATCACGTCGAGCAGTTCTGTTTTCAGGTATTCGATCTCGTCGCCCATGCTGCCGGTGGCGTCAACGGCCCATACGATATCGACGTTTTTCGGCGCCTTGCACGCCGCTTCGATCCGGAACCGGTTGATGCCGTCTTTGGCGGGTTTGAGTTGACCCAGTTCGTGTTTTTGCCCTCAACCAGAGCCTCGGCTTCCAGAGCGGTAAATTCTTTTTTATCAAACAGTCCGGCCCACAACTCGGCCTTTCCGGTGTTGTCCGTTCGGGCTTCCCAAATGATTTCGCCGGCGCCTCTGAGGGTCACGGCGACATCTGCCAGGGGAAAATCCTGCCCGGTTGTCAACAGTACCGTGAAGCGTTGTTTTGGGAAAAAACCGTACATGTTTTGATAGGCGTTTATCTCGCCGTCGGCCAGCAGATCGGCCCAATGACGGTTCCAGTTGTGCAGGTCGCTCCATTCGCCTGCAGTAAGCAGCCCCGCTCGCGGAGTGGGTTGCGCAGCCCCGCCCGGCGGCGGCACCACCTTTTCATCAGTGGCGCTCATCACGACCGCTTCGTAGGTTTCGGGAGTGACAACGGCGGCGGCGTCTTTTCGTTCGCCCTCGATCATCTTTTTGTCGAAAGAAGGGGCCAGTTTGGCGACGGCGGCAGGCTTTTCCCGTGGCTTAGCTGCCGCGGGTTTTACGGAACCGCGTTCCATACGTGCTATCGTGGCGTCTTCTTTACTGTATTTTGACGGTTCGGCAGGCGCTGCCGACCGCAATTCATCGGAAGTCAACGCGCCGGGTTTTGTATATCCCCTCCTGGTCAAGGGTATGGTACCGTATCGCTGAACAACAGTTTCTTCCAGTCCATCATCCTTTCGCAGGAAAAAATCGAGCACATTTTCTGTATTCTCCCGGACGGGCACATCCACATAACGCAGGGTGACAAAGCCGGTTGCGATACATTCTACTTCGTACATACCCGGCTCCACCTGTTGGCGGTAAGCGCCATCCGCGCCCGAGGTAATACCGGCTACCAATTCCCGGCCTTTTTTCATGATCAGGATATCGGCATTTGCCACCGGGCGGCCGGCGTCGTCGGTTATTTTTCCGCTCAGAACAGGTTTCTCAGCCGGAAGAAATAAGGCAGTGATGGTCAGCCACATGGTGCTGATAAGGAAGGATAATTGCATAAAAAGGAAGGTTTTGGTCTGGAAAAAAGGTGTACAGGCAAACGGATGTTTGCGAGAAGGGAAATACATAAATGGGGAAAGAAAGAATTTAGCGCAGCATCGCTTTTCCGATTTTCCACCATACCGACCATTCTTTCTGCACCCGGAAATAGGGCTTTTGCACCGCGCCGAACTGCCGCCGCACGCGTTCGATGGGTCGGATCATGCTGCCGGCGAAATCAAAATAAGGCACTTTGAGCACCTCATGCGCGTAGCGGATGGCCTCCCAGGCGATCAGGATACCGGCGCCGGATTGGCGCAGTGCCGGGTCGTCGCCGGCCAGCAGGTACCAGGCCGATTGTGCATCCCAGGCGAGGTAAGCCACCGAATGGATATCTCCGGTGTTCCGGTCTTCGGCATAAAAAATCTCGCGACATCCGTGTGCGGCGAGCGCGTCGTCGAGGCGTGCCATAAATTCGGGAGATACCGGCGGATCAAGTCCCTTGCGTTCATAACTGAGGTCGTGGACATCCAGAAAATGTTCGAGCGACAAGCCGGTACGGACCTCCAGGGTTTCCCGTGCTTTCGGGATTTTCTGGTTGCGGTAGTCGGGGGCCAGGTTTTCCCACGCGGCATCCAGGTCGCTCAGATCAATCACATAGGAATACCGGGTCGTTTGCCGGAACCCACGCCAATAGAAAGGAAGCCAGTTGACTGCGCCGTAGTTAAAATCCTGTTCAAAGGCGGCAAGCCCGGCGGGCAACTGATCGATCAGTGCTTCCAGGATGGACGGTTCCTTTTTCGGGGTGCGCAACTCCGGCAACAGATAGGGCCCCAGCATCCGGGCGAGCTGCGGCATGGCCACATATTGCCAATGCCATTTTTTTTTCAGGAAATAAGGAAGTCCTGCAACAACCTGCCCCGCTTGCTCCAGCACGACGGCATCCCAGGTTCCGTTGTCACACACGGCGTCGAGGTACCAGGGCTGCATAAACAGCGGCAGGTCGGGTGCGTTCCGGCATAAACGGATGTAAGCGTCGCGGTCGGGCATGGGGGCAAAGATGAGAAGCCGGCTGTTAATTTTTCAGGACAATCTATTTAACGGTAGGCTGAACGGTCAGGATCAAAAAGCGCTCGCCCCATTTTTTCCGTTCAAAAATGACCGGCAGGCCGTAGCCGTATCGCATGGCGATTGTCTTGATCTGCGCCAGGTCACAATCTTCGGAAAGAATCATCAGGGTTGTCGATTCTCGATGTGTGAAGCCGCCCAGTTGCCGGAACAGTTGGTCGAAATACTCCAGGTCTTCTCCCGCAAAAAAGGCCTTTTCCGCGCTATTCCGTGGCTGCTGCGGGTAATACGGCGGGTTGATCAGCACCAGGTCGAAGCGTTGCGGCGGTACATGGTCGAACAGGTCGCTTTCGATCGCCTGAATATCCAGGTTGTTTTCCCGTGCATTTCGGCGCGTGGCATCTACGGCGAGCGGGTTAATGTCGACGGCGGTTACTTGCGCGCCTTTTTTCGCGGCAAACAGGGCCAGCACGCCGCTGCCGGCGCCTATATCCAGCACCTTTTTCCCTTGAAAATCAATATTTTCTAAAAAATTCAGAAAAATAGGCGTGCTGAAAAACACACCGGGATGAAATACACCTTGCGGGATTTCGATACGCAGGCCCGCGTACCGGAATGTTCGTGTCCGGCGAATATGCCGCAGGGCCCAGAAGCGGTAAATGGGGAGCCAGGTATGGCGCAACATAAAGCGAAGTATCATGCCGCGCCTAATTATTCCTGAATTTTAGATTTTATGAACGACTTGAATTTATCATCCAGCCAGAATCCGGCAACATCTTCCAGTTCCTGGATGATTGTCTGAAACAACGATCACTTGCTGTTTATTTTTGCAATGGTCTCTAAATCATTAAACAGATATTCTTCTCCGTAATGGATAGAAATCTTACGCCTGGCCAATTCCTTTTGAAATTCCATTTGATGAATACCCGCAAACTGGCTGGCTTGTGCCAGGGTAAGTTTTTCTTCCTGGAATAGCATGACTGCTATTCGCAAGAGCAGTTCGCCTTCTGTCATGCCGACTTTTTGAAAAAATGTATCAGGAATTTGAAGTGTCATCCTTGCGAATTAGATTTTTACAAAAATCGGGTTTTATTCGTTTAAAACAAAATATTCGTCAGAACCCCGTATTAATGCGCAGAAAAAAACCGCTTTCCCCCCGATCGTTCCAGCTCCATTCGAAGCGCGCGGTTTTATCGTAATACGCCACGATATCCACGCCGAGGCCATAGCCCCAGAGCAGGTGGTTGGCCAAGGGGTTCAGGTTGGCGTAGTGGGGATCGTTGGCGTAGCCGAAATCGCTGTTAAAGGAGAGGTATACCTTGAGCGGAAAGCTGCGAAACGCATCCAAAGGCATGAACTTGCCGAGATTGAAGGTCCGGCTGAATGCCTGTATGTGAAAAGCGGTTTTGAGCAGACCGAAGTCGAGCCCGTCGGCCACGTAGTATTCATAACCGCGCACAAAACTGCCGCCATAGCCCAGGGCCTGGTTGTTGTTGTAGGGCGGCTTGCTACGCGGCAGGCTGGTACGTCCCCGGAAAACGGTTTCCAGGCTGAGGCGTTTGTCCCAAAAGGGGAAATACCTGGCCATTTCGACATAAGCCCTGAAAATATGCAGGTTATCGCCGGGAAGCAGTCCGTTCTGGCGGAGTTCGGCGACGAAAAGCCAGCCGCTGAGCGGGTAGGGACGGATGTCGCGGTAATCGAAACTCACGTTGTACAACAGGCTCAGGTGTCGTTGTCTGGTCGAGCCATTGAGAAAATAATCGGGGTTAAAAAGCCGGCAATGGAGTCGGCAACGGACAATGCGCGATATTCTACCGTAAAGCGGTGTGTGGTGAACAATTTCGGGCGCCACAATACGCTGCCGCCGGCCGACAGCTGGATGATCTGCCAGATATCGGGGTTGACGGTAAAGCGGAGTTTGTTGCCTTCGGTTGCGTAGGCCACCTCGTGCGAACGGCTGTACGACACCCCGAAATCCATGCCGATGGTCTGGTCGCGGTTTATATTTGACCGACTGTAGCGGAGTTCGTATTTGTTGGAATAGCCGAACTGCGTTTTGGCCTTCAGGTTGTCGGCATTGCCGGTAAGATTCAGTTGGGTCCAGTCGATACCGTAGTTGACGCGCTTGAGGGAGCGGTTGAACTCTTTCCACCACACATTGAAGTTGCGGTCGGCGAGCTCGAACAGCGGCACCGGATAGACGAACCAGGTTTCGATCAGGGTAATATGGAGGGAGATGTGTTGGGTTGCCAGATCCCAGCGTTGTACGTTGATGCGCGCCGTGTTGAAGATGCCGAGGTTCATGAGGCGCAGGCCGTTGCGTTCCAGTGCGGCGACGAGATCGGCGGTTTTCAGGGAATCGCCGGGCGCAAATTCCAGTTCGCGCAGGATAAGTGCGGCGCGGGTTTTGCGGTTGCCCTCCATGGTGATGGAGTCGATATAAACATAGGAGACCGGGATGGAGTCTGTTTGTGCATATGTTACTTTTGTGGAGATAAGCAGTATTAAAACAAACAGGAACAGCCTCCCGGGAAAAAAAGGGCTGCCGTGATGTTTATGGCATACACCGGTTTTTGAAGTACTTTTCCCGGACACTGCCTGGGCCCTTGCTGCGCGCATTTGAATGGATCGGTTCAGGGAAATTTGAATCAATTTAGTTTCTAAGTAACTGATTACCAAAAAGTTTAGACATTTGTGGCGCCAAGTCCGTACAGATACCGTGCGGGGCAAACTGAATCTTTAATCAAACAGGATAAACCGCTGACATCGCCTGCATAACGTGTGACAACGCAAAATACGTGTAAAAGGCACAATTTTCGCGGCTTATCTGCTACCTTTGGTCAAAATGAAAAATATCCGTTCATGAACGAGCTACTGCTGGACCCGGTTTTTTACTGGCTCGTTTGGGCAATTTTTACGGTGGCGGGTACCATCATCGGATGGTCGCTCAGGGCCCATTTTTCGGAAAAAGACGTGCGCCGCGCACTTGATCGCAGCGAACACGATCGCAGTATTTTAGCCCGCCTGTACACCCATATCAAACACCAGCATGACCTTCGGGAAGCTGATTTTAAAAAGGCTTCTCTCGAACTGGACAACCTGCGCGACCGCCTCATGGTGCTCGAACAGGAGCGCCTGGCGTTCGACCATGCCGAACAAGCCTACAACGCCCGTATCGAACAGGCCGACGCCAATGCCGCGCGTTTTGCCGAACGCTTCCGCGCACTGGAAGAACAAACCAACACCTTGCGTGCGCGCAATACCCAACTGAACGTCGACCTGGGTCGTATGCAACAGGAATTGAGCGCCTGGAAGACCCTCTACCGCGATTTTCAGGCTATGCAGCAAAAACTCCTGGCCGTCGAACTTTCGGCGTCCAAACTGGAGACCGAGCGCAACAACCTGCGTCAGCAACTCGACCTGGCACACGCCGAGATGGAACGCCTGCAAACCGTGACCCGCAGCGGGAGAAGAACCGGCGGCCCCAAAGGCGGCCCGGCCCGTTCAGCGCCTGGACCCGACAACCCCGACGATCTGAAAACGATCAAAGGCATTACCACCCATACCGAGCAACAATTACACGGACTGGGTATCTATTCTTTTATTCAGATCAGCCACTGGGACGACGATGCTATTATCTCTGCCGCGAAGAAACTGGGCATCAGCCCGGGAAAGATATACCAGGACGACTGGGTAGGGCAGGCGCGGCAACTGGTAGGTGAGGGGCGCATCTAAACACACCTATAATGATTTTAGACCAGAAAATTGCCGTGGTTGCCGGCGGCGCCGGCGGCGTGGGAGAAGGTATCGTCCGCGCCCTCCTCAAAAACGGCGCAACGGTAGTGGTGCCCTCCCGCACCAAATACAAACTCGACAGGCTGAAAGAATACACGGCGGATATCCCCAACGGTACCCTGATCACGGTGACCGGTGGTGTGAACACCGAGGAAAACAGGATAGAAATATCGAATTATCCCTTGTGGAGGCCCATCTGCAGGAGCAAGTAGTGCATTATCTCCTTCGTAAACCCGATTAGAGCGTCATCGGAACCTCCATCAGGAGCAATTGCGCATCGGAATCAGCCTGGATATCGAGTTTTTCCATATCCCAGATGCCGAGCCCGTCGCGGCGGTTGAGCGCCTGCCCGTTGATCGTCACGTCGCCGTCGATCACAAAGGCATAAACGCCGTTGCCGGCAGCTTTTTTGAGGGTGTATTCCGTTTTGAAGTCCTTGTCGAGGTGCCCAAGATGGAACCAGGCATCCTGGTGTATCCATACGCCGTCGTCGTCGGGATTGGGCGACAGCAACTGGAACAGGTTGTTTTTAAGTTTCTCCGTGTCGAGGGTAATCTGGTCGTAGCGGGGCGTTACATTCCGCTTGTTGGGGAACACCCAAATCTGGAGAAAACGCACGTCCTGATCCTTGTTTTTGTTGTATTCAGAGTGTCTGATGCCCGTTCCAGCACTCATCACCTGGATGTCGCCCTGGCGGATTACGGCGGTGTTGCCCATCGAATCGTTGTGTTCCAGATCGCCGGAAAGCGGAATCGAGATGATTTCCATATTGTCGTGCGGGTGTGTGCCGAAGCCGCGGCCCGGCGCCACGATATCGTCGTTGAGCACCCGCAACACGCCGAAATGGACGCGTTCCGGGTTGTAGTAGTTGGCAAAAGAAAAGGTATGGTGACTGTCGAGCCAGCCGTGGTCGGCATGGCCGCGCGTGTCGGCTTTGTGCAAAACGGTGTTTGCCATGATGTTTGACTCCGTATTTGGAAGGTGATTGAATCCGAGAATTTCGAGTGGCCTGAGTTCGTCGATACCGTTGCGGGTCAGGTTGCCCAGCGCCTTTGAAGCGGCAAAAATGCCAACGCCGAAGAGGCCCGTTTTGAGAAAATCCTTGCGTTCCATGATTTTTGTTTTAACGTGTTGCAAAATTACAACCCATTGCTATACTTTTGCAAGTAGTTACATCTTTGTATATCAGTTTCACTTTTGTAACCTTTGCTGATAATCAGATGATTACGACAGAAAAAAAATTAAAGAAAAATACATTTTCGACAATCGAGTGCCCGTTCAGGGCGACGCTCGACCTGCTTGAAGGCAAATGGAAGTTTGCTATTATATACAGTTTGCTCAAAAAAGGCACCCTTCGGTTCAAGGAACTGGAGCGGGAAGTTGGGGGTATCACGCCGCGGATGCTCATTGCTGCACTGAAAGACCTGGAACAAAACGGCATCGTCAATCGCAAGGCATACGCAACGGTGCCGCCTACCGTGGAATACAAACTCACCGAGTGCGGCTATACCCTGGAGCCGGTCATTGCGGCCATTCGGTTGTGGGGCGAACAACATATTGAAAAACAAACCGGAAAAATCCGATAAGCACCATGCGCCTGCTGATCTTCCTGTTCTTTTTATTGCTGTATTCATGCGGCGGACCTGAAAAGCCGCTGGACGCCGGTACCCGCAGGGCCATCGATTCCATATCCGTAGCACAGATACGAAAGGCGCGGCTGGAGATCGACTCGCTCTGCAAACGCGATCGCCAGACCCTGATGCCCCGGCTGGTCGACTCCATCCGGCAGGTCCGTATGCGTGAAATTGAACGGCAGTTGAAAACGGTGCCCCGTTAAAATGCCGATGCAGGGTGTTTGGTGAAGGTTTTGCTACTTTTGCACAACCCTTTCAGTTAATATTCGATCGAGATGCGACCTTCTTTTCGCTTGTACCATACCTGCGGCCTGTTATTGGTCGCCGCCCTGCTGTTCTTCCACGCCTGTACGCCCCCGGACCCTGCCGGGAAGGCCCATGAAAACGCGGGAATAAACCTGGACCTTCAAAATCCGGCTGTACAGCAACTGTACAATTTTCGCGATGCGCGGAACCTGGACAGCCTGCTGGTGTACCTGAACAGCAAAAACCCTACGCTCCGGTATCTGGCAGCCCTTTCCTTTGCTTCCATGCCCGATTCCAGCGCCATCGGCCCGCTGGATTCCCTGCTGCGCGATCCACTGGAAGATATTCGTATTGCCGCCGCCTTTTCTCTTGGCCAGATCGGTTTGCCAAAGTGTGAACCGCCACTGATTGCCGCCTTTGCATCCGACGACCCGATGTCGGAGCACCAGCGCTTCAACGCGATTGTCCTGGAAGCCATCGGCAAATGCGGCACCCGGCAAAGCCTCAAAAACATCGCCTCGGTCACTACCTATAAACCAACCGACACGCTGTTGCTCGAAGGGCAATGCCGGGCGATCTACCGGTTTGGCCTGCGCGACTCTACCCTTCCCGCCGCCACCCAGCTCATGGTATCCTATG
The DNA here is from genome assembly GCA_016712415.1 of Lewinellaceae bacterium. Classification (GTDB taxonomy): domain Bacteria; phylum Bacteroidota; class Bacteroidia; order Chitinophagales; family Saprospiraceae; genus M3007. Next base: position 14,705 of record JADJRC010000007.1, on the reverse strand, counting down.
TGGCGAACGAGCGCATGCCAGAGCCTGCCCGGCTGATGGCGGCCCATTACCTGGCACGCACCAAAAGCGTAACACCCGACAGCCTCCAGGCGCGTGAGTTGGCTGCTGCTTTCGTTCGTTCAGGCAACAGCCCGGATATCCGGATGGCGCTGGCGCAGGCGCTTGGAAAATCGCCCAGCCCCGCAGCATTCGCCATCCTGTCGAAAGTGATACATTCCGAGCAGGACTGGAGGGTTAAGTGCAACATTATCAATGCCCTGAAAAAATTCGACTATGATACCGTCCGGGCGCTGGTCATGCCATTTGTGAGTGACGCTAACCCCCATGTCAGCCGTACCGCAGCGGAGTTTTTTATTGCCAACGGCCAGCCCAAAGACGGCGACTATTACTGGCGCATTACCCGCGATCAGCCCAACTTGCCGGCGCTCACGCGCATCGCCCTGTTCCGGGCCTCCAACAAGTTTCTTTCCGTAAAAAATGAACCGGAATCGAAGTTCTACCTGATCGACCGGCTGAAAGAAACGTTCCAGCAGTCCGGGAGCCCGTATGAAAAAGCCGCCTGCCTCGGCGCCCTGAGCGAGTTTGGCTGGAACTACCGCTGGATTCACGATCGCGGTTTCAGTGACCCCCACCCTGCCGTAAAGACGGCCGCTGCCGAAGCCCTGCTCGCTATCGCGCAACTGCCGAACTTCTACGCTGTTTTCGGCGAAAATGCCCGGACTGTACGCCGCGACCTTTATTATTACCTGCGTGAAGCCGTGACAAGCGGCGACGTCGGGATGGTCGCAACCGCTGCAGAAGGGTTCCGGGTTCCGGCATTGAATTATAAAACCTTCCGCGATACCTCCCGCCTGACCATACTGAAATCCGCCCTGGAAGGCCTGAAATTGCCCCGCGATGTGGAAGCATACATGGCGCTGGACAAAACCATTGCCTTTTTTGAGGAGCGCCCGGAACCGGCCAAACCCAAACTGAAAACAGACCACCCTATCGACTGGGAAAGGCTCAAAAAATTTGCACCCAAATCGGAAGTCATCCTCGAAACTTCCAAAGGAACTGTCGTGCTGGAAATGTACCCGCTATGGGCCCCCGGCTCTGTGGTCAATTTCCTGCAACTGGCGGAATCGGGCTTTTCAACGGAAAAAGTTTTCACCGGGTGGTTCCGAATTTTGTCATTCAGGGCGGCTGCCCGCGCGGCGACGGATACGGTGCGCTCGATTACGCTATCCGGACGGAGATCGGGCTGGTCTGGTACGACAGCGAAGGTTATCTGGGCATGGCATCTGCCGGACCGGATACCGAGGGTACACAGTTTTTTATCACCCATTCCGCTACACCGCATCTCGGCGGGCGTTATACCATATTCGGTAAGGTAAAATCGGGACAAAGTGTTGTCGATAAAATACAGCCGGGCGATACCATTACGGCTGTTTCGGTGAAAGGGTAGCAATTGCCAGCTTCAAGAGTCCGTGTCAGCCAGCTTTCGCCGCGCTTGGTGTTGTCACCAAGCGCAACTACGCCAGAATGTTAAACCTGAAACACTCACTCCGCCGGGCGCTTGGTGACAACACCAAGCGCGGCAAGAAATATACGTGGCGGGACGGCCTTGTTAAAATCAGGTTCGGTATTGGATATTAAAAGCGGAACACGTATTTTCGTTTATTCAAATGTACATTCTTAAAAAACTTTCATCATGACCACGCCACACGCCACACGCCACACGCCACACTTCTGTTCCGTAATTTCATCTTGACAATGATTTTACTGACTTTGGCAAAAAATTCCCGCGCGCAGACCGGCATCTATGGCAAACCCCTGTCTTTAACCTCTACCGAGTTATCTGCTGTCATTCAGAAAGTCACCGAATATTCCGCGTTCAATCTGCACCCCCTTCAATTGTGGTCCGACATCAATTACGGGGAAAATGAATTCATTGAATTTTTCCTCAACGTCGGCGACGACACCATCCGGCTGAACCTTCAGCCAGGCAAGTTGTATTCGGAAGGCGCCCTGATGACGATTCGGGGCGACAGCACGCCGCTGCTGACCGATCTCGTAAACGACGGTATCTACAGAGGATTTGTCGATAGCGATACCAACCGGTTCGCCGGTTTCGTCATCCGGAAAAATCAGTTGTTCGGCTATTATGAAAAAAACGGGGACACCTGGTTTGTGAGCAACATTGGAGAGTTTACTGAAAACCCGGAAAGCGATCCGGTTTCGACTTTTGTCAAATACAAAGGCCTGCGCGACACGTCTTTCACCTGCGGCACGCCCTTGTCGGGTACCTATGAAAACTGGGAAGACTCGACCGCAACAGAACGGGTAGACGGAGAATATTACTTCGAGATGGCATACGATGTGGATTTTTCTCTTTATTCCAAATACCCGGCTCCGGTACAACCCGACGATCCCACGCGGGAAGAACTCATAGAAAAAGACCTTGCAGAGATCACGCTCATAGTGGAATCATATTATAAAGCTGCAGCTGCCAAACTGCAGTTCCGGATCGTCGACATCAACGTATGGACGACTTCAGGAAGCCAGCCGTACAGCGGCGGCGATTACGCCACGCACTGGACCCAGGGAAAGGACTGGTGGCAAGGCAACAAATCCTGCATCCAGCGCGATGCGGTGTCCCTGATGTCTGCCAGACCTCTCGGCGTGAATGGCTATGTGAAGTCATCGTCCACCAAGATTATGTGCGGCAGTCCGTTGAATCTTCCCTGCGTCGCTTTTCTGCCCTACAGTTTTGTGTTCAACGGCAGCGGCACACAAAAAGCCGCGAGCACCGTAGCGCATGAACTGGCGCATATTTTTGCACAGGACAACCATCCGTGCGATTGTTCGATCATGAATGGCTCAAACTGTTCGCCATGCCAATCGCTCTCCAACAGCTTGGGTAACGAAACTATCACTAAAATCACACAACGATTCAAACCGATTGTAGTATGCCGGCCCAGCGGGCCCAATTTCCCATCGGACGAATGCCTGAAATTTGCACCGCCTGTCGACCTCGGGTTCAATCTCACTCTAGAAGCCGACCAGGTGATACTTACAAATAAATCCCTGGTTTGTCCGGGCGGGGAATTCACCGCAAGTTTTTACAATACCTTCGACCCGAACGGAACCATACAATGGGAACTTGGCCCCCACCTTCAGTTTTCTGCCTCCCAGCCTTCTTCGATGAAGGTCAGGAACATCACCCTCGATCCGAACACGAACTGTTGTTACCCTTTCGATACCTGGGTGCGGGTCATTTTCGAGCACAACTGTTTCGGCCCGGTGGTGTAGCAGCGGAAAGTGCGGGCCAACAGTTCTTTTGGTCTTGAAGGCATCTATGTCGGGCCAAACGGCATTACAAATACCTTGTACACCGTTAATTCGGCGACCCCGTCAAGCAGCTACGATATCAGGCTGGAAAACCCGGAACCCTCCTACACCTGGGTGCAAACGACCGGAAGTGTCAGCACCACGCTGCCCTATACGACCTACGGCATTTCTTTCGGTATGCCGTCAAACTCGAGCACCTCTTTTTTCATCACCACCACCAACGAATGTGGAACGATGAACCGCACCGTGGCGTTCGTGCCGCCCTTCGGCTCCTACAGGGTAAAAAATGGAACAGGAGCGACCGCGCTGTTTCCCAATCCGGCCAAAAATGTCCTTACGTTCGATCTGAGCAGGTCAATACCGCAAACGGACAACAAAGCGACTTGCAGGATCATCGACGGCACGGGACGGGTGATGAAAACCTTTGAAGTTTTTCCCCGCGAGCCGCAAGAGGTGGACATATCGGAACTGCCTGCCGGATCGTATTTTCTTCAGGTCGTCGGCGAACAGGTCATGGTGACCGAGAAGTTTCAGAAAATCTGATCCACTTGGGGAAGTTTATTCTCCGCTCGTTTTTCGTCACCTTTTCATCAAAAAATCTCGTCATCATGAAATACTTGCAACCATTATTCCCCCTTGCCATTTGCCTCCTTGTCATTTTTTCCTGCAAAAAAGAACCTCCCACACTCGGCGAACAACTGGAAGGAGACTGGCTGGTTCGATCCTATTATGGCAACCAGTATGAGTTGATAGATGAAAAAGACAGTTTTACCATGTCGTATAAATATTACGGAAACGGAAAAGGCGAAACTGTCTGGCACTGGAGAACTTTCATTGAACGTGAACAAGACAGCATTAGAGGCAAATACACCGTTAATACCGAAGAAAACGCCATTTCTATCGAATGGAATGATGGATTATTTTTCTTTAACCAGCATCGCGACAAGCCGTTTCAAATCCTGAAATTTGCAAATGATACGCTGGTGCTGGATGAAGAAGCATCGTCTGTGTTGCATTACAAGATTACAGCGGTAAGGAACTGACTCCCCTGCCGGTGCGGAGCTCCAGATGGTACCTTACAGCCGGAGCCCCGCACCGGCAGAGGAACAAACTGATATTTACCCATCCATAAACACACAAGCCTATGAAATACCTCCATATCATTTACCCGCTGGCTATTTGTCTTTTTGTTGCTTTTTCGTGCAAAAAAGAACCTCCCACACTCGGCGAACAACTGGAAGGCGACTGGCTGGTTCGATCTTATTATATTAACCCGGATGAGTTGTTAGATGAAGAAGACAGTTTTACGATGTCGTATAAATATTACGGGAACGGCAAGGGCGAAACTGTCTGGTTTTGGAGAACATTCATTGACGGCCTTTATGACAGCATCAGGGGCAAATATTCTGTCAACGCCGAACAAAACGCTATCGCTATTGAATGGAATGATGGAAATTATTTTTTTGGGCCGCATAACGATGCACCTTTTCAAATTTTGAAGTTCGCAAACGATACGCTGGTTCTGGCTGGGGAATTATCAGTTGTCTCATATGCCCGAATCACAGCGGTACGAAATTAAAATCCTGCCGGTACGGGCTCCAGCCCCCCTGCTGGCGCGCGTCTCTTGACGCACGTCAGGTATTTACCGATGCGGGGTTCCGGCCTTGCCATACAGCCGGAGACCTGCACTGTCAGGGAAACGAACTGATATTTTCGCCGCGCTTGGTGTTGTCACCAAGCGCAACTACGCCAGAATGTTAAACTTGAAACACTCACTCCGCCGGGCGCTTGGTGACAACACCAAGCGCGGCAAGAAAATCTGACCTTCCCGCGTGTTTATTTCAACTGCCAGGTAATGCCGTTACGCCATGCGTAGGTGCCTTCGGGCGCCCCTTCCGGCAGGTTCTTGTCCAGACTGTACGTGAAGTCGAGGGTCAGGGCGATTTTTTTAGTCAGCCCAACTTTCAATATCCAGTCGGTGCTCAGCCGGTAATTCCGGATATAGCCCCAGACGGGTTGCCAGTACGTGGTGCCGATCAGCGACGTCTGCCGGTTGGCGCGCAGCGTGACGGAGATGTAATTGCTGGATCGGTTCCAGTAACTATCCCGGTTCGGCTCGGCAAAATTGTTGTGTTCCCACAGCCAGGATGTCCCCGCATACACCCGCTGCCGGCCGTCGGCCGATTTGAACAGGCGCAGGCGCGGACCGGTGCCGAACGGCCTGCGTTGCGAAAGCAATTGCAGCGGGCTCGTCTGGATTTGCGTATATGCTTCCCAGGTCAGGATTTCGCTCAGGTGGTAATTGTAGCGCAGGTGTGCAAAGGCCTGGTTGGAGAAGTCGTTGCCTCCGGCACGCAGCAGGTTGACGTTGAGCAGGAGTAAAACCAGGTGTTCGGGCGTTTTGTACTGGACGCGCGCCTCGCCCAGCAGTTGCAGGCTTTGCTTGCTCACCCGCACCAGCGAGGCGCCGCCGCGCAGGTGTCCGTACCAGCGGGTCGAGTCGTTGGTGCCGGTGATGCGCTGTTCTTCAATATTGACGATTTGGGCGTCCAATTGGGTGAAAACCGACAAAAGAACGCCGATCAGGTATGGTACAAGTGATTTCATGCTTAGTTGCCGGGCGCCGGCCCGATGGTGTTTTCATCATAACCGATCTTTTTCAAGGCCCGCCCCGTGTTTGCCGGGGTCTCCAGGTGGTTGAAAAAGAGTTCGTATTTTCCATTGATGGCCATATTGCTGTTGATCAGGTAGTTTTCGGCGACCTTGTTGAGCCGCGGACCGAATTCGGTGAACCAGTTGTTCAGATCGGGATATTTGTCCAGATAAACCCGGCTGGTAATATCGACTTCTTCCAGCAGGCGCTCCCGAATGATCGGTTTTTCGAGAAAGGCTTTCCACGTGTCATCCGGCCAATAGTTGTTGCCAATTGCCATGTCGCAATCAAGAAAAACATTGTGGTAAACGGTGTTGCCGTGCCCGCCGTGGATAAAAACAGCGCCAAACAGTTCCTTGTCGCCGGTGCTGCCGGCTCGTTCAAAAAAATTACCACTCACCGTTGTGGCACAAATGCCGTCGTCCAGAAATACGGCGCCTACCTGCGACTCGCCATCTGCGGGTACGATATCCCTGAAATGATTGGACCGGATAATATTTCCCCTGGAAGCGGGGTCGCGCCCCATATAAATGGCGCCCATATCGTCTGCATAAGTGCAAATACGCTCGAACAGGTTGTGTTCGATCACATGGTCATTGCCCCGCAGACTGATGGCCATGTGCCGAAGGTCGGAGAAACGGCAGTGGTCTGCCTGTATGCCGACGCCGAATAATTTAAGGGCAGCGGCATAGCTGTGGTTGCGCCGGTCGACGCCGGAGAACTCGCAGTGGCTTACCGTGTTCATGGATGGCACAAGCGACCTGCGGTCGCCGCCGGTAAGAATGATGCCGCCTGTGCCGGTATCGGCAATCCGGCAGTTTTGGATTGAAATATGGTGAAAATCAGTAGATGTCCATTCGTCGAGCAGGGGAGATCCGTCGAGGCTAAATCCCTGTTTGTTGTGCTGGAGGGGTTGTCCCGCGCTGATCGCCACCGTGCCCAGATTGGCGAATTCGCAACCCCGAATCCCGATGTGGTGCGCGTTTTCGAGATAAATCCCCATGCCTCTTGAAGTGGAAAAGCAGATGTTTTCCATATTGACATGTGCCGTTTCCTTCAATTGTACCAAGGGGTCTTCCAGCATGGATATTTCCACCCTGGCCTGCAAAAAACTGTCGGGCGGGTACAGGTAGAGTTTGCCCGATGCCCGGTCGAGGTACCACTCCCCTGGAAGGTCGATCTCTTCCGGCACATTATACACGTAATAGTTGCGCAGCGAGAGGCCGGCCATATCGCTCCATTTGCCGGAGTCGACGTATATGCCCGATACCACGCCATACAGGTGGGGCTGTGCGGTACGGATGGTTTTTTTTGTGGTGTCTATGTGGTCGACGCGGAGGTGGTCGTCGTTGTAGCCAAAAGAAAACCTGCCGTGGAGCCAGATATCCTTTGCCTGAAACCAGCGTTGCGGCCGGTCGTATTCGTAGCCGAACTCCGCCCCGCGATCCGAAAAATCGCCCGTCCTGGGCACGGAGCCGGGGTCGTACACCTTGCCGACCTTCAAGGCCCCCTCATTGGGGTACCGCGCCAGGGTTTGCCGTTCGCCGTTGATAAACAATTCGAGGGGTGCGGGCTCCGGTATTTTGCCAAAACCGTGTTGCTGCATGATGCCAAAGTCGGTAATGCCCGCTTGGAGAAGGTCGATTTGCAGCACCTTGCCCCGTACTTCGGGAAGCAGGCGATTCAACATATTTGTATCCGCAACAGGCCTGAAATCTGCGGTTTGAAGGACTGTTCCGCCGGTAAAAACCACTTTTTCGCCATTATACGCCCGGTATGTGACGGGAAACTGCGCTGTTCCGCTGTCGGCTGCGTTCAGTTCGAACGGCGTCGGCATGACATAGACGCCTTCGCGAAATACGACGGTATAGTGCTGTTCAGGCGCCTTGGTCCGCGCCTTTCGGATGGCATCGCGGGCCTGTTGCGCAGTGGCGAAAGGCCGCCCGGCGGTGCCGGGATTGCGGGCCTTTCCGCCGGGAGCGACGAAATAGATGGCGGCGTTGCCCTGCGCCAATGCCTGAAACGGGATCAGCAGCAGCCAAACGAAAGCCCATTGGATCCTGCTCATGCGTTGTTTATTTTTTTTGCCCCGCCCTGCGCAGCAGCTCTTCCCTCGGCAGGGCGATCATTTTACCCACCGGCCGGCCATTGCGGTAGGTGACGACCTTGAGCGTCACCGGACCTTCCGGTATCTCCAGTGGCTGGGAATAACGCGGCGTATAGGCATCGGGCAGCGTCTCGTTCAGGGTATAATAAACGTCGAGGCCGTCGATCTCAGTGGTCACCTGAGCCATAAGTTTGCCCTCTTCCAGCGATGCCGTCACGATGGCGTCGAAGGCGCTGCGGGCGTAATTCCGACCGGCAAAATCGGCGCGTTCCATATGTTTTTCCATACGGCTGATGAAGGCCGGCCAGTTTTTTGCGCTTTTGGGGCTCCAGTAGATATCGGCTGTGGCCCAGGCCCTCGGGAAACTCATGTATTCTGCCTGCCGAATGGTCGGCACCTTTTCGGTCCAGAGGTTGGCCTGGCCGCCAAGGATGTACTTTGGGTCGATGCCTTCCGGTACCGGCTCGAAGGAATAAGTTTTCTGGAGCCGCACCCGTTTGTAGGAAGTTTGGTCAGGCTCCACGATCGGGTCGCCCTGTAGCAGGTCGATGTACACGTAGTCGTTGGGCGACATCACGACGTTATGGCCAAGTTTGGCCGCTTCGATGCCGCCTTCGAGTCCGCGCCAGCTCATCACCGATGCCTCCGGCGCCAGTCCGCCTTCCAGGATTTCGTCCCAGCCGATCATCTTTTTGCCGTTGGCTTGCAGTATTTTTTCTACCCGTTTGAGGAAATAACTCTGTAGTTCGTGGCTGTTTTTCAGGCCTTCTTTCTCCATCAGCGCCAGGCAGCCCGCGTCTTTTTCCCAGTAGCCGTGGTAACATTCGTCGCCGCCTACATGGATGTACGGGTTGGGGAACAAAGCGGCAATTTCGCTGAACACCTTGCCGAGGAAGGTGTACACCCCTTCGTCGGACGGGTTGAGCGAATTATCGACCAGCATCTTAAAAGTGCCGTCGTCGTACCATTCGGCGAACGTGCTGCCGGGGTTGACCCGTATGCTGGTGTCTTTGGTACAGCAAAGTTCGGGATAGGAAGCGATGGCGGCCATGCTGTGCCCCGGCACATCTACTTCGGGAAGGATGGTCATATAGCGTTCGGCAGCGTAGGCCACGATTTCGCGAATATCGTCCTGGGTGTAGAACCCGCAATCCGTAGCGGGCTCATCGATACCCGGCGCTTCAAACTGGCCCCACTTGCCGTAGCGTTGCACGCGGCAGGCGCCTGTCTGGGTCAGTTTGGGCAGCGATTTGATCTCGATGCGCCACCCGTTGTCGTCGGTAAGGTGCCAGTGAAAGACATTGTATTTGTACAGCGCCATTTCGTCGATATAGCGCTTCACGTCTTCTTTGGAGAAAAAGTGCCGGCTCACGTCGAGCATGACGCCGCGCCAGCCGAAACGCGGGTAGTCGGTGATGCGGACGGCAGGTGCGCTCCAGGCGCTTTTTTTTACAGCCGTTTTACTTTCGATAGCGGCCGGGAACAGTTGCAGGAGCGATTGCATGCCATAGAACAGTCCGGCGGGTTCGTTGGCGCTGATCTTTACGCCCTGCGGCGTTACGTCGAGGATATAACCCTCCTTGCCGAGCGTGCTGTTTGGCTGTGCATTCAGGCTGAGTTGTATTTGACCCCTGCGCTGTGTTTTCAGCCGGTAGCCTGTGGCGGTGTTCAGCTTGGTCGCCAGCATATCGGCGACGGGTTTGGCAGCATCCTGGCTATACCCGATAGCGGTTTGGCTGCTCAGGGCGAATTTGCCTTTAAGCGGCTGGACGGATACGGGTTGCGGGATGATGGCGATGTTTTGGGCGGAAAGGGTAGCCAGGGCACAGGTCAGCAGAATAAAGAGAAAGATGGCTCGCATACGATATGGTGGAATGAATGTGTGCAATTATGGGCCGAATATCGGGTATTTGCGCATTACAGGTATATTGCACGGGTTTATTTCCCGCAGTTCAGCGTGGAAAAATACCGCTGACAAGCACAGATTTTCTTTGTGGAAATGTGCCGAAATTGTGTTCCTGTAACAGTATTCAGCGGTAATTTGTGGCAGATTTCTGCGACAGTCTGCAGAAAATTTTTCCAACCTTTGCGGCCACACACCATTTCACATCATGTCCGTATCAGATAAACTCAAAGCCATGCGCGAAACAAAAGCCGCCGAAAACCTGGCCGCCGGCCAGGCCTTTTTAACCGAAAACGCCAAGCGCCCGGAGGTTGTCAGCCTCGAAAGCGGGCTACAGTATGAGATCATCACCGAAGGCAGCGGCGCCAAGCCCGGCCCGACCAGCAACGTCACCTGCCACTACCACGGCACCCTGATCGACGGGCGCGTGTTCGACAGTTCCGTACAACGCGGCCGCCCGGCTACCTTCCCGCTCAACCGCGTCGTCAGCGGCTGGACGGAAGCGCTGCAACTCATGGCCACAGGCAGCAAATGGCGGCTGTACCTGCCCCCGCATCTGGCCTACGGCGACCAGCATGTGAGCGCCGAGATCGGTCCGAACAGTACCTTGATTTTTGAAGTGGAGTTGTTGGGGGTGGGGTGAGGGCTTGTATTGAAATTGTTCGCAATTATTAGAGGCACCGAAAGATTGCAGTTGGAAAACTCGTCTTTGACGCACCGGAAGAAGTTCGGAATAAAATATTCACTATACGGATTATGGCGGTTGGGAAAGACGGACCTAGTGGCGTTTTTATACTTTTAAGGTACTGTTTGACAAGTGACGACAATTGAGATTGATATTCTGGCAAGTCTTTTGACATATTGATTTATTAATATGGCTGATTAGTACATTCTCCTGAAAAAAGAAGTTTCAATATGAAACATGTTCGCTCGAAAACACTGTAACCAGAAATGCTTGTTCGGCGGTTTTTACACGGGAATGGGCTGCGTTTCAGGCTGCAAAAAAGGATTCCACGGTGAACCGGATATTGTTTGCCGGTACAAGACCATAATTTTTGTTCAAGGATGTTTTTGGCATGGCCATGAAGGATGTCGGTATTTTGTTATTCCTGAAACAAGAAAGGAGTGGTGGCTGGCAAAGATTGATCGTACCAAAAAGAATTAGACAGGCAAAAATATTTCAAGGCTTCGGAGAGACGGCTGGCAGAAGTAATTGAAGTTTTTGAGTGCAGGCTTAAATCAGGGAGAGTTAGAAAAAACTTTAAATAATTTGTTGAAAGTTATTTTAAAAAATCTCAAAATTGTTGTAAAAACACATCCAGTTTTTGATCTTTGGACAAGATTTATTTCTTTGAAGAAATTTACCTACATTGACCTCTTCGCGGGGGCGGGCGGGCTTTCAGAAGGCTTTCTCCGTCAAAAATTTAAATCAGGTTGCTCATGCAGAAAAGATACCGCCGCCTGCAGACGGCTGAAACACGCCTTCCTTACCTATATTTGAAAAAACAAGGCCGTGAAAAAATATACGAAAAATATCTTCAGGCGAGATTAATCGATCAAATTTCTTGATACAGTTCCCCCTGAAAAACTCATCTCCGTTATCGGCTGAAATCGGTGATTTCACCATTGCAGAGATATTTTAAAGAACGGATACTCTGCTTGATGGCCGAAAAATAGATGTCATTGCCGGGGGACCGCCATGCCCGGCCTATTCTATTGTTGGGCGGGCTCGCGATCAAATCGCATGCGAGATGATACGAGAAATACGCTTTCCGTTTTATGCAAATTCTCGAAGAGATACAGGCCTAAATATTTCCGTGTTTAAAATGTTAAAGGTTTACTTACTGCCAGGGAGTATTTCCGGGAGATGATTAGTGTTTGAAAGTGACGAAGTCGGATATGGAGTCGGTTACAAAATTCTAAGGCAGCCAATTATGTGTACTCCAAAACAGGAGGCGCGTCATAATAATTGGACAACGAGGTCATAGAAAATTTGAATTTCGGAAATTGAACCGGAATATGACCAATGGCAAACCGGCACTGACCTTTTCGCTGACCTACCTCCTTGCTTTTCCGGGCGAAACACCTGTCTGGAGTCCATACAATACTATCGACTGATTACCTTGAACGCTTTAAAATTCGTAACGGCAGCGCTTTCGTCTCACAGCATGAGGCAAGACCGCACAACGAGCGTGATAGAGAAATATACCGACGGGTCATTGAAAAATGGACAAATGGTAAACGCCTTCATTATGATGAATTACCTGAATACTTAAAACACACAGGCACGAAATATATTTACTGACAGATTCAAAGTAGTAGACCCTGCAGGTTTGCAGTCATACCCTAGTAGCCCACATTGCCAAAGATGGTCACTATTACATCCATCGGATATCCAGCAAGCGCGCGTTCACTCTCAGTACGGGAAGCAGCGCGCGTGCAATCCCTTTTCGGATGATTGCTTTTGAGGAGGGCGGACAGCCGCTTTCCGGCAAATCAGAATGCAGTTCCTCAGTACTTGCCGAAAAAGTAGCCGGGATGTATAAAATCCCTACTTGATCACTGAAATTATAATTATGACTTAGAATCCTGGATATCTTCCGTAGCCGATGATCTTAATTTTGTATTTATTTCAAAAGAGATGGAAGTTTATTAAGGATTGGTATTGAAATTGAATATCCCGCTAATATCATTTTTCAGATGAAATCACAAAAACCTCTAATCGTATTTTCAGAAACCCGAAGTGCGGAACCGGAAGCCCGATCTATGATCGAAACTTTCCGGGCCTACGGCTATTCCTTTGAGACTGCACTTGCAGACATTATTGATAATTCAATCACTGCCGGAGCAAAAAAAATTGAACTGCGCTATCAGTGGGAAGATGCTAAAAAGTGGTTCGCCATTCAGGATGATGGTCATGGCATGACAGATGACGAACTGGCGCAGGCAATGCGCCCGGGCAGCAAAATCCTGCAGAATCAGAGACAGTCCATGATTTGGGGCGTTTGGCCTGGGGTTGAAAACGGCCTCATTTTTCTCCAGTTGCCGTCGATTAACTGTTTTCCAAGAAAAAAAAATGGCCACATCTCCTTTGGACGTGGGATATCGACCATATCAATCATACGGGGAAAATGAGGATGGTGCGTTATATACCAGATGTTGGTTGCAAGAATGGCTCGAAAACGCTGTTTCTGGGACTGTTGTACTTTAGGAATATCTTGATCGATTGCAAAAACTTACTGGTGAGTCAGGGAAGATCCAGTGATAAGTTTGCAAGAATTATGGGGCAGGTTCGGGCCCATATTTCCGTAGTGTTTCACCGTTTTTACAAGAACCGAGACCAAGGCTTAAAATCGTTTTTGGCAATACACCTATTCCCGCCTGGGATCCATTTTGATTGGATATGAAGGTTTGCAACCCTTACCGGAAGACCGGCTTCAAAATGGCAATGTCATCGTTAAGGGCTATATTTTACCACACCGAAGTAAAGCTTTCAGACACAGAATTTCGGGGAAGCTTCTGGTCCGGAGGCTGGAACGCTCAACAAGGATTTTATATTTACAGAAGCGACCGCTTGTTGGTGGCAGGTGATTGGTTTGGAATGTTTCAAAAAAGAACATTACAAAGCTGCCCGAATATCCGTTGATCTGCCAAATACACTCGATAAGGATTGGCAAATTGACATCAAAAAATCTACAGCCCGTCCGCCATGGGGTGTTCGGGAAACTTTGATGGTCTATTGCACGGAAAGCGGTCACAAGCAACAGAATTTATCGTCAACGGGCAAAAGTGATACAACGGCAGTTAAATACAGATGATTTTACACCGGTTTGGCAGGACGTAGTTCTGAAAGGGAAGCGATTTTACCAATTAACAGGAAACACCACTTACTCGCTACGCTGTTGGAGGAAATGGTGACAAGAAAAAGGAATCGAGCAAATTTTGAGAGTGATAGAGGAGACAATTCCTGTACCGAATATATTTGTTAATGAGAAGGATAGTTCAGAACCTCATGGATTGCCTTATGAAAGTACTCTTGAAAGAATAACGAGGTTGAAAAGATGCAAATCGCTACGATGTTGCAAAAAACTTACGAACTTTTAAAATCTGGTCGATCACCGGAATACTCCAAGACCTATTCTTCTGGGAACAGAACCATTGGCTCATTCCTGAATTAGTTGAATCCTTAATTTAATTAAACCCATTTGAAAATGATTGATCAAGCCCTTCGCACACTCGGAACTCTTTTAATTGGGGAAAGAACTTTTACACTAAGGAGGCTATTGAAAACGCCGTTGATGGTGCTGTCAGTGCCTCGTTATTCTGCCCTTGATCAGGAGCAACTGTTGCGCGAACAACTCGAAGTTCACCGTGCATATGAAGATTTTCGTATTTTGGAAGGGAGGAAGACGAGAACCATGGTTGTTGGCGAAGAAAACATCCATACAGTGGGGTTTTGGCACCGGTATAAACAATATCTTGAAGACGAAAGAATTTTGCACCTGAAGTTTTAAACGGTCTTGATCGATTGACCGACGGGATATTGGACAACCTTTTCGATCCTGCGAGGGATGGGATAATTCTTTCCAAAGGGCTTGGTTGTTGGGCAGGTACAGTCCGGGAAGACATCTAACTACACGGGGCTGATTTCAAAGCAGATGCAGGTTCCCGCTTCATTATAGTACTCGCCGGTTTGCATGATAATTTGC
>JADJRC010000006.1 GCA_016712415.1 Lewinellaceae bacterium | reverse complement strand
CATGTTCAGAAAGCAGAAAGATTCTTAACTTCATAAAACTGCTTTTCGTACAACTCTCAATATTTCCAATCTTCGATGGCCAAAAGTTCTTCGGGAAAGCCGATTCCCGCAGCAGCACCTTTTTTTCCAGCACCATCACATTGGTGGCATGGCGAATGGTCGACAGGCGGTAGGCGATGATAATGCTCGTACGCCGGGCGATGAAGGCGCGTTTCGATATGGCACAGGATGACCGATTCCGATTCGGGATCGATGGAGAATGGCCTCGTCGAGGATCAGGATATCGGGGTTGAATACAAGCGCCCGAACGAAAGACATCGAAAACCGCCGTTGTCCCATGGGAAAACGGCGCCGCGTTCCGCGAAGCAGTGGTATGACCGCCGGGCGGTTTTTCAATAAAACGGTGCGCCGATCATTTTTGCCGCTGATCACGTGTGCTTCTGTCAATGCAGAATCGCGCAGGGTGATGTTTCCAGCTTCCGGAAGACAGAAAAACGTCCTGCAATGCCACCGCAATACGGCGGCGCAGGGCGAAACACGTCCCCATCGTCGATGATCGATATCGTCGATACAGAATCTGCCCCCTTCTGTATTTCATAAAACGGCTGAGCAGGCTGATGATGGTCGTTTTTGCTTCCCGTGCACACAATGGCCAGCGTCTCGCCGAGTTTAATATTGAAAGAAACGCCGCGCAGCACCAGCGCCATCCGTTTCGCCGTGGTAGGAACAATACGGGTTGTCGAACTCCACCTTGCCTCCGTGGTTCGGGGAGCCAGGGTGCCGGCATTTTGCACTTTTCAGTGTGTTCCACTGAATTTGAACTTGCCCGTTCGGCGGCAATCAGGCTGATTGCAGGAGTATTGAACTTGTCAGCCAGCGTCCGGATAGGGCGGTACAGCAAGCAAATGTACAAAGGGAAACGCGCCACCAGCGCCCCACTGTCACCTCGCCCGACAGCGCGCACCGCAGACGCCGTACCAGACCATCAGGCCCCAGCGACAGGGCGGAAATGATGTCGACTACCGGGAAAAAGACGGCGTAGCGGCGGTGGTGGCGCTCGGGTTGGCGCCGGTATAGTCGCAGTTGATCGGCGGCCGGAATTGCAACTCGCGCGCGCTTCTGCATTAAAATCTGCACGATCCGCATGCCCGTGATGCGCTCCTGCAAAGGAAGGTATTCATTGCCGCGATATGGTTGCGCACCTTTTCGTAACTCCTGCGAACACTTTCGCCAGAACTTGTAACTCCCAAATGAGCAAAGGGAATACCACCAGCACTACCATCGTCGAGTTTTCACGAAGTAATAAACATGATGACAAGCACGGCTGTCAGCGTCATCAGGTCGGCCAGAATGGTAATGCTGCCTTCGAAAATGCGGTGTTAAATCGCCTCGATATCGTTGATGGTCAGGTAATTGGCTTTGTCCGATAGGTGTTTTGTCGATAATTGAGGTGAAGTCCGGTGACGTGGTTGAACGCACGCACAGCGCAGGTCGCGTATGGTCGCCTGCCCCAATGAATCCGAGATAGTAAAGGAAAAAATAACGCGGGGTAACCTCCAAAACCAAAGCGCCCAAAATAATGGAGGCCAATACGGTCATGCCGTGAACGTCGCCCTTGAAAATATAGTTGTTGACCATGATTTGGAGCAGCTTGAGGCGGGGGATGGCCAGCGGCGCGAGAGCACCACCGTCAGTGCAGCCCGGTGAAAATAAGGGCAACGCTTGTGGCTTGACCATCGCCATAACCCGGCAAGAAACAGCGAGAAGTTGAATTTTTGCGTATCAGACATGGGACGGTGGACGGTAGAAAGAAGTCTCAAACCATTTTAGTGCTGGGGTAAAGTTCAGGAAAAGCCGGTTGCAGAGGTTTATTTGTCGTTAAAATTGATGATGTAGTAGGAATTGGTAGAGGGCATGGATGTGGCTGTTGGTTTTCGGGTCGAAAATCAATCAATCATTTATTAAAAAACGAAAATCATGAAATGTCTGATAGCACAGGCTCCCGACTGCAAAACCCCATCTGCAAAACCGTTCTGACTTATGGCGGCTACTGCGCCAGCGCATTTATCGTCTTTTCACTGGTGGTCTACCTGACGGGGTTCAATGCCAATGAACCTCCAGCCCGGAATTGCCGTGCTGTACGGCACTACGCTGATCATCAGCTTCATCTTTGCAACCATGGCGATCCGCCATCAGCGCGACCGGATCGACGACGGCTACATCAGCTACGGCCGTGCGCTGCTGGTCGGCCTGCTGGTTGTTATGGCCGGTGTGATCGTTTCGGGGTTCTGGAATTATATTCTGGTCAATTTTGTCGACCCGAACTATGTGGTCAACCTGAAAGAACAGTTTGTTGAGGCCTGGGGCGACAAAATGCCAAAGCAGAACAACTGGAAGAAGCCCTCGCAGGTTTCATTAAAACCAGCGACTTTTTGCCTCAACCTGAAAGAAAGGAACAATGTGGTCGGCGGACTCATTTGGCCTGATCCACTAGGCTGATCACGGCAACTTCCTGAAGAAACGGCCTGAAATGCCCAATCTCTGATTTTGCCGGGTATGTTTGCTTTGCCGTACTTTTGTCCGGCTGAACATGGGATTATCCCGGGTGCTGTGGATCTGTCATCACGTTTATGTTCTGCTGATTTCACAGAACCGGATTCCTAAAGACTTGCAGCCATTTGCAAATGCCCGCGATAACCCGTGTTTTTTGTTGCACTCTGATACAAGATGAAAAACCCAGGCGTCCGCTACGGCATTTTAGGAGTGTCGTTGTCTGTATTTTACTTTCTGATCCTCTACTTCGCGAAAAAAAGAACTCTTGCTGGGCCCCTTGCTGCAGGCAGAGTATGGCCCGCCTATATTCTGTTCATCGTACCGTGCGGCGATGGAAGACGCGCTGAAAACGGTGCTGCACGCGATTTTCGGGTAATACCGCGCACCCCTTAAGCTTTCTGCTGATCAACCTGTTTTACTGGTTGTTCTATTATTCCCTGCACTCCGGCTGATCCCGGCGCTGCTGCAGATGGAGACTTTGGCACAAATACAATACATGAAAAGAACTGAGGCCGGCACCGGGCGATCCTCGGCAACAGACCAATCAACTGCGGGAACAGATCCAGTACCTCGAAAATTCGGGCATGTCGCCGCCGGCCGGGCATGTATTTCTGCGCATGGTTTCCGGTGCACTGGGCGGCTTTGCGCTTTCGGCGGGCATCGCGGCCATCATGCGTTCCAAATAAGATATCAACTGCCGCTCACTGCTTATGGAGTGAAAATATGCCTGAACAAAGCCCGGGACCACAGATGTCGCCCCTAATGGCCAGGGCGATGAGTTTGTCCGCCTGATCCGTTGGACTCTGCTGCCGCTGGCGCCACCGTCTGGACCGGCGCAACTGGTGGAATAGATATTCCATTGCGGGAAATTCGACGGCACGCTATGTTACCTATCCGGATTCGCGCTTTTTGTACGTCGACGGCCTTATGGATGTGCATTGCCCGCATCAGCGGAAAGGGCACGCCCGTGCTGTTACTCCAAGACGCCCAAAGTTCGCTGCAAACCTGGGATGGCTGGACCCGGGAGTTATCCAAACGATCTCGGGTCATCAGTGTCGACCCGGGTTCGGGCTGGCGGTGCCCACCCGACGGGCAGTTACGCGCTGTCGTACGCGAGTTTTCTCGACAGCCTGGTGGCCAAACTGGTTTCGAAAAAATCCACCTCGCCGGCAACGGGCTTGGCGCCCAGATCGCCTGGTTCTATGCCGCCGACCATCCTGAACGGCTCGACCGGCTTGTCTTGCTGGATGCGCCAGGTTTTTTGAGCCCAAAAACACACCCTGGCTTATCTGGATGGCCGGACACTGTGCTCAACGAAGTCATGCTCCAAGATCACGCCCCGTTCGTTTATCCGGGCTGATGCTCGACGATGTCTACGCCGACGACGCCATGATACACGACTCCCTGGTACAGCAGCATTTCGACCTGTTGCTGCGCCCCGGCAACCGCAAGGCCTTCATCGACCGGGCTTCGGTGAGTGAAAACCGTCCGCCGGTCGACATCATAGGGCGGATCAGCACGCCTACCCTCATCCTCTGGGGCGCTGAAGACACCCGTATCTCGCCTGAATTTGCCTACGAGTTTCACCGGCGTATTCGCGGCTCGCTCCTCCGGATTTACCAGAATACCGGGCATTGGCCGCAGGAAGAAGACCCTGTGCGCACCCTGAAAGATGTAGGAGTTTCTGAAGGGAAGTTTTAAATGGTGGACGGTAGACGGTGGGAAGGGAATTTGAGGTTAGAAGAGCCATTCGCAGCTTTGGGAAATTCTTCTCTGCAGCGCTTCATTGTGCCGACCGTTCTGATCGGTTTCGAGGCGAACTGGGATTTGCCGTGGCTGCTCTTTTCGTACCGATTCTTTGAACCGTTTAAGATTGGGCAACATGCCGGCGCCTTCTCTGCTGCCGCCGTACAGGTATATTTTCGTGGGGAGTCGAACGCCGAAAAACGCATCGGCTCGCGGTATATCAGCAGGCCGAAGCCCACAGCGAAGGAGAAAATCATGAATTTGGAATAGACCTCCGGGAACATAAGTCCGGCGTAAACACTGATCAGTCCGCCCATGCTGCTGCCGCCGATGCCCGTATTGGCGCGGTCGGGCAGGGTGCGGAAACCTTATCGATGTGCGGCTTGAGCGTTTCAGCCAAAAACGCGCGTATTCCTGCCTGGAGTCCTTCACCCCAGCGCACCGGAATCGTAAGGGGAATATTCCTTGATCCGCTCCTTGCCGCCGTGGTCGATAAGCTACGAGGATAAAGTCGCTTTGCCTTTCTGGGCGAGTGCCGCGATTTTTTTGTCGACGCCCCAGGTTCCGAAAGATGCGCCGTCTTCAAACAAATTTTGCCCGTCCTGCAGGTAAAGGACAGGATAATGCCGGTCTGTTTGGTGGTAATTCCAGGGAAGCAATACGGCGATCCGGCGGCGGCGGCGCAACTGTGGCAGGTTGAATCGCTTTGCCACGATCTGGATATCGGGGTAAAGCGGGGTCGCAGCCGCTGCCGTGCTGTTTCCATTTCGGCACGACGTCGGCAACCTTGCCGCGCGGAACTTCCATGCGCCGGTTAACGGGCGGGTGACCGTCCTGACCGAGTTCTTCGGCTTCCCCAGCCGCCTTTACGTTATATTCGAAGGTTCATCGGTGAGCGGGATATCGCTGAAGACAAACTGATAGTGTCCGTCCTTGATTTTCAGCATTTTAAATCGCTCATCCTGGGTTGTCCAGCTGTTGAACGAGCCCGTCAGAAACACGGGCCGGGTATCATCGTTCGGTGTAAACAAATCAAGGGTGAGCATATTCCGGGAATGGTGTCCGGCCGCTTTAGGCGCGGCAGACGCGGAGGCAAACATCAGCAAAAGGTTTGTTTTGATGAAATAGAATTGTTGGATTTTTCGGCCCGGGACGCAAATCGTATTAAACGCCTGTGGCGTTGGTTCAAAAAGTCAAGGCGAGCGAATGGATTAAACCGGGACAACCAACTGCACAAAAATCATTCCCGAAACTTGTCGAGCAGGTGTGCCAGGTCCATCGCTTCAGATTCGGTGAGTTTACTGCCGGGGTTGCCCTGACCGTTGACAAAACCGGCTTGTTCGATATCCATGAGTGTCTTTTTGCCTGATTCCGAGATTGTTACAATAACCATACGCCGATCCTGGGTATGCGGCACACGCTCGACAAACCCGGCGAGGCGAAGTTTTTCCACCAGGCGGCTGACATTGCTGCTGCGGTCGAGCATCCGGCTTTGATATCCAGCACAGAAAGTCCCTTCGGCAGGCTGCCATTAAGGATACGCAGGATATTGTACTGCGGACCGGTCAGTCCATACGGGCGCAGGTGCCGGGTAAGGAAGCAATCGAGCCAACTGGCGGTAAAAAGGATGTTCAGTACAGCGCGTTGCCGGGGCGGCAACGGCTTGGAACTTTTCAATTCGGCTTCTAGTTTCATGACACAAACTTAAATGTTTTGACACTAAAACAAAAGATTATTGTTGGGGTTTAAAAAATATATGCCGACCTTGAAAATATCAGCACACCTACTATGACGAGCCATTACCTTTTGCTTTAAGCCTCAGTACATATTTTGTTCCATCTTTGGTAAACGTCCACTTGGAGTGCCTGCCATCCATCAAGCCCAGCTCGCGCAGGAACTTCATGACACGCAGCGTTTCCTCGTGGGAGCTCGGGATAATCTCACCTGATTTCAGGATGGTATGGAGAATCACCACCAGTTCATCCGGAGCCAGGTTGTTTTTGATCGCTTGGTAATCGTTCAACAACTGGCTCATTTCCCGTGTTACTAGGGGGGCGTTGTATTTAAATCCCGAGACCATCCTCGACAATTCTTCGAATTGCAGGCCGAGGATGAGATCTCCTTTGGCAAAACCCTTGAGCCGGTCGTTCAACAGTTCATTTTGTTCTTTCAGTGCATCGGCCTCTTCGGAGCGTACCCACCCGCCCAAGTCCGTTATTTTGCTCATCTCGTTCAACTTTTCAAGGATTGCCAACCGGATGTCTTTCTCGTCCTTGAAAAACCGGACAACTTTACTTTTAACTTTGTTTCTGAAATCTTCGTATTTGCCAAAGTGGGTACGTTCCATTATGGTACTGCCTTCACGCTTAACCTTCTCTTCAAGGGCGTTGTCATCCATCATGATAGCAAACAGTGGCTTTTTTAAATGTTCCGCCTGTTCGTATTCCAGATGAATGTAACTTTTTTGAGACCCTGGCTCAATTGTACCGTATCGGCCACCCAATATCAGCATAAACACGTCCGATTCGTATATCCATTTATTTATCGTATCGATCTGGCTTTTATCACCGGCGGTGAAAAGCTCCATACCTGCAGGAATATGCCCGGCGGCCAGAATGGCAGCTACTGCTGCCTGTCTTTCAACTTTCATATCTTCGTAAGTTGATGAAATGAATACCTGTAGTTTTCTTCTCATTGTTTGAAGAGTGTGCTTTGCTATGACCAAATATGATTAAAAAAGGGGTCATATTGAGTAACAGGCTATACGGGTAATGCGTCTTTTAGTTAGAAATATTTTCCCACGAAATAGGCCGCGAGAATGGCGGCTATTACCATAAAGAAAAACTTGATCAGTTGCTCCTGCCTGCGATTTTCCATTTCATACAATCGCTGCGGATCGTAAAACGGTTGGTAATAGTTGTACGGTGGCAGGTAACCAGGTGGCCCATTTAAGGGATGGTCCTGGCGACGGTAGTATTCATCCCGCCAGTCCACATCGTCAATCGCGTCGTAGCGCCTAGAGGCAAATAGATTGCCGATTGCAATCAGTGCGAAGAATAAGAGTACAAGCACCATAATCTTTCATTTTAAATCGGTGACGATTACATGAATTCTCATGGTACAAAAGTGGTAGAAATATTGTCGCTATGCCGACACAACCCATGGAGGATAGAATAATACCTGTGAATCGAAATAAAATGGATGTAAAACGGAAATGCCCTGTACCGTCTCAGTAGCGGAACAAGGCAATCTGTCATATTCAGGTTTAGGGTCGTTCAGCCTTTGAACGGCGGAAATAATTCCTGGGAAATGTAATGGTAACTGGAACGGTTTAGCGGACACTGCAAACGATCATTGGAACTAAAATATATATTTTCCTGGTCGTATGAAATGATTTGATTAAGGTTGGCGTATTTGCCCCGGTATACCTGATAAAAGGGAGGCTCTATATTTTTTTGCTGGATAACTGTTTCTAACTGTGCATTAAATGATCCAAGTTGCATGCCCAGTACATATGGATTGTCTCTATCCTTGACAAATATTCTGGTGACCGTCCCGTCGGCCTCATAAAACAAAATATCCTCGATCTCTAGAATTACCCGCCGGAATACTGGACCGTCGGTTCGCCCACCACCGGGATTATAGTTGATACATATTTTCCCTTTGGGTAGTAAGCGAAAATTAGGGCGATAAACTTCGTCATTGTGATAATTAAAAATGGCCTGATTGACATTTGTAATGACGCTCGCAAGATCGATTTTCCCTTTTTCAAAAAACACTGCCGCTCCTATAGGTTGAGCATCTTCAAATAGGTTACCGTATCCAGTCAAGAAAATAATCGGAATCTTCTTTTTTGCGAGGATTCGTCTTGCCAATTCTATGCCGGCGGTTTCTTGTGGGAAGCCCTTGCGAACCTCCTCTTCTACCTGTGAAGTAGATAGATTATCCAATTTGATATCGAGCAGCGCAAGTTTAGGAAACTCATGTGGTTCTTCCAGAGCTTCCAGAGCTTTGGATGGTGCGGCAAACGACATGACAGTATAGCCCTGTTCTTCCAGTAATTGACTAATGCGGAGCCTGAGTTGAGGCTCGTCTTCAAAAATGAGTACGCGCATATCAAGTTGGTTTTAGTTTAGATTTTTTAGTGGGAATTCAAGCACGGCTATAAATCCCTGACTTCCAAGTGTCACCCCCCTTATGCTGCCCCCATGCTGATCAACGATTTCCTTAATAATCGAACGTCCGTGTCCTTTTTCAAATTTCATCGACATTTCTGCGTCTCCAATTCCTTCATCCTCAACCTTGATGACCAGGGTATCGGAGTTGCATGATCCTTTAATGTTGATCTTCTTTTCTTCACCATTGGGATATGCATGTTGATTTACATTGATCGCCAATTCTGTGATTACCATTGCAACATCCTTGGCTATTCCCAATTTGGCTGCCAAAAACTCATCGATACCTGAAAAGTCGTAATTAAAATTGCCTGATTCATATCCGAATGCCTTTTCGAGTCGTGAAAGTAAATCCTGCAAAAAAAGCCTTAGCATTACTTTGTCATGCACTTTATTTGCAATTATTTCCTGGTACACTTCCTGATCAACAACTTCTCCATTATGTTTTTTATCTAAAAATTCATGCACCAAGAGAATGCCTTCCGATCTAACCCTTATTTTCCACAACTCCAAATAAGTCGTATGTTCAGGATCATGCGCATACATTCCAATCCTGCTTTCTACAAAATTATGTAAAATTGACAAGGAGTTTTTAACCCGGTGGGCTATTTCGTTTTTTGCCATGCTTAAGCTTTGATTGATCTTGTCGCGTTCAGTATTCATTTTGGATAGTTCGCCGTTCTGAATATCGAGTTCGTTGATCTTTTCCCTCAATTGAGCCATATGATAGTTGTTGTTCTTTTCTATCTGACGGGTTGCCCAGGTAATGACTAATATCAGGAAAAGTGTCACCAGGGTTGTCTTGTAAGCCACACTGATTAACGTTGCAATAAACAGATAGCTCTCTGGAGACAAGATACTCAATAATTTCGGAAAAATAATGGCTAACTGTGCAATAAATACAAGTGACATACTTGCAATGACCATTATACCCATATCCTTGTTCAGGCGGGTTCGAAACAATTCCCAGAGTCCATACCCTACTATAACTATGGCAATAAGGGAAAAGAAGAAATCAGCCAGATAGGCGCCGTTATATCCTGCGTTGAGGTTTTTATCTAATATATTCAATGGAACCGAAGCAACTGCCACTACAAAAAAGACAGCGAGTATCCCATCAAACTGTTGAAACAATCTGTCAATAATCCACCATCTGAGCCACTTTGGCTTTTCCTGATAATCGAAATCGATTGAGGCCGCCAGAAAAAATGCACTGTTGAGCGACGATAATAAACTTGTTACCAAAAGACGCTCGTGGGTAACCTTGTGATAATGCAAGGTGACAAGATTACTTAATAACCAGATCAAAATGGCCAAAGACAAAAATATCATCGTAAAGTCTTTCCGGCCTCTCAGGTTAAAAAACAGCTTTAGTTTAGGCCGGGTAATTTCAGGTGATCGATCAATAATGGCGTTGGTCCGCAACCATATAAATAAAAAAGCAATTCCGGAAAAAAGGAAAAAAAAGGATAGTGAACCATTCAATAACAAACTGACGTATTTATCAGATTTTCTCGCACTAAGTTCGCTCATAATTTTAGTCAAAAAAACAGTATCTTCAGGGGGCCAGGGTATTATACCAGTAGCAACCGAATCCAGCATCGGCGAATCAAATAAAGTCAAACCTTTTGATTGGAGCGTCTCAGCACTCGTTACTTGGTGAGGGCTGAAATTTTGCACATCAGTAATGTATGTATATGTTTTATAAATCAGCAGGAGGTAGGTAATAATGAATACCAACCCAATCGACTTTACAATAAATAATTGAGAGAATCGCATAACTATCTGGAAATTGAAAAATAGAAATATGGAATAATAGGAAAAGGCACTTTGCCCATAGTGGAATATTCACTCCGTCTAAGTGGAGAATAATCGCTATCATGCATAAATGGAACAGGGTCTGTCTCGCCTTTCATTTGACAATATTAGCCCTAAAGTTCTGTCTTTGGGTACCCCTCATACCCATTTTGCAGATTTTACCCGCCAATCCACAAAAAAAACCGGTGAATGCTAATCAAGGCCTAACGCTAATATGCTGTTGGAACATTTTGTCTCTACCCCCCCCGTCCATTTCCGCACAACCCCGTCCGAATCCGTACATCCTCGCCGCCACTTCGCATTGGTAAAACACTGAAAATCAGCAGAAAAGCGTTTCGGCACAGCTTATGGAATACAGACAATACATCAAAGGTCATCCGCCACCCATGCTGCAAAATTACCTTCGCATCGCTTTTCGCAACCTCTGGAAAAACAAGGCTATCGCCGCCATCAATATCGCCGGACTGTCCGTCGGGCTCGCCTGCTTTGCCCTGCTGTTGCTGCACGTCAACGACGAATTTTCATTCGATCGCTTTCATGCCAATAAAGACAATATTTTCAGGGTGCTCCGGCATGCCCAGGCGATGAACGGCGATCCCGCCGAAAGCGACGCCTACATGCCCATGCCCCTGGGGCCCGCGATGAAAACGGATCTCCCCGAAGTGCGCAACTTCGTGCGTTTTTGCGACTGGGGCGAACAGTTCGTGCGCTCCCCGCGCCAACTCACCAAAGCGCCCGTATTGTACGCCGATCCGCAGATATTCGACGTCTTTTCATTCCCCCTCCGCTATGGCGATCCCCGCACCGCGCTGCAGGAAATCAACAGCGTGGTGCTGACGGAGGAGTCGGCGCAGTTGTATTTCGGAGAAGAGAACCCTACCGGTAAAACGCTGGAAATCAAAGTAGAAGACAATTTTGAACCTTTCATTGTAACCGCAGTGGCGGAAAACCTGCCGCCCAACTCCAGCATCCGGTTCGGTATACTCACGAGCTTTGCCAAACACGCCGCCTCCACATGGGGCAACCGCAACACGAATTCCTGGAACCGCTCGAGCTATGCCACCTATGTCGAACTGCAACCCGGTTCCGGTCTGCACGCCGACTCGGCCCGTTTGCAGCAGTTTCGCGACAAATACTACCCCGATCTTGCAGAAAAACTGCGCAGCAAGGGCCAATGGAACGGCCCCGGCGCACCCGTTTCTTTTCGCCTGCAACCGCTTGCCGCCATACACACCGAACCGGAGGTATTCGGTGGCAGGGAGGCGGCGATCAACCCCAAATACGGATGGATTTTGCTCGGCCTGGGCGGACTGGTATTGCTGATCGCGTGCATCAATTTCACAACACTGGCCATCGGCCGCTCGGCCGGGCGCGCGCGAGAGATCGGGGTGCGTAAAGTCATCGGCGCCTACCGGCGACAGTTGGTGGGACAGTTTCTGGCAGAATCGCTGTTGCTGAGCATGATTTCGATGATGCTGGCCATCGGACTGGTCTTTGCTTTTTTACCCGCTTTCAACGAACTGACGGACAAAAAACTGCGCTTTGACCTGGGATTGTACCCCGAACTGGGCTGGATGCTGGCGGGCATGACGCTGCTCACCGGTGTACTGGCCGGCAGTTATCCGGCGCTGGTATTGTCCGGCTTCCGGCCCATAGAAGCCCTGAAAAGCAAATTCCGTGTGTCGGGTTCCAATCTGTTCACCAAAGGACTGGTTACCTTCCAGTTTGTGCTGTCGGTGGGGCTCATCGCCTGCACGATGGTCATGGTGCGGCAACTGGATTTTCTGCGGACCAAAAACCCCGGCTTCAACAAGGAGAATGTCCTGGTTGTAAATGCTGAAGACAGCGACACCAGGCGAATATACCCGCTGTTTAAAGCTGCCCTTGCCGACCGGCCGGACATTGCCGGTGTTGCCTCCTCCGAGTTGAGCCCTGGGCGCCAACAGCGGCTGGAGCCGAAGCGGCTTCGATTACAAGGGCGAGGCCAAGGACGTGTTCGAGTATTTCATTGATCCCGATTATATGCAGGTACTGGGCATTCAACTCCTGCAGGGGCGCAATTTCGACCTGTCGCTGAGTTCCGATACCGTAAGTGCGGTGATCGTCAATGAAACGATGGTGCGCGATTTCGGCTGGACGCCGGACAATGCCGTCGGGCAGCAACTGACCGGCTACCACGACGGTCGGGGAAATGATCCCGTGGTAATCGGCGTGGTACACGATTTCAACTACCTGTCGCTGCACGACGAGGTAAAACCGATGATGTTTCACATGTTTGGCAGTTATTCGCCCCACCAGTTTTTTGTGCGCCTGCGACCGGGCAACACGGCGGAAACCGTGGCGATGATAAAGTCTGCCTGGGAGAACCTTGCGCCGGAACTGCCTTTTCAATACAAATTCCTCGACGACAACCTCGCGCGCTTTTACGAAACCGAAGCGCGCTGGAGCAGTATTGTGGGATATGCCGGTATGCTGGCTGTCGCGCTGGCCTGCCTCGGCCTTTTTGGCCTCGTCGCACTGGCCGCCGTCAACCGGACCAAGGAGATCGGCATCCGCAAAGTGCTGGGCGCCACGGTGGGCAACATCACCACACTGCTGAGCCGCGACTTCCTCAAACTGATCCTGCTGGCTATCCTGATCGCTACCCCGCTGGCCTGGTATGCCATGGATAAATGGCTTGCCGATTTCGCCTACCGTATCGACCTGCAGTGGTGGATATTTGCGGCAGCCGGGGCTATTGCGATAGCCGTAGCGCTGTTCACGGTAGGACTTCAGGGGATAAAGGCAGCGCTCGCCGATCCGTGAAGTCGCTGCGCAGCGAATGACAAACCGGTATCAAGGATTTTGTTTGCCGGATGTAATATGCTTGACTAGACTTGATTTCCCGCAGATGTCCGCAGAAAAAACCCGCAGATGCCCGCTGATTTTAAATTTACAGAATTCCGGTGCATTGAAAATCAATGTGTTGTTGGGGGGGGCGCAAACCATTTTGCTTTGAGTATAATACGCTTGACTAGACTTGATTTCCCGCAGATGTCCGCAGAAAAAACCCGCAGATGCCCGCTGATTTTAAATTTACAGAATTCCGGTGCATTGAAAATCAATGTGTTGTTGAGGGCGCAAACCATTTTGCTTTGAGTATAATACGCTTGACTAGACTTGATTTCCCGCAGATGTCCGCAGAAAAAACCCGCAGATGTCCGCTGATTTTAAATTTACAGAATTCCGGTGCATTGAAAATCAATGTGTTGTTGGGGGGGGCGCAAACCATTTTGCTTTGAGTATAATACGCTTGACTAGACTTGATTTCCCGCAGATGTCCGCAGAAAAAACCCGCAGATGTCCGCTGATTTTAAATTTACAGAATTCCGGTGAATTGAAAATCAATGTGTTGTTGGGGGGCGCAAACCATTTTGCTTTGAGTATAATACGCTTGACTAGACTTGATTTCCCGCAGATGTCCGCAGAAAAAACCCGCAGATGTCCGCTGATTTTAAATTTACAGAATTCCGGTGAATTGAAAATCAATGTGTTGTTGGGGGGCGCAAACCATTTTGCTTTGAGTATAATACGCTTCACCCTGAAATGATTTCCCGCAGATGTCCGCAGAAAAAACCCGCAGATGCCCGTGATTTTAAATTTACAGAATTCCGGTGCATTGAAAATCAATGTGTTGTTGGGGGGAAACCTTCACAGTGAAAATCAAGTGTTGTTGGGGGCGCAAACCATTTTGCTTTGAGTATAATACGCTTGACTAGACTTGATTTCCCGCAGATGTCCGCAGAAAAAACCCGCAGATGTCCGCTGATTTTAAATTTACAGAATTCCGGTGCTTTGAAAATCAATGTGTTGTTGGGGGGGCGCAAACCATTTTGCTTTGAGTATATAATCTGCGCCAATCAGCGCATTTTTTTCTGCGGACATCTGCGGGAAATCATTTCAGGGTGAAGCGTCCATCTATCTCCTAGTAATTCAGTTTTACCAGTTTCAGACCAAGGGTTTTCTCTTTCGAGTTGTATTCGGCAAGCATAATGTTGCTCCCCTGACCGGGATAAAGGGAAAGCACGGTGCGCTTGGCGGCGGTGATATCCACCTTGTCAAAGTTGAGCGAACCGTCTTTGGCCAGGAAGATATTGCCGGCGACGGTTTTCGTTTTTCCCCTTTTCGCGGTCATAATTGATATAAGCGATGTTAAACGTGCTTTTATCCTCGCTTTGCTGGAGAAACTGGTAGTCGAACCCGCCGATCGAACTCACGAAATATCCCAGCAGTCCGGCGCCCAACGTACCGGCTCCGGGCGGCAGGCCCACGTCGCTGCCGTCCTTTTCGTAATACCGCAGCGCTACCGGCTTGTAATCGCCGTCGAGTTCAAGCACCCACAGGTTGCCCACTTTAACTTTCACCAAAGCGGAACCGCCGCCGCCCAATACCGCGAACGCGATACCGGCGCCGTCGGCCACCTTCTTGAATTGCTCGAAAACGATGTAATAGTGCCCGTTGGCGGCCTTAAACATCGTATGGGGGAAGTTGAGGTATTTGTCCTCGA
Source organism: Lewinellaceae bacterium (assembly GCA_016712415.1). GTDB lineage: Bacteria > Bacteroidota > Bacteroidia > Chitinophagales > Saprospiraceae > M3007. Next base: position 12,319 of record JADJRC010000006.1, on the reverse strand, counting down.
TACTTTCCTTACCCTTGGCATTGAACATCTTGCCGATGTCTTTGGTCCAGGAAAACAGTTTTTCGCTGATCTCCTTGCCCGTTTTCAGGTCGTATATTTTCAGGTAAAAACCCTTGCTCTTGCTGACGCCCGGCTTGTCGTCGAGGTCGTAATATTCGCCTTGCAGGACCACCTGTTCGTTGCCTTCCTGCAAGGTGATCGACGAAATGGAGAGTTGCTCCTTGGGTTGTTCGGCGGAGACGTCGATGATCTTTTGCCGCTTTCAATATCGAATACCGTCAGGAAGTATTCCACTTTGCGCGACATCAGGCCATTCCGGCGCAGGGTAATGCCCGTGGCGTAGGATGCATTGACGTCCGACAACAGGAAAGTCTCGTACTCCTTGCTCGATTCGGGGGTCTGGTACGACCACTTGACTTTGAAATTGTTGTCGTAAAAGGTGACCTTGAACTTGTCTTTGTCTTCGCCGTAACCCGCGCGTACGAATCCTTTGCCGGGTACCGGATGCAGTCCGTAAAACGAGGCTGCCGCATCGCCGTCCATTTGTGCCAACCCGGCCCGTTCGTACTTGTGGGGCTTTTCCGTGCTGAGGGAGCCTACTTGCTTGAGCGTTTTGTCGTAGGAGCGAAAGATATAGTTGCCCTTGCCCTGGTCGTAAAACATCAGGCCCAGCACTTCGCCGTTGTACACCGGTTGCAGCAACATGGCATTGCGCGGAAGGATTACTTTAACGGTGCTGACTTTATTCAGGTTCTCGTCCAGGAGATCGAATCCGTAATTGTCATTTTTGGAGTCGGCTTTGTCGGTTTTGTAAAACAGGACGTAGCCGACTACTTCCTTGTTGTTCAGGATGGCCTTAATGCCGTTGGAAGAAAAAGAGTTGATGCCTTTGAGGGCATACGTTTGGGCCTGGAGCCCGAGCGATAATTGTGCTGCAAAAAGCAACAACACGAGGGTTTTGGAACGCATAGGTGGTTGTTTGATGTGAAAAGTGGTTGTTTGATGTGTGTGAAGGAATGCCCTCCTTACTTCCTGGCCTGCTGGAAAACATCGGCAAAACGTCCTTTCCGGTATTTCGACAGGTATTCTTTTTTTGCTGCGAGCATGGCGCTGCGGTCGTCCTGCGCCATGGCGACAAGGTAGGCTGCCATCAGGCCGTGTTCGGTTTTTTCGGTTGTCGAGGATAACGCCGCGTCGAGACTACAGCTTTGCAGGGCCAGCAGGTCTTTCAGTCGCAGGTTGTTGAGAAAATCGAGAAAGCGGTTGTACTTCCCGGGGTTGTCGGACGCACTTTGCGACAACACATCCGCCAGGGAGTGGTCTTTTAAATGCGTGTACAGGCCATTGAGCGCCAGCGCCTCCATTTCTTTGAAATAACTGCAATCGGGATAGACCTGCTGGTATTGCACCGCATAGAAAAGCGCCTTGTCGCAGCGCTCCACGCTGAACCAGGCATCCACCGATTCCAGGATACTCAGGTAGCGGATCGGCGCATACGGGTCGCCGGAAACGGTTTTGGGCGACGCGCCGGCCGACAACTGTTGCGCCATCTCTTCGAGCCATTGCATCCGGTTGCGCCAGTCGGGGTGCGCAGGGAATCCTGCATTTGTTTTTCGGCGGCGGCGTTCAGAGCCTGGGCGTCGGCCCAGACGGAGCCTTTGGCCTTTTCCAGCCAATCCGCCTGAAAGGGATGCCGGGCGCACCCGAAGTGGGTTTCCAGATTCAGGCTCGAATCGCGCAGTGGCTCGTCGATGGTTTCGAAGAGCGCACACAGGCGCTGCGCCTGTCCCGGCGCGTAGTTCGTTTTCAGAAACATGCGATAGGCCAGCGAATCGGCCTGCCGCTCCAGGTCGCGGCGGTGATACCTGGACTTGAACAGCACATTTTTGTAAATATTGGCCAACTGCTCATTCCGGTTGAACTCCTGTTTATTTGCCGCTTTCACCTTTGCCTTGAACGCCTTGTCGTGGAAAGTAGCGATCTCCCGGACCAGTCCTTTGGTGGCGTGCTCCAGCAGGTAGTGCGCGATTTCGTGGCACAGGACAAAAGCCAGTTGGTCTTCGTTTTCGAGACCGGCCAGCAGGCCGCAATACACGAAAAGCGTACCGTCGCCCACCGAGTAGGCATTGGGCGTGGGGTTGATGGTCAGGATGACCTTCGTGGCGGCGCCTTCGGGGTTGGCGGCGACAATAGCGGCGTGTGTCTTTTGGACAAAAGGCCACAACACATCATCCAGGAGGGCAGATTCGCTGATCTCTTCGGATACGTCCAGCCCGATGCGGTCGCGGGCAGACCGGTAGGCCTCCTTTGCTTCCTTGCTGAACTGGTCCGGTTCCCGGAAAGCAGTCTGGATGGAAGCCGTTGTTTTTTCGGCCAGTTTCTGGCGGAGAGCAGCCGCGTTGGCGTTGTAATACGGCGCGTTGCGTTGCGCCTGAAGCAACGGACTGCACACCAATAACAGAGCAGTACAGACAGGTATCCAATACCCGGGTTTCTGCGGAGGGGGAGTGTTCATTTCTGTAAGGGTTTCGGAATAACAAGCTGGTATCCCGGTATAATGTGACAAAGGTGTGCAGGTTTTTTTGTTCCGGCAATAGGGCGGTGGAGGTTTAATTTGCCGGGCTGAGGGAGACTTGAGTGCGGCTGGGTGCGGGGGTGTGGGATAGCGAGACGGTCGTACATTCCTCACTCCCGAAAACGTTGTATAATTGCACAGCAGATACAGGCAACACGAAAAAAGTTTACCCTGCCGAACAATTTAAACCCGCAGAATTGGCCTGGAGGAAGCCGTTAAAAAAGGCGTGGAAAACGGCATGGTATACACAAAGTAAAACGGAAAAATCAATTATAAAAAGACAAAAGACATGCACAAAAAGACATACGCGAACATAGACGAATACATCGCCGATTTTCCGGAACCGGTGGCGGCGCGCTTGCGCCAGATCCGCGACTGCATCAGGCAGTTGGCGCCGGCTGCTACAGAAACGATCAGTTACAACATGCCGGCATTCAAGCAGAAAAAGGTGCTGGTTTATTTCGCGGCGTTTAAAAACCATATCGGGTTTTACGCCCTGCCAAGCGGCAATGCCGCCTTTCAACAGGAATTATCCAAATACAAGACAGGAAAAGGTTCCATCCAGTTTCCGCTGGATGAGGACCTGCCGCTGGATTTGATCCGTAAAATATTGGTGTTCAGGATAAAAGAAGTAGAAAATTAATGCCTTCTGGTTTTCAGACGGTTTCTACTAAGTGCTGGCGTCAATAATAAAACCGGTGTTAGTGAGATTGGTTTCTGTCAGAGAAAGCCGCAACTGCTGCAGGGCGCCGGTATCGCTTCCGGTCGTACAAATATTCACTTTCAGTATCATTGTTTACTTCAAATTTCGTTCTTTTAACAGTTTGTCCAAGACTGCCAGTCTTATGTTTTTAGGGTCGTTAACCATTTTATATATAAAATACAAAGGAATCAATGTCAAAAAACCCCAACTGTTTTTCACAATGCTATAAATTACAATTCCAATAAAGAACCCGACAATAAAAGCATTAATGATGGAAAATGATTTCATTTTTTTTGCTTCGTCCAACAGTTCTTTGTCTGTCAAGCCAAGCATCTCTTTTTCTGCCAATTCTGATAGTTCTTTTTTCTTCATTTTGTTTAATTTGTTCGTTAAAATGTGTCAGTAGTTTCTGCCTTATAATAGCCACCAACTTAGAGCGTGTTTAAATTTCAGTCACCGGGCTGCAAGCGGCCAATTTTATTTCATGCTTCGTTAAAATTTCGCCATAGGCGCCCTTAAAGGCTGCAAATTTTGCCTTGCCTGAAACAAAATTTGCTCGCTTTCGCTCCGGCACTGAAATTTAAACACGCTCTTAAACTTCCCGAATGTACGACGCTTAGGAGCAATTACGGGGGCGATTGTTAGTGGCCGTAAATTGTTTGCTCTACCTGACTCGATTTCGGTTTTTAAACGGGCTTCTATTTCTTACCAAATATTTCTATTTGTGATTTTATCAAATCAAACTCCATTCGGTCTGGATTATATTTATAGGAAATATGAAAATCAAACTTATGTTCAAATCCGTTTGAAAATGTCACAAAAATAAATTCAGATTTATCCTTGTCAACCCATCCAATTAAATTAATATAAACGCTCGATTTCTTCTCTTCTTGTAGTTTTTCTCCAACTTCAGGTTCGATCAATCTGATTTTGATATTATCAATCGTCTCTGGTAATACTATGTCGGGGAAATCATCAGGTTGTCCGTTGTTTCGCTTGCCAAAATATAACGTATCAAGAGCCAATAAGTCTTGTTTGGATACTTCCGTTATATAATCGGAGATTGCCCGGCTATAAATTTTTGCCAGATCGTTATTATTTGATCTGTCAATATCTGTTCGGGCGATGCCTTTGTTATTTAACAGACTGTCAGCAATTATTTCTTTTGAGTTTGGTTTACTGGTTATTTTTCCTGTACAAGATACCAAGGCTATGGTTATTGAACAAATAATAATGTTAATCATATTTTTACTCATTGAAAAGTGTCGGTTTGTATTGCCACGAACGCAGCCTGTAAAAAAAAGCGCCATCGATAGTGTTTCAAAAAGTGTCTGAAAAAAAAAAAGGTCTTCATTTTGGTGGTCGCAAAACCACACCAAAAAAAAGACCCGATGCAATCAAGCAAGACACAAATTACGGCACTTTGACGGAAGTTGCAAGCCAGGAAGACGGATTCAACGAAGTTATACGGATGTCCTTGAGGCTTTGATGAAAGCCGAACGTCAGGAGTATTTGCTCCAAACTGCGGAAGACAAAGGCAATGGATTTCGGCAAGTACGGGCCTATGGTCGGGGTAAAATGCTGGAATTGCGGGTGCCTCGCACGCGCGAGGGCAACTTTTACCCGATATTGATGAGTGTATTGCGGATCAGGAGGAGGAATGTCGCAAGATTGCCTTTGAGTTGTACGGAGCCGGCTTGACGACGGCACATGTGGGGGGATTGTTTGAGCAGTTGTACGGTCGGCATTATTCGGCGGTGTTCCGGGGAACAAGCCCTGTGCTTTGCAAAAAGGCTATCAGTTTGGCGTTTTCCATTTTTTCAAATGATCCAAATGTAGTCAATAACCGGGATTGGGCCGGTTTTGCGGCTGCAAACCCCTGCCCCCACGCCATACTTTTCGGAGCGGATGGTGCGGCTGTGAAGGGCTAAAATTCCGCCAAAGCCACCGGCGGCAATCGCTCTTGCTCCAAGCGTAAATTATGCATCCGTAAGTATTGAAACAGGGTGATCTCATCGCCGGTCAGGTACTTAGGGGCATCGCCGTTGAAGGGCTTGCCCGCCACCAGTAGATGTTGGTGTGCCTGAAAAGTGCGGTCATCCATCCGAAAAGGCCGGACATTCGGAAAATAACCGCGCACCTGGCTCAGTATAGCCAACCCATGCGTATCTAAATCACCCCAATAATGCAGCTGTACCTGCCGCAACCATTGAACATCTTTAAGCAAGGAAACCCCAAAACCGCCGCCAAAAATGATCAGGGTTTCCGGAAGCGGCATCTGCAACAATTGATAAATGCTGCTCCGGTTTTCTATAATGATAACAATCCGCGCTGGTATGATGTGTTGCGCCAATTGGTTGGCTGGAAATGCCAGGGCTGTAAACCCGTGAAAATACTGCACCAATTCCGGATCATTAAAATAGCACGCCAAAAAAGGATCATGTTCTGGCAAACGGTATCGCTTGGCTAATAATTTAAAGCGCGTTTCAATGTATTCCGGGGCTATACTGGCATCTATTATTTTACATAGAATACTATTGTTTTTTTCTATAAACTTAGTATCAATGCCATCAATTGGAAGCAAGCGGAGCGGCAATTCCGGGTTCGGATTTTCTTCAAAAAAACGCAGCACGGATAACAATGAGGGCCAAATTTCGACGTAGCGACATATCTCCCGTACATTTCGAATACACCATTCCGCTAATTGCGGCGTTCGATTGTATCAACGCGAGGGAGCGTTGATACTGTTCAAATTCGTGGTTTTTATCCAGAAATTGCAACAAATCGGCGGCGGTCTCAATCTCGATAGCCGCGATACGGCTCTGTTGGTTTATGCTTCGGGGCCCCGGGCTGTCTAAAATGACGTTATACCCATAGCCTTTTTTTGATTTTGAGTTGGCCACTACTTCATCCATGGTTTCCAGGCGGCCTTCATCAATAGTGCGCACATCGCCCGTTCGTTTGATCACCAGCGGTACAAAATCAGCAGCACCGGCGGCAATGCCTTCCAGCCATTCATAATAATGCCGGAGGGCGCGGCGCTGTATGTCGCCTGGCGTGATCATATCATACTTTTCTTTGCTTGCTGAATCTTAGCCAATTCCATGACCGAATATACAAACACAGAAGACCGGGGCGGCATTTCATCCTCTTTTTTGACAAAAATAAGGTGAGACATTCGGTCCTGGGTGAGTTTTACATTGGAGTTGGGCGTAATCAGCAGCATTTGAAAATGCAGGTTGTCGAGCAAATCAAGCAAATACGTGCTATTCCTCCGGATCCAATTTGCCGAAGGCCTCATCCACCATGATAAACCCGGAACGATTTGGCATTGCGACTATCGGCGCTGATGTTGAACTGATAGGTAAGAGCGGCGGCCAATACGGTATAGGTTAGTTTGGCCTGTTCACCGCCGGACAAGGCGCCGGTACTGTCGAGCAGCGTGCCGGGTTTGGGTGTATCGTCATGCCGGTAAACCTGCTGGGTCCGGAAACTAAGCCAGTTGCGCACATCGGTGACTTCACGCCGCCAATCCGGCTCCTGGTCCAAACGCTGGATCAAATTTCCTATCCGCAACACCGTTTCGCGGAGGATTTCCTGTTGTTCGGCAACCGATGCGATACGGAAGGCGGCCCGGTCATAATCCCATTGATGCAGGAGCTGATGGAATTCGCCGATGCGCCCTTTCCGGGTATTTTGGTCCGATACGATTTGCAAATACGTATCGGGTACGCCTGGCAGGGCTCGAAGCGAGCGGTTGATGTTTTGAATGTTTTCCGTGTGGTCGGCCAATTGCTCGGTGGCCTGCTGCTGAAACACTTGCATGGCATTGCCAATATCGCTGCCTGCACGCGCCTGGTACCGCTCGCGCAAGGCGGGTAATTGGTCGCTTTGGATACGTTCGAGCAGATCGGGGTACAGCCCGATTTGTTCCAGCGCGGGTTCGTCGGGGAGGGTAGGTGTCGCTCGCCCAGCCTTGGAAAGTTGTCCAGAATATCCTTCTTCGGATTTTTGAAGTGGTTCATGAGCAACAGGATGTCTTTTTCCCGCTTGTTTTGCTGTTCCCGGAGTGGCTGATTTCGGCGATGAATTTATTGCCGAGATTGGTTTTCGCTTTGTCGATGCTGGCCAGGTCCAATTCCCCCAGCTCGTCAATTTCAGGTTGCAACCTCTGCCAGGCCGGATCGCGTTCATCGAGGCTGTTGGCGTCGTTTTTCTGGATATCCAATTCCGTACGGCGGCGCGTCAGGAGTTCCCCAATAGAGGTTTGTTGCTGGAGCGTTTGGTCGCGCTGTTTTTGGGTGGTTTCAATACTGTTTTTTACTTGCTGGTGTTTTGCCCGAAGGGTTTTGAGTTGTTCGGAAGAGGCGCTCAGTTGCGTTATTTCAGCGATTAGTTCTTTGATTTCCCTTTGGGTATTTTCAACATCGATCATGTCGAACTGGTCGAACTCATCCAGGCGCGCCAGATCGGCCAACTGTTGATTGAGTTGTTCCATCTGCGTGTCGATGGGTTTGAATCGATTTTCGACCTGTTCGAGGTTGTTTCGAACTGATCGAAGTTGCTGTTCGGTGCTGCGTATTTTTTCTTCGTTGTTCCAGCCGAGGACGAACTGGGTTCTCCGGTTTTTCCGGTCGTCTTTTAGTGCTGTTTCCCACGGACCTCGAGTTTGTTGGCGGCAATCTCGTTGCTGAGGTCATTGGGAAGGCTTTCCCCGGCCTGGTCGTCGGCTTCCGTAAAACGAAGCAAGGTACCCAGGTCATTGGCGCGGGTCCATTGGATCACCTGGGGCAGGTGTTTGGGCGGCACCAGGAGCTGGAGCGAAAACGGCATCAGCAGCTTTTCGAGGGCATATTGCCAGTCGATGCGTTCCTCCGTTTTCACCTCTATCAATTCGCCCACAAACGGCAGTTCGGATTCGGGGATACCATTGGCGGAGCACAAGCGCGAGCGGACTTCGACCAAATCGGTGGGCAGGTTATTTCGGCGGCGGCGGAGCGCATCCAGTTCGGTTTCCAACGCGACTGCCTCCCCCCGAGTTCCGCGCGTTGGCCCAGAAGCTCGTCGCGTTGTTCTGTTATTTTTTGTTTTTGGGCGCTGGTTTTATCCGCTTTTGCAGCCAGTTGGCTTTTGGGCGAAGAACAGGGCGGCATCCGGATTGGGAACAAACCCAGCGGCTGGGCAAGTGCCGCGTAATGGTGGGCCGATTTGGTTTTGCCGGTCGCGTTTTTTCGGCTTCGCCGTGTTCGCGCTGGACCGATCGAGTCGTTGCCCGGCGTCATTTTGCCGGATTTGGATTTCAAATCCGTGTCGTCCTGCCGGTATTTTATCGTTTCGGCATCCAGTGTTTTCAATTGATCATTGGTGCGCGGCAGGCGGTCCGACTGCTTTGAATTTCGGCTTCGAGCAGCGCCACGTGTTGGCGGGCAAACCAGGGCAACAAGGCGTGCTGGGATAATTCCAGGTTAAACAGCGCATTTTTTCGCATTCAGCCATGCGGTATTATGTTCGAGCAATGGCATTAGCATTTGCGCCTGTTTATTGGCTTTATCCAGGCTTTGCTGCGTTTCGGCAATGGCGTATTCTTTTTCAGTTGGTCAAAGTAGGTTTCCGTTGGTTTCGGTCGAGCATATTTTCCCGGATAAACCCGTCGAGGTTGCTTCCAATACTTTGATGCCCGCCGTTTTAGCAAACAAATTGCGGCTTGGTTCGGCCCGCCGCTGTAAGTTGCTGCGCTCTGGAAAACGCATCCCGATTTTGGGGATAAAATCCGCCGCATATTCCGAAAACGAGTCGTACACCCGCGCCTGAAACCGCTTCGTAATCAGGCTGTTAAAATCCCGGATATCGCCGCCAAATTGAAAATGGCTGCTAATGTTCAGGGCAACCGGGGCTGTGTAATACCGTTTCTGCACCTGGTCGTTTTTGAACCAGTACAATTGGGCCAAGGTGTAAAACTGGTCGTAGTCTTTGTTGCTAAACACCCCCAGCAGTACCGTGTACGTGCCTTCCCCGGCTTGCCGGCCGCGCAAACGCTCTTTGCCAATAGTAGAGCGCCCATAAACGCCGCCCAACACGTAATCCTCCGTTCGCCAACCCGTTTGCGGTCCTCAAAACCTGCCGATTGGTTGTAGAAGCGTTCGGGGGCAGGGGTGAGCAAGGTAATCAGCGCATCCACCAAAGTCGTTTTTCCGGCGCCATTGGCGCCGGTGAGCAGGGCATTTTCACCTTGCACCGGCATGGAATAAACGGTTTTGTGAAAAGCGCCCCAGTTGTATACTTCAAATGATTCGAGCCTAAAACCGGCTGTCTGCGCAGAGGTGGAAAACAGGGTAAGGTCGGGTATTACGGATTGGCTCATGTAGTGGTACTTGTGGTAATATTGGTCAGCAGGGTGGCCAGGTTATCGGTGTCACTCAAGGCTTTGATAATACGGCGCACGCGGTACCGGCGCGCATCGTCGTTGTCCGGTGTTTCTGGTTCATCGCTTCTAAAAAAAGCCCATGTTTTTCACGTCTTCAACCGTTTTTGAGGTCTTTCAAAAAGCGTTGCTGGGTATTCCGTTCCCTTGAAAACACTTCGACCATGTCGTGATATCGCTCAGGGTCATAATGGGCCCGCGGCTGGCGGTATCGCGCACGGCGTCGGGTTCCTCCAGGCGTTCGCGCAGCAATACGCACAGGATGGATTGGTCAAAATTGAGGGTGCGTTTGCGCATCAGTCTTGGCAAATGTGCGGTTTCTTCCGGTCCTCCCTTCGGTTGCCGGAGAAACGCAAAACCTTCCTGTTTGTCGACAATCAGTTGCAGACCGATTTGGGCAAAGTAGCGGCGCAGCGGCAACTCGTGTACTTTTGTCAGGTCTTGCCAAAGCCGAACGTCCTCTTCATACACCACGCCCTGAAGCAGTTTAATGGCTAAGGGCGCAAAGTTGTCGGGCGCAAGTTGTTCTACATCCAATGGTTGTTCTTCCATACGATTGGCTTTATTTGATCAAAATAACGCGTGCGCCTTGCACGTACCGTTCCGTATCCGGGCCGTTTAACGGCAAGACATCTACCTGACCGGGCTCCATAAAATGCTGGTTGTCGGGCAATGCTGCGATACTCAGGTAAGTCAGTACTTCGGCCAATCCTTCTTTGACCGGATACCGTTCCACGAGTTCGGCCAGGGTCATTTGGCCAAATTCGTCCAGGGCGGCCTCCATTTGTGCGTTCAGGCGGATGGCAATCACTTCCTCATTTCCCAAATCGAGCTCGGGCCGGGAGGTGGACATCATCTGTGGCGTCGGAAAATACACGGCTCCTTCCTCTTGCTCGGTGCGCACTGCTTTTTCCAGGGGTAGTTGAATATCTGCGCGGTCGGTGTCAATTTCCCAAACGATTGATGCGGGGTCGGTCGATTGAATCTGAAAAGCAGGGTCCAGCACGGCCGATTTTATCGCGGCAATGCGTTCTTTAGCAATTTGCGGTCTTGTGTGGCATTTTCGCTCACCAAACGGGAGATACGGTCGGCGATGCGGCGGTTAGCTTCCAGCACCGGCAAGGCTTCACTCAGGAGTTGCCGGTGCAAACGGGTCATCAGGCGGTCATTGTGGCGGGAAATTTGGTGGGTGTCCAGTATCTGAATCAGTTCCTGTACATATTCGCCGAACTGTTGCTGCCGTTGCGGATCGCGCAGTTCTTCAAAAAAGGCGTTAAAACTAACCCTTGTGGCGTTTTGTCGAGTTCGTCGCGGGCGTCGAGCATATTTCCAAGCAATGCGCCCTTACTTACTTCTCGGCAGCCTGCCGCCGCAGAATATCGGTACGGATGCGTTCAAAATTGCTTTCCACTATTTTAAAATCGGTCGAAAGGGCGCGCAATTGTTCCAGCAATCCATCGTATTCTTCCTGAATACGCACGGAATCAAAGGGTCGGTACGGGGCTTTGCCGGCTCGGATATCTGTAATTTCCCGCTTCAACGCAGCCTGTTTTTCTTGTAATTCCTCGATGCGCTCTTCGTCCGTTTTCTCCCGGCCGTTTTCCACGACGCGCCGTATTTTTTCAAAAATATCATCCAGGCGCGACCGGGCGCCGGTGAATTCGCGTTGCTCCATGGAGTCCAACCAATGCCAGGCTCGGGTGACGTGTTCGGTCAGGCTATATTCGTACCGACCGCTTGCATTGTTCTCGCCCCGCAGGTAGCGTTTGTCACGGCTTTCCCAATCGCGCAAATAGGCCTTAGCCTTGTTGCGGTATTTGTCAAACAGGTTGATCTCAATCTCATTTGATCAGCATCAGATAAGTCTTCCTCGTCCGCCGGAATTTGCTCCAGGTGGATCGGCGAGCCGGTTGGTCAGTTCCTCCTGACCGATGCTTTTTTTCGTTCCTCGGGAAAAGGCTTCCCGCAGAAAATCCAAAATCATCACAGCATTCTTGTCGCGGAGGAGTTGAAGTGTATTGGCCTGTTGAAAAAGTCGATCGAACGAAACAGATTTCATTGGGACAAAGGTAGGAGAAGGTTGCTATTATTCACAAAGGGCCACTTAGCGTGGATATCTAGGTGTGGCAGATTGTTAGGAGGGTGTGTTTTGTGGTTGGTACGGGAGCACTGCTTGCGTGGCCGTATTTAGCCGGCCGTGATAAGTAGTGAAGAGTTGGGCTCAGTTATTTATTTCTTTTGATAGGTTGCTAATCGATTGCTACCTTTCCTTGTCAATATCCCTTCCTCAACGCCTTTCAGATCCCTCGTAGCGGTTGCGGTTGATATTTGGGGAAACATTTAAGGTAGTCTTTCCTTGTAAACTCACCGATATCCCTTTGGTCCAAAAAGTAGTTCAATCGCTCCGTATCCGTAAAGTTATCTCTTTGAGTGTCCACTAATTCCGCTTAAACTCAATTTTATCTTGCCCCAATAGGTATTCTGACAAATTTTAGACAAACCTTCTTTGTCGCATTGCCCCACACTTTATAATATCATTCTGACTTTTTTTATCTCTTTGTCTTCTATTGGCAGATACTCAAACACTGGATTTACTCTGCATCAATATTACAGTCTGCCA
>JADJRC010000005.1 GCA_016712415.1 Lewinellaceae bacterium | reverse complement strand
TATCGTCGGACTAGAGTCCGACGTACCGTGTTCGTGCCGGTTCCGGGAGTCGCCGTCGAAAATGAACAGGGACGGGTATTCCCTGTTTTCAGCCTCTGGTTGACGAATTTTGCCACAAATCCATTAAATTTGATGGAAAATGCTACAAGATTGACGGAAATGGTCACTTGGGATGGGGGCATCTTCACCTTGCTGGTATTCACGAATGAATACGATTTCATATCAACTTTTAACTTTTTTGGCATCATGACAACCAACACCAAATTTAATGCTCGCACCATTAAAGGAGAAACCCCTGATAGTAAAAGTTTTTTATCCGCCGCCACGCTTTGGCTCCTGATGATGTTTGCTTTTGCCCCCATTGCGACACTCACTGCGCAATCGGATGCTTTCATTATCACGGTAAAAACGGACAATCCCGGCACCTCCAACAGCACTTCTTTCACCATTCCGACTGCGGGCGGAGGCTATAACTATGATGTGGACTGGGACAACGACGGCACTTATGAGCAAACAGGTATCAAGGGCAATGAGACCCACGATTACAAAACCCCCGGCACCCATACCCTGCGCATCAAAGGCTCTTTTCCGCGCATCTATTTCAATGGCGGTGGCGACCGTCAGAAGCTTCTGGACGTGAAGCAGTGGGGCTTCATCGCATGGACTTCTATGGGCGGAGCCTTCAACGGCTGCTCCAACCTGAATATTACTGCCATTGATGCGCCAAAACTGGACGCAGTCACAGATATGAATTTCATGTTTACCGATTGTTTCGCCTTGAACGGACCGGTCAATATCGGGAGTTGGAACACCGCTGCTGTGACAGATATGAATTTGACGTTTTTCAATGCTCGCGCGTTCAACCAGCCCGTCGGAGACTGGAACACCTCGGCAGTAACAAGTATGGCCCAGATGTTCCAGGGCGCCAGCGCGTTCAATCAACCCATCGGAAACTGGAACACGGCGAAGGTGACAAATATGGCTGCCATGTTCTGGGGCGCCGGTACGTTCAATCAGCCCATTGGCGACTGGGAAACGGCGAAGGTGACAAACATGGGTGGTATGTTAGGCAACGCCAGCGCATTTAACCATCCTATCGGAAAATGGAACACGGCGGCAGTAACGGATATGGGTGGTATGTTCGTCGGCGCCAGTACGTTCAATCAGCCCATCGGAGACTGGAACACCTCGGCAGTAACAAGTATGGCCCAGATGTTCCAGGGCGCCAGCGCGTTCAATCAACCCATCGGAAACTGGAACACGGAGAAGGTGACAAATATGGCCGCCATGTTTTGGGGCGCTCATGCGTTCAACCAGCCCATCGGAAACTGGAACACGACGGCAGTAACGGATATGGGTGGCATGTTCGGTGATGCCAAAGCATTCAACCAATTTATCGAAAACTGGGATACGAAAAAGGTGACCAATATGAAAGTTATGTTCCAGTCTACTCGCTCGTTCAACCAGCCCATTGAAAAATGGAATACAGCGGCTGTAACAACCATGGATGGTATGTTCTGGGGCGCAAGTGCATTCAACCAACCCCTTGGGAAACTGAAGTTGAACACCTCCGTTAATATGGGTTCGATGCTGGACTACTGCGGAATGGATTACTGCAAGTACTCCGCTACACTCACCGGCTGGGCCAACAATTCCACTACACCCTCCGGTCGCACGTTGGGCGCATCAGGCCGGCAGTACGACGCAACCTCCGCACCCGACAGGAAGAAACTGATAAGTAGCAAGGGTTGGAAGATTACAGGAGATGCAGCGTGTTGCCTCACTCCTTATGATAAAGGGGAGCGTATAAAAATAAGCGAGTTAAAAGGAATATGATAAATCCCTGCCCGAATCCAAAACGGACAATAAAAAGTTTCCAGAATCAACTGGTGATTTTAATGCTTTGATGGTTTTTGTAGATTTCCCTAATGAAGGCGGACATGGTGATGTTTCAACCCAAACCGTTGCCGACCACATACTGGGAGGCGGGAAAACAAACGAATTCCTTCGACAACAATCTTATGGAACATTCAACCACAAGGTTACTATTCTTAATGGGTGGAAACGAATGACAAAAAGCTCGTATGAATATACTGATGCCAACAAAAGTTTTGGCACCAGTGAATTGCACGAAACTTATATCAAAGAGGCCGTAGAAAAATACCCTGACGTGAATTTGAATGATTACAAAGCTGTTTATGTAGTGGCGTACAAAGATCCGGGGATATTTAATTCATCCACATTTAACGGCATTAAGCCAAATTGGTGTGTAAATGCTACAAACGGGACTGTTTGCAAATCTATTACATTTGGTGTGGACGCCTATAAGCAAAGATGGAAGCTGTTAACGCATGAATTGGGACATATACTCGGGCTTCCTGATTTATACCCATATAGCAAAATAGATCATGTTGTTAAGCATTGGGCATTAATGGGAGACAATTGGAATGCGGCTAATTATATCGGTTGGCACAGGCATAAACTTGGATGGTTGTCTTCCAAAAGAAAACAATGCACACTACTGGTGAAAAAGAATACATCCTGCAAAGTTTAAATTGTGACTGTAAAGATGCTCTTTCACTAATAGTCGTTCCTGATAAAAACGAGACAAATCCCACAAAAGTTTGGGCTATTGAACTGGTTGAGCCCTCCCATATCGTTGGAGATCAGAGTAATGATAATTTATTGACCGATGAAAATGGAAACCTAATAAAAGGTGTCTTAATATACTCCGTACAATCCGATAAGGGAAGTGGAGAAAACCCAATTGTCATTTATCCAAAAAAGGATTATGCCAAAGGGGTTGCTTATGGCGTAGGAGATACTTTTGAACATCCAGATGCACCAATGAAAGTAACCGTTGATAAAAGTGAAAATGCAGGTTATTATCAAATTACTGTAAAAATGAAGAACCCTTAACGCGTTTTAGAGGACAGCGACTGACAAAGTGCAAAACAGCAGGTGAGTCTATCCGCCTCACCTGCGTACGCAAAGGCTTGTTCTTTCAACAGGCTTGTTTGACGTAACTAGTTGATAACCAAAGCGTGTGTGTTTTCGGCCCACCTTCCGCTCCGTCGGGTGTTCCTCGCCGCGTTTCCGGCGCACCCACGCAGGATGCCAGGCCAAGCCCACGCACTCCACTGTTCCGCCAGGTGAAAAGCAAGCGCAGCACAAACAAAAGGGTTGGGCATCTTCGGGTGCTCAACCCTGCTCCATTGTCTGGAGCGTGCTGCGGGAAACCGCACCTGCGATTCCATTGCGCAAGTGGTTTCGAAAGTAGGCTACGACGATGCCAGCTCCTTTTCCCGGAGCTTTAAGCAGCGGTTTGGGAAGTTGCCGTCGGAGGTATTGGGAGCACAGGCCTTTACAAGCACGGAATTGAATCAAAGTCCAACGCGGGTCTTGGCTGTACGTCGGACTTCCAAGTCCGACGAATCACGCGGCATGTTGTCGGACTTGGAAGTCCGACGTACCTGTTGGGCATCGGTTCGGGAAGTTGCCGTCGGAGGTGTTGGGAGCGTAGGTTTTTAAAAGCACGGACTCGGATCAAAGTCCAACGCGGGTCTTGGCTGTACGTCGGACTTCCAAGTCCGACGAATCACGCGGCATGTTGTCGGACTTGGAAGTCCGACGTACCTGTTGGGCATCGGTACAGGAAGCGCCAGCCGGAGGTATTCGGAGCACAGGCCTTTACAAGCACGGAATTGAATCAAAGTCCAACGAGGGTCTTGGTTGTACGTCGGACTTCCGAGTCCGACGAATCACGCGGCATGTACGTCGGACTTCCGAGTCCGACGAATCGCGCACCATGTACGTCGGACTTCCAAGTCCGACGAATCGCGCGGCATGTTGTCGGACTTCCAAGTCCGACGAATCGCGCGCTTTAGCAAAGACACAGTTTCTTCCCCAAACGCCGCGGCCGGTCTTGCGGCCTGCAGCAGCACTACAACAGGGCTTGGAGTATTGGATGTCGACGCTTCCCCGTTGACCTGTCTACATCCATTTTGACGGGAAATGCCACACGATTTATAGAAATGGCCAGATGGTTTTTTCTATTTTCTCTTTTACACTAAATTACGCTGAACGCATGCCAATTAAAGCACTCGAATGATGCGTTTATATGCACGATGAGAAAAGGCGCCGTATAAAAAATGCACAGAATGCCTGAAAATAAGAAGAAATAACCTTAAAAACACGTCAATGCAATATCTTTACCACAAACTAATCATCAAGGTCCGGTGGCTGGCGCGGCGCTTACTCTATCCCGGTCGAAGGGGTAAACCGTTCAAACGAATGGTCAACCGGCGCCACCGTTTTGAGGTACTCGAAAATGGCCAGCAGATCATGCTCTGTCATGCCGGAATATGAATTCCTGGCATAACGGTCTGAAAATCGCCCGGCCGAACCTTCGGGGCGACATAAGCGCTGTCGGCATATATTTTAAACCGCTGTACAAACTGTTCGGGCGTCCAGTGGCCTATACCTGTTGCGTGGGGTGTCAGGTTGGCGGAACGCACGACCGAGCCGTCTTCCAGGGCAAATGCCGTGCCGCCCGAAAAAGGCGGGCCGGTAATGGCGCCGTTTTCCGATGGCGTGTGGCATTCCGAACAGATAGCGGCGTTTACCAGGTATTTCCCATAGGCGACGTGATCGGCCGTATCGGGGCGGGTAACAAAATTCGCTTTTGCCGGAATGGTGTTAATAATGAAGTTCATGGGAAAATCCGAGGTGGATTGTTCCGGGGTAAATTCCCTGGAGCCAGGGTACGGATATAGGCAAATCACCGATTTTATGTCTTCTTCGTCGATTTGTCCGTAATTCGGATAAGGCATGCTTGGAAAAAGTGAATTTCCCTGCTTATTCACGCCGCAGGTTACATCCCGCATAATTTCTCCGTCCGTCCAGGCGGAAAGCCCTGCCGGGGTGATGTTTTTGGAAACATATCTTCCGGGAAACCCAAGCCGCTGGTCGTGGACTTCACCGCCCATACCTTCGGTACCCGGTTTGCCGGGGCGGCAAAAATCGTCCAGTCGCGTTGGAATGGCATTGCATACACACTGTGACATGGTTGGCCAGGTAGGCGCCCCGGGCGATTTGCACGGGCGTGCCTTTCTATGCAACGCCGGCGGTTCGCCCACATCGGGCAGGGCAAATTTTACGTATGCCAGCAGCGAGGCAATGCCTGTAAGCAGGGCATAAAATGATCATTACCGTTTTGACGATCTTTTGTTTCATTTGGTTTTTATTTTACGGAAAATAGGTAATCCCGAATTGCGCATCCAGTTTTTCATCATTTCAAGGGCTTCAGGCGGTGGAGGGGGGGAAGCAGGCGGAGGAATTTCATCCGATGTGTGCGGTATAGTAAGCGCCTCAAAATAGTTTTCCAGTCCGGCCGGATAAATCCCCACCAGGCAACGAAACCGAGGGCTCAATACTTTGAACTCGTGCCGCACAAGGCGAGGCAGGAAAACAAAATCGCCGGGTTTGCCCGTTATTTCCGCATCCCCGACCCTGAACAGCATTTCCCCTTCGAGCAGGTAGTAGGTTTCGTCTTCATGAAGGTGCACGTGCGGGGCGGCTCCATACCCTGGATGCCCCTGGCTTCAAACAAGGCGAACTGCCCGCCTGTCTCCTTGCCTGTTGCCAGCCAGGTCAGCACTGCGCCGCCGGTGAGCAAGGCCCGTGACCCGGAGGGCTCAAAACGGTGAATAAAAGTTTGCAGATGGTGTTCCATATTTACTCAAAATAAATTGGCTTGCGAAAACAAACCCCAATAACACATTGATATTCAATGTGCTGGAATTTTGTAAATTTTTAAATTCGGAGTATTCCGGTATAAATTCGATTTGCTTTGGCAAAAGTGGGTTTATTTACCTTTGAAATTGTAAAAACCTGACAAAATGAAGGAGGGTATATCAGAACGCACCGCCGGACCCATCGTTGCGGGATTACATCAGCCGATACACATTCGTCGATTTTCCAATCGATGCGGCCAGGCAAATGGAATTTTCGGTAATGCCGTCCAGCCACACCAGGATGATCCTGTTTTTAGGCGAGCCTTTGCAGGAAGTAAAAGACCATGCAGCCGGTGGACAAATGCGGATTGACCGGTTTTATCTCCAGGCCTCATTTGTTCGCTGCCGACCACCACGTTGCGACAAGTGATGATACATTTTACGGCATGGGGCATTCAACCTTTTATCGACTTCCCGCTATCCGACATCACAGACACGCGAGCGGACCTGAGGCATCTGTTCCGGCACGAGATCGATGCACTGTGCCAGCAACTGAACCAGGCGTTTGATATCCGCGAAAAAAATACGCTGGACGCTTTTTTCATTAATCAGATGCAAAAGGCGCGGCATATCGATGAAAGGATCAGGCCAATAGCCCGGTATATTTACGATCCACACGGCACCCTCCGCCTGAACACACCTTCGATGCCGTATGCATGGGCGAAAGGACCGTACAGCGATTGATCCACAATTCAATAGGTGTGCCGTATAACTTCCTCGCTACGCTGGTCCGGCTGGAATACGTCAGAAAATTATTAAATCTCCGGGGAACGAAACCTCACCCATGTCGCTTTGAGCGCAGGGTATTTTCGATCAGGCACACTTTATTCACGAATTTCACGCAGCATTTGGCGAAAACCCGGGCGCCTAAGTATCAGAAGAAAACACATGCTGGTGCGGAATCACGTCGATTCACCCCCAAAAACCACTGGAACAGATTGAGTCCAATCACTAATTCGACAACCATGATCACAAAACAAAATGGTTCGAGCGTACATTTTCACCGATCAACCGACAACGGCGTCTTCCATGCATTCTGGAAACGGTTGAAGGGACCGCCGCCCGCCTGCGCAGCAAAAGCCGGTAAACTTTCCGGCAACCTGACGCTGTCAGTGGGATGGCAATGGAGCATCAACAAGGAGTCGGCCACCCGATCGATCTGGTGCCGCCCTGGTGGCCGAACGCGCGCTTTGGAGATCATCGGTCACCAGAAGCAACTACTGGCGCCGACCGACCAACCGAAAACCTAACGAGGCGGATCACGATAGCCGGGATATACAGTCGCTCATCGACGAATTTGACGCCGAACGGGAAAAGTTGATGTCAGTATTGCGAAAAGTAACGGACAACGACCTCCATCAATCGGCTGTCCATCCCAGGCTCGGTACACCCATGAAGTTAATCGACCTGGCGTTTTTCGTTGCAGAACACGACGATCACCACCTGGCGCAAATCACATTCCTGTCAACGTAATAGCAAATACCGCTTCGCGCCGGTGATTTGCCTGATTCCTGCGTGACTACTGGCTATAAGGGTTGCGGGCTCCCGACCATCTGCGGGAATCGAATAAAATCTCCTAAGAAACCGCCCGAAACTCCGTAAAATCCCTACATTTGGTGTTTATATCCATCAGGGGCTAATGTTTCTCCCGCCGCTCCTTTCAACTCTGTAGCAGTCCGCGCTTTATTTCATCAAATTCCGCTTCCTGTTGGAGATTTTACCCGGCATAGACTATCCTGTATTAGCCCTTCCTCCCATT
>JADJRC010000004.1 GCA_016712415.1 Lewinellaceae bacterium | reverse complement strand
GCCGACAGGTGTCGTGCGTGCGTTTTGCGCCGGCACAGTTGTCTGTGAATGCCGGGTTGACATTGTCGGCCGACTCCACCAGGGTGGCCGCACGGGCCTGCTGTGTTGTTAAAAGCCGTCGTTACATTGCAGTCGATCGAGGGCTTCGTTGTCGTGCAGCGTCAACTTCGTCTTGCATGTCTGTGTGTTGCCATGGATGTTCCGTGACTGTCAGCGTGACAAACGTCATATCGCCGTTGGCAGCACCAAATGCCGTGCCCGCCACGGGGCTCTGCGCTGGGGCTGACACCGCGCATTTATCCGTCGCTACCACTTCTGCTACCAGGTCCGGAATCGAGCCAGAGCAGTCGCCTGCTCCGTTTGTATCCGTATTCACCACACGTGCTGCAGGGCAGTTCGTAATAACAGCTGTTCTTTATCTTCTACCGTCACCGTGAACGCACAGCCCGTCGTGTTGCCTGTATCATCTGTTACGACAAACTCAACCGTCGTCGTGCCCACCACAAACGGCTCGCCGCTGTTCGGGCCGCTCAACTGCGACAGGCTGTAGCCCGGACAGTTGTCGTCGAAGTACGGGAAGGCATAGTTCACCGTCGCCGAACATTCGCCGGCGTCGTTATCTACCGTCATATCCGCAGGGCAGGTGATCGAGGGCGTCACAGGGTCTTTCACTTCGATGGTGAACGAACAAGTCGCCACATTCCCATCTGCGTCGTACGCGTTGTACGTTTCTGTGTACAGTCCGCCATAGGCAAAGTAGTTCGACCGGAGCCCAGGCCGCTTTGCAGCGTCACGATGACACCCGTGCAGTTGTCATAAGCAGGCGGAGCGTCGTATTGCAACGTCACGCCGCAGGGACCGTAACTGATGATCTGCGGGTTCGCTTCCACCCCCGCCGCTTAACGTGCCGTCAATATCTACCACGATATTTGAGGAAACGCACTCGATTGAAGGGTCTTCAACGTCTTTAACCGTTACGTTGAACGCGCATACCGCCGGGCCGTTGCCGGCCTCGTCGAAGTACCACCATTCAACAGCCGTCGTGCCGACCGGGAAGGTGCTGCCTGAGGGCAGGCCCTGTACCAGTTGCGCATCGTCGATCAGGTTGTCGCCCTCGCAGTTGTCCGTAAACAACACCGTGTAGTCGTAATCCGCGCCGCAAAGGCCCGCTTCGTTATCGAGCGTGATATGCGCCTGCGGACACTCCTGCACCTTCGGTGCGTCGTCGTCGACCACGATCACGATCACGGTACAAATAGCCGTATTACCGTTGCCGTCTGTGGCAAGCCCCGTCACCTGCGTCACCTTTTTCAAACACCTCATTGCAGAGGGTGTAGGAATCGTTGTAATTGTTATCAAGGGTTACGGTGGACTGGCGGTTATCCGTCACCGTAGCGTCCAGGTGTTTGCCCAGTACGTGGTGCGAACAGTCCTCATTTGTTTCAACATATACCGGGCCCGGGGCATTCAATATCCGGTTTCTCACGATCCTGAATAGTTACCGTGAACGTACAGGTCGTTTCATTGCCCATGCAGTCGATTGCTGTGTATTCGATCTCGTGCGGGGAGTTATTGATCGAGAAGTACGAACCGGGGCCAGGCCGCCGCTCTGTACGACCGTCTCCATGTTGCAGTTGTCTTCCGCAACCGGATCGAGCCAGAATACCGCAGCGCCGCATTTGCCAGGGTCGTTGTTCAGCGTGATGTCAGAGGGGCAGTTCTCGAAATACGGCGGGGTTTCGTCCCAAACCGTAATCATGAACGATTCCTGAACAATGCAATCACCCAAGTCGCAGTCACCGTAACGGTCACTTTTTTGTTGACTTTTTTTGCCACAAAGGCCGGGATATCAGTAATATGATCGCTTATAGAACCGTCGACCAGTCCGATTTCCTCACCACCCGTCCAGCTGATGTTGGCCGCTTCCGGGTCGGTGATGATGTGGATAGCGCCAACAACAGAGCCCGGGCATACCGTGTCAATCGGAAGATCGAGAACGTAAATTTTCGGGCACTCGTAGTAACCGGCATCGTAATTCGGGTTGTGTTCGCCCGAAGTAAGGGTTTCGAATACCGTCATGTTGCCGTTGTTCGGGTCAGCATCGCTGTCTTCAGCGTCGTCGCCACCCTGGTCAAGGTATGTCAACGTATAGGTTGCCGTACCACTCGTCGGAGTAGTAAATGTCGAGTTTGGTCGCCTGGCACCAGGTTATCAAAATATAATAACCATCGACATCCGTCATCGTCGTCTGATTAACGGGATTGCCCTGGCCATCTGTGCCTGTCAGGGTTACTGTCACCTGGCCGATACCCGGTTCGCCGGCATCCTGAACGCCGTCGGCGTCTTCATCTTCCCAGACATAGTTGCCTATCGACGCCGGGATATAGTAGCCTGCGTCGTAATCCGGGTTCGATTCCCCGGAAGTCAGCACTTCGTGGGTCGTCATGCCGCCCATTGCAGGGTTGGCGTCCGAGTCGTCCGAATCATTCGGGTTCGCATCCGGGTCGTCTGCCGTCGTCGGTACGTAGCCGCCCACCGGCGTTACGAACGTCAGTTTGTAGGAGCAGGGGGCCAGGTCGGGGAACAGGTAGAAACCCGTGCCGTCCGTTGTCGTCGACTGGTTCACCACGTTGCCCGCGCCGTCTGTGCCGCTCAGGATTACTTCTACGCCTGCAATACCCGTCGGGCCGTCGTTTTGAATACCGTCGGCGTTCGTGTCTTCCCATACGTAGTTACCAATTTCGGCCGGCTCAAAGAAGCCTGCGTCGAAAGTTGGAATCGTGTCGCCGCTCACCACTGTGAATACCGGTGTCAAGCCCATCGGGCCTGCGTCGCTGTCCGTAGAATCGTCGTTACCCTGGTCGAATGGCGTCGGTTCGTAGCCGCCGGGTGTACCAAATGTAATTTGATATGTTCCCGGTACCAGGTCGCCGAACATGTACATGCCTGTGTTGTCTGTGGTAGTGCTCAGGTTAACCGGGTTGCCCTGGTTATCGGTACCGGTCAGGGTTACTGGTGCATTTTCAATGCCCGGCTCGCCGCCGTCCTGTATACCGTTGCCGTTCAGGTCTTCCCACACGAAATCTCCCACCTTGGCTTTCACGAAGAAACCGGCGTCAAGCGTCAGGTCTTCTTCTCCACTGTTCAGGAAGTCCGTCGCGTCGCTCATCAGGTTCGCGTTGTCCGCGTCGCTGTCCTGCGCATCGTCTGTTCCCGCGTCCTTGATCGTCAAGGTGTACTTCGCCGCATCCGGGTTGATGAACATTACTTTGTAAACACCCGGTACCAGATTCGGGAATAGATAGTAGCCGTTCGCGTCCGTGAACTGGTTGACGATGGCGTTGCCGTTGGCATCCGTCGTTACCGGATTGTTCGATCCGTCCAGCAGTTTTACTTCCACGTTTTCGATGCCGGGTTCGCCGGCTTCCTGTACGCCGTTGGCGTTTTCATCCAGCCATACGTAGTCGCCTACTTGTACGCCTGCATAGTAACCAGCGTCGTAGTCTTCGTTATTTTCGCCTGAAGTCAGGGTTTCTACGGCTGTCATGCCGCCCATGGTCGGGTCAGCATCGGAGTCCTGGGTATCGTCGCCACCCGCCTGGTTAACCGGTGAGGTAACCAAGCCGGAAGGCGTTGCAAAGGTCAATTTATAATCGCCGGGGACCAGGGTTATCGAACAGGTAGGAACCGTCGATATCTGTTGTCGTCGTCAGGTTGACCGGGTTGCCCTGGCCGTCTGTGCCCGTTAGGGTCACTTCCACCCCTTGCAGGCCTGGCTCGCTGCCATCCTGTTCGCCGTCGGCGTCTTCATCTAACCAAACAAAATTGCCGATTGAAGCCGGGATATAGTAGCCAGCGTCGTAATACGCGTTCGATTCCCCGGAAGTCAGCACTTCGTAGGTCGTCATGCCGCCCATCGCAGGGTTCGCATCCGAGTCGTCCGAATCATTCGGGTTCGCATCCGGGTCGTCTGTCGTCGTCGGTACGTAGCCGCCTACAGGCGTTACGAACGTCAGTTTGTAGGAGCCGGGGGCCAGGTCGGGGAACAGGTAGAAACCCGTGCCGTCCGTTGTCGTCGACTGGTTCACCACGTTGCCCGCGCCGTCTGTGCCGCTCAGGATTACTTCTACGCCTGCAATACCCGTCGGGCCGTCGTTTTGAATACCGTCGGCGTTCGTGTCTTCCCATACGTAGTTGCCTATCTCCGCAGGCTGGTAGAAGCCCGCGTCGAAAGTTGGAATCGTGTCGCCGCTCACCACTGTGAATACCGGTGTCAAGCCCATCGGGCCTGCGTCGCTGTCCGTAGAATCGTCGTTACCCTGGTCGAATGGCGTCGGTTCGTAGCCGCCGGGTGTACCAAATGTAATTTGATATGTTCCCGGTACCAGGTCGCCGAACATGTACATGCCTGTGTTGTCCGTTGAGGTTATTAAAGTAACGGGATTGCCTTGGTTATCTGTACCCTTAAGCATAATCAGCACGCCTTGAATACCCGGCTCGCCGCCGTCCTGTATACCGTTGCCGTTCAGGTCTTCCCACACGAAATCTCCCACCTTGGCTTTCACGAAGAAACCGGCGTCAAGCGTCAGGTCTTCTTCTCCACTGTTCAGGAAGTCCGTCGCGTCGCTCATCAGGTTCGCGTTGTCCGCGTCGCTGTCCTGCGCATCGTCTGTTCCCGCGTCCTTGATCGTCAAGGTGTACTTCGCCGCATCCGGGTTGATGAACATTACTTTGTAAACACCCGGTACCAGATTCGGGAATAGATAGTAGCCGTTCGCGTCCGTGAACTGGTTGACGATGGCGTTGCCGTTGGCATCCGTCGTTACCGGATTGTTCGATCCGTCCAGCAGTTTTACTTCCACGTTTTCGATGCCGGGTTCGCCGGCTTCCTGTACGCCGTTGGCGTTTTCATCCAGCCATACGTAGTCGCCTACTTGTACGCCTGCATAGTAACCAGCGTCGTAGTCTTCGTTATTTTCGCCTGAAGTCAGGGTTTCTACGGCTGTCATGCCGCCCATGGTCGGGTCAGCATCGGAGTCCTGGGTATCGTCGCCACCCGCCTGGTTAACCGGTGAGGTAACCAAGCCGGAAGGCGTTGCAAAGGTCAATTTATAATCGCCGGGGACCAGGTTATCGAACAGGTAGGAACCGTCGATATCTGTTGTCGTCGTCAGGTTGACCGGGTTGCCCTGGCCGTCTGTGCCCGTAAGGGTCACTTCAACCCCTTGCAGGCCTGGCTCGCTGCCATCCTGTTCGCCGTCGGCGTCTTCATCTAACCAAACAAAATTGCCGATTGAAGCCGGGATATAGTAGCCTGCGTCGTAATCCGGGTTCGATTCTCCGGAAGTCAGCACTTCGTAGGTCGTCATGCCGCCCATCGCAGGGTTCGCATCCGAGTCGTCCGAATCATTCGGGTTCGCATCCGGGTCGTCTGTCGTCGTCGGTACGTAGCCGCCTACAGGCGTTACGAACGTCAGTTTGTAGGAGCCGGGGGCCAGGTCGGGGAACAGGTAGAAACCCGTGCCGTCCGTTGTCGTCGACTGGTTCACCACGTTGCCCGCGCCGTCTGTGCCGCTCAGGATCACTTCTACGCCTGCAATACCCGTCGGGCCGTCGTTTTGAATACCGTCGGCGTTCGTGTCTTCCCATACGTAGTTACCTATCTCCGCAGGCTGGTAGAAGCCCGCGTCGAAATCAGGAATCGTGTCGCCGCTCACCACTGTGAATACCGGTGTCGAGCCCATCGGGCCTGCGTCGCTGTCCGTAGAATCGTCGTTACCCTGGTCGAATGGCGTCGGTTCGTAGCCGCCGGGCGTACCAAATGTAATTTGATATGTTCCCGGTACCAGGTCGCCGAACATGTACATGCCTGTGTTGTCTGTCGTCGTTGTCAGGTTAACCGGGTTGCCCTGGTTATCCATGCCAATCAGGCTGACGGGTGCATTTTCAATGCCCGGCTCGCCGCCGTCCTGTATACCGTTGCCGTTCAGGTCTTCCCACACGAAATCTCCCACCTTGGCTTTCACGAAGAAACCGGCGTCAAGCGTCAGGTCTTCTTCTCCACTGTTCAGGAAGTCCGTCGCGTCGCTCATCAGGTTCGCGTTGTCCGCGTCGCTGTCCTGCGCATCGTCCGTTCCCGCGTCCTTGATCGTCAAGGTGTACTTCGCCGCATCCGGGTTGATGAACATTACTTTGTAAACACCCGGTACCAGATTCGGGAATAGATAGTACCCGTTCGCGTCCGTGAACTGGTTGACGATGGCGTTGCCGTTGGCATCCGTCGTTACCGGATTGTTCGATCCGTCCAGCAGTTTTACTTCCACGTTTTCGATGCCGGGTTCGCCGGCTTCCTGTACGCCGTTGGCGTTTTCATCCAGCCATACGTAGTCGCCTACTTGTACGCCTGCATA
This sequence comes from Lewinellaceae bacterium, assembly GCA_016712415.1. Classification (GTDB taxonomy): domain Bacteria; phylum Bacteroidota; class Bacteroidia; order Chitinophagales; family Saprospiraceae; genus M3007. Next base: position 227,572 of record JADJRC010000004.1, on the reverse strand, counting down.
GTAACCAGCGTCGTAGTCTTCGTTATTTTCGCCTGAAGTCAGGGTTTCTACGGCTGTCATGCCGCCCATGGTCGGGTCAGCATCGGAGTCCTGGGTATCGTCGCCACCCGCCTGGTTAACCGGTGAGGTAACCAAGCCGGAAGGCGTTGCAAAGGTCAATTTATAATCGCCGGGGAACCAGGTTATCGAACAGGTAGGAACCGTCGATATCTGTTGTCGTCGTCAGGTTGACCGGGTTGCCCTGGCCGTCTGTGCCCGTAAGGGTCACTTCAACCCCTTGCAGGCCTGGCTCGCTGCCATCCTGTTCGCCGTCGGCGTCTTCATCTTCCCAGACATAGTTGCCTATCGACGCCGGGATATAGTAGCCTGCGTCGTAAGTCAGGTTGGATTCACCCGATTCCAATACTTCGTACACCGTCATACCGCCCATAGCCGGGTTGGCATCGGAGTCGTCTGCATCGTTCGGATTCGCATCCGGGTCATTGGCTGTTGTTGGTACATAGCCGCCTGTTGGCGTTACAAAACTCAATTTGTAGGAGCCAGGAGCCAGGTCGGGGAACAGATAGAAACCCGTGCCGTCCGTTGTCGTCGACTGGTTCACCACGTTGCCCGCGCCGTCTGTGCCGCTCAGGATTACTTCTACGCCTGCAATACCCGTCGGGCCGTCGTTTTGAATACCGTCGGCGTTCGTGTCTTCCCATACGTAGTTACCAATTTCGGCCGGCTCAAAGAAGCCTGCGTCGAAAGTTGGAATCGTGTCGCCGCTCACCACTGTGAATACCGGTGTCAAGCCCATCGGGCCTGCGTCGCTGTCCGTAGAATCGTCGTTACCCTGGTCGAATGGCGTCGGTTCGTAGCCGCCGGGTACCAAATGTAATTTGATATGTTCCCGGTACCAGGTCGCCGAACATGTACATGCCTGTGTTGTCTGTGGTAGTGCTCAGGTTAACCGGGTTGCCCTGGTTATCGGTACCGGTCAGGGTTACTGGTGCATTTTCAATGCCCGGCTCGCCGCCGTCCTGTATACCGTTGCCGTTCAGGTCTTCCCACACGAAATCTCCCACCTTGGCTTTCACGAAGAAACCGGCGTCAAGCGTCAGGTCTTCCGCAAATGCGTCCAGGAAATCTGTCGCATCGCTCATCAACATTACATTGTCGGCATCCGAATCGACAGCGTCCAAGGTGCCGGCATCTTTGATCGTCAAGGTGTATTTGGTCGGATCCGGGTTGATAAACATTACTTTAAATACACCTGGCGCCAGATCCGGGAATAAATAGTACCCGTTAGCATCCGTGAACTGGTTTGCGATCGGATTGCCATAAGCATCCGTCGTTACCGGGTTTCCTGCACCGTCGAGCAGTTTTACTTCGACGTTTTCAAGACCGGGTTCGCTGGCTTCCTGGACGCCATTGGCGTTTTTATCCAGCCAAACGTAGTCGCCCACTTGCACCGGATCAAAATAACCGGCATCATAGTTCAGGTTATTTTCTCCGCTGGTCAAAATTTCATTTACCGTCATGCCACCCATGGTTGGGTCGGCATCGCTGTCCTGGGCATCGTCGCCGCCAGCCTGATCGGCCGGGGTAAATACAAAGCCTGAAGGCAAGGCAAACGTCAGTTTATAGGTGCCAGGAACAAGGTTATCAAACAGGTATTCCCCATTGATATCCGTCGTTGTCGTCAGGTTGACCGGGTTGCCCTGGCCATCCGTGCCCGTAAGGGTCACCGGAATACCCTGCAAGCCTGGTTCACCGATTTCTTGCTCGCCGTCGCCGTCGCTGTCGGACCACACGTAGTTGCCGATCGAAGCCGGCTGATAGAATCCGGCATCGTAGTCCGGGTTGTTTTCGCCAGGCGATAATACCTCGAAGACCGTCATACCGCCCATCGCAGGGTTGGCGTCCGAGTCGTCTGAATCGTTCGGGTTGGCGTCCGGGTCGTTGGCTGTTGTTGGCACATAGCCGGCAGGTGTGGCAAAGGTCAGTTTGTAGGTTCCTGGCCACAGGTTGTCGAACAAGTAAGCGCCATTAGCATCTGTTACGGCGGTTTCATTCACCATGTTTCCATTGATGTCTGTGCCGTCCAGTACTACCGTTACATTTGGCAAGGGGTCTTCACCCGGATCCTGAATACCGTTGGCATTTTCGTCAATCCAGGTGTAGTTGCCAATTGAAGCCGGTTGCACGCAGCTCAGCGTAGTCTGCTGGATCACTTCACAACCATGGTCATCAGTGACCGTAACGGTGTAGGTGCCAGCAGCCAGGCCACTGATGGTTGGAAGGTCGTCGTCCGGGTTGTCCGGGCCATCGTTGCTCCAATCATAGGTATAAGGGCCCACGCCGCCACTGGCAAAAGCCGTGATCGAACCGGCGGCATCGCCGCAAAGTCCTTCATTGATAGGCGTGAGGTACATTTCCAACATAGTAGGCTCGGCGAGGGTTACCATCGTCATGGTTTTGCAACCATTGTCATCGGTTACCGTCACGATATATTTACCGGCAGTGAGCCCGCTGATATCCTCCGAAGTTTCGTTGTTCGACCAGGAGTAGGTAAACGGAGCCGTTCCACCGGTCACTGTAATATCAACAGAGCCGTCGTTTCCGCCATTACAAAGCGGATCGGTGCCTACCGCAGTTACCTCAGGAGCATCTGTGTTGCCTACTACGGCAAAGGAAGAAGCGGTGCATCCGTTATCATCAGTTACTGTAACAAAGTACAGACCTGCGGAGATATTGGACAAATCTTCAGTGTCGTCATCCGGGGTATCCGGACCGTCGTTCGACCAGTCGTAGGTGAAATTTGGCGTTCCGCCAGTAACCGTCAGGTCCAGTGCGCCATTGCTCAAACCGCAGGTAGCATCGGTAACGGCAATACTCAAAACCATGCCGCTGGACGGTTCATCTACAACCACACTGGTGGAATAGACGCAGCCATTGGCATCTGTCACCGTCACCGTATGGGTTCCTGCGGCAATACCAGTCAGGTCTGCGCTGTCATCATCCGGGTTTTCCGAACCGTCATTTGACCAGTCGTAGGTATAAGGCAGCGTACCGCCGGAAGCAGTCAGATCAATTGCGCCATCCGTGCCACCGGTGCAAGTCACGTCGGTAGCCACACCACTGGCTGTCAGCAGCGTAGGTTGGGAAATTGTCGCCGATACGGTGGCGATACAGCCTTTTGCATCCGTAACGGTCACTGTATACGTATTTGGTGCGAGGTTCGTCAAATCCTCGGTATCATCGTCCGGACTGTCCGGACCGTCATTACTCCAGTCATAGGTGTACGGGAAAGTACCGCCGGCTACCATCAGGTTGATGGAACCGTCGGAATCGCCGTTGCAAGACACATCTTCCGAAAGCAAGCTCAGCGAAACGGGCGAGCCCGGTTGGCTGATAGTCGTCGAAGTAGTACCGGTGCAGCCGTCGCTATCCGTTACCGTGATGGTATAGATACCTGTAGGAAGTCCCGTAATAGCATACGGGGAAGCAACATCGGTTACGGAACCGTCGTTGGCTCCGGGGCCGTCCCAGGCAAAATCCCAGGGCGCTGTGCCGATATTTCCTGCTTCCACGGAGATACTTCCGTCAGAGCCGGCATAGCAGCTCACGGGCGTGGGTGTTGCGGAAGGTTGCAGGAGCGGGCAGAGTACCTGGACCAAATAATCTTCCACTTCGCCGTCGGGTGCTGCGCCTACCGGTTCGCTGGCCGACAGGTAGTCGGTGCTGATGCGCAAACGGGCGCCAAGACTCATATTTGGCACTGCGTTCACAGGAATGACGACATTCAGGTTAACATTACCATTCGTACCGTTTGGAACAGTAGCTGTCACACTTTCGCCTGCATCCTCAAAATCACCGTCTTTATTCCAGTCAAAGAAACCGAACAGAGCGGCTGGCTGGCCGGTCATATTCATCACATTTACCGGAATAACAGCAGAAGTACCTGCGGTAAGCGTCGGGAAAGTCACGCCGTTTTCGTCGTCCGAAGCGGCGGTATCGTCACCATTAGCCAAAGCGCTTTGATTGCCGTTGGTTTCACCGTCGACACTGGCGCCGAGTTTCAGGCCGGTAACAATTTTATGTACCGGGCCGTTATCATTATTTTGAGTTTGATAGTCGCCGGGAGCAGTACCCGGAGCGGCATCCGGCAAGTCGCCGTAGTCGAACGACATCACTTGCGCGATGTAATCTTCCACCTCACCGTCGGGTGCAGGCCCGGTCGGGCTCATGGAAGCCGTTGCGTCGGTACTCAAGCGTACGCGTACGCCGATATTATTATTTAAAACTGCATTTGCGGGCGGTGTAACATTAAACACATGCCCGGTAGCCAGATCGGCCACCGTGGTGGAATACATTTCACCGGCATCGGTGAAGAGGCCGTTGCCATTCCAGTCGATAAACAAGGTCAGTTTGGCATCGCCGCCGGTCATGTTCATCAGCGTAACCGATACGTCGGCCGGTACGTTGAGTTCAAACATGGGAACGGTTACGCCGTCTTCATCATCGGTTAGATTGCCGTTGGAATCATCGCCGTCGGCAGAAACAGACGGTTGGCCCGCCAGGTCGCCGTCTACACCGGCGCCGAGTTTGAGGCCGGGCACGATTTCATGGGAAGGGCCGACGCCTTCACCGCCGCCATTGGTGGCGTTGGTGGCATAGGAGCCTGGAGTATCGCCGTCGGGCAAGTCGCCGTAATCGAAGGATTTTACTTCAACCAGGTAATCCTCTACTTCGCCGTCTGCGGCAAAGCCCGTTGGAACGGAAGCTGCCGGGTCGGTGCTGAGCCGGAAGCGCAAACCAATCGGGGTGTTCAGGATGGCGTTTGCAGGAATATTGAGTGTAAACGGAACCGGGCCATTCGTGCCGTTGAGCACGATAGCGCTGACCGTTTCGCCGGCATCGTCAAAATCGCCGTCGCCATTCCAGTCAAAGAAACCATACAGGCCGGCCGGATCGCCGGTCATGTTCATCACATCAATTCCAATGGTGGCCGGGAAGCCGGCTTGCAACAGCGGAACCGTTAATTCTTCGTCGTCGTTGGAAGCGCCATCGTCGCCAGTAGCGCCGGTGTTTTGCTGGCCATCGCCTTCTGCGTCGACGGTGTTTCCAATTTTAATGGTGCTAAAAATTTGATGAAACGGTCCATTGTCGGCGTCTGCCGTTTGGTAGTTGCCTGTGCCGACGCCGGCGCCGTTATCGGGCAAATCGCCATAGTCATAAGCGATGACCTGAACCAGGTAATCTTCCACCTCACCGTCGGGCGCCTGGCCGGTCGGGAGCATTGAAGCGGCAGCATCGGTGCTGAGCCGGAAACGCACGCCGAGGTCGGTGTTGTACAAAGCGGTAACCGGAATATTTACCGGCAGGTTGATATTTCCTACAAATCCGTTCGTGACGGTGGTGAAATACATTTCACCCGGATCATTTAAAATTCCGTTTTTATTCCAGTCAAAATAAGCGGTGAGTTTGGCGTCTGCGCCAAACATGTTCATGACGGCAACGGTGACATTCGCAGTTTGCCCCAAAATGAGGGTTGGGAAAGTCACACCGTCTTCGTCTGCGCCATCCCCGTCAGCAAGAGCGCTGGGTTGGCCGTCGCCTTCATAATCGAGCGTAGCGCCCATTTTCAGCGTTGGGTAGTATTGGTGGCTGGCGCCTACGCCTTCGGCAGCGCCGTTGGTGGCGTCGGTCGGGTAGGAACCGGCCAGGTTGTTATCGGGCAAGTCACCCCAGTCAAAAGCAATAGCTTGCACCATATAATCTTCCACTTCACCATCGGGGGCACAATCTTCAGCCGTCACAAAAGTTGTACTCAAGCGGAAACGGGCGCCCAGATCAGTATTCAGCACTGCGGAAGCCGGTACGGCAAAGGTAAGGTTGATCAGGCCGTTGGTGCCGTTCGGAGCAGGCGCTGATACCGATTCGTTCAGGTCGTTGAAATCGCCGTCTTTGTTCCAGTCGATAAAGCCGTACAGTGTTGCGGCGGCAGCCGGGGTTTGCATATTCATCACCGTGACGGCCACTGTGGCTGTTTTCCCAACTACAAATTGCGGGAAAGCGGCAATACCGTCTTCGTCGTCAGCGCTATTCGTATCGTCGCCTGCGGCGATTGCCGATGGCTGGCCGTTGGCTTCAAAGTCGATCAAGGTTCCAATTTTCAAACCGGGTTTGAACAGGTGGCAAGCGCCACTGCCTTCACCGGCGCCGTTATTGATATTGGTCGGGTAAGAGCCGGCCAGGTCATTATCGGGCAAATCACCGTAATCGAAACCGAGTACTTCGATAAAGTAGTCTTCTACTTCACCGCTGTTGGCACAACCGGTGGCGGTCAGGCCGGCCTGGTTGCTGAGCCGGATACGGAAGCCCAGGCCCATATTTACCACAGCATTTGAAGGTACATTAAAGTTCAATGCAATGTTTCCATTGGTACCATTGGGTACCGGAGCGGAAATACTTTCGTTGGCATCCAGGAAATCACCGTCTTTGTTCCAGTCGATAAAACCGTACAGTGTTGCTGCGGCGCCGGTCATGTTCATAACCGATACATTAACGGTAGCCGGACTATTCAGAAGAAAGTTCGGGAAAACCGCTACGCCATCTTCGTCGTCCGGACTGCCATTATTGTCGTCGCCTTCTGCCAGGGCATCGGGTTGTGCAGCAGCATCAACGTCGACGGTAGCGCCGATTTTCAGGTTGGGTATAATTTGGTGGCAGGCGCCAACACCTTCACCGGCGCCGTTGGTAGCGTCGGTTGGGTAGCTACCGGCCAGGTTATCGTCGGGCAAGTCGCCGTAGTCATAACCAACGGCTTGCACCATATAATCTTCCACTTCACCGTCGGGGGCACAACCAGTTGCTGCCAATCCGCTTTGCGTGCTCAGCCGGAAGCGGGCGCCCAGGTCCATATTTAGCACGGAGGTGATTGGGACCATAAAGTTCAGGTTGATCAGGCCATTGGTGCCATTTGGCACTGTTGCGGAAACCGCCTCGTTCAAGTCGAGAAAATCGCCGTCTTTGTTCCAATCGATAAAGCCGTACAAACGCGCGGCGCCACCAGTCATATTCATGACGGTGACGGCAACAGTGGCACTTTGGCCAGCGATAAGTGTTGGAAATGCTGCAATACCGGTTTCATCGTCGGAGCCGCCCGTATCGTCGCCGTTTGCGGTTGCACTTGGCTGGCCGCCGGCTTCGGCATCTACGCCGGTACCGATTTTCAGGTTCGGCACTATTTGATGGCAAGCGCCGACGCCTTCGCCAGCGCCATCGGTGGCATTGGTCGGGTAAGAACCGGCCAGGTCAACGTCGGGCAAGTCGCCGTAGTCGAAACCGGTGGCTTGCACCATATAGTCCTCCACCTCGCCGTCCTGGGCGCAACCTGTTGCGAGCAGACCGGCTTGAGTACTCAGGCGGAAGCGAGCGCCCAGGTCCATGTTCAGAATCGCCGTAGCCGGCACGTTGAACAGGAGGCTCACTGTGCCGTTAGTACCGTCAGGTACTGCAACGGAGGCGCTTTCACTGACATCGAGGAAATCGCCGTCTTTGTTCCAGTCGATAAAACCGTACAAAGTAGCGTCGGCGCCCGGTGTCATCATATTCATGACACTGACAGACACGGTTGCGCTTTGACCTCCGATAAAGGTCGGGAAAGCGGTAATCCCGTCCTCGTCATCCGAAAAAGCGAGATCATCGCCATTGGCTGTGGCGGACGGTTGTCCGTCGGTTTCTATATCCACCGTTGCACCGATTTTCAGGCCGGCCACGATTTCATGGCAAGCCCCCGCGCCTTCCGGGCCGGCTGTGGTATTGGTAGGATATGAACCGGCCAGGTTATTGTCGGGCAGGTCGCCAAAATCGGTGTTGGGCGCTACCGCAATATCGTAGGTGTGGTTGTTGCTTCCCGCCGTTCCGGTGGTAATGGAAGCAATCACCGCGTTATTTCCACTGGCGGCGGCATCGCTGTCGTGCAGGTCGCCGGTGGCGCCGGGGTCCTGGTTGGCCTTACCCAGTTTGCATCCGTCGAGGGATGCCTGTTGCGTTGGGCCGGCCACATTGGCGATCCGGATTTCATAATTCATGCCGGGCAACAATTGCGTGACATTGTATGTCACACCGGAGGCCGAACCCGAGGCTTTGTTGGAAAAGCCGTAATAACCGCCGCCCGCTGAAGTGGTGGAGGCTATCTGGCTGAAGTTCCCCAGACCGTCGTCTTTCCAAAGCGTGATGACTACGCCGTTGATCCCGTTTTCGCCGGGATCCTGAATGCCGTCGTCGGCCGCATCTTTCCAGATGTAGTTGCCTATTTCAATGGGCGCCGGGGCGCAGGTGAGTTCGATCTCTCCCAGGCCGTTGGCTTTACCGTAGGGGCTGCTGGCGCCGGTCAATATTTGCTCGGCGCGAATAAATGCCCCAGAACCGGCATTGAACCAGTCTACCCCATTTGAAAAAGCATTTTGAAGTGGGTCCATGCTTGGGAAAACCACTTGGTTGGAATTCAGCAAAACAGCCATACCTCCCATACCGGTTTCTTCGTGCGTATATCCGTCGGCATTATAACAATCGCCGCCAAAGGTGCTTTCGCCATTGACACAGGGGTGGATACCGCCACCCGCCGTAGCTAACGAAAGCGTGTTATCGGTATGATTGGCCGTATTTACCGACCAGTTGGCCCCGCTTGGGGTGGCTTGCATAATATCGCCGAAAGCGTCGTGCCTGGTCAGCGAAGTGTTGCCAGGGTTGTTTCGGGCATCATACCCCCCTTGTTCCCCCCAACGATCGCGAAAACCGAGGAGCATATTGCCGTTCACATCGAATTCAATATCGACCAGCATCGGTTGGGGATAGCCCACTTCACCAAAACCACTTACCACGGGTACGGGATACGCAGACACCCAGGGATTCCATTTGGCCGGTCCGTAGCAGGCGCCGGTACTGGAAAACGCACAGCCCCGGTTAAAATCGAGGGCAAATTCCGACACGACTTTGGTAAAGGTGCCACCGACCGGGTCATAGGCATACACAAAGCCTACCAAAGGTGTACCATTGCCGACAAACCCGATATACACCAGGCCGTCTTTTACTTTCAATCCAAACGGAATGATCTCCGCATTGTCCACACCTGCCGGCAGGCCGGGCAGTGGACTGCCCGGGTCGGCCAATGGCACAACTGTAACCTGAGAAGATAGCGTGGGCGCTACCGGATTGGTTGGATCGGTACCCAGCGGAATGATGTACAGGCTGCGATCTTTCAGGTTAATGACGTACAGGCTCAATTCATCTTCAGATATTTCCAGGTCGCCAAATGACATACGCCCGACTTCATTGAAAGAGGGATTGTCGGTATATTCTCCTGAAGAAAGTGTCCATACGTGAGGATCTGTACCCGCAACGGGCGACCCAAAGAGGGTATTTAAGTCCAGAAATACCGAGCCGGCCGACACGTTGTTGGTAGGGTCGGTCACTTTATAAATAGCGCCCGGGCCTCCTGAACCATACCCCGAGAATCGCTTTTGAAATGCTGCTGCAAACATGATATCAGATGAGCGCTGATATGCCAGGCCGTAAGTCGTGCCGATTTGAGCGCCGGTTGCTTCATGGGTCACCGGTGTTACCGGGGTGTTGAAATTCATGGCAATCAAGACATCGCCGCCATTGCCGGTGTTGGGCCCTTCGAGGTAACAACTGGTTACGATCTTGGGATTGTCCTGGCAGTATTCTGAAGCCTGGTTAACCCCCATATTGACGTTGCAACTTCCGGCAGTGGCTACCTGTACTGAAGTACCGCCGGCCGCACCTGGTTTCAGCAGGTTGTTGGACCAGGTAAATTCCAGGCGGTATTTTTTGCCTGCGGTCAAACCCGTCAGCAGGTAAGTGCCGTCGGAGGCGGAGACGGTAGTAGTTGTCGGCGTTGCCGGAGGGTCGTCGTCGTCGTAGGCCGCAATGGTAATACCGATGATGCCCGGCTCTGCGCCGTTTTTTGTGCCGTCGGCGTTGTAGTCCCGGAACACAGTACCGCCGATCTCCGTCGGTTGTGAGGTGCAGGGCGGCAAATCGTCGCCTCCTGCGTAATATGCCGGCGCCGCAGCTTCGTGTGTGCGTTTGAAGTCGGCGACATTCCAGTGGTTGCCGTGTTCAAACGCGTTTCCGGCGCCGAAGACCGTGCCGGCAGAAACAAGACAAGCCAAAGAGAAAATCCCTTTGACGAGGCTTCGTGTCCAGTTTGTAGAAAGACCTTTCATGAGGAGTATTGTTAATATGTGAAGCAGTTGATTTGTAAAAAGAAAAATGGGGGGGTCATTCGATTAGGAAATCCAGATGATGCGTTTTGATGATGATATCCCATGGTTGCTGCCGGCAGGGCAATAGTTCCCGGCCGACCGGATTGGCGATAACTCCTCAGTCGGGCCCTTCACGAATATTACACCAGGATCGGGCCGGGGACCCGCGACCCACGATGCGACCATCCTGCCGGACACGCGTTTTGAATAGTTCAGGATGCGGAAGACTACGGCGGGGGTGATGCCCACGGGTTGCCGGCGCCTGTCCGAACACGGCGAAAGGCCGGCGCCCAATGACGCCGACCAGCCATGAAATTGCCACCCGGAAACCCCGTAATACCGGGATCCGGGTGAAATCAGTAGTGGGATGAGGATGTAATAATCTCGTGAGCATTATTCTTATGATTGAATCATTATCAGATCAGAAAGGGAAGTACAGGCGCCATTCCCGGGCGTATTCTTCCAGTAAGTATGACCCCGGCTTTATCCACCGGATCGGCAGCTGCCACCGGTTGACCAGTTGCAGCGGGAGCCGAAAAGCTTCTTCCACCAGAAATCGTTCATTGTTAAAATAGGCGCCGGCCACACGGCTGTCGAGGTGTCGTTTGCGAAACCTGAAGACCAACTCTCTGCCCGGCGGGTAATGAATAATTACCGGCGCGTGGGGACAGGGAATATGGTGTGTGCGGGGCAAGCGATTAATGAGCATACATACACCTGCTCCGTCGCAATTCTTGCTCGGCGTGCCGAACACCACCTCCATCTCTACTTCCCTGATAAGGGCTGTGCTTAATGGCGGTATGCTCGCCGCCTTTGCGTTTTGTCTTAACATGTCGCGCGCTCCGGGGTAAGGTTAAACCATGGTGGTATCTACAATGATATCGTTGGCATGAACCCGTTTCTCGGAAGCGGAACACCGGCAAGGCATAAATGAACTTTTCATGATGATCAGGCGGATTGATTATTGAATTGGATGAATGTGCGTTTTGCACAGTTCAAATGTCCGCCTGTCAGGGGAGGGCAACTCAAACGGAAAACCCGCTTGCGTTACCTCTTTTCGGGTGGGTTACATAAAATAAATCCAGGCTAAAATATTGTTAATCAAATAATTATCAAACTACATTTTTTACAACATCGTTACGCCAGGCGCCCATAAATTCGATGATTTTGTCGGGAAAAAGGGGCCGCATAGCCCCGAATACCCCAAAAAAAATTTGAGCCATCCCGCTGACCGGAATGGCTCAAATAATAGGTATTACGTGTACTGTGGTATTAAACGGATTACACTAGCTAGACTGAAGTCGTGTCGACAATTCCTGTTCCGCTAAATTCTTGTTTCCGGAGGGAATACATACACCGGACTGAGTAAAGACTTTCCATGAGCAAGGCGAGATTAATTTGATGAATTAGAAAACAATTACATGCAAATATTCAATTATTCGTAAGTAACCTATTATACGGAAATACATGTTTTGTTACGTATGCAGATCGTCCCGAATCTCGCTCGAATTGCCATAACTAATTGATTGTCAATATACGCCTTTGACAAAATCTTTGTTTTTGTTACCTACTATGCTCCCCTTTTGCCCGCTTTTCAGGGTGCGTTTCCAGCGATTCCAGGGCATATTCCCACAGTACTTCATACGGAATGATTTCAATCTCGTGGGTTTGGTTGGCCAATTGCAAAGGAATATCCTTCATCTTTTCCAGGTAGCGTTCCGCTTTGGCAATGATGACATTTTTATCAAACTGCCCCATGGGTATCTGGAGCAGCATTTTGAGAAAATTATAACTGCGCTGGGTGTCTTCGCCGCGCAGGTGGCGGTAACAATATTGCTCGGTGGCTTCTACCTCGTCGAGTACGCGACTGTACTTGTGCTCCTGAAGTTGGATCAATATCTTGATGACCAGGATAGCGATGTTCATACCACTTTTATCCTTGGAAAAGATCGGGACTTCGTTGATAAACTTGGCGAGTTTGAACTTGTTCCGAATCGGCGATTTTATTTTCCCGAGGGTTGCCAGGTAATACACATAGGGTTCGTAAATACGCCACAACTCTTTGGCATTTTCGGGCAGAAATTCAAAGCGCGGGTGCTCAAGTGTTTTGAGCAGAATTTCACCGGCTTGTTCGTACTGTTTGATATGCAGCAGGAGCAACAGGTACAATTCCTTGAATTTGAACCAGTTAAACGTGCCTTCTTCCATCAGCCTGATACAGTGCTGCACCGATTTTTTGCCTTCTTCAAAACGGCGCAGGTGGATATTGCAGATCAGGTGCTGGTAGTAAAATATCTGGAGCGGGACACGTGCTTCGTAGGGGCGTTTTTTGAAAAAGGCAATAGCCTCTTCGCAATATTTCAATGCTGACCCATAGTCATTCACCGTCGTAAAACGCATTAAACCAATCATATAGCCGTACATGTTTAGTTTATACGACTGAAATTCTTTCAACAAAGGTTCAATCTGCGCATAATATTCATTCGACAGCCGGTACACTTCTTCCTGAGCGGAACGGTTGTTCACGGTACGCACCACCAGCGTGCTGTACAACTCTTCGGCGAGGCACTCTGCATCGTAAATCTTTCGATAATAGTTGAACTGCTGGTTGGTTTCCCTGAACCTTTTATCGTTGCTTTCGCGGAGGCCGTATTGAATGCGCAAGTAGGAAGCCACATCCATGCTCAGCAAGGTAAAGTCAAACTTTTCCGATTTCCGCAGCAGGCTGTTGGCCAGCGCCAGCGCTGCCGTATTGGCGTTCTGCCCCGTCAGAAAGCGAACCATCACCCATTCCTTGTGGCAATCGTAATAAGCCTTTTGATAGTCGGAATAATGCCCCAGGTCGGTGTTGATCTGAAATACCGCCGAAAGTAATTTCTCCCGAAAGTCGGATTTCAATTTGCGATACTTGGATGTATCTATGCTTTCTTCCCGGTACAATTCATTTGCGGCCTCCTCGTCGGAACTGAATTTGTTTTTTGCAATACCCTCGTACAGCAGCAGCAGTTTTGATTTTCCGGTATCAAGCCCGGCCAGGTGTTTGAACGGATGGATGTTATGCCGCTTGAGCAGCAGTATTAGCTCTTTCAGGCCTTGCATGGAATAGCGTGATTTGATTATTAACTAAGCAAATTCTGACCGAAGGTAATTCCAAACACTCAATACAGCGCCACCACTGGTACTGCAAGCGCATTTGAAACGTACCCCATCAAAAAACAGGGCAAATGAAGAAAATCGGAATGGAATGCCGTCCGCCAGATAAAAAGGCAAGACATTTGTGCTATATTAAATATATCAAACCAGACCAGGAGGTTTATAATACGTGCCGATTATGTTATCAAAGGCAATACCGTAAAAAGATCTGTTTGAACTAGATTACATATCATAAAAAAAGCAAGAAACTGCAGTAGCAAGGGGGCAAAAATAAAGTACAACATCAGTTAACCCCTGCAAAATTAAAACCGAATAATGCATTTTCGTTTCAAAATGCTACCTTTCCGTGTAGTAACAGATAAAAATGTATAAAATAGGCATCATAGAAGATAATCCGGCCACACTTGCAGGCTTAGAACGGACGATCAACGCATATCCCGATCTGAATTGTCTGGTTGCCGCCCCTTCTGCTGCCGATTTCTGGGCGCAACTTCCGGAGCGCACCGTGCTGGATATCATTTTTATCGACATAGACCTGCCCGGTACATCCGGCCTGGACATTTTACCGGCGCTTCGCAAACGGTTCCCGGATGCAGAACTCGTCATGTACACCCAGTCTGAAAACGGCCAGGACATATTGAAGGCCCTGACCCTCGGCGCGACCGGATATTTATTAAAAGAAGTTCCTTCCAGTCAGATCCGGCAGCATATTGATACCATACTGGAGGGCGGCGCCGCCATATCGGGCAAAATGGCGCGAAAAGTGATTGAATACCTCAACCCGCCCAGGCCCAGTGTCAATACACCCAAACTGCTCAGCGAAAAGGAAGAGCAGGTACTGCGTCTCATCGCCGAAGGCAACAGTTATGAAGAATGTGCCGCGTTGATGGGGCTCAGCGTGAACGGCGTGAAATACCACATCAAAAATATATACCGCAAATTGAATGTCAGCAACCGCATTGAAGCAATTACCCTCTGGAAAAACAAAACCCTGTGAACGCCGGTTGATTTGCAGACGAGCCGTGGTTGCGTCAAAAGTCGCCTTGCCTGATGTCGAGTACCCGCCTCTGCCGGCCGTACTTCTTCCCCCTACCTCGGCAGTGTGAAAGTAATAACAGCCCCTTTTCCCTCTCCCTGACTCTCGGCCGATACTTTTCCGCCCTGTTTCTCCACCAGGCGCCTGACAAGCGCCAGTCCGATACCGGTACCAGGGAAACGGTCGCGCCGGTGTGCTGTTTTAAACAACCTGAACAGGTGTTCCCGCGCAGCAGGGGTAAAACCGACGCCATTGTCGCTGACCTGAAATTGCCAGTACCCGCGAACCTTTACACACGAAACCGCGATTTCAGGATGTGCCGATTCTCTGGTAAATTTGATGGCATTACCGATCAGGTTGTCGAATATCAGACGCAACATCATCTTGTCGGCGCGTACGGCAGGCAAATGGTCTGCAAGAAAATGTATTCCGGTTGTGCCGGTATGCTGGTATTGCTGCCATATCTCTTCCACCAGCGACTGTACCGGAAAAACCGAATAGTACGGCGGACTGGGCTCGGCGGAAAACCATTGCAACATACCATTCAACATCTCCTGCAACTGATCAAGTGACCGGCTGATGTACGCAAGGTCAGTATCTATATCCTTATCATTGCGTTGTTCGATGTCGTTACGCAAATATTCCATCCATTGACGGGCATTTTGCAGCGGATTGCGCAGGTCGTGGCTGACCGAATAATTAAATGCTTCGAGCGCTTCCGTTTTTTCCCGCATGCGCCGGCGCCAGCGCTGCCAAACGTACCGGATACTCCCGGCAATAGCCAGCAGGATCGCTGCAAGGCTCCACCAGGTCGTTTCTTTTTGTTTCTCCAACAGGCGTTTTTCGCTGCGCAGCAGGGCGTTTTCGTATTCGTTCTCTTTAACCCTGAACCGGGTCTCCATCTCGTGTACCTGGTTGTCGCGTTCGGCCTGCAGTCGCTTGCTGTACAAGCCAAGGTGTAGATCGTGATAATACAAGGCGCTATCCAGGCGGTTGCATTGGTTGTACATGGATGCAATCTCTGCACAGACTTCCTCTTCCGTAGCCGTAAGACCGAGGGTTCGTGCCATTTTAAGCGCTCTGGACATATAGGCCTCCGCTGATTTGCAGCGCCCCAGCGCGGCATATACCATACCCAGGCTTGATGCAGCATGAAGTTTTTGCGACGGGTAAGCAGCCGAATCCGTATTGTTCCAGCAATATGTACAGACCGACAATGCTTCTTTGAGCCGATGTTGTTTCAGGTAGATGTTGCCCATGGAACAATTCAAACCCGCCTGCTGATTCAAGGCGCCGGCAGCCCGGTATAATGCATCTGCCTTGCGCATGAAGAGCAGGGCAGAGTCAGGCAAATCCATTTCTTTAAGGATCAGCCCATGTGCGTTGTAGTTGTCGGCCAGGATAAGCGTATCGTGCAGGACTTCCAGGATATCGATGCCGCGGCGGGAATATTTTCGGGCACTGTCTAAGCGATCCAGGTTGAGAAATACGGAAGAGAGGTTAATATATACCTGTGCTTCGCGGCGGCGCCATTCCCGGCCATGCTGGCTTTTCGCTATGGCGAGGGCCTTTTCATACGCATCAAGTGCCTTGGGAACGTCAGTGCCTTCCCTGATAAAACTAACCCCCAGCATCATGTTGGCCCGCATCCGAAATAAAGGAGACCGGATGGATTCCGCAATATCAAGCAGTTCAACGGCACATTGCCGCAAGCGCTCGTTTGAGCCTTTGACAAAACCTTTCCCCAGTTGATACAGCAGTTCGCACCGCTGCGAATCGCGTTGCGGATGCTCTGACAAGAGTCGCTGCAAACTATCGGCAGGCGCCTGGGCATGCAATGTTTTGCCCAGCGTCAGAAATAAAAATAAAAGCAGGCAAGTAAAGTCTGTTTGTTTCAATTGGTATGTATCTATTGTATCCAGGATGGCCAAAACCTGATCGACAGATATCTATTTGAATAGTTGCATATATGACTATGGTGTAAACCTATGCAAAATTTGCAGTAAAAAATGAACCGGCAGATAAAAAAACGAACCAGGCTCCGGCCAATTTTCGACGAAGTACCGGCTCGCGGGTGTGTTGTATAAAAAACCAAAAATCGCCGACCTTTGCCCCTTCACTATCGCCGCCGCCACATGGGATTCCGCGCAACACTGATCCACCCTTTCGCCCGCTTCATCGCACGCTCCGTCGACCGCTGGTCGGCAGAAGCGGTACAACGGCAGGAGGCCGTTTTTCAACGGCTCATCGCAGATGCCGCTGGAACGGCTTTTGGCAAGGACCACCACTTTTCAGCCATTAAATCCTACGACGATTTTAAACAGGCCGTACCCATCCGCGATTACGAAGACCTGAAGCCCTACATCGAACGCATCAAGGCGGGTGAAAGAGACATCCTGTGGCCCGGCAAACCGGCCTATTTTGCCAAAACCTCCGGCACCACCTCCGGCGTGAAATATATCCCCATGTCGAAGGAAAGCACCCCGCTGCACTTCGGCACGGCCCGCAACGCCGCCTTCAACTACTTCGCCCGCACCGGCAACGGGCGCTGGCTCGACGGCAAAATGATCTTCCTCTCCGGCAGCCCCGAGGTCGACGAAGTGGCCGGCATCCCTACCGGACGGCTCAGCGGCATCAGCAACCACCTCGTGCCCGCCTGGCTGCGCACCAACCAAATGCCGTCGTGGAAAACAAACTGTATCGAAGACTGGGAAGAAAAACTCGACCGGATCGTTGACGAAACCATCCATGCCGATATGCGGCTCATCAGCGGCATTCCGCCCTGGGTCCAGATGTATTACGAACGCCTGCTTGAACGAAGCGGCAAAAAGACCATCCGGGAAATCTTCCCCAACTTTTCCCTGTTTATTTACGGCGGCGTCAACTTTGAACCTTACCGCGCCAAACTCGAAGCACTCGTCGGCGGCCCGGTAGCGAGCGTGGAAACCTACCCGGCCTCCGAGGGTTTCATCGCGTATCAGGACATGTTTGACGGAGCGGCGACACCACCGGGCCTGCTGCTCAATGCCGATGCCGGCATGTTCTTCGAGTTTGTACCCGCCGACGAGATATTCAACCCCAACCCCACCCGCCTCTGGTTGAAAGAGGTGGAGTTGGGCGTCAACTACGCACTCATCCTCAATACCAATGCCGGTCTGTGGGGCTACAACATCGGCGATACCGTTCAGTTTGTGAGCAAAAACCCCTACCGCATTGTGGTGAGCGGGCGTGTAAAGCATTTTATCTCTGCTTTCGGCGAACACGTCATCGGCAAGGAGGTCGAGGAGGCCCTGCTGCCCGTAGCCAATGCAGCCGGTGTGCGTATCGTGGAGTTTACCGTGGCGCCGCAGGTGCAGCCGCCCGGCGGAGGGCTACCCTTTCACGAGTGGTTCATCGAGTTCGACAACCCGCCCGCCGACCTGAACGCTTTCGCCCTCGACATAGACACCCGGATGCGCCTGCAGAACATCTATTACGACGACCTGATTACCGGCAACATCCTGCGGCCGCTTGTCATCCGCTCGCTGCCCCGCGATGCGTTCCGGAACTACATGAAATCGGAAGGCAAACTTGGCGGACAAAACAAGGTGCCGCGACTTTCGAACGACCGGAAGATCGCGGAGCGGTTGATCCACGCTTTTATTTGAAACGAACACCACACCATGCGCCTCCATCTACTCATACTCCCGCTGCTTCCGCTCTGCGCCCACGCGCAAGACCCCGTCCCCGTCGCCGATCAAACCTTTAAACTCAACGGCAAAACCGAGTTCGTATATGCCTTTGCCGAAGGCGACCAGGTGCAACTCGTCGCCCGGGAACTCACCGGCAAAGAGATCAAGGCAGTAGAGTTCCTGCAAATCCCCGACTACCACCTGTTCAGGGCCTATGAACTCGACTCCGTACTTGAAAAAACGATTTTTATTCCCAAAACAGGCGTTTATCTGCTCCGCTTCACCGAGACCGGGTTGAGCAAAAAAATATGCCGTTTTACCCTGAACCGGACGCCGGCGAGCGCCGAAACAGCGCGCCTGAATACCCGTGTGGAATGGGATATCAACCAGTATCCCGATTACGCCGTGCGGAAAAGGGCGGTGGAAACGGGCAAGAAACTCGAGGTCATTCCGCTGGGCGGACAGGTAACCGTTCAGGCCAGCAAATTCTACCTGAAAAAGCCGGTCAACGTGTATCAGTTTACCCTGCCCCCCAACACCGTGCGCTGGGCCTACCGCATCTCCGTCGGGCAGGCCACCGCCGATGCCCGGCGACGCGACGCCGAAAAACTCAAGTCTGCCCTCCAGGGGGGCGCCGCCAAGATCATGGGTGTGCAACCCCAAACGGCACTTGCCGCTTTCGCCCTGGGCTTCGCCATCGACCTCACGGCATCGACCGCCGGCGAAGATGTGGAGTATGCCGTCGTCAACTACGACAACTGGACAAAATTTGCCGAAAACAAGGAATACTCCGCCTTTATGCAACAATCAGGCGTGAGTGTCGATGTGCAGCGCCGCTATGCCCCGCTGCAGGGCACCTACTATTTTGCCCTGAAAAGCGACAACTGGATGGACGACATCAACGTGAACATCGACATAGAAGCGGTCACGGAAATTCCCGTTTTTGAAACGGAGATATATTTGGAACCGGTGAAGGAGTAGTTGGCAGTGGGCGCTCAATAGCCGCCGGCCAGCAGGCCTTCCCGCTCGCTGAGCCGGACAAGGATACGCTGCTCACCGAAATCGAACATCAGCGCGTCGTTGAGAAAGAGCCCCGCTTCGTTGCGGGACAAACGAATGCCATCCAGTATTTTCCCTGTAATGTCGCGCCACACCGGCTGGATGCTTGCCGGGAAGCGCTGGAGCACCGGCTTTCCATGGAGCCGTTGGAGCCGCATGGCTGTATCTGCAAGGTCGTCGGCCGTCAGCAGGCGGATCGCTTCCGAATCTTCACCCGACGAGATCAGTAAAGAATTGCCTGTATCAAAGACCATTTCAATGGCATACAGGAATCGATGGGGCGCTACACCGGGCTCCGGCTGGTAGTGCCATACGTAGTAAAACACATCGTTCACCTGAAGTTTCTCGAAGGATTGCAGCACATTCAATTCCTCCAGACGAAAACATCCGGGCGGAACGGGATCGCCTTGTTGCTCGTGTTTTTCCATGTGGCACAAAGGTATGACACAATTATTCAATACGCGATTTCAGGTTTTTACCTTTGCCGCAATACCAATATTTATTACCTGAATTTCACGTTCCCATGCCCGACATCGCCCGACTCCGCGCCGATACACCCGGCTGCGCCAACCGGATACACCTGAACAATGCAGGATCAGCATTGCCACCGCTGCCGGTGCTGCATACCATGAAAGCATACCTCGACCTGGAAGCAGCAATCGGCGGCTATGAAGCCGCCGATCAGTCGGTTGCCGAACTGAATGGTTTTTACGACGCGGTCGCCCGGCTGCTGAATGCCCGCCCGCATCAAATCGCTTTCGCCGGCAGCGCAACCGACGCCTACGCACGCGCACTGAGCGCCATTCCTTTCCAATCCGGCGACGCCATTCTGACCACGGAAAACGACTATGCCTCCAACCAGATCGCCTTTCTGGCCTTGCAGAAACGGTTTGGCATAAAACTCCTGCGCGCCCGCGACACTGCCCTGGGCGGTGTCGATATCGACGATTTTGAAAGGCTCCTGCGGCAGCACCGGCCCAAACTGGCAGCCGTTACCCACGTGCCCACCAACAGCGGTCTCGTGCAACCGGTGGAGGCCATCGGCGACATCTGCCGCGCGCACGAAACCTGGTACCTGGTCGACGCCTGCCAGTCGGCCGGTCAGATGCCGCTCGACGTAACAACCATACAATGCGATTTTTTGTCCGCCACCATGCGCAAATTCCTGCGCGGCCCGCGCGGCGCCGGATTTCTGTATGCCTCCGACCGGGTGCTCGATGCCGGACTTGAAATGCTCCTGCCCGATATGCACAGCGCTCAGTGGACCGGCCGCGACCAGTACACCATGGAAAAAAGCGCCCGCCGCTTTGAATATTTCGAGATGCCGTTCGCGCAGGTGCTCGGCAGCACGGCAGCCATATCATACGCGCTCGACGTCGGGATAGACTGGATTGCACCGCGTGTCAGGGCACTAGCCGACCTGACCCGGCAATACCTGGGCGAAATACCCGGCGTCAGGCTGCTCGACGAGGGACCGGAGTTGTGCGGCATCGTCACCGCCAGTGCCGAACACTGGGAACCTAAACAATTAATGGAAAAACTATGGGCCCGAAACATCAACTGTCGCAGCTCTCCGCTTCAGGTGGCACAGATCGATTTTTCCCGGAAAGGTGTGCCGTGGGCCTTGCGTGTGTCGCCGCATTACTACAATACGGAGGAGGAAATCGGGCAGTTTGCCGCAGCGATGAAAACCGCATAAGTATTTGATAATGAGCGGTATAATGGCAGCAGCCACCCGTTTCAATCAGCGTTCTTCAGACCTGTAAGATTTTGAAAATCTTACAGGTCCCGAACCTGAACAACCGGCCTACGTGCCCGGCATTTCCACCACAAAAGCAGTCCCCTCCCCCACTCCGCCGCTTTCCACGCGGATGGTACCGCCGTGCTGCCGAACGACATTGGCGACATAACTGAGGCCCAGGCCGTGGCCTTTCACATTGTGGGTATTCCCGGAGGGCACACGGAAGAACTTGTCGAATATCCGGGCCTGGTATTCCGGCGCGATGCCGATCCCGTTGTCCCGCACGGTAAGTCGAATGTTGTTTTCCGGTAAATTTTGCAGGGAAACGGCAAGGGCCGGCTTTTCATTTTGTCTGTATTTCAAGGCATTATCGATCAGGTTGAATACCACGCTGGTCAGGTGCAGCCGATCGCCGTTGACGATAAAGGCGCCGTTTTCGCTTGCCTCGAACCGGACGTCGACGCCGGCGTGCTCCGCCTGGAGTTTCATGGCGTTCAGCACTTGCCGGGTCAGTGCAGCGAGATCGACCGGCTCGGACTTGAGTCGCGGTTGTTTTTCTTCAAACATGGAGAGCCGCAGCACCTTGTCGACAAGCAGGGTAAGCCGCTCAAGCTCGAGTTTTGAAATGGAGAGATATTCGCGGGTTTGGTCCGGATTGCCCAGCACGTCAAAGTCGCTCAGCGCCTCCAGCGCCACGCCCACCGTCGTGATCGGCGTTTTCAGTTCGTGCGTGATATTTCCAATGAAGTCGTTTTTCAGTGTGGTGAGCCGCTGTTGCTGCCGCAGGCTGCGGTAGATGGCCAGAAAAGCCACGGCAGTCACGCCGAACAACAGCAGCGAGAACAGCAGGTGCGGGAGTATTTTCCGCAGCAGGTATCCGTTGTATACGGGAAACTCGGCAGCATAATACTGGTGGGTGAGCATCCCTGAAATTGAAGGTTTCGTGCGCACAACATCGGCGGCCGGGGCCGGCGCTTTCGCACTCGTAACAAGTCGGAAATCGAGCGGCATATTTGCTTTCTGCAGGGCCTCTCGCAGGGCAATACGCAGTGAGTCGGCTGACAGGGTATCGCGGCTGACCCGGAACGAAAACTTGCGCATCATCCCGTTCCAGTTCGGGATATCGCCCGCAGCGCCGGACGGGAGGTTTTGCATACCTTCAATCACCTTCATCCTGAACAGCGAGACGGCGCCGGACGGGTCAACATCATTGAGGCTATCGTCGCTTTTGATAAATATCTGAATATGGTCGGTACCACTCGAATCGGGAAAACGCTGGCGTTGTATGGTATTCAACGCAATGACCGCCTCCGTGTCGCGCCTGACCTCCCACTTTCCCGGCAATGGCGGCGGCGGCACAGGCGGGTATTCCTCCTGCCCTGTATCCAGGCTTTCCTCCACCATGTTGCGCCGTACCAGCGAATCCTGCAAAGCCGTTACCGTCTGCTGGAAAATGTAGTTCGATTCCAGTTCCAGCGCTTCCCGTTGCTCCTGCCATACTTTCCGAAGCCAGAATACCTGGAACAGGGCCAGCAGCGCCAGACTGCTGAAAATAAGCCACAAGAAGCGGGACTGTCTCCGGAAGAATACCATATCGGCACAAAAATACCGGGTTTATCCCGCACCGCGCCAGGCGATTAACCTTAATTAACCTTAAATCAAGGTCGTTTAACCTGCCCGCCATAACGGGCGGTCTACTTTTGCCCCGAAAACAAACCCGTACTTCTTCTATTCCATCCTTTTTAAAATTGTGCTATGAAAGTAACCTGTCTGACATTTTCCCTGCTTTTCCTCTGGTCGGTGTTTGCCACCGCACAAAACAACGAAGGCATTATTTACTTCGAAGAAAAAGTAAACATGCACCGCTCCCTGCCACCGGATGCTGCCGACATAAAGGCCATGATCCCGGAGTTCAGGACGCACAAAAACGAACTGCTGTTCAACGCCACCGAAAGTCTCTACAGAAATGTGGAGGAAGAAGAGGACGATGACGACGGCGACGGACAAGGCATTGTGATAAAAATGCAGCGGCCGGAAGCGACCTTCTACCGCAATTTCGCCACGCTGCACCAGGCTGATGCGCGCGAATTTTTTGGAAAAAACTACCTCATTGAAGACAGCCTTACCATGCCCGACTGGAAAGTCACAACCGAAACCAAAACGGTACTCGGTTACCCCTGCATGAAGGCCACCACCGTCGATACCACCCGCAAACGCGAGATTGTGGCCTGGTTTACCGGCGAACTCGGTCTCTCTTCCGGTCCGGCGCAATACGGCCAATTGCCCGGCATGATCCTCGAAGTTGACATCAACAACGGGGAGATCGTGATAATCGCGCAAAAAGTGGAATTCAAAAAACTGAAAAAAGGCGAACTGGAAGCCCCCCGGAAAGGCGAAAAAATCGACGCTGCCGCATTCGACAAACTTATGGCCGACCGCTTGCGCGAAAATGGCGGCAGGCAAATGCGGATAATCCGGAATTGATGCCCGGAAATTCGTTTTTTGTCTGAAAACGATCAATTGTGCCAAGATTTGCACCAAGAAGTTTTGCAGGATTCTACCTTTGCAAAAATTTGTTTGGAGCACAATCTTATGAAACACCTTTTACTTCCCGTATTACTGTTCATCTCGATCGGCTGTTTACAAGGTCAGGACAATTCCCGCCTCACCGGCAATTTGCAAACGAACGGCAATTTTTTCATCAAGGACAGTGCCATCGGTGCATCGGGAACACCTCAGTACGACAACCTCAAGTTCGGCGCAGAGAGCTGGCTCAACCTCAACTACTCCAACTGGGGTTTTGATATGGGGCTGCGTTTCGACCTGTTCAGCAACTCCAATCTGCTCAACCCCAACGGCGGCGTTTTCGTCGGCAAAGGCATCGGGCGCTGGTATATCCACAAGGAGATCGACAAGTTCGACTTCTCCGGCGGCTATATCTACGACCAGATCGGCTCCGGCATTATTTTCAGGGCATACGAGGAACGTTCCCTGCTGATCGACAATGCCTTATACGGACTGAAGGTGGGGTACAACTTCGATGAGAACTGGAAAGTACGCGCCTTTGCGGGCCAGGAAAAGCGCCAGTTTTCCACCTACGCGGCCAATGTGCGCGGCATGGTGCTGGAGGGTTTTGTCAAACCCGATTCGTCAAAAAATTTCACACTCGCGCCGGGGGTGGGCGTGGTATCGCGGGCTTTCGACAAGGAAACGGCCGACCGCATCGCCAATACCCTGGGGACCTACCCCCTGCCCGAGCGTTTCGACCTGAAATACAACACCTACGCGGCGACACTTTTCAATACCCTGACTGCCGGCGACTTCACCTGGTTCTTCGAGGGCGCCATCAAATCGCCTGATGTGCTCAACGATGCCGCCAACGTGGCAGGCAACAACGCAGGCTCCGAAATTCAGGGAAAACTGTACAGCGGAACCGGCCATACCATCTATACCAGCATGGCCTATGCCACCCGCAAATTCGGCATTACGCTCGAAGGCAAACGCACCAAGGACTTTTCATTCCGCAACGACCCGTTTGTTGTAGGCGTTCAGGGGCCCCTCAATTTCCTGCCCCCCATGGCCCGGCAAAACACCTACCGCCTGACCACCCGTTTCAGCCCCGCGACGCAGGAACTGGGCGAACAGGCCGTCCAGCTCGATATCCGGTATTCCATCAACAAGAACCTGTCGCTCAACGTCAATGTATCCGAAATACAGGACCTCGACAACACGGAACTGTACCGGGAGATCACACCGGAGTTTGCTTACAAATACAAGCGGAAATGGCAACTGATCGGTGGCCTGCAGGTGCTGAAGTACAATATCGAAGTTTATCAGGGTAAAAAAGGATACGTAGACGCCGTGACGCCGTACGGGGAATGGCTGTACAAATTCACCCCGCGCAAATCGCTGCGCGTCGAGGCGCAATACCTCAACACCGAACAGGAATTCGGCTCCTGGGTATTCGGACTGGCCGAACTGGCCTGGGCGCCGCACTGGCTGCTGTATGTGTCAGATATGTACAAGATCAAACACCCCAACCCCGAGACGGAGGATGCCGAAAAAGTGAAGTACGACGGGCTGCACTACCCTACGGTCGGGCTGGTGTACACCCAGAAAGCCAACCGCTTCGAGGTGGCCTACGTCAAGCAGGTGGAGGGCATCAACTGCTCCGGCGGCATATGCCGTTTTGAACCCACTTTCAGCGGTTTCCGGGTCAAGATCAACTCTTCTTTCTGATACCTGAATCGGACGATTGAATTATTACATTTGACATAAAAAATACGCGAGATATGAAACGCTTACTCTTTTTGCTTCTCCTTGCCGCCTTTGGTTTCAGCGCCTGCAAAGAAGAACCCGTACCGATCCCCGACTTCAGTTCCGGCGAACGCAGGGTAGTGATTGAAGAGCTTACCGGCATCCAGTGCGCCGTGTGCCCCAAAGGCACCCGCGAACTGCTGCGCCTGCAGGATATTTTTGGAAAAGACAGCCTGATCATTGTAAGTATCCACGCAGCATCGGGATTCACGTCGCCTGTATCCAACCCGCCCAGCCAGTACAATTTCACCACCGCCCAGGCGCTCGAACTCGGGACCCTGCTCGGCTCCGCCGACGGCTTTCCCGCCGCCGCCATCAACCGCAAACAGGTGGATCCGGGTAGTCCTTCGCTGATGGTGACGCCCTTTACTTCCTGGGCAGGCATTATCGGCGCCGAGTTCCAGAAGAGCTACGGCCTCGACCTGTTGCTCGAAAACCACTACGAACCCGCAAGCCGTAAACTCGATATGAAAATAACCCTCGGCGCCAACAACACACTGCCGGGGGAGAACCGCCTCACTATCCTGATCACCCAGGATAGTATTGTCGACCCGCAAAAGGATGGAACGGAGATCGTGTCGGCCTATATCCACCGGCACGTGATGCGGGGGATCGTGACGGCAACCGCCGGCGACCCCATCCCCGAGGCCTTGAACAAAGGCTCCGTCGTCGAGAAAAACTACAGTTTTACCCTCCCGGCTGAATGGGTGGCCGAACACTGCAGCGTGGTCGCATACGTACACCACGGCCCGGTACCCGACCGGGAAGTGCTCCAGGCTATTGAGAAACATGTGGTGGAGTAACTAAAACACCTTATAAATTCCACCAATGGAAGCGCCGGTCATTCGAACGGGTTATAATGGCGACCTTTACCTTGCCTGTCCCTGGGACTCCGAGTACAGTCAGGTACTCGCCTGGCGGGTTGTAAAAACACTTGATATGGCCCGTTACCGGGCTATTGGCGATGTACCTAAAGTCGAAGGGCTGAAATTCGAGGAACCTCGCATCCGCCGCATCATGCAGCACTGCTCCGGGTTTATCGCCGTGTTACCGTACGATGATACCGCAGCCTCCACTACCTCTAAATACATCATCCGCGAACTGCGCATTGCGGGTGAAATGGAGATTCCGGTCTTGCTGTTCCGCGAGCACGAGAAAGTGAATGTAGGTATCCGTGAGAACGGGCAATTTGCGGAAATTTTTTTTCCCGGTGATCCCTCGATCGAACCGATCCTGTGCAAACAAAGCATCTTTCATGCCGCCGAACAAACCAATTACCGCAGCGACCTCGACCCCTGGGTACAGATTCAACTGAAGGGGCTGCTGGCAGTCTGTAACAACGAGATTTCCAAGCCCAAACCCTACGCCTTTTTTATTGGACGGCTGAAAGACGACTTCCAGCAGGCCCGGCAAGCCGTGGAAACTGCCGTGTACAACCACGCCGGTATATCCTGCCTCTGGGCCAACGATGCCAAACACAGCCTCAAGACGAAAGGCATTCAGGAGACCATAAAAACGCTTCTCTACCACGCGCGATTTGTTGTTGCAGACCTGAGTTTCAGCGACGATAACCCCAACTTTTTCAGCCCGAACTGTGCCCATGAGGTCGGAATTGCCGTCGCCTACGACAAACCGGTTTTTCTCTGCGCCAAAGGCGCCAGCCGGAGCCCATATTTCTCGGCGCGCGACCTTCAAATGTCGTTTTGGAAAGACGAACTTCAACTCGAGGACCTGATCGCCGGCTGGATACAAAACAATGTCGCCGACTTCTCCCGCCAAGTGTATAACTGGCAACTGACAGCACATATCCCGGGTTATTTACCCACCGTCGCCGCACTTTCTTTCAACTATGATCCGCTAAAAGCGTTTCAAGGGCTTTAGTGGTGGCACACGGCCCGGTAACGCTGAACTCCGTTCGGCGTTACCGGGCCGAACGGAGTTCGGCATTACTGGGGCCGAACGGAGTTCGGCGTTACACAAACTTGAAACATTTTATTTAAAATTATCATCTTCACGCCCGAACACTTTACCTTCGCCGGAGGGACGGGCAGCGCCTTGTTTTCCCTGGAAGACCATTTTGGATCGCTGCGAACTCCCGGCAACCACACCAGATTCAAGGCTTACGCACCGGTATATGGCAAACTATCTCGACGAACTGAACGACGTACAACGCGCCGCCGTCACCACCACGGAAGGGCCTGTACTGGTGATCGCCGGACCCGGATCGGGCAAAACGCGTGTGCTGACCTACCGCATCGCCCACCTGCTCGACCAGGGAGTGCCCCCCTGGGAGATACTCACGCTCACATTTACCAATAAAGCCGCCCGTGAGATGAAGGAACGCATCGAGAAGGTGGTCGGCCCGAAAGCCCAGCAGGTGTGGGCGGGCACTTTCCATTCGATCTTTGCCCGCATCCTGCGCGCGGAAGCCACCCGGATCGGCTTTCCCGCCTCCTTTTCCATCTACGATACCGACGATACGATGAGCGTCCTGCGCGCCATCATCAAGGAAATGAGCCTCGACACGACAGTGTACAACGCCTCGGCCATCCGCTCGCGCATCTCACTGGCCAAAAGCAACCTGATCAGTCCGAAGGCTTACCGCGAAAATGCAGAAATGATGCAGCAGGATCGTGCGGCCAAACGTCCCTACATCGTCGATATTTACGAGAAATACATAGCCCGCTGCAAACGCTCCGGCGCCATGGACTTCGACGACCTGTTGTTCCAGCTCTACCGGTTGTTCCGCGACAACCCGGACAACGTGCTGGAGAAATACCACCGCAAATTCCGCTACATCCACGTGGATGAGTTTCAGGATACCAATTACCTCCAGTACGCCATCCTCCGGAAAATGGTAAAATACCCCGGCAGCCCCGAAAATGTGTTTGTGGTCGGCGACGACGCCCAAAGCATCTATGCGTTCCGCGGCGCGACAATCGACAACATCCTCGATTTCGAGAAGGATTACCCCAATCTCCAAACCTTCAAACTCGAACAGAACTACCGCAGCACGCATCATATCGTGTCGGCAGCCAACGAGGTGATCTCCTTCAACCGCCGCCAACTCAACAAGACCATCTGGACCGACAGGGAAGACCGACACAAGATCAAACTGCTGCGCTGCGCCACCGACGACGAAGAGGGCCGCCGGGTGGCCGACATCATCCTGGAGCAAAAGCACCGCTATCACCTGCCCAATGCGGATATTGCCGTGCTGTACCGCACCAACGCGCAAAGCCGCAAGTTTGAGGAGCACCTGCGCCGGCTCAACCTGTCGTACCGCGTGTTCGGCGGCATGTCGTTCTACCAGCGCAAGGAGGTCAAGGATTTTGTGGCATACCTGCGCCTGGCCGTCAACCCCCTCGACGAGGAAGCGCTGCGCCGCGTCATCAATTTCCCTACCCGTGGTATCAGCGACGCAACGGTGGAAAAACTCAGCGCACTTGCCGGCGCCCTGGAGCAAACCATGTGGGAGACCATACCCGACCCACGCCTCGACGTGACCGATCGCGCGCGCAAAGCCCTGGTCGCCTTCCGCAACCTCGTGGCCGACTGGCAGCAACGCGCGGCACACGAGCCGGCCGCCAGACTCGCCGCCGAAATTCTGCGCAAATCGGGCCTGTTCGACCTGCTCAAAAACGACACCAGCCCCGAAGGTATCGGCCGCCTCGAAAACGTGAATGCCGTGCTCGATGCCATTTCCGAATTCACAGACGCCCAGCCTGAAGCAGACATCGCCGCTGCTACTGCCACCGTCCCCTCCCTGGCCGCCTATCTGCAAACCGTTTCCCTGCTGACCGACGCCGATGAAAAAGACAACAGCAACGACCACATCACCCTGATGAGCGTACACTCCGCCAAAGGGCTGGAATACAAGAGTATTTTCGTGACCGGCCTGGAGGAAAACCTGTTTCCTTCCTTCATGTCGATGGAAGACCCCAACGGGCTGGATGAAGAACGCCGCCTTTTCTACGTCGCCATCACACGCGCAAAAGAGTTCCTGACCATCAGCTATGCGCAGAACCGCTACCGGTTCGGCACCATCCGCACCAGCGAACCCTCGCGTTTTCTGGACGAGATCGGGGCACAGCACTACGAACTGCTCGGCGGTATAGGCTCCGGACGGGGCCAGGCGCCCGCCCGAACGGTGGAAGAACCCCGCGCCAGTATCCGCGGCAACTTCACCAGTCCGCGCGCGCGCATACAGGCGAAAGCGTCGACGCCAATGGTTATACCGGCCGATTTCAAGGTTTCTTCGCCCGACAGTATTGTAGCTGGCGTAACCGTTTTACACCTCAAGTTCGGCGAAGGGAAAGTGATCAGTGTGGAAGGGCCGAAAGACAACAGGGTGGCCACCATTCAGTTCAAAAACGACGAAATGACGGAACGGAGGATTGTGCTCAAGTTTGCGAAGTTGCAGGTTATGTAAAGCGGAAATCCATTTCCGCTCAAACTGTACATCGGAAATCCTTTTCCGCCTCAGGACGCACGGACAACCCATTGCCACCCGAATGTTTCAACATCTTATTGTCCCGAAAACAGTACCGGGACTTAACTTTGCCTGCTCACTCAAGCAGCAAATATGTACCGCATATTCTTTTTTCTTTTTGCTATCCCGACGATCACTTTCGCTCAAGCCCCCGAAATCCCCCTCTCCAAGGGCCTGACGATTACCCGGTCGTGCATCATCATCAAAGAGGTGTACACCCTCGCCGGCGACCCGGCCGACGTGTTTGCACTCCCTGCCGACCCTGCACGCGCAACAGCCGTCATCACTGTTTCAGGGGAAAACCTGACCGTAGATTTTCAAAATGCCGAACTGCAGGGTTCGCCCGACAAGTTTTTCCCCAACGGTTTCTACGGCCTCGCCATACGCGTGAAGGGCAAAAACATCACCATCAAAAATGCCCGCGCACGGGGATATAAGGTCGCCCTGCTGGCCGACGGTGTGGAAAACCTGGTACTCGAAAGTTGCGACTTTTCGTATAACTACCGTCCGAAACTGTTCTCTGTGCGGGAACACGAGTGCTTTTCCGACTGGCTCAGTTACCACAACAACGAACACGATGAATGGCTGCGTTACGGCGCAGGCATTTACCTCAAAAACTGCACAAACCCGATGGTGCGGGGCTGTCGCGCCACCGGCAACCAGAACGCATTGCTGATGACCGGTTGCAGCGGCGCCCTGGTGTACAACAACTCCTTTCACTTTAATTCCGGCCTCGGCATCGGGCTGTACCGAAGCAGCCGCAACCGCATCATGCACAACCGCCTCGACTGGAATGTGCGCGGCTATTCACACCGTTTTTACGAACGCGGCCAGGACTCGGCCGCTATCCTGGTGTACGAACAAAGCAACGAAAACCTGATCGCTTTCAACTCGGCCTCCCACTCCGGCGACGGCCTGTTCCTCTGGGCCGGCCAAAGTACCATGGACACCGGAGAAGGCGGCTGCAACGACAACTACATTTTCGGCAACGACTTCAGTTATGCCCCGACCAACGGCATCGAGGCGACATTCTCGCGCAACCGTATCCAGGGCAATTACATGGCAGAATGTACCTACGGTATCTGGGGCGGCTACAGTTACGGATCGCTGTTCTTCGCCAATATGATCGTAGGCTGCAAAACAGCGCTGGCCATCGAACACGGCCAGAACGACACCATCCGCCAAAACATTTTTGTAAACGACAGCGTCGGTATTCACCTTTGGGCACGCGCCGAACAGCCCGCCGACTGGGGATACGCGCAACATCGCGACATCAGCAACCGCGACAATGTGATTGATCGAAATGTGTTTATGCAGGTACGCAACCCGTTGAAAATCAGCGCATCCAAAAACACTTCAGTGAACGGGGAGAATTTCTTCCAGGACTTCGAACGCCTCTACGTTGCCCCCAAATCCAACGAAGGCCTGCGTTTCTGGCGCAATGAAATATATGCAACCGAAGCAGTCATAGCCGACGTCTGGAAACACCCCGAACTGGCATCCTCCAAAAGCCTGAACTTTTCCTACACCGGCACACCGGAAAACCCGTATGCCGCGCTGAACGTATCGCCCGACGAACTCAAGGAGCCCGACAGCCTGCCCGACGGCATGCCGGCTGCCCTGCCCAAAGGTTTTCCCAGAGGCCGCCAGTTTATCGTCGTCGATGAATGGGGGCCTTACGATTTTCGCCGCCCCGTCGCCGTGCTCGATACCGTTGCCGGCAACAGGTACGCCTTCGTGATCATGGGACCGTCCGGCTCCTGGAAACTGGGCAAAATGCGCGGCGTGCGTACGGTAAACATGGTACAGGGTACCGTGCCCGCCCAGATTCTTGTGGAGCGCAGCCCGACCGCAGACGACCTGCGCCTCGAATTTGAATATATCGGCGAAAAAACCATCGCCTCGCAATTCGGCGAGATCATTGCCGAAGGCCAGCCTTATATGTTTACTTACCGGCGCTATGAAAAGAAGTTCGATTGGAAAACTCAGTTTTTCAATTATCCGGAAGGCGGTAACCCGATGCCGGAAGATGCTGCGCTGAAAGGCGCGCCGGTGGCGGAAAAAAACGCCGGCGAACTTTATTTTGCCTGGTGGGGCAGCCCTGCCGAAGGCGTACAGGCAGATCATTTTGCCACACGCAGCAGTACCGAATTTGATATTGCTCCCGATCAATATGTTATTGAACTGACCTCCGACGACGGCGCGCGACTTTATGTCGATGGCAAACTCGTGATCGACAATTGGGATGTCCACGAACCCGAAACAGACGAGATCACTTTATCGCTGGGCGGACACCACCGCATCGAGATCGAACATTTTGACGCCGGCGGTTTTGCAACCCTGGATTTCCGGATTCGGCCGAAATAGAGGTGTTTCCCGGTAGAGTAGAGAAAGGCGGCGCTGCCGCTTCTCCCCATCAATCCGTACGTGCGGTTTTCCCGCATACGGCTTTCTATGAACTTCTTCATCGGCTTTCACAGGCGAACTCCGCCAGAAGTGTATTTCGTCGGGTCTATTAGTCCATACTTTTCGACTAATGCCTCAAAGGCCTTTTGTCCATATAGCCTACACTTCCTTTGGCTCTTGCGGTTATAGTAACGGTTCTTTTTCTCTTGCGGTGTGCCGTACCGTCTTTTGCTTCTGCCTGGTACTCCCCCTTTGTGTCGTGTTGCCCCCTCCCTCGCTTCCTTCCGTGGCCTGGCCTGGTTTTGTCTTGTCTCGTCTTTTGTTCCGTTTCCGCTTGGTGTGTTCCGCCGTTGTTCTTCCCTCTCCTTGTCTCCGGGGGTCCTGTCCTTCCTCCCCTTCCTCCGCGCCCCGCTTGCGCTCTTGGTTCCTTTTTGTGTCCCCGCTTGCCCCCCCCCGCCCCCTCTTGTCCCTTTGCCTCTCTTGTGGTTCCGCCGCCTGTGCCTGGGTCCCCCCCCCGGCGCCTTTCTTTTCTTGCCCCCTTTCTCTCCTCTTCGTTCGGCGCTCCGTTGTCTTCCTCCGCCTGCCCCTTTTCCTCGCGTTTTCTGGGTCTTTCTCTCTGCTCCCCCCCCCCTTCTTCTTTTCCGCGCTCCCGGCCCGCGCGTTCTGGCCGCCCCTCTCCGCCGCTCGTCGTTTGCGCCCTGCCCGCTTTCCGTTGTCCCCGCGCCCCCCCGCCGCTCGCCCCCCGCCCTGCCCCTCCCCGCCCCCCCCCCGCCGCCCCCTTCCCCGCCCCCCCCCCGCCCCCCCCCCCCCACCCCCCCCCTTCTCCTGTTGGCTTTTTGATATAACTTACATTGTAACGAAAATACCCTTTCCGCATCACTCATCTCTCCCTTCTTCTTGCTGAATAAGGCGAGTTGTTGTTCTGCTCCGTCTTTCTGATGATACTTATTTCTCAATTTTGACTGGTCTTCCATTTTTGTAAGTTTTATTCATAGCAATGCCCTTCGCTACTCCCGCTTTTACCTTTCCGGGGATCATCACTACTAGGGCATCTCCGATTCCCTCGACTAGCCTGGACAGACTATCGTTAGGGCCTCCCACGTTCATGCGCAACCTTGGAGCAACACGCAACACTATACTACCCCGGGTAGTCCCCATTGTGCTCTTTGCCGATGCTTCAATGGAGTAGCAGGTTTCATCCAATCTGGCAGATTGACCACTACCATCAGCGTAACGGGGCCTAGCTGCTAGTGCTGTTTCCCACTCGCGTTAGTGCGGCTCTTGATCTTTCGTTTCCTCCAGATCAATCGCCATCTCCTTCAAGCTGATCGGCATCTTGGCTCGTGTGGTTCTTGCATCCACATAGGTTGTATATTTAACGCACGCCTCGTGGCGCACCAGATCGACGCAGAAAAATGTCGCGGATGCGCGCAGAGGGTGGGTATCACACATTTTCACGTATCGTTTAACCCCGACATCCACGAAAAAAAAGCCGCCCCGCATTTGCGGAACGGCCTTTTTTATGTTCCGGAAAACCGGTTTTACTGTTTTGCAAAAACACCTTCCAGCCGGCCCGTCGGGGTCAGCAGGGTCAGGCGGTACAGACCGGCCTGGAGGTTCGACACGTCGAGTTGGAAGTTGCTGCCGTCTGCTACCAAATCAGACAGCACGAGGCGCCCGTCTGCGTGGTAAATTTCAACGGTTGCTTCACCAACTTTAACCGCGCCGTTCAACTGCGCCGTTACGTTCAGCCAACTGGCTGTCGGGTTGGGCGACAGTACCAGGCTGCTGGTATTGACCGGGTTGACTACCGGCGTCATGCAGTTGATGCTGCCGAGCAGGATGTCGTCGTAACAATCCTGGTTCTGAACATCCACCACAGCAAATTCGAATTGCGTCGAGCCGTCGCCCGTGAACGGGCCGAGGATGATCGGCTGCTGTTCGTTGTACGGGAATGAGCCGTAGTTGTTGCCGTTGCCGACAACCTCAAAGCCACCGAAGCCGCCGTTGTCGTGTTTGAACGTCACAGCGACGAAGAACTGGCCGCAAAGGCATGGTGTCGGCAATACGATCAGGTCGAAAATATTACATTGTCCCTGGTTGACACAACCCGGCACGGCAAATTCTTTCGTCCGGCAGCACAGCACATTGCCGTTGTTGCTGCTGAAGCAAACCTTCACGACATCGTTCGGGCCGCCGTTCCAGGGGAAATCCTGGATCGTCAGCGGCAGATCGGCCAAATTGAAGTTGCCGAGGAACATGCCGTTTGCCCACACGCCGAACTGGTCGCCCGGAGGATTGTCCACCTGGAAGTTGACCGTAATGGTATACGTGCTGTCGCCCGTGCAATCGCCCGTTTCAACAGTCAGGTCGTACACTTCACAGCCCTGATTCAGGCATCCCGGTACGGCAAACTCCTTCGTTTTGCAACAGCCGTAAGGGTTGTTTGTGAAGCAAACTTTCACCACGTCATTCTGACCACCGTTCCAGGGGAAGTCCTGAATCGTCAGCGGAAGATCGGCCAGGGCAAAAGTGCCGAACAAGGCGCCGTTGGCAAACAGTTGGAAACTGTCGGCCGGCGCGTTGGCTACCTGGAAGTTGACTACAAGCGTGTACGTGCTGTCGCCCGTGCAATCGCCCGGATCGACCACGAGGTCGTATATCTCGCAAGGCGTGCCGGGGTTCAGGCAGGACGGCACTGCAAACTCAAGGATCTGGCAGCAGTTTGTCGGCTCGTTGTTCGCGTCGAGCATGCACACTTTCACGACATCGTTCGGACCGCCGTTCCAGGGGAAATCATTGATGGTCAGCGGCAGATCGGCAAGACTGAAAGTGCCGAACGGCATACCGTTCACCGTGAGGGCAAAATGGTCGCTCGGCTGGTTGTTCACCATGAAGTTGATCGTGGCCATATACGTGCTGTCGCCCGTGCAATCGCCCGTTTCAACATCGAGATAGAACACCTCGCAATCGCCGCCCTGATTCAGGCAGCCCGGCACCTGGAATTCCTTCGTCCGGCAGCAGGAGTTGGAGAAGCACACTTTCACCACGTCGTTCGGGCCGCCGTTCCAGGGGAAATCCTGGATCGTCAGCGGCAGATCGGCAAGGGCATAGACGCTGAAGAATGCGCCGTTTGCGAACAGTTGGAAGCTGTCGGCCGGCGCATTGGCTACCTGGAAGTTGACCACCACGGAATAGGTGCTGTCGCCCGTGCAATCGCCCGTTTCAACGGTCAGATTATACACCTCGCAGGGTCCGCCCTGGTTCAGGCAACTCGGTACCATGAACTCGTAGGTCTGGCAGCAATCGGTGGAAACGCCCATGCTGTCGTTCATGCAAGCCTGCACCACGTCGTTCGGGCCGCCGTTCCAGGGGAAGTTCGAAATATGTACCGGTACCTGATCGAGGTTGTACGTGCCGATATACGTACCGTTGGCATACAGGTTGAAACTGTCGCTGGCCGGGTTGTTTACCATAAAGTTGATGGTCGCCTCATACGTGCTGTCGCCCGTACAATCGCCCGTTTCGACGGCTAAATAGAACAGTTCGCAGGGTCCGCCTGCGCTCATGCAGGCCGGTACGACAAACTCCTTTGTTTTGCAGCAGCCGTCGCCGTTGTTCGAGAAACAAACCTTGACCACATCCTGCGGTCCGCCGTTCCAGGGGAAATCATTGATGGTCAGCGGCAGGTCGTCCAGTGTATACGTATCGAAGAACTGGCCGTTGGCCCACACGCCAAAGGTATTGCCGGGAGGATTGGCCACCTGGAAGTTGAGCGTGATGGAATAGGTGCTGTCGCCCGTGCAATCGCCCGGATCGACCACCAGGTCGTACACCTCGCAGGGGCCGCCCTGGTTCAGGCAGGACGGAACCGGGAATTCGAAGGTCTGGCAGCAATCGGTGGAAACGCCCATGCTGTCGTTCATGCAGGCCTGCACCACGTCGTTCGGGCCGCCGTTCCAGGGGAAGTTCGAAACATGTACCGGTACCTGATCGAGGTTGTACGTGCCGATATACGTACCGTTGGCATACAGGTTGAAACTGTCGCTGGCCGGGTTGTTTACCATAAAGTTGATGGTCGCCTCGCATACGTGCTGTCGCCCGTACAATCACCCGTTTCGACGGCTAGGTAGAACAGTTCGCAGGGTCCGCCTGCGCTCATGCAGGCCGGTACGACAAACTCCTTTGTTTTGCAGCAGCCGTCGCCGTTGTTCGAAAAACAAACCTTGACCACATCCTGCGGTCCGCCGTTCCAGTGGAAATCATTGATGGTCAGCGGCAGGTCGCTCAGTGTATAGGTATCGAAGAACTGGCCGTTGGCCCACACACCGAAGGTATTTCCGGGAGGATTGGCCACCTGGAAGTTGAGCGTGATGGAATAGGTGCTGTCGCCCGTGCAGTCGCCCGGATCGACCACCAGGTCGTAAATCTCGCAGTCGCCGCCCTGATTCAGGCAGTCGGGCACATTGAATTCCAGTGTTTTGCAGCAGCCGTTAGCGCCTGCGGGGTCGCCGGCGATGCAGACCTTGATCACATCATTTTGCCCGCCGTTCCAGGGGAACTCGGGGATATAGAGCGGCAGGGAGTCAAGGCTGAAGGTGCCGAGCAGGTCGCCGTTGGCAAATACATTGAACTGGTTGCCGGTCGGGTTCGATACCTGGAAATTGACCCATACCTCGTAGGTCTCGTTGGAGGTGCAATCGCCGGTCTCAACGCTCAGGTCGCTGATCTCGCACGGATTCGAGGCGCAGCAATCGGGCGCCTGGTAATCGACGAAGACGCAGCAGTCCGGGTGGTCGTTGATGCATATCTTCAGCGCATTGGCCGCGGTGTTGTTACAGGGGATATTGGGCAGGGTAATAGGCAACTGGCTGAGCGGGAAGAAGCCCAGGTACTGCCCGTTGCTGGTCCAGAGTTCGAAGAAATCGTTGCCTGGATTGGCTACATCGAAGTCGAGATGCAGGCTGTAGGTATGATTATCCGGGTTGCAGTCCAGTGCTTCCAGCACGACATTGCTGATCGAGCAGGAATCGGGGAAAAGACAATCGGGTACGTGGTATTCGTATTCCAGGCAACAGGGCACCGTATCGGGTGTTGCGCCGGAGATGCAAATTTTGATCACATCCACGTCGCCGCCGCCCCAGGGAAAATTGGTAATGGTCAGCGGCGTAGTATCGAGCGGGAAGGTATCGATCAGCATGCCGTTTGCCCAAAGCACAAAATTGCCGTCGCCGGGATTTGTCGCCTGGAAATTGACCCGCACTTTATAGGTGCTGTCGGAAGTACAGGGGCCGGTGTCCACATCGATATGCGTCACTTCGCAAGGACCGAAAGGCAGACAGTCGGGCGCAACAAACTGCAACGTCTTGCAGCAGGGCGGCGCATTGCCGGTACAGACCCGTACGTGGTTGAAGACACTGCCGTTCCAGGGGAAGTCGGCAATGTACAGCGGCAGGGAGTCGTAGGCAAAGGTGCCGAACAGCGAGTCATTGGCCCACACCTGGAAGGAGTCGACAGCCGTGGAATCCATAACCATGAAATTCACCCAAAGCCCAAAGGTGCTGTCGGACGAACAGGTATCCGTTTCCACTGCAAAGTCCTTGATGGCGCAGGGATACTTGGGCAGGCAGTCGGGCACATCAAATTCCACCGATGCACAGCAGATGATCTGCATGGTCGGGTCGACGGAATTGACGATGCATACCTTGACCTCGTCGGTAGCGCCCCCGTTCCAGGGGTAGTTGTCGATCGTTATGGGCAGGTCGTCGAAACCGAAAATACCGAGAAATTCGCCGTTGGCAAATACGCCGAACTGGTTCAGCAGGTTCGGCGCCAACAGGCTGAAATTCAGTTTTAACTGGTAAGTGCTGTCCGATGTACAGTCGCCGGTTACCGCTTCGAGGCCGGTGATGTTACAGGGTTGCAATACACAGTCGGGGGCGGGGAAATCGATGATTTCACAGCAGTTCGGGTTGTCGTTGATGCATATCTTGATCTGATCGATGGAATCGCCGTTCCAGGGGTAAACCGGTAATGGCAGGGGAAGCTGGTTGAGGGGATAACTCCCCAGGTAAATTCCGGCGCCCGACCACACTTCGAAGAAATCGTTGCCGGGGTTGTCTACTTTAAAATCCAATAGTAACTGGTAGCTGATGCTGCCCGGGTTACAGTTGCCGGTAACTACATTGACATCATAGATGTCGCAGGCAGCGTTGTTCGGGCAGGCCGGCACTTGTAGTGCCGTGGCATCCATACAGTCGCCGAAAACGGCGTCGGTGACGACGAATCTGAGCAGTGCGGGATCGTTGCCAGCGGTAAAGGGACCGAGCACTACCGGAACCGAGTCGTAGGTAAAGGTGCCGTAGTTGTTTCCATTACCGGTCACGGTGTACTGGTTTGTCGTACCGGAGAACTGGAAATCGAGCGTCACGAAGTACTCGCAGGAAGCGTTGGCGAATGGCGAGGCCGTAGCGGTAAGATCGGTTATACTGCATTGGCCGTACGCCTTAAAGGCGCCGACAAGCAGCAGCATCGGTAAAAAGGATGAAAAACGCATGGGATGAAAAAAGAGTTTGGTGAAAAAAAAGAAGAAACTTATTGGGAGGGAAGGATTAGAAGCCCGTGTTAGTCAGGCTAATAAGATACGAGCGGGGTGGGGTTCGCTTCTCTTTTAACGCGGTCTTTTGGCTTGATTTAAACAAAAGTCGTCATTTTTTTTCATTTCGTCGACTATTTCGTGGCGGTTGTTAAACTTTAATTAACAGGTCCAGAGTATCCGAGCAGGGTTAAAATTTTTGGAAAAAATACAAAAACGCCCACGGCGACCGCCCCAAGGGCAGCGACAAGCACCGCTGCGGCGGCCATGTCTTTCGCTTTTCCAGCGAGGGGGTGGTAGTCGGGCGAAACCAGGTCGGTGAGGTATTCCAGCGCGGTATTTACCGCTTCCAGCGCGACGACCAGCGTTATACAAAGTACGAGAGCCACCCACTCGACCCGGGATATGTGCAAAAACATACCGGCGCCGATGACTGCAACGGCTGCCACACCGTGAATACGGGCATTGGGCTGGCGCCGGAACAGGTCGGCCAGTCCCCTGAAGGCATGGCGAAAGCTGTCAACGCGTTTTTGAAGACTCATCCGGCGTATCGGTTTTTAGAAAAATGGTATCGGTACAGTTACAGGGCAGCGGACGAAAGCCGGTGGAATAGGCCGGGAAATTCTGGTCTTTTGTACCGAGTGCCGCATCGCCCAGTTCATTTTTGAAGAAACAAATGGCAGCGCTACAGCCCAGGCAGACAAACATCAGCCGCGCATTATCGATAATCAGAAAAAAAAGTGCGGCCAGCAGGTACCCCAGCGCCACGAACACAGCTTGATCCGCCCACCACCGGAAAGCGGGATGAAACGGGGGAAATATGCAGGTAAGCGCGCCAAACAGCATTAAAACGGTCAATACCTGCCGTACCCGCCTGTTATCGAAAAAGCTAACATTCATGGACCGGCAAAAGTACAACCAATCGTTTTGAAAATTTCTGATTTGCTTACGGCTTGCTTTTTGCAATCGGGCTATTTACCTTTGCAGCCGCTTTTGAAAAAGCGACATTGGAGAGATGTCCGAGTGGTTTAAGGAGCGCGCCTGGAAAGTGCGTATACGCCAAAAGCGTATCCGGGGTTCGAATCCCCGTCTCTCCGCTTCACCCGCCGAAGTCTTGACGTAGGCGGGTTGGTCCATTATCAATAATCACTCCGCCTGCGCCAAAGCTTTGGCGGGTGAAAAGGAGAGGTGGCAGAGTGGTTTAATGCACCTGATTCGAAATCAGACGTACCTGCGAGGGTACCGGGGGTTCGAATCCCTCCCTCTCCGCATCTAGCCTGGCTTCTAAAGCCGGGCTTTTTTTTGCCCTGCCCACAATCATCACCCGTATGAACGGCAACGTGTGGTATACATGGTTACCCGATCAATATGCCCGCGCAAACAACACCCGCCGTTCGCTCGACTTCCCGGTAAGGATGCACTTTCCCGTTTCTTCGGGCCAGTCGAGCGGAATACAGCGGATCGTGGCTTTTGTTTTTTCCTTGATCTCCAGTTCCGTTTCCGTCGTGCCGTCCCAGTGCGCATAAGCGAAACCGCCCTTGTTCTCCAGAATGTCTTCCAGTTCTGCCCAGGTATCCGCTTTGGTGATGTGCGCGTCGCGGTAGGCTTTGGCGCGGTCGAACAGGCTTTGCTGGATGTCGTCGAGCAGGGCGGCGATGTGATCTGCCAGCCCGTCGAGCGGCACGTTGGCTTTTTCCTTCGTATCGCGCCGGGCCACTTCCACCTGGTTGGCGGCGAGGTCGCGCTGCCCGAGGCCGAGGCGTACGGGCACGCCGATCATTTCGTATTCGGCGAATTTGAAGCCGGGTCTGTTCTGGTCGTCGTTGTCGATTTTGACCCGGATGTTTTTGGCGCGCAGGTCGGCGGCAATTTTAGCGGCGGCCTCGTCGAGTTCGGGCGAGGGTTTGGGGATGGGCACGATCACTACCTGCACCGGCGCCAGTTTGGGCGGAACGACCAGCCCGTCGTCGTCGGAATGGGTCATGATCAGCCCGCCGACGAGGCGCGTCGACACGCCCCACGACGTTGCCCAGACGAGTTCCTGTTGATTGTCTTTATTCAGGAAAAACACATCGAAAGCCCGGGCAAAGTTCTGGCCGAGAAAATGTGACGTGCCTGCCTGCAGCGCTTTGCCATCCTGCATCAGTGCTTCAATGCAAAAAGTATCTTCGGCGCCGGCAAAGCGCTCGTTCGGGGTTTTCACCCCTTTTATCACGGGCATGGCCATCCACTCTTCGGCAAAACGGGCGTACAGGTCGAGGATCAGCCTGGTTTCGCTCATGGCCTCGTCGGCACTGGCGTGTGCGGTATGGCCTTCCTGCCACAGGAATTCCGCCGTGCGCAGAAAAGGACGGGTACGCATCTCCCAGCGCACCACATTGGCCCACTGGTTGATGAGCAGGGGAAGGTCGCGGTAACTCTGTATCCAGTCGCGGTAGGTGTTCCAGATAATGGTTTCGGATGTGGGGCGCACGATGAGTTCTTCTTCCAGTTTGGCTTCGGGATCGACAATGACGCCACCGCCGTCAGGATCGTTTTTCAGGCGGTAATGTGTCACCACGGCACATTCCTTGGCAAAACCTTCCACGTGCGCGGCTTCTTTACTGAGAAAACTCTTGGGGATAAAGAGCGGAAAATAGGCGTTGACATGGCCTGTTTCCTTGAACATGGCGTCCAGCGCATCGCGCATCCGTTCCCAAATACCAAAGCCGTTCGGCTTGATAACCATACAGCCGCGCACCGGCGAATTGTCGGCGAGACCCGCTTTTCTTACAATATCGAGGTACCACTGCGAATAATCGTCGGAGCGGGGTGTGATTTCCTTTGCCATGTAGTTATTTCTGTGCGAATTGAGTTAAGTGTATAATGAATGAACTGTGTCGTTTCTACGGGGTTTTAATAAGGCGTACTGTTGATTCCGGATAAAAGAACCGGTCGTTGGATTTGGTTAATCTGC
The DNA here is from genome assembly GCA_016712415.1 of Lewinellaceae bacterium. GTDB lineage: Bacteria > Bacteroidota > Bacteroidia > Chitinophagales > Saprospiraceae > M3007. The sequence goes on along the minus strand of JADJRC010000004.1, from coordinate 185,869 downwards.
CGTTAAAAAACCGGCTCAATTGTTACCTCCTGAGTCGGCTATGGTCAAATATCAAAAGTTTTAACACTTTTACTTTGAAAGCCAGGCGGTTTAAGCGAACTTTAACGGGTAAAATCAGGCTCTTTAAACCCGCATTAACCAAAAAAAGTGCGCAAAGGTAATATTTTTGACCCTGTAAACTTGCGTTCAAGTCACACGCAAAAAAACATACTGTCACCATGAAAGGAAAAAATAAATCACTGCTGTTAATGATCGCGGCTTTATTCGTGCTCGCACTGAATATGCCTGCCATCGCACAGGACGACCTCTATTATGATCCGTCGACGGACACCAGACCGACCCAGACGACCTATGATGAGGATTACGACGAGCCCAGTAAGGTCACCCGGCGCTATGATGAAGACGATGAGTATTACGATGAAGACGATTACGCCTACGAGTACTCCTCGCGCATCAGGCGTTTTCACCGCCCTGCGCGTGCGATCGACTATTATGATCCATTCTTCGTCGACCTCTGGTACTACGATCCCTTCTTCCTTCCGGGAGCATCGATCTACACCTATGGCTTCAACGACTACTGGACCTGGCGCCGCTGGCAGCGTTACCAGCGCTGGAATGCCTGGAATTCGCCCGGATTTGGCTTCGGGTACGGGTTCAATACCTGGTCGTGGGGTTTCAACTACGGCTGGGGCGGTTACAGCGCCTGGAACAATCCCTGCGTGTGGAACAACTACTACTACGACCCGTATTGGACCTGGAACGGGTACAACCCCTACTATGGCAATAGCTGGGTAAATGACAACTATTACTACAACAACAACGGCGGCAACGGCAACTACCGGCCGCAACCTATACCGGTCCGCGCAGGCACGGGTCCAGCGTCAATCCAGGCTATGCCCGATTGACCAACGGTTCCAACAACGGCCGGCTGCTGGTCGGCGGTAAGGGCGTAACCGAAATAGATATGAGAACGACGCGGCCCAACAGCCGTACAGCTTCTGACCAGAAGGCGCCCGTGAAAAGCGATGTAGAACGCACCAATACCAACCGCAGGCCGACCGACCTTTCGCCAACCGCGAAAGACCCGGTTCAGTCTACCGATCGCCGCAGAACGGACACACAGGTGGAAAAGCCCGGCGATACGGATGTGCGACCCAGCCGTGATACAAGGCCGTCCAGGGATGTCACACCCAGCCGCCGGGCCCGCTTCGGAACCGCAGGAAACACGCCCGAGCCGCGATCCGGCTACACAGCCCGACACGCGCCCGGCGCGCCGCAACAACGATACTTATCGCCGTACGGGAAGACCGCCCGTCGCGCTCCAACGACGACGTGCGTCCAAGCCGGTTTCACAAGACCGTCCCTCGCGTTCCGGTGGCGGTAGCGGTATCGAAAGCCGTCCCAGCCGGAGCAACGACAGCGGCAGCAGCAAGATGAACTCGGGGTCGTCCGGCAAAAGCAGCAGTGGCAGCTCCGGCTCGTCGAGCCGCAGCAGCAGCGGAAGCAGCAAAAGCTCTTCCGGCAGTCGCGGCCGCGGCAACTGACCGATAGTACTGGTTTTCGGCCCTTACAGGCCTTATATTGCACAAAATGGGTGGGAGTCGGTATCTTGACGCCTCTTTCCACCCATTTTATTTTAAGTACTTCGGCCAATTTCAACCGCTTAACCAAGGCTAACCAATACAACCAATCTCTATCGATATGGGCGCTTTGGGCGCCGATTTCGGCACCCTGAGTACCAACCCTGCCGGCCTTGCCCTGTTCCGCACCGACGAGTTGACGGTTACACCCGGACTTAAATTTGCCCATACCAACGCAAATCTCCCCGGCAACGAAACCGTGGAGGAAGACAAGAGCACCTTTGGATTCGACAACCTCGGGCTTGTATTCAATACCACACCGCGTGCCAGCCGCTGGAAAACGTTCAACGTCGGGCTGGGCTTCAACCGTCAGAGCAATTTCAACCAGTCGATATATTATACCGGCAATTCAAACGGCTCCGTGATGAACGGCTTTTCGACGATGCTCAAAATGTGTTCAACAACGGCGGGTCTGAGGACAACCTCGACCCTTTCGATCCCGGCTGGCCTGGGACGCCAACGCTATCTATTTTCAGGACAACATGCTGACCTACGATTTCGAAGGGTTTGAAAATGCGTCGCTCGACCGTGCGCATACCCTGACCACCTCCGGCAGCATGAATGAAATGCTGGTCTCTTTTGCCGGCAACTACGATGAAAAAACTGATGGTGGGCATGACCGTCGGCGTTCCTTTTGTCAACTACCGGCTCGAAGGGGAATACACCGAGTCCGACCCGGGCGGCGCCGTGGATGGCAATGTTCCCTACTTCAGCAACCTTACCTACACCGAGTACCTGCGCACAGAGGGTGTCGGCATCAACCTGAAACTGGGTGTCATTTACAAGGTGAACCAGATGCTGCGGCTGGGTGCGGCGTTCCATACGCCTACCTCCCTGGGCCTGACCGACAGTTACAGCAATACATTTGCTCCTCCCTATGCCGACGGCAGCGGGGTGTACAACGGCGAAACGATCCTGTCGCCCGACGGCACTTCCGATTACCGGCTGCGCACACCCTGGCGCGCCATTGCCAGCGGCGGTGTGGTCCTGAGAAAATACGGATTCATTGGCGTCGATGTGGAATGGGTGGACTACGGCGCCAATCGCTACAACTTTACCGGCAACGCGCCCACGAACGAGGATGAAATTTACGAACGCCAACTCAATACCGCCATCCAGCGCAACTTCCAGCAGGCCATGAACGTACGCATCGGCGGCGAACTTGCACTCGACGACTTCCGCCTGCGTGCAGGCCTTAACCTGAACGGAAAACCCGCCGAAGGAGAAACCGGGTTCAATACCGCGTTCTCGGTCGGTGCAGGCGTGCGCGGAGAATCCTTCTTCCTGGACCTGGGTTACCGCCGATCCACCGGCAACGGCACGGTATCCCCGTATGTGGGCGCCCCTGCTGCCCAAACCGATAACACATCCAGCGACATCGTGCTTACTTTGGGATTTAAGTTTTAGAAATTGTCCGGTGGTGACACGCGAACGCCGGGAAACATGAGTCATCCTGAATTTTGCAATTGATTTTGGAGAAGTCAAATATTTACAGATCAGTCGGTTATGTAAAATATCCGACCCCGTAGCGGTCAGGTTTCTGTAGCGATATTTGCAAAAACCTGCCAGAGGGTATGACGCCCGACTTCCAAGTCCGGCGCCTCCACAACGTTACAACGGACTTGGAAGTCCGTTGTACATACACACAGCCTATATCCGACGTTATGGAGGTTGTGTTCGCCTGGAAAATTCGGAATGACTCATGTTTCTTACTTTTGCGCCCCGAATCCGTACACCACCTATCGAAAAATGCCGTTTTTAGAGATACCTATTCCGGGACTGATCGTTTTCGAGCCGCGTATATTCCACGACGAGCGCGGCTACTTTTATGAAAGTTACAACAAGCGCACCTGGCAGGAAGCCGGCGTCGTGGCCGATTTTGTGCAAGACAATCAGGCGCGCTCCACCATGGGCGTTTTACGCGGTTTGCACTACCAGACCGGCGAGATGGCGCAAGCCAAACTGGTGCGCGTCCTGGAAGGGGAAGTGCTCGACATTGTGGTCGATATCCGCGAGGACTCGCCTGCGTTCGGTCGATGGTACGGCATCCGGCTTAGCGCGGAAAACAAACGCCAGATGTTCGTCCCGCGCGGGTTTGCGCACGGGCACCTGGTGCTGAGCGAAACGGCGGAATTTTTCTACAAATGCGACAACTACTACTCCCAGGCACACGAGGGTGGCATCCGGTATGATGATACCACGCTGAACATAGACTGGTCGTTTGACTTATCCCGTGTAATTGTGGCAGAAAAAGACCTCGCGCTACCCCGGTTCGGCGAACACCGGACCTGATCTATTCGTCTTTATCGGGGTGTTGCACCTGGTCCCACTTTAGGCCGATGATCTCCTCGATCTGGTATTTGGCCAGCAGCACGTCGTTTTCTGCTTTCATCCGCGCTTCCTGTGCCTGGTAGTAGGCGCTGGAGGATGCAATATATTCCTCGAAGGTTTTCTCATCGGTTTTGTACAGCTGCTGCACCAGCACGAAGTTGGTGTACACCTCCTGTTCCATCAGGGTACGGGTTTTAACGATTTCCCTGGCCAGTTTGAAACTGGCATACCGCGACAGGGTCTCGGCACGGATCGCCAGTTTTCGCTGGTTCACCTTGTGCTCTGCTATCTTGATCTCGCGTTTGCTGATCTTGTTTTTGCTGCCCTGGCTGACAATATTGAACAGGTTGACGCTCACGCCGAAGTTGTAGCGCGGGAAAAATACATTGCCCAGCGAATCGACGCCGCGCAGGTTGGCTTCGTTCAGGTTGAAAGTCGCCTGTACGTCGCGCATCCACTCTTTGCGGGTGTTTTTGGCCTCATCTTGCGCAACCTTTACCTCATCCTGGGCAAAGGCACTTTCCGGGCTGTTGAGCCAGGCCAGTTGGACCAGGTATTCGGAAAAATCGCGCGCTTTGGCTTCAACCGCTTGCACGACGAAGTCGAAATCAGTCTGCTGCGCATGAAGCATGCTGTTCAGACAAAGCAATATGCTCAGGGAAAAGGTGTATTTAAGTAACATATTCAGTAGGTTTTGATTTTCTGATACTTCTATTGTGCCTCCCGAAAGGCCGGATCAAAGTTTTTCAGCGTCACCAGCAAAGCGAGAAAAACATTGTAGATCACATTCATGGGCAGTTGCAATATCGCTTCCTGTGCATAACAGGCCACGGCAAGCATAAAGGTCCAGGTTGTAATACCGGCATACACGGCCTTGATCAAGGGTCCCGGCATCGGATGAAATAGTACAGCCCTGTTCGAATGACAAAGTAATGCAACAGGGTACAGGATCAATCCGATCCAGCCCAGTTCTACGGCCATGCGCACAAAACTGGAATCGTGGGGAAATTTTGAAAGCTCGGATTGCGGATTGAAGCGTTTGCCCCACACACCGCAACTGCCCAGCCCTCCCCCCAGCGGATGGCTTTGTATGAAGGGTTGTATTTTTTTCTGGTTCTCCAGGCGCAGGTTCATTGAGTCGTCCTGCGCCGGCTTGAATGCAGATTGTATGCGATAAATAACGCCACTGCTGGTCGATTTCAGGACAAAACCTGTGGCCAGCACCGCCAGCACCGCCCTGATAGCAAATACCCGCCTGTTCAGAATCAGTCCGGCATAAAAAATCGCGCCAATCGGGACCAGGGCAAAGGCCGTCCGGGTGCCGGTGTAGGCCATGACCCACAGGGAGCAAACCAGCATAAGAACCAGTACCAGCTTTTGGTTCCTGGTGGTACCGCCGATGATCAGGGTCAGACAAAAGATCGAAAAGCATGCCATCAGGATACCGAAGGTCGTCGGGTCATAGCAAAGGACGGAATGCGCATCATTTTCCACTGGTAGTACAGTTGAAAGCGTTCCGCATCCGCCATCACCCAGGCCGTCTCTGCCGCGCTAAAGCCCAGGTATTGCTGTTTCAGGCCATATAATGCGCTGCCGAAACAGATCAAAATGATCAGTTTCAGCACCGCAAACGCCCTTTTTGTTGTTGCAGAAGGCGTATGCGCCGATAAAAAACACCACCTGCTGAATGGCTACACTGCGAACCGTGTACAACCACGCCATCCTGGATTCCGCATAGGGGTTCACGATCTGCATGATGTTGTAGTACAGCCAGATGATGATCATGTAACTGAGGGGGTACTTTGCAAAAGACCAGTCGCGCTCCTTGATCTGTCGCAACAAAATCCCCACGGCGCCTATCAGGATCAGCAGGTCCAGCAGGGTACCCACCGGCGCTGATGTAAATTTGGTCGCAAAGGGCACCAGCAGCGCTACAAACAACATCATTCCCACGTTGAAGGCTACGTTGAAGAGGCAGTACACGATTAGGGGAGCCCCTATAAGCACCACATACAACACAAAACCCGTCCTGAAATCGAGCGTGGCCACCCAGGTAGCCAACGGCCAGCGATGCCCCGCCAGGAGCGCCACGCCCAAGGGGTTATTCATTTTTGTACCCACAACTGGCGTTCAAACCACGCCATCAACCGCCCCAGCAAGGTGGAGTGGCGTGAGAAGAGCCGGCCGTGGTTGAATCGACGCATATTTTGGGTGCAGGGTTAAAGGATCAGCACTTTCAGAAAAATAGCCAGCAGCGTGAGCACGATACCGATATGCATCATGATCTCAATACGGCGCTGATAGCGGGTCAGTTCTATGTCAGGTTCGTTCTTTTTCAAATGGTATCCATGCTGTAAAGTTGATGAATGTCTGTATGCCGCTCCACTACTTCACGCAGCTGCCGTATCCGTACTGCCCAGGTGTTGGCATGTGCTGTTTCTACCCTTCGTTGTATCATAACAGGATCATTTTCCGACAAGGCGGTATCGATCTGTCGAATAAAAACATCGTGACTTTCGGCCAGGTAAATACAATCTGCGAAGTTGCGAATATCCTCCGAAAAAGCAGTAGACACGACCGGTTTTCCTGCGGCGAGGTATTCGTTGATCTTGAGGGGATAAATACTTTGAGTCAGGGTGCTGCACCTGAACGGAATAAGGGGTTATAGTCCATATGTTGCAACAACGGCGGCAAATCGGCAGGTTGCCTCGCCCCGGTGCATACAACGTTGGGCAATTTGTCGATCCCTTTTTGATACAGTTCGACGCTGTTTACCGGCCCGACGAGCAGGAGCGTTTTGTCCGGATGGGTTTCTGCGATTTTTTTCAACAGGGTGTAGTCGATTCGCAACGCATCAAGATTGCCGATGAAACCGATAACCTTGCCCCGGCGGCCCTTCAGTTCAGCCGGACGGGGGTATTTTTCCAGCCGGGCATTTTCAAAAATGTCGAGGTCGGCCGCATTGAAGAACGGCACGAGCCGTTCACTTGACGTCAGGCCTGTTTTGAGTTGTTGCAGACGGGTGCTGGTCACCAGGGTGATATCGGCATTTCGGATTGCTTCGTTCTCCAGCCTTGCACCGTGCCTGGCGGTATAGGGGTCCTGCGCAATATCGTCGATACAGTGGTATATGCACTGGGCTGCGCCCATCTCTTTCGGAAGCCCCCCCGCAAAAAAGGGGTTGTAGCAATTGATATACAGGTAGTTGGAAACACTGTGATCCCGCAGGACACGGCGAATGGTTCGCAGGACAATACCATTGTTAAACCTTTGGAGGTAATCGTACATGCGGCCCTCGGGCAGCCAGTTGACCGGTAGCGTGAGCGGTGGTTGTATGGCAAGAAAATTCCGGGGAATCGCATCCAGCGTTTCATATCGAACCCTCCCGGTGAGCAGGGCGGGCAGGCGCGACCAAAATGCGCGGTTGCCTGAAAACAACCCGCGCAGCAGGTCCTTCAGCGAATACGGATGATTTACGTAAAGACGCGGTTTGTCTTCGCCAGCTCTTTGGCCATGGCAAGCGAGATGGACGAATACGGATTATCCGTGCGGAAAAGTGTAAAAAAACGACGTCGTAATTCATTGCTCCATTGTTGCAGGGTTGTTTGGTTGCACTGTTTTACCGGATTGTCGTTTTGTCCCTTGCCGGGCGACAGGTATTTCCATCAGCATGTCCCAGCCTTGCCTGTATAGTCCGGGCAAGTAGCCAAACACATTCAAAACACTGATTTTAAATTTATTATACAGATAGACCTGCATTATTGCAAAACTGATTGCATATGTAGCAAGTGTGGCAAATGCCGCGCCAAAAAGCCCGAAATAAAGCACAAAACCATAACTCAGGATGAGATTGAGCAGCGCCGTAAACAGGGTCATTACAAAATTAACAGCCGGCCGGCCGGTTGCATCAAGCAGGGTACCGAATTGGACGGCAAAAGGCAGAAAGAGCCCGAAAAAGGCCGTCAGCCGCAGCAGCCCTGCCGATTCGGCATACTGATCGCCGGCAAAAATGCGAATGACCGGCCCGGCGAAAAAAAAGATCAGCGCGATGACGGGCAGAATAATGGCCAGTGTAGCGGCTACACTTTTTTCGTAGAGCCGTTTTACGCCATCCGGCCCGTCGCGCTCCATCCGTACAGCCCCCTGGGGAAATACGACCTGCGCAATGCTGAAAGACGGCGCCTCCACCATTTGGGTGACCTTTCCCGCCGCGTCGTAAAGGGCAAATGCCGCAGGACCAATCAGGTGGCCAAGCGCCAGTTTGTCCACATTTTTATACAACATCGTACTCAGATTTGTGCCCAGCACATATTTGCCGTATGAGCCCAGTTTTTTTATCCATTGAAAGTCGATACTCCTTGATACGGACAGGTAGGGGCGGGCGAACAGCCCCGAGGCCAGGGCTCCGAGTACGGCGCCGGCCAGCAGTGCAAGTGCCAGGTGGCGCAATTCCAGGGGAAAGTTGAGCAAGAAGCATCCTGCGATCCAGGCAAACAGTGCTCCACGATAAAAAAAAGTACTCCAGAAAATGCCGCGAAATTCAAAATTAGCCTGTTGCACACAGTTAAAATGGCTAAACAGGGTCATCACAATATTGGTCGCGCAATACAGGGGCAGTACTTTTTCTATTTGCGGCACCTGCCAGGTACCGGCCAGCCAGGCGGTGCTGAACCAGAGCAGCACATTTGATGCCAGTGAAAAGCCAAAGTTGAGCGCCAGCGAGGCCGTGGAAACAGCCGCATATACATCGCCTTTACCACGGGTCAGGCTCAGGTGCCGAACCAGGCCGTTCTGGATCAGTCCCGACCGTCCCATCTCGATGAAATAGGTCGCGAGCAGAAATATACCCCAGGCGGCAAAATCTTCCCTCGAGAGCATGCGCAGCAACAACGCTGCCGTACCGAAAGCAAATACAAGCCCGCAGCCCTTTTCCATCAACGTCAGCAAGCCGGATCGAATCCAGTAGGAAGGCGGACGATTGACGGTAGACGGTGAGCGGCCAGGCATGTCGGTAAAAGGTCGGTATAAGCAGTGAGCGGCGGGAATACACGCGGGACTACTGCTGGTTCAGGTTTCGCGCATCAACCTCGGTCAGTATCGCGCCCGCAAATTTGTCGCCGAGCCCTTGCAGGTACTGTATGGATTCCTTGTCGGCCGTTTTGATCACAGAACGGGCGTTGAACACAGCAACCACCTTGTCGACATAAGGCACAAGTTCCTGCGCATCGGAGTAGTCGTTCAGCGCTGCCGATTCGAGGAAAATATAGTCGTAATGGGCGCGCAAGTCGTTTAGGAACTTCCGAAACTGCTCGGGATCAAGCACTTCCGATGGCGATTTCTGCAGTCCGTGGTTGCCGATAATATCGACACGCTGCTTTCTCGACGACCCGAGCGGCGTTTTAAGTTGAAACACTTTGATCAGGTTGTTATCCCGGATAGTCCTGTTCAACAAGGCACTGTTGCCTGTAGCCCGGTCGGTATAATATTCCGGCAGCGGGTTTTGAAGTTGGTATCAAGCATCAGCACTTGCTTGTTGTTGGCTGCCAGCGAGTGTGCGAGTGCGTGCATCGTGAAGGTTTTCCCTTCATTGCTTTTTGTGCTGGCAATCAGGAAGATATGCACATCGTCATCTTCCTGGAGCACTTGTGTCCTGATCTTCCGCAGGCTTTCCCTGAACAATACAAAACGGGAGGATTCGCCGTTGGAGGAGAACACCTTGTTGAAATCGAGCCCCTGTGTGGGCACTGCGCTGATGGCGCCGAGCAACGTCAGGTTGTCGGTATATCTTTTGAACAGGTCGGGCGACTGCAGGCTTCCGTCCATGTAAGCGAGCAGGAAAAGGATGATGGCGGTAAGTGTGCCGATTACCACAGCGGCAAAAAGGCTCAACAGCACCTGCCGGTCGGGCTCGGGCCATTCGGGCAACTGCGCATTTTCCGCGACCGACAGCGGGCTCTCCGATTTGGACAGGTCCAGTTTGGCCGTGATCAGTTGATCGTTGATGGTATTGAACTCTTCCTGGGCCCGTTTTTCTTCGTTCTGTAGGTTGGTGGAGTATTCGTCGTCTACCACAATACCACTCAACCGGCTCTTCAGGGTCCCGATTTTTGCATCCAGTTGGGTGATGGTTTTTTCCGCATCGATGCGGTCGAGGTCGTACGATACACGTTCTTTGTACAGGTCTTCCTTGGTGCGTTTGGACTCGTCCTTTTCCCGTGGTTTGCCGATGTTGCGCGCATTGTTGCGAATGGACTCTTCAAGTTGCCGTTTGGCTTCGGCCAGTTCTTCCTCCACTTCGGGGTCTTTACCGCCTGTTTCCATGCTCTTTTGGGTCAGTTCCCGCACTTTGGCAATCTGCTCGTCGGTGTCGTATTTGCCGGCGATGCGGTTTCTGGTTTCACCGGCATCGCGTGCGCCCCGGCGATCCATATAATCGTCAATTTTTGAAACCGATGCAATTGTCGCATTGCGGCGCGACAAGGCCATTTCCTTTGCCCGTTCGAAGTCGGAAATCTGGGCAATCAGGTCTTCGCTTTGTTTGCTGATAGACGGCAGCGCCCGGCTGCGCAGGTATCCGTACCGCAATTCGGTAATAGAATCGACCACCGCTTTTTTGCGCAGCAGGAGTTCGGAGAAGAAGCCCACCTTTTTTCTTTTTTCCCGGACAGCAAGGTTTTGGTAATAGGTGAGAAAACGCTCGACATACTCGTTGGCCATGTACTGGGAAAGCGCCGGGCTCTCCGTGATCATTTCGATGGTCAGGTAATCCGTTTCGGCCCGCCGTTTCACGACCAGGCTGCGGCGGATGGCATCGTGGTCGTAGCCGTAGGCGCGGGCAATTTTATCGAGCAGGTAATCGAATTCTTTTCTGAAAGACGGATCGCTGATACTGTCGAGGTTGATGCCGGCCATTTCAGTGAGCAGTGTTTTCCGCTCGTCGTCGGTGAAATCAGAAAGATTTTTATGGCCTTGCCGGAAAGGCGGAACCGCCCCGCTGTCTTCGGCCTGCAGGTCGTGGCGGAGCATCTGGATCGTGAGCAATTTGATGCTGGAGCGCGACTGCGCCAGTTCGATAAGGTTGGAAAAAGCGTTTTCCACCTGGTACTGCTGTACGAAGGCATCGGAATTGTCCGAGTTGATGCCTTTGTAGTTGACGATACCCGTAGATACAATAACCGTAGCCTTGAAGCGCTCGGGCTTGCGTCCGATAAAGAAAAAAGTGGCGACCGCCGCGACCAGCATGGCTGCTAAAATAAGCCACTTACGGCGTGCCAGGATGCGTATCAGGTAGCCTACGTCCATAAATTAAGTGATGATCAGTTTTTGGCGCGCAGCGGGGGAGTCTGCGGGTGTTTGTACGACAATGTCCGGCCTAAAAAGCCGGTTAGCAACGTCAGGCCAGGGTAATAACAGGGGCTGTTGGATTAAACGGTCGGAAAGGATATTTACCGGCGTATTTATTACAGGCAAAGGTAATGCCAAATGCCCGGCGCGGCAAAAGGAACTGTCCGCGAAGGGATATAAATTTGTATGCTTGCCCGTGTCTTTCAACCCGGATTTCCCCCCGAAGGAAGATTCCTGTCATTTGTTTGTAGAAAAACAAAGGCAAACTGTCACAAATAGCGCTTTCTTTCGTTTTTATTCCTGCACTGCCCGGGAGTGGTCTGTCGCAAAACAATACTCATACAATCGTCGTTACAATCTGTAATCGCGCAACCAGTCGGAAACACGCGGATTGAAGTTATAAACCTGTTTATTTTGACCCGAATCGTCAGACCGATTATCTTTGTTAATTTAAAACCTATCGCAAGCGATGTTGAATTTTGATCGCCCCTTCGGCAAATTTGATCTTGACAAATTTCTTCTGGACATGAAACTAAAAACGTCCTTTGTATTTTTCTCCTTTCTCGGGATCGCAGGTATTGCGTTCTTTATCAGCCAGTTCAATCCTTTCCGCGCGCCTGCGCCTGACCCGCAAAAAGATGCGGCCCTGATCCAGGCCATCCTCCAGGGTATGAACCGGCTGCACTTCCAGCCAAAAGAAATTGACGATAATTTTTCAAAACAGGTGTACAGCCTCTATCTGAAAGACGTCGACGGCGGCAAGCGTTTTTACACCAAAGCGGACATCGATCAGCTGAAAGGCTTTGAAAAACAACTGGATGACGAAGCCAACTCCGGCTCTTTCCAGTTTTTTAATCTGTCTGTTAAGTTGATGGACCAGTCGATCGTTAAGACGCAAGGCTGGTATCGGGAAATCCTGGCACAACCCCTCGACCTGACCAAAAATGACATGCTTGAGTCGGACGGCAAAAAACTGGATTGGGCAAAAGATGATACAGAACTGCGCAGCCGCTGGGAAAAATGGATGAAATATGAGGTGTTGTACCGTGTCAACGACGAGTTGGACAAGCAGGAAAAGCCCGACTATAAAGGCGATCAAAAGACATTTGTCCAACTGGAGGTCGAGCAGCGCCAGAAGGTGCTCGATACCTACGACAAATGGTTCAAACGCCTGCAAAAAACCGACCGTACCCGCCGGCTTGAGGTGTATCTGAATGCCATCACCAACGTATTCGACCCTCACTCGGGCTACTTCTCCCCGAAAGAGAAAGAGAATTTTGACATACAGATGTCCGGCAAACTGGAAGGTATCGGCGCCCGCCTGCAAAGCGACGGCGAAAAAACGACCGTCACGGAAATCGTACCCGGCGGCCCGGCCTGGAAACAGGGCGCGTTACAGCCGAAAGACGTGATTATAAAAGTAGCCCAGGGTAATTCCGATGAGGAATCGCTGGATGTAATGGGCTGGGATATCGACGACGTGGTGTCGAAAATCCGCGGCCCCAAGGGCACCAAGGTGACCCTTACCGTTCAAAAAACCGACGGCTCCGAACAGACGATTACCATCACCCGCGACGTGGTGCTCATGGAAGAGGGATTCGCCAAATCGCTCATTCTCAATGAAACAGACAAGCAGGACCGGATTGGCTATATCTACCTGCCGAAGTTTTATGCCGACTTCACGCCTCAGGGCTTCACCTCCTGCGCAGCAGATGTGGCGAAAGAAATCAGCAAACTGAAATCCGAAAACATCAAAGGCCTGATCCTCGACCTGCGTGGCAACGGCGGTGGTTCCCTGCGCGACGTCGTGCAGATGAGCGGCCTCTTTATCGAAGAAGGCCCGATCGTGCAGGTTAAAAACCGCACCCGCAAACCGGAGATCATGAGCGACAACGATTCCCAGGTTCAATATGGCGGTCCCCTCATCGTCATGGTCAACGGATTCAGCGCATCGGCGTCGGAAATTCTGGCTGCCGCCATGCAGGACTACGGACGCGCCGTTATCGTCGGTTCGACAGGTACTTATGGCAAAGGCACGGTACAGCGCTTCCTCGATCTGGACAACTCCACCATCGACAACTCGGTGAAGCCGCTGGGTGAAATGAAACTCACCATCCAGAAATTCTACCGCATCACCGGCAAAACAACACAACTCGACGGGGTGAAACCGGATATTGTGCTGCCCGACTTCTACAATCTTGTCGACCTCGGCGAGCGTGAGAACGATTATCCGCTCCCGTCCACCGTCATAGACCCTGTGCCGTTCAGCCAGAGCGCTTATCATATTTCCGATCTCGGCAAACTGAAATCGGCCAGCGCCGCACGTGTGGAAGCCGATCCCACATTCAAGAAAGTAAATGACAATGCGGTGCGCCTGCGTAAAAACAAGGACCAGTCGCAATTCCCGCTCCAGGCCGACAAATACCGCCAGTGGAACAAGCGTCAGGATGAAGAAGCAAAGCAATTCGACAACCTGTTCCAGCCTATCGAAAGCTTCGACCTCCAGAACCTTGCTGCCGACCTGCCGCAGATACAGAGCGATACGTCGCGGATCGCCCGGAACGACAGCTGGCTCAAAGACAAGAAGAAAGACATTCAACTCTTTGAAGCATACCGGATTATGCAGGATATGATCCGGCTGGATGCCCTTGCTGCCGGAAAGCAGTAATGTTGCGGGAACAATAAATGCTACGAATCCTTTTCGTGTGCATGTTAGTGTGTTTCCCGCAGAAAAAACCCGCAGATAATCGCAGATTCAACAATATTCTGCGCATTTCTGCGGGTTTTTTCTGCGCCAATCTGCGGGAAATACATCCGGGACGGCTCCTGTCTTTTGTTAATCCCCTACCCTGCCAGGTTAAAAACGCTCACTGCAAATATACCTGCCGTTTCCGTTCGCAGGCGCGCGGCGCCGAGCCCGACGCCTTTGAACCCCTTTGCAAGGGCTATTTTGACTTCCTCCGGTGAAAAGTCGCCTTCCGGGCCAATGGCGATAAGGGTATCGATGCCCGGTAAAAGGAGCGATTGCAGGTGTGGTAAGGGATCCGCCGAACACCAGGCGATAAACGACTGCGCCGTGGCAGCACGATCAACCATTTGCCTGAAAGGTGTCGGGTCGTTGAGTTGGGGCAGGCGGGCCCGAAGCGATTGCTTCATCGCTGAAACGAGTATTTTTTCCAGCCTGTCTGTCCGTACACGGTCCCGTTCGGAGCGCTGGCACAGCAGGGGCGTGATCTCGTCTACACCGATCTCGGTCGCTTTCTCCAGAAACCATTCAAAACGCTCCATCTGCTTGGTCGGAGCGATGGCCAGGTGCAGCCGCGCCGCTCGTTCGGGTGGCGCAGCGTGCCGGCTGACGATGCGGCCCAGCGCATGGCGTTTTCCTGCTTCGGCGATTTCGGCCTCGTAAAACCAGCCTTTGCCATCCGTCAGTTGAAGGCGGTCGCCGACCTTGCGCCGCAGCACCGTGAGCAGGTGGCGGCTTTCTTCTTCTTCGAGCCGGACAAAACCGTTCTCAATATGGGTGGAATAGAACAGCATGACGGGATTTTTAGGGCTCAAAAAAGCCCACGCTCGCACCTACCCAATCCTTGCCCTTGTTGTAACGCACACCCACCATTTCGCCCTTGCTCATCCGGATAAGGTTGTTGACGAGCCGGGGTTTGTCCCAGCGTTTATCCCACACGATCATCATGCGGATTTCGCATTTGGAAGGCTCTGCGGGGTTCGGCGTTTCGACACCCGGCACATACGCCACTTTGCGCTGCAGGATAAAGTTGTCGGGATCATCCACCATTTCCACATCCGCTTTGGTGATATTGATCTTGACCCCCTGGCCTGAAAAAGAGAAGAGCGGCTTGAGCACCCAGTTTTCCAGATCGGCAGGTATGCTTTTCAGCTGGTTGACAAACAGTGTTTCCGGCACGAAAGGGGAGTTCAGCAGGGGCAGCGTGTATTTGGAAATCCGGAAAAACCAGTTGGGATGACCTACCCACTCGGCGTTGACCTCGCTGGTCAGGTCCCATTCGCGGTGCAGATCACCGCGTTTTTCCAGTTCGTCGAATATGATTCGGTTATAGATGCGTTCCACGCCGATACGTCGGCCGTTATCGTCAAAATAATACAGGTCGCGACCCTCTTTTTTGAGTTTTGACAGGCACAGTACCTTGACACCCAGGTGCTTTTGACTGCCCCAGAAATCGATGCGGGTATTTTGTTTTTCGGGTTCGACCTCAAGCAGGATCACATTTTCGGGCCTGGAGGAACCCACGATCACACTGCGCATAAGATCGATATAACTTTCCGAATTCAATCCGCCGAACAGGTGGTGAAAATCGGCCGGGATATCGAAATGCCTGCGGTACGACTCGGCCAGCAGGTGCTGAAAGAAATAGAGCGAGGGGAAGCCCTGCATCTCGATCAGTTGCGGCACAAAACGGCCTTCCGCATCGCGGCAGATGCCGAAATCGAGTTGCAGAAATACGGTGTGCGCATCCTCATTGGGTACACGCAGGTGTGGCGGCAAGGCAGCCTGGCTGTTTGCGCGAAAGTCGGGACGGTTGATAACCGCGCAAATATCTTCCACACCCTGCATCAGCTGTTTTTTCAGCACATTGGGCACGAATACGGGTGTTTCAGACACCCGGAAAGTGCAGGGTTCGCCAAAAGCGGAGTCGACGGTATGGAGAAAAGCCTGGTATTTCTCCGGTGTAAATGTTTCGTTGTAACGGCGGCGGGCTTCTGTATGCATCTTGTTGAAAAATTGGCAGATTCAAGGTTTGGAGCCGGGGCTCAGGTGGTAACCTGTTCGCTGATCATGCCGAACCGGCGTTCTCTGCGTTGATAACTCAGTATGGCCTCAAACAGCTCCTTTCTCCCGAAATCAGGCCAGAAAACGGGCGTAAAATACAGTTCGGCATAAGCGATCTGCCAAAGCAGGAAGTTGGAAATACGCGTTTCGCCGCTCGTGCGGATGAGCAACTCCGGGTCGGGAATATCGCGTGTGCTCAGGGCGTTTTCAAATGTATTTTCATCGATATCGGCGGGGGCCAGCAATCCTTGTTGCGCCTGCTCGGCAAGCATTCGGGTTGCGCGCAATATTTCCCATTTGGCCGAATAATTGAGCGCCAGCACGAGGGTAATACGCTGGTTGTTTTTGGTTTGCTCGATGCCGTCTTGCAGTGCCTTGTAACTGGCCGCGGGCAGCGCCTCGAGGTCGCCGATCGCCATAAGCCGAACACCGTTCTTGTTCAGGTCGCGAATCTCGCCTTTGATGGTTTCAACCAGCAGGGTCATCAAAGCCGTTACCTCGGCAGGCGGGCGGCTCCAGTTTTCCGTGCTGAAAGCATACAGCGTCAGGTAATGCACGCCGATCTCCGCCGCCGCTTCGGTCACCTCCCGCACGCTTTTCACGCCGCTGCGATGGCCCAGCACACGGGGCATACCTTTTTGTTTGGCCCAGCGACCGTTTCCATCCATGATAATGGCGATGTGTTTCGGCACTTTGTCGGGAATGATAAGCGATTTCAGATCGGACATGACGATGCGTTTGGTGAAAAGTCCTGGAACGTAACGCGGGATTAGAGTTTGGGCTGACAAAGGTATTTTAAAATGTGTTTTTTTGTGCCGGAATGATGCAGATTCATGCATAATCCATGAGAATCAACACCCTGTGTCTGAAAAACAAAAATCAGCATTATGAATCAACGGATTGCACACCTCGCCCTGGTGGTGGCCGATTACGACGAAGCCATTCGTTTTTACACGGAAAAACTGGGTTTCACCCTGGTGGAAGACACGCCCCTGAGCGCTACCAAACGCTGGGTATTGGTTGCGCCGCAGGGAGCGGGCAGCTGCTGCCTGCTGCTGGCCAAGGCGGCAAACGGCGAACAGGAAACCAGGGTGGGCAACCAGACCGGCGGCAGGGTTTTTCTGTTCCTGCAGACCGACGATTTCTGGCGGGACTACCATAACTTGCTGAACAACAAGGTTCGTTTTGTTCGGGAGCCTTCAACGGAAGCATACGGAACGGTGGCCGTTTTTGAAGACCTGTACGGCAATTTGTGGGATTTGATCGGGCCTGCCGCCGCAAAATGACCTGCCTTGCCGGTCCTGGCGGCAGGCCCCGGCATTTTCTTGTAAAAAATCCGGCTTTTCCGCGCGACAGTAACCATTGCACCATCTCGTTTGGCTACCTTTGCGCCTGAAAATTGCACCAACCGAACCACACCCCTGTTGCATGGCTAAAGGCAAACGAGGACAACTAAGCATGAATTTTGACAGTGAGCGAGTCTCGAAACTTTTCGGGATTTTCCTCCTGTTCCTGTCGTTCTATTTTCTGATTGCGTTCGTATCATACCTGTTCACCTGGAAAAACGACCACGATATCGTGTTCCATTTTTCCTGGGAGATGTTTCTGGCAGACGTACAGGTCGACAACTGGCTGGGCAGGCTCGGCGCATTTCTGTCCGACGGTATCATCTATTGGGGATTCGGCATTTCCTCCTTCGGGGTCGTTTACCTGCTGTACAAGTTTGGGTTGGCCCTGATCCGCCGTATCCCGCTGTCTTACCTCGCCATCACCCTGCAGCGCACGGTAATCCTGATGGTGATCACTTCCGTCGTCGCCTCGTTTTTCTTTCAAAAGTTTGAATTTCCCTGGGGTGGTGTTTTCGGACAATCCATCAGCGAATACATCCAGAATTTTCTCGGCGTTATCGGTACGCTGGCGCTCATGTTGTTCGCCCTCGTGGCCACTTTTGTATGGTCGAATAACCCGAATCTGGAAGAACTCAGCTGGCAAAGAGCCTGGGAGGAGACCCAACAAGCCTGGACCGACCTGCTGGCCGGCAATTTCGGCAAGCGCAACATGCCCCCGCCGCCGGCCACGCGCGTAAAGGCGGAAATCCCCGTCCCTGCCGATAAAGACACTCCCGAGATCAAGACTGCCACAGCCGAACAAACCGACGGTCAGATATCGTTCGACCTGACCCAGCGCAGCGCCCTGTTTGCCGACACGCCCCCCCGACCGGAGCCGCTCAAGCCCGGCGACGCCGAACTGGAAATCAGCGTGACGCCGCCCCCGCCGCCCGTGGCGCCCGATGAATCGGAGGCCTACAAACCACCCGTAGTGGCGGTACAGGAAGACACCCCCAACCTGAGCGAACCGTACGATCCTACGCTCGAACTCTCGCATTATGAGTACCCGCATGTACAATTGCTGACCGAATACGACAACCAGCACCTGGAGATCGACCGGGAGGAACTGGAGGCGAATAAAAATCAGATCCTCCAGACCCTGATGTATTTCAAAATTGAAATCGAAAAGATCAAGGCGACCATCGGGCCAACCGTTACCCTTTACGAGATCATCCCGGCGCGCGGCATCCGTATTTCGAAGATCAAAAACCTGGAAGATGATATTGCGCTGAACCTCTCGGCGCTCGGTATCCGCATCATCGCGCCGATCCCCGGAAAAGGTACCATCGGTATCGAGGTGCCGAACAAGAACCGGCAGACCGTCGGTATGCGCGAACTGTTGACCAACGAGCGTTTCAAACGCGCCAAGATGGAACTGCCCGTTGCACTCGGTAAAACCATTCAGAACGAGGCCTTTGTGGCCGACCTGACCAAAATGCCGCACCTGCTCATCGCCGGCGCTACCGGCCAGGGCAAATCGGTCGGCATCAACGTCATCCTGATGTCGCTGCTGTACAAAAAGCACCCTTCCCAGGTAAAACTCATCCTCATCGACCCCAAAAAGGTCGAGTTGTTCCCTTACGCCAAACTGGAGAACCACTTCCTGGGATTCTTGCCCGATCAACTGGAGCCCATTGTGACGGAGACTGCCAAGGTGGTCCATACCCTCAATTCGCTGATCATAGAGATGGAAACGCGCTACGACCTGCTCAAGAAGGCCGAAGTGCGCAACATTGCGGAATACAACGACAAGTTTGTCGCCCGCAGGCTCAACCCCAATAAAGGGCACCGCTTCCTGCCGTATATCGTACTCATCATCGACGAGTTTGCCGACCTGATTATGACTGCGGGCAAAGAGGTTGAATTGCCGATCGGCCGGCTCGCACAGTTGTCGCGCGCCGTGGGTATTCACCTGATTATTGCGACCCAACGCCCTTCGGTCAATATCATCACCGGTGTCATCAAAGCCAATTTCCCGGCGCGTATTGCCTTCAAAGTGGCCTCCAAGGTAGACTCCCGCACCATTCTCGATACCGGCGGCTCCGAGCAGCTCACCGGGCGCGGCGACATGCTGCTCAGCGTCGGCGGCGATATTATCCGGCTGCAAAGTGCCTTTGTAGACACACCCGAAGTAGAACGTGTGATCGAATTCATTGCCAACCAGCGGGGTTTTGCCGAGCCCTTCTTCCTGCCTGAATTCCATCCCGACGGGGAGCCGGGCGGCGATGCCAAAGAGTTCCGCTTCTCCGAAATGGACGAAATGCTCGAAGACGCCGCCCGCCTGGTCGTCGAAACCCAGCACGGCTCTACCAGCATGATCCAGCGCCGTATGAAACTGGGCTATAACCGCGCCGGCCGTATCATGGACCAGCTGGAATCGCTTGGCATCGTCGGTCCGGCCGAAGGCTCCAAGCCGCGCGAAGTGTTGTACTACAGCACCGACGAACTGGAACGTTTCCTGACGGAATTGCGCAACAAGCGGAATGCTTGACAGTAATGGGGTAACCCAAAACAAAATCCCCGGCGTGCCATGGTGCACGCCGGGGATTTCATTTAGAAACCCGGTACTAAAAAAGAATCAGCGCTTATCCAGTTTGTGTGTAACCAGGGTGCGCTTGCTGCGATCGAGTACCTGAACGAGATACATTCCTTTGATAAGGTCTGCCACGTAGTACTGTTCGCCTTTTACAAATTCAAATTCCTTTACTTTTTTGCCGACCAGGTTGAAGACAGCTACAAAACCAACTGCATCGCCGTTATCTTTTACGGAGATATAGTCGGTAGCGGGGTTGGGGAAAACGGAAAGATCGGCTAAGGATTTACTCTGCGCCTGGAGCGCCATACTTCCTACCAAAACCAAGGCGAAAACGAGTAGGATTTGTTTCATAGGCTTGATTAATAATGCTTCCTGAAGAAGACTTGCAAAGAGTGAACAATTGGTATGAAATGATTATTATGGTGCAAAATATGTACAATTAACCGAGTAGGCAAAATTAAGTTTCCGGCGTTGACAAAAATTTAACTGAACAGGCACAATAAACGCGCGAGTTAGATATCCGTTGACATTTGGTTTCTTACCGCTTGCTCATCGACACAGACCGTGTATCCCGATTCCCTCCCAACAGGTCAACATACCGCATGCTGAATTTTTTTGATGTTAAAGTTATTTGCGTGATGCTCACCGTACAGACCCGCCCGCCCCGGTTCATGATAAAATCGTTTTCGGGGTCGCCAACGCTGCCTGTCTGGTGAAGGCGATAGATAGCAGACGGCGGGCGGTGGGTGGTTTGTTGCAGCCAATCGAGGAAGACCTGTTTGCGCTTTTGCTGCATTTCCGGCGGATAGAGGGTGGCCGAGCACCAGAAGTGGGGTACATCGGGCGCAAGTTCCCGTACATAGCGCTGTGTTCCATCCCATCGCAGCTCGACAACCTTGTTTGTATTGAAATACAAAAATGTGAACGGCTCAATCCCGCCAAGGTCGTATTGCTCGAAAAACACATCGGGCTGCGGCCAATGAAAAAAATCGAGCAACACAAGTCCGCGGCTGCGGCGATAGGGAGGGCTGTGGTGGTGCTTTACAAACGCGCCGTTGAGCAGGCAGGCCGTTCTGCCGCTCTTTGATGCGGCCACCCAGGCGCCACCCGCCTTTGTATCGCGGGGAAAAAGCAGCGTATCGCCACCTTCCTGCACCCGGCTGATGACCTCCGGAGAGCGCGAGGGCGCTTCGTCGCGGTTGTGCGTCAGGATAAAGCCGGAAGGTGACGGCAGGAAGGTGACGGTACACATGCGTTAGGCAGGTTTGCGGTACATCGCCAGATTGGCCAGCCCGATCCGTTGAAGGAAATGCCCCCAGGATACCCGCAATACTCCCAGACCGTATTTCATGCTCCGGCGGAAGTTGATGCTGGAAGCCTCTTCGAAGTATTTGGTCGGACAGGTCACCTCGGCAATATCAAACCCGGCAAAGATGATCTGGGAGAGCATCTCATTATCGAATACGAAGTCGTCGGAATTCTGGTTGAAGTTGATGCTTTCCAGCACTTTTCGACTGAAGGCGCGGTATCCGGTATGGTATTCCGACAGTTTATAGTTGACCAGTAGGTTCTGGGAGAGGGTAAGGAAACGGTTGAAGATATACTTGTACAACGGCATGCCGCCTTTCAGCGCGCCCATTCCGAGTATCCGGGAGCCGAGCACCACCGGAAAAAGATCTTCGCCGATGATGTTGACCATCGAAGGGATCAGTTTGGGGGTATACTGGTAATCGGGGTGCAACATAATGACGATATCGCCACCCACTTCAAGGGCTTTGTTGTACAGCGATTTCTGGTTGCCGCCGTAGCCTTTGTTTTTTTCGTGAACGATAATGTGCTGTATACCAAGGCTTCTCCCCAATTCTGCGGTATTGTCGCGGCTGTGGTCATCACAGAGAATAACCTCATCGACGATATCGAAGGGTATCTCGCGGTAGGTTTTTTCCAGTGTTTTGGCGGCGTTGTAGGCGGGCAGCACAACGACGACTTTTTGTCCTTTGTACATTCTATTGATTGAATAATGATACGGCTGAAACCCAGCCTCTTTGTTGCGTTAGTCTTCTTTTTCTGCGGGCTGGTCTGCCGCGGCAGATTCGGCGTCGCGTTTGGCCTCTTCAAAAATGCCTTTTTCCAGCATAAAATTGAACCACTTGATACATTTTTTGATGTCGTTGATGTGTACGCGGTCGCGGTCGTGTTCGGGCAGGATTTTTTCAAAATACGCGCGAAAATCAGCACTCGACGAATCGAGCCCTGCCGGAGGGATTTCGTCGTACTGATCGAGCATTTTCTGGAACACATCCGTCAGCGGCACCGTCCCTTCGTCGGTATCGGTGTAAACGGCGACGGTAGCCAGCGGTGTTACCTGCTGTTGGCGCACCGGAACAAAGCGGGTACGCCCCTGGTTGCGGTCTTCAATAACAAGTCCGTTCGAACGGCTGGATATGAGTTTGTGTACACCGGGGACGCCGGCGACAACAAGGAATTTTTCTAAGTTCATCGAATTAACAGTTTGGAGTTTGACATTAAACAGTCATGATTTCCTTCTCTTTGACAGCAATAACCTTGTCCACTTCCTCGACGAACTTGTTCACCATGTCCTGGAGTTCGGTTTCCTTGCGCTTGCCCATATCTTCCGGCAGTCCTTCCTTGACGGCTCTTTTAATATGGTCAAGTGCTTTGTGCCGGGCATTCCGGACCCCGACTTTGCTCTCTTCGCCGGCGTGTTTGGCTTTTTTCACCAATTCCTTGCGCCGTTCCTCCGTCAGGGGCGGCACCATCAGGCGGATCACCTCGCCGTCGTTGGCAGGTGTGATGCCGAGGTTAGCGTTGATGATGACCCGTTCAATAGGCCCGAGCAGGTTGCGCTCCCAGGGTTGAATCACAATTGTGCGGGCATCACTAATCTGAACGTTGGCCACCTGGGGAAGCGGGGTTGGCGCGCCGTAATACTCCACCATCAGGTCTGCGATAAGTGAAGTGGAGGCTTTTCCTGTGCGCAATTTAACAAGCTCGTGCTCCAGGTGTTCCAGGGCTTTTTCCATG
This sequence comes from Lewinellaceae bacterium, assembly GCA_016712415.1. Taxonomy (GTDB): domain Bacteria; phylum Bacteroidota; class Bacteroidia; order Chitinophagales; family Saprospiraceae; genus M3007. Next base: position 162,775 of record JADJRC010000004.1, on the reverse strand, counting down.
TGGGCCTTTGCTTCGGCCATAGATTTGTTTACGTCTTCCATAATTGAATTGGTTAGTATCCGGTTCGGGGTTTGATCAATTTTTCCGCAAATTTCACAAGTTTTACATTTTTAGGGAAAAAGCATTGCAAAAATGTAGTTGTCCGTACCTTCCCGTTGAATTTAAATCACGATGCCTGAACTACAGGAAATAAAAAGGACACTTTCCCGCATTGAGAAATTAGAGCGCGAAGTTAATCTTAAGCAGCTGCAGATCAATAGTTTGCTGACAATTACGCAGGCTATTAACGAAAATGTATCGGCTGACGGGCTGTTTAACATGTACAACTCCTTTTTGAGGTGGGAAATCGGCATTCGCAAAATGGCGCTTTTTTTCAAGGAAGCGGGCAAATGGGAGTGTATGAGTTCCTCGGGTATCGACGGAAATCTGCTTGAACAGGATATTAACGAAGAGCTGAAGCGCTTTCGCACCAAGCAGGGGCTGGAAAACAGCAGCCATCCTCTTTTCCGGGAGTTCGACCTGGTTGTACCAGTTATGCACAAGAACGAGCCGATCGCCTATGCTTTTATCGGCGGTTTTGGCGACGACGACGATGTATACAATAAGGTGCAGTTTGTCACCACCATTACCAATGTGATCGCAGTTGCTATCGAGAACAAACGATTGTTCAAGCAGCAACTGCGTCAGGAAGTGCTCAACCGGGAGGTGGAGGTTGCAGCCGAGATACAGCGCACACTCGTCCCGTCGCAATTGCCTTCCGGCAGCGATTACCAACTGTCCAGCATTTACAAACCCCACTTTGCCGTCGGAGGCGACTATTACGACGTCGTGGAGTTCCCCGATGGCAACATTGCGTTCTGCATCGCCGATATTACCGGGAAAGGGGTATCGGCCGCGTTGCTGATGGCCAATTTCCAGGCAAACTTTCATGCGCTGATTACCCGGCGGACAACCCTGGAAGAAATTGTCTGTGAAATGAACGCCGCTGTTCACCGGGTTACCCAGGGCGACAAATTCATTACCCTTTTCCTGGCAAAATACAATGCAGGCAACCGGACGTTGCACTACATCAACGCAGGACACACACCTCCCCTGCTGATGATGAAAGGTGAAGTGACGCCATTAAAAAATGGTTGTACAGTGCTCGGCTGGCTCCCGGAACTGCCTTTCCTGGAAATGGGCAGCGTAGTCATCGAAGAAGAGGCGGTGCTGTTTTCTTACACCGACGGACTGACAGATATCCGGAACAAAGCCGGAATTGATTTCGGAGAAGACAAACTTATCGCTTTTCTTCGCGAAAACGCCATGGCCGATGCCAGGGAACTCAATACCCGGCTGCTGGCCCACATTGAAGCCTATCGGGAACGCCAGCCCTACCCTGATGATATTACCGTACTTACCTGTAAATTCTTTGGCAAAAAATGATCCGCGAACCTTTCCAGATTTCCGCCAATGATCAGCACCATTTCGACGTCGATCCCGAACAGGCAAAGGAGCTGGACCTGATACCCAATGGCGAAGGAAAATTCCACCTGATCCATCTCGGCAAAACCTATCACGCAGAATTGATTGAGGCAGACTATGCCACCCGGCATTATACCCTGCGCATCAACGGGACAAAATATTCCCTCGCGATTGCTGACCACTACGAGCGCCTGGTTCGACAACTCGGCCTGCGCGCCGGCGGAACCCAAAAAGTAAATACCGTAAAAGCCCCCATGCCCGGCCTGGTGCTCAACATCCTGGTCAGTCCCGGGCAGGCAGTCCAAAAAGGAGACCCGCTCATCATCCTGGAAGCCATGAAAATGGAAAACGTTATCAAAGCAGCCGGGGAAGGCCATATCAAGGCCATTAATGTCCTGAAGGGCGCCGCTGTAGAGAAAGGACAACTACTGCTTGAGTTGGAATAACCCTTTCCAACTCCTTTTTTTCCTGTAAATCAGGCCTTCAAAAATAAAATTAAAAAAAATTTTGATTCTTTTCATCAAATTTTTTTCAACAAAATCCCAAAAAGGCGTTAAAACCCAAGGCGGTTTATTCAAAATTTTAACGTTTTAGAGGCGCTATTTGCTTTTTTATATTCAAATGCCTCTCCTGCCCGTTAAACATTCCATTCAACAAATGCGTTTTTATGTTCTTTGCACTTGTGCAGATATCCTGCACTTTTGTATCGTCAATGAAAGATAACGGCGGCGAGAGACAAGAAAGCGGTAAATCATTGATCACAGATTCGAAACTTTTCATGAGATTATATACGGGAAACCGCGCGGCGCAAACGAGCGCCGCGTTTTTTTTTGCCCCTGGGGCAATTTTCAACAAATCCTGCCAGTCAGCCCGTCTCATACCCTCCTTTCGCCCATACCAATATTTCTATCATGCGCCCGATGGCGCCCGGATCAGGTTTTTTAAAAAAATTTGATAAAAAAATATTTGTTTTTAGCATTTTTTATTAAACAAAACCTGTTTTCACCCCAAAACAAACAACGTTTTACCTGCAAAAAGAATCGGTATATCAACAAAAACACCTGAAACACTTAAATACTCCTAAAAAAACCGTTCAACAAATACGTTTTTTTGTCCTTTGCACCCCAGGCAACTTCCCGCACATTTGTATCATCAATAAAGAATAACGGCGGCGACACGATAAGAGACGGCAATTATTGATCACAGATTCGAAACTTTTCATGAGATTATATACGGGAAACCGCGCGGCGCAAACGAGCGCCGCGTTTTTTTTTGCCCCTACCCGAACCCATTCCGTTGTTTTTTCAACGGAAATGCCCGGTGACATAAAAACATAAGTCGCTCACTATCAGATAAAAATAAAAAAAACGAAGGGTGTTTTCGCGCTAAACACCGGGATTGAGCGGCCGCGTTTCTGTCCTTTCCCGGCGCAGGATTCTGCCGCACCTTTGTACTGTCAATACGGAACTACTAAGACAAGATGAATTGAGGACAAAGTATTGACCAGCAAATTCGACAATTTTCATGAGATTATACGGGTCACCGGCGCGGCGCAAACGAGCGTTGCGTTTTTTTTTGCCCCTGCATGAGCCTGTTTCAGGTCATTGATATTTTATGCAAAAGATTCAAAATCAGTTACCTATGAAAAAAACACATCCGGTTTGGCTATAAACACCGGGCCAGGGCACGCGCTTTATTGTCCTTTCCAGCGGCAAAAAAGTGTCGCACCTTTGTACTGTCAATACGGAATACAAACAGAGAAACGACATGCGGCGGCGGTATTGACCAACAAATTCGACAGTTTTCATGAGATTATACGGATTATCCGGCGCGGTGCAAACGAGCACCGCGTTTTTTTTGCCCCATACCCCAGATAGTACCTGACACTACTGGTACATGGACTCGATTTCACTGGCAAATTTTTGCATGATCACACGGCGCTTCAACTTCAGGGTCGGCGTAAGCTCGGCATCCGAGCCATCGGCTTTAACCGACTCCCAGGTGCCGGATAGCAGTGCAAATTTTTTGACCTGCTCCGCGTGCGAGAAATTCGGATTGACGCGGTCCACCAGCATTTGATAACGCTCCACAACTTTTGGGTTGCGGATTGCCGCATCCAGCCCTGTCCATTCCATGTTGTGCTTCAGGAACCACTCGCGCAGTCCTTCCTCGGAAGGGACGATCAGCGCCGAGACGAACTTCAGGTTTTCACCGACAATCATGACCTGTTCTACCAGGCGGTGTTCTTTAAAGGTCGATTCAATCGGCGTCGGGGCCACATACTTTCCACCGCTGGTTTTCAGCAGTTCTTTTTTGCGATCCGTTATTTTGAGGAATTTTTTTCCACCCGGACCGTCTACAAACATCCCGACATCCCCTGTCGCCAGCCACTGTTCGCCGTTGATCTCCCGGATCATTTCAGCCGTTTTTTCGGGCTGTTTGTAATACCCTTTCATGATACCCGGGCTCCGGGCCAGTATCTCGCCTTCGCCGGGCCTGAAATCGGGCCCCTGTTCTATAATAAGGTCTACACCTTCCAGGGCGGGGCCAACCGTACCCAGCAACGCCTCCCCTTCCCTGAAACCGTTAAAACTCAGTCCGGGGGCGGCTTCCGACAGGCCGTACCCTTCCCGCACAGGTATGCCTGCTGCGTTAAAGGTGCGCAATACCCGCATGGGACAGGCACTCGCGGCGGTGATCATACCCTTTACACGCCCCCCCAGCGCTTCACGCCATTTTGAAAAAATCAGGATATCTGCAATTTTCCATTTCAAAGCCTCCAGTCCTGAAGACTTTTGGTCGAACTCCCATTTTTCGGACAGATCGAGCGCCCAAAAGAAAAGCGCGCGCTGAAGTCCGCCCAGTTCCAGCCCCCTGGCATAAATCCTCTCGTACACCTTTTCCAACAAACGAGGCACGCAGGTGAAAAAATGCGGTCGTATGGCCTTCAAGTCGCCTTTATCGCCGCCCAGATTGTCGGTTCCGGTAAACGTAACAGAAGCGGAGTAGGCGGTATAGGCGTACACGACGACGCGTTCGTACACGTGACTGACCGGCAAAAAACTCAGGGTAATATCGCCGGGCCCGATCGGCGCAATCCGCCTCAACGCCTCTACATTAAAGATGATGTTGCGGTGGGTGAGCATGACGCCCTTGGGATTGCCCGTAGTGCCGGAGGTATAGATCAGGGTTGCCAGGTCGTCGGGGCCAATCGTATTGCTGACTGCCGTAACCGCTGAAAAATCGGCATCTGCAGGGGCCAGGATGCTGTCCCACCGCCGCACATCGGGGTGATCGAAAAATGTCAGCACCTCTCCCAGTCCCGGGACTTTCTCTTTGGCTTTCAATACCTTATCGTATAAATCGCCTTCACCGACAATACAGAGTTTTGCCTCCGATTCGTTCAGGATGTATTCATATTCACGCGAACTGATCGTCGGGTACATGGGCACATTGAGCACGCCGATTTGGGAAAGGGCATATTCGATGGCGACCCATTCCGGAAATGCCTGGTACACAACGGTAGCGACCTTGTCGCCTGGCTTCAGCCCCATATTCAGGAATCCCAGACTGGCCCTGTTTGCCAGGTCGGCAATTTCAGCGGTAGATAAATATGTCCACCGACCTCCTTTTTTGGATCCAAAGGCCCGTTGCTGCGGGTGGTCGCGCAGTTGGTCGTGCAGGTAATCAAAAATACGTCTTTCTGTCATAGTGCCTTTTCTCAGAATGAATGCCCCAAAACGCCGGAAGGATATGGAGCGCCCTGGCCGAAGCCCGGCAACATATAAAACAAATTGTAAAAATTTTGTTTTTGTATTGTTGAGGATTGTTTCGGTAAAAATTTGAAAAAAAACTTAAAAGATGTGCATACATGAAGAATTAAAAAAATTACTCCCGCAAGACTTACTTTTTATTTGGGAAAAACGACTAAAAAGGGCGCTATTTAAGAATTAAATTTGCCCTATTCATTAAACACAAATAATTTTTTTGTAAATTCCTTGTATTCAAAGTTGCACTTTCAGTTAAAAAATTGCACTTTTGTAGTCCTTTTGGAAAAGCGTCACCTTCATACCGGAACCTTTCACAGGTTAGCCGGTTTCTTTGGGAAAGAGTCATTATCCACGTTTTAGCGGCAGTTTGAGCATTGGCGATTTCAGAGTCGCCCATTGCTGATGCTTCGTGTGCTTTTCCACCCCCATAATCCGCCAATGAAATCAGTTTTCTTCAGTACACCATTCAACAGCGGGCAGGATGATTACGCAACCACAACAACTCAAATTGATTTTCAAAGGCCGTTTGGAATTCGGCTCCGAACGCACGTACAACATGGTGTTAAACCATTGGAACAATCGTATTGAAAATTATTTCAAAACGGACATCCTGCTGAAAGCCGATGATGTGTTCAGTGCCGACGACTATGCGCTCACCGTACCCCAACAGGTGCTGATGAGCACGGAAAAACACTGGCGCAGCACCACGGCATTGCTGAAGGAGATTGCCCAGTATGCCATGGCCGGCAAAGTGGGCGCGTGGTGGGTGCAGAATGGTCAAATTCTGGCTGAATACAATATCGAGCCCCTGTCTGATAAAACGGCGGTAACCGAATACCTGCGCGGCCGGGAGCTCGCACAGCAGGGCGGTATGGAGATGGCTTCCGAAGCGCTGAGCAACGCAATCTCTAAATATGAACGCCATGCCCTGGCTTACGAACGCCGCGGCTATGTAAATTACAAACTGAAGAATTACAACGATGCGCTGTACGACTTTTCCAAAAGCATCGATATCAACCCGCACAACCCCGAGCCCCATTATGGCCGCGGTAAAATGAGGATGTTGAAAAACGATTGGGAAAATGCCGTTCAGGACTTTGACAATACCATCAGGCTTTCACTCGCCGTGCAGCCCATTCACTGGCTTGCGCGCCTGCGCAAGGGCGACTGCCTGTACCACGCCAAACGATATGCAGAGGCCATCCCCGAACTGAAGTTTTTTATGCAGAAGAAATTCGGCGAGAACGATCCCAACGTACGCTTCCGCCCCAAAGCAGAGTTTTTGCTGGCGGAGTGTGAGAAAGTGGTGAGTGATAAGTGATAAGTGGTGAGTGATAAGTGATAAGTGATAAGCGGTGAGTGGTGAAGAATAGCCGGGTAGCATGCTGCTGCCCGGCTATTTTTTTGCATTGGGGAGTCGGATACCTTCAAGAATCTGCTCCGCAAAAAACCCACACACCCGATCAAACATTTTAATTGCCTCTAAATCCATATCAAGTAATGCCGGGAAGTTGGCATAGGAAAAGTCCATAGCCATTTTTTTCAGCGCCGGGGTGTGCAACGCTCCGGAAGAGGTCTGGACAGGCAGTTCCGGCAAACGGCCTTCGATCAGTTCGCCGATGACAGAGATCAGTTCGCCAGACCGGCTTCTGGCAAAAACGGTGAATGTTTTTATTTGATCGTCGCTGCGGGTATGGAATCCGGGATAATGCTCAATCATGTAATTCCGCACGAGCCGGCCCAGTTCGTTCACCCGGCCTTGCCGGACGATTGCCGCCCGTTCGTTCTCGCGTTCCCTGTCCAGCGATCCGAAAGTACCGCGCTCACCGGGACGCTTGTCGACCCAGGCGCCGCTTTCCTCATGGCGTTCTTCCTGCAGCCAGTCGCGCTTCTGCCGCCCGCGATTGATCAGGCCAACAACCACAATGGCCAGAATAAGGAGGCCGAAGGCTATTTCCATGTTTGTGTTTTCAACAAATTCAGCAGATACTCGCCGTACCCGCTTTTCAGGTATTTGTGCCCCAGGCGTTTCAGCCCCTCGTCGTCAATAAAGCCCATCTCCCAGGCGATCTCTTCGATGCAGCCGATCTTGAGACCTTGCCGGTCTTCGATGGCCTGCACGAAATGCCCGGCCTGCATGAGCGACTCGTGGGTGCCCGTATCGAGCCAGGCATAGCCGCGCCCCATGACGCGCACTTCCAGGTTACCCTGCGCCAGATAGATTTTGTTCACATCGGTGATCTCGTATTCGCCCCGCGGGCTGGGTTTCAGGTTTTTAGCGATATCCACGACGCTGTTGTTGTAAAAATAGAGCCCTGGTACAGCATAGTGGCTTTTCGGCTGTGCGGGTTTTTCCTCAATGCTGAGAGCTTTGAAATTTTTATCAAATTCCACCACGCCATAACGCTCGGGATCGGCCACCTGGTAAGCGAAGATGATACCTCCGTCGGGACTGATGCAGGTGCGCATCATATCGCCCAGACCGGCGCCGTAGAAAATATTATCACCCAGGATCAGGGCGGCAGGGTCGGCGCCGATAAAGGATTCGCCAAGCACAAAGGCTTGTGCCAGTCCGTTGGGTACGTGCTGCTCCACGTAAGAGAAATGCATACCCAGTTCACTGCCATCGCCAAAGAGCTGGCGGAATTTGGGCAGGTCGTAAGGCGTGGAGATAATCAGCACGTCGCGGATGCCCGCCAGCATAAGCGTGCTGAGCGGATAGTATATCATCGGCTTGTCGTACACCGGCATGAGTTGCTTGCTCACGGCGAGTGTCAATGGATAGAGCCGGGTACCGAGACCGCCGGCGAGTATGATACCTTTCATAATGGGTGTGGTTTGCGGGTTTTCGGGTGCAAAAAAAATGCCTTTGGCGCGGGTAGTGGCATTTTTACGTAATAAATTGACAAACAGGCTAAAAAAACTGTTTTCTGGAAACAGCGCAGGCGAATCCATCCGCCCGTTGTGCCCACGAAAAATGCCTCCGCCCGGAACTCCCGGAATGAAGGCATTTTATGATAAAGTCAACACAAACAGCCACTTACCACTTACCCATTTTTACTTATTGTTACTTTCCTTTTTCTAGTAAGAAGGAGATGTCTCCTCCAACGGTCAGGTAGCTATTTGAATGGCACACAGATGACACAGATTAAACAGATTTTCACAGTGCAAATCAGTCCAATCTGTGTCATCAGTGTGCCATTCCACATGCTGAAAACCTGCCGGTCGGGGTATGAAAAATCGTAATTTCCGGCAATACCGGCAAATGCGGTAGCATCTTCTGTCTAGAAGTATTTTTATCTTACATTAGTACTGCGAATTGCCAGGCCTTGTGCATGGCCTTTGGCCTGATGTGCTGAAAGGGAGCACGAAGTATAATTTTCAAAGTATCAATCGTTATGTCAAATTTATACCGGAATTCTCCGAATTTAAGAATTTACAGAACTCCAGTGCGTTGAAAATCAATGTATTATTATTTTTTAGCAACCAATTTACCTTGAGTATAACCTGTTTGTCATGAAAAAATCGATCAGATTGCTCGCCTCACTTTTATTTCCGGCAATTTGGCTTCTGCTGTTCGCTTGCGAAAAGGAAACGCCGCCTACCGTCATCAATGGAAAAGTCACGGACAGGAAGACGGGAATGCCGGTCGAAGGGGCGAGAATTGATATTGACTTCCAGACAGAAAAAACTGTTAGCGGAAGCCTTAAAACCGACCATGAATATGTATCGTTTAGCACAGATGCTCAGGGTAAATTTCATTATACTCATAATGCTGATTATACGAGCACTTATTCTGAACTATATAAGGAAGGCTATGGCAGTTATGGCCCTTTGATTATAGAAAAGGGCGAAACAAACGATTTGGATATTACCCTTTCGCCGATAGATGGCACTCTTCGATTGGAAATTACCAATCAGTCCGGTCAGTTTGATTCTATTTACATTATTATCGAAAGCCCTTCCTTGATAGATGGGCCGGTGAACTCGGAAAAAATTTTTACAGATACTTTTCCTGTCACCCTTCCATTCAATGGAACCCATATAGAATACTTTGATCTCCCATCAGAGGAATTTACCAAGATACATTGGGGCTTTGTCTATTTCACTTCATTGAGCGAATCTGTGTATATAGATTCAGTTTTTTTGGCCTTACACGACACGACGGTGTATAATCTTGTTTACTAAATAAATCTTCGCCAATTTCAGCAACACAACAAAGGTTTAAGGCAAGATTGATTTATTCCTCTGCTTCAATTGAAAAATCTTCAACTACTATGCATTCAACTCGTTTGCTCCTGCTTTTCTGGCTGCCTGCATTTCTTTTGCCTGATTTCGCAAGAAGGAATGCACTCTCCAACAGATTATGCAGGAAAAATTACCAATAAGAAGTCTGGTGCGCTGGTTGAAGGAGCATTTGTCGGGTGTCAGCAGAGGAAAAGATGATATACCAACCGACAGGTCCAAATCGTCAAATGAATTTGGTGAGTACATTATTGTCATCCCCGCAGGCCATACTTTCACTTTTATCAATGTGTACAAGTCCGGCTTTTTACCCAATATATTTCCACTGAAAGGCATTGATATTCAGGAAGGCGACACGAATGTGGTAAACATACAATTAATCCCAACAGACGGTTTTTTAAAATTGATTTTGAAAAACGATACAGGACAACAGGATTCGGTATATATAAAAATTTGCAGCCCTATTGCCATCTCGGAAGGATTGGGAGTAGAAACTACCTCTAATTATCCTCAGATCATTCAAGACGGTGAAGTATATACAGAACACTTCTCATTCCCTTCTGAGGATACCATTACCATATATTGGAAATTTGAAAATTTTGTCATTCCCAATACCACTTTCCATACTTCCATGTATTTAACGCCAGGCGATACGTCTGTACATTTAATAATTTTGTAAAAGCATCTTCGGACTTATACTAAAAGTGAATTGGTTTGCGAAAACAAACCCCAACAACACGTTAATTTTCAACGCACTGAAATTCTATAAATCCTTAAATTCGGGGAATTCCGGTAGACGTTGGGGCTTTGTCTATTTCACTTCATTGAGCGAATCTGTGTATATAGATTCAGTTTTTGGCCTTACACGACACGACAGCGTATGATCTCGTTTACTAAACCCAACTTGAGCAGATTCCCAAAGAAAGTGATCTCGATCAGCGGCAAGTAGTTTGTGTGGCACACAGATGACACAGATTAAACAGATTTTCACAGTACAAATCAGTTCAATCTGTGTCATCAGTGTGCTATTCCACATGCTGAAAACCTGCCGGCAGGGGCATAAAAATCGTAATTTCCGCCAATGCTGGCAAATGCGGTAACATCTTATATCGAGTATATTTTTATCTTAAATTCGTACTGCGAATTGCCAGGTATTGTGCATGGCCTTTGGCCTGATGTGGTGAAAGGCAGCACGAAGTATAAATTTCAAGTTATCAATCGTTATGTCAAATTTAGTTCGTTATTTTTTGATTTTTTTAATTCTCTGCAATATATTCTTCCAGGCTTTCTGTAACAAAGAAACATCAGAGACAATAGTTAATGTAAAGATCATTGACAAGAAGTCCGGGACTCCTGTTGAAGGTGCTGTTTGCTATATAGAATTTTACAACAAAGAAGGCAATAATACCTACACTGAGCCGCAATCTTTCTTGAGCGATCAGGACGGGAAGGTTTATTTTTCTGAAAACAGACCTTATGACGGCATTTCCTTTTCGACAGTTACCAAAACGGGGTATAATACACATGTGCATTTAGGCATTAAAATTGGTACAGTCAACAACCTGAAATCAAATTGATTCCTATTGACGGAATATTGAGATTAAAGATCGTGAACGCAAACGGCCTGCATGATTCAGTATGGGTAGCCCTTGAAAACCCTTCTCTGGTTTCTGAATCCAAGGGACTCACCTCCAGAACCTTATTGAGCAAAACACCTACAACTTTACTGCAAAGTGATTCCATTGTTGAGTGTTTCAATTTTACATCTGAAGAATTTACAAAAATATATTGGGATTTTACCTATTATAATGATCTGCAATCTGCAATGTTTCGAGACTCGATTTTTCTTTTGCTTCATGACACCGTTAACTATACTATTTTGTTTTAGTCTTGTATTAGCCCTCTGGCGTAAGTGCTATATCGTTGGGGGGGTGAGCAAGTACGATCAGATTAAATCATTGAATGACAACAAACTTAGGCGGTTGGCAGGGGTTCACAAATCGGTACGCTGTAGAACAGGCGCTTCACGAAATCTCTGATGCCCCTGAACTCATTCGCTCTTTTTTCACCAAATTACCTGCCTCGTTTATTTAAAAATGCACAGGGCTATAACAATTACTAAGCATGAAAATAATTGCAATTAACTTTTATCGACCTTTTTGATTCTCCAATTGTCCTTACTTTAACAGCTTCGCTCTTTCTCAGAGCTGTTCTCTTGAATCAATTTCGAGTAAATATTGGCAGTATCGTAACAACTTTAGCAAGCACTTTATTTTAATTGACAGAGCCCAAAGTACCTGTATCGGTGATGGGATCGGTCAAATTGGGGGGTCTTGTAAATTTGAAAAAGCGGGGTATAGTTTACCGGCGACAAGCATAAATTTATCTCCAAGTGGGGCGCATGAAGGCGGGTATAGAGATAGAAATGATTCAAATACAGAACCAGAATGGTATAATCCCGATTGCGCAAACGATCCAAATTCCGAGATAAGCGGTACACATTGGAATATCAAACAAGAATTAATAAATAATCCACACGCCACACACAAACATAATTTCCTTGAAATGGGTTCAGAAACCCCGCACCAAATGGGGTGGTACTGGGTCACATTGGCGACTGAATACGAGTTGTTGAGGCGTAACGGGCAAATCCAGGAAGCGCAACGAACCCTTGAAGAACTGTTTCTTGGCTTGCAGGCGTATCGGAGGCTGGATATGCAGGCGCAATGTATGGCCCAAAAACGCTATGAGGAAATCACTGCGGATTATGAAGTGGAAAGTTGCCAGGTTTGGGGATTTCCAAACGGGTTTGAAGACTGTTTATGCGGTGAAAAATATTGGGCGCCGCAGAACCGGCACAGCAGTTTCGGAGTGCCCTGTAAGGACAACTGCACCTGGGAACCCGACCTGAGCGGCTATTCCGGCTTTTTTCTGCGGGAAGATGCTACACAGACCCTGGAGATACTGCATGACCCTTCGGAAGACAGGTATAATATCGATATGGTCAGTTCGGATTTTGCCATGTCGCAAATACCTCCGTGTACTGCAAACTTCAGTCAACCCTGCTATTTGGCACATCGCCAGGATTATATGAGCCAGGATGGTGTAACGGGTTTAATGATAGGGCTGGCTTTGATAAAAAAATACATTCCGGAGAATGCAGAAGTCACAACCTGTGATGGAGCGACGTTCAGGCCGCTTCAAATGGCTAAAACCATTTCCAATGCCATTGTCAACAGGATAGATGATGCCCATAACAACAGAATTTTTTTCCCGGGAAGTGATGAATGTTGTGCTAAAAAAATAACACTTTCCAACTTTGAAGGCGGCCATGCTTCTTCCATCATTCATGGACTGAAAAAATCAGCAGATTATATAGACGATCAGGGAAGACATTCCAATGTGGGTGAGTATATAGCCTGGGAAGGCCTTCGCGCACTTACCCAGGCCACAATTAATTCCAACGCAAAGTTCTGGCTTCGTTTAAAAACATTAGGCTGGGACATGGGAGAGGAAAGACCCGCTACCAAAACATTGTTTAATTCAGCCATCGAGACGCAGAATCTCGAAATATTGGCACTGATCAACAATCTGCTGTATCCGGCTGGCGATAATCTGGAAACCGACCAGGCATTTTTTGCCGATTTGCTTTGTAAGGCGCCATGTGGAGGGCCGTGTCAAAAAGGTCAGATTTTGGAGAGGTTGATCCAGAGATATGGCCAGAATTTGAATGCCCAAATAACCCTGAATGGCTGGGAATGCGTTGGGAAACCAATGGATTCGGAGGAAATCGCCTATTCAACGGCCTGGATTACATGGCATTGTATAACATTTACATGCTTCATTACGGCGAGCCTGTAAACGGGTATTACAATCCCGAACGGCCGCAGGGTATTGTTGCATTCGGCGATAACACACTTATCAATGGACCTGATGTATTATGCCCGGTTAGTATTGGGAACTATGAAATACGACATAACTATAATACGCCGCTATCCTGGACTTTCCTGTCGGACATCGAATGGAGCACCAGTGCAAACCTTGAGGTAATAAGTACCTCCCTGGAAGAAGCGGACATACGGGCAAACAGCGGCTTAAACCCTTCTTTCGTACAGGTTTCCTACAATGAAACCCGTTCTCTCGATCAATATTACGCGACGCCACTTGGAGAAAACTGGCCTCTGAGCCAAATCTCGACATTGCAGACAAATGGAGATTTTGTTGATGACAAATGCTTTTTTACAGCAAGGAAACCTGTTGTCACTACTTCCGATGCTTATTATTTCACCTGGGAAGCAGACCACTGTCAGGGAAATTACCAATTTCATGCAGAAGGAGGCGTTTTTGAAAACGTGTCATTCAACTGGACACTTGAAGTCCTGGGAAGTTCAACTATTATAACACTTCAGGGCAAAGACCCCAGTTTATGCTGCTCGCAGCTCTCCGGCCAAATAATGCGGGTAACGCTTACGGTTTCGTCCGAGTGCGGGGAGTACGTATCGGTCAATTATGTGTATTATTATTGCTATGGAAGTGGTCCAAACCTCAGGGCAACGCCTAATCCGGCGCAGGATTATATCGCGGTCAATATCATCAATGGAGAAGATGAGTCTTTTTACAATATCACTGACCCCAGCGGTGTCAGAATCAGGATTAATCCCGCATACGGCGGCACAACAGTAATGGATACGCAAATTCATGCAAATGGAGAGAGTATTATGGTTTCAAACCTTCAAAATGGAGTCTATGACCTGGAAGCATCCGCTACCGATTTTGCAATACCGCTTCATACGACTATTGTCATTGCCCGTTAAGATGATTGTAGCCAACAGGCTGCGTTAGAACTTTCAACATACATTTTTCATATGAATACTTCATATAGGTTCAATAGGTTCGTGCTCGTTCTTCCTCTGGTCGGCTTGATCTATGGTTTTTTTTCACTTGAAACCCGTATTACATCTCAGACAAGCGATTTACTCGCCCAAAGCGCATGGACGGAAACGGATTTCTGGAAGGATGAAGACGGAGACGGCGTTTTCATTTATGACACAGACAGTTGTCAGGCCGATAACAACTGGCGCTTTAATGCGGACAGCGCCTTGGTCATTACTGAAGGCGTTCTGAAATGCGAAGAGGATATGCCTTACCTCGATACCATATACTTTAACTGGTTGCTGAAAAACAACGAAACGGTGTTGAGCATGATCTCAAAAGAAAGTGATCTGGATTTTCAAATTTTCGCCATCGGCGAACACGAACTTATCCTTTACCTGATCGACCCGGAGAATACCGCCGCTCCGACCCGGGAGAAGATCATTCTCAGACGATGACAATTTTCAGGGCATTTTCGCCTTTGCCTAATGCTGACAGGGTTGCCCCGGCAGCGGCAAGTAGTTTGAGGCTCGCCGATCAAGTTTTTTCTTTCCGCCACTCCCAAATCTTCCCGTCCTCGATATCGATGTGTTCGCCGGCGAACGCGAAACCGAGTTTGCGCAATATGGCGCAGGAGGCGTTTTCTTCGGCAAGCGTATGGGCGGTAATGAGCCGTACGGATTCGTGCCCGGATGCGTATTCAACCAGGGTCCGGGCGGATTCGGTGGCCAGACCACGCCCCTGGTAGCCGTCGGCGATTTCGTAGCCGATCTCCACCATGCCCTCCGGCGACGGCGCGCCTTTAAATCCGCAGGTACCAACAAGCCGGACATCAAACCGGTGTATGATCAGGTAATTCCACCAGTTCATATCAGTGGGGCTTTCCCTGGCATAGTCGCGCATCCAGATCAGCGCCTCCGGAAAATGCGTCCATTTGTCGGCAAAATCGACGCCGCCAAGCAGCGATGACAGGGTTGCCCAGTCTTCATCGACAATGGCTTCCAGCATAGGAAGAGTAGTGGGCACCAGGAAAAGCCTTTCGGTTTGAAGCATATCGGTAATGGATTGAGGTACAACTATCGGGAAGTTTCTGCTCTTTTTGGCACTTTTTACCCATGTTTTTCCATCATCGCAGCCCCGAATGATTTTACGTGCCCAAAAAATTTGTACACTCGGACAAAGTTTCGATTTTAGCGCCTGCTAAGCCGGATATTGAAAACAAATCCGGCAGCAATTAACCAATCGGTACGCAATCCATTCTATTGTATGAACGACGCCGGCTGCGGATTATCGCAGTCGGCGTTTTTCGTTGTTGTTGCACTCTGAAACAACGCTTTCCCGGGCTCAGGCAGATATTGTAAAATTTTATTTGCATTAAGAAACCATTTCGAGGCAATCTCAGTTTTTTGTTTTGCTATGCTGAACAATCTCTATCGTCATTGGCTGAGTTCGTATATCGGAATACCGAAATCGATATGGTTTCTGGCAGCCATCAACCTGGTGAATCGCTGTGGCAGTATGGTCATAGCCTTTATCACGATTTACCTTACCCACCAGTTGCACTTCGACATTCGCGAAGCGGGCTATGTGATGGTCTTTTTCGGCGCGGGCGCCCTGGTCGGCGCCTATGCCGGAGGGCGTATGACCGACCGCCTGGGGTATTATCCCGTCCAGTTCTGGAGCCTTATACTTAACGGGATCATGTTGTTGATCCTGATGCTGGTACACCAGTTCTGGACCATGTGTGTCGCCATTTTTGCCCTGAGCCTGATCTCCGAGGTTTTTCGGCCGGCCAACTCTGTGGCCATCGCGCGGTTCAGCACACCGGAAACACGCACCCGGTCGATCTCCCTCTACCGGATGTCTGTCAACCTGGGCTGGACGGTTGCTCCCGCATTCGGGGGCCTGTTGGCATCGCTTGGCTGGGACTGGCTTTTCTGGGTCGATGGACTGACCTGTATTTTTGCCGCCCTGCTGCTGCGTGGGCTGATGTCGCCGAAAGCGGCTGCGCATACTGCCTCCGCGACAGATCGCAAAGCGGCCCTGGCAGAAACCGTTTCGCCTTATCGCGACCGCACCTTTTTGTGGTTTATCTTTTTAACGATGCTGAATGCCGTCGTTTTTATGCAATTGATGTGGACGGTGCCGGTTTTCTGGAAAGAGGGTTTCCAGTGGACGGAAGCCAGGATCGGATTGGTCGCCGCGCTTAACGGGTTCCTTGTTTTTCTGGTTGAAATGCCGATGATACACCGGCTCGACGGGAAGCGGCATCAGTTGCAGTATGTACGCTTCGGGCTGGTTTTGTATGCCCTGGCGTACCTGGCATTCGAACTGCCGCTGGGGCAAGCGCTGTCTGCCGTGTTGTTTATCGTGGCCATTTCCTTTGGTGAAATGTTCGTGATGCCGTTCAGCAGCAATTATGTTTTCGGCAGATCGGCAGGCGCCAGGCAGGGACAGTACATGGGACTGTACACCATGGCGTATTCCGTGGCCAATATACTTGCGCCCTTTTTCGGCACCCAGATTATCGCAGCCTGGGGATATGCCGCCCTGTGGTATATGCTTATCGGACTCGCAGGTATCACCTGGATTGGCTTCTGGATATTGGGAAAAAATAACCCTGATGAAAGCCACGTGCAAACGCCGCCTGAACTGGCTGCCGATGCGATCCCGCAGGCGGGATAACAGGTATAGTGTTGGGCTATGGCACCTGAATTTACAGGAGGTTTCTTTTTGCCCATAAAAAATCCCGAATCTTGGGATAGCCAGAATTCGGGATGTCTCATATTGGCCAACACCCGCTAATAATCGCGCCCGCCTGCGCGCAGGTTCAGGAACATCTTGAAGCCGAAATTGGCGCCGACGACCTTTGACTTGGTAAAATAGTTGCCCGAGAGGAATATCTCGTAGTTCTTAAACACGTCGCGGATAAAGAAGTAGCCGAATTCAGCGCCGACGGTGTAGTCCAGCCGATCGAGCGTCTCCCCGGTCTCTTCTTTCCTGAAATTGTAAAAAAGTCCGCCTTTGGCCAGCACAGTAAAAGCGTTTTGTTTTGTTTTTGCGCATTTGTTGCCGTTGGAGCGGTACATGCCGGCGCCGGCCTCCAGCAAAGCGTAGGGTGTAAGCAGGGAGGATTCGCCCACATCTTCAGCCTTGGGGTCGAGGGTATAGGTCAGCCCGCCACCCAGGCGCGCTACGCTCCAGTGGGAGCCGACATTAAAGGCCGTCTCGATACCGGGGCCGAAGCGGTTACCGATTTTTTCGACATCCGGCGCATTGAGGTAAATATTCGGAATGTCGAGGAAAAGGCGGGGGCCGCTGTATTGCGCCTGGGCGCAAAAGGTCATGGTGAAGAGTGCAACAACAGGAAGGATTTTTTTCATAAAATAATACAATTGTTAAGGATGATTTGTGCCAAAGATGCCGGTATTGCAGGCTTCGCTGCTTGAAATTTTGCAATAAAGATAGGTTGAAATTGGGCCATACTGTAAAAACCGTATTTTTCGCCCGCTTGATAGAATCTGATAAGTAATGACGAAAAAATCCAGAACACATACCGGATCATCTGCCAAACGGACTCCTAAACCCGGGGTAAAAAGTTCCGGTGACTGGCGGCCGTGGCTGCTGGCGGCCATAGCATTCCTGCTCTACAGTACCGGCCTCACCAATCAAATGCTCGGGATCGACGACCATATGGCCACTGTGGATAATCCTGCGGTAAAAGACCTGGTCTTTACCGGATTCAACCTGGGTATGTACGCACCGGTGACCTGGATGGGCTATGCACTGGCGTATAGTATAGGCGGCGACAATCCCTTCTGGTACCATCTGCTGAGCGCGTTGGTACATGCAGCCAATGTGTGGCTGGTATACAAGGTGCTGTTGCGGCTCGATGTCAGTACTTCGGTGGCTTTTGCCGTGTCGCTGCTGTTTGCCGTTCACCCGATACAGGTGGAGTCGGTGGCCTGGATAGCGGGGTTTAGTACACCTTTGTTTTCGATGTTTTGCCTGCTATCCACCCTGTTCTACCTGGAACATGCACAGACAGCGAGTGGCTCATGGCAACATTACGGATATTCACTCGGGCTGTTTGTGGTGGCATGCCTCGCCAAAAGTACGGCGGTGATGCTGCCGATTTTATTGCTCGTTTTGGACCAGTTCTGGAAGCAGCCGAAGCTTGAGCCCGGAAAGCGCTGGCCGGGATATATACCATATTTTTTATTGGCCCTTGGATTTGGTCTGTACACCTTCCATACCCGCGCAGATATCGGGGTCGAAGTTGGCGCGCTAACCAACGATTTCAGCCCCCTGGAGCGGGCATTTCTGGTGTGTTATACACCGCTGTTGTACTGGGGAAAACTCCTTTTCCCCTACAACCTCAGTATTTATTATTCCTTTGACAAGGTAAACGGACAATTACCCCTTATCTACTATGTCTCGCCGCTTATTCTGGCGGGCATCGCTTTTGCCGCCTGGCATTTTCGCCACCGGGCGCCCTATTTCATGAAAGGCCTCCTGTTTTATGGCGCCAACATTATTTTCATGTTGCCCTTCTACTCCGTGGGCACATTCGAACTCTGCGCCGACCACTACAACTACCTGGCGGCCATCGGCTTTTTTTATTTGATCGTATCGGCATGGGAGGCGGCATACAAGGCATTCCCGGGGTATGCCTACGCGATCCAGTCACCCGGCAGGATCTGGGTCGGGGCGCTTGTGCTGCTCAGTGTTTTGCAAATACGGCTTTGGGGCGACACTATCTCCATCGTTTCCAATGCCATTGAAAAGGGCTTTCACCAGCACGGCAAAATGTACCAGGCCCGCGCCATCGCCTGGGCCAACGACCGGAAAAACTTTAAAGAGGCCATGAGCGATTTTGATAAAGCCCTGGAAATCAATCCCAATCTGGCTGATTCATACAAATACCGGGGGGGGCTGTACGGAGTGACCAAGCAGTATGATAAATCAGTGGCCGATCTCAGCCAATACCTGAAGATGTACCCGGAAGACAGCGAGCAATACTACAACCGCGGTCTTTCGCTGTTGAACCTCAACCGTATGCAGGAGGCAATTGCCGATTTCAGCAAAACGCTGGAACTCAATCCCGACTTTGCACGCGCCTATCGCGCTCGCGGGAATGCCTATAACGCCATTGGCGATACAGCCAGAGGCCAGGCAGACCTGGCTGAATGGGAAAAAAGAAAAGCCGGGATATGACAAATGTTTATCTCAGGAATTCCGGGCACCGGATATCGCCGAAGTAGTACATCACGCCTACGTTGAGCAGGGCGTACATATCGTTTTTCTTGCCGTTGCCGCGCTGCCTGCCCGGCTCCCCGATCTTGGGTTCCAGCGAGCGGTCGGCGAGGCTGGCGCCGATATCGCCGCGCTGCGCACGGATATCGCGCACATCGGCATACACGCCGCTGACATCGTCGAGATAGTCGGTGAAAAGTTTGCGACCGCTCAATTCCACATTTACGCTCCAGCGGTAACTCAGGTCAACTTTGAATCCGAGTCCGTAGGCAATTGCGCCCTGCGTGGTGTTGTACTCTTCGCCGCGGAACTGGCCTTCGGTGCCGTACTTGATCAGGCTGTACCACTCGCCGTCCAGTTCGGCGCGGGGATTGAAGTGGAAGATCGAAACGCCCAGCAGTATATACGGTGTGAAATAATAATCGCGGTGGCCGTGCACATAAGGCAGGAAGTTGAACTCAAACTGCCCTGTTCCGTCGATAAGAATACTTTTGAACGACAGGTTGCGGCGTTGTTCATACACATTCTTGGAGTCGGAATCGTAGGCGCTGAGTTGGCCTACATTTGCGCCGAGTTTGAATGCCAGGCGGTCGTTAAAGTTGTAGCGTACGCCCACTCCACCGGAAAGGTGCGCACGGTTGACCCGCCAGTTGGTATTCAAATCGCCAAAGTAATTGGAAGCGCCGGCCCAGCCGCCCAATTCAAATCCACGCATTTGTCCAAAAGAAAATTGACTTGTCAGAACAAGTCCGCCGAGGAGCGCCCAAAATCGAATGTGCTTCATGTCAGAGTGTGTTATCGGGTAGAAACTCTTTAAAATCGGTTAGTGTTTCCGCATTGCAGGAGTAAAAGGAGAAAACCGGCAATTGCGGTTCGGTATGAAGCCGCAAAAATAGGCAGGTAAAGAGGATTTTTTCGACCTTTTACCTTTTTACACCGTTTGCCGCCAAAAACGTGCCGGAAACACACTCTGGTATTGACGCAGGAAAGTTTAAATTGGTTGTAAAGGAAAAGGAGGCTGTACCGGTCTTGAGGTACAGCCTCCGCTTTCTCCGTTATATCTACCGCTTGCCGAAAATACCGCCCAGGATATTTCCCAGCAGGCCGCCCCCGCTTTGCGGTTGCGGTTGTTGCCCGCCAAGTACGCCGCCGAGTACGGAACCAATGAGGTCGCCGAAGCCGCCGGACTGTGCATTCTGCGCCGAACCCATGAGTACGCCCGCCAGGCCTCCCAGATCCAGTCCGCCCTGGTTCTTTGCGCGACCCAGCACACCCATCACGATGGGGGCAAGAATTGGCATCAATTTCATTACCTGGCTCATATTGAGACCCGAAGACTGGCTGATCTGCTGTGCTGCCACATCCTGGCGGTCGCCGAGTACGTGACCGAGAATACCGGCGCCGTTCAGGGCGCTTGCACCCTGGCCCGAATTGCCCTGTACCATACCGCCGACCATTCCCATCAGGTCGTCCAGAATACTGCCGTCGTGGTCGCGGTCGAGCGCTGAGCTCAACGAAGCCAGGCCGCCTTCCGACGTTGCGTTATTGGCCAGACCGCCGAGCAGGGTGGCGAAAATGCCGTTGGCTGCCGTGGCGGTTTGTTGTTTGTCGGCGCCAATCTGGTCGCTCAGTTGGCCCAGTACATTGTCGTCCAGCTGGCCTTGTAAAATTTGCATTAAATCCATAATCGAATTTGTTTTGAAAAATGTGGAGTTGCAGTTAAACGTGTTTGAGGGTTAAAAGTAACACCGTAAAGGCCGTTACGGGCCAAAATTGGCACAAAAATGGGGTGTCTCGCATTTTTTTTTTCAATGCCGGATGCAATTTTAGGAAATTACGCATTTTTACGCTGCGCGTCGTCCAACAAAGTTAAGAAGGAGACGTTCACCTGAATACCTACCTTGACCCACAAGCATGGATTACCGAGCCGCCAAACAATTTATTTTGTCAAAACTCCGTACAGAGCTCTCCGATAAGCTCTATTACCACGGGGTGCATCACACGCTGGACGTGCTGAAAATGGCATCCGAGATTTGCTCCGGCGAAGGGGTAGGTGGTCATGAACTGGTACTGGTAAAGACAGCGGCGCTTTTTCACGATTCCGGATTTGTGAAAAACAAACACCTTGGCCACGAGTATGAAGGCTGCCTGATCGTTCGCGATGTGTTGCCGGGTTACGACTATTCGTCCGGCGATATCGATATTATTTGCGGTATGATCATGGCCACCAAAATTCCACAAACACCCGCTAACCTGCTTGAGGAGATCATCTGCGACGCCGACCTCGATTACCTGGGGCGCGACGACTTTTATGCCATCGGCGATTCGCTGTTCGACGAATTACAGGCATACCACATCATCGAAGGCGAACAAGCCTGGAATCGCCTGCAAGTCAGTTTTTTAACCGCCCATGCTTTTCATACGCGTACAAACAAACTGCTGCGCGAACCGGTTAAACAGCGCTATCTCGAAGAACTGAAGGGCC
The DNA here is from genome assembly GCA_016712415.1 of Lewinellaceae bacterium. Classification (GTDB taxonomy): domain Bacteria; phylum Bacteroidota; class Bacteroidia; order Chitinophagales; family Saprospiraceae; genus M3007. The sequence continues at coordinate 140,683 of JADJRC010000004.1, read as the reverse complement.
TGGTCGCTACCTACTGAACGGGGATCCTGACAACGGCTCATATCGAAGTTTGAGCGCCTTCCGCGCTGCTGCGGCTGTTGTCCAAAAAACTGCGCACAGCGCTGAAACTCACCGTTTGGTGTTGAAAAAAATACTGTGCAGCCGCAGCCTCTTCCTCACTTGCGCCGAGGTGGTTCAGGATATTGGTCAGGTGCATTTTCATGTGCCCCTGCTGGATGCCGGTGGTCACCAGTGAGCGCACGGCTGCAAAATTTTGCGCCAGGCCTACCGCAGCGACGATGCACATCAGGTCGCGCGATGAAGGGTGACCCAGAATTTCGAGCGAACGCCGGGCCAGGGGATGTAATGCTGTGAGGCCACCCACCGTACCGAGGGCCAGCGGCAGTTCAAGTTCAAAGCGGAAAATGCCGTTTTCCACCTGGCAGCGGCTCAGGCTTTGATATAGCCCGTCGCGGCAGGCATACGTATGCGCACAGGCCTCTACGGCGCGAAAATCGTTGCCGGTAGCCATCACAACAGCATCTATTCCATTGAAAATGCCTTTGTTATGCGTCGTGGCGCGATAAGGGTCGATGCATGCGATACGCACGGCGACAGCAAACCGTTCGGCCAGCGCTGCGCCATCCATGCCCTGGACACGCGCCAGTTCGTCGAAAGAGGCAATGGGCGTTTCCACCCATGCGCGCACCACACATTCCGGGGTGTAGTTCGACAGGATAGCCATGATGATCTCCACATCGCGTTCGGCATCGCTGAGTCCCGGCATTTCCGTCACAAACAATTCCAGTGTATCGGCAAAGCGCTCGAGTACGGAGTTGATAAAATTCGCGCCCATACTGTCGCAGGTCTCGAAAGAAACGCGGATCTGGTAGTAAAAAGGCTCTTGCGCGGTAAAGTCGAGCAGGTCGATGCTGCGGATACCGCCGCCGCGTTTCTGCATATTGGCCGTCAGGTCGGCGCAGTCGGCAACCAGTCGCTGCTGCAGGTCGGGAAACAGGCTGCGCAGTTTTTCCGGCGGGCCCTGCCAGCGGAAATGTACCTGGCCGAGTTTTACGGTGCCCGCTACTTCCGCGTGGAATCCGCCGCGGTCGAGCCAGAATTTGGCTGCGCTGGAGGCTGCTGCCACCACACTGCTCTCCTCAATCACCATTGGTACGGCGTACAGTTTGCCGTTGATGAGGAAGTTGGGCGCTATGCTGTACGGGAGTGTATAGTTGGAAACGGCATTTTCGGTAAAGCCGTCAATGATCTTTTGAACCTGTCCGTCAGGGTGCTGCCATTGCGACAGATCGAGAGCCGCCGTCTCTGGATCGGCAGTGTAGTGTTCCGTCAACCACCCGATCTTCTGTTGTTTGTTCAGTTTGGAAAAGCCTGCTATTGCTTTCGACATAGGTATAGGATACGGGGTCATGGGGTATAAAATACACAAAAAATACAAAATAACGAGCCGGTGCAAGGTGCTTACCTGGCTTGCAAAAAGGCGCTGGCAGTTCGAGGCCCTGACCTGCGACTCCACAAAGGTCTGCAATTCGGAATATTCTCCGCGTGCATGTTTCAAAAAACCGGACGCCTGGCCATAAACCGCAGGTAAAGCGGCTTTTTGAAGCAGGTAGTAGCCGTCCAGAAAATCGCGCACACCGCCCGAGATGATGACGTGTTTGACCAGGGCTTTCGGCCCCAGTTCTGCTGCCGCTGTGTTGAGCCAGCGCAACATTTCTTCAGCGGAATGTCCCACCTCGGCTATCTTCTCAAAGACCAGTTGCCGTGTTGTATCGCTGCGCAGGAGTTCGAGTTTGGCAAAATTGGTGCCGCCTGCCGCTGCAAATTCAATGGCTTCCAACGGCAGTTGCAACAGGGCGCGCATGCTTTTCGGACCAAATCCCTGTCCCACTTCTTTCACAATGATATTCAAACCGTCGGTTTCAGCCAGGGCCTGTATGATTTCAAGCGGTGGCCGGACGAACATATCGCCTTCCGGCTGCATCGCCTCCTGAAGGGGATTGACGTGAATGATCAGCCCGTCGGCGCGCAACTTTGCCAGCAGGGCGGGGATGCGTTCCAGTTCTTTGCGGTCGATCAGCTGTTCCACCTGGGCTACGCCGAGGTTGGCATAAAGTGGCAGGTCCGGACCGATCGTTTGGCGCACGTCGAAGTCGGCGAGGTGTTCATCGCTGTACAACAGCTGACGGCAGGAGCCAAGGCCCATGCCCATGCCGAATTCCGCGCAGGCGCGCGCGAGGTTGTGGTTGATGACATTGGCCAGCGCGGTGCCGCCCGTCATGCTTGATACCCAGATCGGCGTGCGGAGTGTTTTGCCGAGAAAAGAAAACAGGGGCAGCGATCCCGGTTTCGGGTGGGCGGCCAGCAGCGGTTCGTAGAAGAACCGGTGGTCCAGTTCGCCGCTTTCCACCCTGCTTTTGAAAGCCAGGTCGATATGATCCTGCTTCCGCGAAACGGCGGTCGGGTCTTCATCGGGAAGGCCGATCAGTACTGCAGGGTGTAATTTTGTCGGGTCGGTTGCCATTGGGTAATCTTGTTTTGCAAAGGTAAACGATAGTCGGCTCAACCCTTTCACCGCACTACTTTAAAAGAAAAATGGCCGTTGCCCGTAGCAGCCCAGGTGCGCACCCATAACGGCAGCAGCATTTCCGTGCCGCGTGCCGTGGTGATATCGCCCAGGGAGTCGGTGTTGCAGATGAACAAAGAAGGCGGCATGCCTTTTGAAAAGTCAAGCGGGTTGCTGATGTCTACAAGCACCTTGCCCGCGAGGCGCTCGGCGCCTGCTGCGTTCAGGGCGTCGAGCGTTGCTTCGCCTTTGGTGGCCACAAAAACAAGATCGCCAAAGCCGGCGGCGTCGGCAAAAGTGCCTTCTGAAGCATTTGCGCCGTTGGAGGCCACCCAGGCGAGGGCTTTTTCATTGCCTTTGCTGCGGCTGCCCATGCGCACTTCGTGGCCGAGTTTGATCAAAGCCGAACCGATGGTTTTGCCTACCATGCCGGTTCCAAGTACTGCTATTTTCATGGTGACTGGATCGATTTAATGAAACGAAACATGAAACAGGTAAGCAGGCAAGATGTTGAGACCGGGTGAAATAACCGTACATATTGGTGTTTCCCTTTTTCAACGACACTTTGCCGGAAAATAAAATTCCGTACTTTTGCCGCCGTTTTCGGGTGGAAGCACCCTGTTTTTTATGATTTTCAACACGTTACACCAACTTTTTCACACTAAAAATAGACATACCGGATGAGTTCTCTGGTTTACTTACTTCCACTTTTCGGCGTAGTCGGATTGCTGTACATGTTCATCCTGCAAGCGTGGGTGACAAAACAGGATGCCGGCGACGACAAGATGCAGGGCATCGCCAAAAACATCGCCGATGGCGCGATGGCTTTTCTCAAGGCCGAATATCGTATTCTGGCTGTTTACGTGGTGGTGGCCGGCGGCCTGCTCGGCTGGCTCAGCACGCAGGTGACCACCAGTCACCCATTGATCGTGGTGGCCTTTGTTATCGGTGCGCTTTTTTCGGTACTGGCCGGTTTGTTCGGCATGCGTATCGCTACAAAAGCCAACGTCCGCACCACCCAGGCTGCACGCACCAGTCTTGCCAAGGCATTGAACGTATCGTTTAAAGGCGGTTCTGTAATGGGCCTCGGCGTGGCCGGTCTTGCCGTGCTCGGACTGAGCACCCTGTTTGCCGTGTTCTATGTGTTTTTCATGAACGGCGAGTATCCCGCAGGCGGTCATACGACCATGACGCGGGTACTGGAGGTGCTGGCCGGCTTCTCGCTGGGCGCCGAATCAATCGCGCTGTTTGCCCGTGTCGGCGGCGGTATTTACACCAAGGCTGCCGACGTAGGCGCCGACCTTGTGGGTAAAGTGGAAGCCGGTATCCCGGAAGACGACCCGCGTAACCCCGCAACCATCGCCGACAACGTGGGCGACAACGTGGGCGACGTAGCCGGTATGGGCGCCGACCTTTTCGGTTCCTATGTAGCCACCGTACTGGCGGCTATGGTACTCGGTAATGCCGTAATTCGCGATTCAAATGGCATCAGCGATATATTCGGCGGCATTGGCCCGATCCTGTTGCCGATCATGATCGCCGGCCTGGGTATCCTCTTTTCCATCGTGGGCATGTGGCTCGTGCGTGTGAAAGACGACGCCAAGGTGAGCGCAGATACCGTTCAGGGCGCCCTGAATACGGGCAACTGGGCGAGTATTATCCTGACGGCCGCCGTTTGCTACCCGCTGATCAAGTGGATGCTTCCGGAAGAAATGACCATGAACTATTTCGGTCAGGGCTATCAAACGGTCACGAACACAAGCGTATTCAATGCTGTGATGGTGGGCCTGATTGTAGGCGCCATGATCTCGGCTATCACGGAATACTACACGGGCCTGGGTAAAAAGCCCGTGATGGACATCGTCCGCCAGTCGGCTACCGGCCACGCCACCAACGTGATCGCCGGCCTGGCAACGGGTATGATGTCGACCTGGATGCCCATCGTGATGTTCTCCGGCGCTATCTGGGCGGCCTATACCCTGGCAGGATTCTACGGCGTGGCGATCGCTGCCTCGGCTATGATGGCAACAACCGCCATGCAGCTGGCAATCGACGCTTTCGGCCCTATTGCCGACAATGCCGGTGGTATCGCTGAAATGAGTGAGCTTCCGAAAGATGTGCGCGAGCGCACCGATGTGCTCGACTCCGTGGGTAACACCACCGCCGCTATCGGCAAAGGTTTTGCCATTGCTTCGGCGGCGCTTACGGCGCTCGGTCTGTTTGCAGCCTACGTCGACTTCACGGGTATCGACGGCATCAATATTTTCAAGGCGAAAGTATTGTCTGCGTTGTTCCTTGGTGGCATGATTCCGGTTGTTTTCTCCGCATTTGCCATGCAAAGTGTGGGTAAAGCCGCTATGGAAATGGTGAACGAAGTACGCCGCCAGTTCCGCGAAATCCCGGGCCTGCTCGAAGGCACCGGAAAAGCGGAATACGGCAAATGTGTGGAAATATCGACCCGCGCCGCACTGCGCGAAATGATGATCCCGGGCCTTATTGCCCTGGTGACGCCGGTATTGGTCGGCTTTATTATGGGTGCAGAAGCACTCGGTGGTTATATGGCCGGCGTAACCGTCAGCGGTGTGATGTGGGCTATTTTCCAGTCCAACGCCGGCGGCGCCTGGGACAACGCCAAGAAATCGTTTGAAAAAGGCGTGGAGATCGAGGGCAAGATGTATTACAAAGGCTCCGATCCGCACAAGGCAGCCGTAACGGGCGACACGGTGGGTGATCCGTTTAAAGATACCTCCGGTCCGTCGATGAACATCCTGATCAAACTTTCCTGTCTGGTCGGCCTGGCCATTGCGCCGATCCTCGGCAGCCAGCACGCCGCGGCGACACAGTCCCACCGCTTGATCGCTCCGCCGCTGCCTTCGGACAGTTATGAAATGAAAATGCAGACGCATGAACGGATCATGCAGCAGCAGCAACAGATGCAACAGCAGTACGGCGGTTCGCAGCAGGCTGTCCCCTCAACGGTTCAGCCGCCAACCACGGTGACGCAGCCTTCGGAGGTGTCGATCAGTCCACTCAAAACGATGCCCGGCTCATCTTCCAGTGCAACAGGTATTGATGCACAGCAGGCAAAACCGGCAAAATCGGACGCACAGCAGCAGAATAAACAATAGATAGACGTAAGGAACTAACCAATAAAATGCCCTGGCCCGCTTTTGCGGGTCAGGGCTTTGTGTTTATTTGCCAGAGGCTCCTGAAAGGGGTATTATCAAAGTAGTGTTTGGATGTTGTACAGGTATGCGTTAAAATGTTGTACAAATATGAGGGTGTGTGACCGTGGCGGCAATTACACTTTTGGTCGGTTTTCCAGCGGTACCGCCGGCATGTACCGCCGACATGTACCGTCGGCTTTAGCCGGCGAACACGCGTGTACGGTACGGTACACCCAAGAATGACATATATACCCTTACGTGCGCTGGCTGAAGCCCGCGGTACCTTACGTGACCGGCGGTACCTGGTGCAAAAAAAAGGAGCCACCGCCGGATAAACCGGGGCAACTCCTGTTGGATTTTCGCGTGCCTGTGATGGCCTTCGTTTTGTGTTTATTGGCGCTTGATGAGCGGGAATACTTTTTTACCTTCGCCGGTCACCATGTGCAGGTAATACACGCCGTCGGGCAGGCCTTCGCCGCTTATGGTGGCGGAATATTCTCCCTGATCCTGATGTGCCTCATTGCTGACCGCTTGCACCAGCCGGCCCATTGCGTCGTACAGGTTAAGCTGCGTCGGACCCGGTTTCAGGCGTTCATAATGCAGGGTGGCTGATTCGCTGAAGGGGTTGGGGCTGGGCGGCAGGAGGAGGGTAATGTCTGACGGTGCGGATGCGAGGTCTGATGCGGGTGAATCGGTGGATTCATCGCTGCGTTCCGGAGGGCTACAGGTGTTGCACATCCTGAAGTCCATGCTTTCATGGAATGTAATGGAGAAATCCACATAGCCGACATTGGTGGAATTTTGGTAATCGACGGTGAATAGGGGTGTACCGTTACCCATTGTATTGCCCTCCGTATATACACATTGTGCGTAGCCTGCACCCTGTTGTCCGGGGCCCAGGTTGCTCGGCTCGAAGTGGAAATAATTCCCGATCCACTGATTCTGGTTCAGCGGGTTTGGCCCGATGCGACCATTGCCATTGGAAACGGCAAGACCGAACCAGTAATCCTTGTCTGCGTAATTTATTTTCCCCAACATTCCGGTAGGATAAGGCGAGTTTGCTGAATAGGTCTCCCGTACACAGAAATTGAAGCTCTGACCGCCATTCATGGTGATCATATTGAACTGGTTGCAGGGGTTTTGGAATTCGACGATAGCGTCTATAACAATGATACCCGTTTGGATTTCGACCATAATCCCTTCGCTCCAGTCACCTTCAGGGCAGTAGGAAGCACTAACCGTGAACTGATAGGTATGGCCCGGCAAAAGGTTGTTGACGGTAATACTGGGGGTATTGACGACGTTGGTGGGTACGGCCTGGCCGAGACCTACGTCCAATCCCTCCACGCGGTAGTAAATGGTATAGGCATTGGGTTCCCAGGCAAGGCTGACACTGTTAGGAGTAACGCCTACGTCAGTTAGCCAGCCCGGCGCGGGAGCGACACAAACCGACTGGCCGGTTTCAACAGAGGGGACGGGATCGACGGTATGGGCAAAAAAAGCGGCAGGCCAAACCAGGGCAGGCAGGCAGAGCAGGAGAAAGCGGAAAGTTCTCTTTTTCATCATGTTGTTGTTTATTATATTACCTGTTTGAGAAAAATCACACAAATGTTGCCCGCTTTGAGCGTTATTTCTTCTACATTTTTTCCGGATTTTCCGGAGCCACTCTTGTCCGGTTTGCAAAGATCATCAAACACTTCCCTTTTATGCTGAACCGAAAATTATTGGAGGTGCTGGGGCGTCTGGGGCCCGCAGAGAAAAAGCAGTTGCGCTTGTTCCTCGTGTCGCCTTATTTTAATCGTGCATCCAATGCAGAAGATATTGTCCGGCTATATGACCTCATTGTCAAATATGATGCGAACGAAGAGCACCCTGCCTTGTCCAAAAAGGCTGTTTTCGTGTTGTTTTTCCCTGAAAGACAATTTAAGGAAAAGGAAAAAGGACCACTTGACTCCTTAACCTCTGAGATATTCCGCCTGATAAGACGATTTCTGGGGCAAATTGAACTGGAAAAGGAAAATCTGGAAATAAACGATTACCTGGCATTATCCAGGTTCTATAGAAAGTTTGGGTTTGAAGAGCGGTTTGAACAGACCATGAGTGTTTTGCGCAGAATTCAACAGAATACACCTTTAAGGGATTCAAAATACTTTTTTGACCAGTTCAAAATTGAGGAGGAGGAGTCTGCATTCAGATCATTAAATAATTCATTTGTTGATGACATCAACTTATTAGCTGCACATAAAAACCTCGATTTGTTCTATAGTATCCAAAAGATGGATCTCACTTGTTTATTAAATTTCAAAAAGAGACTACTTCAATTAGTGATTATCCGACTTCTCCATTGTTTGACAGTATTTTGTCTTTAATCCACAATGAAGGACCTTTAAATATTCCTATTAACCACCTGTATTATCTTGCAATCAGGCAATTTAACGACTCAGCAAGTGATTCGGATTTAATTGAATTTGACAGCCTGCTCAGAAAATACAAAGAGGAGATTTCTGATGAAAAATATCAGAATCTGCAAGCCTTTTCCAGGTTTTTCTGGACGTTGCGCTACCAAAAAGCAGGTGATGGCATGTCTTTGCATAACAATTTTGATATTTATCGCCGGCATTTATCTGAAGGCTACTTTTATATTGACAACCTGATCCCCCATACCACTTTCCGAAACCTCGTCATCTTCGGCCTGAAGCTCGGCGAATACGACTGGGTCAAAAACTTTCTGGACACCCACCCGCCCGAACGCATCGGCAGTACCCGCTACCCCGCTGAAATTCACAGCCTGAACTACGCAGAATATTATTTTTATCTGAAAAAGTACGATGAGGCGCTGGAGCATCTGGTCTATAAACTGTTTGAAAACCCCACCGTCAGCATCCTCGCCGACGTCCTGCTCATCAAAATATACTACGAAACCCAGAACGACCTGCTCGAAACCCGCATGAAGGCCCTCGATCAGAAGGTGCGGCGCTCCAAACTCGGCAAGGAGGTGAAAAACCGCTACCTCACTTTCCTCCGAAAACTCGACAAGATCATCAAATACGGCTGGCAGAAGAAAAGTCCCCGGCGCCTGCAATTGATCGATGAGATCAAATCCGCCCCGGAGATCATTGCACGGGAGTGGCTGCTGGAACAACTGGGCTGAACGCGCGTACGACGGACTTCCAAGTCCGTCGGGGTGTATAACGGGGGCGGACTTGGAAGTCCGCCGCACGGCCGTTGCCTTTTGTCGAAAAAATAGAAATAAATTGTTTTTAAATAAACTTTTTATTTCAAATTTGCGGGCCGGTTGACCGGAATATTCACTAACCAACTTTTGCTATGAAAGCACTAAAATTTCTGTTGTACGCCGTGCTTGGCCTGCTTGCACTCTGGATGCTCCTGGGCCTTTTTGCACGCAAAAACTATCATATCGAACGCAGTACCGAGATCGACGCACCAATCGAACTCGTACACGAACAGGTCAGTTTCTTTAAAAACTTCAAACACTGGTCGCCCTGGCATGTGTACGACCCCAATATACAAACCAACATCGAAGGAACCGACGGGTCGCCCGGCGCGATCTACACCTGGTCGGGCAATGACAAGGTGGGTAAAGGCAACCAGGTGCTCAAGTCCGTGACGCCCACACGGGTTGATCTGGATGTGTCCTACAATTCGTGGGGGGCTTCTCCCGCCTTTTTCCAACTGGAGGAAAAAGGCAAAAAAACAAATATTACCTGGGCGATGGACATGCACGTGCCTTTTCCATGGAATGCCTTTGCCATGCTGACCGACGTGAATGCTTTTGTCGGAAAAGACTTTGAAAACGGTCTGGTCAACCTCAAAAAAGTGTGCGAAGACATTGCCCACAAAATATACCGCGGCCATGAAGTTTTCGAGGCCGATCTGCCCGCCGCCCCCGCGTGTCCCCTCGGAATACGTCGTTTTTCGTGGTACAATCAAGGACGCCGCCAGCGTACGCAAAGTAGTCCCCATCCCGGAAAAAAACTCGGCAGCGGCGTACTTGCCCCCCCCCCCGGGGCCCCCCCCCGCCCCTGTCGATTACCTCGTCGATTTTGCCGGTGGAAACATCGCCCTGGGTACAGGCCGCTGATATTCCACCGGAAATGGTACAATCCACGAAGTTGACGCTGGCACAAGCTGGCGCCTCAGGTCACTTTACTGAGTTTAATATCGACTTTAGCGAGTGCCGGACACTGTGACCGACCCCCTATTTGGGCTGCTGCCGGCATTCCCAACGGTGGCCGAGAAAGAAAGGCGTCGCGCACGCGGCCTGCCTCAACCGACACAGGTGTTCTAAGGAGGGGGCGCAAGGCCGTGGCTGGTCATTGATTGCCCCTTTTCGGCCGATTATGCCGGGCTTGGTTTGGGAGCATAGGAATGCACATCGCCCATGGACGATTCTGTTTTATGGCCGCTGGTGGGGCCCCCGGGCCCTTTCTTTTTGACATGACAACCGCCCGGCAATAATCCACCGGCTGTTGCAAATATCGCCTCGCGGCAGTACCCGCCCCGCGTTGTCACCGACCCACGTAACCAGGGAACCCGGTACGGCGAAGTGGGTACGCCCCCAAGATTATCTGCCCCAAGCCCAACCCCCGTTATTCATTGCAAGACCGGAGGGAAAAGCCAAGCTTTGAAGCCCAGAGCCCGATAACCTGTCAACGAATCCTATAAGGCTTTCAAAACCTTATAGGATTTAATTTCACCCCTCATTTCCGCATGGCCTCCTCAATCAGCAGCGAAAAAAACACGCCCAGTTCCCATCCGTGCGCACGCGCCTGCTGCGGCACGATGCTGGCGGGGATATACCCGGTATGGTGTTGGCTTCCAGGAAGTTGAAGGTATCGCCGACGAGAATATAGTCGAACCGCACAACGCCCTTGCATTTAAGCGCCTCATAGAGAAAGCGCGACTGCGACTGGCACTGTTGCGTCAGTTCGGGCGATAGGTCGGCCGGCGTTACTTCTTTTGATTTTCCTTCATACTTGGCGGCAAAATCAAAAAACTCCGTTTCGGGAATGATCTCGGTAACGGGCAAAACCGTAATCGCTCCATTGACGCGCAGCACCCCGTTGGAAAATTCCCGGCCCGGCAAAAAACTTTCCACCACCGCCTCGCTGTCAAAACGCCAGGCCTCCCCTACCGCCGGCAACAGTGCTTCCGCCGTTTTTACCTTGGTGACGCCAAAACTGGAACCATGAGTGTTGGGTTTGACAAACAGCGGCATGCCCAGGGGATTTATTTTTTCGAGGTCCACCGGCTCGCCCCGGCGCAACAACACAGAGCCGGCCATCGGAACCGTGCCGAACTGGGCCAGCTGCATCTTGGTATTGTGTTTGTTCATGGTCAGCGCACTCACATAGCCGTCGCAGCAGGTGTACGGAATACCCAGCATGTCGAAATAACCCTGCATTTTGCCGTCTTCCAGCGGCGCGCCGTGCAGCGCGGCAAACGCACAGTCGAAATGTATCTTTTCTCCGCCCAGTGTCAGGGAAAAATCGTTTTTGTCGATAGGAGTGCCCGAATCGATTTCGTGCCAGTCAGATTTTTGAATATCGATCAAAAAACTGCGGTAGCGGTCTTTCGGCAGGTGCTCGCGTACAACCTGTCCGCTTTTGAGCGAGATGACACGCTCTTCCGAATCGCCGCCGGTAAGGATGGCTATGTTTGTCATGGTAAACCAGTTTACGGCAAAGATAGTGTTGTATTAAAGTTCCGTTAAGGCTTTAAACATTCCTGCGTTCCTTTCGTCTGACATTTGCGATCAAACGCGGGTAAAAATCTATCAAGCGTATCTATGCACAAACTACAGCACCTCCTCTGGCGGACCGGTTTCGGTCCCCGCACCAAAAGCTGGGAAAAATGGGCGGCCCTGCCGGAAGCGGCCTGGTGGCCCAAACTCAAAGACGACTCCATACCCGACCCTGTCTACTTCGACGTGGCTGACAGCGCCATCAAAGGGCTCTTTATGGGCATCGGCGAACTCGGCAAAATGGAGCGCGGCGACCTGTCGAAAGAAGACAAGAAGGAGGTCAGGCAAATGAGCCGCGAAAACCTGCGCAGCCTCAACCTGCACTGGCTGGAGGAAATGACGCACACCAAATCACAACTCCGCGAAAAAATAGCCCTGTTCTGGCACGGGCATTTCGCCAGCCGCAATTTTAACGTCCTCTATCAGCAGCAGATGCTGCATGTCATCCGCGAGAAAGCGCTGGGCAATTTCGGCGACCTGCTGCGCGGCGTGTCCAAATCGGCGGCCATGCTGGCCTTTCTGAACAACCAGCAGAATAAAAAACAGCATCCCAACGAAAATTTTGCCCGCGAAGTGATGGAACTGTTTACCCTCGGACGGGGGCATTACACCGAAACAGACATCAAAGAAGCCGCCCGCGCCTTTACCGGCTGGGGATTTCGCCTGAACGGCGATTTTGTGTTCCGGAAGGCCCTGCACGACAACAGCACCAAAACGCTGCTCGGCAAAACCGGGAAATACAATGGCGACGACGTGCTGGACATCCTGCTCGAACAGCGACAAACAGCCCGGTTCATCGCCCGCAAACTGTACCGCTTTCTGGTCAATGACGCGATCGTACCCGACGACCGCATCACCTGGCTGGGCGACCGCTTTTACGATTCCGGGTATCAGATCATGCGCCTGCTGGACGACATCGTGCGCAGCGACTGGTTCTATGCCCCCGAAAATACGGGCAACAAGATCAAATCGCCCGTCGAACTCTGGGTTGGTATCCGCAGGGCTATCCCCTTCGAACTCGACAACCCCGATACCCAACTGCTCCTCCAGCGCGCGCTGGGCCAGGTGCTTTTTTACCCGCCCAATGTGGCCGGGTGGCCGGGCGGTCGCAACTGGATCGACAGCAGTTCGCTCATGCTGCGCCTGCGCATTCCCCAGATACTGCCCGACCGGCGCGATTTTGATATACGCACCAAAAGCGACGATGACCAGCAAATGGGCCAGGACGAACGTGTCGGCAGCAAAAGAAGACTGGCTGCCGAAACCGACTGGCAACCGGTGCTCGATCTTTTTGCGGGCATACCGGAAAAGGAACTGGTATCGCAGATCGGCACATATCTGTGGACGGTTTCAAACAACAAAATGCCTGTAGAGGTGCTCCGGAACCATACCGACGGCAGCAGCCGGGAGGCATTGATTAAAACCGCCATGATACAACTGATGGCGACACCGGAGTACCAGTTGTGTTAGTTGGTTAGCGCTGCGTTATGCATTATCATCATTTAACAGCAACGATATGCTGATCAAAAGAAGAGATTTTCTGAAAACGGGCTCGCTGGCGACGGCGTCGATGTTACTGCCCAAATTTTTAAAAGCCGTGGAGACGCGGGGCGTTTTGCCGGTAAAAGGCAAAAGCCTTGTGGTGCTGCAACTCAGCGGCGGCAACGACGGCCTGAACACGGTAGTGCCGGTACGCAACGATATATATTACAAGGAACGGCCACGACTCGGTATCAAACGGGAGAACGCACTGGCGCTGGGCACGGAAGCAGGCCTGCATCCGTCGCTTTCGGGGCTTAAAGGACTGTTCGACAACGGCGACCTGGCGATCCTGAACAGCGTAGGCTATCCCAACCCCGACCGTTCGCATTTCCGCAGCATGGATATCTGGCACTCGGCAAGCCCTGCCGACGAGTATTGGCAGACGGGCTGGCTGGGCCGATACCTCGATGCGCAGTGCAGCGGGGCGCCCGCCCGCGATAACGGCTGCTCTTCGGCAGCGCTGGAAATCGACGACACGCTCAGTCTGGTACTGAAGGGCGCAAACGCTAAAGGCCTGGCCCTGCAGGACCCTAAAAAACTGTTTGAAGCGGCACGAAGCCCGTATTTCACGGCGTATGCAGAAGCGCACGGCGACGCAGGCAACGGTGAAACGTCGGTGGATTACCTGTACAAAACAATGGCGGAAACCCTGTCGAGCGCCGATTACCTGTACCAGCAAAGTCGCCGCAAACCGGCCGGCGCTGGCTACCCTGCTACCGAATTGGGCAAAAACCTGAAGACCATCGCGTCGCTGATCCTGGCAGATACCGACACCCCGGTGTACTATGTGTCGCTGGGGAGTTTCGACACACATATCAACCAGGACGGGCAGCAGAAGAGGCTGTTCGACCAGATGAACGGCGCCATCGAGGCCTTTGTGAAAGACATGAAGACAAACGGCAAATGGGACGACGTGCTGCTGGTCACTTTCTCCGAATTTGGTCGCCGGGTGTCGCAGAACGCCTCCGGCGGCACCGACCACGGCACCGCCAACCAGATGTTTTTTATGAGTGGGGCGCTCCGGCAAAAAGGGTTGCTGAACCCCTTGCCCGACCTGTCCGATCTGGAGGACGGCGATTTGAAATACAAAGTGGATTTCCGGCAAGTATATGCCACCTTGCTGAACAACTGGCTGGGCGCCGATGCCAACGCCATACTGGGCAGTTCTTTTGAAACCCTTGATCTGATCTGAAAACGGTATCAGTATTTGACCACATGTTTCTCAGATGAATCCCTCTGGTACCTCCGGCACTAGTTCTTTACCACCCTTTTCACCAGTCTGCGTCCATCGGCCTGAATTTCAAGGAGATAAACGCCATTGGGCTGATCGCTCAGGTCAACCAGGCTGCTTTCGGTGAGGTCTTTGGTCAGGATTTCCTTTCCCGCGAGGTCGGTAATGCGGGCGCTGCGCGTGGTGGCACTACCTTTCACGATTATCGGCCCCCTGGTAGGATTTGGAAAAATATCGGGTTCGATATCGGAGTCAATATATACGCTCAGGATGTCGGAGTACTCCGAATGGCCGTCAAAATCTACTTGCCGGAGCCGGTAATAGTTGAGCCCTTTGGCCGGTTTGGCGTGGAAAAATGTGTATTTGTTCTCCACAGCAGAGGTGCCGTTGCCTGTTTTTTTCCCGATGGTTTGAAAATGCGGGTCATGCAGGCCTTTGAATTCCACTTCAAACCAGGCATTGTCCTGCTCCGAGGCCGTTATCCAGTTGAGCATCACCCCGTTACCTTCAGGCTTGCCGCCGAAGTAGGTCAACTCAACGGGCAACAGCGCGCAGGCAACTGCTACCTGCCCGACAGTGTTGCAGCCAACGGCATTGCTCGAAATGACGGAATTGCCCGGTCCGGCCACATAATCGCAGATACCCTGTGCGGCACAATCGCTCAATGACGCATTCGAGGCAATGGTAAGGTTGCCCGTTACCGATGACATATTGACAAACTCGTCGAGATCGGTCAAAGCAGGATTATTGTCCACATTAAAGTTGCCGTCGATGGTCGTCAGCCCGGCAAAAGCGTTCAGGTTGTTCAGCATCGGGTTGCCGGCAATCTCGAAGTCACCGTTGACAATACTGAGCCCGTTCAGCCCGTTGATCGTCGTCATTACCGGGTTGGAGCCCAGGAAAAAATAGCTGCCGGTTTCTGAGATAAGGTCGAGCCCGTTAATGGCAGGCAGGCTGTTGTTGTTGTTGATGGCCAGGAACCCGTTGATATAGTTTGGTCCGACCTCTGTGAGGCTGGAAAGCGCGGTAACATCTGTGAGTACCGGGTTGAAGGAAATATTCAGGTAGCTCCCGAGGCTTGGTATGGGGCCAATGCCGTCGAGGGTAGCCAACTGAGCGTTGCCTTCAATGGACAGGTGCCCGCCCAGCCAGGTAAGGTTGTCAAGGCCGCTCAGGCTGGTAAGCAAATCGTTGTTCTCGATTTTCAATTCTACCGCGATCGAGGTGAGGTTGCTCAGACCGCTCAAGGAGGCCAATTGTGGGTTGTCGCGAAGGATGAGGCTATTGGCTGTAGTTTGGATACCGTTCAGACCATCGAGATTGGTGATGCTATTGCCTGTTACGGTCAGCAGTACAAGCATATCCGTACATCCGGGGTAATTGGTTGGAAAGGCATCCACTTGTGCCTGTGAATTCAAGGTCAGCGGGGCGATTGGGCACTGCGCGCTGACGGCGGTTTTCATACACAACGCAATGAAAACAAGTGTAATGTATTTATTCATGTAATGGTTTTTGTTGAAATGAACGTGTTGAGGCCTATGATGTCTAAAAACGACTAAGCAAAAAACGTACGCGAAACGAAGCGTTTTTTGCTCAGCAGAACTCAAATAGCAGCCTTGTTGTTTGAAGCATTTTCTTCAAACAGAAACCACAAAGATATTTCAGGTAATCAAAGGGCGCAATACAAACCGGTATATTTAACCGATCGGAAAACAGCAACATGGCATGCGCCCGGTAAATTATTCCACCAGGATCTCATCTGCAAATACCCAGCATTTCTGCCCGGCGCCCGGGTGCCACCCGGGGTTTTTGAGCAGGCTCTCTACTTTTACTTTCAAATATCGGGTCTGCACGGGTTGTGGCGCCGGTTCGCTGATGATGCCGGTTTTGATCTCCTGCATGCCTCCCGGCACGGGATATTGCGCCCGGATACAGGGTTTCCAGTTGCGGCCATCGTCGGAGGTCCAGACCTGCAGGCCGTGCGGCGCGAAAATCCAGGAGCCGTTGTTTTCAGCATAGTGCACGCTGAGGCGATGAAAGTCGATGACCGTTCCGAAATCAAGCGTGGCGACGAGGTGTTCGCCTTCATAGCCGATAAAGGTTTTGTCGGTATACACCGGTCCGATCTGGCCGTCTGACAGCGATGCGGCGCCTGAACCGGGATATTTTGGCGACGGCGGAGAAGCCAGTACCACTGTTTTCGGGCTCCATTTTCTTTTGACGAAGGAGGCTTCTACGGGTGGACTGTTCTCCCAGCCTTCCCTTGCCGCGATTGCCCGCAGGGTGACCGACTGGTCGAATACCAGTGGCGCTCCCTTGTATCGGTACGATTGGGTCGTAGGGGAAGCCTGGTCCAGGGTGTAGAACAAACCGACGTTTTTGAAAGGGAAGTCCAGCATCACCTGTACCGTATCTTCGAAAATATTCCGGCTGTACAGCAGTTTGGGGGCGCGCAGTTGCAGCATTGTTGTGCTCGAATCCGGCGCAGCGCCTTTGTCGATTTGCAACCCGGGATTCCGGCTTTTTATTTGTTCCAGTCCGGCATCTGTCATCCCGCTTTTCCAAACAAAAAGGCTTTGCAAAGCGGGCAAGGCGCACAGGGTTTCCACGGCGCCGTCGTCGACCATGGTGTTGGTGATGTTCAGGTAGTTGAGGTATTTCAGGCCGGACAGGTTTTTCAATCCGGCATTGGTGACCGGGGTATTCGACAGGCTGACACGTGTCAGGTTGGGCATGTCCCGGAGTGCGGAAAGCAGGACGTCGTCTGCGTTGGAATGGCCCAGGTCGAGGTGTGCCACCTGCGATTTTACCTTTTTCAACAGTTGAACACAGGCAGCGTCGAGGTTTTTTCTCCCGGTCAGCGATACCGAGAGCCAGGGAATATCCTGCCCCAGCCGGGTGACATACACCTGGTTTTTCAGAAGCAGGCCGATCACATTGGCGTCGGCAGCCTCCACCTGAACAGGCGGGAACGCCGGTATGCCTGCACTTTCCGGCACTTCCAGTGCGTCTGCGGGCAGGGAAAAACTTGCGCCAAGCTCGATCCATTGACCGATCAGCGCAATTTCCGACGTAAAGCGCTTTTTTGCCCTTTGGAGGCATGCGGTCTTCATCGTGGGCAGGCAGGGTGATGCGCAGGTAGAGCGCGCTGGAATCCGGATGGCCGGGCACGAGCACGGGGCCGTTTTTACCGCCCGACATCAAGCCCTCCGGGCTGTCAAGCAGCAAATCGCCTTTCTTTTTATTCGGGTTGTGGCAGCCCGTGCACCGCTTTTCGAGTATGGGCCGGATGCGGGCCTCATAGGCCGTCAAGCCGGACAAGTCTTTCGGCATCGCATCGCCCTGATCTGCATTGTCGTGCAGCGGTTCGGTCAGGTAGCCCTCGCCGTGGGTGAGCGAGCCGCCAAAATGCCCGGCAAGCGAAACCGCCCCCAAAGTGACAAATATGGCCGCATGGAACCATTTAGTGTGGCGCAGCAGCCAGGTGATTATGGCCAGCGTTGCCGACACGAATCCGAGCCATTGGTGGCGTTGCAGCAGCGCTTCGTCGTATGATCCGTCCTGTGCCAACAGCCAGCCGCAGCCAGCCGCTGCTGCAGCCAACAGTGCTGCCACCAGCGCTGTAAGGTGCAGGGCAGACCGGAATTCATCCTTTTTTCCCAGGCGGGAAGCTACGGCCAATATACCTGCGAGTACCAGGAACCCTATGGGCAGGTGCAACAACAGGAGGTGCAGGCGGCCGAAAAAGGCAGTCAGGGCTATCATGGCCGGTCGTCGTTTTCAGTTTCACGTACTGCTGGTTGGCCGACACATTCCATCATTGTGATCTTTTCCATACCCAAAGGTTTGGGCAAATGTAGCCGGCCTTTCCTACTTTTACTGCGCAAAAATTACTTCTGATGTCAAAAACAACCTGCTCTGTCGTCTGCTCCCTGGCTGCCCTGGTAATCGTACTCGCCAACTGCCGCAACGAGATGCCTTCCAATATGGTTGATCCTCCCGTCTTGCCGCCGGGTACGACATTTCTGGAGCCTTCACCCCAGCGCAACGGCGACCCTGTAGCGGGCTATAATTACCTGATCTACGGCGATTTTATCAGCAGCGGTGTGCCCCTTGCGGTGTTCAAACAGGTGTTTGGCGGCAACAGTCCCGACGACCTCGACCGCACGGGCGACGCGGACGGGATTGCGTTCCGCTTCAACGTGGTGAACGCCTCAAACGGAGTAAAAGTGGTGGCGCCAACCTGCCTCACCTGCCATGCCGAACGCCTGAACGGTCAAATCCTTGTCGGCCTGGGCAGCAATACTTACGACTATACCACAGACCAGGCTGCCATGTTCCAGTCGGCCGACCTGGCGGTAAAGTTCATCTACGGCGACAACTCCCCGGAATGGGCCGCTTATTACCCCGCCAGCCGCGCCTACAAGGCCATCGGGCCCTATATACTGACCAAAACCCGCGGCGTCAATCCTGCCGATAAAATTTTCGCCACCCTTTCTGCACATCGCCGTACCGACGACCTTACCTGGATCGACGACCAGCAGTTCAGTGTCCCGCTCGAGGCCGTGCCCACCGATGTGCCGGCATGGTGGCTGATGAAAAAGAAAAATGCCCTGTACTACAATGGCCTCGGCAGGGGTGATTTCGCGCGCCTGTCTGCCGCTTCAGGCATGCTCACTATGCTCGACAGCGCCGAGGCACGCCGCATCGACAACCGCTTCCCCGATCTGATGGCCTGGATACGCACCCTCGAAGCCCCGGCGTATCCCTACACCGTCGACCAGACGCTGGTAGCAGAAGGCAAGATGGTTTTTGAAAAAAATTGCAGCAAATGCCACGGTAAATACGACGACGGCGCTGAAACATATCCCAACCTGCTTGTCGATCTGCCCACGGTCGGTACCGATCCGCTGCTCTCGCAAACCTACCAGACCTCCCCCCAATACCACAACTGGTACAACGGCAGCTGGTATGCCGAAGCGCCCAACAAAGGCCAACTCCTGCCCAACAGCGGCTATGTGGCGCCTCCCCTCGACGGTATCTGGGCTACGGCGCCTTACCTGCACAATGGATCTGTACCCACACTGGAAGACCTGCTGAACAGCCCGCAGCGACCAAAATACTGGAAACGTGTTTTTGAAAACACAGAAGTCAATTACGACAAGGAAAAGGTAGGCTGGCTGTATTCGACACCGGCCTCCAAAACGGATGCCGAAACCTACGACACGACCCTGCCCGGCTATGGCAACGGCGGGCATACCTTCGGAGATGCTTTATCGGTAGCCGACCGGAAGGCCCTGGTGGCGTATTTGAAGACGTTGTGAAAATTGTCAGGATACCAGTCCCTGATATGCATTACCATATTTCCTGTGACGGGTTTAATCAAATTTGCCGCAACAGTTTTTACAGCCAAGGTTGTGCCGTCCAGCGCGAAGAACTCTATCTCATAGGCAACATCATCATATACTTCGACTATTGTGCCAACATCACCATTTTTCAAGACAGACCCGGAAAGGTCCTTAGTTAATACGACGCGGTCATATAATTTAAATGTATTCATTTTTTTGACGGATAAGCAGTTATTAGTTTGGGGTCAGTTTTTCCATTTAATATTATCCAGACGCTTCTTTTCGGACTAAGGAACAATAATTACATCAAGTCCGCATTGCCATCCACAAACTTGCAGTCGAACCAGAACGACGTGATGCGCCACACATCGTCTATGCCCCGTTCGAGGTTGAACTCGTAGGAGCCTACAAAGGTCCTTGTATTTCGCCCTGAATCAAGGGGTTTGTAATGGAAAGGCGGTGCCGTAGCAGAAGGCATGGGCATGGTCGTCGCCATGGACGTCCACGACAAAGTTGCCCACCTGGTGGTGAATGGCCTTCAAGTCGCGGAATCCTTCCTCCCACCGCGCCGTGATCTCCTGCGGGGTCAGCATTTCCGGTTCGCGGCCCGACAGCGAACTCATATCCATTTGAACCTGGGTTGCAAAGCATTTTTCCACAATAAGCCAGTTCCGGTTGTCGGTCTGGATAAACAACTGGTTGATCACGTCAATAACCTGCTGGCGTTTGATGAGTATTTCGGCTGAATAATGCATAGTAGATCGTTTGATGTTGTTTGCGAATATTGAATACCACGACTACCCTCCTACAAAAACCTGCGTCGTATCCCGCTTATCGCCGTGGCCAAATAACCACGGGACTCTGTAGCAAAATTCGCCGGTTCGCTGTCGCGCCCCCATGACTTCCATCAACCCAATCTATGATGTTTGAAATAACCTGTCCGACACTTTTGCGTAAAAAAATCGTTTTTTCCGAAAAATCACGGAAGTTTGCTGTCCATCTTATCACTGACAAACGCACCACTCCCGGATGAACGCTTTCCGCTCGCTTCTCCTTCCGGCTTTTCTGTTTTTTACAGTCCCGGTTTTCAGCCAGAATACCTCCAGTCGCCCGACGAATTTTTGCCGCACCACCTGGGTGAACAATTTACCCGCACCATTGGCTGAACGCCTACTTTGAGTACCTCGCCGCCAACGCCCCCACAACCATGCGGCTGGAGAAGTACGGCAAAACGAACGAGGCGCGCCCCCTGCAAATCGCCATTTTCGCCTCCCCGGAGAACTTGGCACGGCTGGAGCAGATCAGGCTGAACAACCTGCGCCTCGCCGGACTGGCCGACGGGCAACCCGACGCCTCTGATCCTGTGGCCATTGTCTGGCTCAGCATGAGCGTGCACGGCAACGAACCTTCCGGCTCGGAATGCAGCATGCGGCTCGCCTACCAACTTGCCGGCCAGACGGATGAAAAACTGAAGGGATGGCTCCGGAACACCGTCGTTATTGTCGATCCTTCGCTCAACCCCGACGGCTACGACCGCTACACGCACTGGTATCGCAGCGCCAGCAACCTGCTCAAAAACACCAACCCCGACAGCCGGGAGCACAGAGAACCCTGGCCCGGCGGACGCAGCAACCACTACTATTTTGATCTCAACCGCGACTGGGCATGGGCCACACAGGCGGAAACGCAGCAACGGCTCGTCGTTTACCAGCAGTGGATGCCCCATGTGCACGCCGATTTGCACGAGCAGTATGTCGACAACCCCTATTACTTCGCACCGGCGGCAGAGCCCATGCACGACTACATTACGCCGTGGCAACGCGAATTCCAGACGCAGATTGGCGAGAACCACGCCCGGTATTTCGACAACAACGGCTGGCTGTATTTTACCCGCGAAACATTCGACCTGTTTTATCCTTCCTATGGCGATACATACCCCATGTTCAGCGGCGCGATCGGCATGACCTATGAACAGGCAGGCCATTCCATGGCGGGGCGCGCAATCGTCAATGGTTACGGCGATACGCTCACCCTCCACGACCGCATCCTGCACCACCTGACCACCAGCATTTCCACGATCGAGATGGGCAGCCGCAACGCGGCAACTATCGTCGAGAATTTCCGGAATTACTACAGCCGCGCCGCAGCCGCGCCGCCCGGACAATACAAGGCATTTGTAATCCGGGAAAAGAACGATCCCAACAAGGTAAATGCGCTGTGCCGGCTGCTCGACCGCCATCATATCCGCTACGGCAAGGTAGGAGCGGGACTCTCTGGCGTGAAGGCATTCGACTATGCCGGCGGCAGGGAAACCAGCGTGTCCATCAATCCCAACGATGTCGTGATCAGCGCCTACCAGCCCAAATCCGTATTACTGGAAGTGTTGTTTGAGCCGGAACCGCACCTGAGCGATTCACTTACCTACGATATCACCGCCTGGGCATTGCCATTCGCCTACGGGCTTGATGCCTATGCCCTGAAGGAGCGGCTGGAGCCGAAGAAAACATACCAGGCATTCAAAGCCCAGGAGATCAAACTGGCGGCCTCGCCGTATGCCTGGTGCGTGCACCGCAGGTCAATGGCAGAGGCTGTGTTCGTGGGAGCGGTGCTCCAAAAAGGCGTTAAGGTGCGCACGGCGACCAAACCATTCGATATCGCCGATCAGCAATTTGCCGCCGGCGCCTATGTCATCAACCGCGCCGACAACCGAAATATCACGCCTGCCGAACTCGACCGGATCGTGATGGATGCTGCGACTCAGGCCAACGTGGCCTTGCACCCCGTTTTTACCGGATACTCGGGCCACGGCAACGACCTCGGCTCGGATGCTTTTACCGCCGTAGCCAAACCCAGTGTAGCGGTGGTATATGGCGACGATGTGGACGATAACTCCTTCGGGCACACCTGGTACTACTTCGAGCAAGACCTTCGGTATCCCGTCACGCCTGTTTCGCTGGACAAACTCCCGCGGGCCAAACTCGGAGAATTCAATACGCTGATCTTTCCGGACGGCTCATACAACCTTACAGACACCCAACTGAAAATTGTGGAAGACTGGGTGAAAAACGGCGGCAAGCTGATCACTTTCGAAGGTTCAACCAAGGCATTTGCCGGAAAAGACGACTTCGACCTGAAGATAAAAGAAGAACCCAAAAAAGACTCGACCGCCGCACCCAAGCCATACCGGCAGCGGGAAAGGGAAAACATCAGCGACCAGTTGCCCGGCGCTATCGTCAAGGCTAAGGTCGACGATACCCATCCGCTGGCGTTCGGCTTGTCCGACTACTATTTTTCGCTGAAAACAAGCAACACCGTGTATCAAATGCCCGAAAAGGCCAGCGCTGCCATCTACCTGGAAGAAGGGTTTCAGTCCTACGGCTTTATTGGCAGCCGCGTCAAGCCCAACCTGAAAAAAACACCCATTGCCAGTGTACAGCGGATGGGCCGCGGCCAGGCTATCTTTTTTGCCGATAACCCGCTGTTCCGGTGCTTCTGGGAGGAAGGGAAAGTCCTTTT
This sequence comes from Lewinellaceae bacterium, assembly GCA_016712415.1. Taxonomy (GTDB): domain Bacteria; phylum Bacteroidota; class Bacteroidia; order Chitinophagales; family Saprospiraceae; genus M3007. The sequence continues at coordinate 117,549 of JADJRC010000004.1, read as the reverse complement.
TGCAAACGCGGTATTTTACTGAAACGGCTGCCTGTATTTCATCAGCCGGCCACAGGTGGGCATCAACTGTTCCGGATCAACCTGTTTGCCTTCGGGAAATGATCAGGCGCCGACGTGTTTCGGAAACATCAGGGTAAAACTGCTGCCTTTTCCCGGCTCGCTTTTCACGTCTACCAGACCCTTGTGAGCGGTCACAATAGCCTTGACATAACTCAACCCGAGCCCGAACCCTTTGACGTCGTGGATATTTCCGGTATGCACGCGGTAGAACTTGTCGAAGATGTGTTTGCGCGCCTCTTTGCCAATGCCGACGCCCTTGTCCGTAACCGTTATTTCAACGCCGTTGGGTACATCGCGCGTGGCGATGGTGATGTCGGGCTTGTCGGGACTGTATTTGTTGGCGTTGTCGAGCAGGTTGTGGATGATGCTGGCAATGTGGGTGGCATCGCCTTCAATAACGGGGCGCTCCGCCTGAAGATCGGTGTGCAGCACGCCATTCCGTTTTTCCACCTGCAGACTGAAATTATCTACAGCCTGCTGGATCACCTCGTGGAGGTTCATGTCTTCAACACTAATCTGGAAGTCTTTCTTATCGATCAATGCCATCTGGAGCACGCGTTCTACCTGGCTGTTCATCCGCCGGTTTTCCTGGCGAATGATGTCGACAAAGCGCTTGATCTTGTCGGGATGGCTCATAATCATCGGGCTGCCGATGCTGTCGGCGGCAAGGCTGATGGTGGCAATCGGCGTCTTGAACTCATGGGTCATATTGTTGATGAAGTCGTTCTTCATCTCCGACAATTGCTTCTGGCGGTAAATAACCTGGATCGTGTACCAGAAGCAGAACAGGATGATCCCGGTGAATATTATGGAAAGCACCAGCGTTTTGATCACCGATCCGAGCACCAGGCTGGTCCGGCTGGGGAAATACAGCGACAAATAACCGGGCGACTCCATATCCTGGGTAAAAAGGGAGACCTTATACGGCGAGTTGTACAGCGTGGGCGCCCCGCCGTGTGTGATTTGCGGACCGCTGTCTTCCACCACATAGTGGTCGTTTACGATGACATAGCTGTTGCGCGCTTTGGAATACACGCCGTACTGGTACGCCGCATTAATGCCCCGGCTCGATATTTCATCCTGCACCGCTTTGGCAAGCAGGTCGAGCTGGATGCGCTCGGCCAGTGGTTTTGAATCGAGCAACTCCACCACTTTCATGGTTTCCCACATGATCACATTATCCTCAAAACTCTGCCCGTCGCCGGTGGATGAAGTCATATTCTCCAGCGAACGGGCGGCGTACCCGTTTTCGAGGTATTGAGAAGCCCGGCGTACATTGCCCGATTCGTCGCGCGCCCTGTTCATGGCTTTTATAGCCGAAGACGTTTCCAGAAATTGCAGTTTGCCCGCAACGCGATTGAGCGCGGCATATACGTTTTTATCGAATTGCTCCTCGTTCAGCCGGATATTCCAGTCGAACCAGTATATCTGCAAGCAGATAATACCGACAAGTGCGACGGTCATCAGGCCGATAATGAGGCGGATACGCTGAGCGTTCATGTGTGATACGGTTGGCTAACTGCCACGGGCAGTGCCGGTGTTTGGGTAATGCAATTGAGTTTGGACAGCCAAACTCCGGCTATAAACGTTTTTCCGGGCCAAAAGTATGTCCGTCTGAGCGTTTCGGGCGGATGTTTAACCTCGGTTTAACGACAACGGTAAAGATTTTGCGCTGCCATCCGGACGAAATGTAAACCTTTGCGCCGTGAACTGGCCAAATGCATTAGACGCGTTCCGCGCATACATGTTGCTTGAGCGTTCGTTCAGTCCGAATACCATTGAGGCGTATCTGAACGACGTGGGGCGCTTTGTCCGCTACCTCGAACTGGAGAACCGGCAGGTTCCGCCGCTGGCTGTGCGGCAAAAGGACCTGGCAGACTTCATCCTGTGGATCAACAGGCTGGGCCTGGAAGCCAGCTCCCAGGCGCGACTGATCTCGGGATTGCGCGCTTTTTACAAGTTTTTGTTGGTAGAGGATATGATCGACGACGATCCGACGGAACTGCTCGACAGCCCGCGCCTGCGCCGCCATATTCCTGAGGTCTTGTCCGTGCACGAGATACAGTCGATGCTTGCCCTGATCGATCTGTCAGAGCCCCTCGGCGTGCGCAACCGGGCCATGGTGGAGGTGTTGTATGCCTGCGGACTGCGTGTCAGCGAACTGATTAACCTCAGGGTCACCAATTTTTACGCCGCAGCGGGTTTTGTCAAAGTGCTGGGAAAAAACGACAAGGAGCGGCTGGTACCTGTCGGAGCGGAAGCAGTAAAGTATACCGGCATGTACATGGATCACGTGCGCAATGGGATGAAAATTCGCCCCGGCCATGAAAACTACGTATTTCTGAACCGCAACGGCGCGCGCATGACCCGTGTTATGGTGTTCTATATCATCAGGGAACTCGCCGAAAAAGCGGGGATCACCAAAAAAATAAGCCCCCATACCTTCCGGCATTCGTTTGCCACACATCTTGTAGAAGGCGGCGCCGACCTCAAGGCCGTTCAGGACATGCTCGGGCATGAAAGCATCACCACCACGGAAATTTACACCCATCTCGACACCGAGTACCTCAAGGAGACCATTTATCTTTACCATCCACGGCTAAAGATGAAAGATGCAAACGGTTGATGCGCCCGATCTGACGCGCCGGCGTCTGTGTACACCCTGCATCGCCAATACTGGAACGCAACAGACAATCCTTTGATAAAAACTGGTCCGAAAATGCAATACTGGCTTGTGAAATCAGAACCCGACGTTTATAGTTTTGAACAACTGGAGAAAGACGGCCGTACCCGCTGGGACGGGGTACGCAACTACCAGGCGCGCAACAACCTGCGCGCCATGCAGGCGGGTGACCTTTGTTTGTATTACCATTCGAATATCGGACTGGAAATAGTGGGCATTGCCCGGGTGGCCAAAGAACATTACCCCGATCCTGGTGCGGAAAAAGGCGATTGGTCGGCTATAGACCTGGAACCTGTAAAGCCGTTCGAGCGGCCCGTTTCGCTGGCAGAAATCAAAAAACACCCCGATCTGCAGCAGCTCGCCCTGGTCCGTAACGGCCGTTTGTCGGTAATGCCCGTTACCTTCGACGAATTTTCCACCCTTCTTGGGCTGGGAAATACAAAACTTTGACCATGATGATTTTTGATTCACGAAGAGGCGGATACGCCGCCCGCTTTTCCGGCGGGGGAGGAATAGGCTGCCTGGTCTTCGGCATTCTGGGGCTGGTCGCAGCCTACTATATCCTGAAGGGGATGTTTATTGTGTTGTACTATGCTTCACCGGTATTGTTTGCCTTGGCGCTCCTGATCAACTGGCGGGCTGTGGCCGACACCCTTAAAAACTGGGTGAAAACCCTGGAAACCAATCCCGTAAGTGCGCTGTTTACCGCAGCGCTTGCCGTAGTGGCTTTCCCTGTATTTGCCCTGTACCTGTTTTTGAAGGCGCTGGGATACAATAAGATGGAGGATATGCGCAAGGCGCAGGAGTCCTACGGCAAACCTGCCGACGGCGAGTTTGTGGAATTTGAGGAGTTGGAAAGCCATCCCAAAGGCACTGTGGAAGACGATGAGCCCATCATTCGGCCGGACTTGCCGGAAAAGGACACCGGCCAACCCAGGGCCAACCCTTCCCAACAGCCGGACAATCCGTACGATCAGTTTTTCGGGAAATAGGGTTTACTCCGGCGCTTCGTTTTTTCACTCCCGTTTCTTGCCCAGCGACTCGCGCAGGTGCATGACGTTGGCTATGATCAGGATAGTGAAGCAGAAGGCAAGCAGCGCTTCCGTCGATACGAAAATGCGGGCGCTCGAAGAGTGGGGAAAAATATCGCCAAGACCCACCGAGGTAAAAGTGGTGATGCTGAATGCCTACTCCCCTTCGCACTCCGCCATTGCAACCTTTGAATCCGCCGTGCCGTAGTACAACAGCCAGCGCCCCTTAAACCATACCATGCCTTCGAGGAAACAAACGTTGTTCACCTGCCCGCTGATTTCGTAGGACCGGTCGGGCGTCAGGAAATGGCGTTTTGCCCGGGCGATCATTTTGCCCGGCTTGTCCGCTGAAAAGAGCGCCTGCCCGACAGAGTAGGTCATATTCGGGAGCGATTTATCGCCTTTGTCGCCATCGTTGGCGCTGTTGTACAGGAGCAGAATACCTTCCTTTCTGAGCAGGGCAAAAGGACCGGGTTCTACCAGTTTGCTGTCGAAATATCCGGGACGGGGGCGCAATACCGGCTGCAGGTTGCCTTTTTTGTCCTCTACCGGTGTCCAGGTGATCAGATCGTCTGATGTGGCCAGAAAGATATCCGAGTCGCCCCAGTACATGTAGTACTTGCCGTTGATTTTTTTCGCCACAATATCATCGCCTTTGCGTTCGCAAACAACAGCGCCCGATTTGGACCAGTGGTCGCGGTATTTTTTATCGCTCAGTACCAGTCCGCGTTTTTCCCAACTCATCAGGGTCGACGAGGTGGCCAGGCACATGCGGGCCGTTTGGCCGTCGTAGGCCGTGTAGATCATCACGTAGAGGCCGTCGTCGCGTTTTACCACGCGCGGGTCTTCGCAGCCGCCCTCCCATTCAAAGGTTTTCATCGGGTCGTTATCCGGATACAGCACCGGGATTGCATTTTTGCGAAAAGCAAACCCGTCGTGGCTTTTGGCCAGCCCGATGCGGGAGGTGCCTGCATATTTCCCCACCTTGTCTTCCGCGCGGTAGAGCATCCAGACCCAGCCGTCTTTTATCACGGCAGTGGGGTTGAATACGTCTTTTTCCTCCCATTGGAGGTTTTGTTTTCGTATCGGACAATAAAACCGGGCAGCAGGGTCCGGTTCGAGTATGGGATTGTAATCATCTGTTTTTTTGAAAGGCTGCAAAGTCCAGGAACCTTCGTTCAGACTTTTTTTGCCGCCGGAGCAGGCGGTCAGAAGCGCCAGGCAGGTGAAAAAAAGGAAGTGTTTCATCAAGCAAAGTTAAGGCGGATGGGTTTTTATTGAATTATGCGGCAGATTGCCGGTAGCCGCGCATCACGTAAAATACCACATAGGAAAAACACGCAAAGGGTACCAGCAGCGCCATTTTCATGCCGCCGGCCTGCGACAGCAATCCTGCAATGGGCGGCATCACGGCGCCGCCTACGATGGCCATGATCACGAGTGAGGAGGCCAGTTTGCTCTCCGCCGGCGGCAGACCCTTTGTGGCCAGTGCAAAAATCGTCGGGAACATGATGCTCTGGCAAAAGTACGTCAGCATGATGCACACGATGCCGGTGAGTCCTCCGGTGGCGAAAGCAAGCGCCACCAGCGCCACCGACGCGATGCAATACCAGGACAATACCACACGGGGCTCAATTCGGCTCATGAGGTAGGTGCCCAGGAACCGCCCGACCATAAAGAGCACCAGGGCAAAAGAAGCGTGGAATCCGGCGATCTGATCGGGCGTCATGCCTTCCGTTACGCGATACAGGGTATTCACAAAACCGACGTGTTCATCTTTTGCAAAGTCAATTTTGAAGTCGACAAAATAGCCCCAAAGCGTGGCCTGGGCGCCTACGTTGGCAAACTGGGCCAGCACACCCAGCGACAGGTGCCGGTATTTACCCAGCAGTCCGGGTATGCTCACCCGGCCCTCGGCCAGTTCTTCCTCCCGGCCCACTTCCGGCATTTTTGTAAAAGCAAATAATATGGCTACAGCCGCTACGATCACCGCAACAGCGAGGTACGGCCCCTGCACGGAAAGCGCCTCCTGTACCCTGGCCGCCTCGATCTGCTCGGGCGTCATCGTTTCGAGTATGGCTGTGGTGTATTCCTTTTTGGAAAAAATGAACAAGCTGCCGATGATCGGCCCCAGTATGATACTGATGCCGTTGAACGACTGGGCAAAGTTGATGCGCCATTCCGCGTCTTTTTTATCGCCCAGTACCGTGACGTACAGATTGGCGGCCGTTTCGAGAAACGCCAGCCCCGAAGCGATGGTAAAAAGCGCAAACAGGAAAAAGGCATAGACACGGATGCCGGCCGCCGGGTAAAACAGCAGTGCGCCGCAGGCATACAGCAGCAGCCCGGCGAGAATGCCGCGCTTGTAACCCCATTTTCGCATGAATATGCCTGCCGGAATGGCCATGACGAAGTACCCAAAATAAAAAGCGGAGTCAACAATGCCCGCCTGCCATCGTTTCAGGTCGAGTGCAAACTGGAAGTGGCGGATCAGTGAGCCGTTGAGGCTGTTGGCGATGCCCCAGAGAAAAAAAAGGCTGCAGACCAGCGCGAAAGGGAGGAGGTAGGGGTTGCGGGAGCCGGAAGTTGTATTCATGGTAGGGAAAGGTGTGTGCGTTCGGGGGGCAAGTTTAGGAAAAGATTACCTGCGAAAGCGGTAGTTTGTATTCTTTTGTCGGGCCAAATTTTATTATTGATCATGGACAACAATACAAAACAGCAAAAAGCGGTCGTCGTCGGCGCCGGACTGGTCGGATCTCTGTGGGCGGTATTCCTCGCCCGACGCGGTTACCAGGTGGAAGTGTACGAACGCCGACCCGATATGCGCGCCGCCGGGTATTCGGGCGGCCGCTCCATCAACCTCGCCATGAGCGAGCGCGGTTGGAAGGCCGTGGAAAAAGCCGGGATACTGGATAAAATCAGGAATGTAGCCATTCCCATGCCCGGCAGGATGATGCACGCCGTGAACGGCGATCTTACCTTCCAGCCCTACGGCAAAGACGGGGAAGCGATTTACTCGGTATCGCGCGGCGGGCTGAACCTCGAACTGCTGCGTATCGCGGGCGAATTCCCAAACGTGCGGTTCTTCTTCGACCACCGCTGTGTCGATGTCGACCTCAACAACCCGGTCGTCACATTTGAGGATATGCAGACCAATGAGATAAAAACGGTTGATGCGCCGCTTATTTTCGCTGCCGACGGCGCATTCAGCGCCGTCCGCTACGCCATTCAGAAGACAGACCGCTTCAACTACAACCAGTTTTACCTCGAACACGGGTATAAGGAGCTGACAATACCGCCCGGCCCCGGCGGGGCACACCGCCTCGATCCTTCGGCGTTGCACATCTGGCCGCGCGGCAATTTCATGCTGATCGCGCTGCCCAATGCCGACGGCAGTTTCACCTGTACCCTGTTTTTGCCCTTTGAAGGCGAAACATCTTTTGAAAAACTGACCGACAATGCAGCCGTCGATGCCTTTTTCAACCGCTATTTTCCCGATGCCGTGCCGCACATGCCCACGCTGCGCACCGATTTTTGGGAGAATCCGACCGCTTCGCTGGTCACGGTAAAATGTGCGCCCTGGCAGTGGCAAAACCGCATCCTGCTCATCGGCGACGCGGCGCATGCCATCGTGCCGTTCTACGGACAGGGCATGAACGCGGGTTTTGAGGATTGTACCATACTGGATGCCATGCACGACGAACTCGGCGGCGACTGGTCGGCGATCATCCCGCAGTTTGCCCGCAGGCATCAGCCCAATGGCAACGCTATCGCCGAACTTGCGCAACGCAACTTTGTTGAAATGCGCGACCTCGTGGCCGATCCGAAGTTTTTACTCCGCAAAAAGATCGCAGCCTACCTGCACGAAAAACACCCCGATTTTTTGCCCGTCTATTCGATGGTGACGTTCAGCAATACCCCCTACCATACTGCCTTGCAGGAAGACGACGCGCAGAACCGGCTCTTCGAACGCATCCTGAGCCTCGACAATATAGAGCAGGAATGGAATGGCCCTGCGGTGGAAACCGTATTCCGGCAGTGGCGTGAAAAGGGTTAGACCCCTTCAGGCCCCTTCAACAACGCCGGCCGTTGCGACATTTCGTGATAGCAGATTACCCCTTCGGCGTAATAGTGGCAAACCATGCTCTTGCGCGTCGCACCCGGCCGGGCGATGGGACTGCCGCCGTGCAGCAGGTTGGCGTGCCAGATCAGCACGTCGCCGCGTTTGGCGAGAAAAGGCCGCGGCTCCAGGTTGTGCGCTGCAATAAGTTGTGCAATATGGTCTTCGTAGCGACGGTTGCTGTGTTCCCCAATGGTTAACACGGTGTTTCCCGAATTGTAATCTTCCGTGGTGATGAAGGGGAGGCGGTGGCTGCCGGGATAATAAAACAGCGGACCGTTTTCTGGGGTGCAGTCCTCGAGCGCGATCCAGGTGGCGATCAGGTAGCCCTGTGGTTCGGTCGTCATGTGGATGGAGTCCGAATGTGCGCGTTGTTCACTGCCGAGCGTGAAGTTGAGCGACTGGAAGGGGATAACAGGCTTTCCAAGCAGGAAAGAAAGCAGGCGCAACAGTTCGGGATTCCGGAAAAACCGCTCGTTTGCCAGTTGACTGTGCTCGTAAAAGTTGAAAATTTTTCGCCCGGTATAATTGTAGGCCGCTTTGCCGGCCTTAATTTGATCTTCCACTTCCAGGTTCAGCGCCTCCGTTTCCGTTTGCGGAAAAAAATCTTCCAGGATCATAAATCCATCTTCGATAAAGCGGCGAATCTTGTGTTTCAGCGATTCGTCAAATGCCTGAAATTCAGGACTTTGCTCCAGGCGCTCTTTGATGTCGGGCTGATCGATCCACGGAATGTCGGGGTGGTGTTTTTTACCAAAGTCGCGGCTGCCAAGGGGACTGTAAATACTTTTATCCAGTCCGTAGCGGCGATAAAGTTCACGGTTTTGCCGCAACTGGTCCGTGTGGAGCAGGTTGTTCACCACGTATGCCGCTTTGAGATTGCGCAAAAAACCGGTGTATTTCTGGAAGAAGCGTTGGAGGCTGATCATGGCTGGATTGTTACATTGTTGGATGGCTGGATTGTTGCATTGCCGGTGTGTTAAAGAGGACTGGCGAAAGTATGAAATTTGGCGCTTCAACCATGCTGCCGAAAAGTGTGTCTTTTAAGAAGACAGCACCCCAACAATGCAACAATGTAACAATGCAGCAATTCAGCAATGTAACAAACAAAAGAGCCCGAACGACCAATGAGGGGACAATTGGCGTACGGGCTCTATAATGAGTTAGTTGAGTGCAGATCAGGCAGTGCCGCCGGCCATATCCTTTACGAGCAACTGGAAACCGTTGCCGTGGATATTAACGATCTCGATGGCCTGGTCTTTGGCCAGATACTTGCGCAATTTAGTCACGAACACGTCCATCGAACGGGCGGTGAAGTAGTTGTCTTCGTGCCAGATTTTGGTAAGCGCTTCGGAGCGGGGCATCACGTCGTTCATGTATTTGCAGAACAGTTTGAGTAATTCCGCTTCCTTGGGACTCAATTTCCACTGGTTTTCTTCACCCGGCTTGGCGTCCGAATAAGTCAGGATGCGCACAGGGTAGTTGAAGTGGTATTTGCCTATGATAAATTCCCGTTGTTCGTCGCGCGGATCGGCATTTTTATGCAGTCGTTTCAGCACGGCCTGAATCCGGTACAACAGTTCTTCCGAGTTGAAGGGTTTGGAAATGTAGTCGTCGGCTCCGATCTTAAAACCCTGCAAGACGTCGTCTTTCATGGTTTTGGCGGTCAGGAAAATGATGGGAACCTCCTGATTGCGTTCGCGTATTTCACGGGCGAGCGTGAAGCCGTCTTTGCGCGGCATCATGACATCGAAGACGCAAAGGTCGAAATTGCTCTTTTTAAATGCCTCGAGGCCGAGCACGCCGTCGGTTGCCAGCGTCACGTCGTAATCGTGCATTTCAAGGTAAGAACGGAGTACGTCGCCAAAGTTTTGGTCGTCCTCCACCAGCAGAATTTTGTAAGTTGCACTTGCCATAAAAGTCGGTCTGTGGTCGGTGTGATTAGATGATGTTCCAAAGGGGGATTGAATCGGGTTTTTTCAGGGGCATTGCACTTTAACGCATACTCCCCGAATCGAAGTATGTAAAAATGCGGCATCCTGGAAAAAATGTTAAAATTATATTGCGTTGCCCTTCATCAGTGTGAGCGTACCGGCAAAAATGGACAGCGCCCATTGGCGTTTTGAAGATTGACAGATGATTTTCATGAGTAGGGTTTGGTTGTCAGTAAAGTAGTATATGAGGTAGTTTGGCACATTCCACAGCATGATAGCCGCCACCCGTCGAAAAACATTAGCGATTATGGCCATAACGCGCAACTTCGTTTGACCGCTGTTGTCTTTGCAGACGTTTGTTAAAACTTTGCTAAAACTGGCAACAGTATTTGTTACTACGAAATATTTCGTAGTAACTTTCCCCTGAAATCAGCCGTCTGCTATGCGGCGCCCCTTGTAACCGGCACCTCCTGTCACGACAAAAACAACTTTACTCTGGTTATGAAAACAATCAGTGCCATCCTATCCGCTGCGTTCGTCCTGATGCCCTGGATCGTCGAACCGCTATTATCCCAGGAAAACAACCCTTCACCACAAGAAAAGAAGGTCACCATTACCAGGCGTTCGGTCGACGCTGACGGATCTGAAACCACCGAGATCATCGTCAAAAAAGGCAAAGCCGCCGAGAATTTCGACCTGGACAAATATCTCAGTGAGAACAGTTCCGACAATGTGCAGGTTGATGTGCTCGTGGAAGAGGGTACGGAAGATGAAAAGACCGTTATTCTGAAACGCTCACCCGGAAAAGGCTTGAACCATGACTACAATTACGACTACGATTATAACTATGACTACAACCGGGCAGAAGCGCCCCGAAGCGGTAAAAAGGCTTTTCTGGGCGTCGAGGAAGACTCCGATGAAGACGCTGACGAACCGGGTCTGGTTGTAGAAATTATTCGCGGTTCTGCCGCCGACAAGGCCGGTCTGCGCCACAACGACAAAATCCTGAAACTCAACGACCAGAAAACCAACCGCTGGAGTGATCTCACCGGGTTTATGCGCGATGCCAAACCGGGCGACAAGGTATCGATCACCTACAGCCGCAATGGCAAACAATCAACAACAGAGGCCCTGCTCACTACCCGCAACGACGTTAAAAGCGAAGACAAGGGACCAAAAGGCTTTTTTGGGGTGTCTGATGAGGACGACAATGATGATGAGCCTGGTGTGGCCGTCAGTATTACCAGGAACTCCGGCGCCGAAAAGGCCGGATTGCTCGATGGCGACGTGATCTTCCAACTCAACGATGCGGAGATTCGCGATTTTGAAGACATCAGCGATTTTATGGCCTACACGGCTCCGGGCGATAAAGTTAAGGTGGTGTTTGAACGCGGAGGCAAACGCAACAACGTGGACGTCACGCTGGGTGAGCAAAAATCATGGAACTGGGCCGAATGGAACACCGGAAAGATCAAGGTCGATGATCTTGATCTCAATTTTCAGAATAAAGAGGCCTGCCTGGGTGTTTATACGGGTATCGGCACACGATCCGAAGTGCGCGGAGCCGAAATTACCAGCTTCACGACGGAAAGTGCAGCCCGGGAGGCCCAAATGCAGGAGGGCGACCTGATTACCGCTATCAACGGACAACGCGTGCAGGGCCACGGCGAGCTTTGGAATGCAATCGCCAAATTCAAGGCAGGCGATAAGGTAAGCGTGGAATACCTGCGGGATAACCAGACCAACGTGATTGAGGCTACCCTCAAAGCATGTCGCGACAACTCCGGCCGCGTGCAACTGTTCGATACGGACGAGGGCGGCGACAACAGCAGTCGCCGGTTCTTTATCTGGAACTGGAGCGACGACGAGCGTCAGCGCCTGCGCGAGCGCCATGTTATCACCATCCGCCGCGGCGCCGAAGGCGATGCCCCAAAGGTGAACACTGCTCCGGACACAGAACCCGTTGCTGCTGATCGCAAACTCAATCTCCAGGCTTTCCGCGCGTACCCCAACCCGACCCAGGGCCAACTGACAGTTGAGTTCAGGGGCGAGCCGGTAGCAACCATCGTTTCCCTGTTCGACCTGGGTGGCCGGCAGTTGTTCCGCGAAGAGCTCAATGCCTTCAGCGGCGACTACAGCCAACAGTTCGACCTTTCGGAATACGCAAAGGGCACCATTATCGTTCATGTGCTCCAGGGCGACAAGGTGTACACCGAGCAGATTGTGATCAATTGAGTGGTTATCGCCACCGAACCAGACAAAACATCAGGACCAACGGCCTTCCCGGGAATATCCCTGGAGGGCCGTTGATGTATCGTTAAAAAATACTGGCACGAACTTTTCTTTATATTCCGGCATTAATATTTCATACCTTTTCCCCGTGAGCACGTATCGCTTAATCCTGTATCAACACCGCGAAAACCGCTGGCACTACGTCCGACTGACGTATCTGCCGGAAGGCAAACTTCGCACAGAGACCGGTTGTTGTGGCCAGAAGCCCGACCTGACCGCAGTCTCTGCCGTGCCGTCAGGAAAGGACGCAGATACGGTATTGCGGGAATCAGGCGCCAGATGGCAGGAAAAAGGCTATGACAAGCCCGCTCCGCAGAATGTCCAGGTACTCACCCTGCACTTCCAGATGCGCCGCTGGACCGGCTACCCGGCCGCTGCACCGTGGCACGACGACCTGAGTGCAGGTTATCTTGATCCCGTCCATGAGGTGCTCGATTCGACCTGCAACGGGATTTCGCGCGGGAATGAGCGTTTTTCCGGAAATTACCTCTATTACTATACCGTTTTCAACGCCGATCTTGCCCTTGAAGCGGCAGAAAGTATCGCCGCCGCCGCGCCGGTCAAATTTCTGCTCGATATACACGTCGGTCGCCGGGAAAAACAGGTGCATATCCCTATTGACCCCAATGTGCCGGAATACCTGCGCTCGCTGTTCCGCATTGTGGAAAAGTCGGCCCGGAGTATTGCCGGTGAAATACCCACGCTTTTCCCCGGCGATCCCCTCCAGCCGGAGTATGTGCCGAACGGCGACGCCAGGAGGCGTATTCGCGGCGACGAGGCCAACGGGCTTCGCCATCTGCTGAAAGAAAAATGGAATTTTGATTCCAATTTCTGGAACCCCCTCACCGAGTCGTCGCCCACAAAGGTTGTCTTCCTGAACGGCATGCCCGACGATAAAATGCAAAAGGTCGCCGGACTGATCCGAAAGCATTCGACAGCCCCGCTTTATCTGCTCGATTGCGAAGAGGGGATTTTTGAAATATCCGCAGCCGATATTTTCAAAGGCGTCTATGAAGGCGCGGCATTCGATGCCAACCTCGACTGGATCATTTATTTTTCCCACCATCATACCGTCACGTTCGGCGGCGACTGGCTCGTAGAAGCCGTCAAGGATATCTATAAAGAACAGCCGGAAGCGCTCAATGCCTGGTAGTGGACAGCTGCGGAAGGCTCTGTCAATCACATAACCAGGCCCTGTACCACCCTTGCTACTTTTTTACTGCATCAGGCAGCCCAACCGAGACTTTTAACGTCAATCTTTGCGTTTGCAGAGACAAACCGTTATTTCCATGCGAAAAATACCATTTGCCTTTATGTTATCGGCCGCCGTGCTGTTGTTGTTGCAGACCTTTTGCAAGGAAAACAACATAGAAACGGTGGAAAACAAGGGCGCTGATGGCCGTCTGGAACGCTGGCAGCGCGACAAAAAAGATTTTTCCAAAGAAGGGCTGTACCAGCGTTTTGATCCGGATGGCGCCCTGGCCGAAGAGGCGCATTACACACACGATACCCTCCATGGTGAGCATAAATACTTTTACAAAGACGGCTCGGTCGAAAGCGTCGAACGCTACCGCATGGGCGTTTACCACGGGAAATACCAGAAATACAGTGAAGATGGTACGCTGCTGCTCGAACAGGATTTTGTCGACGGCATGATGCAGGGGTTCAGCATGGCCTATTACCCGAACGGCATGCTGAAGGAAAAAGTGACCATGCGCGGCAACGAAGAAGACGGGCCTTTCTGGGAGTATTACGAAAACGGCAAGATCAGCGCAGAAGGCGCCTATTCACCGGGCGAAGAAGCCCCCCTGGAACAGGGTGAGTTGAAGGAATACGACGAAACCGGGACGCTTGTTCGCATTGCCGATTGCAAAGACGGGGTCTGCCTCACCCGCTGGAAAAAAGAATGATTGCACCTCCTCCAAACCCCTCCGACCCACACGCATAACCATCGCACCATGAATACAATGCTACGAAAAATCAGTCTTGCCTTTTTGTCTGCCTTTATTTTACAGGTCCAGCCGGTGGCTGCCCAGATTACGGGCGGGCAGCAGGTATTCCAGTTCATGACCCTTTCGCCTTCGGCGCGTATCACGGCGCTTGGCGGCGCCCAGACCGCCGTAAAGGACGACGACCTGGCCTTTGCAGCCGTCAATCCCGCGGCGCTCAACCCGCAGATGGACGGCATGCTGACCTTTCAGCACAATGTCTTCCTGACCGATATCCAGCACGGTTATGTTGCCTATGCGCACAACGTGCCCAAACTGGGCTTCACCTTTCACGGTGGTCTGCAGTATATGAACTACGGCGACATCAACCAGGCGGATGAATACGGAACCGTGACCGGAAAGGTAAAGGCTTCAGAAACGGCTTTTACCGTAGGCGGCGCCAGGCCGCTGACCGACCGGATATCGCTCGGTCTGAACGTCCGGCTCGGGCTTTCCACGCTTGATACCTACAAGGCGTCGGCCCTTGCCGCCGATGCCGGTTTGATGTATGCCGATACGGCGAGCCGGTTTATTGCTGCAGTAGTCGTGCGCAACGCCGGCGCTCAACTGTCGTCGTACAACGATGTCCGCGAAGACCTTCCCTTCGATCTTCAGGTCGGCATCAGCAAACAGCTGCGGTACCTGCCGTTCCGGCTCAGCATTATCGCCCACCACTTGCAGCAGTGGAATATCCGCCACAATGACCCCAACTTGCAGGACGACGGTATTCTGCAACTCGGCGACACGCAAAGCACAACCGGGGGCGGCAACAACGCTGTCGACAACTTTTTCCGGCACCTGGTCTTCAACGGTGAATTCCTGCTGGGCCGCAATGAATCGTTCCGGATACGGGTCGGGTACAACCACCTGCGCAAGAAAGAACTCTCCGTGCGCAACTACCGCAGCCTTGCCGGCTTCTCCGGAGGTATCGGCATCAAGGTCAGCCGCTTCCGTATCGACCTCGGTTATGCCGCATACCACCTGGCGGGCGGGGTCGTGCACCTCGGTATCGGAACCCGGCTCAAAGATTTTTTCTGATGATCTGTGCAGAGAAAATTTAAATCACTTCTTGGAAAATTATCCCTTCTTGAGTTACCTTTGCGTTCGCTTTTGGAGGAGCCTCATTTTGTGAGCGCTTTTTCCATTGATTTTGAACGAGTTACAACAATTTACAGTAAACAAACGGTATGCCTACCATCAATCAACTTGTACGTAACAGCCGCGAGAAGGTCGAGTACAAAAGCAAAAGCCGCGCATTGAACGCTTGTCCGCAACGCCGGGGCGTTTGTACGCGTGTATATACCACCACGCCCAAGAAGCCAAACTCCGCGCTGCGTAAAGTTGCCAAAGTGCGTCTGACCAACAGTATCGAGGTGATCGCCTATATCCCGGGCGAAGGCCACAACCTGCAGGAGCACTCTATTGTACTGGTACGCGGCGGTCGTGTAAAAGACCTGCCCGGTGTGCGCTACACTATTGTGCGCGGCGCACTCGACACCGCCGGTGTCGTCAACCGCAAGCAGAGCCGCAGCCGCTACGGCACCAAGCGTCCGAAGAAATAACTACTTCATGATGAATGGCCAATGATGCATGATGAATCAGGATTGATTCAACGTCCATCAAAAAAGCATTCATCATTTATCATTCATCATTCATCATTATTATAAAAAATGCGTAAGCACAAACCGAAACCTCGAGTATTGGCTCCCGATCCGCGCTATAGCGATACGATGGTTACCCGTTTCGTTAATAACCTGATGTGGGAAGGCAAGAAGAGCGTTGCATTTGGCATTTTTTACGATGCACTGGATATCGTAAAAAGCCGCACCAACGAGGACGAGTTGCAAGTCTGGAAAAAAGCCTTGAACAATGTAATGCCACAAGTGGAAGTGCGCAGCCGCCGTATCGGTGGCGCAACCTTTCAAATCCCGACGGAGTTGCCGGCCAACCGGAAAATCTCCATCGGCATGAAGTGGATGATCAAATATGCGCGTGCCCGGAGCGGCAAAGGCATGGCCGAAAAACTGGCTGCCGAAGTAATTGCCGCGAGCAAAGGCGAAGGCAGCGCTGTTAAAAAGCGCGAAGACACGCACAAAATGGCAGAAGCAAACCGTGCTTTTGCGCATTTCAGAGCGTAAGGCCCGGCAGCGCCGTCAAATTCCTACCGTCGAAATTGACCCCGCCCGGACTTTGGCGGGGACAATTTTCGGCGGTATTGGCTTTTAAAGGAGATGGAAAATCGAGGCTGTGCTTTTATTTTTCCAAACATTTAAAAAGCCAAACAGCATTACCCCAAATTAACTTTCAACAGTAAGACATTTTTTGCCCCAAAAGCGATACTTTGTTCTGATGTTGCGTCTGAACACCAGATTTTGAAAAAAATATTCATTCACCGGCCTGCTTTTTCCGGCGGGCTCATACAAACAACTGTTATACGTCATGGCAACGGACCTCCGGTTTACCCGAAATATCGGTATCGCCGCACACATTGATGCCGGCAAAACCACCTTTACGGAGCGTGCTCTTTTTTACACCGGCGTCACACACAAAATTGGCGAAGTACACGAGGGCGCTGCTACTATGGACTGGATGGAGCAGGAGCAGGAGCGCGGCATTACCATTACCTCTGCCGCTACCAAATGCGCCTGGGCTGTGGAAGGCCAGAAATTTGATTTCAATATCATCGATACTCCCGGTCACGTTGACTTCACCGTAGAGGTTAACCGCTCGCTGCGTGTACTCGATGGCCTGGTGTTCCTGTTTTCGGCCGTCGACGGTGTTGAACCGCAGTCGGAAACCAACTGGCGCCTCGCCGACAACTATAAAGTACCGCGTATCGCCTTCGTCAACAAGATGGACCGCGCCGGTTCCGACTTTATGATGGTGGTAAAAGATATGAAGGCCAAACTCGGCGCCAACGCAGTACCACTCCAGGTGCCAATCGGCGCGGAGCACAACTTCAAAGGCGTGGTCGATCTCGTGACCAACCAGGCCATCATCTGGAACGAAGCCGACCAGGGTATGACATACGACGTGGTACCCATCCCCGACGACCTGAAAGAACTGGTTGCCGAACAGCGCCAGATACTCATTGAGGAAGTGGCTTCCTACGACGACAACCTGCTCGAAAAATTCTTCGACGATCCGGACAGCATCACCGTGGATGAAATGCGCGCTGCTGTTCGTGCCGCCGTTTGCGACCTCAAAATGACCCCGGTCATGTGCGGCTCCGCATTCAAAAATAAAGGTGTACAGGCCTGCCTCGACGCTGCCTGCTACTACCTGCCTGCTCCGATCGACATCGAAGCCGTTAAGGGTATCGACCCGAAAACGGACAAAGAGGTGGAACGCAAACCTTCCGTAACCGAACCGTTTACGGCACTGGCGTTCAAGATCGCTACCGACCCGTTTGTAGGTCGCCTGTGCTTTATCCGGGTGTACTCAGGTCGCCTGGATGCAGGCTCCTATGTGCTCAACACGCGTTCGAGCGACAAAGAGCGTATCAGCCGCCTCTACCAGATGCACGCCAACAAGCAGAACCCGATCGACTCGGTGGAAGCCGGCGACATCGCTGCTGCCGTGGGCTTTAAAGACATCCGCACGGGCGATACGCTCTGCGACGTGGCGCATCCGATCATCCTGGAAAGCATGGTGTTCCCCGAGCCGGTAATTGGTCTGGCCGTCGAACCCAAAACACAGAAAGACCTGGACAAACTCGGTATGTCGCTGGCGAAACTCGCCGAAGAAGACCCGACCTTCCGCGTTCGTTACGACGAAGATACCAACCAGACCGTTATCTCCGGTATGGGTGAATTGCACCTCGAGATCATCGTCGACCGCCTGCGTCGCGAGTTCAAAGTAGAATGCAACCAGGGCGCTCCGCAAGTAAACTACAAAGAGGCCTTGACTAAAACGACTTCGCACCGCGAGCGTTTGAAAAAACAAACGGGTGGCTCGGGTCTGTTTGCCGATATGGAATTCACACTCGGCCCTGCCGACGAAGAATTCTTGCAAAGCGACGATTTCAAGTCGGGCAAGAAAAAACTTCAGTTCGAATGGGGCATCGTTGGCGGCGCCATCGACAAGAACTACCAGAAACCGATCATCGACGGCTTCACGCAGATGATGAGCAACGGTATCCTCGCCGGCTACAACATCGACTCGATGAAGGTGCGCGTGACGGACGGATCGATGCACGCCGTCGACTCCAAACCGATCGCTTTCGAACTCTGTGCCAAGGAAGGCTTCCGCGCCGCAGCGCCGGCCACCAAGCCCCAGATCATGGAGCCGATGATGAAACTCGAAGTCATCACGCCTGAAGAATACGTCGGTCCGGTAATCGGCGACCTCAACCGCCGCCGCGGCATGCCGAAAGGCCAGGAGCCGCGTATGGGCGGCGCTGTTGCCATCCAGGCAGAAGTGCCGCTGGCCGAGATGTTCGGTTATGTGACACAACTGCGTACCCTGACCTCCGGCCGCGCTTCCTCGACGATGGAATTCAGTCACTACGCGCCGCCGCCTGAAAGTGTAGCCAAAGCGGTGATCGAGAAAGCAAAAGGAACCGCCGTCAAAGCCTGATAGGTAAATGGGTTGTCGGGTTACGGGTTGAAAGGTTACGAGTTGACGCACAATCAGACATTCCGCGATATAAAAACGAAGCCCGGTAGCGCATTGCTGCCGGGCTTCGTTTCTTTAGCGCCCCCTTCTCACTCCACCACCACCGCCAGTTTCCCGTCTCCGCTCACTGCCAGGCGTGTGATATTTTTGATGCCATAAGCCGACAGGTCGGCCACCTGTTTCCAGTCGAGGTTGACGCTGGGTTTGAACTGGTACAGGGTGGCGCCGCGCCCCGAGAGGTAGGTGCCGTCGGGTAAAACAGCGAAATCTTCGCTGTCGGCGGGCATTTTAACGATAATCTCGAAGGCCTGCTTTTGCGGGTCGTAGGTTTTCAGGAACCAGGTTTGTTCGGTTGCTTTTTGCACATAAGCCAGTTTGCCGTCGGGTAGTCGCCGGAGGCAGCGGCCAATATTGGCCGATATACGCCGCAGTTTCTGAGCCCTGGCGCCTACAGTATACAGCACGTGTTGGCCGCCGTTTTCTCCTACAATAAAAAAGGCCACGAGTGTGTCGCTCAGCCAGCAGTGGTATCCCACGCCCTGAATGCCGGGAAACTCCGGTCGGCCATTGTCGGAGCGGTCGATGGGAAAGGACCAGAGCCGCTGACTGCCGTCTTCTTCCACCCGTACGACAGAGAAACGCCGCCCGCCTGGCATGAGCGTCGGTGAATATTCGGCGGTGGCCGGCGTTGCAGTCACAGGTGTTTGGGTCTTCAGCGAAAGGTCCAAAGCGCAAATTTCCGTTTGGGTCGTGTCATCAGGCGTTTGGATGGTGAGGTATAACTCGTTGCCGGAGAAAAAGCAGGGCTGGTTATTGTATCCCTTTGGATTAAAGGCCGTGAGAAAACGCGGGGCGCCCGGTTGCCAGGTATTGTCGGCGCTTTTACTTAGGGAAAAAAGCAAAATATCGTGATGGGCGAGGCGCTGGGCCTTGGCGGCTCCGTTGAGGGCAAACAGAAATAGCAGAAAAAGGGCGATGCGCATGGTTTTGTTCTTTTTTGTACGGCAAAGCTACGGCAAACGGCGGCAGAGACCGACTCAGGCGTTGTTTTTATGACACGATTAACGCGATTTGCGGAGCTTAATGTTGGTATCAGTAAAATAGTTTGGTGTTAATCCAACTCCGGGTCTCTTATTATGCGGCCTCTATATTACCGACGGTCTAAGACCTGTTTTCAAAACCTTGCTGGTCTGACCCCGGAAAAATAAATATGCCCAATCGTTTACGCATCCATGGGGACAAAACTATGGTGGCTTTGCAAGGCACCGGGTCGAAGCTGGCTTGGACGGATTTGGAAATCCGTCGCACATCGTTAAAGTTATGTGAGCAGGTTTCGTTCGATTCACTGTTCAATTCTATCCCTGCGTTCCAAAACGGCTCTTTTTCGTTAAAAAATGTCCCAAAACCATAACTTTTTTTAACCCAACCAAAACATTCCTGCCCGTAACACTGCCCGATGGAGATTCGTCTGGCCTGTATCTTTCACATCACCAAACCGACTTTCCTCCGTGGCCAGACAACACTTTCTACCGTTCCCCCGGGAGACCGAAACCGGCGATCTTCGCGCCGAAGCCCTGTCCGATCTGCACCATCAAATCCAGGATATGTATCCGCTGGAAGCAGCGGACTGGGATTTATTCCAAAACTGCGTCCGCTGGGAAACCAGCGCCAAAGGCGACCTGCTCCTGCAGCCGGGTCAGGTAAGCGACTGCATCCGGTTCCTGCACCGGGGCGCCGTTATCTATTACGACAGCGTGGATGAGGAGCAGCAACTGGAGCAGGTGACCTGGATCGCCCAGCCCGGCGAAATGGTGCTGGAGATCAACAGTTTTTTTCAGCGTTGTCCGACGGAAGTTTACCTGAAATGCACGACCAATTGCGCGTTTCTCACCCTTTCGTACGCCGACTTGCAGGCGCTGTACTTTGCCAGTCCGGCCTGGAATACCATTGGTCGGCGCATGACAGAAGAATATATGCTGCTGATGGCCGAACGCACACGGTTCCATCAGTTAAACGCTGCGCGGGAGAAATACCACTACTTCTCCGAGCGTTTTCCCCAGGCATTGCAACTCGTTCCCCAGCGCCATATCGCCGCATTTTTGGGCATCCGCCCGGAAACGCTAAGCCGCCTGCGCAGTAGGAAAACCATTTCTTGATCCAGGTCAATTGCCCTGAATCCCCAGCCATCTGATCTTTGCAGTACCACAAACCGATTGGGTGTATTTCAAACGATCGCATTTTGTAACCCGGAATGGTATTCCGGGGCTCAAACGGTAACCCGGAATGGTATTCCGGGGCGTGCAATACCATTCCGGGGCGTGCAATACCATTCCGGGGCGCGGAATACCATTCCGCGATACAGTTGGAATACACCCAATCGATTCATCTTTTTTAACACAACTCATTATCCAACTATGCAAAAGCAAGTTTTTTCCGCCCTGCTGCTCACGGCCGGCTTCATCCTGACAACCGTTACGGCCTGTAAAAAAGACAACGACAACACCGTCGCCGACCCTAATGTTGAACTGGCAGCACAGGCGCTGCGCGGCCAACAACTCGTTACCTCTTCATTCGGCATTGCCCTGCGCGGCGCCGATGAGGCCGACGGATTTGCCAGCCAGGGCGCTGACGACCGCTGTGGTACGCTCACCATCACGCCGCTCGATCCCAACGCCTTCCCGAAAGTGATTACGGTCGATTTCGGCACAGGTTGCACCGACAACGACGGCAAGTTTAAATCCGGCAAGGTTATCCTGAGTTTCGGCAAAATATGGGAACCCGGCTCGGAAGTTTCGGTGGAATACGACAACTACACGGAAGACGGCGCACAGTTGTCCGGCAAGATCGTTTTACAAAACCAAAGCACCCAGAGTGCGGGTGTGTTCACCATTTTGGCTCAGAATATCCAAGCGGCTGACGCCAACGGCTACACCCTGGGTTACAACGCCACGGAAACGTTCACCCAAACGGCAGGGTTTGCCACCTGGTGGGACCATAACGACGACGTGTACGACATCTCCGGCAGCGCCAACGCAGTGCTGACCAACGGCGAAACGGTGGACTGGACCATTCAGACGCCGCTGGTAAAAGCCGCCAACTGCTTCTGGGTGAGCGCCGGCACAGGCCTGCTCGATATCAACGGTCTGGCCGTGGGTGTCGACTATGGCGATGGTACCTGCGACAACAAGGCTACGCTGACCATTAACGGGCAGACGTATGTGGTAACGCTGTAAGCATTTAGAGGCTGTAGCCTATTAGCGAGCGGTTCACGCAAAGTGAGCCGCTCGTTTGCTTACAGGAGAGTCATCCCTAATTTTCCAGGCGAACACGACCTCCGTACCGTCGAATATAGGCTGTGTGTATATACAACGGACTTCCAAGTCCGTTGTAACGTGGTGGAGGCGCCGGACTTGGAAGTCCGGCGTACATACCTGCAACAAAATTTCAATGTGCCCCTTGGTCATACATCCGCCTGGAAGCAGGAATTATTTATAATCCATAATACTCAAATGCAGCGGACAAAACGCCGCATCATGCGGATCGTTGGACGCGATCACAACGAGGCGGCCGGCTGCGTATTCGGCGATGAGGTTTTTATACCATTCCACGCCCTGGACATCGAGGTTGGTTGCAGGCTCGTCGAGCAGCAGCACGGGTGTGTCGGAGCAAATGGCGAGCGCGAGTTTTACCCGCTGTTTCATACCGGAAGAAAAAAAGCGGATCTCTTTGGCGCGGGCGCGGGGCAGGGCAAGCAGTTCGTACAGGCGAGCAGCCGTAAACCCGGGCAGGAGGGGCTTGAGGCCGGCGTGGAATTTCAGGGCCTCTTCGAGGGTGAACTCTTCTATCAGTTCGATATAGGGCGCTGCATAACTGATATGGCGGTACACAGCGTAGGGTTCAACCTTTTTTTCTTCAAACTGAAACTGCACCTGCCCTTTGGAAAGAGACAGGTGGCCGGACAGTACCTTCAGGAGGGTCGATTTGCCGGAACCGTTGGGACCGAGAACAGCGCAGCGTTCGCCGGATTGGAAACGGTGGTTGAGCCCCCGGAATATCCAGTCGAAGCGAAATCGTTTACCTGCATTTTCAAGGCTAATGGTCATTGGCAGTCTAGTCCAGTACAGGCTCGGCTATTTTACCGGTGCCATTCATGGCACGGAAACCTTTCATCAGGCCGCGTTTGGCATCGCGCACAAAGGTTACGATCTGGGTGCGGTAAGGTGAAGGCTCGATTTCCTCCTCAATGATCGTCAGCGCCTTGCGCGTACTGAAGCCATGCACAAACAGGACACGATAGATGTCTTCAATATGGTGCATGTCGCTGTTGCTGAACCCGCGGCGGCGCAGGCCGATGGTATTGATACCGGCGTACGAGAGCGGTTCACGGGCAGCGGTGACATAGGGCGGTACGTCTTTGCGTACGAGTGAGCCGCCTCCGATCATCACCTGTTCGCCGATGCGAACAAACTGGTGTACGGCGACCATCCCGCCGAGCGTCGCCCATTTCCCGATCTCGATGTGGCCCGCCAGGGTGACGTTGTTGGCCAGTATTGAGTTGTCGCCAATGATACAATCGTGGGCGATGTGGACGTAAGCCATGAGCAGGCAGTTCTCGCCGATGACGGTACGGCCGCCGAAGGCGAGGTTGCCGCGGTTGAGCGTGCAACATTCGCGTACGACCGTTCCGTTGCCGAGTTCGAGCGTGGTGGCTTCGTCGAGTATGTTTTTTGTTTGCGGGGAGGCGCTGATAGACGACCCCGGGAAAAGATGGCAGTTTTCACCGATCCGGGCGCCATTGTAGATATGGACGCCAGAGTCGATCCGGGAATTATCGCCAATGACAACATCTTGTTCAATAACGGTAAAAGGGCCGATACTGACGTTTTTGCCGATCTTTGCGTCGGAGTGGATGACCCGCAAGCCGTTTGAGTAGCTCATCGAATTAAAATGGTTGAAGCACAGGGCGTTGCGCCCTCACGGTTTGTGTTTGTCTCAACTCCCATTATTGTCAACCGCAATTTCTTTCGTTCTGCGCACGATCTGGGCCGTTAGTTCGCCTTCCGAGACGAGTTTGCTGCCCACATATGCCGTGCCCAGCATATGAACGATGCCGCGGCGGATGGGTTCGAGAAGTTCCATTTTCAGGATTAAAGTGTCGCCGGGGACGACTTTGGCTTTGAACTTGGTGTTGTCAATTTTCAGGAAATAGGTATCCCAGTTTCCAGGATCGCTTACCGAATGCAGCGCGAGGATACCTCCGGTTTGCGCCATTGCCTCGATTTGCAGCACCCCGGGAAATACGGGGTTGTCGGGAAAATGGCCCTGGAAAAAAGCTTCATTCATCGTAACGTTTTTCACCCCGACAACGTGATGGTCGCTCAGTTCTATGACCTTATCAACCAGCAGGAACGGGTAGCGGTGCGGCAGCATCTTGGCGATCTGCATCACATCACAAACGGGTTCTTTATCGGGGTCGTATTTTGGTATTCCGAGTAAACGTCTTTTTTCAGTCAGGTGTTTCTTCAGTATCTTGGCAAATTCGACGTTTGCCGTGTGGCCGGGCTTAGTGGCGACTATTTTACCGCGAATGGGTTTTCCGATAAGTGCCAGGTCGCCGATCACGTCGAGCAGTTTGTGCCGCGCCGGTTCGTTCTGGAAACGCAGTTTGACAGTATTCAATAAGCCTTCCGAATCGACCTTGACGCTCTGCTTGCCCAGTTTTTTAGCCAGGGCATCCAGCTCGGCCTGATCCATTTTCCGGTCGGCGATTACGATGGCGTTGTCGAGGTCGCCGCCTTTGATCAGCCCTATTTCGAGCAACTTCTCCAGCTCATGCAAAAACACGAAAGTGCGGCAGGAAGCGATCTCTTCCACATATTCTTCCATACGGTGAAGCGCCGCAAATTGTTGCCCCAGCACCTTCGAGTTAAAATCGATCATAACTGTCGCCTCAAATTCGTCGGAAGGCAAAGCCAGCAGTTCGGTGCCGGTTATTTCGTCCTTGTATGATATCGGTTCCGTGATCTCGAAATATTCGCGTTCGGCATCCAGTTCCTCCCGTCCGGATTTTTTCAGCGCCTCTACAAAGGGCATTGAGGTGCCGTCCATAATGGGCATTTCAGGGCCGTTGATCTCCATCAACACGTTGTCGATGCCCAGGCCGGTCAATGCGGAGAGGACATGTTCCACCGTCGATACCTGTGCTTCGCCGCTGCGGAGCGTGGTGCCGCGGTTGGTCGATACCACCAGCTTGACGTCGGCATTGACTACCGGTTGATCAGGCAAGTCCACACGTTGAAAGCGGTAGCCGTGGTTGGCCGGCGCCGGTTTGAAGGTCAGCGTTACTTTTTTTCCCGTATGCAGCCCTACGCCTTTTACGGATACGGGAGACTTAATCGAGGATTGTTTCATAAATCCGGGTGAATTTCAGTGTACAAAGGTACATATCAGCACCGGATTGCGATCATTACCGACCAATTATCAGGGCATTAACATCGTATTCTGCGCCGGAATGCCGTTTTTGCACAAAATATTATTTGGAGAAGGCCAAAAAAAGAATGGCAAATCAGAATTTAGTGATGAATCAGGCGTGAAGGTTGCGCCATTCAGGCATAAACGTGCACCTGATTTGCGGACACAACAGGCCGTTTTCCGAAACTTACCGTTTTAAACCCAGGTTGGTGGGCAGCCCGTCCAGGCTTGTCAGGTTCTTTTCCCGGACATATTCGCGAAGCCCTTCCGGGCCTTTTTTTTCCGCCCAGTCAAAGTGTATATCCGCTCGCCCGCGTAGTCGTACAGCGGTACACCGAACCCGCAGGACGTCTGTATCAGGTCGATATCCGCAACAATGATCTGCCGTGTACTGGGGTAAATGGTAAAATGCGGTGCAAAGGTTTCCCATGCCGCATCACCGGGAAGCACCGTAAATCCTTTTCCATACAAACGCAAAATGAGGAGCGGCCCTTCAAACGAGCAGAACATGATGATATGTTTGAAGATTATCTCCCTGCATACGGTACCCGCGCTACAATAGAGCGCCCCAGCGTCAGTTCATCCGCATACTCCAGGTCGCCGCCGAACGACACGCCGCGTGCGATGGCGCTCACCTGCACACCCAGCGGCGACAGTTTTTTGGACAGGTAGAAAATGGTCGTTTCACCCTCGATAGTCGGGCTGATGGCCATAATTACTTCCCGTATCTCGCCCTGTTGCACCCGCTCTGCCAGGGAGTCGATGTTCAGGTCGCCGGGGCCGACGCCCTCAATGGGTGAAATGATGCCGCCGAGCACGTGGTACAGTCCGCGGTACTGCCCGGTATCTTCAATAGCCATCAGGTCGCGGATATTTTCCACCACGCATACGAGGCTGCGGTCGCGTCGCGTATCGGCACAGATATGGCATACCTCGCTGTCGGCCAGGTTGTGGCAGATCCGGCAATCCCGAATGCCTTCGCGCATGGCCACCAATGCCGCGGTAAACTGCTCCGTGCTGCTTTTATCCTGTTTCAACAGGTGCAGAACCAGCCGAAGCGCCGTTTTACGGCCAATACCGGGCAGGGAGGCAAAGGCATCAACGGCTTTTCTATGAGTTTGGAAGAGAAGGTCATGTGCGAAGTTTGCACAAAAATAGGACGCTTGTTGTAAACAATGAAATAGCGGCAGCGGCCATTGACCGCTACCGCTTTTGAAAAACAACGTTTCACCTGTTCTGCGCCCTCTCGACGGGTTTCGCCGACGGCGTTTTCTTATGGTTATTTAACCGGTATGCTCAACACAGGGATGGGCGAATGATTGGCGGTGTCTTCTGTCAGACTGCCGAACAGGAGGTGCGACAGGCCCTTGCGCTGGTGGGTGGCCATGACGATCAGGTCGGCGCCTTCCTTTTGTGCAAACTGCACGATACTCGCTTCTTCGTTGAAGGTAGCGCCGCTTCCGTACTTCGTCACATCGTGCAGCCCCGAACGCCTGGCAAACCCGGCCGCAGCATCTTCGATCTCCTTGTCCGACCCGAACATTCCGGGATTATTGAGGTACAACATCTTGACATTGAAGGGCCAGCGCTTTTGCCAACCGGTCAGTTGCAGGAACGCGGCAAACTGATCCTCGTCGAGTGTGGTGGCCAGCACCACGGTTTTTGGGTTAAAATCGCCCGATTTTTCGGGTATGGCCAGTACCGGGCAGGGAGCAGTACGGATAACCTTTTCGGTGTTGGAGCCGACAAAAAATTCCAGTGCACCGCTGGCGCCTTTGGTGCCCATGACGATCAGCCCGATCTCGTCTTCTTCGGCGATGCGCCGCAGCGAGCTGTACAACAGCCCTTCTTCCACCCTTGTTTCGATCTGAAGACCGGCAAGTGCGGTGTCGGCGACCAATTCTTTTTTAACTGGCGAAATTCGTCGGCCACAGTGTCGTAGTATTCCGTCATGTCGAATGAGCCCAGCCCCGGATACTCCGGCATGGCAGGCGCATAGGCAATTGCTGTATTGACATGGATGACTTCGAGCAGGGCGCCGTATTTAACGGCAATGGCGGCGCCTATGCGCAAAGCGTGTTTGGAGTTGTCGGAAAAATCGACAGGAACAAGGATTTTTTTCATAGTCGGTACGATTGAGCCGATCAGGCGGGCCGGACATACAGTTCCTCCCTGGTTAAAGAGACTGCCGGACTGCCTGTCAGTAAGTCAACAGCACAAAAATGCCGGGATCGTACGCCCTGCTGCATGACGGTGGTCATGCACTACCATGAATTTGCTCAGTAAGGATAATGTACAGCTGTCAGAAACAGTCCGTGCGGTGGTACGCTCAGGCTTTTTTTCAGGGTTTTCTGCTCGTCCAGAGCCCGTTTTACATCGTTCAAATCGAGTTTGCCGGTAGCGACCTGTATGCAGGCGCCAACGATCAGGCGCACCATTCCCCGCAGGAAACGGTTGGCTGTGATGTGAAAAATCATTTCGTGTGCGCCCTCAGGTATTTCCCAGGATGCGCGTTTCAGGTCGCAGCCGTAGTTATCGACGCCGCTATGAGTTTTGCAAAACGGGGAAAAGGCCTGATAATGGAGGAGCAGTTCAGCCGTTTCCTTCAATTTTTGAAGGTCAAGGGCGCGGTAGTTGGGGTAAAACCACGCCATTTCCGTTGAAAACGGGTCTTTCCGCAGGCTGATATGGTAGGCATAACTTCGCTCGAAGGCATCGAAGCGGGCATGGGCTTCGGCATGCACCGGCCTTGCCTCATGGATGGCAATATCGGGTGGCAGTATGCTGTTGACGCCGTTCAGGAAAGTTTTGGGCAAGGCGCCGTCCGCGTCAAAATGCGCCACGTAATAACGGGCGTGCACGCCGGCATCCGTACGTCCACAGCCCGTTATTTCCGTATTTCTGCGCAGCAGGGTCGACAGCGCCTGTTCCAGCGTTTCCTGTACCGACGGCGCATTGGGCTGAATTTGCCAGCCGCTGTACCGGGTGCCGAGATAGGAGAGCGTCAGGAAATAGCGCATTGGTCATACCTGTTGACGGATAAATGCTTCGCAGGCCTCGTCGAGCATACGAAACACCCGGTCGAAGCCATTGTCGTCGTAGTAGGGGTCGGGTACACTTCGGTTTTCCCCGGGGTGTACCTGGTTGAGGATCAGTTCTACTTTCGACCAGTGCGCCTCGCCTGCGGCGTGGCGCAGTACATCGCGCAGGTTCTGCGTGTCCATGACAAATATTTTGTCGAAACGCTCGAAGTCGGCAGCTGTAAACTGCCGTGCGCGCTGGCCGGTGATATCGACCCCGTACTGTCGGGCGATGGCGATGGACCGGTTGTCGGGCAGATCACCCACATGCCAATACCCGGTACCGGCGCTGTCGACTGTCCAGTCCAGCCCGAGCTCGTTGGCCTTGTGTTGCATAATCCCTTCCGCCAGCGGGCTTCGGCAGATATTGCCGAGACAAACCATCAGGATTTTCATGGGAATATGTGTCTAGAAGATCATGCTGTATTTCAGCAGGAACGCGCCCGTCCATTGTCCGCCGCGGCCCAAGCGATCGGGGCCGCTGGTGGTGCCGTCGGGATTGACGATCACTTCGTACACACCGTCGTCGTTCAGGTCTTTTTGCACCTTCACATCATTGTCGTAAAAATATTCGGCCAGCAGGTCGAGCGAAAGCCCTTTGAAGATGACGATGCTGAAGTTGTTGCTGAAGAGTACGTCCACATTTTGCGGGCCGTCGAGGTAGTTGGAGAACAGGCGCAGGCCATTGGTGACAGACAGTCTGCCGTTGAAATATTTGTTGTTGTAGGCGGCTTTAAATTCAGACCCGAAGCCGAAAAACGACTTTTTGTACTCGGTGATACTGCCGTCGGCAGCGCGGGTAATATCGTTGCCGTGCACGCCCGTACGGGCGATACTGTCGTCGGCGACATAGATCAATTGTACGCCGATGGGCGAATAAAAGAACGAGAGGTGGTCGTTGGGTTTGTAATCGATACCCGGCGAGAAGGTAACCTGGAGGGGCGCGATAAATTTGGCCACGACGCGGTCGGTGGGACTGATCGCCGACAGGTAATTGCTCGAAAAGGTTTTAAGCAGCAACGTCTGGGCAAAAAAATCAGCGGCGGCAAACCACTTGTCCCCGCTTATTTTATGGCCGTAGCGGGAGGTGAGGCGCAGCACGTCGAGGTTTTTCTGGAAACCGGTGGCCTGGTTGGCGCTGGTTTTGCCGAGGCGTTGGGCCGACAGTTGGAGTGCCAGTCCGTTGTCCCAAAACCACTTGTCTTCCTTGCGTTTGGCGACCAGGGTGCCGATACCGCCGATACCGATCCGGTTGCCGCCGGAGCCTACCTTTGGGTTGAGCAGTCCCATTCCCGAAAGATCAAGGCCTATACCGCCACCGATCGTCCAGCCGAAGCTGTCGGCTTTTATCATTCCGGTGACTTCCTTGAGCCGGCCTTCGCCGGCTTCCTGGGCGGAAAGACTGGCAGTAATAAAGAGCAAAAAGGAAATGAACAGTGTTTGTAATGATTTCATGAAAGAACTGAGTTTTGTGACGAAATAAAGGGGGCGTTACTCACCGGGTTCAAGCAGGCTGTCGTCCTGCGCGTCGGGGTAAAAAATTTCGACCTTTTCAGAAGTCAATTTACCGAGTGGAATGATGATTTCCCGGTCGGTAGTCTGGAGTGTAAGCGACGTGGCGTCGATCAGAACCACCTTGCCGCGCATACCGATGATGCGGATATCGTCGCCGACCTGGATTTTGTTGCGGTTGTAGTTGCCGGCCAGGTAGTTGGCCAGCAGGTCGCGCGAGGCGCGTCCGTAGCCGAAAGCAAAGGCAAAAGCGAGGGCTGCAATTATGATGGAAATATTGGAAGCGATGAACCCTGTGTCGATCTTGGCCTGTGCGAGTGCGCTGACGGCGACGGTAATAAACAGGAAGTAAAAGATGGCCGTCGAGATCATTTTTGCCGACGGGAGGCCCATGGACTGGCAGGCGGTCAGCACGATCCCGCGGATGATATCGGCAAGGAAGAGGCCCATGAGTAACAGTACGAATGCGGAGAACAGTGCCGGCATGTAGTCGATCAGGTCGCGCACCATCGTCGTTATGGCAGGGATTTCCAGTACATCGGTAGCAAAAATGACAAAGCCCAGCATGAGCACGAAATAGATCATTTGTGCCAGCACAGACGATATTTCGACGCGCATGCCGGTGCGTTGCACCAGGTCGATGTCGTTCAGGCGTTCGGCAAGCCGGTCGATGCCGAGTCCTGCGAACACACGGCGCACGATTTTTCGGACCGTTTTGGCAAGGAGCCATCCGACGAGCAATATGATGAGGGCGAAGGTGAGTTTCGGAATAGCCGCTGAAAAACGCTCCAGCAATTCCGCAAACACCCCATTCTTCAACTGGTCAAAAAAATCCATGGAGTATGGTAAAGGAAGATTGTCAACAAATATGGATCAGGTTGTTTCGGGATCGGAAGGCAACCGCTGTTCCCTCGCCGTTCCGCTGCCGCCCGCCGGCGGTCGCCCGGGAGGTATTACAGGAGGCGAATAACGCCCGCCGTTGGGCCTGGGTCTGGGGCCCGATGGACTGGACCCGCCGATCAGTTGGGCGGCAGTCTGCAAGGCATTTGGGACGAAGAGTTCGATCACTCGGCCGAAGTGGGAAAGGGTGTTGGCCTGGTGCAGGATATTGTGGCCGATTTCTTCGGGCACTTTATCCTCCCAGTCACCCTGCCATTGTTCGAAATTGTTGGCCATATCAAGGATTATGTTTTGCCGCCTTTTCGGGCGACGGTGAATGTGTATGTTATTGTCTATAGGCAATTGCCGGTGTTGAGCCGATTAAATTCTGGTTGTGGCACTTCAGGTATTGGACGTTTCGATCGGGTCGTTGGCGAACAGGTCGTCGTAGATGGACTGCGCCTTGTGTTTGGCACGCATGATCTGCATTTTAATGGCACTCTCCGACTTTCCCAAAATATCTCCGATATCCCTAATCTGTAAATCATCGATGTATTTCATCATCAGGATGGCCTTGTCGCCAGGAGGAAGGTTTTCGAGTACTTTGGCCAGGCGTTCCTGCTTCATCTCCAGCAACACACTATCCGGTATGTCCACTTCGGGTTCCTTGCTCACCTTCCCGATGTCTTCGGTATAGATCAGCGGTATTTTTTTCTTTTTCCGGATCATATCGATGCAATAGTTGTACGTAATCGAATAGACCCAGGTAGAAAAGGATGATTGCTCCGTAAACTTGGAAAGGTTGAGCAATACCTTGATAAACACATCCTGCGTGGCGTCGCGGGCAAGCCCTTCGTCGGCCAGCATGGAAATGCATTTGGCGAACACCTTGCCTTTGTAACGCTGATACAGATGATTAAAATAAATCGTATTCTGATCCCGCAGATAAAGGGCAATGAGTTCGCTGTCGGTATAATCTTTTGCCTTTCGCGCGGCGCTCGACGTCACAGGGCAGGTAGTTTAGATATAAATTAAAAAACAAATCACCTGCAAAGAGACGAAAAAAGCGACAAACAGATGAAGCCTTGCTCCATTTTCTTAAAAACCGTTAATGGGACGTTAAAACCCTCCAGGCGTCACATCGGAATATGAACAAAACTGCACATTTCTTTTCCTTTGTTCAGACAATCCATATCCTGTATGACAATCCGGTTTTTTCCCGC
The DNA here is from genome assembly GCA_016712415.1 of Lewinellaceae bacterium. Classification (GTDB taxonomy): domain Bacteria; phylum Bacteroidota; class Bacteroidia; order Chitinophagales; family Saprospiraceae; genus M3007. The sequence goes on along the minus strand of JADJRC010000004.1, from coordinate 85,659 downwards.
GCTTTTAGTGTTTTTTTGCCTTCGGGCATTCGGTCAGAACGAGCAGCCCGCTTCGCCTTTCCCCTTCAATATCAGCCTGATCAAACCGGACAGTACTATGGTGAACTCCGCTGCGGTGCTCAAAACCGGCAAACCCACGGTGCTGGCTTTCTGGCTGACCACCTGCCCGCCCTGCCACCTCGAACTCGCGGCGTACACTAAAAACTATGCGGAATGGCAAAAAGAGGCCGACTTTAACCTGGTAGCCATCTCCATGGATTTTCCCGAACGCTTTGCAAAGGTGCAGACCCTGGTGCAGGAGAAAAACTGGCCTTTCCAGGTGTACTGGGATCATACCCGCGCGTTCAAAACCACCTTGCCCGGGGGACTGAACGGACTGCCGCAGGTATTTCTGTTCGACAAGAACGGCACGCTGGTGTGGCAGCACAAGAAATACGCAACGGGCGACGAAGCGGAGTTGTTTGCGCAGATCAAGGCGTTGCAGGCAGCGCGCTGAGTATATTCCGCTCGATGCGGCCCAGCAGGTCGGACGATTCGTCTTTCACAAACGCCTTTCCCGTCACCTTTTCATATAGCTCGACATACCGGTCGGTGATCTCCTGCACAAATGCATCTGGCATTTCGGGCATCGCCTGGCCTTCCTTTCCCTGAAATCCGTTGGCAATCAGCCATTCGCGCACAAACTCCTTGCTCAGCTGGCGCTGTTTTTCGCCGCGCGCCTGGCGTTCGGCATAGCCTTCGGCGTAGAAATACCGGGAACTGTCGGGGGTATGGATTTCATCCATCAGCAGGATACGACCGTCTTTTTTGCCAAATTCGTACTTGGTATCCACGAGGATAAGGCCCTGTTGGGCGGCCATTTCCGTTCCCCGGCGAAACAGGGCGCGGGTGCAGGCTTCCATTTCCTCGTAATCCTCGCGGCTGACGATCCCGCGGTGCAGAATTTCCTCCCTGGAAATATCCTCGTCGTGGCCTTCGTCGGCCTTGGTGGTAGGCGTAATGATGGGGGTGGGGAAACGGTCGTTCTCGCGCAAGCCATCGGGCAAGGCAACGCCGCAGAGGGTGCGCAACCCCGACGCATAGGTGCGGGCTGCGTGACCGGCCAGGTAGCCCCGGATCACCATTTCCACCCGAACGGGCTCGCAGCGGTGGCCGATGGCCACGTTGGGGTCGGGCGTGTCGAGGAGCCAGTTGGGGCAGATGTCGCGGGTTGCGTTGAGAAAATGCGCAGCGATCTGGTTGAGCACGGCGCCTTTGCAGGGGATAGGGCGGGGCAGAATGTGGTCGAAAGCGGAAATGCGGTCGCTGGCGACCATAACCAGCAACGCTGCGTCGCCGCGTTGTACGGCGTACACATCACGGACCTTGCCGCGGTAAAAGGCCGTTTGGCCGGGCAGTTGGAAGTTTGTTTCGCGGATGGCGTTCATGGGGCAAATGTCGGGATTCGGAAGGAATGAAAAGGGAATTGTAGCGGATTCATTTTTTCGTTTGAACGCACCCGGCGTCATGCCCAGGTGCTTTTTAAACAGTCCGAAAAAGGCAGATTTGGAGTTGAAACCGGCCTCCTGCGCCATCGCAAAATTGGTCAGGTGCTGTTTTTCCGGGTTTAGAAGCAGCCTTTTTACCGCTTCAATCCGGTAAAGATTAATGTAATCGTGGAAACTTTTTCCCAGGCCGATGTTGAGTACCTCGGAAAGGTCTTTTTCCTTGATACCGACCATTTGGGCAAGCATTTGAAGGTTCAGGTCGGGGTTGAGATAGGGCTTTTGGTGGTGCATGACGGTCTCCAGGGCGTCTTTCCACTGCGATATCCTGGCGTCCGGCAAGCGATTGTCCCTGACCGGTTTTTTTTGAAAAATAACCTCCTTTCCAAACACCAGAAAGTAAATGCTCCACAGGGTGAAAACAGCGATGAACAGCCAAACCGGATGGTAGTCGAGCCAGGTCGACATCAGGTCGAAATAGAAAAAGTTGCCCAGGATCATGACCGTCAGGCCAAGCGCCACGGCTGCCAGAAAAATGCGCAATTGCCGTTGCCATTTTTGGAAACGCGGGTCCGGGTATGCGCTGTTTCGGAGCAATGCCCCGATCGAAAAACTGTAGTACGCGCTGCTCCCGATAAAAGTCAGTTGTTCCGCCAGCCCGGGAAAATGGTCGAAATTATTGTACATGGCCACTTGCCGCCAGTTTTCGAAACCGAAAAAGGCGCCGGCATTCAACAGAAAAACAACTGTTGCCGGCAAAAAATGAAGCCGGTCATTTCCCGTAAGGTTGTTATCCCCTGTCAGTATTTTTTTGAAATAGAGGTACAGAGCCGGGCCGGTAGCCAATAAAAAAGAGATAGGAAAAAAGGCCCATTTCTTCGATGCGTGCATCGAATAGGCATTCCGTAAAGTTGGTTTTTGAAGCTATACAGCACGAGGCTCCCGAAAAACACGATAAAGAGCACCGTTGGAAGTTCGTTTTTGAAGCGGAACAGCGCCAGAATCCCGATGAACAGCGCCAGGAAATTGACCGGGTAAAAAAATTTGTGGTGGTAAAAGTTGGTTTCAGAACTTTCGAAAATGGCCTCCCATGATTTGTTGTGTTTTCTTTCTACGGTGATCAGGGGCATTCCGCAGCCCAGACAAACGCCGGGCGTATCGTGTATCACCTCGTGTTGACTGCAACCGCAAGGCGGACAAACGTATCCCCCCGCCTGGCCACCGTTGTTTTTCAAGGCCCCGATCAGCACAACGCAGCCAGAAAGTACGGCCCAAAAAAGGAAGGTGATGAGGATGCCCGGATGGTTCATGTTCTGAAAACAATACTGCTGTTCGATACGGCGGGCCGGTTCTCCAAATGAGTCCAATTGGAAGCATTTGAACCTATTCGCCGGTCGCATTTTTAGTAAAACATAAAAGTAGACGGACTTTTGCAGGGTACTAAAAAAATGTTGCTATGAATAGAAATCTGAACATCGTTGTCCTCGCATGCTTTCTTTTTGGGGCGGCCCGGCTAACAGCGCAATCGACTGAAAAACCACTGTCAGTGGGTATTTTTGTATACCCTGGTGTGGAAATCCTTGATTTTAGCGGCCCGTCCGAGGTGTTTGGTTCGACCGATGGTTTCGAGCCTTTTGTGGTGGCGTTCAAAAAAGAGCCCGTTTTGAGCCAGGGCTTTGTCACCATTACCCCCCAATATTCGATTGACGACTGTCCCCGACCGACATTCTCGTGTTTCCCGGCGGCGGTACCGGCAGCGTGATGAACGAGCAAAAAATGATCGACTGGATAAAAGAACGGTCAAAAACCACCCAGATTATGATGTCGGTGTGCACCGGCGCGGGGCTGCTGTCGAAGGCGGGTTTGCTCGACGGGAAAGAGGTGACGACTTTCCACGGATACCTCGACGCCTTGCAAAAACTGACGCCCACTGCCAAAGTGCTCGCCAATACCCGGTTTGTAGACAACGGACAGGTAATCACCACTGCGGGCGTGTCGGCGGGGACGGACGGCGCGCTGCATGTCGTGGCAAAAATCAAAGGCGAAGCAACGGCAGCCGCCACGGCCTTTTACATGGAGTACGACAAATGGCAGCCCAAATCCGGCAAGGTCAACGAAACGGCGTTTATCCGCGACGTCCGGAACCTGGGTCTGGAGGCCAGTCTGAAAAAACACCGGCCGGAAGCCGGCAGCTCCGTACCGCTGTATTATTCGGGTGAAATGACCACACTCGCCGGGGATCTGCTCGACTCCAGGCCTTCGGAAAGCGAAGCCATTTTTCGTTTCCTGATAAAAAACACGGCGCCGGCGCCGGCACTTTACGACGGACTGGGAGCAGTGTTGGCAAAACAGGGCAAAACAGTGCCGCCAGACAGTCGCACCTTTTTTAAAAATCTGGTGGCCGGCGATGTGGCCTGGGCCAGGCAGGTGTACGGGGAAGCCGTCAAAACAGAGCCGGGATGGCTGCTTTTTAGGGAAAGCGATCTCAACCGGGCGGCCTATAATGTATTGAACAACAAGAAAAGCCAGCAGGCGCTCGACATCTTCAAATGGGTAACCGAATTGTTTCCCGATTCCCCGAACGCGTGGGACAGCCTTTCGGAGTATTATGAATGGGCGGGTGAGCGTGCATTGGCTATTGAGGCGAGCAACAATTGTCTGGCCAAACTGCCTGGTTCCGATTATGACGACAACCGGAGAAAACGATATGAGCAAATCTCCAAAGATCGGATAACGCGGCTGAAAGAGAAGCCGTAATTGATGTCAGCTTTTTGCAGGAGCCCGATCTGCGCAGGCGCAACGCACCAATGTTCCCTTGTCCTGTTGTAAATCCGGGTGCGGGCAACGTCGCGACGACCCGCCGTATAGCGGACGGGTGTTTACAACAAGACAAACCCACGATTACTTATGGCGAACCCGCATTGATTTATGACGAACCCATGATTGCTTTTGACAACCCATGTCGGCCATATCCTCATACCATGTAAAAGAGCAGCGCAACAGGAAATACCCGTTGCGCTGCCCTTTTTACACCAAAAAATGCTCGTTAATTCGAAACCTGGCTCATCATCACCATCTGATCCTGAACGCTCCAGTGTGCGGTGGCTTTGCCTGCGTCGTTGAATTCAACAATATCGACATCGATCATTTTGAACGATTTGCCAGTAGCCTTCATGCCCATCATATCGCCTTTCCAGGTGCCACTGACTGAAATCAGCACCATTACGGTATTGCCTTCCGCCACCATTTTCTGGACCTCCATTTTCATGTCCGGGAAAGCGGCCATGAATCCTTTCAGGCTTTCCATCGCCGGGCCCTTGCCTTTGACCGGTTCGGGGGCGGCATATTCGGTAAAATCGTCGGCCAGCAAAGTACTGAAGCCATCAAAATCCTTGTTGTTAAGGTTTTCGTAGGCCTTCATCATAGCGGCTTTGTTTTGTTCGGCCGACTGGGCCAATACCGTGGCGGCACTGATAATGCTGAACAGCATAAGAAGCGCCAGACATTTGACTGTTTTCATGTTGATACTAATTTATAGGTGAACGTTTGATTGTTGAGGGAAGTGGGGGCAGAAACGAATCAGGATTGGTCAAAAATACAGTATGTTTTAGAAAAAAAGCACTATAAAGGCGGACATAAGAGTCCGCCGAACCATAAAAAATGCCTCCGCCCGGGAATCCCGGAACGGAGGCATTGTCAAATACAGCCGGTTGCAACACCATACACACCAGTTACCACTTACCACTTACCACTTACCACTTACCACTTACCACTTACCACTTATCACTTATACGTCGCTTTCACCTCATTGATGATGTACGATTCAACCACGTCGCCGACTTTAATATCGTTGAAATTGCGGATTGTCAAGCCACATTCGAGACCGGCCTTGACCTCCTTGGCATCTTCCTTGAAGCGCTTGAGTGAGGCCAGTTCGGCTTTCTGGTCGGGATTGGCCGGATAGGCCACGATACCATCGCGGATAAGGCGGATGTAGTGGTTGCGGCTGATTTTGCCTTCCAGTACGAAGCAACCTGCCACGGTACCGATTTTGGATATTTTGTATACCTCGCGCACTTCCACCTGGCCAACGATCTCCTCTTCCTTGGTAGGCTCCAACATGCCTTCGATAGCGGCCTTGACCTCCTCGATAGCTTCGTAGATGATGGAATAGAGTTTGATTTCCACGCCTTCTTTCTCGGCCAGTTTGCGCGCCGTAATGGAGGGGCGTACCTGGAAGCCGATAATAATAGCGTCGGAGGCGGAGGCAAGCATAACGTCGCTGTCGACGATCTGGCCGACGGCCTTGTGGATGACGTTGACCTGTACCTTATCGATCGAGAGCTTGATGAGCGAGTCGCTGAGGGCTTCGATGGAACCGTCCACGTCGCCTTTGACGATGAGGTTGAGTTCTTTAAAGTTGCCGAGTGCCAGACGGCGGCCGATTTCTTCGAGGCTGATACGCTTGGAAGCGCGGGTTGCCTGTTCGCGAATAATCTGGGCGCGTTTGGATGCGATTTCCTTGGCTTCACCTTCCGATGCCGCCACTTTTATTTTTTCACCTGCCTGCGGTGCACCGGGAAGGCCGAGCACGAGCACGGGTGTAGCCGGACCGGCTTCCTTGATTTTTTTGCCGCGTTCGTTGAACATGGCTTTCACCTTGCCGGAGAACTCGCCGGCGATAATCGGATCGCTATCATGCAGGGTGCCGTTCTCGATAAGGATTTTGGTGACGTATCCACGGCCTTTGTCGAGCGAAGCCTCCAGAACAGTACCCAGGGCACGGCGACTCGGATTGGCCTTCAGTTCGAGCAGCTCGGCCTCCAGCAGCACCTTTTCAAGGAGTTTGTCTACGTTGGTTCCTTTCTTGGCCGAGATATCCTGGCTCTGGTACTTGCCGCCCCACTCTTCCACGAGGAAGTTCATTTGGGACAGTTCGTTCTTGATGCGTTCGGGATCGGCGCCGGCCTTATCGATCTTGTTGATCGCAAAGATGATCGGAACGCCTGCGGCCTGCGCGTGGCTGATGGCTTCCCGCGTCTGGGGCATGATGCTGTCGTCGGCAGAGATGACGATAATCGCAATATCCGTCACTTTGGCGCCGCGTGCGCGCATGGCGGTAAAGGCTTCGTGACCCGGAGTATCGAGGAAGGTTATTTCGTGTTGATCGTCGCCGACTTTTACTTCGTAAGCGCCGATGTGCTGGGTGATACCGCCCGCTTCGCCTTCCACGACGTTGGCATTCCGGATATAGTCGAGCAGGGAGGTTTTACCGTGGTCGACGTGGCCCATGACCGTAACAATCGGTTGGCGCGGCATAAGATCCTTCGGATCGTCGACCTCTTCTTCTTCCACTTCCACCTGCTCTTCGGCGCTGATAAACTGCACTTCGTAACCGAACTCGCCAGCTACCACCTCAATAATTTCCGCATCGAGGCGCTGGTTAATGGAGACGAAAATGCCGAGGCTCATGCAGGTTTTGATGACATCGGCAGGTTTGACGTTCATCAGTGATGCGAGGTCTGAAACGGAAATAAACTCCGTTACCTGGAGTGTCTTGTCATCTTCAGTTCGCGCCATTTCGGCCATTTCGGCCCGTTCGCGTATGCCTTCCCGTTTGTCGCGGCGCATTTTCTGGCGTTTGCGGCTTGCGCCGGCGCCGATACGCGCCATCGTCTGGCGGATTTGATCTTCAATTTCTTTCTGGGAGACCTCCTTGGGTTCGTCGCGGCGGCCGCGGCCCTTGTTGTCGCCCTGATTGCCGCTCAGGGTAGCCTGTAGAGAGGCTGCCGTGATGGGCTGTTGCACTTTTTTGCGTTTGCGTTTGCGTTTGTTGGCGTCGTTGGCTGCCGACGACGACTGCGGGTTGGCGCCACTTTGCGGCCCCTGTCGGTTGCCACCCTGCGGGTTGCGGTTGCCCCCTTGTCCGCCGCCACGATCGTCGCGACGCGGGCCACGGTCTTGCTGGCGACCGCCTTGTCCGGTGCGGGGACCGCGCTGACCGGATTTGTCCTCTTCCGGTTTTTTCTCGCTTTCGAGGTTAATGCGGCCGAGAATTTTCAGTCCGCGCAGCGTTGGAGAGTCGGCGCGGAAATACTCCTGATCCTGCTGCGGCTCATCGGCCGGAGCCTGGTCTTTTTCAGGCGTTTCAGACACCTTGCTCTCTTTTGGCGCCACAGGCTCCTCCGCTGCTTCCCTGGCTACGGGAGCGGGGGGTGCAACGGGTTTTACTTCGGGCACTTCGGGCTTTTCAGATGGCTCGGGAGCAGGCGCTTCCTGTTTGGGAGGTTCCGGTTTCGGTTCTTCCTCCTTCGGGGCAGGCGCTTTCTTTTTGGCATCGAGATCGATCTTGCCGAGAATGCGTAAAGCGGGGCGCTCGCGTTTGATCAGTTCCGGCTCTTCTTTTTGTTCTGCCGGCTGCTCTGTTTTAGGTGTTGGAGCAGGTTTGGCCGGCTCTTCACGCGGTGGCAGCAGGGAAGGGCGCGGTGCGGTTGCGGCAGGAGCCTCGGGGGTATTAACGGTAGTATTTACATTGCCATGGACAGCAATGGGGTCCTTTTTAAGCATGGGGCGGGCAAGTTTATCCGCCTCCTGTTTGATAGCAAGGTCGCGCTGAAACTCCTTCTGGAGCACAGCAAGCATGTCGTCACTGATATCTGCAGTCGGCTTTTCCTCCACATCCATGAAGCCTTTGCTGTGCAGCGTCTCGACGATCGTATGCAGTCCGACGTTAAATTCTTTTGCTACCTTAATTAATTTTAGAGCCATGCAGTGATTTTCCTGCTTTAATGAGTGAGCGGGCAAGTGCAATAAAGGCGCAGGAGTTTGCCCTCCCAAAAAAAAGTTGATGTTAGAAAAAGCGGTTATTCCGCTGAAATACTACCGTTTTAGAAGGCCTTTGAATTTTAAGTTGAACTGAATTGAGTCAATAATGCGTAAAGCGGTGCAAAGGTACGATAAAAAATGCAGAGGCATTGTCAAAAGGCAACATGCAATACGCAAGTCGCCTTTTTTGCCGGTCCTCCTTATTTCTCTTCTTCAAACTCCGCAGCAAGTATTTTCAGCACATCGCGAACGGTTTCTTCTTCAAGATCGGTACGGCGAATGAGTTCTTCCGCGCTGAGTTCGAGCACCTGTCTGGCCGTATCGCAACCGATATTCTTGAGTGCTTCGATGACCCAGGGCTCCATTTCGTCGCTGAACTCCTCGAGATCGACGTCGTCAATTTCGTATTCCGCCTGGTTGCGGTACACGTCTATTTCAAAACCGGTGAGTTTGGTGGCCAGCCGATGTTGCTGCCCGCCTTACAGATGGCAAGGCTGACCTGATCGGCATCGAGGTACACGGCAGCGCGTTTGCGTTCGTTGTCGAGTTCGATGTTGCTGATCTTGGCCGGCGTCAGGCTACGCTGGATATACAACGGGATATTGGTCGTATAGTTGATGATATCGATGTTCTCGTTGCGCAGTTCGCGGACGATGCCGTGGATACGGCTGCCCTTCATGCCCACGCAGGCGCCTACAGGATCAATGCGTTCGTCGTGGCTTTCGACGGCCACTTTGGCGCGTTCGCCGGGCAGGCGGACGATATTTTTGATCTCGATCACACCGTCTTCAATTTCAGGCACTTCCGCTTCAAGCAGTTTCGCCAGGAAACCCGGGTCGGTGCGGCTCAGCATGATAAAAGGAACGTTGTTGTTCATTTCCACCTTCTTGATGATCCCTTTCACCACGTCGCCCTTGCGGTAGTAATCGCCCTTGATCATTTCCGTACGCGGCAATACGATCTCGTTGCCCGTTTCGTCGTCGAGCACCAGTATCTCTTTTTTCATGATCTGGTTCACTTCGCCGACTACCACAGCGCCGACATGTTCGGAGTACTTGCGGTAGATCTCGTCTTTTTCGAGTTCCATGATCCGCGACACCAGTGTCTGGCGGGCGGCCATGATGGCGCGGCGGCCAAAGTCTTCAATAGAGAGTTGTTCATAACACTCCTCGCCGATGTCGATGCTCTCATCGATGGCCTGGGCTTCGGTAACGCTCACCTGGGCGAGTTCGTTGGTCACCTCGCCGTCGGGTACGACCTCGCGCACGCGCCAGATTTCAAGGTCGCCCTTGTTGGTATTGACAATTACGTCGAAGTTGTCGTCCGTACCGTATTTCTTCTTGATAAGGGTACGAAACACATCTTCCAATACACGCACCATGGTAGGGCGGTCAATGTTTTTTCCGGTTTTAAAATCAGAGAAAACGTCTACTAAGTTAACCATTGCTGATCTTTAATTTACTTCTTTTAGTATGTTTAGCGGTCTCAGGGCTGAAATGGTGTGTTGTATTTTTTAGAAAGCAAGTTTCACGACGGTTTTTTCGATCTGGTCGAAAGGAATAGCCGTTTCGAGTTCCACTTCTTTTTTCTTCTTTCCGTCCCGCTCTATGACTTTCTGGCTCAGCAGCACCTGCTTTTCGTCTGCGGCTTTCAAAAGACCGGTCTGACGGGTTTTGTCGGCAAGCGTTACTTCCACATTCCTGCCGATGTTGTTGCGGTATTGGCGCAGGAATTTGAAAGGCCGGCCGATACCGGGGCTGCTGACTTCGAGGAGGTATTTTTCGCCCAGCCAGCCATTGGCATCGAGATGACTTTCAAGGAACCGGCTGATTTTCTGACACTTATCGAAACTCAGGCCGGAATCGCTGTCGGCAAACACATACAGTTTTTGTCCGGGCTTCAATTCAATTTCCACTGTGAAACAATCGGCGAAGGCCTCGTCGGTTGTGTATTTTTCTTCCAGCAGTTGGGCAATGCGTTCGGTTAATTCCATGCAGATATGGCAACGTGTACCAATGGGAGTATAAACAAAAGAGGGAACCTTCGGTCCCCTCTCGTGATACGCTTCAAAAGTGTGGTGCAAATATACGTCACATTTTTTACTTGAACAAACCAGGATGTATCTGAAATTGCGTTCAGCGCTTTTCCTTTTTTTCTTCCAGGTCCATCAACAGCATCCGCAGCGCCCCGGCAGAAAGGAACAATTCAATCAAACTGAGGATCAGGGAGGTGATCATCAGCAGCAGGCTGAGTCCGAATAATACCTTGGCCCACACCTGCAGGCCCTCATACACCAGAAACATCGTCACCACGCACAGCAGGATACTGCCCACACCGAACACCTGCATCCACCGGATCAGCATAAGCCGGCGGCGGAGGCTGTGAATCTGGTTCAGCAAGGTGACGAGTTGCCGTTCCTCATAATCGGAGTACAGCTTTCGGATAAGGTTGGCAATCGCCAGAAATTTGTTGGTGTAGGCAATAAGCAACAGTGAAACTGCCGGGAATAACAGGGCGGGGGTTTGAATAGTGAGTTCCATGCGCAAAAGGTGTTTGCACCTAAACAACTAAATTATCCGGAAGTTTGGCGCATAAAAAAAGGCTCCGCGTTTGTTCGCGGAGCCGATACCGGGCCCTTTGTATGAAAAAAGGGCTACAGGGGAAAATTATGGGTGTGTCCGTTTATCACGACGGTAACGGTGCCGTCGCCATTGAAGGTGAGTGTGCCGTTGAGGGTTCGGGTGTTGCCTTGCCCGTTCGTGCCGGCTACCTGTACGGTACCGCTCCCACCCGTGATGTCAAATGTCGTTTTGGAAATACTGAGGCCGGTCAGGCTGACCGTCGTCGTGCAGTGGAATGTCGGATCAACGCGCCGCAAATCACCCGTAACATCACCTTCGAGCACATAGGAGCCGTTGACCAGGTAGGCGGGTTCCTGCGGACTCAGGCCCGTAAAGGTCAGGTTGCCGGTAGTTTGGTCGTTGCCCGCCCAGCGCGCCGTCGAAAACGTGCCATTACCGGCAATATCCACCGAAGCGCTTTGCGGAACACCGAGATTGCTGCACGTAATGAGCCATTCCATGCCAAAAGTATAGGCATAGGACGCGACACCGTTGCTGTTGCTTTTTTGCAGGGTGGTATCGCCCGGTATGCCACAATTATTGAGGTAACTGTCGATAATCTGCGCCATATCCACGGTGGGCATGGCAGCGCCTGCGCTGCGGTCGGCAATGGCCGTTTCGACAATCTCCGCCGCCTCGCTTTCGCTGAACAGTTGTGCAATTTCTTCTGCCGATTTGCGGCAGGAGGCCAAAACAGAAAAGGCGGCTGCAATAAAGATCAGCGTAAGAACCTGAAGATTTTTGCGATTGTTTTTCATAATGTTGTAGTTAGAATGGATAAAATGGTTGAATGTGTTTGTTGTCCTTTGACGGAGCAAAAGTGGGACGCCCGGGCGGCGCCTGAAAATCGTATCAACCTGCGGAAGGATCACTTCAACAACAGGACCGGTACGGCGCCAATGGTTGATCTTTCAGGCCCGTTGGTTGAATGGTGGCGGCGAGTCGGTTGCAGCAGCCCGTATATTTGAAAAGAAAAACACCGTTTCAAACCTTTTCCAACCCAGGCTATTCAAACCACCGTATTATGTTCAACCCTGCCGAATTTTCCGCTGCACACTGGGCATTGGTCCCCCTGATCATCTTCGGGCGCTACGTTGTATTTTGTGCGTTGTTGTATGCTGTTTTTTATGTCTGGAAACGGCGGGCGTGGCTGTACAGAAAAATACAGCAGCATTTTCCCCACCGCGCCGATTATATCCGGGAGATCGGCTATTCGGCCATCGCCTCGGTTATTTTTGGGGGCATATCCTGGCTATGTCTCGGCACAGCGGTGCGGGAACACACGCTGTTTTATTCCGATATCGATACCTATGGCCGGCTGTGGCTGGCGATCAGTATTCCGCTGACCCTTTTGATACACGACACCTATTTCTACTGGATACACCGGTTGATGCACCACCCGGCGTTGTACCGCCGTATTCACCTCGTACACCACAAATCGGTCAACCCCTCACCCTGGGCGGCATATGCCTTCCACCCGATCGAGTCTGTACTGGAAGCCGGTATCATTCCGGTGCTGCTCTTTTCCATACCGCTGCACCCGGTATCGTTCTGGGCTTTTGTGACCCTGATGCTGCTGTTCAATATATACGGCCACCTCAGGTACGAACTGTTTTCCCGGAAGACATACGACCATCCCGTCGGGCGCTGGATCAACTCGTCGGTCCACCACAACATGCACCACGAAAAATTTGACGGAAATTACGGGCTCTGTTTCACCATCTGGGACCGGCTCTGCGGTACCCTGCGTGAAGACAGTATGGATAAAGTGGAAAAAGTACATGGCCGCATTAGCCAGGGTCGCGCGACTGCGGAAACAGAACAAGTCAACTCAACCGTCATATCATACAAAACATCACGATGAACAAAATCCTCCTTTTACTTGCTTTTACTGCCTTTACATCTGTTATTTCTGCCCAAACGGTTAACTGGGCCACCGACATCGCGCCGATCCTGTATGAACACTGCGTAAAATGTCATCGCGATGGCGGTATCGGCGGCTTTTCGCTGATTAGCTATGGCAATGCCTTTTCCAAACGCTATTCCATCCAGTATTATACCGAAAACCGGATCATGCCACCCTGGAAACCCGACCCGTCGTACCGTCGCTATACGCATGAAAACTTTCTTTCAGACACCGAAATTCAGACCATCAAAGACTGGGTGAATGCCGACGGGCCGGCCGGCGACCTTTCGGCAGCGCCGCCCGCCCCGGTGTTTTCGGGCGCCTCGAACGTCGGCACACCCGATCACGTTCTGACCACTCCCCTTTATACGGTAACAGCCACGGAGGACGAGTACCGCTGCTTTGTGATCCCTAACGGGCTGAACCAGACGGCCTACCTGCGCGGCCTGGAGGCCATACCCGGCAACCACGAAGTAGTGCATCATATCCTTATTTATGAAGACACCACCGGGCAGGCAAAAGTGCTCGACAACCAGACTCCCGAGCCGGGATATGTGAATTTCGGCGGACCGGGTGTAAGCGGCGCCCGGCTCGTCGGCGCATGGGTGCCGGGGCAACCACCCTCGTGCCACCGTTCATGGGGGTAAAACTCACCCCTGGCGCCGACCTGATCGTGCAGATGCACTACCCCAAGGGCGTAACCGGCCTGAGTGACATGACTACCCTCAACTTCTTCTTTACCCCTTCCAGCCAGGGCATCCGGGAAATACAACTGGCGCCGCTGCTCAACCACACCTTCCTGTCGCTGGAAAATTTCCCGCTCAACATTCCCGCCAACACCGTAAAAACCTACCACGCCAAATTCAAAACCCCTTTAAACGGTTCGGTTATCAGCGTCGCGCCACACATGCACCTGATCGGCAGAAACATCGTCAGTTTTGCCGTCACACCACAAAATGATACCATACCGTTGATCCGAATCAACGAATGGGACTTCCACTGGCAGGGTGCTTATTATTTCCAGAAACTCCAGAAAATACCCGCACAAAGCACCCTGCACGCCTATGCGACTTACGACAATACCCTGGACAACCCTAACCAGCCCAGCGATCCGCCGCAACTGGTGACGCAGGGTGAGGCCACTACCGACGAGATGATGCTGGTATATTTTGCCTTTACCGCCTACCAGCCGGGCGATGAGGATATTGTGCTCGACAGCACACTGCTTACTACCGCCGTGCCGTTTGTGGGGCAGCCCGACGCTGCTGCTATGCTGAGCGTTTTCCCTAACCCCGCCAACGACCGGGCAACTATTGAAGTCGACCTAGCATCAATGACCGATATTCAAATCAGCATATCCGACATGCGCGGTCGCACCGTAAGACAGTTTGCGGAAAAGCGCGATCTCGCGCCGGGAATTTTTCGGGAATCGGCAGACCTCACAGGTATACCGCCGGGTGTTTATGTCGTAAAAGCCCACAGTACCGACGGATCGATCATGACGGCCAAAATCGTAAAACAATAACATCCCGTGCTGAACGTCCTTTTCTCCGGCCGCACCCGACTCATTACGCACCTGACGGGGTGGTTGATGGTATTTTTATCTTTTACCTGATCAGCGGTTTGCGGGCCCTAGGAGGCCCTGGGGCGGACCTGCGTGAACATGGTCTTTTGCTGATCCTGTTTTACGGCAATGCCAGGATACTCGTAAACCGTTTTTTTGAAACGGGTCGCATCCGGCTGTGGCTGCTGTTGCTGGTCATTTTCTGGCTGGGCATGGCTGCCTTGCGGGTGTGGACGGAGTATGCCTTGTTCGGCGGCAGTATATTCAGGGAACATTGCCGGCATATCGAGGGAAAACGGCTACCGGATGTTCCTGGCGTACGCCCTGTCGTTTCTTTTACTGCTGGTTTTCAGCGCCTTGTACCAGTTGCTGGAAAACCGCCGGGAACTGGAAATACGTCATGCAGAAGCCCAGCTCAACTACCTCAAAGCGCAGATCAACCCGCATTTTCTGTTCAATACGCTCAACAATATTTACGCTGCGGCTACGCTGCAACACCCGCGTACAGCAGACATGGTACTGCGCCTGAGCGATCTGTTGCGCTATGTTACTTACGATGCGCGGGCCGACAAGGTGCCGCTGGAAAAGGAGCTTGGCCAGATCAGATCGTATATCGACCTGTTTCAAATGAAGTCGGAGCAGCCCCTGCCTATCCGCTTTGAAGTGGAAGGCGATACTTCGGGAGAGATTGAGCCCCTGTTGCTGTTGCCACTTGTGGAAAATGCCCTGAAACATGGCGATATCGAGGAAAATCCGGAAGGATTTTGCGCGTGCATATACGCAACACACCCGCTGCGATGATTTTTACGGTAGAAAACTCATTCGATCAGGAAAACCGGCAGAAGGATATGGTCGGCGGCGTGGGCCTCGAGAATATACTCAAACGGCTCGCCCTCAACTATCAGGGAAGGCACCGTTTGAGTTTGGCTCGAATGCGCATGTCTTCAGCGCTTTGCTGGAAATCAGGAAAACGTAATCGCTATGCACCCACCCATCCGCTGTCTGCTCGTCGACGATGAACACCTCGCCCTGTCCCTGCTGGAGCAATTTGCCAGGCAGGTTCCGGACCTGGAAATCGTGGCATTGTGCCGAAGTCCGATTCGCGCCGTTGAAATACTGCAAAGCGACGTGGTAGACTTGTTATTTCTCGACATCCAGATGCCGGTCCTGAGCGGCACCAGCCTGTTGCGGTCGGTGTCGCGCAAGCCTGTTGCCATTTTCACAACGGCCTATCCACAACATGCGGTGGAGGCGTTCGACCTTGATGCGGTCGATTATCTGCTCAAGCCTTTTTCCTTCGAGCGCTTTCTGCAGGCGGTTGAAAAGGCCCGCACCCTGCTAAATCTGCAATACGAAACCGCTCCGACAAAGCCGGAAGGTTACCTGACCGTCAAGGCCGACCGCCAGTGGGTCAAGATTCCCATTGCAGACATCCGTTATGTGGAAGGCTGGAAAGAGTATGTGAAAATATACACCGAACACGAAAAGATTATTACGCTGGAAAGCCTGAACAACCTGGAAAACACGCTGCCTGCCGGGCATTTCCTGCGGGTGCACAAATCGTATATTGTGGCGGTGGGCAAAGTGGCGCGCCTCGATGGCAGCGACCTCCTGCTCGCGGGCGACGCGCGGGTGCCTGTGGCGCGGGCGCGGAAGAAAGAGGTGACAGAGTTGCTGTTTGGCAGGCGCTGAAGTTACAACACGACGCAAACCTTTACTGAAAAACGCGGCGCCCGTCGTGTTGTCGCGATGAAAAACCATTACCTGAAATACTTTCGGCCCGAAAAATCGTAAAACCCGACCCGGCCTGCTGTATCCGTCACCTTGATCAGCCCGATGCCGGGAAAGGGTTCCACTTCGGCATATTCAGCCGGTACGATCAGCCTGCCGTCGCCGGCGCACAGGCCCTGCAGGTTGTCCTTGTAGGTACGCGAAATATGTTCCATTCGGTTCCACAGCGCTGTATTCGAATGGTAGCAGTTCTTTACCGGATAAGTCAAATAATCCCATACCGCTGCTTCGGGTGACGGAAAAATATTCGCCGTTGCCGGCCATGTTTCCGTATTGAACATCCATCGGAATTACCCAGCGACCCGTGCTGTCGCGCACCCCCCATATGTTGCAGTAACGCAGCTCCACGAACCCTCCCGGGTGTTTTGCATAGAAGTAGCCTGCATCGTCGGGCAGTATCCTGCCATCGTAGGTGAGGATGCCGGCCCTGTCGTTGCAGTAAAAACGAATGGCTACCTCTTTGCCGTCGTGACTGCGCAGGCAGGAACAGTGGTCAAGTACCTTATTCAGGCTGGAATCGAGCACGTATTGGCGGGTGTTATTTTCCTGTACGAGGATGTAATTGCCGACTTTATACAAGCCGCTTCCTTCTTCAACCGGGAAAGACAGTAACTCGCTGCCGCTGCGATCGATCAGTGCAAACATCAACACGGAATCGGTCGAACGCAGGTACTGGACCGCCGCAGTACCCTGAACGAAATTTTCGGCCCGCTGAAAACGCGGTGGAATGGCGAAAGTGCCGTCATGTTTGATGTAACCGTATAGCCCTTCAGGTGTTTTTACCATCGCCAGTCCCCCGGAAAATGCGGAGGCGCCGGCAAACGTTAAGGGTACGATCTCCCGGAAGTCTTCATTGACATAACCAAAAATGCAGTCGCGGTGAACAACGGCGGCGCCTTCACTAAACGTAGCCATGTAGGTATACTTCACCGGGACTACCCTACGGGAACCCGTAGCAGGGTCGTAGAGGGTGAATTCCTTCCGGTCGGATTCGTAAAGGCGGTATTTGCCGTTGTCGTACTGTACATGTTTGTATAAGGTCGGCACGATCTCATCGAGACCCGGAAAAGTTATGGCGCCCCACTGGTTGCCTGTTTTCACAAACGCATGGTCTTTCTCCACCTGGAAAAAGTCGTAGTCCGGCGGGATCAGCGTATTGCCGTGCAGATCGAAAAGCGCGGGCTTGCCGTTTACTTTTGCCATGATGGCCACCATATCCGGACCGCCGGAGCGGCTGTAATTGTGAAGGCTTGGCATTGTATCGGTGAAAATATTTTTCAAAAACGAGATTTCCACATCCTGATCGAAGACATGCCAGCCGCGGGCACTTTCCACCAGCAGGTATGGGTCGCCGCGCCGTCCAAAGAAATCCTGTTTAAAAACAGGCGGTAAAATTTCCCGGCCGGATGTATCGTATTTTCCCCAGTATTTTCCCTCCCGAACAGAGAAATAAGGGGATGCAGATTCGAGGTTGTACCTGATTTCGTCGAACCGGACAGGCAACAGCATTTTTTTTTGCCGGGAATCAAAGATGCCGCTTTTGCCCTGTCGCTCCACGAGCCACCGACCAGGTTCGTAAAATCTGACGTCATCGTAAATCAAGGGGACGATTTCCCGGAATTCGCAATCCATGATCCCCGAGAGCTCCCCCTTTTTTATGTACAGATTTTTGACCGGAATTAAGTGGCCGTACCTGTCGTATTGTTCGGCAGGTTCGTATTGCCGGATGTAATAGTCGGCTGAAAGGACAACTGTGCCTGCTGTATCGACCAGCCCTGTCGATTCGTTCGTATGGAGGTAATAATATCTTTTGCCGCACAAATCGACCGGCTGTGGCGGAAAGTTGAAACCGGTGGGCGTTGTTTTCCGGAATGACCGGTCATAGCGATACCACAACCCGTCGCTTTCGAGGATGAAATAGCCGTCGTCGCGTTTCCAGCACCCACCCTCGGGGCCAAGCGTCATTTTCACCGCGCCAGTCGTGTCGATGATCTGCCAGGCGCCGTCGGCGGTACGCACTTTTGCAACGCCGTCGTCGGAAAAGCCGTAGGACTCGGCCAAAGAAACCGGAATGACCGATTCGCCGCGGGTATTGATAAATCCGGTGTACCCGTATTGATCCCCGACCGCGAACAGCCCGCAGGAATACCTGGCGGCATAATTGACCCCGTCCAGTTTGCGCAGGATGCGGTTGCCCGGCCCGATGAGGTAATTCCCTTCACCGGAAAAACCCTTGAGGGGAAGCGAATCCATGCCATACGCAATACTGATGCCTTTGTCGCCGGGTAAAATACTGTTCCACACAGGGGCGTTCAACTCCTCGCCGGTAATGGCAGAAACCAGTCCGAACCGCTCGCCTTTGCGAACGACAACGGCCTCGCGCTTTTGCGGAAAGAAGTTGTAAAACGAGGAATGCCCGTACATATCGCTGTCGCCCCAGCCATCGCCGTAATCGTCGTCGTAGCCGAAATCGTACCGGAACGGGGTAAGGCGCTGCCCGGAGGCCGTCAGCACTGCCAGCCGCATCGTGGTGTTTTCGTTTTCATCCATGTCGCCGGCGTTGTAGCGAAGGGTGTATGCAATCCCTGCCCAGGCGAAGAAAAACGGCGCCGGACTGACCGGAGGTGTCAACTCCTTGCCCCCGGCATCGAGCAGACCGAACAAACCGTCTTTTTTGACCAGCGCAACCGGGTGTTCCAATTCAGGCCAGCCTTCGATGAGATACTCCGGATTGTAACCCGGAGCAAACATTTCCGGGCGGGTAGTAAAAGGCCATGCTTCATCATATTGAAGCGGAACGACAATACGACCCGCCGCATCGGCATAACCCCAGCGGTCGCCGTCGCGATACGGGATGAGGGCCGGCGGTTGCTGGGAGAAAACCCGGTAACTTACCAGGATCAGAAGGGCAATGACGGAAATCCGGAAGTGTTTCATCTTGCAGTGATTTTCCACAAAGATGGACTTACCGGCATCGATTCCAGGGGGTGTTTATGCAAGTAGTACCTACGGGGTATTATTCGTTGCCGACAGACTATTTTTTGTCGGCCCCGTTTACCACCAACTCCCAGGTGATCGGGCAGTGGGCTTTGAGCATGGCCGTCACGCCGCAATATTTTTCCTGCGACAACTGGATGGCTTCACGCACCTTGTCTTCCCTGATATTCGGCCCTGCAATACGGAACGTCAGGTGGATAAACTTGTACACTTTGGGATGCTCTTCGGTGATTTCTGCTTCTGCTTCTATGGACAGGCTGTCAAACTCAACGCGCATTTTGGGCAACAGGGCGGCGATATCCATACCCGTGCAGCCAGTGAGCGAAACCAGCAGCAGCGATTTGGGTCCGGGACCGGAGTCGTCGCCCATTTCGGGTTTTGTGTCTATACGGACGACATGGCCTCCAACGGCGCTGTCGAAGGCCATTTTGCCGGCCCAGGTAGTGATGACGGAACTTTTACTCATGTATCGGAGAAGGTTTAAACTATAGATCAGGCGCCTGGATGAATCAGGGTTCCACCAAAACATTTAATCTGTCATTGAGTTGAGTTATTTCAAACAGAATATGCTTTTCCCATACATTAGCGGCGCCAAATTTTACCCTGATCATTTATGGAAAGAATAAGCGTCTTCGATATTTTTAAAATCGGTATCGGGCCTTCGAGCTCGCATACCATGGGCCCCTGGCGGGCGGCACAGCGTTTTCTGCGCGAAATCAAACCGGACGAAACAGTTTCCGTGCAGGTCGAACTGTACGGGTCGCTTGCCAAAACCGGCAAAGGCCACGGCACCGACCTGGCCGTTCAACTCGGTCTGAACGGCGACGATCCCGTCACCATACCCGTTGAGGATGTGGATGCCACCATCCTGCACATCCGGACAGAGAAAAAAATTCGCCTGGGCGGTCGCCGGGAAATACCATTCGACCCTGACAAGGATATCGTTTTTCACTTCGACCAGACACTTCCTTATCACGCCAACGGCCTCATATTCAGGGCTTTTTATCAAAACGGCGAGGGCCTGAGCCAGACCTATTACTCCGTGGGCGGCGGCTTTGTCGTCAAGGAAGGCGAAGAAAACCTGGAGTCGGACACACAACTGCCTTTCCCGATCGACCGGGGCGCCGAGCTCCGGGCCTGGTGCATACAGGAAAACCAGAGCATCTCCGAAATTGTGTTCCGCAACGAACTGACCTGGCGTTCGGAGGAGCGTATCCGCACCGACCTCATGCACATCTGGTCGGTGATGAAGCAATGCATTTATAAGGGCTGCCACACCGATGGCGAGTTGCCGGGCGGCCTCGGCGTAGCGCGCCGCGCCGCGCCGCTCAGCCGAAAACTGCTGACAGGAAAGCCCTACCGCAATATCGACGAATGGGTAAACCAGATCAGTCGCGGCGGACACTCTTTTCACGAGATATTGAAATGGGTGAGTTGTTTTGCCCTGGCCGTCAACGAGGAGAATGCCGCTTTCGGGCGGGTGGTCACGGCGCCTACCAACGGCGCGGCTGGGGTTATTCCGGCGGTGCTGATGTACCATGTGTGTTTCAGCGAAAGTTATGTGGAGGAAGATATTGTAAAATTTCTGCTGACCGCCGGCGAACTCGGCAGCCTGTTTAAAAAAGGCGCTACCATTTCCGCTGCGATGGGCGGCTGCCAGGCAGAAATCGGTGTGTCATCGGCAATGGCCGCCGCCGCACTCACCGAATGTCTCGGCGGCACCTACGAACAAGCCATCATGGCGGCGGAGATTGCCATGGAGCATCATCTCGGCATGACCTGCGACCCTATCGGCGGGCTCGTGCAGATTCCCTGCATCGAACGCAACACCATGGGCGCCATCAAGGCCATCACAGCCAGCGAGATTGCGCTGGAAAGCGATCCCTCCAAAGCGAAGGTCAGCCTCGACGCGGTGATCAAAACCATGAAGGAAACAGCCCGGGATATGAGCACGAAATACAAGGAGACATCGGACGGCGGCCTGGCGATGCAGATACCGGTAGGTTTGGCGGAGTGTTGAGTGCGTGTGGTACCGGTACCGCCGGCTTTAGCCGGCAATGGCCTTCCAGCCTGCCCTTATGCCTGCCGATCCAACACTTTAAACCAAACCAACATACTGGTTATCAGCACATAAAAGACTGTCGCTGCAAAAATGGGCACTTTGGCGAAGGAAAAGAACCCCAACCACTGCTCCATCGCCTTGCCGCCTTTATCGATGATTAGCAACCACATGCAGCAGTTTTCCGACATATCCAGAAAAAGTTGAAGCAAACTCAACCAGGCCAGCGCGATGCCCGCATTATACCCGAATGAACCTATCCGGTAACGCCCGGCAGCCCACACGCTACACACCATGAAAAAGCAGGTGTAAGCCGTCATGAACAGGTAATCGAATCCTGCCCAGAAGCCTATTGCACCTGCATACTCCGGTATCAGCGTGAGGATCAACTGCGGCGACAGTTTTTGAAGGGGCAGCGAAACGAGCCGCACAAGGGTGAGCAAGGCCAGAACAACCCAGAAGCACCCACGTGACCAGCGCAAGATTCGGAAAAAGGTCGGTTCGGGCAGTTGTTGAAGCGGGTGATGCAACATAGCAGGCGTTATTTAAAGGGATAAAGATAATTTTCTAGTCGCTATCTTGTTATCGATTTAGTATTGTGACAAGATTACTACCATGCGCTTTTCTGTTGCTTCCACCGTTTTATTCCTGTGTTTTTATACCGTACACGCCGCTGTTTTGCCCGTCGGCACAGGCCAGCAGTACCCGACGCTCGCGGCTGCAATTGCCGTCGTCCAGCCCGGCGACACCATTGAAATACACGCCGGCTCCTATGCCGGCGGCCTGTACTTCGCTGACTTGAAAGGCTCCGCCGGCCAGTGGATCACGATACGCAATGCAGCCGGCCAAACGGTCATTTTTGAAGGCGGCAACAATGCCATTCAGTTGACCGACCCGGCTTATCTGCATTTCAGGGGACTCATTTTCCAGCACCAGACCGGCAACGGGTTCAATACGGACGACGGCGGCTCATACGGCACACCGGCACACCACATCCTTTTTGAGGATTGCACTTTCCGGGACATGTCGGCCTCGGGCAACAACGACTTGCTCAAACTCTCGGGGCTCGACTATTTTGAAATCCGAAACTGCCGGTTTCTCAACGGAGCGGCGGGTGGCAGCGGCATCGACATGGTGGGTTGTCACCAGGGCATCATACAGGGAAATCATTTTGAAAACATGGGATCGAACGCGATCCAGTGCAAGGGCGGCACCGAGTGGGTGCGCATCGAAGGCAATTTTTTCCGCAACTGCGGCCAGCGCACGCTCAACCTGGGCGGCAGTACCGGCTTGCAGTTTTTCAGGCCGGACACTGCGCATTTTGAAGCGGCCAACCTTCAGGTTTATGCCAATATCATCATCGGCTCGGTGGCGCCTGTGGCATATGTCGGCTCGGTACAGGTGGAAGTGGTGAACAATACCATTTATCAACCCGGAAACTGGGTCATCCGTATCCTGCAGGAAACCGTCGACCCCGATCGGTTTCTTGCCTGCGGCGACAACACCTTCAGGAACAACATCGTGTACATCGGCAACCTGCCCACGGAAACCAATATCGGTCCGAACACCGCGCCGGAAACGTTTACCTTTTCCAACAACCTGTGGTTCAACGCCGATTCCCCCAACTGGAACGGTCCCGACCTGCCGGTAAATGATCCGAACAGCATCGTCAACCAGGACCCGCTGTTCGCCGATCCGGGCAACGACGATTTTGCCATCGGAACAAACAGTCCGGCCTCGGGCGCCGGGTTTCCTTTGAATGAACCCCAATTCGATTACCTGGGTCAACTGTATGCGGCATCACGCTCGATCGGGGCTGTGGAAGCCTCGCCGGTTTCCGGGGTGGCAGAGCAGGAGGATTTTTCGGTACGGGTATTTCCCAACCCGACATCGGGGCCGCTGTGGCTGGAGTGGCGCTCAGGCCAAAACGCCGGGATTCAGATCGAACTGTATGATTCGGCCGGGCGGTTTACGGGCGGCATGTACAAAGGAAATGTATCGGCTGGCAGGGCTGCATTGCCCTTGGATTGGAGGGTTGAACCGGGGTTTACTGGCTGGTTTTGAAACACTTACGGACGGGAAAGGTGTTTCCAAAGAAGGTGGTGGTAAATCCGGGACGGCCTTGATCGACTTTTATTTCCGGCTTTTCCAGCGTTTCCATACCTCTTCAAGAATGCCATACACAATACCCAAAATGCCCGCCAGAAAAAGGTACCAGGGCCAGCCTGCTTCCACACGCATAGCCTTGATTCGATCTTGAATTGCCAACAAGTACTTTCCCTGCCCCCAGTATGCGCTGCAGCGGTTAAAATATGCCCGTGCAAAACCGGAGTTTAGTTCAATGGCCTTGTTGAAATCAGTAATCGCTGCCCCGTAGGCTTTCATATTGTATTTGGTCACACCCCGGTTATTATAAGTGAAACAATCCGGCTCCAGTGTGAGGGCTTTATCGTAGTCGGCAAGCGCCGCCTCATACCAGCCGAGATGGTCTTTAGACAAAGCGCGGCTAAAGTATGCATAGGCATAGCCGGGCTTCAACACAACGGCGCTGTCAAAATCAACAATGGCCTCTTTGTACCGCTCCAGACTCTCTTTTGCCTGCCCGCGGAACAAATACGCCTCGGGGTAATTGGGTTGAAGTTCAATGGCTTTGGTGTAGTCGGCTATGGCATCTTCCTCGCTTGCATCACTTTTTGCCAGTCCGCGATTAAAGTACGCCGTTGCGTGGTCGGGCTTGATTTCGATGGCCTTGTTGTAATCGGCGATGGCTTCCTTTTTCTTTCCCATACCGCTTTTTACCACTGCGCGATTGATATAAGCCTGTACGTAATCCGGTTTGAGTTCGATGGCTTTATCGTAATCGGCAATGGCTTCTTTCGGGCGGCCTGCTTTATCATTCAGGTAGCCGCGATTGAGGTAGGCATCCACAAAATCCTGTTTGAGTTCGATGGCTTTGGAATAATCGGCAATTTCCAGTTCCGGGCGCCTCATGTCGCCATGCACCAGGGCGCGATTGTAATATGCCAGGGCATACTTCGGATTAATCTGGATGGCCTTGTTGTAGTCGGCAATGGCTTGCTCCTTTTGGCCAACCTCCCGGTAATAGGCAGCGCGGTTGAGGTATGGAGATGTCTGGTCCGGTTGTGCCGATACGGCTTTATTGTAGTCCGCCAGTGCAGCATCATTATTTTTTAATTCCTTGAAAACCAATGCGCGACTGACAAAAGCCTCATCATTTTTGGGATCAAGTTCGATCGCTTTGGTGTAATCCTGTATCGCCGCGTCATACCGCTTCAGTTTTCTCAGCGCATCGCCTCTTCGGATGAGGGTGCCGGCATCATTCGGTCTGAATTCAAGAGATTTGCTGTAATCCCTGACGGCCGCTTCATAATGCCCCAAATTATCTTCAGCCATACCCCTCGCCAGGTATGCGCTTGGGAGATTCGGAGTTGTCTCGATAGATTTATCGTAGTCTTTTACGGCAGCCTCGAATTGCCCCAACAGTCTTTTGGCCTCGCCCCGGGCAAAATAGGCATTTTGATAGGCAGGTTTTAGTTGAATGGCTTTATCCAGGTCTTCTATTGCGGAGGCGTACTGCTCCAACTGGTTTTTTGCCAGCGCCCTGTTGTATAAGGCTTCAATATGATCGGGGTTCAGGCGAAGCGCTTTGTCGTAAGCGGCGATCGATTCTTTAATTTTTCCCAGGTCATATTCTGCCGTACCCTTGTTATTAAAAGCGGTTGCCTGGCTGGAGTCGAGCGAAATAGCCTTGTTATAGTCCGCTAGTGCTGCCTCCTTCCTGCCTAGTCTACCGTTACTAATACCCCTGTTAATATAGGCATCGACATGGCCCGGCTTGAGTTGTATCACCCTGTCGTAATCGGCGATGGCGGCGCTGTCTTTTTTATGGTCGCGCAGGACGTTTCCCCTGAAATAAAAAGCCTCGGCAAAGCCGGGATCAAGTCGAACGGCCTCGCTGAAATCGCTGATGGCCATTTCTTCGTCGCCGAGTATCCGGTAACTCTTGGCCCGGTTGTAATAGATGTTGGCATCGTCGGGATTGAGCGCAGCGGCTTTATCAAAATCGGCGATGGCTTCTTCCTGCCGGCTCATTTTTGCAAAAGCGACGCCGCGTTTGTAATAGAACAAGGTGGAAGGCTTCAGCCGGATCGCCGCGGTATAATCCTGGATGGTCTTGTCGAACAGCCCCAACAGAAAAAACATATTGGCGCGTTTCCCGTATTCCGCCATTTGTTTTTCCACCGGCCAGTCGGCGGCGATGCGGTAGAATTCGGGTTTTATTTTGCCCACTTTCAGGTTCGACATGCTGATGATCCAGGCGTCGAAACTCTCGCCGCCGAGGCTGATCAGGCCGTCCTCGAGCATGTAGGAAGAAATATTGGGCAGGTACTCGTTGTCCACTTTTTGGGCACCACACCGCCGGCGTAGTGAATCAGGGTATCGGAAGGCAGGTAGTTGAGACAAAAACCGTCGGCGCGGCAGTCGTTGGTTGCGTTGCGCAGTTTGCCCCACACGATGAGGTCGGCGTGGTGAAACTCGCGCAGGCGCGCCGCTTCGTCGCTTTGGTTGGGCGACAGCGTGTGCACATATTTGGGCACTACAGGCAGGTTTTCCCGGTTCCGGATGATATCGATACGGCGCTCGATGCTCAGGCCGTAGCAACCTGTTTCGTTTTCATTGGCATCGTCTTCAAATCGCGTGATCAGGACATAAAGCCGGGTAGAATCAAAATGGACGGGAAAAATGCTGGTATCCGTGTTGACGGGAGGGATGTCGTCGGCCCGGACAATCGCGGCAGTCTGGCCGGTGCGGAACGGGAAAACACCCAGATCGTTCAAATATGCGAGCACTGCAACAAGCAGCGCAGCCGCAGCAAGGAAAGATGCCCGGAACCCCGTCTTTTTCCAAAAAGGCCGGGAAACGGCCGGTCGGGGTGCAAAAAAACCCAGCTTTGAGGCGATTTCGCCTACAACCTGCGAAAACCACGCGTCGCTGTGCTCCGGATCATCGGTAGGCAGGGGTTGTCTGCCGGAAGGCAGCAGGTTGGCCGCATGGCTGCCGAGAAAATCATCACTTTCCCAGACAGGGTGATGTCGGGCGAGCAGGGGATACACTGCCGTATCCGGTTGAAGGATGGAAATGCGTTGTTGGAGCCAGGTGTACAATTCACCCTCATTCCACAATTCGGGACTGATCCAGATGAGCAGGGCATCGGCAGTGGACAAAAATGTTTCCAGACTTTCTTCAGTGGAGATGCCGGGAACGACGCCTTCCGGATACCACAGGTCAAGGGCATTCCGGTCCAGGAGCGGGCGGAGCCTTTTGACCAGTTCGCCGACCTGATGGGCATCGGTATGCGAACTGATTATGCAAAGTCTTTTCGGCGGAGTCGGCATCGTATTCGTCTCCGGCCAAAGGTATGCCAATTAAAAAATTAAGACAAGGCTTAATCGTTGAGTTTCAGTACCTTCAAAAACGCTTCCTGCGGTACTTCCACATTACCGAATTGCTTCATCCGTTTTTTGCCCTCTTTCTGCTTCTCCAGCAGTTTGCGCTTGCGGCTGATATCACCGCCGTAGCACTTGGCAGTCACGTCCTTGCGCAGGGCGCTGATGGTTTCGCGGGCAACAACCTTTTGGCCGATAGCGGCCTGGATGGCGATCTGGAACTGCTGGCGCGGCAGTAATTCCTTGAGTTTTTCGCACATGCGCCGGCCCATTTGTTCCGCCTTGGAGCGGTGTACCAGGGCACTGAGCGCATCTACCTGTTCGCCGTTGAGTTTGATGTCGAGTTTGATCAGGTCTGTTTCCCGGTAGTCGATCACATGGTAGTCGAAAGAAGCGTAACCCCTGGTCATCGACTTGAGTTTGTCGTAAAAATCGAAAACAATCTCGGCCAGGGGAAGGTGGAAGATCATTTCGAGACGCGTGGGGGTCAGGTAGTGTTGTTTGATGAGGATGCCGCGTTTTTCGAGGCACAGCGTCATGATATTGCCGATATATTCCGGCTTGGTGATCACCTGTGCATAGATATAGGGCTCCTCTACCTTGGTCAGGTGGTTGGAGTCGGGCAGCTCCGTCGGCTGACGGATCTGGGAACGTTTTCCTTTCAGGTCGGTGGCGAAGTAGGGTACGTTCGGCACCGTAGTGATGATATCCTGGTCAAATTCGCGGAATAGGCGTTCCTGCACGATTTCGAGGTGGAGCATACCGAGGAAGCCGCAGCGGAAGCCGAAGCCCAGTGCGGCGGATGTTTCGGGCTCGTACACCAGCGAGGCGTCGTTGAGTTGAAGTTTTTCCAGCGAATCGCGCAGGTCTTCAAAATCGTCGTTATCAAGCGGATAAAGGCCCGCAAATACCATCGGTTTTACATCTTCAAAACCCCGGACCGGGTCCTTGCAGGGGTTGGCCACGGAGGTGATGGTATCGCCCACCTTGATCTCGCGACTGACCTTGATGCCGGTGATGACGTAGCCGACATCGCCGGCACTCAATTCTGCGGTTTGGTGCTGACCAAGCCGCAGCAGGCCCACTTCTTCTGCTACAACCTCTTTGCCCGTATTGTAAAACTTGATCCGCTCGCCTTTTTTCAGCGTACCGTTCATGATACGCACATAGGCGATAACGCCGCGGTACGAGTTGAACATGGAGTCGAAAATCATCGTCTGCAGCGGCGCCTCGGGATCTCCTTTGGGAGCAGGCACGCGGTCTACCACTGCGGCGAGTATATCGGCCACGCCGATACCCGTACGGCCCGAGGCGGAAATGATGTCTTCGCGTTCGCAACCGATCAGGTCGATGATCTGGTCCTGCACCTCCTCGATCATGGCGCTTTCCATATCGACCTTATTTACGATAGGGATAATTTCCAGGTCGTGGTCGACGGCGAGATACAGGTTGCTGATCGTCTGGGCCTGAATACCCTGTGTAGCATCGACCAGCAGCAGTGCGCCTTCGCAGGCGGCAATGGAGCGGCTTACCTCGTAGGAAAAATCCACATGGCCGGGGGTGTCGATCAGGTTAAAAACATATTCTTCGCCATTGGCCGGATGAACGTAACGCATCTGGATGGCGTGGCTCTTGATGGTGATGCCGCGCTCGCGCTCGAGATCCATATTGTCCAGCGCCTGGTCCTGCATATCCCGTTTGCTGATGGTATTGGTGTATTCCAGCAGGCGGTCGGCGAGGGTGCTTTTCCCGTGATCGATGTGCGCGATGATGCAGAAGTTGCGGATATTCTTCATTTTGCGATAATTACGTGGTTTCGGGGTTATCGGGTTTCGGGGTTTCCGGAAGTGGTGATGAAAGGTTTGCCGTTTCCAAAAACGGCTGCCGTTTTGGGCGCGCAAAGATAGGCGAAATTGTGCGTTTGAACGCTAAAGGGTAAACAACTGCGATAATTTTTACGCTGCGCTCCCCAATGGTTGTTTCTGTACCGTTTGGGCCGGGAACATAACTTGCAGGCGGGCCGGCAATGCAAGTGGCGCTGCATTTGCTCGTTTTCCCCCAAGCCTTTATTTTTGCAGCCAAAACCACCCCTCATGCACCAGCTACCGCTTTTCCCCGTTGCTCTGTTCACCCTTTTTCCTTCCTTTCCCTTCGTTGCGTCAATGCCCCTCAACCCGACCCGGTCACGGCCGGCGACATCGCCGGCCTGGCAAAGGCGCCAAATCCCGAATACGACCCGACGTTTGAATTCGATTACAAGATGATTGCCGTTCACGGCGGGGTATTCACCATGGGCTGCACCAACAAAAAAAAGAGTCACGACAGCGATGAATGCCCGCACCTGGATACTGTGCAGACCTTCAAAATGGGTATTTATGAGGTTAGCAAATACCAGTGGATGCAGGTCATGGGCGACAATCCGGGCGCATTTTCTGATTGTTTCGACTGCCCTGCGCACTATGTTTCCTGGTTCGACGTCCAGCGTTTTATCAAAAAACTGAACAAGGTGACCGGCAGGAAATACCGGTTGCCCACGGAAGCGGAATGGGAATTTGCTGCAAAAGGCGGCGCTCAGGGCGCCGGCGCCAACCTGCTCTATGCCGGCAGCAATAAACTGGAACAGGTCGCCTGGTACAATGCGAACAGCGAAAAAAGGCTCCACCCGGTCGGCTTAAAAGAACCCAATGCCCTGGGTATTTACGATCTGTCCGGCAATGTGCGCGAATGGTGTGAAGACATGTATGAAGGTTACCCCGACTGCCCGATCCCGCACCAGATGAGCCTGACACGTTGCTGTCGGGGCGGCTCCTGGATCAGCACCTGGTTCGGTTGCCGGCTGTCGGAACGTATGGGTGTGGAACCCTCGGGGCGGTACCTGAACATGGGATTCCGGCTGGCGCATGATTGAGGCTTGCCGGCTAAAGCCGTACCGCCGGCTTTAGCCGGCAAGCCTCAATCATGCACCAACTCATCAAAATCCAGTTCCCGCAGTTTCGGCGCTTTCCACCAGGCAAACACCACGATAAGAATTGTCATGGCGCCGCCAAAAACCACGGCAGGGACCGTCCCCAGTAATTTTGCCGCCAGTCCGCTCTCAAAGGCGCCGATCTCGTTGGATGAAGTGATAAAAATGGAGTTGACCGACGACACCCTGCCTTTCATGTGTTCCGGGGTCAGGTGTTGCATCAACGAGGACCGGATATAAACGCTGATTTCGTCGAATACGCCGGCCAGGAAAAGGAAAAGAAAGGACAGCCAGAACAGCCTCGACAAGCCAAAACCAATGATGCAGCCGCCGAAACCTGCCACACAGGCCAGCATCAGTTTGCCGGCGCCTTTTCCCAGCGGGCGGTGCGCCAGAAAGAAGGCCATCGATATGGCGCCCAGCGACATCGCCGCGCGCAAAATACCCAACCCTTCCGGACCTACTTTCAAAATGTCTTTGGCAAAAACAGGCAGCAGGGCAACCGCCCCGCCAAATAAAACAGCAAACAAATCCAGTGCAATAGCGCTGATAATCAGTTGGTTGCTAAATACAAACCGCAGGCCCTGCCTGATCCGAACCACTGCCGGTTCCGTATGATCGGCATGCGGGACGGGCCGCGAACCGATTTGCAGCAGGGCAATCAGCCCGAGGACGCAAAGGCCGGTCATCACGGCGAAGGTGGTTGTCACACCCGCAAAGCCGTACAACAAACCACCCAACCCTAATCCCGTAATGCTGGCTACTTCCCAGGTACTGCTGTTCCAGGTGATGGCATTGGGCAGCATTTTGCGGTCGACCAACTGGGGCAGAAAAGCAAAATTGGTCGGACTGAAAAAGCCCCGCGATATTCCTGTGCAGAAAATTATGGAATAGATACCTGTCAGCAGCGCGGCTTTGGGCATCGCATCGCGCAGGTATACGAGGGTCAGCAGCGCCGCAGAGCACAGGAGCAGCGTAAGGATACAGCCCACCAGGATATTCCTGCGGTTGTACTTGTCGGCCAGGTGCCCCGCCCAAAGGCTGATGGCAATAGCGGGAATAGCCTCTGTCAGCCCGATAAACCCCAGCATCAGCGGGTCGCCGGTGAGGTCGTACACGAAATAGCCTACCGAAACCGACATGATCTGGATGGCCAGTGTGGTCATCATGCGCATGGCCAGGAAGCGGCGGTAGTCGGGTACGCGGAGGGCTGCGTATGCGTCGGGGGATTTTGTCATTTCGTCATTGTGGTCATTTCGTCATTGTGGTCATGGGGATGAATAGCCGGTGCAAAAGAACGAAAGGTTGGGAGGTAAGTTTAGCGGGAATGCCCGGGGGCGTTTAAATTTTCATCTTTGATCAACCCGTTTGTTGTTTTGGATAACAAATGGTGCAAAATTGCGGGCACTTTGTTCAGATTTTTGAACTTTGCCGCCATTCCCGACCCCGATAAAATTTCTTTCAACCCGCTCAATATTGTCTACCATGAAATTACTCGAAGGGAAAGTAGCCCTCATCACCGGCGGTTCGCGCGGCATCGGCGAGGCGCTTGTCCGGAAGTTTGCAGAACACGGCGCTTCGGTCGCCTTCACCTACGTGTCGGCCTCTTCCAAAGAACGGTCGGAACAACTGGCTGCCGAGCTGGGCGACCAGGTCAGGGCATACCAGAGCGATGCCGGCGATTATACTCAGGCAGAAACGCTTGTCGGTCAGGTAGTTAAAGATTTTGGCAAACTCGACATCCTGCTCAATAACGCCGGTATTACCCGCGATACGCTGATGCTGCGCATGACGGAACAACAATGGGACGAGGTGATGCAGACCAACCTGAAGTCGGTGTTCAACCTCACCAAACACGCGTTGAAGCCCATGATCCGCGCGGGCGGCAGCATCATTAACATGAGTTCGGTGGTCGGCGTGTTTGGACAGGCCGGACAGGCCAACTACGCCGCGTCCAAAGCGGGCATTATCGGGTTTTCAAAATCCATCGCCAAAGAATACGGCTCACGCGGCATCCGCTGCAATGCCGTGGCGCCGGGCTTTATCGAAACGGAAATGACCGCCGTGCTCGACGACAAAACCCGCGAAGGGTACCTCGCCGCCATACCCATGAAACGCCTGGGCTCCGGCGACGATGTGGCCAATACCTGCGTTTTTCTTGCCTCTGAAATGGGCGCCTACGTGAGCGGTCAGGTGATATCGGTATGCGGGGCGTTGAATTGTTGAAAGGGGAGGTCGGCTTTTGGCAGGACCCGGATTTTGAGACAGGATTTCAGAGGTCAGCGGCGCCCTAATTATCATGTAGATCATGTAAACCCTGTCTCAAAGCCAAAAAATTCTGTCAGCCATTCAACGCACCTGCCATTTTTGGTCTTTCAAAACGGCAGCCCAAGATCGTCGTCGTCATTGTCGTCGTACCAGTCGAAGTCGTCGAAATCGCCGGGCGCGGGTTCGGGCTCGTCGCCCTGGAGTTCCGCGTTGACGTCGGGCCGGTAGAAATACAGCCAGGCATTCATGTCTTCATCGGCGACAAACTGCCGCCAGCGGTCGCGGTCTTCGTCGAAGTCCCATTCGAATTCGCCCGGTACATCATCGCGCAGCCAGGTGTAGAACTCATCAACCGGGGAAGGCTGAGTGTTGGCTTGTTGTTCGCGGTGAAACTCTTCCCATATCTCCACATCGTGCAGGTTGGCATCTTCGATTTCCTGACATTGGCAACTGCCGCCAGGGCCAAGCGGGCAGGTTCCCTGGGCGCGGTAGCAGCAGAAATCGATCTCCGCGCCGAGGTCGTGGTGGTAACGCACCGTTTCCCGGTACATCCAGTCGACCATCAGGGTATAGCGTTTGCGGGCGGTAAGGCGCGTCGGGCAACTCCAGACAACGCGCCAGGCTCTCCACAGCGTTTCCAGGGCGGTGAGTACTTCAGACACCTGTGCTTTTGTCAGGCGATCGACCGGCGGAAAAGCATCGGGGGGGAGGTTGAACAACTCGGACAGGCGCACGTACCGCGCGTGGATACCGTCGTTGCGGCCATCATCCTCTTCTGAGTAGGGAGAGCGAAAGGCGTAGGAACTGGGTTCCGGCGCGAAGCGTGTCGCAGTTTCAAGATCGGCGAGCAGGTGTGCGAGATAACGTTTCATTCCTCCTTGTATTCAACGTTCAAAGTTGTTCAAAATAATTGAAAATTCAACCTCGTTTTTCGGTTTTTTAAAAAAATTGAACGCAAGCAGTAGTTTCATCGTAAGTTTTGACAAAAATCTTCCATCCGGTTATGAATAAAATCCTCCTTCTCGCATTGGCCGTGCTGAGCGCATGTTGCCATTCATGCGGTTTTGCCCGCCCCAAAGGCCCGTTTATTGCAGCTCAGGCGCCTCCTGTGCCCGATTATGCTCAACTGGACAACTGGGCGGCACATCCCGACAAGAAAGACCCTGCCGACCAAACGCCCTGCCCGAACCTGAAAGACGAACAGGCCAATACCGGGGTTGATGTTTTTTTCCTCCATCCGACCACCTACACCGGGAGCCTCCGTGAGCAGCATAACTGGAACGCCGCCGTGAGCGAGCCGGCTACCAATACCAAGACGGACGAATCGACCATTCTTTTTCAAGCCTCCATCTTTAACGGTGCAGGCCGTGTATTTGCCCCGCGTTACCGGCAGGCGCACCTCCGGGCCTTTTTTGACAAAGACACGATTTCGGCGGAAAAAGCCCTCGACCTGGCCTATGCCGACGCAAAGGCCGCTTTTGAGTACTATCTCGCGCATTGGAACAACGGGCGACCTTTTATTATTGCCTCGCACAGCCAGGGCGCACGGCACTCCCTGTACCTCCTGCGCGATATGGTGGAGGGCAAACCCCTCGAACGCCAACTGGTTGCGGCGTATCTGGTCGGCTGGCCGGTCAGGAAAGGCTTTTTCAAAACGCTGAAGCCCTGCAGCTCGCCCGAAGAAACGGATTGTTATTGTACCTGGCGTACCTGGGAGCGCAAATTTGGCCGCCGGAAGGCTTTCGAAAAGGACGTCGTCTGCACGAACCCGCTGCTGTGGACGACCGAGGAAGGCAAGTACGCCCCGAAAAGCGCCAACCTGGGCGGGGTTGTACGCCCGTTTTGCGCCATTTATCCCGAAATGGTCGATGCCGAGGTGTATAAAGGCGTCCTTCTGGCATCCAGGCCCAGGTTTCCGGGCAGTCTCTTTTTCCGCACCAATAACTACCACGTCGGCGACCTGAACCTGTACTACATGAACGTGCGCGAAAACGCCCAGGCTCGTGTAAAAGCGTTTTTTAAAAAGTGATATTCCGCTAAAAAACTACATTTGTGGGTCAATCCACGCTCGGCACGGCACACCTGAACAGGAGCCGTGTTTGAAGATTGAACACACCTGAAACCCGTTAACGGGTTGGGTCGCCATTCCCTGCAGTGGCGGCCCTTTTTTATCTTTGTACCATGCATGTCTACAACCTTTTCGATCTGAACGAGCATATCAGGCGGGTGATGGCGCTCAATTTTCAGCAGCCCCTCTGGATCACTGCCGAAATTGCGCAATCCGGGCAGTCGCGCGGACATTATTACCTCGATCTGGTGCAAAAAGGCGAAGGAGACGACCTGCTGGCGCAGGCGCAGGCCGTGTTGTGGGCTTCCGACTACCGCCGCCTGTACAAGCAACTGGGCCCGCAACTCGATGCCCTGCTGCGTGAAGGACTGGAGATGAAAATGCAGGTTCGTGTCGATTTCCACGAGCGTTTCGGTTTCAAATTGCTCATTGCCGACATCGACCCCGCCCATACCTTCGGTCAACTCGACCTGCAGCGCCGCGAAACGGTCCGCACGCTGCGCGAGCGCGGACTGCTGGATCGCAACCGCAACCTTCCCCTGCCGGCCGTATTGCAGCGCATTGCCGTCATCACCTCGGCCGGTGCGGCGGGGTTTCAGGATTTTCGGGAGCACCTGGCGCATAACGCTTTCGGGTATACGTTCGACTGTCGCCTTTTTGAGGCCTCCGTGCAGGGGAAAAATGCCCGCGCGGAACTGTGTGCTGCACTGGAAAGGGTGGCTGCACAAAGCGCTGATTTTGATTGCCTTGTGGTGGTGCGCGGCGGTGGCGCCCGGCTTGACCTGGCGGCATTCGACGGACTCGATCTGGGCGAAGCCGTTGCCCAAATGCCGCTGCCCGTATTAACGGGTATCGGTCACGATATCGATGAAACCGTGCTCGATATGGTGGCCCATGCGGCCCTGAAAACGCCGACTGCTGTGGCCGATTTTCTCCTGCAGCACAACCTGTTTTTTGAAAACGGCATACTTCGCCTGGCTGAACAGACCCGCCAGGCCGGCGCCTACTGCACCAAAACGGCGCAACTGACCCTGCAACAACTGGAAGCGACCGTCCGCTGGAGCGCCCGCGAACGCCTGCTGGCCGCCGGCCGTAATCTCGACGCCATGCAGGAAAAAATACCCGAAACTACCCGGCAACTGCTTCATCGCCGCGCGCTCCAACTGGATCAGGCGGCGACCATCTGCCAGGCCTTCGACCCCGAAAAGGTGCTGCAGCGCGGCTACAGCATTACCATGAAAGATGGAAAAATAATAAGCAGGCCCTCAGATGCTATCCCGGGGGATGTACTGGAGACCCGCCTGGCCGGAGGAAAGATTACCAGCAGGGTTTAAAGGTTTTCAGTGTACAACGGACTTCCAAGTCCGTTAAACCGCAGCACGTGAAACGGACTTGGAAGTCCGTTGTACCGACAGCACGTGAAAACGGACCTGGAGGTCCGTTGTACACTAACCCTTCGTAACGTGTGAAGATCGTTACAACAGTAAAAAATATAAGGCCTGGGCCCTGAAATTTCTTCTCATTAATTCTTCTTATTCTTCGAACTCAACGGCACCGGATACTTAACCGCATAGGCTTTTGCCCGCGGCACCAGTTTTTTCAGTTCATCCGAGCGTTTGGCCGGGTCGGGGTGGGTGCTGAGGAACTCCGGCGGGCGGCCGCCGCCCGAAGCATTCATACGCGCCCAGAACGGGGCCGCTTCGTTGGGGTTGTAGCCTGCCATGGCCATCAGGTAGAGGCCAATCTCGTCCGCCTCGGATTCGTGCTTGCGGCTGAAGGGCAGCAATACGCCCACCTGGGCGCCTGCCCCGACTGCCGACATCAGCAGGTTGCGGGTGGCGGCCGGTTTTTGCGAGAGCGCGAGGTCAAGGGAGGTCAGGCCGAGTTGGGCCACCAGTCCCTGGCTCATGCGCTCGTTGCCGTGGTTGGCCAGGGCGTGGGCGATCTCGTGGCCCATCACGACGGCGAGTGCGTCTTCGTTCTTGGTCACTTTCAGGATGCCGGTGTACACGACCACCTTGCCGCCGGGCATGCAGAACGCGTTCACGGTAGCGGGGTCGTCGACGACGTTGAATTCCCAGGCGAAGTTTTTAAGTTCGGCGGCCTTGCCTTTCGAGCGGTAGTACACTTCAGTGGCGGCCTTGAGGTCCATACCCACGCGGCGCACCAGTTCGTAATCGCTGCCGGATTTTACCGTTTTGTTTTGGCTCAGGAACGTTTTATACTCGCTGCTGCTCAGGGAGTTGATGGTTGTAGTCGGAATGATATTCAGGGATTTACGCCCGGTGAAGGCGTTTTTGCTGCAGGCGAACAGGAAAAGCAGCATGAAAAGGCTGAACGAGATTTTTTTCCACATAGCGTTGGATATTTAGTTTTCGGAAAAATGCGCTTGTTTTTTTTGTTATTAAACGCCAAATTTAGGGTTATGTCACTAAAAATGTATCAGTTTAGTATTCCAATAACAGGAGGTTCTATACTTCAAACAAATAATCTCATCCGCATGAAAAATATCATACCCTGCCTCTTTATCCTGGCCCGGATTACCGCCTCCGCACAACAAGCACAACAAATCGACCCTATATGGACCCGTACGGAAATTACGGACGGGAGCCTCGGCAACGGCAGGCTCCCCATAGTTATGGTAGATGTTTTCCATAATGTGATCGTTTGCGCCGATACTTATTCACCCGGCCCGGTCTCCGGATTTATTACTATTAAATATGACCCGGACGGCAACCAACTGTGGCAGCGGAAGTATGATACTTTTGCTACCGACCTGATCACAAGCGCTGCGGCCGATGCCGCCGGCGCAATTTACGCAGGCGGCAGTTCGGTAAACCCGTTCTCCGGTCAATCGCAATTTATCGTAATCAAATACTCGCCCGACGGCGATACATTATGGCAGTATACTTTCGGCGGCATCCCTGGCGCCGGCACCTACTTAAGCAAGATATTGATAGATACAGCGCAAGATTTGTTGATTTTTGGCGCATACACGAACTTCGGGACCAACGAATCGGGATTATTGGCCGTGAAACTTGATCCGGACGGCAATGAAATATGGAACGCAAGCTACGAAGCGGGCGATTACGGATACGGCGGGCTTGATGCCAGGCAGGTGGACGACCATATCGTATTCTGGGGGCAAAACGGCTCGCCCGAGGGATTGCGTTTTTTTGCCTGGCAGATGGATATGGAAGGCAATACCCTCGATACGGCACGCACGGAGCCTTACAGCGATTATTTCTGGATTGGCTACCACATTGATGGAGAAGGGAGTCTTTATATCGGCGATAATGCGGGAGAGTATAAAGTGACAAAGTTTTCTGTCGAAGGGACGACACAATGGAAGTATTTAAAGCCGTTAACAGGTACTGCCCCAAGCGGAGTTTCCGCGCGTAGCTATTCAATCATAACAGATATAAATAATTGCGTTTATGCATCCGGTTTATTTTATCTTAACGATACCATTGGCAGAGTGGGCATAACAACGAAATTAAATCCGTCCGGAGACCTGGCATGGGAACATATAATCAGTTATGATGGATTTGAATTAATTGGTCCGTATAAAAGTAACTGGCTAGATTCCAATCTTTTGCTAATTACAGGAGTGGCATCATTAAGTGTAGACAGCAACTTTTACGAATATTTTCTTGCAACCTACGATCAGAACGGCCCGGTTGAAAGCGGGATAACCGATATAGCGGGTAGAAGAAACTGGCCTGCTTCTATTGCACCGGATGGCGCGTACTTCTATATTGCCGGGAAGTCGGACCCCGAAAACACTTTTACCGGTCAAAGAAAGCATTTTTTGTGCAAATACGCCATGGACGATCTGGTAAACACCTCCCTCGTCGAGCATATCGGTATGCCCCGGGTTTCTCAAATGAAAGTCTCTCCCAACCCGTTTGCAGATCGCCTGTCGGTCGACATCCACTTTGCCGGAGCCGGGAGGCAGGGCACGTTCGGCCTTTACGACACGCATGGTAGGGTTGTTCGCCATTTTGATGTCATCCTGAACAAAGGACGGAATACCTTCGAAGTCAACAATGCAGAGGCTTTGCCGGCAGGTATGTACATGGCCATTTTGCGTACTGCTGAA
Organism: Lewinellaceae bacterium; assembly: GCA_016712415.1. Lineage (GTDB taxonomy): Bacteria > Bacteroidota > Bacteroidia > Chitinophagales > Saprospiraceae > M3007. The sequence goes on along the minus strand of JADJRC010000004.1, from coordinate 47,541 downwards.
ACAACTTTCAGTGCGCGCCTGATCAAGTTGCGCTGAGGGAAGCCTGTTTTGTACACCGGAGCTCCGGGTTACCACCCTTCCCGGTATTCCCGCCCCACAAAAGCGTTGGCTTCCCCGAAGTTGGTGACCCGCATGTTGGCGGCGTCCCATTCGAGGCGCACGCGACCGGGGTAGTCGTAGGGCGCCCAGGAGTCGGGCTTTTTGCCGGGTTGCAGTTTTTTGAAATCGTAGCAGCGCACGGCGAGGTTACCGATGAGGATGGCCTCGGTGAGCGGCACGGCGTATTCGAAGGGAGAGGAGGCTTTCCCCTGGCCTTTGCAGGCTTTAACCCATACCATCTGGTGTGAATCGCCGCCATACCGCGGCTCCGTTTTTTTCGGCGCTTTGAAGTCTTTCATCCTGGAAGTCGGCAGCAGGGTGGCCTTTTCGCCGTAGATGCCGCAAAGCAGTTTGCCTTTGCTGCCTTCGAAGAGCGCGCCGCCGTCCCAGGAGCCGAAGGGCTCATTGGAGCCCAGTTCGGCGGGCCGCATGGGGCGCACCCCGCCGTCGTACCACCAGAGTTCGCAGCCGGGCATGTTGTTGCGGGCTGGAAAGTCCATGCGCACGATGGAGGAGGGCGGGCAACTGTCAGGATAATCTGCTTCGACGAACTCGTCGGACCACACGGTGGTGGCGCTGGCCTCCACGGAAGTCGGGTAACCGAGTTGCAGCGCCCGGTACACGGGGTCGATGAGGTGGCAGCCCATGTCGCCGAGTGCGCCGGTGCCGAAATCCCACCAGCCGCGCCAGCGGAAAGGCAGGTAGCGTTCGCTGTACGCGCGCACGGGCGCGGGGCCGAGCCAGAGGTCCCAGTCGAGTTCGGGCGGCGCCTTTTCGCCGGCCGGCGTGGGCACTCCTTGCGGCCATACAGGCCGGTTGGTCCACACGTGTACTTTTTTAACCTTTCCAATGACACCCGACCGTATCCACTCGGTCAATTCTGCGTTGCAGTCCATGGAGGCACCCTGGTTGCCCATTTGGGTCACTACCTTGTATTTGCGGGCGGCGTCGAGCAGTGTGCGCGCCTCGCGGATGTTGTGGGTGAGGGGTTTTTCCACATAAACGTGTTTGCCGAGTTGCATGGCCGCCACGGCCGCCACGGCGTGGGTATGGTCGGGTGTGGCCACCATTACTGCGTCGATGTCGCGCGCCGAAGTGTCGAACATTTTGCGGAAATCGCGGTAACGCGGCACCTTTGGGAATTCCGCATAGGCCTCGGCGGCACGGCGGTCGTCGACATCGCAGAAGGCCACGAAAGTTTCCGTTTTTTTCAACGCGCCGAGGTGCGCGCCGCCTTTGCCGCCGACGCCGACGAGGGCGATGTTGAGGCGGTCGCTGGGCGGGATATAACCCTTGCCGCCCAGGACAAAACGCGGAACAATGGTGAAGGCAAGGGCGGCTTTGCCGGTTGTTTTGAGGAAACTGCGGCGGGTCTGGTGTTTTTTCATGGCATTACAGCGCGCTAATAAATAAATGGTGGTGTAGACGCGGTAAATATAGCCATGATGGCCTGAAAACAAAGCGGGTGTCTCTAAACCCGTCAGAGGGCATAGTTGACAGGCACTGTTTTTTCCTTACAGGATTTTTCAGACAGGATCAACAGGATTTCCGACGGCGAAGCCATCTTTTTTATCCTGTTCATCCTGTTGATCCTGTCTGAAAAACGAAAATCCTGTCAAAATTGTACATACCGGCAAGACGCCTTCGTCTGGCGCAGGCAGCATGAACTACTTAAGGTTCAGCAAACCTGTCAGTTCGCGCACCTCGCGCATGGTCTGCTGCGCACGTTTGCGGATCTCCACGCTGGAGTCCTGAATTTGCGCTTTTACGTTGCGCTTGTCGGCATTCAGTTCGGCAAGGCGTTCGCGGAGGGGGTGGATGAGAGACACGATCGTGTCGGCCACAGCCTCTTTCAGGTCGCTATATTTCAGCGCGCCGGCCTGGTAGTCGCCCATCAGCGCGTCGTGTGCGGCGAGATTGTTGCAGGCGCGCAGGAGTTCGAACAGGTTTTTCACGCCGGGGCTCATTTCCCCGCTGGGCGTATCGCCCGTATCGGTCACCGCCGATTTGATCTGCTTGCGCACCCGGTCTTCGTCGCCGAAAAGGTTGATATAGTGCTTTTCGCCGAGGCTTTTGCTCATTTTTTTATTGGGATCGGCGGGCGACAGGATTTTCGGAGTTTCGGTGAACAGCGGTTCGGGATGCACGAAATACTCTTTGCCAAACTGATAATTGAAGCGCTGGGCGATGTTGCGCGACAGTTCGAGGTGCTGCTCCTGGTCTTTACCCACCGGTACATAGTCGGCGTGGTAGATGAGGATGTCCGCCGCCTGCAACACCGGGTAGAGAAACAGGCCGGCACTCACCAGACTCTCCTTGTCGGTTTCGCGCAGTTGGTCGGACTTGTCCTTGAACTGCGTCATGCGCGTCAGTTCGCCGTAGGAAGTGAGGCAGCCGAGCACCCATGCCAGTTCAACGTGTTCAGGCACAAGGCTCTGCACGAACAGATTTTCGGGTTTGATACCACAGGCCAGCAGGTAAAACGCCATTTTCCAGGTGTTTTCACGCAGCTGTTCCGCTTTGTAGGGCATGGTCATGGAGTGATAGTCCACCACGCCGAATCGGCACTCATACGCGTCTTGCAGGCGCACCCAGTTCTGCACCGCGCCGAAGTAGTTGCCGAGATGGAGATCGCCCGTAGGCTGAATGCCGGAGAGAATGTTTTTCATACGTATAAAGTGCGTTGCGTGGTAAGACAGTTTCTTACACCCCGGCGATAACCGAAATTTCGATGTTGACGAATTTGGGCAGTTCAGACACCTGTACCAGTTCGCGGGCAGGTGCGAATTCGGGTTTGAAATACTCGCCATACACGGCGTTGATGCGGCCGAACATGTTCATGTCTTTTACAAACACGGTGGCTTTCAACACCTTTGCCAGACCGGAGCCGGAGGCTTCGAGGATGGCCTTCAGGTTTTGCAGCACCTGGCGGGTTTCGGCTTCGATGTCGTCGAGCACCAGGTCGCCGGTAGCCGGGTCGATAGCGATCTGACCGGAAATGTACACCAAACTGTTGTGGACGACGGCCTGGTTGTAGGGGCCTATGGGCATGGGGGCAGCAGGCGTGTTGACGAGTTTTTTCATCCTTTAATTATTTGGACCGGATTTCCGGTCAGAAATAGAAAAAGCCCCAATGCATCCCGCGCACACGGGACTGGAGCCTCCTCAAAATCGGGAAATAGAATGGCCTGGCTACGCTTCGGCAGCCTCGGCGCTCATTTTTCCTGGTATCAGGACCTGACCGCGATAGTACAGGGCGCCGTCGACCACGTAGGCGTGGTGCAAAAGGTGCGGCTCCCCTGTCGTCTTGCAGGTGGCGATTTGCGGGACTTCCGCTTTGTAGTGCGTGCGGCGAGCGCGTTTGCGGCGCTTGGAGTGCCGCCATTTAGGATTTGGCATGACTCAGTCTGAATGATGAACAACAACAGCGATGGCTGCCGGTGTTCGTGCTAATTTTTATTTCCCAGGTCTTTGAGCGCATCCCACACAGAATCGGGGTTTTGCTCGCCGGCCTCGTTATTCAGGTACTTCAGTATTTCAAAATTACAGGGCGGATTCGGATCGTTCTGGCAATCGTACGTATTGGTAATCGGCAATGCCAGCACGCTGAACTCATACAGGTATTTCGCTACATTGAACTCCGACGCTTCCCGGTGTATGAATACCACCTCATCATCCTCATCGTCGCCTTCTGCTTCGCCGTATTTCACGATCAGTTCCCGCGAATCTTGCAGCGGCATATCAATCGTGGCAGTACAGCGGTCGCATTCGGCCTTTATGCTTCCCTCCAGATCAAAATCGAGAATCAGCATGTCAGGCCTTTTGTCCAGTTGCAAACCGAAGCGGATATCACCCTCTGTTATCGGCGCATCCTCGAAGTGGGAGAAAAACGCACTGTCGATAGTGAATGTATAATGGTGTATTCCAATTTTTAAACCCTTGATCGGGATGGAATACGCTACAAATGCGTTCATTTCCACTTCTGTTTTGCAAATCGGGCGGCAAAAGTAAGACGCTTCGACGAATCCGCCAAGCCGGGATGAAAGAAAGAAATAAGTTTTTTCACTGGTTTTTGATCGGGACGAAGCGGTACTGCCGTTCGTCTTTGTCGTAATAACCCAGATAGAACTGGCCACCGATGCTGTAAAGTGCCGGATCGCGCGGCTTTTTGAGGTTTTCCAACTTGTCGGCGTACACAGCGATCAGGGGTTTTTTATAATAAGCGGTTGATTGGGTGTGTTTCGGTTTTTCATCGATAGCAAAGTAAAACGAAAGGCATGTTCGTACGAATAACCGACCGTGCCGAAATTCCAGGCGCCGGTCATGTTGTTAAAACTGTTGGGCGAGGCAGGGCTGCGCACCTCTTCATGGCCACCCAGACACAACAGATACCTTTCCCCGTCGCGCCTTACCTGTATGAAAGGGTCAAATTTGGAAAACCGCCGCATAAATTTTTTGGCGCTTGCGTATTCTTTTTCGATACCGAGCATACCCCTTCCCGGAACAAGGATAGGCGAATTGGCAAAACCGGTGATACTGTCGTCGCGAAAAACGGATTTCGTGAACAGGGGTTCCCTGGTATCCAGGTCACGCATCCTTACGATAAGTTGTTCATCATTCATATATAACTGGAACAACCTGTTGTCAAAAATATAACTGCTTCTGCGCTCCCTGGATGCATTGCGCTCCAGTGTATCCGTGTAATAATAGGAGCGCACATAGAGGCTGTCGAGCGTCAGGTCGAGCGTCAGGACCCGGAGAATTGCCCTCGGGTCGGAATAAACGGTACCTACCCCGCTGTTGTCGAAGGTGATCCATAATTTGTCCGGGCCGGCAAAGAGTTTGGTTTTCCTGGCGGCAACTTCGGGTTCTTCCTCCATGCCGTAAGTCACGCTGTGCGGTTTGAACGATTTTTTAAAGACATCATCTATCACCTCCGAGAATTTTTTCGGCTCCGAAAATGCGTGCATTTGCAGGCGGCCGCCCGCACTGATCTCGTACACCACCAATTCATTGCCCTCTTTCCTCGATTTCCGGGAACAAAGAATGTATCCGTTGTCGCCGTCGGTCACGCCCTTTATAATGCGCATTCCCTTGTCGGCCCGGAAAGAATCAACCGCCGACATACTCAGATCCTCGCCGGCAATGCGGTAAATCCGGCATTTGTCGTCGTTTTCAGCGGCAAAAAAATAGTCCGGGCCCTTACTCAGGCTGCACAGGATGCGCATACTGAGCCCGCCGCTTTCCGAGATGCGCAGGGAAGCGTTGGCGCCGGTGCGCAGCAGTTGCAGGGTCTTTGAATCTACCTCATAAGCCATACAGGGGTTGCCCTTTGGAAGAAATGCTTCGGAAACGAGTCGTTCGGGGTAAAAAAAGAACAGCGTTTTCCCGGTAGCCGGGTTTTCAATAGCCAGGGGTTTGTCGGGGTTTTTGGTAAAGTCGATCGGGAGCGACTGTGCAGATATACACAGTGCCTGCAAGGCATAAAGTATGGCAAATAGGGTGCGAAACATAGAGAGAGCGTTGTGTTCAGGCAACAAAGTAAAGGGTTAAACGGCGTGATTTGAAAAAAATATTCAAGAGAGGAAAATTTTTTTCAAATTTTTTATTTATCACAAAATACTGATAACAAGCGTTTTGTGATTTCAAAAGAAGGTTTCAATAAAAAGAAGTTTGTTATCGTTGGTTCTATGTATTGCAAGGTATTGTTTCTCGCCATATCTTTGTGCTACAAAAACAAATAAGCCTTACATCGGGGCAACAATCTTTCGCTATGAAAACAACCGTTCAACTCAAACTCATCGCGCTGCTGGGCTTCCTGTACCTGGCGCTTGCCTCCTGCGGAAGCAGCACGGCACGACCGGCCAGCGGGTTCGACATGTCTGTCTTATCGCCCATTCTGAGTATCGGGCCGAAAATATCGGATGGCTCGGCAGCACCGGTCGCCGGCGACCGCGCGCTGCACCGGAACGAAACCCTCAACCCGGCAGCACCTGCCAATCCAAACGGCGGCGCTTCTGAAAAAGCAGAATCAACCATCAACAATTGACAATCTTTAACTGAGTACATATGGATCTGGAAAATGCAAAAGCCCAAATGCGGAAAGGCGTACTTGAAATGTGCGTGCTGGCCGTCATTGCAGAGGGCGAAACGTATCCACCCGAGATCATGAAAAAGCTGAAGTGGACCGACCTGATTGTAAAGGAAGGCACGCTTTATCCTTTACTGATCCGCCTCAAAAACGACGGCCTGGTGGACTACATCTGGCGGGAAGGCGTTAACGGCCCTCCGCGAAAATATTTCACTGCATCCGAGCAGGGGCGCCAGTTTCTGGCGGGACTGACGGAAAGCTGGCAGCAACTGGTGGAGTCCGTCAACAAAACGCTGGAAGGCGCCGAAGCGCCCGATGGTGAAAAAGTGGGTAAACGAAAAGGCAAAACACCGCCCAAACCACTAAACCTTGAGCCTAATGAGCCAGGTAACTTACGTTCACTTCCTGAACCCTCTCAACTTTCTCAACCGACTTAAAAAATGAACAAGATTTTAAATATCAATCTCGGAGGCTACGCCATCACGATCGACGACGACGCCTACGAATATATCTCCGCTTACATTGAAAGCATACGAAAACGCTTCAGCGAAAGCGAAGGGCGCGATGAGATCGTACACGATGTTGAAACGCGTATCGGCGAACTCATCAGCCAGAGCATGGGCAATCGCACCATTGTCATGCTGCCCGATGTGGAAGCCGCTGTGGAAATCATGGGCAAACCCGAAGATTTCGGGGGCGAGCCGGAAAGCAGTGGCAGCAGCAGTAGCAGCAGCACCGGCACTGGCAGTGCCAAAGCAGGCGGTAAAAGCAAGGGCAGTTCGACACGTTCGGGAAAACGGCTCTTCCGGGATGAAGAAGATGCCGTCGTAGGTGGTGTCTGTTCCGGCCTGGCAGCCTATATAGGCATGCACGACCCTGTGTGGATGCGTCTGATCTTTGTACTGCTCACTTTCCTGTCCGCAGGCTTCTGGATACCCGCCTACCTGCTCCTGTGGATACTCGTACAGCCGGCAAAAACAGCCGCCGACCGACTCGCCATGCGTGGCGAGCCGGTCAATGTAGACAATATCGCCCGGGAGATAGAGGAAGGTTTCGAGCGGCTCAGCACCAGGGTGAATGAATTCGGGGCGCAAAAAAAAAGCGCTGGAAGTGGCGGGGACCGAAGTTTCGGTAACGCATTATCCAACGGGCTATCGGTACTAGGCCAGATGTTCGGCTTTGTGGTGCGCCTGGTTGCCAAATTCGGCATATTTATCCTGGCTATCATCGCCATCTCGATGTTTATTGCCCTGGCGGCAACCTGGGTGGCCGGCATCTGGGGCTTGTTCGCAGCGGCGCCTTTTGTCGACTATTTCAGTCCGTATTCCAGCGGCCTCACCTGGTTGGGCTTTGCAAACGCATTTTTCCTGTTCGGTATTCCCGTCTTCGGTTTGTGCCTTTTGTTCGTCAGGGCACTCTTTAAAATACGTACACCGGGATGGCTGCGTGCCGGACTCGGGTTTTTCTGGACGGTCAACCTCATCACCGCTATCTTCCTGGTGGCTTTTGCCGCCAAAGGCTACCGGCAGGGCGGCACTTTCACCAAGGAGATCGATTTGAGCAACCTTACCTCTGATACCCTGCGTGTGGAAGCCGCCGAAGCCGGGCGCTCCGACTACGGTTCCTACTGGTGGTTCGACGGCGACGATGGCCTTCGGGTGGACGACAACCGCCTGGAATTCAAAGGCTTGATCGATATTCGGGTGCGGAAAAGCGACGATGGCAAGGTGAAATGCACCCAGATCATCCGTGCCCGTGGCAGAACATCGGGCGATGCAGCCGAAAATGCGGAAAAAACGGAATTTCCCGTAACCCTTTCCGGCAATAAACTCATCGTGCCGACCTCCTTCGGCATCATGCGGGGCCAGAAATGGCGTGGACAGCATATCCGCCTGTTCATCGACCTGCCGGTTGGGAAAAGCATCGTTTTCGACAACAAGATATACAGTTACGCCGGCGCCGATCTCGACGAATACGCCGACGATAACGACCGCCAGTATATTTCCCGGCGACCCGACAAGGTGTTTCGCATGACCAACAGGGGTTTGATCTGTTCGGAATGCCCGCAATTCGGCGACCAGGGGTACAACAGCGACGAGTATTATGAACACTTCATCCTGGAAGGAAAATTCGATACCGAGATACGAAAAGGCAACGAATTTAAACTCACTATCGAGGGCCCGTCGGACGCCATTCAGAAAATACGGACCGGCAATAAACTGACCCTGACGACCAGAGGCGCCGCCGGAAACGGCACCATAAAAGTCTATATCGAAACGCCGAATGTTACCTCGCTTTATGCCGACGATACCGGCGACGTAACCCTGCGCGGTTTCGAGGAAACCGAAGCCTCTATATCGGCCAAAGGAAGCAGCCATATCAAGGCCTACCTGGATGTGGACCAGGGACTAAATGTATCCCTTTCCGGAAAGGCTTTTCTCGAACTTGTCGGCGAAGGCGACTACCTGGATGCCGGCCTGAGTGAAGGCGCTACCCTGGAGTCGATCGGCTGGCGTGCCGAGCGGGTAGAAATCACCGCATCCGAAGCCTCCAGGGCGCGTGTATATGCCAAGCAGGATGCCCTCGTCATCAGCGACGGCAACAGCGACGTGAAAGTGGAGGGCGGGGCAAAAATCAGGAATACCCGGTACGAAAAGTAAATGAAACAGGAAGGCCGGCGCAGTCGCTTTTGATTTTTTGCAGTGTTCGATACACCAGGCAAAAGAATAAAAATGACTGCGCCGGCGCTTGTTTAGTCAGTGGTTCGTCATAAAGAAAGGTTAAATTCAGCGCGCCGGCCGCCCTGGCAGCGCAGTTTTTTTAGAATTATATTTCGAAAACGGGGTAAATAATGGGCAGCATCCAAAATAACAATGGCTTTTCGCGCTCATTTAGAATGATATTTCAAAACAAGTAAAAAAAGCAAAACCGGTAGCGGGTTTGTGTCGTATTTTTGCGGGTGACAAAATGGTTTATTTTGCGTTACTCAATACGAACAATACAAACCTCCGCCGTCATGCTGTTTAAAAAATGTTGTAGTTGTGCCCTGTTCCTGCTCCCGTTGTCTCTGTTTGCCGGCGACCCGCCGGTCGACGGTTCCACCGCTGATGCAGACGGGCCGCATGTTTTTTATCGCGGGAAAAATATCATCGTAAAAAGTGTGGAACGGTACGACACTTCCGTTGTCGCCCGCACAAAAATTTTCAGCGATAAAATGCAGCCGGTACTCACCTGCCGCATACCGGATATGCAGGCCGAGTTTTCTTTCAAACTGCGCAAGGAGTTCAAGGAAGAACCTACCGAATATACCCTGCCCGCCCGTATGCTTGTTCTCTCGGATATCGAGGGCGATTTCAAGGCTTTCCAGATGATTCTGACAAGCGCCAAAGTGATCGACGACAAGTATAACTGGACTTTCGGCAATGGCCACCTGGTGCTGGTGGGCGATTATTTCGACCGGGGTCTGAACGTTACCGAATGCCTCTGGCTGATCTATAAACTGGAAACCGAAGCGGAAGCCGCAGGCGGAAAGGTGCACTTCATTCTCGGGAATCACGAGATCATGAACATACAGGGCTACACCGACTATGTGCGCAAAAAATATTTCGCCAACGCTGACCTCATCGGCGAGCCGTACAAGTTCTGGTTCGACAAACACAGCGAACTGGGCCGCTGGTTGCGTTCCAAAAATGCCGTGGAAAAAATCGGCGATTACGTTTTTTGCCACGGCGGCATCAGTCCCGAAATAGCAGCGACCCGGCTCTCCCTGTCCGACATCAATCGTATCAGCCGCGAGTATATCGATGTGCCGTATGAAAAACTCAAAAATGAAGAAGCCCGGATCGTTTTTGACTCTAAAATAGGCATCTTCTGGTACCGTGCAGCGGCTAAAAACTTCATTGCGCCGGAAGAGATGGAAAAGGTATTGCAATATGCCGGCGCCAAACACATCGTCGTCGGGCACACCCTGCAGACAGACATCGTGTCGCTTTACGACGGCGGCCTTATTTGCATCGATCTGTATCACGAGGAGAACGTGCGCCGCGGTTTTGTAAAAACACTGCTGGTCGATAACGGTACGCCTTACGGCCTGGACAGCCGGGGTGAAAAATCGTCGATACTACAGATACAAACCCCCAGAACGGCCAAGGGCGGTGTTCGGGTGCAGGAAAGCGCAGGGCGGAATTAAGTGGTAAGTGATAAGTGGTGAGTGATAAGTGGTGAGTGATAAGTGATAAGTGATAAGTGGTAAGTGGTAAGTGATAAGTGGTAAGTGATCAATGTCCTAAACTTGACTCCAAAAAGTATGGGGATGCCTCAAAACCGGCTTGTCTGTAGAGTCAAGTTCTGACTAGAGGCTGTTAAAAAACAGATGCTTTACATCAAATAAGATGTTTATAAATGTTTGAAAATGAAATAATTATAAGATATCCTCTGAGTTTTGACACAGAATATTGAACATTCCCTCTGACTATTTCAAATTCATCATTCATCATTCATCATTCATCATTCATCACTACTCTTAAAAAGCGCCAGTTGATTGCGCGCCCTCACCAGGTTGTGTTCCGGGTACCGGATTTTGTAGTAGACATCGCCGGCCAGCCAGTCCGTCAGGAAGCGCAGCGCCTGCTCGCCGACGACCCAGGCCGCGCCTGGTATCAGGTTTTCTTTTTCCGCAGACAGAAGGAAGGCTCCTGTTTCCTCCAGAAATCCGCGTTGCAGGGCATCCAGTACATCTTCGCGCAGCCTGACCTCCTCAGGCGCGTCTTCCCGCCGATCAGGAGCAAATGTGCGTACCATATCGCCAAAGTCGGATAAAACAGTACCCGGCATTACCGTATCCAGATCAATCACAGCCAGCGCCCGGTGCGATCTGTTGTCGAACAGTATATTGCCCGCCTTGGTATCGTTGTGCGTGACGCGAAGCGGCAGGGCGCCGCTTTTTTTCAGGCGGCTGATCCTGTCGAATACAGGCTTTGCGGCAAGCATGGCTTCGATTTCGGCCTGCGTGGCATTCACCCGACCTGCCGGATCCTCATCCAATACGTTCAAAAAAACATCCCAGCGCCGATCGGTATCGTGAAAGCCGGGGATTGTCTCCGACAGACTCTCGGCAGGAAAGTCGCGCAGCGCCCGTGCAAACGCACCATATGCGCGTGCAGCCTCATATGCGATATCCACGTCTGCCTGTCCCTCCGGAGCATAAGTGTTGTCGAGAAAGGGAAACATGCGCCAGTAATTGCCGCTTGCATCGCGTTGCAAAAAATGCCCGTCGCGGGCAGCCAAAGGCGCTACGATACGGTATCCATAGTCTTGCTGCAACAGGTAATTGCACACTGAAACGATGTTGCGCATCACTGCTTCAGGGTCTCTGAATACATGGTGGTTGAGCCTTTGCAGCAGGTAATACACAGACACACCTCCCTGTTCCACGCCGACACGATAAGTATCATTGATATTGCCGTTGCCGAAGGCCACCGCATCTATCCAGCGGTCAAACCCAAGGAAACGGCGGGCAAGGGTCGTTAGTTCATCATTATCACCATTCATCATTATCACCATTCATCATTATCACCATTCATCATTATCATCATTCATCATTCATCATTATCATCATTCATCATTATCATCAAACACTTCAATACGAAGGTCATCCAGTCTGATTGTTTTATCGCCGTCGGCGTTCCAGAACAGTACTTCCATCTTGTCGAAAGGTTCCGGGGGCAGTTTGGTGTCGAAAAAGATCGTTTTGGTCTCTTCGCCGTCCACATGGCGTTGCAGGCGAATGGCTCGCTGTTTGACGATGCTGTCGCCCCGCCAAAACCTGACGGTAAATTGCGTCATGCGCCACCAGTCCCATTCCTTGGGGTTGCAGCGAAACACCGCAGATGCGCGAATCCATTTTGGCAAGGTCCCGCCGACCGGCGGAACATAGGCAGTATATGCCGGTGAAAACTGCGTTTCGCTGTTCAGGAGCAATGACTTGGCGCCGGATATTGCCTCGTTTGTCGTAACCGCAACGGTGTCCTGTTCAAAATCATTGGCATAAACGAGCCGGACATTTTGCCGCGCAGCACCTTTATACGCTTCTTTTGTATCGAGGAGTTTCAGCCAGTCGCGTTCTGCATCAAATCGTCCCAATACCTTCAGCATGTACCTTTTCGTCATTTGCTCGGCCACAAACAGCCCCCCGACGTGTGCCTGGTAAGTCCACCAAAGGTTCAGGTAAATGAATGCGGCTGCCAACCCGATTAATATCCCTTTTTTCACCCACCGGCCACTTGCCGCCCACTGCACAAACGCCGCCAGCGCAAATGCCCACATGGGGTAGCCCTGCACCATTGCCCGCTGCCCGAGGCTGCCGCCATACCACCAGATGTCCCAGGCCGAAGTGATGTAGAGTGCGGTAAGGCAGAAGAGCAGGACAACGGGCAACCCCACCCCCGACCCCTCCCCCGATGGGAGGGGAGACGTAGCGTGTACTGTCTCGGTTAATCCATCTTCCCTGGCTTTGGGTAACGTGTCTCCCCTCCCATCGGGGGAGGGGTCGGGGGTGGGGTTGCGCAACATCAAAAGCCCAACCACTGCAAACAGCATCATGGGCGAATACACCAGCCAGCCCGCGCGCGTGCTGAACAACACATCGCTGAAGTGCGGCTGCAGCCAGCTGAAGCCCTGCTCCTGGTAACTGTACACAATCCATTCGCCGGTTGCATACTTCCAGTAGACGGCCTGCATCAGTATCACGGCGCCGGCAATGCAACCGGCGAGCAATATTTTGGAAAAGTGATTTTTGAAAAATAACAGGCGTGCCCGAATACCTGCCCATGAAGCCAGTCCCCAGAACAATGGAATGATGGCCGAAATGATCTCCGTCGGGCGCGTGAGCGTGGCCCAGCCCACCAGCAGGCCGATCAGGGCTGCCCATTTAAAGGCAGGCTTGGCATAAAATCGTATCGTGCTGAAAATCAGCAGACTGTATAAGGTAAATAGCCAGTTGTGCGTCATGGCGCCGCTAATGGCGCTGTATTCCAGGTAGTTTGTTCCGAATACAATACAGACCAGTACTATTGCTGTGGTGCGGTCGGGAAAGTACTCCAGGAGGTTGCGCCGCATCAACCACAAGCCCAGCAAAGCCACCAACAGACTGCCCCAACTTATCGCAGCCTGGTATGGCGCTGAAAATCCGTCGGCTGGATAGCCGAGTGGCGCAGCGGCAAGATGCGCTACGGCAAACCAGGGCAGGAATTGAAGTGCCTGGCCCATAGGGTACTTCATCACATAATTACCGGAAGCATGCCGGAATGCCTGTCCCATGCCCGGACCCGGATCGTACTTCGTATCGATAGCCGACCACCAGTTCAGTTGCCTGATATCCCGGTAGATCAGCGTTGCAGGCAGGTACAGATAGTAGCCCGATACATCCCAACTGATGGTCGCTTCCGTACGTTGTTGCTCCCATTTGGGATAAAAGAAAAAAGCGGTTGCGACGATCAGCGCACCGGAGAGCAGGAATGCATAGCGGGAGAGTAGATGCATCAGTAGTTTGCGAATATCCCGGATTATCTGCCCGGAACAATGCCGGGTGCGAAGTAAACAGGAATTCGGCTGCTGTGCAAGTGCCGTGGTACGGGGTACGTGTGCGGCAACTTAAAATCTCCTACTGCAGGAAGTACGTCAGCGTAAGGCGCAGCGAATTGGTGCGGATGTAACGGCCGTCGTTTACCCCGTACACATTGCCGTACAGGTTGCGGGCGCCCATATAGTAGCGGAAGTTGGCGCGGAAACGGCCGTCGCCGGCACTGATGCCTACGGCAGGACCAAAGTCGACGCCCGTAAAGGCTTCGTTGAGGTCGGCCGCGCGGGTGGCGTTGTTGATGTCTTCATAGTCGCCGACATACAGTTCGGTATTATTCCGGTCGAGGTTGTTGAAGTGTGTACCGAAAAAACCGCCGGCCTGGAGTTGAAACGGTACATCGGCGACCGGCTTGTAACCGGCAAAGACACCCGCTTCAAAGGTGTTGTAGAAATACTGGTAGGTGCGGATATCTGCTTTTTCTTCCGGCAGGAAGTACGCAGCCTGGGCGCTGGCGCCCTTTTGCGTAAATACGATCTCGGGGTTCAGTTCAAACTGGTCGCCCAGACCGATCACAAAGGAACAACCGGCGGCAAAACCGAGGCGGCCGGAAGAGGTGGTGAAAAGGTCGGAACGGAGCGAGGAATAATTGCTGCCAAAGGTAAAACCCATCTGGTAGCGGGCCTGAGCGGAAATAGTGGCCGTGGTGGCCGTCAGCAGAGCGGCGACGAACAACGTCTTAAAGTTCATAGGAATGCGGATGATAAGTTGATGAAAATGTTGTGAATACTTGTTGGGTAGAGTTATTCGATACGCAATCCTGGTTGTTGTTCGTTGATGCTTCAACCCGCAAGACGGGACATGAAAGAATATTTAAGGACTTTATGGTTAATTTTCGGAATCATCATCTGATTCAAAGACGAATTTAACGACGCTTCAGAATTATTATTTTATGTGACGATTTATTGGTATGTTTTTTTTGCAGCCGGCAACATCGGCAGGGACACACCAAGTCGGCGCATGTCCGCACGTCGGCCGCCGATGACACACCCCGGTTCATTCAAAAAGCAGGCCGAATTATACTTTTGAAAAAACCCGGAAATACTGCAGGGGTATTTTGCCCTCAAAAAAGGCTTTGCCGACAATCGCCCCGGCGCAACCGATGGCCGTCAATTCCTCCAGGTCGGCAATACTGCTGATGCCGCCGCTGGCAACCAGTTGCAGGCCCGGGAATTCGGCCAGAATATCGCGGTAAAGTGTCGAGGCGGGGCCCGACAATTCACCGTCGCGCTCGATATCCGTCACCGAAATCTGACTGATACCCAGGCTTTCCATCTTCCGCAGAAAACCGAACAACGACACCGTGGTCTGCTCCTTCCAGCCGTGCACGGCCATTTGGCGGTCGCGCACGTCGGCGCCGACAAGAAAACGGTCCGGGCCGAACTTTTCCACCCAGGCGCTGAACTCATCCTGTGCCACAACGGCAACACTGCCGACGGAGAACAGCATGGCCCCGGCATCCCATACCTGCTTGAGCGAGGGTATGGAGCGCAGCCCGCCGCCATAATCGATTTGCAGGTGGGTGCGCGCGGCTACTTCTGCCAAAATATGCAGGTTGGCGGGCCGGCCCGTACGCGCGCCATCGAGATCGACCATGTGCAGGCGGCGGATACCGGCCTGTTCAAGTTCGTATGCCAGTTCGAGCGGACTGGCTGAATATTCGGTCTTTTGTTCGGAGGCATCCTGGCGAAGCCGGACAAGTTTGCCGTCGAGCAGGTCGAAAGAAGGAATGATTTCCATGTGTGTGCTTTATGGTAAAATTACAATCATTTCGGCGTAAAAACTGCGGACAAAACACCCCTGTCTTGCTCCGCTATGCCGTTTGAATAACAGCCTGCGAAGATGGTACAATTTGCTACAACCCTGGTTGGTATCTCTCAAAACAGCCTGAACCCCGCAGCCCCGCACCTTGTGGTCTGGCCTGCCAAACCGACGGCCCTTGCCTTCAAATATACGCAAACACAGCATGCCGTTCTCCCTGGAATGAGGACAAATAAAATATATTCATTCGCACATCTGCTGTCTTTGGCAAAGATTTTAAATACCGGGGTCGGCAAGGCGTGTGTATTTTGCGATAAAATTTTTCACGATGCGTCACCTGGTACTTTTTCTGCTGTCTGCCCTGACTACCCAGTTGTTTGCCCAAAACCTGAATGTCGACTTCAGCGCCAAACTCACCTATACCGGCCAGCACCTGTCCAATATTTGGGGATATGCCGCCGGCGGCAATGAATATGCGCTGGTAGGCGCTGCAAACGGCCTCAGTATCGTGGATGTGACCAATCCCTCCAGCCCGACCGAGATCGTACAAATACCCGGCCCAACCAGCGACTGGCGCGAGATCAAAACCTACTCGCACTACGCGTACGTCGTGTCGGAAGGCGGCGGCGGCCTGCAGGTGGTCGACCTGAACGGACTGCCGGGCAACAACCTCACCTTCCACGCCTATTTCGGCAACGGCGCCATCAACGGCCAACTCATCCGGGCGCATGCACTGCATGTCGACGTCACGAAAGGCTACCTGTATCTTTACGGCACCAACCTGTTTTCCGGCCGCGCGCTGGTGTTCAACCTTAACGCCGACCCTTACAACCCCAGTTACGTGGGCTATTTCAATTCCAACTTCGGGAGCAACCACAACTACGTACACGACGGCTTTGTCGACAACGACATCATGTACTCGGGGCATATTTACGGCGGTTTTTCTCCATCGTCAACATGACCAATAAAAGCAACCCTGTGTTGGTGACTACCCAGCAAACGCCCGGGTTGTTCACCCACAATACCTGGCGCTCGGGCAATACCCTGTTCACCACCGACGAGGTGAGCAACTCTTTTCTCGCCGCATACGACATCAGCAATCCGAACAACATCACCCTGCTCGACAAGATACAGAGCAACCCCGGCAGTAACTCCATCGTACACAACACCTTCATTATCAACGACTACGCCATCACTTCCTGGTACCGCGACGGTTTTACGATCGTGGATGTATTGCGGCCGGGCAATATGGTGCAGACGGGCAACTACGACACCTACCCCAACGGCGCGGGAAGCGGCTTCCAGGGTTGCTGGGGCGTGTACCCCTACCTGCCCTCGGGCAATATCGTCGCTTCCGTCATCAGCGCACAGGGCACCAACAACGGCGAACTCTGGGTGCTGGCCCCCAACTACGTGCGCGGCTGCTATCTGGAGGGACAGATCACCGATATCTCCACCGGATTCCCCATCAACGGCGCGCAGGTCAAGATACTCGCAACCAACCTCACCGAACTCAGCAACGCCTCCGGGCTGTATAAAATGGGCCAACTGGCGGCGGGCACCTTTACCGTGCAGATCACCAAGGCAGGCTATGTGACGCACAACACGATGGCCACGCTCAACCACGGCGTGCTGACCACCCTCAACGTCGCGCTGGCGCCCGTGGGCCTGCCCGTCGAACTGACGCGCTTCGAGGTCCGCGCCGAGGGCAGCGATGCCGTGTTGCAGTGGGAAACCGCAAGCGAAATCGATAATGCCGGTTTCGACGTGCAGCACGACACGGGCCGCAACACCTGGCAATCCGGTGGATTCGTACCCGGCAAAGGCGGGCCGGACCAGCCGGCGCGTTATGAATTCCGGGTACCCGGACTTCCGGCAGGCACGCACTATTTCCGCCTTCGGCAAACGGATTTTGACGGTACAGACACCTATTCAGATACGAAAGCAGTAAAGATCGGCGACGGCAACTTCTATGCGGCCTTTCGCCCGAATGTGATCCGTGAGGAAGGCGAATTGTACCTGTACAGTGAAAAAGCCACCTCCGTGCTGGTAACGGTATTCAACGCCGCAGGCACGCCGGCGGGCTTGTCCTGGAGCCTGGAACTGGAAGGCGAAGCCGTACTACCCGTGACACCGGACGATTTGCCGGCCGGCGTTTATTTTGCCGTGGTGCGGGCGGGTGAAGTGTGGGAGGTAGTGCCGTTTGTGAAGGAGTGAAAGCCGCTTCGGTATAGACAAGAGCCTGTTAAATTCATACACAAAGTTGCCGGTTTGCCGCCTGTTGCCTTTCTTTGATTTCGTGAAGCGGATCGTTTGTTACTATCCGACTTCTTTATCACAGCGCTTCATCCGATTTTTTCCGCACAGAAACCTTCCGTATTTACCGTACAACACGTATTTCGAGATTTTTTCACCGTATACTCATTACAGTTAGCCATCATTTAACGCACAGAACACACCGCGCCATTCCTGTATCCGGGAACTTCGATATAATCCCCTTACTGCAACTTTTCAGCACCATCCTTTCAATTTTTCTTTTCGGCAGGGGCCCGCTCTGCCTGAGTCTGTTGTTCGCTTTGCCGCCTTGCGCGGAAAGCAGGATGTGCCGTTTGCAAGCGCTGTGACTTTTTCGCATACTTTTGTTATTCATCACTAAAAACTCGATTCAATGAAAAACTACATGCTCTTTTTCAGATTTTTATCGCCTCCTTTTGCGGGGGGGGGGTAAACACTTCCTAAACCCGAATGTTTTACTCGGTTTGCTCTTCTTTATACTGATAGCCGTGCCACAGGGCGCCACTGCACAACCGGGACCGGGGCAACGCATGGACTTACACCAACTCACGCTATCGGAACAGGAAAAATTAGCAGACATGATCCGCGACTTTCTTGTCATTGATCATCCAGGCATTCCCGAATTTCACGATGACTGTTTTTTTGAAGGCATCCACAGCACCAACAATTTCCTGCCCTGGCACCGCGTGCATATCCGGATACTGGAAGATTACATCAGAGAAAACGCCAATGCTGCTGATTTCCCAACATTCCCAATATAAACGATGCGGGGTTCCGGCTACCAAAGTGGCAACCCGAAATTATGCCATCAGGTGGTTTGCCCAAAATCCCGGTTCCGTTTCAGGCAACTGCTTCCGGAATCCCCGGAAACTTGAATATCAACCTCGACCCTGCGGGACTGTCTTCCGAACTGACGGAAATGGCTGAATTCCTGGACCGG
Source organism: Lewinellaceae bacterium (assembly GCA_016712415.1). Lineage (GTDB taxonomy): Bacteria > Bacteroidota > Bacteroidia > Chitinophagales > Saprospiraceae > M3007. Next base: position 28,719 of record JADJRC010000004.1, on the reverse strand, counting down.
TTGAATAACTGTGATAATTTGCCCCAGGCAGGTTTTTTCAGCGATGTACTGGAGGCAAAATACCACGATCACGGACATACCGTTGTCGGCGGTGTGATGAACGAACAATTCGCGCCCGACGCACTTCTTTTCTGGCCCTGGCATGCCTGGATTGATGATCTGTGGTACATTTGGGAGCGTGATTGCGGCAACTTCAGCCAACCGTATAATTTTCCGCTGGCGTCGGGGGGCACTTCCACCGAATTCAACGGAACGCCCCCTGCCTGGACAGGCGCCATGTACATAAAAGGCGAAATCAGGATCAAGAATGGCGCGACACTTACCATTGCACCGGGGGCGATCATCCACTTCCGCGAATCGCAGTACAATGCGTTCCCCACGCGCATTGTCGTAGAGCCGGGGGGCACACTTATTGTAGACGGCGCCACACTGACCGGCATTGACGTATTTGGCGACCTTCCCTCAACTCAGGGCGACGCGCCGGGATCGAATTACTACACTGCCTGGGAAGGTATCGTGGTACAGGGCGCGCCGAATAATCCCGGGGTAATTCAACTCATCAACAACGCCCGCATTGAGCACGCCATAACGGGTATCCGGACTGAAAACGGCGGGCGCATTTATGCCCATACCGTCGATTTTTACAACAACCGAAACGACGTGGAAATAGGAGCCTACTCCGGTTACCAGTACGCCGGATTTTATTACTGCAATTTTATCAACGACCTGCCCTTGCGCGACATTGTCTGGATTGGAAGTCCTTTAGTCGCTTCGGGTGACTGCCCGGGCGGCATTCCGGAACACCACATCAACCACGAGCAGTCGCACAGCAGCGAAACGCACGTGAAAGTGAACGGCAACCGGGGAGCGATAAGTCTTCACTTCTGCACGATCGACAACCCCTACCAGGATCCGCACGGGCACTACGAAAGCAGGGGTATCGTCTCGAATAATTCACAGACTTTCGTTTACGGCTGCGACATCAGAAACCAGGTGACGGGCATCGACGGGAAAAATACCCAGCCCGGCCCCGGCAGGCACCTCACCGTGCGCAGCACTACCTTCAACAATAATTTCGAGGGCATCCGGCTGGAAGGCGTGGATTTCACGGAGATCGGCGACGGCAACAACTTCATCGTGCCCGATGAAATACCCTCCGGTGTGACGCCGCCCGACCTGCTGTCGGACATCGGACGCCCCTTCGGGATATATTCCGACGGCTCATCGGGGCTTACCGTCGCCGATAATACTTTTTCAACCGTTGGCGGTACCGTCTCGGAGAAAACTACGGCGCCATACTCGCCAACTCTTCCACTTCTGCCGCCAGTGTGGAAAAACGCAACACCTTCACCAACATCAATATCGCCAGCCAGGCGCAAGGCAACAACGGCAACCTGAAAATCCGCTGCAACGACTACAATGCGTTTCAGTTCGGAATTGCTGTTACTTCGGGGGTGCTGGCAGATCAGGGCGCTTGCTCCAACTCCTCCAACTCCGCTGCGGGCAATCTCTGGGATAACCTGGGGACTTGTGTAGGACTGGATAATCAGATTTTTAAGGAAACGGGCGTGCCCATGTTTGCGTATAGAGCAAATTCATTTGAAGTCCCTTCTTGTGTAAGTAGTGGGGTAAATACTCAGGATTGCCAGACTACTCCAACCTCTACCTCCTGCGATGACCCCGTTATCCCCTGCCCCGGTTGCGAAGAACAGCGTATCGCCGAACTGGAGACCATAAAAGACGCCCTGCAACCGGGCGACGAACAGGTACAGACCATTGCGCACGAACAGCAAAGCATTTACCGGGAAAAAGTGAATTCTTTGCTGGAAGATGAAAATACGGGGCTTGACGACGCCATCGCCTTTACCGAAAACGTGGAGGCTCTGACCGACCTCGATCCCGTGAACAAAGCCGCCTTGTTGCTGCTAAAAAGCGAAGGCGGTGCGATGGCGCCCGGAACGGCGGCGGCGATTGCCGCCATACCTTCCACCGATCCGAACAAAGCCTGGCTTTCCCTCGAATACGATCTGCTGGCTTCGGGGCGCACTTATGCGCAACTGAACGCCACGGAAAAAGCGTTCGTGGAGTCGGAAGCCCAGCAGTTCACCAAATCCGGCGCCACATGCGAAGGCGATTCTGGAAACGGCTTTCGGTATTCCGGTACAGCCAAGGATAGAAACCATTAATAGCGAGCGCGGCGTTCAATCCGGCAGAAACTCCGTTCAGAACAGCGGGATATCTATCGCTCCCAATCCGGCTAATGCCGATGTTGCCCTGTTATTCAATGCTCCCGAAACAACTCATCAGTCAGTCTTGGAAGTCATTGATATCACGGGCCGGGAAGTCCAACAATTTGACCTGTCCGGCTATACAGGGGCTGTTCAGCATATTTTCTCCATAATCGGTTGGCCCGCAGGAATTTATTTCGCAAGGTTGAGCATCAATGGAAGAGTGGCTGGAGTGGAAAAACTCACTGTAATTCACTAACTAAAACATGCCCGGCGATTTGACTCGCCGGGCATGCCATCAATTATTTCGCCATGCTCCGTTATTTGGTTTTGCCGTTGTTCGCTTTCCCGCTTTTGTCCCAGGCCCAGGCTCCCTATTTCAACAGACTGTACGATGAAAATGACATGTGGCAAGGGTTTGCGGCCGCTGCTGAAATAGACGATGTATCTAACTACCTAATAGCTGGGCGAAACATCGGCTTTTCCATTAGCGTCCACTATATCTGGATTTGTACCATTAGTTCTGAAGGAGATACCATAGCCAATGCCAGGATTGCTTCTGGAGACAGTTCAGGTTATTACATTGGTATTCAGTCCCTTGTTCCAATCTCAATGGGATACTACCTGGCAGGGTCATCGGTAAAATATGTTAACCAGATACCATTCTCCGATGGCTACCTCATGCGCTTGGACCACACAGGTAACAGAATCTGGGAAAAAAGTTTCGGAGGGGACAAGTTTGATGCTTTCGACTCCATGGTCATGGACAAGGAGAAAAATCTTGTTATGGCCGGTACAAGTTATAATTTTAGCGATACCCTCGAAGGCGACATCTACGTCGTCAAAACCGATACCACAGGCGAGGTAATCTGGCAAAAATCCTGGGGCGTAAACAACTTTCAAGAACGCTGCTGGGGCATCGATACTACTGCCGATGGCGGCTATGTCATCACAGGAGCCAGGGCATTGACTCACAATCCAGCGTTTTTGTCATCAAAATCGACAGCCTGGGAAACCAGCAGTGGAAAAGAATTTCAGCGGAAAAGAATACCACACATCAAAACCCTCCAAAACGGTGATTTCCTGCTCACTACAGGAGCGCCGGTAAACGGCAGCATCGATCAAGCCAAAATTGTACGAATTTCGCCTGCCGGCAACATCCTGTGGCTCAAACATTTCCCCGGCAAGGAGTGGCACGCCTGGTTTAGTTATCCTGCGGAAACCAGCAACGGCGCCCTGGTAATGGCCGGTGGCGAAATGGAATTCGACTCCACCAACGGCAATTACTGGGTGCTCGGCACGCTGACAAAAACCGATGCACAGGGTAACCTGATCTGGAAACGCCAGTACTATACCCGCCACGACCTGGACAACTATTTCTTCGGTATGATCCCCACCTCCGACCTCGGCTTCCTGATGTACGGTTTCGCCTACCGCGACAGCAACAACCGCCAGGACGCCTGGGTCGTCAAGGTCGACAGCCTCGGCTGCCTCGAACCCGGCTGCGAAGGCAGCGTCGCCGCCCCGGAAGCGGAAGCGACAGCGGTGGCCTTGAATATTTACCCCAACCCCACTACCGACCGCTTCACCGTGGAGTCGCCCGGCGAACCCATGCTCGGCCTGCGCCTGTTCGACCTGAACGGGCGCGTGCTGGACGACGTGCAGTTTTTCAGGCAATACCCCGTGCGGGAATACCGTCTCTCACTCGCCGGACAGCCGCCGGGGGTGTATGTACTGTCGGTGCGTACAGATAAGGGATGGGTGGGAAGGAAAGTGGTGAAGCAATGACGTGCCTAGCGCTTTCCCTTATCTTTGCTGGTGGCCGGCAAAAGCCTCTGACTCTGATGTACTTCGCAATGGTGCGAACAGAGGCAGGGCAACGTGTGCTTTCGTTTGTGAAGGGGTAAAACCGGATATGGCCTCATGATTGATGCAGGAAGGAGAAAATACGATCCATGCCGGGCTGTGTTAAATTACTCCGCGAAGTTGCCGGTATGGCGGCTGTTGTTTTTCTTTGACTTTGTGAAGCGGATCGTTTGTTACTATCCGACTTCCTTTATACAGCGCTTCATCCGATTTTTTCCGCACAGAAACCTTCCGTATTTACCGTACAACACGTATTTCGAGATTTTTTCACCGTATACTCATTACAGTTAGCCATCATTTAACGCACAGAACACACCGCGCCATTCCTGTATCCGGGAACTTCGATATAATCCCCCTTACTGCAACTTTTCAGCACCATCCTTTCAATTTTCTTTTCGGCAGGGGCCCGCTCTGCCGGAGTCTTTGTTCGCTTTGCCGCCTTGCGCGGAAAGCAGGATGTGCCGTTTGCAAGCGCTGTGACTTTTTCGCATACTTTTGTTATTCATCACTAAAAACTCGATTCAATGAAAAACTACATGCTCTTTTTCAGATTTTTTATCGCCTCCTTTTTGCGGGGGGTAAACACTTCCTAAACCCGAATGTTTTACTCGGTTTGCTCTTCTTTATACTGATAGCCGTGCCACAGGGCGCCACTGCACAACCGGGACCGGGGCAACGCATGGACTTACACCAACTCACGCTATCGGAACAGGAAAATTAGCAGACATGATCCGCGACTTTCTTGTCATTGATCATCCAGGCATTCCGAATTTCACGATGACTGTTTTTTTGAAGGCATCCACAGCACCAACAATTTCCTGCCCTGGCACCGCGTGCATATCCGGATACTGGAAGATTACATCAGAGAAAACGCCAATGCTGCTGATTTCCCCAACATTCCCAATATAAACGATGCGGGGTTCCGGCTACCAAAGTGGCAACCCGAAATTATGCCATCAGGTGGTTTGCCCAAAATCCCGGTTCCGTTTCAGGCAACTGCTTCCGGAATCCCCGGAAACTTGAATATCAACCTCGACCCTGCGGGACTGTCTTCCGAACTGACGGAAATGGCTGAATTCCTGGACCGGTTGAAATAACTGTGATAATTTGCCCCAGGCAGGTTTTTCAGCGATGTACTGAGGCAAAATACCACGATCACGGACATACCGTTGTCGGCGGTGTGATGAACGAACAATTCGCGCCCGACGCAATTCTTTTCTGGCCCTGGCATGCCTGGATTGATGATCTGTGGTACATTTGGGAGCGTGATTGCGGCAACTTCAGCCAACCGTATAATTTTCCGCTGGCGTCAGGGGCACTTCCACCGAATTCAACGGAACGCCCCCTGCCTGGACAGGCGCCATGTACATAAAAAAGGCGAAATCAGGATCAAGAATGGCGCGACACTTACCATTGCACCGGGGCGATCATCCACTTCCGCGAATCGCAGTACAATGCGTTCCCCACGCGCATTGTCGTAGAGCCAGGGGCACACTTATTGTAGACGGCGCCACACTGACCGGCATTGACGTATTTGGCGACCTTCCCTCAACTCAGGGCGACGCGCCGGGATCAATTACTCACTGCCTGGGAAGGTATCGTGGTACAGGGCGCGCGAATAATCCCAGGGTAATTCAACTCATCAACAACGCCCGCATTGAGCACGCCATAACGGGTATCCGGACTGAAAACGGCGGGCGCATTTATGCCCATACCGTCGATTTTACAACAACCGAAACGACGTGGAAATAGGGCTACTCCGGTTACCAGTACGCCGGATTTATTACTGCAATTTATCAACGACCTGCCCTTGCGCGACATTGTCTGGATTGGAAGTCCTTTAGTCGCTTCTGGTGACTGCCCGGGCGGCATTCCGAACACCACATCAACCACGAGCAGTCGCACAGCAGCGAAACGCACGTGAAAGTGAACGGCAACCGGGGAGCGATAAGTCTTCACTTCTGCACGATCGACAACCCCTACCAGGATCCGCACGGGCACTACGAAAGCAGGGGTATCGTCTCGAATAATTCAGCCTTTCGTTTACGGCTGCGACATCAGAAACCAGGTGACGGGCATCGACGGGAAAAATACCCAGCCCGGCCCCGGCAGGCACCTCACCGTGCGCAGCACTACCTTCAACAATAATTTCGAGGGCATCAGGCTGAAAGGTGTGGATTTTACGGAAATCAGCAACAGCAACAATTTCATCGTGCCCGATGAAATACCCTCCGGTGTGACGCCGCCCGACCTGCTTTCCGACCTCGGCAGACCCTTCGGGATATATTCCGACGGCTCATCGGGGCTTACCGTCGCCGATAATACTTTTTCAACCGTTGGCGGTACCGTCTCGGAGAAAAACTACGGCGCCATACTCGCCAACTCTTCCACTTCTGCCGCCAGCGTGGAAAAGCGCAACACCTTCACCAACATCAATATCGCCAGCCAGGCGCAGGGCAACAACGGCAACCTGAGAATCCGCTGCAACGACTACAATGCGTTTCAGTTCGGAATTGCTGTTACTTCGGGGATGCTGGCAGATCAGGGCGCTTGTCCAACTCCTCCAACTCCGCTGCGGGCAATCTCTGGGATAACCTGGGGACTTGTGTAGGACTGGATAATCAGATTTTTAAGGAAACGGGCGCCCATGTTTGCGTATAGAGCAAATTCATTTGAAGTCCCTTCTTGTGTAAGTAGTGGGGTAAATACTCAGGATTGCCAGACTACTCCAACCTCTACCTCCTGCGATGACCCCGTTATCCCCTGCCCTGGTTGCGAAGAACAGCGTATCGCCGAACTGGAGACTATAAAAGACGCCCTGCAACCGGGCGACGAACAGGTACAGACCATTGCGCACGAACAGCAAAGCATTTACCGGGAAAAAGTGAATTCTTTGCTGGAAGATGAAAATACGGGGCTTGACGACGCCATCGCCTTTACCGAAAACGTGGAGGCTCTGACCGACCTCGATCCCGTGAACAAAGCCGCCTTGTTGCTGCTAAAAAGCGAAGGCGGTGCGATGGCGCCCACATGCGAAGGCGATTCTGGAAACGGCTTTCGGTATTCCGGTACAGCCAAGGATAGAAACCATTAATAGCGAGCGCGGCGTTCAATCCGGCAGAAACTCCGTTCAGAACAGCGGGATATCTATCGCTCCCAATCCGGCTAATGCCGATGTTGCCCTGTTATTCAATGCTCCCGAAACAACTCATCAGTCAGTCTTGGAAGTCATTGATATCACGGGCCGGGAAGTCCAACAATTTGACCTGTCCGGCTATACAGGGGCTGTTCAGCATATTTTCTCCATAATCGGTTGGCCCGCAGGAATTTATTTCGCAAGGTTGAGCATCAATGGAAGAGTGGCTGGAGTGGAAAAACTCACTATTATTCATTAACCGGAAAATACCCGGCGGATATACGGTCGATTCGCCGGGTATTTCAACTATTTCTCCATGCTCAGATATCTATTGTTTCCATTTTTCGCTATCCCGATATTTCTTGAAGCTCAAACGCCTACATTTAGTAGACTGTACGACGAAAATGACCTATTTCAGTCTATAGAAGCCACGACAGTAATCGATAACAATAAATTTCTCCTGACAGGATTCAATGTAGGCTTTGGGGGGAATGATTTTTATATTTGGAATATTACTATTAATCAATACGGGGATACTATTTCTACTGCAAAGATTTTAGGAGATACTTTGACATATTATTACATCGGGTTTCAGTCTTCAATTAAATTAAACAACCATGTTTTTTGGGCGGGGTCCAGAGAGAAGCACATTAATCAAACGCAAGAATCAGATGCTTACTTGATGAAATCCGACAGTTTGGGTAACAAAATCCGAGAAAACATCTTCGGAGGTAGTGGATATGAAGCGATTGATGCCATGGTAGTTAACAGAAATCAGGAATTTTTACTTGCAGGAATATCTTACAGCTTTACAGACACCACCGAAGGCGACATTTACGTCGTCAAAACCGATACCACAGGCGAGGTAATCTGGCAAAAATCCTGGGGCGTAAACAACTTTCAAGAACGCTGCTGGGGCATCGATACTACTGCCGATGGCGGCTATGTCATCACAGGGAGTCAGGGCATTGACTCACAATCCAGCGTTTTTGTCATCAAAATCGACAGCCTGGGAAACCAGCAGTGGAAAAAGAATTTCAGCGGAAAAAGAATACCACACATCAAAACCCTCCAAAACGGTGATTTCCTGCTCACTACAGGAGCGCCGGTAAACGGCAGCATCGATCAAGCCAAAATTGTACGAATTTCGCCTGCCGGCAACATCCTGTGGCTCAAACATTTCCCGGGCACAGAATGGCACGCCTGGTTTAGTTATCCTACTGAATCCAACGACGGCGCCCTGGTCCTCGCCGGCGGCGAAATGGAATTCGACTCCACCAACGGCAATTACTGGGTGCTCGGCACGCTGACAAAAACCGATGCACAGGGTAACCTGATCTGGAAACGCCAGTACTATACCCGCCACGACCTGGACAACTATTTCTTCGGTATGATCCCCACCTCCGACCTCGGCTTCCTGATGTACGGTTTCGCCTATCGCGACAGCAACAACCGCCAGGACGCCTGGGTCGTCAAGGTCGACAGCCTTGGCTGCCTCGAACCCGGCTGCGAAGGCAGCGTCGCCGCCCCGGAAGCGGAAGCGACAGCGGTGGCCTTGAATATTTACCCCAACCCCCTGCCGACCGCGTTACCGTGGAGTCGCCTGACGAACCCCTGCCCGGCCTGCGCCTGTTCGACCTGAACGGGCGCGTGCTGGACGACGTGCAGTTTTTCAGGCAATACCCCGTGCGGGAATATAGACTGTCGCTGGCCGGACAGCCGCCGGGGGTGTATGTACTGTCGGTGCGTACAGATAAGGGATGGGTGGGAAGGAAAGTGGTGAAGCAATGACAAGTGACTTGTCCTGGAAACAGGTTTACACAACATTGTTAACTAAAACCAGGACAAGTCCCTTCGTTCGCTTATTCTGGACAATAAAATATCAGCAATAGAAAAAATTAGCCGTAACCCGTTAACAAAGAGTACTCTACGAATTTGAGAGCGCTGCTAAAGTATGTAGCGCTCTCAAATTGCTGCTTATGATTCAATATCAAAATCCATACTCATGAAAAAGGTGCTAATCGTTTTACTCTTGTTTTCGACGTTTTGTTCAAATGCACAGGACTCCGGCCGGTTTAATAAATTGTTCGATGATAATAATTTATTTCAAGCATTTTCGTCAGCCCGGGAATTACCCGATGAACAATTCATGCTGTCAGGATTTAATGTAGGTTTTGGTGGAAATAATTTTTTCCTTTGGAATATATCCGTCAATGAGACCGGAGACTTATTTCATCACAAAAAAAATATTTACTGGCGATAATACAGTTTATTATACCGCTTGGCAATCTTTGTTATTATCTGGTCAATATTTTTTTCTGCCTGGCACACAGGTCAAAAGTGCCGATCAAGTTTGGATATGTTATCTGATGAAACTAGACCTCAGCGGGAAAGGATATGGCAAAAAAACTACGGCGGCGTCAAATTCAACTCTTTCGACGCCATGGCAAGCCATAATGACGGATACTTGCTTATGGCTGGCCAAACCTTGAATTTTAGCGATTCTACCGGAGGCGATATTTATCTAGTCAAAACCGATACTGCCGGTAACCTCACTTGGCAAAAACAATCGGTGTCAGCAACTATCCCGAACGATGCTGGAACATGGATACTACCGCCGATGAAGGGTATGTTCTAGGGGAATACAGGGCTTCGATCCACAACTCAGCATTTTGTCATCAAAATAGACAGCCTCGGCAACCAGTTGTGAAAAAAAACTTTAACGGCAACACTTACCCCCGTGTCAAAACCCTGCACAACGGCGACATCCTGCTTACTGCCGCAACTTACACCTCCGGCGATCACTACCTGGCCCGGATGTCCCGCATTTCGCCCAACGGAAATATCCTCTGGCACAAAACCTTTCCTTTTGATGAGCCCGACTCCTGGTTCGGCTTCGCCGCCGAACTCGACGATGGATCATTAGTCAATGCCGGCAATGTCATCGAATACGATTCCGCCAGCAACGGCAACTGGGCCCGGGGCATACTCACCAAAACCGACGCGCAGGGCAACCTCCTCTGGCGGCGAAAATTTTATACCCAAACCGATCACAACAACGAATTTTTTGGTATGATCTCCACTTCCGACTCCGGCTTCCTGATGTACGGCTATGCTTATAGCGACAGCAACGACTTACAAGCCGCCTGGGTCGTCAAGGTAGACAGCCTCGGCTGCCTCGAACCCGGCTGCGAAGGCAGCGTCGCCGCCCCGGAAGCGGAAGCGACAGCGGTGGCCTTGAATATTTACCCCAACCCCACTACCGACCGCTTCACCGTGGAATCGCCCGAAGCGCCACTGCTCGGCCTGCGCCTGATCGACTCCAACGGGCGCGTGCTCGACGATGTGCAGTTTTTCAGGCAATACCCCGTGCGGGAATACCGTCTCTCACTCGCCGGACAGCCGCCGGGGGTGTATGTACTGTCGGTGCGTACAGATAAGGGATGGGTGGGAAGGAAAGTGGTGAAGCAATGACGTGCCTGGCGCTTTCCCTTATCTTTGCTGATGGCCGGCAAAAGCCTCTGACTCTGATGTACTTCGCAATGGTGCGAACAGAGGCAGGGCAATGTGCTTTCGTTTGTGAAGGGGTAAAACCGGATATGGCCTCATGATTGATGCAGGAAGGAGAAAATACGATCCATGCCGGGCTGTGTTAAATTACTCCGCGAAGTTGCCGGTATGGCGGCTGTTGTTTTTCTTTGACTTTGTGAAGCGGATCGTTTGTTACTATCCGGCTTCTTTTTCACAGCGCTTCATCCGATTTTTCCGCACAGAAACCTTCCGTATTTACCGTACAACACGTATTTCGAGATTTTTTCACCGTATACTCATTACAGTTAGCCATCATTTAACGCACAGAACACACCGCGCCATTCCTGTATCCGGGAACTTGATATAATCCCCTTACTGCAAACTTTTCAGCACCATCCTTTCAATTTTTCTTTCGGCAGGGGCCCGCTCTGCCGGAGTTCGTTGTTCGCTTTGCCGCCTTGCGCGGAAAGCAGGATGTGCCGTTTGCAAGCGCTGTGACTTTTTCGCATACTTTTGTTATTCATCACTAAAAACTCGATTCAATGAAAAACTACATGCTCTTTATCAACCATTTATACAAATTATTTTTAGGGGGGGGGGCAGATTCCCGGCATTTGCCGACAGATTAAATATTCTGTAGGGGTAATACTGACTTTCTTTTTGTTCACTACCCATCTCCCTGTATCATTTGCCCAATGCGATCCACAGGCCGATTTCACCTTTTCAATAAATGACTGCGATGTGGAATTCCAACCGGTGAGTAGCGGCGCCGGTGTCTCGCACTTCTGGACGTTTCAGACCACGGGAGCGGGTTTCGTTTCCGCTTCCGATGTTGCCAACCCACTCCACACATTCGGGTCGGAGCAGGTTTTTCCAACCGGACCGTCACGCACACGGTTACAGTTGGCGGCGTGATGTACACCTGTCTCAAACAAATCACTGTAGGTTGTACAGAAGGGTGCAGCGATAAAATTTTGGGTACACAGTAAATGGATGCTCTGTCACCTTCGATGCCGGGCTATTAACGGGACAGAACTGGGATTTTGGCGACGGCAATACATCTTCCCAGGCCGACCCGACACACACTTACTCAGCCAGTGGAGATTATACGGTTACCTATTCGACAAGCGGAGGACTTGTTTGCCAAAAAAACATTAGGGTTTTCTGTGGAACAATCCCATCCTGTTGTTCCGGCGAGTTTACCGCAAAACTATATACGGAATGCAGTGTGCTGAAACTGGAGCTCGGCGCAGAATGTACAAGCGGAGGAGCCCATTCCTGGATTGTTACACCGAATGTCGCCGGAGCATGTTTGACCCTCGATAACTTTTTTTCAGGGCGCGCCCGTTCAGGGAATTATCCTCTTAACCAAAATCAACACCTGCGTCGTGTCATCAATCAACGTCACCCACCAGTACACCTGTCCCAATGGAACTGTTCATACGGTAACAAAAAACCTGAATGTGCCTGTACAGGGTATCTTTATCGGCAGAGACGGGCAGACAACCAATTTGAGCGATTACGCTTGCGTTCTTCCCGGCTCCGCTTATAATGGCAGTTGTGTCGTGTATTCCAGTGGAATCGTTGACATTGACAAGGACTTCTCTTTTGCCTCAGCCACCGTACACGTACAACCGGGTCTCGCCGGATTCGATGTGAAAGCGCCGTTCAATTTCACTTTACGCCAGGGAACGATAGTCAGCGGCAACCCCGACCCGGATTGTCACTGTTTATGGAGGGGCATCCACGTGGACCCGGACGCCAAACTTACTACCGGCACGGATGCATCGGTGGAAGACGCTTTGTACGCCGTGCGTGCCGGGGCTGAGCAGCACTCTGGAGATCAGAAAACACATTTCCGAAGCGAACTTTATCGGAATACGAGCAACGGAGGGCCCATTTGTAATGGACTTTTTTGAGGAAAATGAATTTGACGGCACAGGGCCTTTATATAATATATGTAGTCTTACATCAATGAACGATATCCAGGCTGTATTCGGATCATGCCAGCTTGCTGTTCCTTATTTCAACGAACGCGGATTTGCAGGCATCTACCTCGGCAATGCCGGGAGTGTCAACCTTCTACCACTGGGTTATGCTTCACAGAATACTTTTCACGACCTTGCCGTAGGCATTGATGCGTATGACACGGAACTTTCAATTAACAGAAACTGTCGATTCTCGAGAATTCTGCCTGGGGCGTATATGATATCAACCTTTGAATCGTATGGCGGCGTTGCTGTGCGTTTCAAGGATGGCACGGCACAAGGCGTGAATGGAATCAGGTACAGGGGAAACGGTATGTTTGCGTCGAATCCGTCGCCCGATTTTGACGACTGTGCCTGTGGATTTTACCTCGCCTCCGAAATTCTATCTACTTCGACGACGGGGACACGTATTCAAATAACCGAATGCAGAATGCTCAAGCAACACACTGGCGTCTTTATATCAAACTACTGCTCAGCTGCGACATATACTGGAAACAGCAACAATTTCTTCCGGGGTATACAGAATAATTATATCAAGGTGAACCCAAGTACACAGTTTCCCGATTTGTTGCCATTGACGGGGATTTTTCTGGCGGATTTTACACCAGCGCAATCCGCACCGGAAATTGCGCGAAATATCATCGATGTGAACCAGGTAAATAACACCTGCAATTCGTCAGGCATCAGGACCCAGGGGCTTTCAGCGGATGTACTCGAACAGGCAAACATTCACAGAAACACGGTCAACGTCAACCAGGGAAGCAATGGCATTATGCTGGGCAATTATTCCGGCGCATGGGTTCATGACAACAGCGACGCGGGGCATGCAGGCGCCGGAATATTTATCAATCACCAGTGCATAGACGGCATCAACAACTTCAGCGCCGGCATCACTGTATCAGGCAGCCACAATAACCTCGTAGGATGCAACGACATTATTTCCACTGCGCCGAATACGCGCGATCTGGCCGTCACTTTTCATCAGAACGGAACTTACACCCGCAACAACCTCGTCAACGGAAGATACGGCGCCATCTTCAGGCTCTCGGCTACCGGCACCCGTTTCGCCTGCAACACCATGTCGAACTACACAGAAAACGGTTTGCGCTACGAAGCCGGAGCCAATACAGGGCTGCAGGGAACGCCGGATACGACCTTTGGCAATCAATGGATCAACGTCAACCCGGCCCTACTTGGAGCATTCATAGATCTAATCACAGTAAATCCTAATGCTTCAAATTATTTCGTGCGAAATGCGGCTGGAGAGAGCCCCAGTAATAATGCTCCCGTTAATATTTGGTTCGTACCTAATGTCCCGAGCAATATCCCGCCAACATGCCATTACGATTGCCCGATCACCGCTCCGCTGTTTTTCGCCGACGAAATAACAGCCTGGGACGATTCCGTCGCTTCCGGCGCAGCGGGATACGTTTATTTCCCGGAAGCCGCCCGCTGGATCGACGAACGCCATTTGTATGAAAAACTGTACCACAACCCGGCGCTCGTATCCGGAAATCCCGTTATGGATGCGTTTGTGAACGCCCATCAGTATTCTCCCGTCGCCGGTTTGGTCGAGGCAGGCGAACGTATCCGCGCCTTGTATGCGATCGATGCCGCACAAAAAGCCGCGCTGGAAAGCCAGGCAGAGGTGATCGATACATTGCTCCTTCAAAAAACACTGCTCGACTCGCTGTTAGCCCAAACGACCGACCCGGTTGAGCAGGAAACCGGCCAAGCGTTGCGCGACAGCCTCGTGCAGGAGTTGATGGTCGCACAATCGGCATCGGAAACACTTGCCCTGGAATTGACGCAACAGCGGCTGAACGGTATAGCAGGGACGCTTGCCCTGCTGGGAAACATCGCCCCGGCCAACGTTTATGAAGCGAATGAAAAAGAGGTGCTTCGCATCTATCTCGAATCGTTTGTTTCCGGGTTGCAACCCTCTCCGGAAATGATCGACACCCTGTACGCCATCGGAAGCGCGTGTCCCTACGTCAACGGCCCTGCCGTGTACAACGCAAGAAGCCTGTACGAAAAGTACACGGGTATTTCCCTGCCCGATGTGGATTGCCCGGAAGTCGAAGAACGCGACAGCAAAGCCGGCGTAAAAATGACGGATGCAGGTATCCGCGTTTACCCCAACCCGGCGGACCAGGCGCTGAATACCTCGATCCCTGCAAATGCCCCGGCAGGTAATTACCGCCTGCAACTTTTCAACACGCTGGGAGAAAAGGTTTCGGATGCCACAATATATCCCGGCGACAACCGGACACCCTCAAATACGCTGCCCGGCGGAATATACTTGGCGCGCATTACCCGCGACGGGCTGGACCTGTACTCCACGGCGATTATTATCCGGCATTAACCTGTTCTGTTTATTCTATGGGGGACTTCAGGTCTAGAGTCCCCCATAATCAATCATTTCCTGCCATGAAACAACATATTCTCTTCCTTTTCTGCTTTTTTACCCTTGCCCCTGTCTTCTGCCAAAAACATGATTATATTTGGATGTCAGGGGGTTACAACCCTTCTGACGATTCTTCTACTGATTTTATAGTTGACTTCAATATTTTACCGCCACAGATTGAAAAAATAGAAGGAAAAATAATGATGGGCAATGCCAATGTTTCTATTTCCAGCACTGAAGGTATGCTTCAGTACTACACAAATGGTTGCATTATCAGAACACAAAACCATGCAATAATGGAAAATGGCGAGTACATTAATGGAGGAGTTGATAGCAGTATATATTATGCAAATTGTGGCCCACAGGGATGGGGTTCTTATCCTGTTATTCAAGGTATTTTTGCTTTACCCGTTGACAACAACATTCATGAAGTCTTTCACATCCGCTTCGAATCAGACCCTCCAGGCCCGAATTTAGTGTGCCAATATGGAGCATTGCTTCATTCCCGAATAGATATGAATGCCAATCAGGGCTTGGGGCAAGTGGTTTTTAAAGATTCTGTATTGACAGAGGGTTGTTTACAAACCGCATGCGCTAATCGGCATGCTAATGGACGCGATTGGTGGGTATTATTGCCTGACAATGTCAATAATCGCTTTTACCGCTTTCTTTCTACTCCGGAAGGAATACAAGGCCCCTGGATACAGGAAATCGAAAACCCGACTATAGTTGATACTTTTTTTTATTTGGGGTGGAGTGAATTCTCACAGAATGGTGAACGATTTCTTATCAACGATATTCAAAGCGGAGTAGCTATCTATGATTTTGACCGCTGTACAGGATTGTTATCCAATCTGAGGCATATCCCCGCAGAAATTGAAGAATATGGTTATGGCTACGCTGCTGCTTTTTCTTCGAACAGTCGGTTTTTATATGTTATTAAAGGCTCCTTTACAACAATGGAACAGTATGATTTGAATGAGTTCGACATTATGGCATCCAGGATAAAGGTGGCTGAATGGGATGGTTTTTATGATTTTTTTGAACCAAATGGGCCAGCAATACAAGCTTCGTTCTCATTTTTCAGCATGGTCCCGATGGAAAGATTTACAATTGGGCCGGGGGTACCAGGTTTATACATATCATGGATTTCCCTAACCGCAAAGGAATAAACTGCCGTGTCAGGTTGCGCGCTTTAGAATTGCCTTACTATACCTTTGGCGCCAACGCCTACTACCCCAACTACCGCCTCGGCCCGGTGGACGGCTCCGCCTGCGACAGCCTGGGTATTAACAACCTGCCCGTGGCGCTGTTCCGCCACGACGTGGAGGATACCCTCGCGCCGCTGGCCGTCACCTTCACCGACCTGTCGTACTACGCGCCCACGGCCTGGCACTGGGATTTCGGCGACGGAGGCGCCAGCCAGGACACCAGCCCGGTACACGTTTTCCCCGCAGCAGGGACTTACAATGTCTGCCTGACGGTGAGCAACGCCTTCGCTTCAGATACCTTCTGCCGGATGGTGCAGGTCGGTACGGTCGGCTTGTCCGAACTGCTGCCGGTGCTGCCCAGGGCGCAGGTATCGCCCAATCCCTGCGGCGACCTGCTCCGCGTGTCGCTGCCCGCCATGACCGGCGAAAACCCGGTTTTTGTCCTGTTTGACCTGCTCGGTAGGCCCCTCATCACCCGGACCCTGAACGATTTTGATACCGACATCGATACAAAAACACTGCCGGCTGGTATGTATGGATGGCAGGTGCGATACAGGGGTGTTGTGGCGCAATCGGGAAAGGTGGTGAAGGAGTAGGAAAACTATTTCCCGCGCATCATTTCTTCCAACGGCAACTCAAAACCCGGCAACACATCTTCGCCCGCAAGTGTTTTGCCTGAAAAACCTGCCACAATCCGCACGGCTTCTCCGGGACGATAGATGTACACTTTTTCGTCGTAAGGATCGATCAGCCACGCGAGGCGAACACCGTTGGCAATCCAGGTATCTGTCATTTTGCGTTGAAGTTTTTTCAGGGGATCGCTGCCGGAGCGTATTTCAGCGACAAAGTCGGGAACGACCTGCACAAAATGCTCTTCACCGGAATCCGGGCGATCATTGGATATCCAGGCAGCATCCGGCGACTTAATGGAGCCATCGGGCAGATCAAACCCTGTAGACGGGCTGTATAGTTTACCCAGTTTATGCCGGAGGTTCCAAATGCCAATCAGAACAAGCAAGGTGGATTCACGTTGCCCTGACCCTTTTTTAACAGGAGACATAATGGTGGTTATACCGTTTTTTTCCCGTTCTATGAGCACATCCGGGTAACGTTCGGCCAGTTCCGAAAAATCCTTTTTCGACAATGGCGTCTGCAATACGATAGCGCCGTATTGCGCTACCATATTTTCCAAGGTAATTTCTTTTTCAGCCGGAATAGTTGCACTCATATAAGCGGGCAGTTTTTCTGCCAACAAAAGTAAGCATTTTTTGCCCTAAAAACAGCGCCGCCGCTCCGGATATCCGGAACGGCGGCGCAAAATATTGGACGGAAAAGGATTTCCGTCCTACCATTTAAACCTCGTCGTCCACCAGCACATCCTCGCCGTCGCGCTGATCGCGGAAGGGCCGGCCGATGCTGGTCACCTGGATGCGGTCGTACTGGCGCATACCGGTACCTGCCGGTATTTTCTTGCCCACGATCACGTTTTCTTTCAGGCCCATCAGGTAGTCCTTCTTCGCAGCAATAGCGGCGGTGCTGAGTACCTTGGTCGTCTCCTGGAACGATGCGGCTGATATCCACGATTCGGTGCCGAGCGATGCCTTGGTGATACCGAGCAGCATCGAAACGGCTGTTGCCGCCACTGCATCGCGGTATTCCACGAGTTTTTTGTCGTTGCGCTTGAGGAATGAATTCTCTTCGCGCACCTGACGCAGTGTAACGAGCGCGCCCGCTTTCAGTTTGGTGCTGTCGCCGGCATCCGTGATAAACTTCTTGTCGTAAATCCAGTCGTTGTAATCGATGAACTCGTTGCGTTCCACGGGTTCGCCTGCGAGGAAGTGCGTATCGCCCGGATCGACGATCTCGAGGCGGCGCAGCATCTGGCGTACGATCACCTCAATGTGTTTGTCGTTGATGGTGATACCCTGTGAGCGGTACACCTCCTGTACGCCGTTGACGAGGTACGAAGAAGCGGCAAACGGGCCTTTGATGGCCAGGATGTCTTTGACCGCAATAGAGCCTTCCGTCAGGGCCGTACCGGCGCGTACAAAGTCGCCTTCCTGCACGAGCACGTGCTTGGTCAATGCGATGAGGTACTTGCGTTTCTGGCCGTCTTTGGCTTCGATCATGCACTCGCGGTTGCCGCGTTTGAGCGCACCGAAGGTAACGACGCCGTCAATCTCGGCCACGACGGCCGGGTTCGACGGGTTACGCGCTTCGAAAAGTTCGGTAACACGCGGCAGACCGCCCGTGATATCGGCGATTTTACCCATTTTACGCGGTATTTTCACAATCTGCTGACCCGATTTCACTTCTTCTTCGTCGTCGACCGAGATATAGGCGCCGATGGGGAGCGAATAGCTCTTCAGGTCTTCGCCCGTTTTCGGATCAACTACCGCGATAGAAGGAATCTTGCGTTTGTTCTTGCTTTCAATTACCACTTTCTCGGCAAAGCCGGTCTGGTCGTCGCGTTCCATGCGGAAGTTGGTGCCTTCTTCGAGATTGTAGTATCGAATAATGCCCTTGAACTCGCTCACAATGACCGCGTTGAATGGGTCCCAGGAACAAAGCCGGTCGCCGCGCTGCACGTCCTGGCCGTCGTTGACGTACAGGAATGCGCCGTACGGGATGTAGTTGTTGGCTACAACACGGTTGTTTTTAGGATCGATCATCCGGATTTCACCGGTACGCGATACAACCACTTTTACGGGTTTTCCCTCTGCATTGGTACCGTCGACGGTGCGAATGGAGTCGAACTCCAGTTTACCGGTATTCCGGGCAATGATGTCGTTTTCCGTCTGGCCGATCATGGCCGTACCACCGGTGTGGAAGGTACGGAGGGTCAGCTGGGTGCCCGGCTCGCCGATCGACTGTGCCGCGATGATGCCTGTTGCGTCGCCCATCTCGGCAATACGGCCGGTAGCGAGGTTCTTGCCGTAGCACTTGCCGCATACACCATGACGGCTTTCGCAGGTGAGCACGGAGCGGATCGTGACCGATTCCACTTCGGCTGTTTCTATTTGCGAAGCAATCTTGTCGGTGATATACTCGCCTGCCGCGACGATGAGTTCTTCCTTTTCGGGATCGTACACATCGTGGAGGCTGTAGCGCCCTTTGATGCGGTCTTTCAGGTTCTGGATGATCTTGTCGCCTTCTTTCAGGGCCGTCGTTTCGATACCGCGGAGGGTGCTGCAATCCACTTCGCGGATCACGACATCCTGTGCGACGTCGACCAGACGGCGGGTCAGGTAACCGGCATCGGCCGTTTTGAGGGCCGTATCGGCCAGACCTTTACGGGCGCCGTGCGTGGAGATGAAAAACTCCTGTACGGAAAGCCCTTCCAGGAAGTTAGAAAGGATCGGGTTCTCGATGATGGCGCCGCCGGAGTCGCCGGATTTCCGCGGTTTGGCCATCAGGCCGCGAAGGCCGCAGAGTTGTTTGATCTGCTGCTTCGAGCCACGGGCGCCTGAGTCGAGCATCATGAACACGGAGTTGAAGCCCTGTTTGTGGCTGCTCAGTTCC
The DNA here is from genome assembly GCA_016712415.1 of Lewinellaceae bacterium. GTDB lineage: Bacteria > Bacteroidota > Bacteroidia > Chitinophagales > Saprospiraceae > M3007. The sequence continues at coordinate 8,830 of JADJRC010000004.1, read as the reverse complement.
TTCATGAGCTGATCGGTGATCCGGTTATCGGCGAAGGTCCATTTGTCGATAATCTGGTTGTAGCGCTCGTTGTAGGTGATAAGACCCATGTTGTAGTTGTCCCACACCTCGTCTACCTCTACTTGTGCGCCTTCCAGGGCGGTTTTTTTCAGCGTCGGGATGATCAGGTCACCCAGGTTGAACGAAAGGCCGGCCTTGAATGCCCAGCCGAAGCCGAGTTCTTTGATCGAATCGAGAAATTCAGCCGTCGTTTTGAAACTGGTATGGTTGATAATTTCCCCGATAATAAGTTTCAGGTTGCGTTTGGTCAGCAGTTCGTTGATATAAGGCACGCCCTGCGGAACCGCCTGGTTGAACAGCACGCGACCGACGGTCGTTTTGATCCGCTGAAAAGTAGTCTCGCCGTTTTCTTCCACCGGTATGCGGCATTCGATGCCGGCATGCAGGTCAAGTTGGCCTTCGTTGTACGAGATAACCACCTCTTCTGTGGAGTAGAACCGACGGCCTTCGCCTTTCACCGGATTTTCCGGTATCGATTTCCGCTCTTTGGTGAGGTAATACAGGCCCAATACCATATCCTGGGAAGGCAGTGTGATCGGCGAGCCGTCCTGCGGGTTGAGCATGTTGTGGCTCGACAGCATCAGTACCTGCGCCTCCAGAATGGCGGCGTGGCTCAGCGGCACGTGCACAGCCATCTGGTCACCGTCAAAGTCGGCGTTGAATGCCGTACAAACGAGCGGGTGGAGCTGAATAGCCTTGCCTTCGATCAGGCGTGGCTGGAAGGCCTGTATCGACAAACGGTGCAGCGTCGGGGCGCGGTTGAGGAGCACGGGGTGGCCGCGCAGGATATTTTCCAGGATTTCCCAGATCACCTGATCCTTGCGATCCACAAGTTTCTTTGCGGATTTCACCGTTTTTACGATACCACGTTCGATCAGTTTGCGAATGATGAACGGCTTGAACAGCTCGGCTGCCATCGCCTTCGGGATACCGCACTCGTGCAGTTTGAGCGTCGGGCCCACCACGATTACCGAACGGCCGGAGTAGTCGACACGTTTACCGAGCAGGTTCTGACGGAAACGGCCCTGTTTGCCTTTGAGAATATCAGACAGCGATTTGAGGGCGCGGCCGCCTTCGGCCTTCACGGCGTTCGACTTACGCGAGTTGTCGAACAGAGAGTCTACGGCCTCCTGCAACATGCGTTTTTCATTCCGCAGGATCACCTCCGGCGCCTTGATTTCGAGCAGGCGCTTGAGGCGGTTGTTGCGGATGATGACGCGGCGGTACAGGTCGTTCAGGTCAGACGACGCGAAACGGCCACCGTCGAGCGGCACGAGCGGGCGCAATTCGGGCGGCACCACGGGCAGGTACTGTATGACCGCCCATTCGGGGCGCTGGCCGCTGGTTTCCAGACCGGCGCGGAAGGCTTCCACCACGCGCAGACGCTTGTTGGCTTCGGTCTTTTTGGCCTGGCTGGTTTCGCTGTGCGCCTCGTGGCGCAGCTGTGCGGAAAGGTCGTCCAGGTTGAGCGAACTCAACAGGGCAAATACCGCTTCGGCGCCCATCTTGGCCACGAATTTTTCCGGATTGGAATCGTCCAGCAGTTGGTTGTCCTTGGGCAACGCATCGAGGATCTCCAGGTATTCTTCCTCGGTGAGCAGATCCATTTTGCCGATACCCTCATCGGCTTTGATACCGGGCTGGATCACCACATAGCGTTCGTAGTAAACGATCGTCTCCAGCTTCTTGGAAGAAATGCCGAGGATATAGCCGATCTTGTTGGGAAGGCTTTTGAAAAACCAGATATGCACGACAGGAACGACGAGGCGGATGTGCCCCATGCGCTCGCGACGCACCTTCTTTTCGGTCACCTCCACGCCGCAGCGGTCGCACACGATACCCTTGTAGCGGATACGCTTGTACTTGCCGCAATAGCATTCGTAGTCTTTGACCGGGCCGAAAATACGCTCGCAGAACAAGCCGTCGCGTTCGGGCTTGTAAGAGCGGTAGTTGATGGTCTCCGGCTTGAGCACTTCGCCGTAGCTGCGCTCCAGGATTTCATCGGGGCTGGCCAGCGATATGGTTATGCTGTCGAAGCCCTGGTCTGTTTTGTTGCTTTTCTTTTTGAAAGGCATATGCAGATTTGTTCAAAAGTTCAAAAAACCGTGCGGTTCAAATAAGGGTCAACTCTGGTCGATTGGGTCAGGTTGGTTTTAAGCGGTATTATTTAAACTAGCGTGTCAGCCATTTGTATATCAACGTGTGTTTGATGCGGTGCTTCAGGTCGAGGTATCTTTTCCGTTTGGGAACGCCGACATAACCACCCAGACTTTTCCAGTCCCAATTTTCCCCCTGCAATTGTTTAAAAAGCAGGGCAATGCCGCCCGTTTTTTCCGAAGGCAAATGCCAGATGGGCAATTGCGCGTCTTCGGGCTGAACGTTCGAGTATTTCGGCGAGGTCCAGATGCGTTTGATGAATCCCTCCAGTGAGCCGAAACCACCGATTTTATGGTAACAATAACTCAAAAAGTGGGCTTCTTCATTCAATTTGGGTCGTCCTTTATCAAAACGTTCCAGCATTTTCGTCCACAACACCGGAGCGATCCGGTTCACTTTCCGGATAACCGGAAGGGTAGCCGCAAAAATTTCGCCGCCGTAATACACCGGGTCATTTCCGGGGTCGGCGCCGTCGAGTTCGGCATATATCCGCCGCATTTCCTCCCGCGTCACGCCGTTGATGTTGTGCGTTTCGCTGTAAGGCATCGGCAGGGCAAGCAGCCCGTATTGCCTGATTTGGGCAAACAGCCCGTCCAGCGGCCGGTTGACGATACAATCCGAATCGAGGATGACAAAACCCGGCTCGCTACCCTCTGTACGACGGACTTCCAAGTCCGTCGAGTCTTCTGCGGCGACGGACTTGGAAGTCCGTCGTACTGTTGGGAACGCGTCACGTTGATTTTCAATGAACTGTAGTATGTCAAAAATATAGAACTGGTTGCGCCACTTTCCAAAATAGCCTTCCGGCGTTTGCCAGGTCAGCGGGATCGTGACGATGTCTACATTTCGGTCTGTCAAAAAACGCTTCAGGTCCAAGCCGTCCACTTCCGGTATTTCATCCGCGCGTTTGTTGGTAAACAACACATGGCGCCGGTCGGGATTAAACTTTGTACTACAGGCAAAAAACACCGCCACACATTTCCAGTAAACCTTTTGAAACGCAGGCAGGTGCGACTGTTTGCCAACCTGGGGATACTCGGAACTTTCTTCCGGGCTGTCCAGATAAATCCATGTACAGATATAATCCACGGTAGACGGTAGACGGCAGACGGTGGACGGTTTTGCCGGGGCGCACCGTCTACCGTCTGCCGTGATGATTATTCAAATTTCACATCCAACGCCAGGCCGCGCAACTCGTGCACGAGTACGTTGAACGATTCCGGTATGTTGGCATCCGGCAGGTTGTCGCCTTTTACGATCGCCTCGTAGGCTTTCGCGCGGCCCTGGATGTCGTCCGACTTGTACGTCAGCAGTTCCTGCAGGATATTGGATGCGCCGTAGGCTTCGAGTGCCCACACCTCCATCTCACCGAAACGCTGACCGCCGAACTGTGCTTTACCGCCGAGCGGCTGCTGGGTGATGAGCGAGTATGGTCCGATGGAACGGGCGTGCATCTTGTCGTCGACCATGTGGCTGAGTTTGAGCATGTAGATCACGCCCACCGTTGCTTTCTGGTGGAAGCGGTCGCCCGTTTCTCCGTCGTATAGGTGTGTCTGTCCGAGTTCGGGCAGGCCGGCTTTTTCGATCCACGCTTCCACTTCGTCGGTTTTGGCGCCGTCGAAGATAGGAGTGGCGAATTTGAGGCCGAGGCGTTCGCCCGACCAGCCGAGTACCGTTTCGAATATCTGGCCGAGGTTCATACGCGAAGGCACGCCAAGCGGGTTGAGTACGATATCCACCGTGGTGCCGTCGGCGAGGAAAGGCATATCTTCCATACGGACGATACGGCTTACAATACCCTTGTTGCCGTGGCGGCCTGCGAGTTTGTCGCCCACTTTCAGTTTGCGTTTTTTGGCCAGGTAAACCTTGGCCAGTTTCAACACGCCTGCGGGCAATTCGTCGCCGATGCTGATATTGAACTTCTCCCTTTTGTAACGGCCAACCTCTTCATTCACCTTGATGCTGTAATTGTGCAGCAACCTGGCGATGAGGGCGTTGGTATTCTTTTCACTCGTCCAGTTGGTGTAATCCACCTCGGCGTAATTGATCTGTTCGCGCAGCACCTGAACGCTGAGTTTGGTGCCTTTTGGCGCCATTTCAGAGCCGTAGATACTGCGGATGCCGTTTGTGGTTTTATCTTTCACCAACACCTGAAGTTTGTCGATCAGGATCGTCTTCAGTTTGTTGAGCGCCACTTCGTGCTCGTCGTCGAGTTTATCCAGCAGGGCTTTTTCCGATTCTTTCTGGACCTTGTCCTTTTTCGCGCGGGCAAACAGTTGTTTGTCGATCACCACGCCGTTGATGCTCGGCGGCACCTTCAGGGAAGCGTCTTTTACGTCGCCGGCCTTGTCGCCGAAGATGGCGCGCAGCAGTTTTTCCTCGGGTGTCGGGTCCGTTTCGCCTTTCGGCGTGATCTTGCCGATCAGGATATCGCCTTCCTTAGCCCATGCGCCGATACGGATGATACCGTTCTCATCGAGGTCTTTGGTGGCGTCTTCGCTGACGTTCGGAATATCGGCAGTGAGTTCCTCTTCACCGAGTTTTGTATCGCGCACGTCGAGTTCGAAGTGTTCGATGTGGATAGACGTGAACACATCTTCCTGCACCACGCGTTCCGAGAGTACGATGGCATCCTCGAAGTTGTACCCTTTCCACGGCATGAAGGCCACTTTCAGGTTCTGCCCCAGGGCCAGTTCGCCGTTTTCAGTGGCGTAGCCCTCGCAGAGGATGTCGCCCTTTTCCACACGTTGTCCGCGCCGAACGATGGGCTTCAGGTTGATGCAGGTACCCTGGTTGGTCCGCATGAATTTGGTCAGGGTATAGGTCTTGCGCGCATCTTCAAAAGATACGAGCTGATCTTCTTCCGTCCGGTCGTAATTGATCACGATCTCGTTGGCGTCGACATACTCGACCACTCCACCGCCTTCGGCGTTGATGAGCATGCGGGAGTCGCGCGCAACCTTTGCTTCGAGGCCGGTGCCTACGACGGGCGAGTGCGGCCGGATGAGCGGCACAGCCTGGCGTTGCATGTTCGAGCCCATGAGTGCGCGGTTGGCGTCGTCATTCTCGAGGAACGGAATCAGCGAAGCGGATACGCCCACGATTTGGTTGGGCGCCACGTCGATGTATTCCACCTCGTCCGGCGTCAGGATCGGGAAATCGCCGTGTTCACGGGCCTTGACACGATCGTTGAGGAATGCGCCGTCTTCTGCCACCGGCGTATTGGCCTGGGCAATTTTCATATAGTCTTCCGCTTCGGCGGAGAGGTATTCTTCATTGCCTTCCATCACCACCTTTCCGCCCTGAACCCGGCGGTAGGGGGTTTCGAGAAAGCCCATTTTGTTGATCTTGGCGTGCGTGCAGAGCGTCGAGATCAGACCGATATTGGGTCCTTCCGGCGTTTCGATCGTGCAAAGGCGCCCGTAGTGGGAGTAGTGCACGTCGCGCACCTCAAAGCCTGCGCGTTCGCGCGACAGACCGCCCGGTCCGAGTGCCGAGATACGACGCTTGTGCGTGATTTCGGAAAGCGGGTTCGTCTGGTCGAGGAACTGCGACAACTGGCTGGTGCCGAAGAAGGAGTTGATCACCGACGACAGGGTACGGGCGTTGATCAGGTCGACGGGGGTGAACACCTCGTTGTCGCGGACGTTCATGCGTTCGCGAATGGTACGCGCCATACGCGCCAGGCCCACGCCGAACTGGGCGTAGAGCTGCTCGCCTACCGTGCGCACGCGGCGGTTGGAGAGGTGGTCGATGTCGTCGATCTCCGATTTGTTGTTGATCAGGGAGACGATATAGCGCACGATGGCGATAATGTCTTCCTTGGTCAGCACCAGGTTGTTTTCGTCGATGTTGTGGCCGAGTTTGCGGTTGATCTTGAAGCGGCCGACCTCACCGAGGTTATAGCGCTTGTCGGAGAAGAACAGCTTCTCGATGATACCGCGAGCCGTTTCGTCATCCGGGGGATCAGAGCCGCGCAGTTGGCGGTATATATAGGTCACGGCTTCGATTTCACTCGACGTCGGATCTTTTTGCAGGGTATTGTAGATGATGGAGAAGTCTTCATCGATATCGGTGCGCTGCAGGATAATGGTCGTGGTACCTGCATCGAGGATCAGTTCGATGTTTTCTTCGTCGAGCATGGTGTCGCGCTCGAGAATGATCTCGTTGCGCTCGATGGTCACCACCTCGCCGGTGTCTTCATCCACGAAGTCTTCCGTCCAGGATTTGAGGACGCGGGCGGCCAGTTTGCGGCCTACGGAGGCTTCCAGGTTTTCACGCGTGCAGGCGATTTCGTCGGCCAGGTTAAACAGGTCGAGGATGGCCTTGTCGGTATCGAAACCGATAGCGCGCAGGAGCGTGGTGACAGGAAACTTCTTTTTCCGGTCGATGTAGGCATACATGACCAGGTTGATGTCGGTAGCGAACTCCATCCATGCTCCCTTGAACGGGATCACACGGGCGCTGTAGATCTTCGTACCGTTGGGGTGGTAGCTCTGGCCGAAGAACACACCCGGCGAGCGGTGCAGCTGCGATACGATCACGCGCTCCGCGCCGTTGATGACGAAAGTACCTTTCGGCGTCATGTAGGGGATATTCCCAAGGAACACGTCCTGAACAATCGTCTGGAAGTCGATGTGTTCCGGGTCGTTGCAGGACAAGCGTAGCTTGGCCTTCAGCGGCACGGAATAGGTAAGCCCCCGCTGCATACACTCGTCGATGGTGTAGCGTGGCGGATCGATGAAGTAATCGAGAAATTCCAGGTTAAAAATGTTCCGCGCATCGGTAATGGGGAAGTTTTCCTGAAAAACGCGGTAGAGCCCTTCATTGATGCGGTTCTCCGGCGTGGTTTCCAGCTGGAAATACTCCTGGAACGATTTTAGTTGAATTTCAAGGAGGTCAGGGTAGTGACCGGCGAGGCGAATTTTTCCAAAATTGACGCGTTCCTGAACGCCTGTTTTGAGTACTGCCCCGTTAGAGATGCCGTTATTGGTCATTTTTGCAAAGTATGCTTGAATGCTGGTTGGCAATGTTGCCGCGCCTTTGTGCGGCAATGGCCTGCAAAAAATAGTGCAAGCCTGTTTAAACGAATAAAAGGGGTAAAAGTTCAAACCTGAACCCCTTACAGACAGCGATAGGCTTAACACGTCTCCACACATGTGGAGGCGCGTTAAGCCCAATCGCTAATATCTGAATAAAGGTTGAATACCAGGCATTTGTCGAAAATCAGTAAGAAGTACGTTAACCGAAGTGGTTCCGGATTGCAACCGGAGACCCAAACCAGAAACTACCGCTTACTTCACTTCGACTACTGCACCGGCGCCTTCGAGTGCTGCTTTGATAGACTCGGCTTCTGCCTTGTTCACGCCGCTTTTCAGCGGGCTGGGCGCTCCGTCTACCAGATCTTTGGCTTCTTTCAGACCCAGGCCGAGCAGGTTTTTCACTTCCTTCACGACATTGAGTTTGTTGGCGCCGGCATCCTTCAGGACGACGTCGAATTCGGTTTTTTCAGCCGGACCAGCCTCGCCGCCACCGGCAGCACCAGCTGCAGGGCCGGCAACAGCTACAGCAGCCGCTGCAGGTTCGATGCCGTAATCGTCTTTGAGGATATTGGCCAGTTCGTTGGCTTCTTTAATCGTGAGGTTCACGAGTGATTCTGCCAATGCTTTCAGATCTGCCATTTTGTAAAATTTTAAAAGTTGTTTGCGAAATGTGAGTGAACAGGTTCAGGGGTTTCAAAGGTTAAAGGGTTGATATAGTGCGAACTTGGAAGCCTAATTATTCATGACAAACGGCGATGCTTCATCATTCATCATTCATCATTCATCATTCATCATTCATCATTGTATTACTGTCGCTCTTCCAGCGTTTTGACGATACCGGCAATTTTGGTTCCGGTAGCCGTGATCTGGCTGGCGAGGCGCTTGGCCGGCGACTGAAGCAGGCCGATGATATCGCCAACCACTTCTTCCTTGCTCTTCAGTTTGGTCAGCACGGCAAGCTGTTCGTCGCCGATGAACACCGACGAATCGATGTAGGCGGCTTTGAGCAGCGGGCGCGCTTCCGTCTTGCGAAACTCTTCCAGCAATTTGGCCGGCGCCTTGGGGTTCGACGAGATCAGGATCGTGGTCGGGCCCTTCAGGGTTTCATAAAGCGCTGCATATCCTTTTTGATTCAGGCGCATCTTCGAGGGCTTTTGAATCAAGGTGTTTTTAGCCACTTTGACCGAAATGCCCTTTTCGTAACACATCCGGCGGAACTTGTTGATCTTGGCAACCGGGAGCGTCGAAGAGTCGGCGAAGTAGAAAAACGGGGTATTCAGTTCTTCTTTCAATTCTGCTATCGCCACTTTTTTATCTTCTCTGGTCATTTCTTGTATATTGAAATGGTGAGTGTTGATTGTTAAGGTCTTAGTAAGGGTTTATACCTTGATCGATTTCGGATCGACGGCAATGCCGGGGCTCATCGTGCTGGCAACCGATACCGTTTTCATGTAGACACCTTTGGCGCTCGACGGTTTCATTCTGACCAGTGTGGATACGAGTTCGTGGGCATTGTCGGCCAACTGTTCGGGAGAAAATGACACGCGGCCGATGGAAGCGTGAACGATCCC
>JADJRC010000003.1 GCA_016712415.1 Lewinellaceae bacterium | reverse complement strand
TGGACGACTTCCGGCGGCCAGCCGCACAGAGCGGCGGCGATTACCCACGCACTGGACCCAGGAAAGACTGGTGGCAAGGCAACAAATCCCGCATCCAGCGCGATGCGGTGTCCTGATGTCTGCCAGACCTCTCGGCGTGAGTGCTGGCTATGTGAAGTCATCTAGCCAAAGATCATGTGCGGAAGTGTTTTATCCGACCCTTGCGTCGCCTTTTTGCCTTACAGTTTTGTGTTCAACAGCAGCGGTACACAAACGACCTCGATTACCGTGGCGCATGAGCTGGCGCATATTTTTGCTCAGACAAATCATACCTGCAATTGTTCGACCCGTAATACGATAAAGCGAATTGCCCGTCGTGCCAATCAATCTCAGGCGGCTGGGATTTCGAAACCTCCGCCAAAATTAAACAAAGATTCAATCCGATAGTGGTATGCCGACCCAGCGGACCCAATTTCCCATCGGACGAATGCCTGAAATTTGCACCGCCGGTTGATCTCGGGTTCAACCTCACCCTGGAAGCCGACCAGGTGGTGCTTACGAACAAATCGCTGGTGTGCCCCGGCGAGGAATTCACAGCGAGTTTTTACAATACCTTCGACCCAAATGGGACGATACAATGGGAACTCGGCCCCCACCTCCAGTTTTCGGCTTCCCAGCCTTCATCGATGAAGGTCAGGAATATCACCCTCGAATCGAACATCAGCTGCTGTTATCCCTTCGATACCTGGGTGCGGGTCATTTTTGAACACAACTGTTTTGGCCCGGTGGTGTACCAGCGAAAAGTGCGGGCCAACAGTTCTTTTGGTCTTGAAGGCATCTATGTCGGGCCAAACGGCATTACAAATAACCTGTACACCGTTAATTCGGCAACCCCGTTGAGCAGCTACGATATCAGGCTGGAAAACCCGGAACCCTCCTACACCTGGGTGCAAACGACCGGGAGCGTCAGCACCACGCTGCCCTATACGACCTACGGCATTTCTTTCGGGATGCCGTCGAACTCAAGCACCTCTTTTTTCATCACCACCACCAACGAATGTGGAACGATGAACCGCACCGTGGCGTTCGTGCCGCCCTTCGGCTCCTACAGGGTAAAAAACGGAACGGGAGCAACTGTGCTGTTTCCCAATCCGGCCAAAGATGTCCTTTCATTCGACCTGGTCAGATCAATACCGGAAACGGACTACAAAGCGACGTGCCGGATCATCGACGGCACGGGACGGGTGCTGAAAACCTTTGAAGCTTTTCCCCGCGAACCGCAACAGGTCAACATATCGAAACTGCCTGCCGGATCGTATTTTCTTCAGGTCGTCGGCGACCAGATCATGGTGACCGAGAAGTTTCAGAAAATCTGATCCATTTCATTGGGAAGTTTTTTCCTCGCCCGTTTTCACCATTTTCTCATTAAGAAATTTTGTCATCATGAAATACCTCCATATCATTTACCCGCTGGCTATTTGCCTTTTTGCTTTTTTCGTGCAAAAAAGAACCTCCCACACTCGGCGAACAACTGGAAGGCGACTGGCTGGTTCGATCCTTTTTATATAATGAACAGGAGTATCTGCTGGAAGATGACAGCTTTACCATAATATTCAGAGATTACAAGAACGGCAAAGGAGAAACCTATTGGTTTAGGCGAACTTTTCTCATCAGCCTGATTGATAGTAGCGGAGGCGTATATTCTATAAATACTCAAGAGAATGGCATGTCAATCAAGTGGAGTAATATACAGTTTTGGGGAACATACCCAGATGCCAATTTCCAGATATCCAGATTCTCAAACGATACACTTGTATTAGATGAGGAAGTGCCAGGCGTAAAGCATTACAATATCACAGCAGTACGAAACTGAAATATCTGCCGGTGCGGGGGAGACCCAACCTGCGGGTGAGTCTGTCCACAAAAATTCCTGAATACGGCTTATCTGGTGCAGTTACCGCTAAGCGTTGCCGAAAAATGTAGCAACGGACTTCCAAGTCCGTTGCTACAAGCGTTTCAACGGACTTGGAAGTCCGTTGTACGTAACGAGGGGCTCCCGCCACGCGACGGGAACCCCTTGTTTTTATAAAAAAATCTGTAGAAGATCAATTTCCATCCGCATCAAATGCGTCAAAATCAAACAGCAGCGAGAAACGCAGCGTGTTGTCCAGCGGATTGCGCTGGTTGGTCGTAGGCACGAGGTACGAGAAGTTCAGTCCGAAAACATTGTACTTCACGCCGAGGCCGACGCTGAAATACTTCCGGTTGCCTTTCGAGTAGTGCTCGTAGAAATAGCCAGCGCGCACGGCAAACTGGTCGTCGTACCAGTATTCGGCGCCGGCGCCGATGGTGATCTCTTTCAGTTCTTCGCTGAAACCGCCCGGCGCGTCGCCGAATGACTTGAACACGCCGCGGACGGAGGAATACTGCTTGTAGTCGGGAATGCCGTCGCCGTCGTCGTCGATTTCGGGGCGGGGTGTGGGCACGAGCAGTTTGTTGAAATCCGAAGTAATCGTCAGCGTATTGAACTCGTCGAGGTTGAACTTCCAGGCCAGCCCCAGGCCGAGGTTGGTCGGGATGTAGTCGCGGTTGATGGAGTTCGTGTAGGTGATTTTCGAGCCGAGGTTGCTGATGGCAGCGCCCAGGGTAAACTCGCTTTTGTTTTTCGTGAACGTCACGGGCGCTTTGTAGGTCAGGGAGAGATCGGCGGCGCCGGCGATACCGGGCTTGATCTCGTTGCCTTCCACCACGCGGCCGGTGGCCAGGTTGGAGTAGATAAACTTGGCGCCGATGGCTGCGGAAAACCGGTCCGACAGTTTGCGCGCATACCCTGCGGCTACCTCAAATTCGTTGGGACGGCCCTGACCGAGCGACATGCCCTGCTCGTCGGTGAATTCGATATCGCCGAGCGAGAAATAGCGCAGGCCGAAACCGAGCGTCTGGAATTTATCGAGCCGGACGTAGCCGGACAGGTAAGCCAGGTACACATCCTGCAGGCCCAGGTTGCGCATCCAGGGCGTGTAGGTAGCCGAGATGGAGACGCGTTTTTCGGCAAAAGCCAGTTTGGAAGGGTTGTAGTGCATCGCGTTGGGGTCGGCAGAAGTGGCAATGCCGACGTCGCCCATAGCGCCGCCGCGGGCGTCCGGCACGATACGAAGGAAAGGCACGGCCGAGGTCACGGCATTTGCGCATCTTTCGCCGGTGATGGGGTTGAACCCGTTTTTACACTTGGGTTCAATTTGCGCCTGCAGCGTTGCAGTTCCACACAACAGGCCTGCAACGATCAGTGACGAGGCGAATAATTTCTTCATGAGAGCAAATGAAATTTTAGTGGCAAAATGTTGGTTAAGCGGGTCGGTTCAATCAGAATGCTTTTATAGTTCAAAAAGCCTGCAAAAATACGCCGCATAAACGGCTTTCTGCGCCGGCTATTTTAAAATTACCAATTTTTCAAAATCACTTTCTGCGGTTGCCTGGGCGCCGCTCACATCGGTGCCCCGCACTTTTACCCGGTACAGGTACACGCCCCGGGCCAGTTGGTCGCCGTATTCATCCTTGCCGTCCCAGTTGATGTCGGTCACGCGGTAACCGTCTGCCGGCGCAGACTGGATCAGTGTTTTCACCAATTTTCCCGATACCGTGAAGATGCTGATCTGCACATCGAGGATCTGGCCGGACAGGTTGTGCTCAAACTGGAACCAGGTATTGGTGGTAAACGGGTTGGGGTAGTTCAGCACGTGGTCGAGCGCCGCCTTGCCGTCTTCTGCAACGACAAACTCCGTATAGCCTTCCCCGGAATTGTTGGCGATATCCCAGCCTTTTACGCGCAGGGTGTGGCGTCCGGTTGCGAGGTTGCGCAGCGGATAGATCGCCTGCCCTTTGCGGAAGTTGTCCTGCTCGCTTTCATAAAAATCGTTCAACACAATGGTTTCCAACACATTACCGTCGAGTATTGCCGTCAGGTCGTGGCCCAGGCTCACGCCGCTGACGTTCATGCCGTAGTCGTCGGAGCATTTCACGAGCACCTTCGGATCGTTGTCGGTGATACCGCCGAACACGAAGGCGTCGGTATTCAGGAAAGGCTGTACCAGCGGCGGCGTATCGTCCTGTATCTGGTTGGCATTGCCACCGATCACGATACTGCTGTAAGCGCCGGCGGCGTCGAGCGGGGTTCCGTTTTCTGCATAGTAGCTGATCTTCCCGTTTCCGTAGGCGTAGTTGATGTCTTTGGGTACGATGAAATCGATCGTGAAAGCGCCGTTGGTCACGGTAGCGCTGCCCTTGAAGATGATGTTGCGCTGCACCGCGAACGACTGCACAATACTGCCGGGATCCTGCCCGAGCGTCGTGAGCGTCTGGGCCTTGTCGTACACCGACACGTACACTTTTCCGTTGAACCCGCTCAGCAGGTTGCCAAGGGTGTCGGTCACAATTCCTTCCAGGGATACCGGCATCAGCGCTTTCAGGGTATCGGGCTGACCGGTACTGACGTCTTTTCCATTGATTTTTGTGGTCGACACGCGGTATTCGGGCAGGGCCAGAAACATGGCCGGGTCGCCCAAAAGGGTAAAACGCCGGGCGTTGTCGATTTCGGAAGTGAGGCTGTTCTTGGCGTCTTTGAGGATATCGCCGATCGTTTTGTAGCGACCGTTTTCCCGCCGGAACAGGAATTTTTGCACGGCGTCGGTCAGTTTTTCATTGCCGCTGATGTACACGGCGCGCACGGTCGTGAACAGGCCGATAGCCCCCGATTTCACCTTGATCAGCGATTGTTCGCCGCCGGTGAGGGTTTTGTAGTCGTCGTAGCCGCCAAAGGAACAGGTGGCCGTGATGATGAGCGGGTACCTGTTCGGATTATCCCAGCCGGCAATGTCGTTGTTGTCGAGCACCCGCTCCTGCGCCCAGCCGCGCGGACCGCCGTGGCCGATATACTGGGTGACGAGGTTGCCCCTGAAAATATTGGAGTTGATGGCAGCCTTGGCGTCGGGATAGCGTTGACCGCCCGAGGTCGCCACTTGCTGGTATGCGTCGAAATATATTTTTTCCAGGTTGAACCACTGTTCTGCAGCGGCGGTAGCGTCGGCCAGGTCGTCGGCCTGGTTGATATGGGGATTCCCGTCTTCGTCATCGGCGATGAACACATTGCGGAGGTGCCAGTCGCCGAGCGTGGCGGGGTCCTTGTCGTATGCAATGATCTTGTCGACCACGGCCTGCGCTTCTGCGGCGGACCCTGCCGTGAGTCGCCCCACGGCGATGTCGAGCAAGCCGTTCAGCGAGCCGCCGTCTTCGGGACTCAGGAGGCCGAAGTAGTCGTCGGAAGGATAGGCCCGGATCGGGTCGAAAGATTCGGCCGTTTCAAAAACAGGAATCAGGTCCTTGTTGGTGCTGCTGTTGGTATTGTTGCGGGGATCGAAGGAGCCGTCGCCGAACAGCAACAGCCATTCGAATTTGTTCGGATTCCGTTCGAGCAGCATCCGGGCGAAGTCGCGAATGGCGCTGGGGTCTTTACCGCCCGAGGAAAATTCGTTGTACAGTTGGTTGATGTTGACGGTGGCAACGTCGAGGCCGCTGAACGACTTGCGGTGGTCTGCCAGTTGAACAGCCTGCGCTTCCAGTTCGGGGTGGTACACGATGACCATGTGTACATTGTCAATACCGTGCAGGTTCTGGTTGGCGAGTTTGCCGGCGACGGCCTCGGGTTTGGGAAACGCCGAATTGCCGTAAAAGGCAATGAAATTGCGCAGCATATCCTGGGTGTTGGCGCCGAATTCCGCAATACTGCCATTCTGCGTAAATTTTTGCAGCAAGGGTTTTTGCGGATCGGTAACATCCCAGATGGCAAAATTGCTTCCGTTTACTCCGGAAAGCCGGAACGTAGCGGCGTTTTGCGACATCGTTTGTTTGTCGCGGAATTCCATGGCCTGGCCGGTCATGATGAGCTGGCGCCGGGCGTTGACTTCAATAAAATCGAGCCATCCTTCGCTCTGCTGGCTGGTCGGCAGGTATTCCAGTTTTGCGCTGATCTGGTTGCCGCCGCTCACCGGAAAGGTGGCCTGAATGACGCCCAAACCGGCGTATATTGATTCGTTGTTGCTCACCGCCACCCCGTTGATGCTGCGCGAAAAAACGGAGCCGTCGGCGGTAAGGCGGATGGTCGAGCCCGTTTGTCCGCAGCCGCAACGTGCGGCAAATTCCATGCGGAGGCGTGCGCTGCTGCCGCTGACCAGGTTGGGGAGGTCAAAAGAATAACTCCGTTCGCGGGTCTGGTAGAAATAATCGCCAAACCATTTTTTGCCCGATCCCTGTGCCGATACAAAATTGTCGAGCAGGTTGGTCCGGTCGTCTTCAATGCGGCGCACATCGTCAAACGCTTCGGTGACAAACGAAGCGGCAACGCTGGACTGTTCCTGAAGACGCAGCCCGTTACCGTCGCCGGTTTTGATGAAATACCAGCCGTAGTGGTCGTACAGGTTTTTGCGGACGGTGAGTTCCGGGTCGTTGGCGCTGGGCTTAAAGAACATGGGGTCGGGCCCGACGGCATAGAACAGAATGTAGTCGCCCGCATCAAACTTGCCGTCTGCTTCGCCGACCACCTGGATGGCGTTTTCGATCAGGTCGTCGGGGCGATCGTCGCCATTGCGCTCCGGCAGCATGACGCCGCCGTTGCCGAACAGGCGGATGCTGCGGGGGTCGACGTTGTCGAGGTTCGATATGCCCAGCTCGTTTTTCAGGAAATTGTAATCGAGTTTGTAAATACCTGTATTGGCAACGCCAAATTTGTACAGGGTACCGGTGCTGAGGGCTGAATTGAAGGTGAACGGGCCGCCGCGCTCTGTAACCGGCGTTTGTTTGGGGGTAATGCGCACATTGAGGGTAAATGAGGTGACGCGCTCGAATCCGTTGCCTGCGCGGCGGACCGGCACGAAACGTACCTGTCCGAAAAACCGGTTCCTTTCCTGCGCCACTTTTGCCGTCAGCACGAGGTCGGCGCCCAGCAGGTCGTCGTCGTCCGACGGTTTTTTGGCAAACGGCTCGTATTGTGCCGATACCAGTTCGACGCTGATCTCGGAAGGTCCCGACAGCAGAAATTGCTCTGAAAATACCGGCAGGGTAGGCCCTTCATCGCTGAAGGAACAGCCTTCAAAGTTCCAGAACTCAAGAATATCGCCGCCGGAAAGGGTATGTTGTACCGGAGCAGCATCCCATTTCAGGGTGTGCTGAATGGTACGCGACGATTGCGCCTGCAAGGCCGCAGCGCCGGTAAAGATCAGCAGGAGGGAAAGGAGTTGATTCTTCATAAGCCGTCTGAACACGTTTTTTTGAAAGGAGTGATGCGCATTGTTGTCATAATAAACTCAAACCGGCATCCTCCGTTCGCGCCAATCCGGTTTAGGGATTCGTGATTGCATGGCGCATGGGTGCGGTCGGAGGTTGCCCGGCGTGGCGTGTTTTTTGGTCAAAAACAATTATCCGGAAAAGAGGATTCACCAATGGCACATAAAAAGCCGTTTCGCCGAAACCGGCACTTTGCACTTTCCCGGCAGTGCCCTACTTTCGCCCGTCACTAACCAGATAAGATGAAGCAAGACCGTATACTTATTATTGGCGCCGGTGGCCAGATCGGCGCCGTACTGACCGAATCCCTCCGCACAGCGCATGGAACCGACAATGTGGTAGCCACCGACCTGCGCGACCCCGGACCCCAAAACGGCCCCACCCAGGTACTCGACGCCCTTGATATGCAGGCGCTGGGCGAGGCTGTACAACACTGGGGCATCAATCAGATTTACCACCTTGCAGCCATCCTCAGCGCCACCGGAGAAAAAGACCCGATGCGGGCCTGGGATATCAACATGCGCAGCCTTTTCAATGTGCTGGAAGTCGGCAGGCAGGCCGGTCTCGCAAAGATTTATTTTCCTTCGTCTATTGCCGTATTTGGCCGCGAAGCCGCCCATTACCAAACGCCCCAGCATGAGGTGCTGATCCCGGAAACGGTCTACGGCATCAGCAAGGTTGCCGGAGAGAACTGGGCAAACTACTACTTCCGGCGCTATGGGCTCGACGTGCGCTCGCTGCGCTACCCCGGCATCATCGGTTATCAAAGCATGCCCGGCGGCGGCACAACCGACTACGCGGTGGATATTTACCATTATGCCGTAAAAAAACAGCACTTCGAGTGCTTTCTGGGCCCCGAAACCAGTCTGCCCATGTTGTATATGCCCGACGCCATCCGCGCCACACTCGGACTGATGGAGGCGCCGGCCGACCGCCTTACGGTGCGCACCAGTTACAACCTTGCCGGCATGAGTTTTACGCCTGCGGAGATTGCGGCCAGCATTCAGCAACAGGCGCCCGGATTTACCATTTCCTACAAACCCGACTTCCGGCAGGCCATTGCCGACTCGTGGCCGGCCTCAATCGACGACTCTGCGGCGCGTCATGACTGGGGCTGGAAACCTGAATACGACCTTGATGCCATGACAAAAGACATGCTGCTTCACCTGGAGCAGCAGTACCGCAGCTAACCAACGCGCTCCGGTTGCCCGGTTTCGGTTTTTGATATCTTTTTTCGCACTCCCAAAAGAAGCGCGATATTTGCCGCTTTGAAAGCATACCAAGCCCCCTCACCATTAATTTCCTGGTAAAATGGCTGCTAAAAGCAAATCGAAACCAAAACAATCCGCCCAAAAGACGCCCGCTGCAAAAGCGGCCGCACCATCGCGTCTCAAGGCTGAAGTGCCGCGTACCCTTACCTTTCCGCCCGGATTTTGGAGCCAGAACTGGATTCCCGCCGTAGTACTGATGGGGCTGGCCGTTGTTTTGTATGCCGCTTCGTCCGGATTCGGTTACGTGCTCGACGACCAGATGGTTATTTGGGAGAATGCCTACGTTCAGAAAGGGTTCGGGGGCCTGCGCGATATTTTCGCCTACGACAGTTTTATGGGCTTTTTCCAGAAAAAAGAAGCCCTGTACCTGCTGGAAGGCGGCCGGTACCGCCCCCTTTCCCTGGCCACTTTTGCCGTGGAGGTCGGTATTTTCGGAAAAGACCATCCGGGCGTCAGCCACATCGTCAATATCGTGCTGTACGGCCTGACGGGCGTCCTGCTCTTCCGTATCCTGGCGGGTCTCTTTCCGATGAAAGAAAACGGACGGTGGTATTTCAGTCTCGCTTTTCTGGCCTCCCTGATCTTCGTCCTGCACCCGCTGCACACCGAATGTATCGCCAATATCAAGGGCCGCGACGAGATTATGGCGCTGCTGGGCAGCCTGGGCGCCTTGTACGCCGTGCTCAAATACTACGACCGAAACAGCAGCGGCTGGCTCGTTCTCGCCGGTGTTTCGCTTTTTCTCGCCCTGTTGTCGAAAGAAAACGCCGTCACCTTTGTGGCCGTTATTCCGCTCACGGTGTGGTTCTGTACAAAGTTGCCCTCAGGGCGCAGTTTGACTTCCACACTGCCGTTGCTGGCCGCTACCTTTCTGTTCATCATAGTGCGCTACAAGGCGCTGGGCTTTATGCTCAGCCACGGCAAACCGATAACCGACCTGATGAACGACCCCTTCATGGGTATGACCGGCGGCGAAAAACTGGCCACGACCTTCCTTACGCTGGGCTGGTACCTCAAACTGTTGTTCGTGCCGCACCCGCTCACCCACGACTACTACCCCTACCATGTACCCAAAGTGACCTTTTCCGACTGGCGGGTGCTGTTGTCGCTCGCCCTGTATCTCGGGATGGGCATTTGGGCGCTGCTGAACCTGCGCAAACGAAGTGTTCCGGCCTATGCGATCGCCTTCTGGCTGCTTACACTGAGTATTGTTTCCAATCTCGTCGTGTCGGTAGGCACCTTCATGAACGAACGCTTTACGTACATGCCTTCGATCGCCTTTTGTATTTTGGCAGCATGGTTCATTACCCGTAAACTGCCCGAGTGGTTTAAGGAACAGCCGGAACAGCCGGGTATCCTCGCAACAGGTTTGATGATCGCCGTCGCGGCGTTTTTTGGCTGGAAAACCATCACCCGCGTGCCCGACTGGAAGAATGCCGCATCGCTGAATGAAGCCGCCATCCGGGTGTCGTACAACAGCGCGCGTTCGCATTGTTTTTACGTTACCTCGTTGTACAAGGATGTTTACCAGAAAACAAAAGACCCGGTACAGAAGGCGGCTTTGGTAGACTCCATGGAATACCACATCAAGCGCTCGCTGGAAATCAACCCCAACTACAGCGCCGCGCTGGTGATGCGTTCGGCTGTGGCTGCCGCCCGTTTCGAGCAGGACCACCAGTTGGACAAACTCTTCCACGAGTTTGAGTATATCATGGAAAAAATACCCTACAACCCCAATTTCCGGAACTTTCTGGACCAATACATGAAATACCTCGACGGTTCGAATGCCGACAAATACGTCGCGTTCTGCCACCGGGCCGGTTACGAATTTTATTTCCAGAAGAAAAACGACCCGCAAACGGCATTGAAGTTCCTGCAGTTCGGTATCGACCGCCAAACGGAAGACATCCGCCTGCTGGACGACGCATCGGAAGTGTATACCGCACTGGGCGATCCGGCAAAAGCGGCAGAAATGAAGGCACGGGCAAATGCACAGCGGTACTGATCCGGGTATCGCAGCAAAAAACAAGTTTAACCCATTACCGAAGCGATGAAAGTAACCGACCATTTTATACAGGCAAAAGACAAAACACTGGTGTCGTTCGAGGTACTCCCTCCCCTGAAGGGCGGAAGCATGCAGGCCATCTTCAACACCCTCGATGCGTTGATGGAGTTCAAACCGCCGTTTATCGACGTGACCTACCACCGCGAGGAGTTTATTTACAAGAAACGGGCATCGGGGTACTACGAAAAAACGGCCATCCGAAAACGGCCCGGCACCGTAGGTATCTGTGCCGCGCTCATGCACCGCTACGGGGTGGACGCGGTGCCGCACCTCATCTGCGGCGGCTTCTCGGTGGAGGAGACCGAAAACGCTCTTATTGACCTCAACTTCCTGGGTATCAACAATGTATTGGCACTGCGCGGCGACGCACGGCAGTTTGAAGACAAGTTCACCCCCGAAGACGACGGCCACAAGTACGCGCTCGATCTGGTGCGGCAGGTTGCCGGCATGAACGAGGGCCGTTACCTGGATGCCAATATCATCAACGGCGAAAAAACCGACTTCTGCATCGGCGTGGCGGGCTACCCCGAAAAGCACTTTGAAGCGCCCAATCCGCGCACCGACCTGCGTTTTACCAGGGAAAAGGTGGACGCCGGCGCGGGTTATATCGTCACACAAATGTTTTTCGACAACAAAAAATATTTCGACTACGTCGATTCCTGCCGAAAAGTGGGTATCGATGTGCCCATTGTACCGGGATTGAAGCCGCTGACCCGGCGTTACCAGCTCAACTCCATACCGCGCAAGTTTTTTGTAAACCTGCCTGAAGAACTGGTGGCCGAAGTGATGAAAGCCAAAGACGACAATGCCGTGCAGCAGGTCGGCATCGAATGGTGCATCCACCAGTCGATGGAGTTGAAAAAAGCGGGTGTGCCCTGCCTGCACTACTACACGATGGGCGATACGGAGACCTCAAAGGCCATTGCGGAGGCCGTTGTGTGAGCTGTTGTGTGATTCTCACAAGGTTTTCGTTTATTTGCCTGTGAAACAACCCAATCGCATCATATGAAGCTCATTCCAAAAGATTTCGTCAGCACCTATCTCCCCTATGCCCTGGAAACCCAGGCCGTTACCGGCATCAGCGCCGCAGCCATCCTGGCGCAGGCCGCGCTGGAAAGCGGCTGGGCCGAACACGCCGTGGGCAACATGTTTTTCGGCATCAAAGACACCGATAAAGGCAAAACAGGCAAAGGTCAACTGGTCGTCACGACCGAGTATTTCAGCACAGCCGACAAAGGCCACCTGTTCCCGGAGGTCATCCGGATCGAATGGAATGAGCGGCGGAAAAAGTACAAGTATGTCGTGAAGGACTGGTTCCGTAAATACGAGAGCCCTGCAGGAAGTTTTCTGGATCACTCCCGGTTCTTTCTCGACAACCCCCGCTACAAGCAGGCCGTTGCCAACGGCAGCGACCCCGTGCGTTTTTTTGAGGAAGTCGCCAAGGCAGGTTATGCCACGGCGCCGGATTACGCCAAAGTATTGATCCAGCTCGTCCGGATGATCCAGAAACACATGCCCAGCGACCTGGAAAGTGTATCAACGTCGGGAGACGAGGCATTCGACCTGCCTGCCGCAGAGGATTTGCAGGATTATCTGCCCAGCCGCGACTAGGCCCGAAAGGCCCCGTTTTGCAGCAGATGTCGAAAAGCAGGGCTCAAAATGTCAATCTTGGGCAATTCTCCATTGCAACGGGCGTTCCCACTTGGGATTTCCGTCACTTATGCGGAACTTCCCGGCGTTTTAATTGAGGATATGAGAAAACTACTCACCGCTCTGTTGTTGCTGGCTGGTGTTGCCGCCAGCGCGCAGGACCCGATCTTTTCGCAGTTCTACGCCATGCCCCTGCAGATCAACCCCGGCTTTGCCGGCAGCGCTTTTGCACCGCGCATAGGCGTGGCCTATCGCAACCAATGGACGGGGTTCAGCAATGCTTACCGCAGCTACGCGGTTTTTTACGAACAAAGCCTCGACCGGCTCAACAGCGGTATTGGTTTTAACCTGGAGGGTGATAATGCCGGCGACGGTATTTACAAGACCACACGTTTTTCAGCCCTGTATGCCTACCGGCTCAATATAAACGACGACCTGGCCTTGAAACTGGGCGTCGAGGCAGGAATTTACCAGACCAGCGTAGATTGGGAAAAACTTATTTTCCCCGACCAGATCGATCCTGTCGGAGGCATCGGCAACAATACCGGTGAAACCCGGCCCGATGCGACCAACAAAACACAACTGGATATTTCATCGGGACTGCTCATTCTCAGCGACAAACTGTATTTCGGCGCTGCGCTCAAGCACCTGAACTCGCCCAATGAGAGTATCCTGCTGGTCAACGACAACCTGTCGCGGGGCCTGCCGCTGCGCTATACCATACACGGCGGCACAGAGGTGGTTGTTAAGAAAGGCAATAAACTCAATGCCCCCTCGTTTATTTCGCCGAACTTCCTGTTTGTGTCGCAGGGACCGTACCGCCAATTGAATATAGGGGCATACGCCGGTTTGGGGTCTATTATCACCGGAGCCTGGTACCGGCACACGTTCCGCAATTCGGATGCTGTCATTCTTATGGCCGGATTTCGACAGGGCGTGTTCAAAATGGGGATCAGTTATGATCTCACGGTATCGGGACTGGCGGGTAAATCCGGCGGCACATACGAATTCAGCCTCGGTATTCTTTTTGACCAAAGTGAGCGCCTGCGCAAAAAAAAGCGTCGCGCCGGTATCAACGACTGCATCCACATGTTTCAATAAAAAACGGCTTTCGTTAAATTTGGCGGGGCCGGAATTGTGAAATGTTTTATTTGCCTACATTTGCTGCTCAATTTTCTAAACCTGTATTTTAATACAATGAAAAAAACACTCATTCACGGGTTAAGCTTTATCCTCCTGGTCTTCCTGCTGGCGAGCTGCGGTAAGAAAACCGAACGCTCTACAACCACTGGTTGGAAATACAACGACCAAAAATGGGGCGGCTTTGAAAAAGTTGATTACGACGGTCAGGCAACAGGCCCCAACCTCGTGCTCATCGAAGGTGGTACGTTCACCATGGGTCTTACCGACCAGGACGCCACTTACGAATGGAACAACATGCCGCGCCGCGTGACCGTATCTTCGTTCTACATGGACGAAACCGAAATCGCCAACATCGACTACCGCGAATACCTGTACTGGGTCGACCGCGTGTACGGCGAAACGTATCCGGAAGTCTGGAAACGCGCACTGCCCGATACGCTCGTATGGCGCGACGAACTGGCTTTCAACGAGCCTATGGTGGAAACCTACTTCCGCCACCCCGCCTACGACGACTATCCTGTGGTAGGTATCAACTGGAACCAGGCCAACGAATACTGCAAATGGCGTACGGACCGCGCGAATGAGATGATCCTGATCGAAAAGGGTATCATTGATGTGACGCCCGACCAGAAAAACGAGAACAACTTCGACACCGAAGCGTATCTCGTAGGCCAGTACGAGCCGAGCGTTCGCAAGAACCTGCCCGACAGACGCACCGGCGGCGAGCGCCGTGTACGCCTCGAAGACGGTATCCTGCTGCCCGAATACCGCCTCCCCACGGAAGCAGAATGGGAATACGCAGGCCTTTCGCTGATCGGCCTCCAGGCTACCAGCAAAGACGAACTGATCACCGACCGCCGCATCTACCCGTGGAACGGCAATACGGTGCGCTACCAAAAACGCAACAAGTACCAGGGCGCCATGCTTGCCAACTTCAAGCGCAGCGGTGGTGACTATGGCGGTATGGCCGGCGCTTTGAACGATAAATCGTTCTTCCCATCCAAAGTTCGCGACAACTGGCCCAACGACTTCGGTCTCTACAACATGGCCGGCAACGTGAACGAATGGACGGCCGACCTCTATCGCCCTATGACTTCCGCCGACCTGGAAGACGTAGCCAACCACGACCTTAACTCATACCGCGGTAACATCTTCAAAACGAAGAAACTTGATCCGGAAACCGGCCAGCCTATTACGAAAGACAGCCTCGGCAACCTGATCTACGAACTGATGGATACGACGACCACGGCGCTGCGCGACAACTACAAACGCCCGGAAGTGTACAACTACCTCGACGGCGACAGAGAGTCGAACGTAGAATACCGCTATGGCTTCAGCACGTTGATCAACGACAAAGCGCGCGTGATCAAGGGCGGCTCCTGGGCCGACCGTGCCTTCTGGCTTTCGCCCGGCACCCGTCGCTTCCTCGATGAAGACAAAGCCAGCCGTACCGTAGGCTTCCGTTGCGCCATGACGCGTACCGGCAACCCGATCGGCAACGACAAGGAAGGCAATACCTTCAAAACAAAGAAGAAGAAAGTTAAGCGCCGCTACAAATAAGCGCATTCCAATCCTGATACTGTGTAGGCATGGGCCATTCCGTTTACCGGGATGGCCCATGTTTTATTTTCCTGCTGATGATTTCTTATGTTTACAGGAAAAATTCGTTCGATCAATATTGCCTTGCATCTCTATGAAAAAATGTACGCTCCTCCTGCTTTGCGCTGTCGCCTGCCACACCGCCCTCGCACAAAACACCAAGCCCCGGATATCCGCTCCGAACCGGGTGGTCGTCGTCACAACTGCCGACAGCACGGCTTTCCGGCTGACCCCGACCGATACGCTACAATTCAGGCCTTTTGGACAACCTTTTGAATACGAGCCCTGCATTTTTGTCGATCCCTCCAAATCGCTCCAGACTTTTGTAGGAATCGGCGCGGCTTTGACCGATGCCTCCGCAGAGACCTTTGCCAAACTGCCGGCTGACAAACAGGAAGCGTTTATGCAGGCTTATTTTGATCCGAATACCGGTATCGGTTATTCCCTGGCGCGCACGAATATCCATTCCTGCGATTTTTCCAGCGGCAGTTATACTTACGTGGAGGAGGGCGACAAAGACCTGAAAACCTTCAGTGTGGCGCACGACGAACAGTTCCGCATACCTTTTATCAAAAAAGCGATTGAAGCAGCGGGTGGCAAACTGCCGTTGTTTGCCAGTCCGTGGAGCCCGCCGGCGTGGATGAAAGACAACAACAACATGCTGCAGGGTGGAAAATTACTGCCCGCTTTTTACCAGTCGTGGGCCAATTACTTCGTCCGGTTCATCAAGGCGTACGAAAAACAGGGCATACCGGTATGGGGCCTGACGACACAAAACGAGCCCATGGCCAAACAAACCTGGGAATCGTGCATGTACACCGCCGAAGAAGAACGGGATTTTATCAAAAACTACCTCGGCCCCACTTTGCATCGGCATGGCCTGAAAAATAAAAAACTGATTGCCTGGGACCACAACCGCGACCTGGTGTACCAGCGCGCCGCGACCATCCTGAGCGACCCGGCAGC
Source organism: Lewinellaceae bacterium (assembly GCA_016712415.1). Taxonomy (GTDB): domain Bacteria; phylum Bacteroidota; class Bacteroidia; order Chitinophagales; family Saprospiraceae; genus M3007. Next base: position 142,148 of record JADJRC010000003.1, on the reverse strand, counting down.
GGCAAAATATGTCTGGGGCGTCGGTTTCCACTGGTACGAGAGCTGGACGGGCGCCCCGACCCCCGAAAACCTGAAACGCGTAATGGAAGCCTTTCCCAAAACAAACCTGCTGCTCACCGAAGCCTGTAATTACCCTTTCAGTTGGGAAACCATCGATCAGTGGCACTGGGGTGAAAACTACGGCACTTCCATGATCAGCGATTTTAACAACGGCGCTGTGGCCTGGACCGACTGGAATATTTTGCTTGACGAAACGGGCGGGCCAAATCACGTAAAAAACTTTTGCTTCGCTCCCGTTCACGCCGACACCCGTAAAGGCAGCCTGCATTACATGAATTCGTATTATTACATCGGCCACTTTTCAAAATACATACGGCCCGGCGCCAAACGTATTATCTGTTCTTCCAACCGGGCGCAACTGCAAACCACCGGTTTCCGAAACCCCGATGGAACTATCGCTGTGGTGGTAATGAATGCCGGGAAAACAAAGGTGAATTACAAGGTGTATGTGGGTGGCCAGGCTGTGGAAGTGGTCAGTTTACCCCATTCCATCGCAACGCTTTTGCTGAACTGAGCGGCGAAACACCCGGTTAACCTTTGTTGGCCAACTGCCCGCAGGCGGCATCGATATCCTTGCCCCTGCTGCGCCGTACGGTGACCGTAACGCCTTCCTTGGCAAGGAAGGCGGCAAAGGTGTTTAGTCGGTTCTCGTCCGATTTTTCAAACGACGTACCCTCAATAGGATTGTACTCGATGATGTTGACGCGTACGGGAAACCTGCGCCGGCACAGCCGGACCAGCTTGGCAGCATCGTCGAGGCCGTCGTTGAAACGCTCGAAGGCGATATACTCGTAAGAGATGCGATTCTTTGTTTTCAGGTAAAAATACTCGAGCGCTTCCATAAGAGCAGCCAGGTTGTTGCTTTCATTGATGGGCATGATCTGGTTGCGTTTGGTATCGTCGGCAGCATGCAGGCTCAGGGCCAGGTTGGAGCGGTAGCCATCGTCGGCCAGTTTTCGGATCATTTTGGCAATACCCGCCGTGCTCACGGTAATCCGCCGTGCCGCCATGCCCAGCCCCAGCGGCGGCGGCGCAGTGATCCGCGCAATACTTTCCATGGTATTGGCATAGGTCAGCAGCGGTTCCCCCATACCCATGTACACGACATTGGTCAGGGGGCGTCCGAATGCCTCGACGCACTGCCGGTTTACGCCGGCTACCTGGTCAAATATTTCGGCGGGTTCGAGGTTGCGCTTGCGGCCCATGCGTCCGGTAGCGCAGAAGGTACAGGTCAGGCTGCACCCGACCTGGGTGCTGACGCACACGGTGTAGCGGTCGTCGTCCTGCACCGGTATCAGCACACTTTCGATGCGGTGCCCGTCGTGGGTAAGCCAGCGCGTTTTGACGGTGCCGTCGGCGCTGTGCTGCACCTTGTCTTCAAAAAGCGCGTGTACAGTAAAATGGTCCCGGATCTTGTCGCGCAGCACTTTGGAAAGGTTCGACATGGCGCCGAGGTCAGTGACGGCCTTGCTCCACAGCCATTCGTACAATTGCCGTGCGCGAAAACGCGGCTCGCCCCATTCGGCCAGCGTCGTTTCCAGTTCGAGGATGGAAAGCGAGCGCAGATCGCGTTTTTCAGCCGTTGTAATGGACATATTGCCGGGTGTTCGATTGGTACAAATAAAAAAGCGAGGAACCACAACTTCCGCGTGGCACTTCGCTTTCAAATATTTTAATGATCAATGCGAGGGTGTTACCACTCTACATCATCTTCATTGACGTCTTTTTTGTCGGTTTCTTTTGCCTCGGGCTCGTCTTCTGCATCAACTTCATCGCGCACATCTTCTACGTCACGGGGGCTGCGATCATTATCTTCGTCTTCCATGTCGCGGTTTTGCGCTTCCCATTCAGCCTGGCGACGATCGAATTCCTCATAGTCGAAATCCGGCATCAGATCAGTTTTGACGTGGTTGACCACTTCATTCAGCGAAGCAACAAAACGGTTGAAATCTTCCTTGTAGAGAAATATTTTGTGGCGCTTATAGCCATACCCATCTTCTCTTCTGGTGCTTTCCGTAATCGTAATAAAGTAGTCGTTGCCCCTGGTCTTTTTCACATCCAGGAAATAAGTGCGGCGTTTGCCGGCGCGTACACGCTTGGAAAACACGCTCTCTTCCGGCTCGCGGTCGCCACGGTCACCACGATCACCACGGTCGCGAAAGCCACCCCGATCCCGGTTGTCGCCCCGATCGCGCTGAAAACCCCGATCGCGGTTATCACCACGGTCTCTGTCTCTATCCCGAAAATCCCGGTTGTCTCTCCTTTTAAAATGCCCGTATTCCACCTGTCTGAATAAATTTAGTTAAAGTTTTGGTGCACAATTGTGAGCAAAGGTAGATTTTCCATTGAAACATACGCTACGTTTTGCAATAAATAATCGGGGGCTGTGGGTCCGTTGCCTCACCGGCTGTACCGTATCCTTCCGCCGACGATGGTTTTTAACACTTGCGCGTTCAGGATATCTTCCGGGGGACAGTGAAGCAGGTCTGTGGACAACACCACTATATCGGCCAGTTTTCCCGGGGTTATCGAGCCCTTTTCCTGCTCTTCAAATGCAGCATAGGCATTCCAGAGCGTATAAGACAACAAGCCTTCCTCCCGCGTCATCTTTTGTTCCGGGAAGAACACCAGCCCTGAATCGGCGCGTTTGCGCGTGACGGCTGCATAAATACAGGGCAGCGGATCCACCTCCTCTACCGGCGCGTCGGTGCCGTTGGCCAGATGGGCGCCGCTATCCAGCAGGCTGCGCCATGCGTAGGCGCCCGCGCGGGCACGTGCGGCGCCGAGTCTTTTTTCGACAAACGGGGCATCGCTGGTGCAGTGAATCGCCTGCATGGAGGCGATCACACCCAACTGTGCAAAGCGGGGAATATCCTGTGGATCAAGGTGTTGGGCGTGTTCGATGCGCCATCGAAGGCCGGCGCCTCCGCTCTTTTCCTTACCTGCCGCCGCCTCAAAAATGTTTAAAACCTCCCTGTTGCCACGGTCGCCGATGGCGTGCACGCAACATTGCAGTCCATACTGTCTGCAGGCGGCTGCAACTGCTGCAATGCTTTCAACCGGCGTGGTATTCTGACCGTACGAATCGGGCTTGTCGGCATACGGCGCGAGCAACCAGGCGCCGTAGGAGCCGAGGGCGCCGTCGAGGTAGGCTTTTACGGCACGGACGGTCAGGTAGCCATTGCCCAGCCCGATCTGTGGAAAGGCGGCGAGTTTGGGCAGTTCGGACTGCCCGGGCTGTGAGATCATCACCCAGAGCCGGAGGCCGAGTTGTCCCGAAGCAGCCATGTTGCGGTATTGCCCGATCTCCCAAAAGCTGCTGCCGGCATCCTGAAAAGAGGTGATCCCCTGGACAGGCATGCCTGTGTGGCCAATTCCACAATTTTGCAAAAGCGGCCGTTTTTTCTGCCTCGCTGCGGCGGTCGTTCCATGCGGCGAACGGTTTTTCGATCAGATCCATGGCGTTTTCTTCAAAAACACCCGTCAGATTGCCCCTTGCATCGCGCACCACCCTGCCGCCGACGGGATCGGACGTCTCCCGCGATACCCCGGCGAGTTCCATCGCCCGCGCATTCGCCATCAAGCCGTGCCCGCTGGCATGGTACAATACGACCGGATTATTGGGCGAAGCGGCGCTCAGCGCGTCGTGGTACGGGTATCCGTTCACCGTGGAGCCGGGCGAGGCGTTCCACTTCTCCTGGTGCCAGCCCCTTCCCGAAATCCATTCGCCTGCGGGCGTTGAGGCTGCCTTCTCCGCAACCATGCCCGTGATCTCCTGCCAGGTTTTGGCATGGAGCAGGTTCAGGTTTTGCAGACTTTTGCCCAGTCCGGAAAAATGACCGTGCCCTTCGATAAACCCCGGCATGGCAAACGCGCCGCGCAGGTCCACCACTTCCGTTTTTTCACCCGCGAGTTTTTTGATCGCCTCATCCGTGCCGGTTGCAACGATGCGTTCGCCCTGAATAGCGACAGCGCTTACCTGCAGGTTTGCCGAATCGGCGGTGAAGAAGTTGCCGTTGACCAGGATCAGGTCGGGGTCGGGCGATTTTCGGGTGGCCGGGGAGCAGGAAATCAGGATCAGGCAGGTGATAAAAGAGGCAATACGCAACATAGTGGACGTCGTTTTTGAAAAAGCCCGTAAATTTCGGCCTTTCAGGCGTAATGCCAACCGTATCACACAAAAACTACCTGTTCATGTATAAATTGATGTTTTCCCTCCTGCTCGTTGTTTTTGCAACGGCGCTGTTTGCCCAAAAACAGGAACCCTATGAATTCAAGGAAATCAAACGGCTGGCGGCGACACCCGTAAAAAGTCAGGATCAAACCGGCACCTGCTGGGCTTTCAGCAGCGCTTCTTTCCTCGAAAGCGAGGCGCTGCGACTTGGAAAAGGAGAAGCCAACCTGTCGGAAATGTTTGTGGTCAGGCATATCTACCGCCAGAAATGTGAAAACTACGTGCGCCGTCAGGGTACCGCGCAGTTTGGCGAAGGCGGCCTGGCGCACGACCTGCTGAACGCTGTCAAAACCTTCGGCATCATGCCGGAAAGCGAATATCCCGGTCGAAAAGACTCCGATAAGCCCTATAACCACAAGCAACTGGCAAAAGGGCTGAAGACCCGCTGCGATGAAATGGTAACGCTGGGTAAAGCGGGCAAACTGCCCGTCAACTGGCTGGCCGGGATCGACAGCCTGCTCGACGTTGAATTCGGCGCCGTACCGCAAACCTTTACCGTCGACGGCACCGTTTTCACGCCCGTTTCATACCGCGACTACCTCGGTCTTCATCCCGACGACTATGTCACGATTACTTCTTTTACCCACCACCCTTTCTATACGAGTTTTATCCTCGAAATACCCGACAACTGGTCGAACGGTTCGTTTTACAATGTGCCCGTCAACGAACTGATGCGTTGCCTCAACTACTCCCTCGAACGCGGTTTCACGGTAGAATGGGATGCCGACGTCAGCAACATGGGCTTTTCCCCCGGCAACGGTATTGCCATTGTGCCGGAAAAAGACTGGAAAGACCGCAGCGTCAGCGAACGGCAAAGCGCTTTCAAAATATGGGAACCGGAAATACCCGTTACCCAGGAATACCGCCAGCAACTGTTCGATACGCAGGTCACGACCGACGACCATCTGATGCACATCGTGGGCATGCTGGATGAAGCCCACAGCGGCGCTTTCTATGTGGTGAAAAACTCCTGGGGCGACAACAACGACGCCAGGGGTTTTGTCAACGCTTCTGAAAATTACATGCGCGCCAATACCATTTCGTTTACGGTGCATAAAAGTGCCTTGCCCGTCGACCTGATCCGCAAACTCAGTATTCCGTCGACCACGTCCATTACGCCGGTCGTGCGCCCGGGCGTAAACCCCGAAGGATCCGATAAAGCCGCCCAGCCCGGCCAGGGCACGAACTCGACCAGGCTCCGTCCACAGGCAAGCAAAGTGCAGCCGCAGGCGCTGCCGAAGGTAACAAAGCCCAAATCGTCTAACAATTAAACCAATCGAACGCAGGGAATCAACGCACTTATGAAAAACACACCGCTTACCGAGAGACATATCGCGCTCGGCGCCAAAATGGCCGAATTCGCCGGCTATAACATGCCCATTTCGTATTCCTCCATCACCGATGAGCACCGTGCCGTGCGGACCAGCGTAGGCGTTTTTGACGTCAGTCACATGGGTGAGTTCATCGTGCGGGGAAAAGAGGCCACCATATTCCTGCAAAGCGCAACTTCAAACGACGTCGGCAAACTCAAACCGGGCGAGGTGCAGTACTCCTGCATGCCGAACAAGAAAGGCGGCATTGTAGACGACCTGCTCGTATATCGTCTCGACGATGCGCCCGAGATGACGGTGGCCGGCGAGCAATCCTACATGCTCGTGGTAAACGCGTCCAATGAAACCAAGGACTGGCGCTGGCTCCGCCGCCTTGCCCGCGGGTTCGAGGTGAAACTGCAAAATATTTCGGCCAAAACGGGCCTGATCGCCGTACAAGGCCCCAAGGCGATTGATGCCTTGCAAAAACTGACGGAAATCGACCTGAAGAGCATTCCCTACTACAATTTCCGCAGGGGACGTTTTGCCGGGTGCAACAACGTCATTATTTCTGCCACAGGCTACACCGGGTCGGGCGGCTTCGAGATTTATGCCAAAAACAAAGACCTCGTCAAAATATGGGACAAAGTCTTCAAAAACGGCGAAAAATGGGGCATCAAACCAGCCGGCCTGGGCGCGCGCGATACCCTGCGCCTCGAAATGGGCTATTGCCTCTACGGCAACGATATCGACGACAAAACCAGCCCGCTGGAAGCCGGTTTGGGCTGGATCACCAAACTGAACAAGGTGGAGGAGTTCCCGTCCAAGGCGCGATTCCTGAAGCAAAAAGCGGACGGGGTGAAGCGCCGCCTTGTCGGCTTTATCGTCAACGACCGCCGTGTACCGCGCCACGGCTACGAGATCGAGAGCCGGCGGGGCGCGAAGATCGGGGTGGTCACCTCGGGCACTCATTCACCTACGCTCGACAAGCCTATCGGCACAGGGTACGTAAAGGTCAAATACGCCCTGCCGGGGACAACGATCATGGTCATTGCCGGTGGTAAAAAACTGGAAGCGGTAGTTACCAAGGTGCCTTTTGTCACGCCAGGGGTGTGAGTAAGCATGAATGACAAAAAGAAAAAACCGGGCATTTGTGCCAGTTGTGGTACCGAACTAGTCGGAAAGTTCTGCCATGCATGCGGTGAAAAAAAAGTGAGCCGAAAAGATTTCGAGGTATCGGGATTCTTTAAAGACGTCCTTGAAAAAGTCACCCATCTTGACTCAAAACTGCTGCGTTCGGTAAAATTGCTGGTCGTACGTCCCGGTTTTTTAACAAAGGAATACCTGAGCGGCAGGCGGAAAGCATATGCCAAACCCCTGTCCTTGTTTTTTATCATCAATGTCCTGTATTTTCTGACTATCGGCTTCAACGGACTCCGCACCTATGAATCTCCGCTCCGGTTGCAACTGCGCAATCCCTACAGCCGGGTTGTTAAAGGTTTGCTTGAACAACGGCTGGCTCATGCAACCGAACCGGAAAAACAGGCGTTTGAAACACAATTTGACCGGCAAAACCACACCCTCACCAAGTCCATGCAATTGTTGATGGTGCCTTTGTTAGCGGGAGCCTTGTGGCTGTTATACCGGCGCAACGAGGTCTTTTTCGGCGAACACCTGATTACCGCGCTCCATTTTCAGGCGCTGATGCTGGTGTTGAACATAATCCTGGGTATTTTTCTTTCGGGTAGCCTGACCAACCTGTTATTCAGCAATTCCTCCGGGCGCCAGTTTATGGTAGAAGTTGGCGAACCCTTGCTCTGGACGACACTTCTGGCATTTTTTACCTAAAAACCGTTTACGGCGAATCGCTCCCGCGCACCGCATTCAAGGCAGCAGGTTTTGCCATGTTGTGGATGCCTGTTTTGATCGCTTATCGTTTTATTGTGTTTCTGGTTACGTTTTACAGCATTTGAAGTTTACGACAGGTAGCTCCCGATCCCGATCACTTCGGCAAACACACCTGCCGCCGTCACCTCCGCCCCGGCGCCCGGCCCCCGGATCACCAGCGGGCGCTCGCGGTAGCGCTCTGTGGTGAACACCACCATGTTGTCGCTGCCGGAGAGGAAATAAAACGGGTGCTCCTGCCCGAAGGCGCGCAGCGCCACGCGTGCTTTGCCCGATTCCAGTTGCGCCACCATGCGCAGCACCTTGCCCGCCGCCGCCGCTTTCTGTCGCATATCTTCAAAATGCGCCGCATGGACGTCCAGTTCCCGGAAGAACTCCCCAACGGTATGCACCGAAAGGCAGGCATGTGGCAATAACTGCTCCACCTCGATATCGTTGATCTCAAGCGGCAGGCCCGTCTCACGGGCCAGAATGAGCAGTTTGCGCCGCACATCTGCCCCGCTGAGGTCTTCGCGAGGGTCAGGCTCAGTCAGGCCCAGCCGTTTGGCTTCGCGAACGATGTCGGGGAAACCGGTTCCGGCGTGAAAGTTGTTGAATATATACGACAAGGTGCCCGACAGTACGCCTTCGATCTTCAGGATGCGGTCGCCGGAATGGATGAGGTCGTTGAGTGTGGTGATGATAGGCAGTCCGGCGCCGACGTTTGTTTCATATCGCCACAGCACGCCGCGTTTTTCCGCCACGTTTTTAAGCCTGCTGTACTGGAGGTAAGGCGCTGACGCAGCCACCTTGTTAGGGGTGGATATGGAAATACTGGCTTCCAGAATCTGTTCGTAAAAACCTGCAACGTCTTCCGAAGCGGTGTTGTCGATAAAGATGGCGTTGGGCAGGTTAAGGGCCTTCATTTTTTCCATAAAACGGGGCATCGAAAAGGGCGCTCCGCCGTCGAGTGCCGTTTTCCAGTTGTCGATCTCCACACCTTCAGGGTCGAGTATCATTTTACGGCTGTTGGCCAGTCCGGCGATCCTGATTTCCAGGTGCCGTTTTTCCCGCAAAAACGCCGCCTGTGCCTGCACTTGTTCCAGCAGGGTGCTTCCGATGAGTCCCACGCCGACGAGGTACAGGTGCAGGGTTTTGGTGTCGGACAGGAAAAACGCCTCGTGTATGGCGTTAAGGGCCTTGGTTTCGTCGGCGGCGCCGATGACAACCGACACATTCAGTTCGCTGGAACCCTGCGCAATCGCCACGATGTTCACGCCGTTTTTGCCCAACGCCTGAAACAGCCGCCCCGCCACACCGGGCCGGTAGCGCATGTTTTCGCCTACTGCTGCTATGACGGACAGGTTTTCTTCGATTTTCAGGGGCTCGATCAGGTTTTCGCGGATTTCATAGGCGAACTCTTTTTCCGCTGCTTGTTGCGCCGGCCGGGCCTGTGCCGGCGACACGGCGAAGGTGATGCTGGATTCGCTCGAGCCTTGTGTAATGATGACGATATTGACGCCTGCCAGCGCCAATGCGTTGAACAGGCGCGCGGCAATACCGGGCACGCCGAACAGCCCCGACCCCTGGAGGGTAAGCAAACAAACCTGATTGATGCTCGAAATGCCCTTGATTGGAATATCGCCGGGTTCCGATTTATTGGAAATACAGGTGCCCGGGAAAGAGGGGTTGAAGGTATTTTTGATCACCAGCGGAATATCTTTCGCAAGGGCGGGCAGAATAGTGGGCGGATAGATCACCTTGGCGCCGAAATGGCTCATTTCCATGGCCTCGCGGAAGGTCATGGTCGGCAGGGTAAAGGCCTTCCTGACCCGGCGCGGATCGGCGGTCAGCACACCGTCGACGTCGGTCCATATTTCGATCGCTTCGGCATCGAGCGCTGCGCCGAGGATGGCGGCGGTATAATCGGAGCCGCCGCGGCCCAGTGTGGTGGTAAGACCGTCGGCAGTGCTGCCGATGAAGCCGGTGGCGGCCTGTACCTGCGGGTGTGCGGCAAAATGTTCCCGGATAAGGCGGTTGCTTGCGTCAAAATCCACCTTCGCGCTGCCGAAGTGCGCGTCAGTTTTGACCAGGTTGCGGGTGTCGAGAAATTCGGCAGGAATACCCGCCTGCAACATGGCGTGGGCGACGATAAAGGCTGAATTGCGTTCACCGAAACTCACGACAAAATCGAGCGAACGCGGCGATACCTCATGGAGCAAAAAAATGCCTTTCAGCACATTGCCCAGGGCGTCAAAATTGGCGGCAATATGCGCTTCCACCGGTGGGCGGCGGACGGGTTCGATCAGGGCTTCAATGGCCTCAAAATGCCGGGTGCGTACCTTTTCGAACATTTCCAGGTAGGCTTCATCGCCTTTACCGGCCCTGGTAGCCATGTCGATGAGCGTATCCGTTACCTTCGAAAAGGCGGAAAACACAACAGCAAAGCGCTCGCCGCGCCGGTAATAGTCCTGGAGTATTCGAAGCAGCCCCCGGATGACTTCGGGTGAGCCCACCGAGGTGCCGCCAAATTTCATTATTTTCATGCGTGTGATGATTTACAACGTCAAGCAGGTGGCCTGTTCATCAGGTGACTTACCGGCGCCCGTCACAAAAAACGGGAGAATCGGCGGCCTGGAGAAACGAAGTGCGGGAATCATTCGTTTGTAGCCATAAAAACGAACCAGCCTCCGGATTGCGCCCGGCCATCCGGGGTATATTTCCAAACGTTGCCCATCGTTTATGTTATGACTACCCGATACATTGTAAGCGTTGTCGCCGCAGGATGTCTTTTGCTGACCGCCTGCAGGGAAAAGCCCAACCCCTGTATAGCGGCATTGCTGGAACGCGACCAGGAACTCGACAAGCAAATCGATGCCCTGATGCTTGAAGCGTCTGATACGGCTGCCGCTTACCGCACGGCGGTGTTGAAGTTGCGCGACAAAGAACAAAGCCTTTTCGCAGATGTGGGAAACTGTGATTTTGGCAAAGACCAGGACGCGTACAACTACTGGTACCGCGGGCGGATGAAATTTCCCGGCAAGATCAGGCAGGAAGTGCATCGGTTGGGTCTCGATAAGGCAAAATAAACAGGGCTGCAGGACAAAAAACGCCTGCAGCCCCGATGGCTTGTTGATGTGGCTGTGAAGGGAGGACTCGAACCTCCACGGGGCGATTAGCAGCAGAACAAAGTTTGGTGGTCAACCCCAGTCGGCGTAACCGACTTTATTCTGTGTTTTTTTCGTATTCCCCACCCCCGAGACAGGAGGGTATGGCTGCCAGATTTCATCACCTCACAGTGTGGTGTTTCATACTCTGATTGATATTTAATCGACGTAACCCGAATTTTCTTGAAAATTCCGCAATCATCATCGCGCTATATTCAATCATTTGCAACGCTCTTTTGCGTTTCTGATGTGACAAAGGTAAGCGCATGGCATTTTTTGTTGCAAATTTTTTAAAGATTATTTTTTATTTTTACATTATTATTAATTATTGTTACCATATTATGATATTTTTAAAAAACAAAGCGCATTGTTGATCCGAAATTTTTCAATTCAGCAACAAACCCGGAAGACATCTGTTCCATGGGATGGAGCGAGGCCTGACCGGATACTTCTTCTTTCAAACACAGATCATGATACAAACCGATTCCTTTATTGAACAACTCCGCGATCGCCTGGCAGCACCGCTACCCGGCAGGGAGGCGCAATTCCGGATGGGGTTTGCCCGCCGCGTGGAAGAATTGCGGCTGAACCCTTTGCCGCCATCCGAAGCGAAAGTGGCCTGCGTGCTCAACCTGCTGCACCGGCGGGAGGGGGCATGGCACACGCTGCTGATACGGCGCACCGTCAATCCGCGCGACCGGCACAGCGGGCAGGTCAGTTTTCCGGGCGGACGCTATGAAGATAGCGACGGTGATCTGGTCAATGTGGCCCTGCGCGAAGCGCATGAGGAAGTCGGCGTGTCGCCGTTAGAAGTGCAGGTGCTCGGGCGGCTGACGGAGTTGTACATCCCGGTCAGCAATTATATTGTGCACCCGTTTGTCGGCGTGCTGCTCGGGAAGCCGGATTTTACACTGCAGCCGGGCGAAGTGGAGGCGATACTCACGCCTCCGCTGTCGGCATTTTCCAATCCGGACAACCGCAAAATAACCGATCTGAATGTTGCACAGGGCGTAACACTGAAAGGCGTCCCTTACTTCGACGTGGACGGCCATATCGTTTGGGGCGCCACGGCGATGATCATGAGCGAGTTCATGGAGCTGTTGGGGTAACTGTACTCAGCGCGCGCTGTCCGGCTCCCGCCGGTACAACTCGTACTTCGTAGTCGGGATATCGACCTTCTTGTATTGCTCCGGAACCGGTATGTCCCGCTTTTTTTCCTTTAAATAATATTCGTATTCCTTGTAGGGCGAAATGCTGATGTTGAAATAACGCACCAGGTAGCCCTGCAGGATAAAATCGTACTGGTCGTACATCTCTGCCGGGACTGTCAGTGTCGAAAAACGCGGCACCACCTTGCCGATTTCATAGATGTCGGGGATAATATCCTGGTACCGGTTGATCTTTCCTTTTTGCAGTGCAGTATAGATCAGTACAAACGCCAGCGCAAGACCGCTGACCACCAGCAACAGCCTGTATTTCAGGCTTTTCGTATCAAGACGTGCGATCGGCCCGACCACTGCCGGGGCTGCCAGGCCGGCCAGGGCAATGGCAAAATAAGGCAGGGAGGGCACCAGGTACCAGCCGCGCTGGCACATGGTAAGCGCCAGCGGCGCCGAACCCGCCAGACCGATCAGGAAAAAGAACAGCGCTGTCTGCCGGCGTTCCGGGAAGTCGACGGGCGCCTTGCGCACCCTGGCTATACCTGTCAACAACAGGGTCAGGGCAATAGGCGACAATAGTTCGGTAAACAGGCGCCACAGTATCTGGAGCTGGTATTGCGCCGTGGGCAGGGCGTCGATGCGATTCAGTACACGCTGGTAAAAATAGGTACTCAGGCTGTCGCGACTTGCCGGAAACTGAAGCAATACCGCATACGTACACACCGGCACCAGGGCGACCAGGGCAGCATAGCGAATGCCGTCTTTCCAGTTGATCTTCCCGGTCGCCAGCCAGTAGCAAAACGGCAGCGTCACGGGGAAAAAACCCGGTATGCCCTTACACATAGTCGCCAGAAAAACGGAAAAGCCCGATAATGCGAGCAGCAAATACCTGTATCGTACTGTGTGCATGGCCTTCAAACCCAGCAACACGGCGCCCAGCAGGAAAATACCCATAGTGTTTTCCTGCATATTGTGGTGATACGACCAGAAGCAGATCGGGATGATCATCCACATCGCCACAGCCAGCCAGCCCATTCTTTTCATCGCCGGGTTGTCGCGATACGTCTCTCTCCATATTTGATTGATCAACACAGCAGACGTAACAATCATCAGGAAAGTGTAAAAACGCTCCACATACATGCTGTCGCCCAGCAGGCGATAAAACAGCGACTGAATACCAAAGGCCAACGGCGGGTGCTCATGGAACGAAGGCAGCCCGAAAACATTCAGGGTGCTGTACTGCGGAAACCAGAAGCTGCCGTAGCCGATGCTCAGGTTGTGCGACACGCTGCTGTACAACATCGCGTCCTGAAACATGCCCTCCTGGATCAGGATGGGCAACGTGAGCCCGAAAACTACACTCAACGAAAGCAGCCAGAAAGGGAGGAAAGGGTTGTTTTTCATGTTAAGTACCTCGACATAGCGGGGCAAAAATAGGAGAAAAACGAGTTCCGCCGCTGGCGTATCCGCGAAGTCGGTATTTTGCGCGCTTGCACACAAATTAACCTTGCAACCCATGTGAAGCGACCTTGTCTTTTCTCCTCAGTTTCGCGACGTAAAATCCTCCTGTATGCAACACCGTTCTCCGCTATTTGTCGCCCTGATGCTATGCATATGCTGCCACCTTTCCGCACAGGCGCCCAGGGCAGAAATCGCCAGAAAACAGTACTTTACGCAATCCATCAGCGCCGAATCCATTGAATTCGACGGTATACCCGACGAGCCGGCCTGGGCAACAGTGCCGTGGGGCGGCGATTTCATCCAGTATCAACCCAACGAAGGCGCCCTGCCCCACCAGCCCACCCAGTTCAAAATCCTGTACGACGACAAATACCTCCTGCTCGCCTACCGCGCGTTTGATGAATCGCCCGACAGTATCGTGCAGCGCATGAGCCGGCGCGACGAATTTCCCGGCGACTGGGTGGAGGTCAATATCGACAGTTACCACGACCTGCGCACGGCCTTTTCCTTTACGCTCTCGGTGAGCGGAGTAAAGGGCGATGAATTCGTGACCGATAACGGCAACAACTGGGACACCAACTGGAACCCCATTTGGTACGGCAAAACCCATGTGGACAGCCTGGGCTGGACGGCCGAGATAAAAATACCTTTCAGCCAGTTGCGCTATGGCGACCAGGCAGAACCCGTTTGGGGCATCCAGCTCATGCGGCGCATCTTCAGAAAGGAAGAGCGCTCCACCTGGCAATACATCCCCCCATAATTCTGGCGGCTGGGTGAGCGGCTACGGCGAACTGCATGGCTTGCGCAACCTGCCTGCGCGCAAGCAGGTTGAACTGGCGCCGTACATCGTTGCACAGACCGAACACTTTGAAAAAGAGGCCGGCAACCCCTTTGCCGACGGCAGCAGGAGTCGCATCAGCGGCGGTCTCGACGGCAAACTGGCGGTCACCAGCGACCTGATCCTCGATTTTACCATCAACCCCGATTTCGGGCAGGTGGAAGCCGACCCCGGAGCTGTGCGGCTCGACGGGTACCAGATATTTTTCGGGGAACGGCGGCCCTTTTTTATGGAAAGCCGCAACCTGTTCGACTACCGGCTCACCGGCTCCGAGGCAGGCGGCAGTTACGACTCCGACCTGTTGTTCTATTCCCGGCGCATCGGCGGCAGGCCGCACGGCTCACCCGACCTGGCCGACGATGAGTATGCCGAAGTGCCGCAAAACACCGCCATACTCGGCGCGGCAAAGTTTAGCGGCAAAACAAAGAAAGGCTGGTCGATCGGCATCCTGGAAAGCGTAACGCAGCAGGAAATGGCCAAAATCGACCACGCGGGCGAGCAGCGCAAGCAACTCGTGGAGCCCACCACCAACTACTTTGTCGGGCGTCTGATGCGCGATTTTGACCAGGGCAATACGATTATCGGTGGCGTGTTCAGCGCCGTCAACCGCGACAAAGGCCTGGACTGGATGCACCGCAACGCCTACTCCGGGGGGCTTGATTTTCAGCGGTACTGGAAAAACCGCTGGTGGTTTGTGAAAGCAAACGCCATTTTCAGTCGTGTAGAAGGCAGCCGGGAGGCCATCCTCGAAACGCAGACCGGTTTTGTACATCTTTTTCAGCGCAGCAACGCCGGCCACCTTTCGGTCGACAGCACCCGGACTGCGCTCACCGGAACAGGTGGCACCTTCAGAATAGGCAAGGTGGGCGGCTCCCCCGATCGCAGGGGCGGAGTGTTCAAGTTTGAAACCGGCGCAACCTGGCGCTCTCCGGAACTTGAACTCAACGACGTAGGCTTCCTGCAAGCCGCAGACGAGATCAACCATTTTACGTGGGCCGGATACCATATCCTCAAACCCTTTTCCATTTTCCGCAACGGACGGCTCAACTATAACCACTGGGCGCGCTGGGATTTCGGCGGGCAACTGCTCTACACGGCATATAATACCAATGCCCATGTATGGTTCAACAACAACTGGCGCATCGGCACGGGACTTACCTGGAATCCGCTCGAAATATCGAACAACGCTCTCCGGGGCGGTTCTTCGCTGCGCAAACCTCCGGGCATGGGCACATTTGTCTACTTTGAAACCGACGGCAGGAAAAAGGTTTCTTTCTTTTCGGAAGCCTCTGTGGCCTGGGGGTTCGGCAATACGGTACGCGCGCAGGACTATTCGGGAGGCATCACTATCCAGCCGCTCGACGCCCTGCGCATCGGTATCTACCCCGGTTACAGTTATTCCTGGCGCAAGCAGGATCAGTTTGTCGACCAGGCAGACCTGAACGGTGAACAGCGCACCATCGTGAGTGAAGTGAACCAGCACAGCTTTTCGCTCACCACACGCATCAACTACAACATCACGCCCGACCTGACGGTGCAATACTATGCCCAGCCTTTTATTTTCAGGGCATTGTACGACCACTTCGGCCTGGTGACCGATCCGCTCAACAAAAACTACGACAGCCGCTTCCGGCAATACACCCCGCAGCAACTAAGCCTCGCCGCCGATGTATTCTCCGTAGATGAAAATGCCGATGGCGCGCCGGACTACACGTTTGACAAGCCCGATTTCAACTTCATCCAGTTTCGCTCCAACCTCGTGGTGCGCTGGGAATACGTACCAGGCTCGGAACTCTACCTGGTGTGGTCGCAGGGCAGTATCCCCGACGCCGGCGCCGATCTGGACACACCGCTGGTGCGCAGCCTGTTCGACAACGTGTTCGATCAGCAACTGCGGAATATCTTTTTGGTGAAGTTTACGTATCGGTTTTTGCTGTGAGAGCGGCCCCTGCCTGGTCCCAGACCAGTTTGTGTGTTCATTTGAAGTAAGTCCCCGGACTTTCACCAAAGGCCGATTGAAGTTCGTGGATAAAATGAGCCTGGTCAAAATACCCGGCACTTAAGACAATATCCGTCAGGCTGTAGGAATCAACAGGCTCAAGTTTGTTGCCAATTTCCTGAGGAGAGGGTTTTTCCGGAAACAACACTCTCCTGGTTTGGCAGGCCGGCATCACCCTACGTAAGTATTCGTTTTTCGTTTTGTCAGGTTTTTACAATTCCAACAAAGATGACAGCGGCACCTTTGTGCATCAACCATTCAAAACGAAAATCCTATGCACAGCACTTCCACTCCGGCTCCGGTTTTACGCCTTGGCGGGATAGCCGGCATACTGGCCGGACTGCTTGTTCTCTCCTTTGCCATCACATCAAGCAGCAAGGGACTTCTTTTTTTCCAGGATGTGTATTCCGGCGGCTCGGTTGTACCGTGGATACAAAACGTGATGGCAAGCCCTTCACTGTCCCGATTTATCATGGTGATACCTGTTGCCGGGTTTACCTGTTTTCTTATTACAGGGGTTGTTCTTTATCAATATATCGGGGAGAGAAATTGGCAAAAAAACCTTGGTTTAGTGGGCTACTCCATCGGGGTACCTTTCACAATGGCCCTATGGGTGATGCAATTAAGCCTCATGAATCATGTGCTGCTGTTGTACGGCAAATCGCCCGAAACAGATGCCCAGATTGCGAGGCATGCTTCCTTCATTCTGTATTTTTTTCAGATCAGCAACGATATATTTGGACCTCTGTTTATCATTGTATTGGGGTCCGGTATGATGGCATGGGCAGCACTTAAGGTGGGGGCACTGCCAAAATGGCTTTGTTATTGGGGAATGGCTTGTGGTGTGCTGCTGGCATTGTCGTTTTTGTTTACCGTCAATCCGGCATTCGGGCTGCTGGGGCTTGCCGCGCCTTTGCACATGGTTTGGTTCATACTGGTGGGTGGCTTCCTTCTCCTGCAAGCAAGGAATACCGCATAAATGAGTAAGTACCGGGATTTAGAGCGTGTTTAAATTTCAGTCACCGGGTTTACCGCTGTACGACCATTTTTCCTTGCCATAACCTTCCCGCCGTCCGGCACTGCACAAGGTATAAGCCGTTTTCAAGTCCGGACACGTCAAGTTGCTGGTCACCACCCGAAACCGTTGCGCGCATACGCGTAAGGCCGCTTATATCCATGACCGTGACGTGACCATTTGCCGGCAGATTGCGCAAGGTTGCGGTTGCGCCCGCCGGATTAGGCCACACCTGAAGCAATTCAACCACCGGAGTGTCAATTGCCGTCACTGTTCCGACTTGCTGATAACCCGCAAAGAAGAACACCGTATAGGTCAGCGCCGGCACGACACAACCGCCGTGATCGGCCGTCGGGTCTACGTCGGTGGCGACAAGATCGATCGCGCCGCGGGCCAGCATGGAATCGCGGGCCAGCAGACTGTTGAGGTAGGGTACCTGGTCGTCGGCCATAGCGCCTTCATTGGTGGTCAGCAATGCGATCAGCTGGTTGTTCAACTGGTCGAGGGTAATGGCGCCTGTGTAAAACTGGCCGATGGCAGTAGCGTAGGGCTCCTTGAACACATCCGTCATCTGGTCGAATAAACCGCCGTAACCGGTTTGGTACGACAGGATCGTGTTGGGCAGGTAGGAAGGGTAGTAATAAATATCGTCGGACAGGATAAGGTCGCGCATGACCTCCCCGATGCTGTACGGGCCGGATAAATGCGCAGCAGCAGTCACGGTGAACTCATCCTGCAAACTGGTTTCGACCTCGCGGTGCAGGGCCATGGCTGCATGCCCGCCCTGTGAATAACCCGTGATGAACAACTGCTCGTTCGTAAACACGTCGTATTGTGCGTTAAAAGCCGGCAAGGCGCGCAACATATCGGCTGCCACCCAGGCCTCGCTTGCCGCATGTACGTATGGATGGAAGCCGTCGGACAGGCCGAGGCCCAGGTAGTCGGGCAGCAGGGCCACGTACCCCAAACCGGCAAACAGCAGTCCTATACTGCCCTCCCCGTCCTGTGCGGCATTGAACGACGGCACACCCAGCGGCGAACCCGCCGTACCGTGCTGGTACACGACCCTGGGGTATACCCTTGTGGGGTCGTCGGGCACAGCCACCAGTCCGGAAACCGTGTCTGTCATCCCCTGGAGATCGGAGGTGGTATAGGTGATGCGGTAGAATTTGGCGCCGAATGACATTGGTAATCCAAACTGGCTGGTGAGTTCAGACGAGGTTCTGACGCCAAGCAAGGTGGCGGAGACAAGTTCCTGGGCGGCAACGGTGGCGTAAAAAAGGAGCAGAAACGCGGCGGCAAAGCAAGATTTCATACGGTTTGTTTTTTTGTTTCGTCAAAAGTAGCGCGGCAGGATGGATTTTCCGGCATACGGGTTCTTACTCCTGCTCAAACATCTTTATGGTATAGTCCAGCAATTCAAGGTTGCCATAATTTCCATGCCCTGGAATGATGATTTCGGCTTCACCGTATTTTTCTTTTACTTTTCGAACCGTGCCCGACCATGTTTTCACATTTGCGTCTCCCAAATAGCCCTTTCCGGCGTCCATGGATTTAACCAGACAGCCACCGAACAGCACTTTATCTTCAGGGTAATAGCTTACTATGTTATCGACGGTATGCCCCTGTCCTAAAAATTCATTGACCACACTTTTGCTTCCGACCTGAAGTACAAGAATGTTATCAAACCCGTTTTGAGGCGCCGTTTCATTGTTCTGCCCGGCCAGGCTAATGGTGGAATTACTTGCATAAGAGGGAATGCCCCGCCGGTGAAATTCGCTTAGGCCACCCAGGCAGTCCGCGTGAAAATGAGTGGCGACGACTCCAACAACACTGCAATGTATCGTCTTCTCCATCCAACTTATCAATTCTGCGGAAACAGCATCATCGGTTGGGGTGTCAAATACGATTGCTTCTCCACTATTGGCGACAATCATGCCGTTACAAGGTACTTTTCCAAAGGTTTCCGTTTCTAAAAATGAAGTATGGATATAAGTGCCGCCCGCAATTTTCCGGATTTTTAGTGTCCCGGTTTCATAGATATCAAGATGCTTCGAGGTTCGGCACCCGCCTGGAGCCAGCAAGCATGCGATTAAAATGTATAGATTTATTTTCATGATAGGTTACGATTACTTTTCTACCGGAATGTTCAGGCGCATTATTTGGCACGGTGATGCCTGATCGTTACAAATGCCAATACAAGAAATGGAATGGTTGAAGCCAGGACCTTGACATTCAGGGTAATTAAACCTATCACAAACATGAGCGCCAATAAAATTCCAATTCCTCCTATGCCGACATAGGTCAATATCCTGCCCGGCTTCTGCTGGAATAATGTAATCAACAATAATATTTGTCCAACAAATGGAAGTACGGTGAAAGGATGCAGCACCGAAAGCGGGTTGTCTATTAATTTAGAGATGATTTCTGCTTCTGCCTGAAACAAAAACAGTTTGTTGTCCTTCCCCCATTCCAGATATCCAACCAGAGAGGAGAGTATCAGGAGGGCGTTCAGAATTTTGCTTTTCATTTTTCTGTTATTTCCGTGTTCACTATATTGGTTCATGCTATACTACGTTGTTCTATCTATTACAATATCGTATTTATCCAAAAGCCCTGAAATACCCCGTAAGGAGAACTTGGTGAAAGACACAATTTTCATAGTCGCCCGGCTCTAACGTTCGTTCCGTAAAGTCTTCCCTGTCAAATGTTTTTCCTTCCACGTATATTTTTCCCATTGATTTTACCCCTTTATGGCTGTTTTGATTGGTGGGTATCACTATTGCTCCGGGTTAACACGAAGAGCGTATCTAAAATTCGGCCACCGAACTCCAGGCGGGTAAATAATGGAGGTGAAAGAGCATACCTTGCGGAAAGTGCGCTGTCGTTTGTCTTCATTTCACCTCCTGCCCGAAAGTCAGTAAATTATGGTCGGGATCCAGCAAGGATAACTCTTTTTGCCCCCAGGGTTTGGTTTGCAAATGCCCGGCCGGGTGAATCTCTGTTTTTTTGTCCAAGGCCCACTGGTACAAGGCTTCTATATTATCCGTTCGGATATAAACCTGTCCGTAATTTTCTTTGGGATCAAGTTCTTTAAATTCAAAAAAGTGAATTTGAATGCTGTCTTTCTGCACCATCAGGTAGCCATCGAAGTCAGCACTGCCCGATGGCTGAAAGCCCAGTTTGTTTAAATAATAATCCCTTGTAATGGCCTTGTTACGCATGGGCAATTTGGGAATAATGGCGGTAAGCATGTTGTATCTTTAAATGTTGTTTTTCACAAATTTCCCTTCTTCATCTCCCCTACCGCGTAGTCAACCGCCCGCGCCGTGAGCGCCATATAGAAGATGGAGGGGCTTTGCACGCCGGTGCTGGTCATACACGCGCCGTCGGTCACAAACACATTCTTGCAGGCGTGCATCTGGTTCCAGCGGTTGAGCATCGAGTTTTTGGGGTCGGCGCCCATGCGGCAGCCACCCATCTCGTGGATATCCAGCCCGGGCGGCCAGTTGCGGTCGTAAGCATTGATGTTTTTCGCGCCGCCCGCCTCCAGCAGTTCGGCGCCCTGCACCAGGAAATCCTGCTTCATTTTTTCGTCGTTGTCGTCGTAGTCCACATCGGTAACAAGTTGAGGAATACCCCACTGGTCTTTTTGGCTGTCGCTCAGATACACGCGGTTCGACGCCTTGAGGATGGTTTCGCCCTGCATGTAGATGTAGGTATGCCACTGCCCTGCCTCACACAGTGCATCCTTGTACGCGCCGCCGATTTGCGGGTTCGCCTCCGGCGCTTCGCTCTGTCCGCGCCAGGCGCCCATAAAAGCCATGTAGCCGCCGACAAAATCGGTATCCTGTTTTTTGAGATTCCGGAAATTGGGCATCATGCACTCCGAAGGGTTGTTGCCGAAATAGTATTTATCCTGAAAACCTTCAATATCGCCATCTATGGTGCCGCGGTAGTTGTGGAAGCCCACGTATTTGCCCAGCGTGCCGCTGTCGTTGCCGATGCCGTCGGGGAAACGTTTGCTTTTGGAGTGGAGCAGGATGAGGTTCGTGTTGAGCGCCGAAGCATTCATGAAGATGACTTTGGCAAAATAGTCGATCGTTTCCCTTGTATTGGTATCGACGATGCGCACACCTACTGCCTTGCCTTTTTGTTCGTCGTAAATGATCGAATGCGCCACGGAAAATGGCCGTACCGTCAGGTTGCCCGTTTTGGCGGCCCAGGGCAGGGTGCTGGAATTGCTGCTGAAATAAGCGCCGAACGGACAGCCGCGCATGCATTTGTTGCGCGCCTGGCATTTGCCGCGTCCCTGTTCCTGGTGTATCTCGTTCGGTTCCGTGACATGCGCCCAGCGGCCCTGTACCATGTACCGGTTGCCGTAGCGGGCGTTGATCTTCGTTTTCATCGACAGTTCGACGCTGTTGAACACGAACGGCGGCAGGAATTCGCCGTCGGGCATGGATTCGATACCGTCCCTGTTGCCGCAAACGCCGATAAAACGCTCGACGTGCGAATACCAGGGCGCCACGTCTTCATACCGGATGGGCCATTCGAGGCCATAGCCGAGACGGGCCGGCGCATCAAATTCATAGGGACTCCAGCGCGGACAGGCACGGCCCCAAATAAGCGATTTGCCGCCAACCTGGTAGCCCCGCACCCACACAAAATCCTTTTGCTGCACGTAGGGGTGGTCTTTGTCTTTTACAAAAAAGTGCTCCGTGTCCTCACCGTAACCGGCAGCCCGGCTGATAATGGGATTGTCCTGCACCGTTTGCTGCGAGGAGACGAGGCGGTGCGGAAACTCCCAGGCTTTCATCGTTGCCGTAGGGTAGTCTTTCACGTGATCGACATTGCGGCCGCGTTCCAGCACGAGCGTTTTCAGGCCTTTTTCGCAGAGCTCCTTGGCTGCCCAGCCACCGCTGATGCCGCTACCGACTACGATAGCATCGAAGGTGTTTTCTGCGGCTCCGGAGGTATTGATGTTGACGGAGGAAAAAGTCTTGTGTTCCATACAATCAATATTAATGTGGCGAAGGAGTTGAAAAGATAGGTCACAGGTGGCTGGATGGATTTATTAACAGACTCTGATTTTCAATCAGTTATATCCCAACAACTCTATTGTGTTACCCGCAGAAATGCGCAGAATATTACTAAATCTGCGGCAATCTGCGGTTTTTTTCTGCGGGTATCTGCGGGAAATAAATTCGGGATGACTCATATTTCTGCAACTATCCTCACTCCTCCCGTTTCGCGCCAAACACCCCTTCAGGCTGGATCAGGGAAATAGCGGTTGCCTTGTTGTCGGGCCCCAACTGGAATTCCACGCTGTAGCCGTTCAGTTCCTTTATCTTGAATTCCGTGCCCTGAAAGGGTTCGAGCGTATAGGTAGGTTGTCCGGGCACTGTGGCGTAAAGTATCTGGTTGCGGGCTTCGATGGTGACACGTGTTTCCGTCTTGTCCATTTTGTATTTGCCGGCGAGGTTTTGAAGAAATGCGGGGTCAGACAAGCGGCGGGGCGCTTGTTTTTTGAAGACCATGTCTTCCGACAAGGGATCCATGGCCGTTGTCATTTGGTATACATTTCCGTTCTGGTCCGTCTGGAAATTCAGCATAAAGTCGCCGCCGATTGTTTCATCTACTGCGCGGAAAACATCATAATGCCAATGTTCCAGGGGCAAATCGAATCCGTTGTACTTCAGGTGCAGGTTCCCCGCTTTCTCCCTGATTTCGACAACCCCGTAGCCGGGATGCGCATATTCACCCGCATAGGCAATCATTGCATGGCTTGCCCGGGTTCCGGCGATGCGCCGGGGCTCAGGTTTTTCGTCTTCCTTTTTTTCTTCGTCCTGTTTGTCGCCCTCACCATACATGCGCTGATACCAGTCTGTCGGCTCGAGGTTCAGCACCAGGTCGGTGGCATATCGGGCCAGCACGGTGGGCAAGCCTGAGCCGTTTTGATTGGTCAATATGACAAGGCCGAAGTTTTTCTCCGGCACGAGGTACACCAATGCCGAAAACCCGTCGATGTTGCCCCCGTGCTGCACCACCTGCAAGCCCTTGTGCCGGTGGACAAACCAGCCCATCGCGTAGGAAGCATCGGTCAGTTCGGGGTCTTTGGCCAGGCGGGCGCCGTCCATCAGCATTTGCGGGGTATGCAGGTGTTTGACCTCGGCAGCGCTGATGACCTGCCTGTCGCGGGCTTTACCGTTGTTCAGGTGGAGGCTTACCCATTGGAGCATATCATTCACCGTGGAGTTGATACTGCCCGCCGGACCGATCGCATCGATGTTGCGATATTCCATGCGGATGTTTTCTTTTTTGTCCTTGGTCCGGTAGCCTGTGGCGGCGTCTTTTGCTGCTGCCATGTCTTTGACCGAGAAGTTGGAAGTGTTCATGCCGAGGGGCTGGAAAACATTGGTTTTAACCAGTTCCTCCCAGTTGCTGCCGGAGATGCGCCCGGCCAGGTAGCCGGCGGTCATAAACATGAGGTTGTTGTACTGCCAGGTGGTGCGCAGGCTCTTGTTGGGTGGCAGGTAGCGCAGGCGCTCGTAGATATCCTTTCTGGAAAACGGCGAGCCATACCACATCAGGTCGTGGCGCGGCAATCCGGAGCGGTGGCATACCAGGTCGACAGCGGTCATTTCCCTGGTAGCGAAGTCGTCGTACAGTTTAAAATCGGGCATGTATTGCACGACGGGTTTATCCCATTCCAGTAGGCCGCGGTCGGCGAGTATCGCCAGCACGGCAGCGGTAAACGCCTTGGAACTGGAGCCGATGGCAAACTGGGTATTGGCGGTCACGGGCTGTTTTTGTTCCAGGTTGCGGTACCCGAATCCATCGGCAAGGATCACCTTACCGTCCATCACGATACCCAAACCCAACCCCGGCGTGAGGCGTTTCTGGCGGAGCGAATCGGCCAGGTGGCGCAGTACACCGGCAACCTCCTGCAAGTGGCGCTCCGTTTCGGCTTTTTTCGTTGCACTTTCCAGGGTCAGCTTCATGGGGAACGACATACCCGACTGGCTGAACGTACCCTCCAACAAATCCGCCTGGCCATTGAATTTGCCGGAAAAAGACGCACTTCCGGGCACCTCGGGCAAATTGAACCGCATGTTTGCATCCGAAATGTCAAGATCGGCGAGTTGCATGCCCTTGATGGACTGTTCGGGGATATTCAGGACACCGGTCCACGTGCCGGATGCTTTCTTCAGTTCGATAGAAAGCCCCAGGCTTCTGCCCGGGAGTTCAATTGCGCCATTCCAGGTACCCGAGTAGTCGGTCTGGGCGAATGTGCTGATGGAAGATAGCAGGAAACAGAACAGGGGGAGAAATGCTTTTTTCATGTGCTTTTGGTTTCGTTTGACAATACTGCAGGCGACAGCAGGCAAATATGAAAAGCAGACGCCTTCTCAGGTGCGCTTTTCGATGAAGGCAGAAAGTTAACCTACCGACGGCATAAAAAAGAAAGACTCCCGGCGCCGGGCGTCGGGAGTCTTTCTTTTTTATGCCGCCGGCAAGTGGTCACCGCTGCTTTTTCTCGTCTTTCTTGTCACCGCCCGCCGGTTTCTTTTTGTCCTTCTCGTCCTTGGGTTTTTCCTTGTCTTTTTCCTCCTCGGGTTTGTGGCCGAAGAGTTTTTTGAACAACCCGGGCTTTTTCTCCTCTTCATTTTCCGGCGCTTTTTCCAAGGGCTCGGCGCCAACTTCGCCGCCGGGCAGGTCGGCCGTCATATCATTCCCGTCTTTGGCGGGCGTGGTGTACATGGCGATCATGGAGTCGCGCAGCGTCGAGTCCCGCATATTGTCCAGCAGCAGGTTGAACGAATCCGGTTTAATACTGACCCAGGGATGGCAGCCCAGTGATGCGAGCACTTCCGGTTTTGGGGTGGGGAACCGTTCGCTAAGCAAACGGCCGAGTTTTTTGTCATTGGCCACCTTGTTCCAGAACCAGCCGACAATAGGCAAGGCCATGGCTGAACCTTGCCCCAGCGACATGGAACGGAAGCGAACCGCCGGGCTTTCAGCGCCTACCCAGGCGCCGGTGACGAGTTGCGGATTGAAGCAGACAAACCAGCCGTCGGCCTGGTTTTGAGTGGTACCGGTTTTTCCGGCAAAGTCGCCCTGAATACCATACCCCCGGCGCAGGCGCGAACCGGTACCGTAGTCGATTACATTTTGCAGCATTTTGGTCATCGTCGCCGCCTGGTTGACGGTAAGGGCCTCCACATGGGGCCCCAGTTCGGGATTAGCCTCCATTTCAGCCTTGTAGTCGTACACCACTTCGCCGCTGCGGTTCACCACCTTCACCACGGCAACAGGTTCCGGACGCACGCCCTGGTTGGCGATGGTACCGTACACCTTGACCATATCGTACAGATTGATGTCGGCGGCGCCGAGGCTGATGCCGTATTCGCGGGGCAACTTGGACGTCACACCCATTTTTGTGGCCAGGTCTATGGTTTTTTGTATGCCCACCTTTTCAATGATTTGCGCGGCCACAACGTTGACCGAACGCGTCAGGGCGCCACTCATGGAATACCAGCCGCCGTACCGCTCATCGGCATTGTGCGGCTCCCAGTCCACAATCATTTTGATCTGGTTGGCAAAGTAGGTACAGGGGCGCATGGTATCCTGAAGCGCCGCGGCATAAACGATAGGCTTGAAAGTAGAACCCACCTGTCGCTTGCTGAGGATGTGATCAAACTTGAAATACTTGAAATTGGTGCCGCCCACCCAGGCGCGTATATAACCGTTGCGGTGGTCCATAGCCATGAAACCGCAGTTGAGCAGACAAAAATAATAACGCACAGAATCGATGGGGCTCATGGTGGTATCCACTTCGGAGCCGCCTTTATTCCAGCTGAACACGCTCATCTTTACCGGTTCTTCAAAATTCTTCAACGCGTCTTCCTTGCTCATCCCGGCATCCATAAGGGCATCCCAGCGCGCACTGTTCTTTAGCTGCTGGTCGATCCATTTATCGTCGCCCCAGGGTTTGTCTTTTTTATAACTTTTCCAGTGTTTGTCGAACTGTTTTTGCAGCTCCTGCATCTGCTTTGCCACGGCCTCTTCGGCATATCGCTGCATTTTGCTGTGCAGGGTAGTGTATATTTTCAGTCCGTCGGTATAGAGGTTGTATTTGGTATCGTCGTCCTTTTTGTATTTTTCCAGGAGTTTGGGCATCACATCGGTGCGCAGGTATTCGCGGAAGTAAGTGCCCAGTCCGCCGTTGTTGCTATCCACATTGTAGCGCTTGGCGCCGACGGGTTTGGGGCTGAGCTGGTCGTATTCCGCCTGACTGAGGTGACCGTTGTTAACCATTTGCCGGAGCACGACGTTGCGGCGTTTCTGCGCGTTTTTGGGGTTTCGGACGGGGTTGTAGAGGGTGGTGCCTTTCAACATACCCACCAGGGTGGCAGCCTGATCGACAGAGAGGTCTTTGGGTTTTTTATTGAAGTATTGCCGGGAAGCCACGTTGATGCCAAACACGTCGCCGCCGAAGGGAACGGTGTTGAGGTACAGGTTGAGCAGTTCGGGTTTGGTGTATATTTTTTCGAGGCTTACCGAAATAAAATTTTCCCGTATTTTATTGATTATCAGGCTTATACCTGGAATTTTGTATTTCTGGCGCGGATACAGGTTTTTGGCCAGTTGCTGACTCAGGGTGGAGCCGCCGCCGAGCCCTTCGCCGGCCAGCACGCCGTAGCCCACGCGAAACCAGCTTTGAATGTCGATGCCGCTGTGTTCCAGAAAACGTTTGTCTTCCGTAGCGATGAGGGCGTTGATGATATAGGGCGAAATATTTTCAAGTGCAATGGCGGTGCGGTTCTCGATATAGAACTTGCCGATCAGCACGCTGTCGGCCGTGTAGATCTCCGTGGAGTTGGCCGTTTCAATATTTTTCAACTCTTCAGTGGAGGGCAGCCTGCCGAATAACCCGATCCCGACGCCAAGGATGAGGAACAACAACAGGTAAATGCCCCATTTGACCAGGCGGCCGGTCCAGCCGAGCAGGCTGCCGACAAGCGGAAAGCGCTCCCGGAAGGAGGCCCACGCGTTCCTCAAAGGGGCGGTAAACCGGCGCCAGGCGTCGGTAACCGGCGCCAGCCGCGTCCATATGGGAGCAGTGAATTGCGCCCAGGCGCTTCGCGCGGGGGCAGTGATCTCGGCGAAACGCTGGCGGGCAGTCTGCAGACTATTATTAAGAGACTTCAAAAAATCGCGCATATCCGGTTGGGAAACATTTGCGGGAGGTTGTTCTTCGAACGACAGTTTCCCGGGAGCGCGAAGGTAGGAAAATTAGATATGCTTTACATCTGATATTTCACCTCCTTCGCCTCGGGCTGTTCGATTTTTACGCTTTCAAAAATGTTGTCATCAACGACAGGCGCCTCGCGCGTGGCTACAGCCGGCGCGAACAACGGAATGTGTTCGTCGAACCAGGCAATAAGTTGTTCAACCAAGACCTGAGGCCCCGTTTTGTCTTCATATTGGCCCAGATCGGTCACGCCCAGCACATCGGCGCCGAGGTACTGGCCCAACTGGTAGTAGGCCTCCCATTGAATTTCGTCAAAAAACTGATCGCTCGTGGATTCGTGCGGGAAGTCGGGGTGGTATATTTTATACTTGTACGTGCCGTATTTCAGGTAGTCGTCATCTTCAGAAAGGTAAGGCTTGCCGGCAGGCGCCAACACGGAAGATTTGACATATATAAAGGTGCCCACCTTGCGCGGCTCGTCGAAGTTGACGATGCGGCTTTCCTCCTTTTGGGTGTCGGGATGGATCACTTTGGTATCTTCCCACCACTGGTAAATATCTGCGATGGCAAAACGTTTCCTGGAATACACCTGCGAGGGTCGCGGGCGGATGAGTTCCTCTGGCTGCTGGTCGCTGCGGAACCGGATTTCCAGGCCGAGTTCGTTGCGCGCGCGGATGATGAGGTTGTTCAGATCGGCGAAACCATAGGCCTTGTCTTCCCCGGCATCTACGGACACAATCAGGCGGCAGCCGCGGCGCAGGAGTTCGTACACGCCGAGGTTTTCGATGTGTCCGCCGTCCGAAATATTGATCATCTTGTTGCTCAGCCCGATACGCCCCATGAGTTCCTTGAAAAAATAAACGGGCCACCATACGATAGCATAACTCTTTTCCAGGATAATGGGGTTGGAAATCCAGAAGCCGAGGCGTGCGTTGAACAGCGTCATCAGCACGCTGAGCAGTTTGTTGGAGTAGACACCCAGGCCGGGATTAACGGCGGCAGCCGAAA
Organism: Lewinellaceae bacterium; assembly: GCA_016712415.1. Taxonomy (GTDB): domain Bacteria; phylum Bacteroidota; class Bacteroidia; order Chitinophagales; family Saprospiraceae; genus M3007. The sequence goes on along the minus strand of JADJRC010000003.1, from coordinate 113,754 downwards.
TGGTTACCGCGGCCGGCAGTGTCATTTTCCGGTAGTCGATATAGCGGTCGGTAGGGACGTAACACGTCAGTTTGGAACCGCAGAACAGGGGACTGAGCAGAAAATAATCGCTGGCCTTGGAGCCCTTGAACTTGTCGCCGCCGCCCGGGTTTTGCAGGTTCAGGCAGGTGTTGATGAGCGGGTACGGCGCCAGATAATCTGCCTTGCTGGCAGAGTCGACCTTGAATACGTCTTTCAGCGGAATATTCCTGTGGTCGCCGGAAAAGCGCAGGAACAGATCGGCCAGTTGCTTGCGGTAGTAGCGGTGAAAACTCAGGGCATTGGGGTTGGTAAAAAAGCCGAGCACGAACAACAAAACGGCATTGATCCCGTAATCGAGCAAAACGGCGTTCGCAGGCCGGATGCCGGTTTTTACCCCCGCAAGCAATATCCAGGCATATAACGACAGCCCTGCGATACCCAGCACGGATTCCAGGCGGTTGAATTGCTTGGAAACACTCAGGTTGTAGTTGAGCGCGATATTGATCACAAAGTGGAGCAACATCAGGGCGCCGGTCACCAGCAGTGCCCACCACTCGAATTGCATGGCCAGACCGGTTGTGTTGCCGACCGGGTTGCCGACCAGCCCTGTAATAATGGTATAGAAGTAATAGACAATCCCTACTACAATGACCGGACTGATCAGGCTCATCAGCCAACTGACCAGGAAGGCTATGGTCATCAGGAAGGTGTTGCCTGTTTTCCAGATGCCCTGTCCCGGCGTGAGATATTCGCCGTGCTGACGCATACCCGCGATATGCTCGTTGGTAAACAGATGGTTGAAATCGCCCTTTTCCTTGATCGTCGCCTGTACGTAGGAATGGGTGTACCCGCCACCCGAAACAGTGCTCAAATAATCGGCCTTTTGCAGGATGCCGAATTTGTTCAGCGTTTTCAAAAAACCGAGGTTAATGGTAGCCGAGCGTATCCCGCCGCCCGACATGGCGATGCCGAACCAGTTCTCCTGTTCGGGCGTTCCGGCGGACTGTTCCAGTTTCTGCCGCCGCAACCGGAGTTGCTCTTTCTCGCGCTGAATGACTTCCTTGAAATTGAATGTACTCATCTTTGTATGGTTTCATGGTTTAAGGGTTGGGCAAATGAAGCAATTGACAGGGGTCAATTAACTGACAAGTGTTTTCTATCTTGCAGCAAAATTAGAATTACCCCCGAACCTGCCCCTAAAAAGAGATAAATTTTCAACTCCCCTCTAAAGCCCAACCATGAAACCATGAAGCCATGAAACCCCTAAGCCTCTCTCAACCATGCAAGCAGTCATTTTCGGCAAATTATATAAGGACAAAGACCTTCCGCATATTCAGGCGCTGTTCGATGCGCTGTATGCCGAAGGCATCACCACTTATGTCTATACGCCTTTCCTGGAAATAATTGAGCAGAAGGTCAAAATGCCCGGCGCATTTGCAGCCTTCGACGGCTACCGCGATTTTTTGGTGCACCAGATCGACGTCGTCATTGTACTGGGCGGCGACGGCACCATGTTAAACGCCGTGACACTCGTGCGCGATTCCGGTGTGCCGATGCTCGGGATTAACCTCGGCAGAATGGGATTTCTGGCCAGTGTGGAAAAAAAACACATTCTCCTGTCTGTACAAAAACTCCGGCGGGGTCAATACCAGATCGAAGAGCGCGCCATGCTGTACCTCGAAAGCCATCCGGAAATTTTTGGCGAGATCCCTTTTGCGCTGAACGACTGCACCCTGCTCAAACGCGACACCTCGTCCATGATCACCATTCACGCTTTTCTGAATGGTGATTACCTCAACTCCTACTGGGCCGACGGACTTATTATCGCCACACCGACGGGCAGCACGGGCTATTCGCTCAGTTGCGGCGGACCTGTGGTATTTCCCGGTTCCGGCAATTTTGTGATCACACCGGTGGCGCCGCACAACCTCAACGTGCGGCCCATTGTCATATCCGATTCCTCTGTAATTTCCTTCGAAGTGGAAGGCCGCGGCGAGAATTTTATCTGTACGCTCGATTCACGCTTCGAACTGATCCACGCCAACTACCAGCTGGCGGTCCGGAAAAATGATTTTCCGATAAAACTGGTGCAGTTGCAGGACACCAGTTTCCTCAATACCATCCGGGAAAAACTGGGTTGGGGTGAAGATATCCGGAACTAAACTGCGGTAGGCTGCCGCGCCATGTAACCCGGAATGGCATTCCACTGCCCGGAATGCCATTCCGGGTTACATAGCGCGGCAACTTACACACCCGGTTAGTTTCCGAGCCTTTCAAATCGCGCAGTAAAATGCCGCAAAAAAGGCGGTTCACTGACGATGCGGAAGCCATGTACACGCGCCCTGTCGTCGAGCAGGCCCGTAAATACCTCTGCCACATAATCAATATGGCTTTGGGTGTAAACCCGCCGGGGAATTGCCAGGCGTACCAGTTCCATGGCCGCCGGGATCAGCCGGCCGGCCTCATCGTATTTGCCAAACATCACCGAGCCGATCTCGCAGCATCGGATACCGCCTTTCAGATAGAGTTCGCAGGCAAGCGCCTGACCGGGGTACTCTTCCGGCCGGATATGGGAATAAAAGGCCTTCGCATCGATGTATACGGCATGGCCGCCGGCCGGCCACAGAACGGGCACACCCATCCGGCGGAGTTTGTCGGCTAGGTATTCCGTGCTTTTGATGCGGTACTCCAGGTAGTCTTCCTGAAAAACCTCTTCCAGACCGATGGCAATGGCTTCCATATCGCGACCCGAGAGGCCGCCATAGGTGGAATATCCTTCGGTAATGATCAATACGGTGCGGCATTGGATGGCAAGTTCCAGGTCGCGCAGCGCCAGGAAACCGCCGATATTGGCCAGGGCGTCCTTTTTTGCGCTGAACACACACCCGTCGGCCAGGGAAAACATTTCTTTTGCAATATCGCGGCACGACTTTTTGTCGAAACCCGGTTCCCGTTGCCGGATAAACCAGGCGTTTTCTGCAATCCGGCAGGCGTCGAGAATGAACCGGATTCCATTCGATTTGCATATTTCAGATACTTCCCGGGCGTTTGCCATGCTGGCAGGCTGTCCGCCGCCGCTGTTGTTCGTCACCGTAAGGATCACAGCGGCAATATTGGCAGCACCATAGCGCCCGATGTATTCCCGCAGTTTAACGGTATCGAGATTGCCCTTAAAAGGATGGTACGTTTCCGGCTGCAGGCCTTCCGGAGCCGGGCAATCGATGGCTGTCGCACCTGAAAACTCGATATTTGCCCTGGTGGTATCGAAGTGGGTGTTGCTGATAAATACCTTGCCGGGCCCGCCGATGCGGGTGTACAACAGGTGCTCAGCCGCACGGCCCTGGTGGGTCGGCAGGATATAGGGGTAATCCGTCAGGTCGCGAACGGCGGTCTCCATGCGCTGCCAACTGGAGGCGCCGGCATAACTTTCGTCGCCACGCATCATACCGGCCCACTGTTCGGAACTCATGGCCGACGTGCCGCTGTCGGTCAGCAGGTCGATGATCACCTGCCCGGAACGGAGCAGAAAGGGGTTGAAATGCGCCTCGCGCAGGAAATCACGGCGTTCCGCTTCCGTGGTCAGCAGGATGCGTTCCACAGATTTTATGCGGAATGGTTCTATAATCGTGTTAAAATTCATCTGACTGTCACAGGCCCGTCTCAAAGCGTTCCACGCCGCTGTTGTTCGGCTTCAATCGATTCAAACAGGGCTTTGAAATTGCCTTTGCCAAACGATTTGGCGCCTTTGCGCTGGATAATCTCGAAAAACATCGTCGGGCGATCTTCCACGGGCCTGGTGAATATTTGTAACAGGTAGCCCTCGTCGTCGCGATCGGCCATAATGCCGGTTTTTAGCCGGGAAAGGTCTTCATCGATCACACCGACACGCTCCCCAGACAGAATCGTAATAACTGCCCGGAACATACAGGAATTCGACACCGCGCTTGCGCATTTCGCTGACAGTGAACACAATATCGTCGGTGGCTACTGCAATATGCTGGCATCCTGCGCCTTCGTAGAAATCGATAAACTCCTCGATCTGTGATTTCTTGACGCCTTCGGCGGGTTCGTTTATGGGAAATTTGATACGCCCGTTGCCGTTGGTCATCACTTTAGACATCAGGGCGGAATACTGGGTACTGATGTCTTTGTCGTCGAAGGAGATCAGGTTGGCAAATCCCATGACCTCGCGGTAGAACTGCGCCCAGGTGTTCATCTGTCCCCAGTTTACATTGCCGACCATGTGATCGATATATTTCAATCCTGTTTCCTTGGGATTATAGGCCGAAAACCAGGGCTGGTAACCGGGCAGGAACAGGCCGTTGTAGTTTTTGCGCTCTACAAATATGTGTACGGTATCGCCGTAGGTATGGATGCCTGAACGCACCACCTCTCCGAATTCGTCGCGCTCCACAACAGGCTCCATATAGGAAGTGGCGCCGCGGTTGATGGTCTCCTGGTAGGCCTGCCGGGCATCGTCGACCCAGAGTGCGATCACTTTTACCCCGTCGCCATGCCTTTTGATGTGTTCGGCAACAGGAGAATGCGAGCTCAGCGGTGTCGTCAGCACCAATCGTATTTTGCCTTGCGACAGCACGTAGGAAGTGCGGTCGCGCACGCCCGTTTCCAGCCCGGCGTAGGCCATCGATTGAAAACCAAAGGCGGTTTTATAAAAATGAGCGGACTGCTTGGCGTTGCCGACGTATAGTTCCACATAGTCGGTGCCGAGCAGGGGGAGAAAATCATCAGCCTCAGGAAATACCTTTTCAAGGCCGTAGTTGTAGTTCTGAATATTCGTCAGCGTAGCCATTGATCGTAATTTTATAGCGTTTTGGATACAGTATTGGCGCTTATACCGCCGTTTCTTCCGGCAACCAGGATTTGTAATAGTCTTCCACCTCCAGTTGCATCGCGGCTTTGGTAATCATGACCGGCCGGAAAGGATCGATCATCACGGCCAGTTCCTCGGTAGCCGTCTTGCCGATACTGCGCTCGATGGCGCCGGGGTGCGGTCCGTGCGGAATACCACCGGGGTGCAGGGTCAGTTGCCCTTTCTGGATGTTGTTGCGGCTCATGAAGTCGCCGTCGACGTAGTACAGGATTTCATCGGAATCGATATTGCTGTGGTGGTAAGGCGCTGGTATGGCATGGGGTGATAGTCGTACATACGCGGTACGAAGGAGCACACCACAAAGCCGTCTGCCTCGAATTGCTGGTGGATGGGCGGCGGCATGTGGATACGGCCGGTAATTGGCTCAAAGTCGAATACAGACATCGCCCAGGGGTAATGATGGCCGTCCCAGCCTACTACATCGAAGGGGTGTGTGGCGTACACATAGGGATAGATCATCCCCTGTTTTTTGATTTTCACAAGAAAATCGCCGTGTTCATCGTGCGTTTCCAGGTCCTGCGGCATCTTGATATCGCGTTCGCAAAACGGCGCGTGTTCGAGCAATTGGCCAAACTGGTTGCGGTAGCGCTGGGGCGTACGGAGCGGACTGAACGATTCGATGAACAGCAGCCGGTTGCGGGTACTCAGAAAATGGATTTTGTAGATCGTACCGCGCGGGATCACAATGTAATCGCCGTACTCGAAAGGAATCTGGCCGTACATGGTTTCCACCCAGCCGTGACCGTTATGGACAAAGATCATTTCATCGGCGTCGGCATTTTTAAAAAAATAATCCCTGGAACCGTGGTGCGGCGCCGCCAGCCCGATATGCAGATCGTTGTTCACAAAAAGGACTTTGCGACTGTCGAGATAGTCGTCGGCATAGGGCAACTCAAAGCCCTTGAAACTGAGGGCCGACAGGTTTTTATCAATTGCGATTTCCGGTTCTACGGACCAGGGTGTGCCTTTTTCCTTGACTATTGTGGGTGGATACAGGTGGTAAACCAGGGACGATACCCCTGAAAAACCCTGTGTCCCGACCAGTTCTTCCTGGTACAGGACACCCGCATGGTTGCGAAACTGTACGTGGCGTTTCCGGGGAATCTTGCCCATCTTATGGTAAAATGCCATACGCTTTTTCGGCAAAGATGGCAGGTGATTCCAATACCGTCCCTGACCCCGCTCAGCGATGGCGATGATTATTGTCAGTCCCGTACAACGGACTTCCAAGTCCGTTCTATACAACCAGTCTCCAACCCCGTTCTGATTTGACGGACTTGGAAGTCCGTTGTACGGTGACGATTTACAAAATTACCGTCATAAGCGACTTGCTGAAAAAACACTGTACCTTGCGGCGTTTTTGGCAAAATAGAGGGACAAAGGCTTCCGTTCGTTCGTTTTTCTGACCGCCCGTCCGGCGGAGTGTGTGGAAAAGAAGAGCAGAGGTGCCGGCAGCCAGGTATCCTCGTTCATTTTTTTTCACCAGCCTGCCGGCTCCGGCGGGCACACACTATTTTAATGACTGCATTCAAGAATTTGGGTATCGACGACGATCTGCTACAAGGGATCGCCGCTTTAGGATTTGAGACGCCCACCCCGGTCCAGGAACTGGTTATCCCGACTGCCCTGACGACCGACGATGACATTATCGCGCTGGCACATACCGGTACCGGCAAAACCGCCGCTTTCGGCCTGCCCCTGCTGCAACGGATCAACCCGGAAGAACGCGGCATCCATGCGCTGGTGCTCTGCCCCACGCGCGAGTTGTGCGTACAGGTTGCCGGCGACCTGGTCAACTATTCCCAGTTTGCCCACCAGTACAAAGTCGTGGCCGTGTACGGCGGCGCGAGTATCGAAACACAAATACGCCAGATCAAGGCTGGCGCGCAAATCATCGTCGCTACCCCCGGCCGCCTCATGGACCTGATGACCCGCAAAGCCGTTCGGCTCGACCAGGTGGAGCGCGTGGTACTCGACGAGGCCGACGAGATGCTCAACATGGGCTTCAAGGAGGCCATCGATTTTATCCTCGGCGCTGCGGAAAACCGCAGTTCTATCTGGCTGTTTTCAGCGACCATGCCCGACGAGGTGCGCGTCATTGCAGCCAATTACATGGACAATCCCCGCGAACTGAGCACGGGCAAGCGCAACCAGACCAACGAGAATATCGAGCATATCTATTATGTATGCCGTGCCAACGACCGCTACGCCGCGCTCAAACGCGTGGTGGACGCCAACCCCGGCATCTATGCCCTGATTTTCTGCCGCACCAAAAATGAAACAAAGGAGATCGCCGAGCAAATGATCCGCGACGGCTACGACTCCGACGCCCTGCACGGCGACCTGGCCCAGAGCGACCGCGACCGGGTGATGCAGCGCTTCCGTGAGGGCAACCTCCAGTTGCTCGTCGCTACCGATGTGGCCGCCCGCGGGCTTGATGTAAGCAATATCAGCCACGTTATCAACTTCGGCCTGCCCGACGAGATCGAATCATACACCCACCGATCGGGTCGTACCGGCCGCGCCGGCCGTACCGGGGTGAGTATCAGCATCGTCACGCCGAAGTATGAAGACAAAATCCGCCAGATCGAGCGCAAAACCAAAGCGAGTTTTGCCAAGATGCCCATCCCGACGGGTATAGAGGTCTGCGAACACCAACTGTTCCAGATCGTCAACAATATCCATACCCAGGAAGTGCATCACGCGGAGATCGAGCCGTTTATGGGCCGCATCTACGCGGAATTGAAAGACCTTACCAAGGAGGAACTTATCAAGCGATTTGCGAGTGTGGAGTTCAACCGCTTCCTTGCTTATTACCGCAGCGCGCCGGATATCAACATCTACCCGAAAGGCGACAAACGCAATGTGCGCACGGAAACGGCGCGTCCGAACGGCAGCATGCAGCGCCTCTTCGCCAACGTCGGTGAAATGGACGGTGTGTCGAAGCGCGACTTTATCCAGTTGCTGTCCAAAACACTCGGCGTACCGAGTCAGGCGATCGGCCACATCGACATGAACCGCGCCTATATGCACTTCGACCTCGATTCCGCGTATGTCGACACCGTGCGCGAAGGGCTCTCGGAATTCACCATCAACGGCCGCCGCATCCGCCTCGACGATGCCTCGGAAAAACAGGAAAAGCGGGCGCCGAAATCAGACCGTCCTTTTGATAAATTCGATAAATGGGATAAAAAGAAGAAAAAAGGGAAGAAGTGGTAAGTAGCGGCACATAAAAAAAACGCCCATTTGCAGTCGGGACCGCAAATGGGCGTTTTTTTTATGTGCCGCCCTCAATCACCCTTTCTCGTCCGTGACAGTATTTCCGGAAGGCTCTCCGGCCGTATCCGCGGCAGTCGTCCCATCCGTACCGGAAGGGTCGGCGGCCGGTTCATCATCCGGCATTTCTGCAAGAGGCGATTGCTCAGGGTCGTCGGGCAGGGTATCCGGAGACGCTGACTCCACCTTTTTTTCTTCATCCATAAAGCCGTCGCGGAAAAAACGGCGCTGGAACAGCAGAATGGAGAGTATGCCGGTGGTAATGGCCGCGTCGGCCACATTAAAGATGGGGCTGAAAAACAAAAAACTGTCGCCGCCCATCCATTCGGGCAGCGTGATGGTGGTGATGGGGAAATAGAACATATCGACCACGCGCCCGTGCAGGAAGCCGTTCATCGGCAAGCCCTCGGCGAGGCCGTATCCCTGGCCGAAAGGCGCCAGGGTAGCCAGTCCGTCGTCGTGAAAACCGCCTGTAAAGATGAGCGCATAAAAGGTACTGTCGATGATATTGCCCAGCGCTCCGGCTGTAATCAGGCCGATGCAGTACACAAACCCTATCGGCGCCTTTACTCGAAGTAACATGCGGGTATACCAGATCAGGCCGGCCACCATCAGGATGCGAAACACACTGAGCAGCAGTTTGCCGTAGTCGAATTCGCCGTGCGTTACATTGAATTCGATACCGAATGCCATGCCTTTATTTTCCACGAAGTGGAGGCGGGCCCAGTTGAGGCCGAACATCTTTACTTCGTCGTTCAACGCAAAATTCGTCTTGATGTAAAACTTGGTGGCCTGGTCGATCAACAATACCAGCAGTACCAGCAAGGCCACTTTATATCCCTGTTTCAACGTAACGGTGGGTTTTTGTGAAAAAAGTCCGCAAAGAAACGACGTTTTTGGCGATTACAGGGGTAATTGATGCGTAGAAATTGGAAATTCCGCACCGTCTACCGTCTACCGTCCACTTGCTTTAAAAGCCAGTCGCGTTCCATCAACGGATTGGTGCTGGTGATGAGTTGCCGCAATCGTTCGGTCTGAGCTTTGGAGTATGGATTAAGGTGCAGCAGTTTTTTCATCAGGCTGATGAGGTTTTTGTAGGCCGATTTTCGGGCTGGGTCGAGCGCTTCCTTGCGTTGCAGGTAGATACGCAGGCTTTCGAGCAGCGATTCAAAGGCGTCAAGTTCGTCCTGTTCGTAGTAGATTTTTAGCAACATGGTCTTGGCTACAATGTTTTGAAGCATATCGTCGTATTCAAATTCCACCAGATAGCGCTGTGCTTTGTCATAATCTCCTTTCTCAAAGTAAAGTCTGGACAGGCTAAAGTTGACGGTTCCGTTTCGGCGTTTTTCCTCCAGAAATTGCTGGTATTTATCGATGAAATTCTCTGCCCAGTCAAACTCCCCGATGCGCATAGCAAATGCAACGGCGTTGCTGAAAGTATAACTCGTGATCTGGTTGTTTTCTATAAGTATACCGGTCTCCAGCCCCTGCCGGTAAAAATTAAGGGCCCGCCGGCAGTAATCGAGGTTGCCCTGATTGACTTTTGCAGCACAGTAATTCAATGCAGCGAGGTAAAAGGTACGTACTTCTGATGGGCCAAAGTGTTCCATTTTGGTGTGGATCAATTGCTCCATTTTATCAAAATAGGTTTCTTCACTCGGGTTGATCAAGGCCATATAGGTAAAGTAATAGGCTGCTATTGCAGGTTCTTCGAGCATCTTGTTCCGGCTGGCATACAACAGGGCTTCTTCCAGCAGGCCGTGGTTGTAACTTATTTTTTGATAAATGCGGTGGTGCGCAAGCATATCCTTGCTAATCCGCAAGCGCTCTTCAATGAACCATTTTTCCAAAGCGTCTGCCGTTTCCTGTAAATTTGCAGGCGCATGTTGTGTAATACTCATGCGGAGTTCATGTTCTTCCTGTTCAAGAAAAAACTTATTGAGCAGGTAATACGTATTGCGCAGCGGCTGGCGCTCCAGTTTTTCAGAGCCCATTCTGTGGGCCTGCTTATAGGCTTTTTCCAGTTTTCGTTTCCGGTAGATTCTGGTTAGTGACAAATGGTATTGGACTTTATCCGCCGTAAAGTCTGTAAACACCAAATACTCTTCTATGGCCTTGAGCAAAAAGAACATTACCTGCCGCATATAGGCATCATCGTAAGGTTGGGCAGGGAAAACAGCCTTCCATGCCTTATCTTTTTCCGGGGATTCGTCGTCATCCGCCAAATTTTGACACAGATAATCAAACAACCTGATTACATCCTGCCGTTGATTGTGGGCCGGCGATTGCAACCATTTTTGAATATCCCGCACCTCTTTACGCTCTAGAGCATGTACGATCTCTGACAATATACTTTTTTGCATGTCGCTTTTGGATTATTTATTCAACAAACCACCGGCCAATTTTTAATTTTAAACGTTCGTTTGTGCTCAAAAATGCATTATTTTCAACTTTTTGTAAAAACAAGCGTCAAAAATCGGAAAAAACAAACAACCAAAACAACTCAACAAATGCAAATTTTTGTCTTTTACACGTCACATTTGTATCCGCACTTTTGTACCGTCAAAGAAAGGCTAATGCAAAGCCTAATCCGTTATCTCATGTTCAAGCACTGTCTGATACTTTTCCTGATCCTGTTGTTCTCGGCAAACGTCGAGGGACAAGGTTGGGAACGTGTGTTTGGCGGCGGCGGTCAGGACCAGATCAACGCCGTTGCGCCAACCCATGATGGCGGGTATATCATGACGGGCTTTTACGGACTGAACAAAATCAGCCTGATCAAAGCCGACGCCGACGGCACTCTTCAGTGGAGCAAGAACTACCCGGTAAGCCCCGATGCAGCCGGAACAGCTGTTGTAGCCACGCAAGACAGCGGGTATGCCGTTGCAGGTTACATAGAAGGTGTAGGCGCCGGCGAACGCGACGTTTACCTCTTTAAAACAGACGCTTATGGCAATGTGTTGTGGACCAAGACCTTCGGTGGCATTAAAGACGACGAGGCAACAGGGCTGCTCGAACTTGCCGATGGCAGTTTGGTGATTTGCGGGTTTACCACCAATTTTCTGATTACAGTCACCGGCGAATGGACGGAAGATATCTACCTGATAAAAACGGACGCAAAAGGCAACCCCGTATGGACCAAAACCTTTGGCCAGCAATTGAGCAAGGAAAGGGGCAATGCCATAACGACTGCAAGCAACGGAGGTTTTCTGGTTGCCGGGAGTTTCAGGGTTCAAACGGCATCACCCGGCGATGTGGACTTCTATGCCGTCCGGTTCGACGCGTTGGGCAATCCTCAATGGGATTATAAATACGGCTTTATCAACAGCGACGACGTCGCTAAAGCCGTTGTGGGTACTACAGACGGCAATTTTGTGCTGGCCGGCGGAACAAATGCCTTCCAGGGCGGCGCCGGACTTTTGATGAAGATTGACGGCAACGGCAGCAATTCTATCATCTGGCAGAACACTTTTCCAAAGACCAGTTTTAATGCGGTTGCGCGGGATCAGTTCGACGGATTCTATGTTGCCGGCAGGAAAGACCTGACAACCGCCCAAGGCGATCTGTATATCCTTCACGTGGACTTCGAAGGCGAGGAAATATGCAATGCCGTGGTGGGAAAGGCCGGAGCCGACGAAGCATACAGCATTATTTTTACGCCCGACGGCGGTGCAGCGGCAGCAGGCTACAGCTCGCCATTTTTTGCCGGCTCCGAGCAAACCGCCTACCTGGTAAAGGCTGATCTTAACTGCGAAGTATTTACCAGTTATATAAAAGGAAATATCTTTCAGGACCTCAACAACAACTGCCTCCCGGATATCGGTGAGGCCGGACTGGAAGACTGGGTTGTGAAAATTGTCAGCCCTAACTTTTCCCGTTTTGCAGTAGCCAACGAGAATGGCGACTTCCGACTGGCGGTCGATACCGGTCAGTATGAACTGACATTGTTTGCCCCCAATGAATACTGGCAGGCTTGTGACGCCATCACAAACGTTACTGTTCCGGATTTTTACGATACGGTCAATACCCGGATTCCGGTGCGCGTTTTGTACTCCTGCCCGCGCAATGAAGTGGATGTCGCTACTCCCGTCCTGCGCCGCTGCAACGATAACCTGTACACGATCCGGTACTGCAATACGGGTTCTGTACCGTCGCAAAATACCCGTATCGAAGTATCTTTCGATCCGGCATTGACGGTGACCGGCAGTTCGATTCCCGGTATTGAAACCCCTCCGGGCAGTAATAATTACGTGTACAATGTGGGTACGTTACCCGACGGCGAGTGCGAGACGTTCACTGTCACAGCGTTTCTGGATTGCGACAATGTAGTTACCGGCCAGACACACTGCGTAACCGCACATATTTATCCGGATACATTCTGCAACCCCGGCATCAACTGGGATGGTTCTATTATCCGGGCCCGGGCTATCTGCGACGGCGATACGATGGTGCGGATGTACCTGCACAATATCACGGCCAACAAAATGAATACCGAGCCGGATTTTGTGATCGCAGAAGATCTGGTCATGCTCACTGTTCCCGGCGATCCGAATTTCCGGTTTAAATTGGAGGCAGAGCAGGATACCAATATCTGGAGCCACAAAGCCAACAACGGAACCTACCGTATTATCGCCCAGCAAAGCCCCGGCTATCCGGGCTCGGGTTATCCGACGGCGGCGGTGGAAGGATGCAAAACCGATACGAGCGTTAATCCGATTTCGCTCGGCTTTTATACCATGTTCCCGGAAGACGATGCCGACGCTTTTGTCGAAACCGACTGCCAGGAGAGTTACGAAACCGATTACAATCCGACTTACCTTAAAAGAGGTCATCCCAAAGGCTACGACGTGGCCCACTACGTCAGTCCGGAAACCGATTTGGACTATTTAATCCAGTTCCGCAACACCGGGACAACCACCGTACAGCAGATCATCATCCGCGACACGTTGTCGACGGCGCTTGATCCTGCTACGGTTCATCCTGGAGCTGCCAGCCATCCCTACGACTTCGAGGTTTACGGTCAGGGCATTGTGCAGTTCACACTCCCCAACGTTAATCTTGCGCCGGGTAGCAGCGCGAGCGAAGGCTTCGTTAAGTTCCGCGTTTCTCAAAAACCGAATATTGAGTGCGGAACGACGATCTTCAACAGCGCTGCTATCTATTTTGACTTTAATGCGCCGGTCATCACTAATCAGACTTTCCACACCACCTGCATAGACACGGTGTTTGTGCAAACAAAAGAAATTCACCTCGCAGGCGCTGATGTGCGGATTTATCCCAATCCGGTCATAACAGATGCCGTCAATTTCGAGGTGATGGGCGTACAGGCGCAGACCTACGGTTTGCATGTGTACGATGCCCAGGGCCGATTACTTTCCAATGCTTTCTTTAATCAACCCACATTCCGATTGTTCCGACATCAACTCCCGGCTGGAGTAATCTTCTACCGGCTTACCGCTGATGGTAAGCCGGTAGCCTCCGGGAAACTAATCGCGCAATAGCGCAGGAAAGAGGCCATCCCAACCAGGATTACATTCATGAAACATAACCAAGGGCCGTGCAGCAAATGAGCAGCGCGGCCTTTTTTATCGGAATTTGCAGAATGGTTGAATTCCTGAATTTCAAAATGCGATTCCTCGTTCGCGTATTTCACCGTTTCTCGCCGTAGGCCAGGTCGCCAGCGTCGCCCAGTCCCGGTACGATATACGATTTTGCCGTCAGTTCCTCATCAATAGCGCCCGTCCAGATACGGGCCTGCGGATAACGCCGCCGCACAGCGTCCAGGCCTGCCGTACTGGCGATGACCGTGGCAACGTGGATGGTATCGGGTGCTCCAAAACGCAACAGTTCCTGCAGGGCGACATTGATGGAAGCGCCGGAAGCCAGCATCGGGTCGCAAAGGATAAGTGTGCTGCCGTTCAGGTCGGCCGTGCTTACATAATCTAATTGTATATTAAAAGACCCGTCTTTATGGTGCCGGCGGAAGGCGGAAATAAAGGCATTGTCGGCATGGTCGAAATAGTTGAGCATGCCCTGGTGGAAGGGCAATCCCGCACGCAGGATGGTCGCCAGCACCATACGTTTCGATGGCAGCATCACCGGGGCAATGCCGAGCGGTGTTTCTACCTCAAACAGTTCATAATCAAGCGTTTTAGAGATTTCATACGCCAATATTTCGCCGGTGCGCTCCATGTTCCGGCGAAAGCGGGCGCGGTCTTTTTGTATTTCAGCATTGCGCAGTTCCGCCACAAACCGGTTGGCGATCGTATTGTTTTCAGCGAGATTGAATACCATGGTTTGGATGTTTGAACGGGGAAAGATAGATTTTTCATTTGGCAAATCAACTGCTCCCGACTGCCTGAAAACCGTACTTTTCGCAGTGAAAGCATTTTTTCTATGTTGCTCAAAACACGTGGTATCGTTTTCCGGACGGTGAAATACGGCGACAGCAGCGTCATTTCCGACATTTTTACCGAAGAAAAGGGGCTGCATACGTTTATCGCCGGAGGGGTGCGCAGCGCGCGTGCGCGCATGCCCTACAACCTGTTCCAGCCCATGACGGCGGTGGACCTGGTATGTTATTTTCGCGACGATGCCGATGCCATGAACCGCCTGAAGGAACTCCGCGCAGCAGAGGTCTGGAGCAGGATTCCTTTCGACATCCGCCACGGCGCTGTGGCCCTTTTTATGGCGGAAATATGCCGTAAAACCATCCAGGAATCAGAAGAAAACCGCGATCTCTTCGATTTCCTGCTCGATACCCTGCAATGGCTGGATACTTCCCCCCATCCTATTGCCAACCTGCACCTGCACTTTCTGCTCCAACTTTCCAACTTTCTGGGCTTCCAACCTCAGGAGGTACCCGAAGACGCCGGGGAACTTTTTTTCGACCTTAAAGAAGGCAATTTCAGCCCGGTTCCGCCCATCCACCCGCATTACCTGGAGCCGGAACAGACCCTGCAAATGCTGGATTTGCTACAACTCCCCCTTCAGCAATGCCATGAAGTGGCGCTCAACCGCGCACAACGCAAAGCCCTCCTACAGCATTTGTTGCAATTCTATCAGTACCATGTGCCCGGGTTCACCGATATCAATACGCCGGATATCCTGGAGATGGTGATGTAATACGCCGGAATGCCGCAATTTCCGGAATACCGAAAATTCCGGTCTATTTCAGATTCTCCAGCAATTCCACCACTTCTGCCCTTTTGCGCACCGACACCGGGATAAGTTCGCTGTTTTTTAGGCGCAGGTAGCCGCCGTCCTTCTTTACGAATTCATGTATGTATCTCAGCGCGACGAGGTGCGACTGGTGTACACGAAGGAAATTGTGTTGGTCGAGGAGCTGTTCGAATTGCTTGAGCGTGCGGGTCACGAATATCTTTTCACCGCCGGCCAGGAAAAACCAGGTATTGTTGCCATCCGATTCGCAGCGGATAATACTGTCGATGTCTACTACTGAAATACGCTCCTGCGAAGTGAGCGAGATGCGGCTGGGCAATGCATCGGGGCGGCGGATCGTTTCGCGCAGTAGGCGCATGCTTTCGGCAGTGCCGGCCATCTGGCGTTTGGCCCTTCCGACGGCTTCGCGAAGCAGATGGGGGTCGACAGGCTTGAGCAGATAGTCTACGGCTGCGTACCGAAACGCTCGTATGGCGTTTTCGTCAGATGCCGTGATGAATATGACGCGCGACGACAGGTTGGGAAAAATATCGAGCAGATCGAAGCCCGTGCCGTCGCCCAGCAGGATATCGAGAAAAATGATGTCGGGTGTCGCCTGCCCCAGCAACCTGGCTGCTGCAACGATACTTCCGGCGGTATTTACCACTTCTACTTCGGGACAATGCTCCGCCAGTTCGTTTTGCAGGGCCTGAACGGCCTGGGGCATGTCTTCTACAATGATTGCGGTCATACAATTCTGGTTGATGTGTTATGATTATTAAGGTTTTGGTACCATTAGAAATTGACCAGGGCGGGCAGGCGGACGGTCACCTGTGTGCCCGCAACGTTTCCTTCGCTGTTTGTTACATCCTCGTATTCCAACACCTCATATTGCCGGCCCTTTTTCAGCGCTTCCAGGCGTTCCCTGGTAACGTCGAGGGCCACGGAGGTGTGGCCGGGCTTTCGTTCCTGCCGCAGCAGCATGGCTTTTTCGCGGCCCACGCCGTTGTCGCGGATGGTACATTCGAGCAGACCGGAGTCAGCTCCAGATGCTGACGGCGCCGTGCTCCTCCCATCGGAAGCGGGATTAGGGTCGTACCGGAACACCACTTCAATCCTCCCGGTATAGTTCAAATGCGATATGCCGTGCACTACGGCGTTTTCCACAAAGGGTTGCAACATCATGGGCGGTATCTCGATTTCACCGGAATCGATATTTTCCGGGAGCGTGATGGAGAAGGCGAACTTGTTCTGCTGGCAAAACTGTTCGATACGCAGGTATTGTTCGAGGGTATCCGCTTCCTCCTTCAGCGAAATGACCTGCTTCCGCGAGTTATGAAGAACAGAACGCATCAGTGCGGCAAAAGCGCTGATCTCCTGCTTGGCGGCCTGGGTGTCGCCGGCGCCGACCAGCGATTGAATACTGTTGAGGGCGTTAAAGATAAAGTGTGGATTCATCTGTAGTTGCAGCGCCTTTTGTTCGAGCTGGAGCAGGCGGTTTTGCACTTCAAGTTTTTCGCGTTTGGCCTGCTCTGTTCTCCTGACGGCCCGGATGCGGATGTGCAGGATGGACAGCACCAGGCCGAGCAATGCAAAAACCGCAAGTACCTGAAACCAGCCTTTTTGCCAGAATGGCGTTTTAATGGAAAAGGGCGCTTTCAGGGGTTCAGTAAACAGCGCTCCGTCGGAGGTGGCTTGTATTATAAAGGTGTATCCTCCCGGTGGCAGGCCGGCGAAGTTGACTGACTGCTGCGCCGACAGTGGCGACCATTCGGCGTTCTCGGCGCCGTCGAGTTTCCAGCGGTAGCGCACCTTGTCCGGATGATTGAGGTCGATGGCGCGAAATTCAAAACTGAGGTGGTTGTCGCTCCAGGAAAGTTCGAGTCCGTCGCGCAGACCGCCGTTTTCATCTGCCCATGCCGCGTAAGGCGTTTGGGATAAAGGCCTGTAAAACAACGATATGTCATCAAAGTGCAGGATGGGCGCCGTACCGATGTATTTGCGGTTGGAAGGCACATAACGCATCAGGCCGTTCATCGTGCCGAACCATAGGTTGCCCGCCCGGTCGCATATTGCTGCGTCCTGGCAGGTTTCGATGCCGAGGAAGCCCTCGTTTTTGCCAAAATGCTCGACAGATTTTACCCCAAATCCCGGTTTTTCAAAAGTAAACCCCTGCTTCTCAAAACTGACCTTGTCAACGCCGTTCTCACTGCCGATCCACAGGTTGCCGGCGCGATCGAACTGAAGCAGGTAAATGTTGCGGGAGGATAGCGGGCGGGGCGTTTCCAGGGGCCGGAATAAAATCCTTTCCCCATATCTGTCGGCAACAAATACGCCATCACCTTTTGTGCCGACCCAAATGTACCGACCCACCGTATCAAAAGCCACACAACGGACGGGAGCGCCGGAAAGTCCGTTGGACTGATCGTATTCCGCCATCCTGATTTTAAACCAACCGACTTTACCGTCGGGCGTGCCATACCACAGATAACCGTATTTATCCGTTTGAATGGAGGCTATTTGCTTCTCTTTTAAGCCTTCAGGCCTTTCTATTTTCCTGATCGACAATACATTGGAATCGGAAAGGCTTACCAACGCCAGCCCGTCGGATGCCGTGGCGACCCACATGCCCCCCGACCCATCCGGCATGATCTTCTGAATCCAGTCGCCCGGCAGCCCATTTGACTTGTTCAGGATATGCATACCCGAGCTGTCGAAAACAGCGATGCCCTTGCCTTCCGTACCTACCCAGATGCGCCCGAGCCGGTCTTCGGCGATCGTCCGGCATTTTATATTCAAAAAGCCGCTGTCGAGGGTGAAGCGGTGCAGGCCCGTCGAGTCGAGCACCTGCAGGCCGTTTTGCGAGACCGACATCCAGATGCGGCCTTTGCTGTCTTCCATGACGGCATAGACGCGATCGCCAACCAGGCCATCCCGGCGGTCGAAATGTTTGAAATCCCGCGCGATAAAGCGCGCCACACCGCCCCCTGAGGTGGCGGCCCACATGGTGCCGCTGTTGTCGCGCACCAGGGCGCAGACGAAATTGCGCGGGAAGCCCTGCCGTTCGCCGAGTTGCGTCCAGGCTGAATCGCGCTCCGACCAGATGGCCAGTCCCTTATCGGACGTGCCCACCCACATGTTTCCCTCAGCATCAGCCTGCATGCAAGTGGCGTTTTCAAGCAGGGGATCTTTGTGTACAGTCGTTACTGCCATGCCTGTTTCGTCAACTACTGCGATGCCGGCGGGTGTAGCCATCCAAATATTGCCCTGCCCGTCGCGCGCGAAGGCACGCACGAGGCTGGATGGGAGATTTTCCCTGGTTGTCAGCCTTTTCAACGTATCGCCCATCAGGCAGGCGCCCTGATTGGTACCGATCCAGAGACCTTTTTTTGTGGAAAAAACCGCGTAGACAAGCGGTCTTTTGGGAAATCCGGGTATTGGATACGAGCGAAAACCATCGTCGTCAAGGGAAACCAGATCGTTTTTTATGGTCATTAACAGCTTTCCCGCCCGGTCCTGGGAGATGTGGGTTACCGGTTGGGAAAATCCTTTGCTGGGGTTATGCCATTTCGCGCCGTCGAACCACGCAATCCCCCAGTTCGTACCCACCCAGATGCGGTGCCGGCCGTCTTCAAAAACAGCATTCACGTAGCTCGACGGCAGCCCGTCGGCGTCGGTATAGGTTTGGAAAAAACGCCCGTCGTACCGGCACACACCTCCGCCCTGCGTGCCGAACCACATGTAGCCTTTACTGTCCTGGATGGATGCAAACACCTGCGACTGCGGCAGTCCGTCTTCCAGCGAATAGGTGAGAAAGTTCTGGGCAGTGGCAGTCGGCAGTAGCAGTGGCAGTGGCAGTGGCAGTAGCAGTAGCAGTAGCAATAGCAGTAACAGTAACAGGGCGCGGGCGTTCATGTGGGGGCGGGGTTATATTAACAGGAGCATTCGGAAGTAATAATGACCATACGTTCGTATTCCAGGTAAAGAATCCGGTGGCCGCACACCATTTTCCCAAAGTTCCATTCATGGTCACTTTGCGGCATCAGCACCCAGGTGTCGTCAGACGGATTGGTGGAAGGATGCCTGATATCCCATTCGTAATGATTCATATAGTTGAATATTAAAAAGGCTTCTTCCATCGACAGGTCAGGCAAAATCATCCGGGACTCCCCGCTTTTGCTGACACGGGTATCCACCATGATCCCGTTGCCGAATATTTTCTTTGTGGTAGATTCGGGGCCTGCATATTCAAAAGTACCGTGTTTTTCATCGCCCAGAATCCCGAAATTCCGGGTGGCGTATTCATCAAAATTTTCAAAAACGGGTTTCCCGGTATTTTTATCGGCCGTGTAGCGCATGGCAGGCAGCCGCGACAGGTACCCGTCGAATACCCAGCCCGTATCGCCCCGGAAGACCACCCGGGCAAACATACCCCGGAGGGTGACTGCGGGGGACAATGAACCGTTACCCGAAAAGCCGGGCACGGCCTCCACCTCTACATTGTTGAGCCCCTTGCCACTCTTTTCATTCAGCACCAGCAGGGCAGCACCGTACGGGATACCCGTCAATTTTGCCGCCTTGAGCGAGGCCTCCCTGCGCAGCGCAAGCCCCGATTGCGCCCAGGCATAAAGCGTATCGCCCGGGGCATACCGGTCGATAGCCGGGAGAGCAGGCAGGCAGCAAACAGACATCAAAAAGAGGAGTGCGTATTTCATCCGGGATGTTTTTGCGAATTATTCGGAGAACTGATTGTCGGTGGAAAATTACGGCACTTCGCCTGAAATACCGTTGTAAAGGTGGCCTCTGCCCTCTTTACACGATTCAGTATTCTAAAATTTATGGGTGATTGTCGAGCATCCGGCGGCGGCTGCCGAGCATTTGCAAAACATTGACGGCCCCGAAGTGACCCTGCAACGCGATTTTACCCTTATTTTTGCGGCGTTTAAAGATCATTTGCCACATAACCGTATCGTCCGACTATGAAAATCACCCGTATACTGCTTACCTATTCTTTTTTACTCGCGGCTTGCTCCGCCCTTTCCGCACAGGGTATCGAATTTTTCCACGGCACCTGGGCTGAGGCTCAGGAAAAGGCCAGGGTCGAAGAAAAACTCATTTTTGTCGATGCCTTCGCTTCCTGGTGCGGCCCCTGCAAGCGCATGGCGGCCAGCGTTTTTCCCCAGGAGAAGGTCGGCGCCTATTTCAACGTCAATTTTATCAACCTCAAAATTGACATGGAAAAGCCCGAAAACGCCGAATTTGCGGGCAAGTTTCCGGTGAGCGCTTACCCGACGCTGATGTTCATCGACGCCACGGGCAAACTGGTACAAAAGGCCGTTGGCGCCAAAGACGCCGATCAGTTGCTCGACTTTGCGCAAAAGGTGATTGGCCGCAACGATAAATCGGGCGATTATGAAGTCGCCTACAACGAAGGCAAACGCGATCCCGAATTTCTGCTCGATTATGTGCGCGCCCTCAACGCTGCCGGCAAACCCTCGCTCCGGATCACCAACGAATACCTCGGCGCCCAGAGCGACCTCACAACCGATATCAACCTGCGTTTTCTGCACGAAGGCGCCGTGGAAGCCGACAGTCGTGTTTTCGACCTGCTGTTGAAGCACCAGTCGAAAGTGGCTGCCCTGGTCGGCACGGAAAAAGTAAACGCCCGCATTGAAAGCGCTTGCAAAAAGACGCTGAAAAAAGCCATCGAATTCAAAAGCGAAGCGCTGCTGGACGAGGCCAAATCCAAAATGAAAGCGGGCGTGCCTGCCCGTGCCGAGGCTTTCGCCTACGACGCCGACATGAGCTACTACTCGGCCACCAAAGACGTAAAAAACTACCTCAAAGCAGCCCAGGCATACCAAAAAGGCGATGTAAAAAACAATTCGGCGCGCCTGCACGACCTCGTCATCAGCCTGCTGCGCGCATTCCCCGACGAGTCCAAAGTTCTCGATCAGGCGCAGAAGTGGAGCAAAACAGCCGCAGAAAACGGCGGCATGCCGGAATACTACCTCACACTTGCCGAGATTTACAAACGCCAGGGCAACAAGGAAAAAGCCCTCGACGCCGCTGAAAATGCCCGCAAGGCCATGGGAGAAAAAGACAATGGCATGGGCGGTAAAATTGACTACTTCATCAGGAGCCTGGGCGAATAACGAAACATGAAACATTATTTGGCGCTGCTGTTGCTGTTGCTGCCGGCTGTCCGGATTGCTGCGCAAAACGGCATTCAGTTCGAACACGAACTTTCCCTCGACGATGCCCTAGCCAAAGCAAAGGCGGAAGGGAAAGCCGTATTTATGGATGCCTATACCACCTGGTGCGGCCCCTGCAGGCTGATGGCCTCCAAGACCTTCACGGACTCCGCGCTGGGCGCGTACTTCAACGCCCGCTTCGTCAACCTGAAAATGGATATGGAAAAGGGCGAAGGCCCTGCACTGGCGCTGCGTTACGGGGTCGAGTACTACCCCACGCTGTTGTTCCTCAATCCGGACGGCGCCAGGATGCACAAAGTGGTCGGTTATTACAATGCCGGCGACTTCCTCAGGGTTGGTACAACCGCGATGGACCCGGCTGCCAACCTGCTCGCACTGGAAACCCGTTACCGCCAGGGCGAACGCAGCGCCGACCTGCTCCGCACACTCACGGAGGCCAAAAGCGCGGCGGTAGACGCTTCATCGGTTGAACTGGCCAACGACTACCTGAAAACCCAGGCCGACCTGGGCACGCCGGAAAACATGGATTTCATCATGCATTACCTCGAAGACCCCTATGCACAGGGGTTCAGGTACTTACAGGAAAAACGCGCGGCTTTCGAGGCACGGTTTTCCCCAAAAGAGGTAAAGCAAAAGATCGATGCCATTTTTGAGAATTACCTGCAAAACCACAGCAACCTGCAACTCGGCGAGATACAGCGCCTGTACGGCGTCGTGTATCCGGAACACGGCGAACGGCTGGCCTCCAACTACCGGCTGACCTACTACCGCAAACGCGGCGATATGGAGAATTTCGCCAAATCTGCTGTCGACCACTACAAACGATACCCCAGCGATGATGCCGACGAACTGAACGAAATGGCTTTCCTGTTCCTTCAAAATTTAACGGACCAGGTCATGCTCGAAAAGGCCCTTGATTGGGCGCGGCAGTCGGTGGCAATTCGGGAAACCAGCTACAACCAGGACACCCTCGCCCGGCTCTATCTTAAACTGGGGAAGAAAAAACAGGCCGCCGCCGCCGCACGACGTTCCATCGAACTGGCCAAATCCGCCGGCGAAGACGCTTCCATGACGGTCGAACTGCTGGAAAAGATCAATGGCAAGTAAGCGCATCGTCCCGATATTTTACAAATGATCGAACCGCCCTGGCCCAATCGCTGTTTACATCAATCCGTATCCGTAAAAGTATTGCCCCCCGAAACCCGTAACCCTCCAAACCCGCAAACCATCAATCATGTCCAAACACGGTAAAGCACTCGTCGCCATGTCCGGCGGCATCGATAGTACCATGACCGCCGTTCTGCTCCACGAGGAGGGCTGGGAGGTGGTAGGTATTACCATGAAAACGTGGGATTATGCGAACTCCGGCGGTTCGAAAAAAGAAACCGGCTGCTGTTCGCTCGACAGTATCAACGATGCCAGGGCTGTGGCGGTAAAACTGGGCTTTCACCATTTCATCGTGGATATCCGCGAGGAGTTCGGCGACTACGTGATCGACAATTTCGTGGATGAATATATGGCCGGCCGCACGCCCAATCCCTGTGTGCTCTGCAATACGCATATCAAGTGGAACAGCCTGCTCCGCCGCGCCGACATGCTCGACTGCGCCTTTATCGCAACCGGCCACTACGGCATTATCAACGAACTGGATGGCCGGAAATACGTTACCCGTGCCCGCGACCGGCAGAAAGATCAATCCTACGTACTCTGGGGCCTGAGCCAGGAATGCCTGCACCGCACCCGTATGCCGCTTGGCGTATTCACCAAACCGGAAGTGCGGCAGATGGCCGCCGAACGCGGCTGGGATGAACTCAGCAAAAAAGCGGAGAGCTATGAAATATGCTTCGTGCCCGACAACGACTACCGCAGTTTCCTGCGCCGCCGTGTCGACGGGCTCGATGAAAAAGTGGCCGGCGGCCAATTTGTGGACGAAGATGGCAGGGTGCTCGGCAGCCATGAAGGATACCCTTTCTACACTATCGGACAACGCAAGGGCCTGGGCATCGCTTTGGGCGAGCCCATGTTCGTCACCGAAATACGCCCCGACACCAACACGGTCGTACTGGGCCGCGAAGACGACCTCATTCGCAATGGCATGATGGTGGGCAAGGTCAACCTGATGAAATACGGGACCTTGCCGGCAGAGGGCATGGAGGCCGTCGCCAAGGTGCGATACCGCGATGCCGGTACACTCAGCACCATCCGAACGATCGGTAAAGACGTGGATGTACAGTTTCATGCCAATGTAAAAGGCGTTGCACCCGGCCAGAGTGCTGTGTTCTACGAAGGCGACGATGTCGTGGGCGGGGGAATTATACAGGGGAGTTTCGGTTGAAATTCTTCTTTTTTCCCTTTATTCGCCCTTAAAAACAGCATGGCCAAACTCAACCGCCGCTCTTTCCTTCGGGATACCACCCTTGCAGGAGCAGCACTTGTCACCTCCGGTATCGCCGGAGCGGAGCAGACTGCTCCTGTTCTCCGCAGCCAACCTTCCAGTCCCCAGAAAGATAAACTGCGCATCGGTTTTATCGGCACGGGTCTGCGCGGGCAGAACCACGTGGAAGAGGCCCTGCTCCGCAGCGATTGTGAAGTGGCCGCAATTGCCGACCCCGATCCGCGCATGGTGGCCGACTGCCTGCAACTGATCTCGGAAAAGGGCGGCAAAAAACCCGCCGTCTACGACAGGGGCAACTTTGATTACCAGCGCCTGCTACAGGATAAAGACATCGATGCGGTGGTGATCGCCTCGCCCTGGGAATGGCACACCCAACAGTGCGTGGCCGCCATGCAGGCCGGCAAATACACCGGTACAGAGGTTTGCGGCGGCTTTTCACTCGACGAGTGCTGGCAACTGGTCAATACCCACGAATCCACGGGCGCCCACCTGATGTTCCTGGAAAATGTTTGTTACCGCCGCGATGTGATGGCCGTACTGCAAATGGTTCGGGAAGGGCTGTTTGGCGAACTCATGCACCTCGAAGGCGGGTACCAGCACGACCTGCGCGGGGTGAAGTTCAACGACGGCATTACACCTTATGACTCGGGTGTGGAGTTTGGCGAAAAGGGTTTCAGTGAAGCGAAGTGGCGCACCAAACACGCCGTACACCGCAATGGCGACCTCTATCCCACGCACGGCGTCGGTCCGGTGGCGATGATGACCAATATCAACCGCGGCAACCGTTTTCTGCACCTCACCGCTACATCCAGCAAGGCGCGCGGCCTGCACGAATACGTCGTGAACCACCCGAAAGGCGGCCCCGACCACCCCAACGCCAAAGTGCAGTTCAACCTCGGCGACGTGGTGACGACGGTGATCCGGACCTCCAACGGCGAGACGGTACTGCTGTCGCACGATACCGGGTTGCCGCGACCCTATTCACTCGGGTTCAGGGTACAGGGCACGAAGGGTATCTGGATGGATGTCAACCAAAGCCTCCTCCTCGACGGCAAAACCAAACCGCATGCCTGGGAGAACGCCCAGTCGTGGCTCGACCAGTACGACCACCCGTTGTGGCGGCGTTTCGGCGCCGACGCCAAAGCAGCCGGACATGGGGGCATGGACTTTTTTGTATTCCACCATTTTGTCGAGTGCGCCAAGCGCAACATCGCCCCGCAGATCGACGTGTACGACGCCGCCACCTGGCTGGCCATCACGCCATTGTCGGAGGCCAGTATTGCCACAGGCAGCAGCCCGCAGGCATTTCCCGATTTCACACGCGGCCGCTGGACGGAGCGAAAGCCTGATTTCGCATTTGGCGACACCTTCTAGCCACCTCTTTACGAACCGTACGCCCGCAAGGCCTCCCGCACACTGCCGAAACGCAGCAACAACTGTCTGGCGGCTTCGTATTCAATACCGGTAGCCTGCACGATCATACGGGTGCCCCGGTCGACAAGCTTAGCGTTGGAAAGCTGCATGTCAACCATTTTGTTGTCCTGCACACGCCCGAGCCGGATCATCAGCGAGGTGGAGATCATGTTGAGGATGAGTTTCTGAGCGGTGCCGGCCTTCATACGTGTGCTTCCGGTGACAAATTCGGGACCTACGACGGCCAGGACGGGAAAATCGGCTTCGGCCAGGAGCGGTGCGCCGGGGTTGCAGGTGATGCAGCCGGTAGCGATGCCGTTTGCGCGACACGCGCGCAAACCGTGAATCACATAGGGCGTGGTGCCCGATGCGGCGATGCCGACTACAGTATCCAGTTCGTCGGGTTGCCAGCGCTTCAGATCGTCCCAGGCCTGCGTCTCGCTATCCTCTGCCCCTTCCACGGCTTTGCGGATGGCCTGGTCGCCGCCGGCGATGAGCCCGACCACCCACTCGGGCGGCGCGCCGAAAGTGGGCGGTATTTCGGAGGCATCCAGGATACCGAGGCGCCCGCTGGTGCCCGCGCCGATGTAGAACAGCCGGCCGCCTTCGAGCATTTTGGGTACGACACTTTCTACCAGCGCTTCGATCATGGGTATTGATTCGGCCACGGCCAGCGGCACACGCTGGTCTTCCCGGTTGATATTGGTGAGCAGTTCCCGGACGCTCATTTGCTCCAGGTGGCGGTAAACGGAAGGGCTCTCGGTTACTTTTTCCATACAATTTGAAATTGATTTACAGGTATTTACATCTCGTTTTGGATTTTAACAAATTTTGCAAAACCCATAACATCATTTAAGGTCCGGATGTGCAACGGGGCCTGCACCTTTCCGGTCAGAATTGAAAAACAATCAAAACAAGAACACCATGCTTGCCAGCACCCGCATTCTCGCCCCCATTTTACTGTTGTCTTTTTTGATGACTGCCTGCCATACGGCACAAAAATATATGGAAAGCGGCGACTACGACGGCGCCATCGAATTCTGCGTGCAAAAATTACGCGGCAAGTCGAAAAAGAAAACGGAATACGTACAAGGTCTTGAGGCGGCGTTCCAAAGGGCGCATGCCCGCGACCAGGCTACCGTCAGAAACCTCATGGCTGCCGGCCGGCCGGAAAACTGGGAGCGCATACACGCCATTCACCAGGCTATGGCCGACCGCCAGCGCCGCATTGCGCCCTTGCTTCCACTGGTCTCGTCCGACGGTTACCGGGCCGGTTTTGATCTCCTCGATGTCGCCGCATTGGAACGCGAAAGTCGCACCAATGCCGCAGATTACCTGTATAACCACGCCAAAACATTGCTCGAAAAAGCGGAAAACGGCGACAAACTCGCTGCGCGCGCTGCCTATCGCAAACTCAGCGATCTGGAGAGCAAGTACTACCGCGATTACAAGGATACGGACAAACTGATGCATGCCGCCCGTGAACTGGGTACTTCGTATATCCTGTTTGAGGTGAACAACCGCTCGGCACAGGTGCTGCCACGCAACTTCGTCGACCAGATACTGGCCATCGGGAAAAAGGACCTCGACAGCGAGTGGAAAGCGTATTATTTTGACAAAAAGCCGGGCGAGACCTTCGACTATCGCGTTGTATTCAACGTATCCGACGTCGATATCAGTCCGGAACGGGTGCACGAACGCGCCTACGTAGACGAAAAAGAGATCCGCGACGGCTGGGATTATGTGCTCGACGCCAGGGGCAATGTGCTGAAAGATTCGCTGGGCAACGACGTGAAAAAGCCCCGCATGGTGTGTATCCGGGCCAATGTGATCGAGGTGTACCAAACCAAGGCTGCCCGCCTGACCGGCCGGATTGAGGTGTACGCCGTACAACAGAACACCCTGCTCGACAGCCGGCAATTGGGCACAGAGATACTGTTTGAAAATTACGCCTCGACCTACACCGGCGACAAACGCGCCCTGAGCGACGATACCAAACGGCGCATCGGCAACGCACCACAGCCTTTTCCCAGGAACGAAGACATGCTTGTTCAGGCGGCTGAACGGCTGAAACCCGACCTGAAGAAAGAATTGCGGAGCAACCGGGTTATTTTGTGAGCAGGTAGTTGGCAGTGGAGCCCGTTCTGTGTTTGTGTAATAGATTAAATTTGATTCCACCAATCAGGTGATGAGGCCAGATGCTGCCATCTGTAGTCAGAAGCATAAAAATCCCGAGGGGTGCGTTTCAAATTGTCGCTTCGCAACCCGGGATTCCATTCCAGGACGCGGAATACCATTCCGTGATACAGGTGTCGCTTCGTAAGCCAACACGGATGCCGGAGCGGAATACCATTCCCCCCGGGGCGCCCCCCCCCGCGGAGGGGCGCGGAATGCCATTCCGTGATACAGGTGTCGCTTCGTAAGCCAACACGGGATGCCGGGACACGCGGAATACCATTCCGCGATACAGGTGTCGCTTCGCAAACCGGAACGGGATGCCGGGACACGCGGAATACCATTCCGCGATACAGGTGTCGCTTCGTAAGCCAACACGGGATGCCGGGACACGCGGAATGCCATTCCGCGATACAGGTGTCGCTTCGTAAGCCAACACGGGATGCCGGGACACGCGGAATGCCATTCCGCGATACAGGTGTCGCTTCGTAAGCCAACACGGGATGCCGGGACACGCGGAATGCCATTCCGCGATACAGGTGTCGCTTCGTAAACCGGAACGGGATGCCGGGACACGCGGAATGCCATTCCGCGATACAGGTGTCGCTTCGTAAACCGGAACGGGATGCCGGGACACGCGGAATGCCATTCCGCGATACAGGTGTCGCTTCGTAAGCCAACACGGGATGCCGGGACACGCGGAATACCATTCCGCGATACAGGTGTCGCTTCGTAAACCGGAACGGGATGCCGGACGCGGAATGCCATTCCGCGATACAGTTCTGCGACAATTTGCGACCCACCCATCCCGACTATTTCACGTTGTGGCAAGTAGCCTACTGCCACTGCCTACTGCCGCTACCTACTGCAATTGCCACCTACCTCGGCACTTCAATCTTTTTTACGATCTCGTCGAGCACTTCGCGGGTGGTATATCCCTCCATTTCGCGTTCGGGGGTGAGGATCACGCGGTGGTTGAGCGCGGGATAAGACACCTGGCGGATATCTTCGGGTATAACGAAGTTGCGTCCGCTCATGGCCGCCACGGCCTTGGCGGTTTTCATCAGGGCCAGGGAAGCCCTGGGGCTGGCGCCGAGAAAAAGGTCGGCGTTGTTGCGGGTATTGTGCACAATGGCAGCGATATAATCGAGCAATTCTTCGCGGATAAACACCTGTTCGATACGTTGCCGGGAGTCGGCAATATCGCCGGGGGTAATGGCCGTCTGCACCGTTTCGCGCAGAATGCCGGTAAAGTCGTTTTTGAACCTGCGCAGGATGGCCTGTTCTTCTTCGAGGCTCGGATACCCCAGGATAATCTTGAACAAAAAGCGATCGAGCTGGGCTTCCGGCAGTTTGTAGGTCCCCTCCTGTTCAATCGGGTTTTGTGTGGCCACAACAAAAAAAGGATCGCCCATAGGGTAAGTGGTACCGTCTACGGTGATTTGTTTCTCCTCCATCACTTCAAACAGGGCCGCCTGCGTTTTGGCGGGTGCGCGGTTGATCTCGTCGATCAGCACAATATTGGAAAAAACGGGGCCTGCCTTGAAACTGAAATCCGATGTTTTCATATTGAACACCGGCGTACCCACCACATCGGCAGGCATCAGGTCGGGCGTAAACTGGATACGGCTGAAGCCCGTATCGATGGTACGTGCCAACAGTTTGGCTGTCAGTGTTTTAGCAATGCCCGGTACGCCCTCCAGCAGAACATGCCCGCCGGTGAGCAGCGATATCAGCAATTGGTCGAGCATATCCTCCTGCCCGACGATGACCTGCCGGATTTGTGCTTTCACCCGCTCTGCACGCAGGCGCACGGGCTCCACATCAACCCCGGCGGGCGTATAGGAGTCATTGGCGGGCGGTTGCAGCCCGGCTGTATCGGGCTGTTCGTCGGGGTTGTTTTCTTCGTTTTCAGACATTGGATCGAGTCGTTAGTCTTATAAATATCGGGCGCCGGAAAGGCTATTTTGCTTTGCGCCAAAAATCCTCCATTGCCAGGTGCAAATCTACCATCATTTCTTCAGTAGGCTCGAATTGTACCGTTGCGGAATATTGATTAAACACATTGCGGCTGAGGTACTCCGGCGTTTCGGATACGGCAGACAAACGCCGGAAAAAGGCGTCGTCGACACGGGGCAACAGGTTTTCGGGATCGAGAGATGCGGGAATACCATATCGTTCGCGTACCTGCGCCAGAAAAAGCCGCGTATTTTGAACACAAAGACCGCGGTAATTTTTTTCCCGAAAATGGAGGTTGGCGATGGTGCCAATAAATTCGCAGGATGAATTTTCATTTTTGGGCAGCACCGGAATGATGCGTTGCCGGCGTTTGGCGCGAAAAACTAGCCAGGTGAATGCGAGTCCGAGCAGCAAATACCAGGCCCAGGCCAGGGCGGGCTGCTGGATGATGTACAACAACGGATTTTCCGTTTCGGAAGGTCCGGATGTTTCGCCGATCCGGCTTGCAGCATCCCAGTATATATTGCCTTCCGGTATCCAGGAAAGCGCTGATGCCACATACCGGCGTGTTCCGGGGCGCAGCAGGTGATAATTGGTAAATACCAGCGGGTTGGTATGCAGTAAAAAACGTCCTTTTCCGAAAGGGAACGCGGCAAAGTTGATCAGGGTATCGTTGACATAACCGATGGGGAAATGCGGCATGGAATCGCAGAAAAAGCCCGTTTCAATATACTGCCAGGTATACGATTCCGGCTGGTTCTGCACGGCAAAATGGAAGGTTGCTCCCCCGGCTGCCGAATCGAGCGGCGCGCGCAGGGTCATGGACACCGAGCTGTCTTCAAAACCGGAATACTCGTCCCATGACCAGTCGTTGCAATCCAGATCGTTGTACAGGTACGGCATAATTGCGTGTACCGTGTTTTTGCTGGCGATAAACGCCGTATTGCCTGCGGCGACGAAATCGGCCAGTTGGGCCGCTGCGATGGAATCGAGGTACAGGGTTTCGCCGATAAATACATATACGCTGCTCCCGGAAGGGTCGGAGGGTAGTTCCGTCTTGATGTTGTTCCTGATATCAGTACATTGTCTGCCGGGAAAAACCGATTCGAGCAGTCGATGAAAGACCAGCGTGCCGTAGGGTTGATCGCTTTTTTCGTTGTACCCGTGCCGCGCCCAGGAATCGGTCCAGATAAAGTGTTTTTTATTGGACTCGTAGGTATAATAAAATACCGCTGCCAGCAGGATGACGGCAAAAAAAGCAACCAGAAGGGGTATTCGGTTCGACGACTGCATGAATTAACAAAAGTACGCTGCGCGCCTGATAACGGCAAACCCAATACCTTTAGCGTTCGGGAAACGTTTGAGCAGCATATTTTTACCCGGCATAACAACCAACGCATGATCCGACGGATTTTTCCTGCACTGTTTTTTGTGATCGCCTGCGCCGCGTCAACGGCGGGTATTGCCCAACGCGCGGACGATACGCTGCATCTGGTGCAAACCCTGCCGGTAAACGCCCGTTTTGCGGTAACAGACAACCTGGGCAACATCTACCTGATCAATGCGGAAAATGCCGTGGAAAAATACGCGCCCGACGGCCGTTTGCTTACGCGATATTCCAGCAACCGGCTGGGCAGCGCCACCATGCTCGATGTGTCGAATCCGCTCAAAGTATTGGTCTGGTACGCCGATTTTCGCACGGCCCTGTTTCTCGACCGCAGTCTGACGGCACTGGGCGAACTGAACCTGATCACTGCCGGGTACCCGGAAGTACGGGCCATCGCCGCTTCCCGGGACGGCAACCTGTGGCTGTACGATGAGGTTAATTTTCGGCTTGC
The DNA here is from genome assembly GCA_016712415.1 of Lewinellaceae bacterium. Classification (GTDB taxonomy): domain Bacteria; phylum Bacteroidota; class Bacteroidia; order Chitinophagales; family Saprospiraceae; genus M3007. The sequence goes on along the minus strand of JADJRC010000003.1, from coordinate 82,410 downwards.
CAAGGTTACACCTGATGGAGAAAAGCGCTTTGAAAGTCAGGCGCTTAACCAGTTGGGCCTTACGCCGGGCCAGGTGTCGTGCATTCTGGAAAACAACGACCGGGTGTACATGGCCGATTCGACGCAGGGCCTGTTGATCTTCGATCTGTTTGCCCAGTTCGACCGCATTTTTACACCTGCCTGGCCCGTAACTGCTTTCCAGGTAGTCGACCAGCAGATACACTACGTCGCACAGGACAGCATCGTCATGGAGCACCTCCGGGTCAGGGCAAGCCGGGAGATAGCCTTGCCGGCCGTGGCCGGAAACGGCGCAGAGGCCATACTCGCCCCGCGCAGGCTGCTCCTGATACGGAAGGATGCTGTGGAGATTTGGGGATACTGAGGCCTGAACGGTTGGCAGACCTCAGCGCGGAAATATTTTGCGGCAACGGTACGGTACCGCCGGCGGTACCGCCGGCTTCAGCCGGCGCGCACCAGACTCGGAAGATAATACCGCCCTCACCAGCGAATCAGCGCGCTTCCCCAGGTAAACCCGCTTCCAAATGCCGCCAGGCATACCAGGTCGCCTTCCTTGATCTTGCCTGCCTCCCAGGCTTCGCACAAGGCGATGGGCACCGAAGCGGCGGTAGTGTTGCCGAAACGCTGGATGTTATTCCACACCTGATCGTCGCTCAGCCGGAGCGTTTTCTGTACAAACTGGCTGATGCGCAGGTTGGCCTGGTGCGGAATCAGCATGGAAATATCGGCGGGCGTGAGGCCCATTTCATCGAGTGCTTCCCTGATAACTTCAGGAAATTTCTGCACCGCCAGTTTAAAGACGAACTGTCCTTCCATATTCGGATAGTACAGTCCCTCCTGCACCATGCGCGGTGTCAGGAAAATTTCGCCATAGGTATCGGCCGGCGGATAGCCCAGGTCGACCGCCTCGCCCATTTTGTCATAGTGATAGCCGCCATGCGCCCCCGGATTGATAAAGGCGAGTTTTTCGGCATAGGTGCCGTCGGAATGCAGTTTTGTGGTCAGTATGCCGCGATTGGGATCATCGGTGGGCTGGAGGATGACCGCTCCTGCGCCGTCGCCGAAGATAACCGTTACGTTGCGGCCCCTGGTACTGAAGTCCAGCCCCATGGAGTGCATTTCAGAGCCTACCACCAGGACGTTTTTGTACATGCCGGTTTTCACAAACTGGTCGGCAATACTGAGCGCATAGATAAACCCGGTGCACTGGTTTCTGATATCGAGCGCGCCTACTTCTTTATGGGTAATGCCCAGTTCACGCTGCATCAGCACCCCGCAGCCGGGGAAATAGTAGTCGGGACTCAGGGTGGCAAATACGATAAAGTCAACCTCGTCGGGCGTGATACCGGCGCGTTCGCAGGCGATACGCGCCGCTTTTGCTCCCATGGAGGAAGTGGTTTCCTCATGCTTTTTTCCGTAGCGGCGTTCCTGAATACCGGTACGCTCCTGTATCCACTCGTCGGTGGTGTCCATGACCTTGGTCAGTTCTTCATTTTTGACGATGCGTTCCGGGACGTAGTAGCCGATACCGGCGATTTTGCTGCGTTGCATGTGTATAGGACGTGAGAAGTGAGAGAGACGTGAGCGGTGATTGTTTTAAAAAACAGGCGATTAAACCGGATAGGGGCAGCAAAGTTGACGAAAATTTGGTAAAAATGGCTGCTCCGTGACGAATATAAGCACAAGTGGAAGACTGTTTAACGCCGCTGCCCCAGATTTACCAGGTATACGCCCATGATGGTCACCAGCATGCCTCCCGCAGCAGGCAGGGTCAGGGATTCGCCGAGAAAGGCCCATCCGAGTATGATGGCCACTACCGGATTGATGTAGGTATAGAGCGACGAAACGGTTGCACTCAGATGCTGGAGTGCATACAGGTAGAGCGTGAAGGCAAGAGCAGAACCAATAACGGCGAGGTAAAGTACCGACAGCCAGGCCTGCGTGGAGGGGTTGATACTGTGGTGGTTGTCGAATAAAAAACTCAGCGCAATGCCGCCAAGGCCGCCCGCCGTTATCTGCATGCCCGCGTTCATGATGGCCGGCACTTCGGGTGCGTTCCAGCGTTTCGACATGACGGTGCCCAGCGACCAGGTCACACAGGAAACAAAACAACCCGCGATACCCAGGCGGTATTCCGGTTTTAGAAAATCCTGCCAGCCGTCGCTGAATATCAGTCCCAAACCGCCGAATCCGAGCAAAACGCCGGCAATAACGCGGGCATTGATGCGCTCCGTGCCCCGCCAGGCCAGGTTGATGAGTACCACCACCACCGGCGTGAGCGATCCGATGATAGCGGCCAGTCCGGAAGACACAAACTGCATGCCCCAGGTAATAAACCCGTTGCCTCCGGTAATGGAAAACAGGCCCGCGAGTCCCTGCCGAAGCAGGTACTTGCGGTTGGGCATGCGCAGTTTGCCACTCGCTGCCGCCACACCCAGCAACAGCAGTCCGGCCATCGTCTGGCGGATACCGACCAGCATATACGGCGGAAATTCGCGCACGGCGAGTTTGATGGCAGTGTAGGTCGTGCCCCAGATTATACAGATGGCGGCGAGCGCAAGGTAGGCGCGGGTCATGCGTGGCGGTGGTGAATGGTGAGTTACTGGCGCTTTTCCGTCAGGGGCAATGTTATGGGGTCAGGCAATGGTTCTTTATTCAGCTCGGCGAGGTCGAGCAGCTCGGGTGCGCCCTGTTTTTGTAACATCCGGACGAGTTGGCTGCAGTGTTCAAAGAAAACCTGCGCTTCATCGGCATTCAGGGATTTTCCCGGTTTATAGGCGATCAGGTAATAATTACTGCCTTCCAGGTGAACGGGCGGGCGCTCCGTAAGCAAATGCTGCAAATCCGGGCTGAATTGTTTTCGGACCAGCCCTTCAAATTCGCTGGTGAGCCAGAATTTGCTGGAGAAGTCGGGGCTTTCCGGAAAATTGATATCGTTTTTCAGGCCGAGTTTGGCCAGCACTTTGTGCCACCAGGTTTCCGGCCGCAGGCGGAAGTTGGGCAGGTACCAGTTTTTGTCATTGGCAAAAAAGACGGTTTGACGCACCTCATGGGCGCTGTTTCCAGTAGAAACAATATAGCTGTAATCAAACATGTACACCTCCGCATCGCCGATATGCCCGCGCATGACGTTGTTGACCTTTCCGTTGCGCGCCCAGCGCCGGGTTGCGGAGTGGCGAAAGAGTCCGAGGGTATGCAGTTGTGCAATCAGTCCATAGGTGTCTTTCTCTATGAAGGACAGGCCGAGATCGTTTGCCAGGCGTTGCAGCTCGGCGCTGCGCTGCGCTGTACGTCTCTTTTTGAGCCATACCGCGCCGGCGATGAATGCCGTCATGCCGGTCAGGAACACTAAAATGCTAAATATAGCTCCGGATGCCATAAGTATCATAAATATAAAATGAGTTCAACAGGTGTGCGGTATTATTCCATTTCAACCTGGCGGGGCAAAAAATAATACAAGGGTAGGATAAAAAATATCGCCCATGATATCCAGATCGAAAAGGGCGCCGACAAAACCGAGGTTGTATACAATATCACACCGGGAAAATTGCGCCGGTATATCCGTTTCTTGGTTTCTTCTCCAATCACATTGCTTATCAGGTCAGATTTAAACAACACGTAATTCCCCATAAGCAGGAAGGCCAGACCGGCCATCAGCAACACAAAGCCGTAACACATAATTGCTTCCACACATTTGGGATGTTCGCCCATAAATGCCGTTGCGAAAGGAACGAGCGACAGCCAGAACAACAAAAAATTGTTGTACCAGAGCAGTTTCCCGTCGCTTTTTTTCAGGGCATGAAAAAAGCCGTGGTGGTTGACCCAGAAAATGGCGACGATCACAAAACTCATCGCGTAAGCGAGCAATTTCGGCAATAAATGCTGCCCTTCCTGCAGGAATTCCGCCCTCGTGAAATGCTCTGCCAGTTGCGGCACCCTCAGTTCCAGTACCATAATGGTAACGATGATGGCAATAACCCCGTCGCTGAAAGCCTCGATGCGGGCGGTGGTGGGAAAACAGACATCGGCGGGTGATGGCGCCGCCGTTTAGGCTTGTCTGAAGGGTTTAATTCGTCCTGTTGCATGGAGCCCCCAATTTTTTTCTGATTTTTTTTCAAAACGAAGGTAAGGTTTTCCGCAATCCCCGATGTAAGGATAAAGGCGCCCGAAAAAACAAAGGCGCCCGAAAAGAAACCTGAACGGAGGAAGCCGAAAATCCACAGAAACGAGTAGGCAACACATCACTTCAATTTGAAATTTTATTGTCATGAAAAACATCACGATCTCTTCCGCACTCGTACTCCTCGCTCTTTGCCTGTCTGCAATCGCCTGCACCAAAACCGAACCCGAAACCCCGCAGCCCGTAGCCAGTAATTTCCCCACTATTCCCGACGGCAACCGCATCTTCATCCACTTCGGCACGTCTACCTACATGGGCTGCATGTACAGTTTCAGCAACTGCATCTGGATCGGATGGGGCGACGCCACCAACCTCCAAAACCGGTTTGCCCTGCAACTGACCGACGGCGACCAGGCCGGCCAGTATTTTGGCAACTACTTCCCGCTTACTGCCGACTTCACCCTCGATGCCGCCAGCGCTGAAGGCATTGGCTTGAAGGAGCAGGTCATCCCGGCCGGTTTTTACCCCCTGAAAGATTCTCCCACCGGAAAAACCATCATCTTTTCGCCCGAGGAGGGGAAACCGGTAACATCCTTGGTCAACCCGAATAACCCGCAGGACAATATCGGTCAACTGCACAACCTGGCCCTGCAAGTCGTGCTGGACCCCGCCAACAAGGAGATCATGCGCAGTATGAAAAACGATAAAACCGCCCTCCGTCAGTTTGTACTCGAAAAAACCATCCAGTTCTTTGCAGAAAACGACCTCCCGACCACGAAAGAAGATCAGCAGCGCCTGCAAGCCCTCGACCTGTACCGCGACTACGCCGACTACGCAGCCCGCCAGGACGAGACACGCCTGAGCGCCCGTGATAAAAACGCCCTCCGGGTAGTCATGGACGAGGTAGCCAACATACCCGTCACCACACCGCAGCAACTGAGTGATTTTGTGACTGTTATGACCAATTTTGAAAACGATATGGTCTACAACACCCAACTCGACGACCCTAAAATGGTGCTCTCCACCCTGTCGGTACTGAAATACAGCCGCTACTACTGGTACTGGAAATCCATCTCCTCCGGCGGAGCGGGTACATCCGAACCCTCCAAAATACCCGAGTGGGTATGGGCAGATGTCATCGGACTGGAACTGGGCGGACCGATTGGTTCGGCAGTAGCCTCGGCACTGGTGTACTGGGATACGCACTAATGTTGTGCACAAGTAAACACGCCCGGGAGCGGCGGCGACGATCAGTCGCCGCCGCTCTTTGCGTATTGCGGTTTACAAGCTGTGACGTTTTGGCGAAACGTTGGTCAGGCTCATTCATTCTTATATACCCAAAGTATTTGACCCGCTTCATCAAATCGAAGCAGGACTTCAAACGGATCAGAAACCCAGGCATCATAGTTATACCCCTGATCTTCTGTAACCGCTTCCGGATTGGCCGGATTTATTCGTTGAACAGCCTTTTCAAGCATCAATTGGAGTCGATGAGAAGGTATATCCATCGGCGCGTACAGGGAAAACACAACACTGCAAAGGGCGCCCTGCTCCGCTTCCATTTCCGTACAGGCCAGCAATATGGCTGAAGCATCATTTTCGGGCAATGCATTTTCCCTTGTCCATAATATGGTCATATCCCCTGATGATACGAGTTCGTATGACTTTACCTCAATACAAACCTTCGCAGTACAGGTGGTACAGCACTTGACAGTTATGCAATATTGGCCGGGTCCGATACCTTCATAGGCCTTGATCGTACCGCTAAATGCCGCTATCGAGTCAACTGTTCCACAAGGACCTTCCAGCAATACGGAATAAGGACCTTTGTTGTATGCCGGGTCTATTTCAAAAACAAGTGCGCCATCCTGGTTCCATGCCGGGACGCTTTGAAAAGCCGTAAGTTTCAACTGTGCCGGCGCCGGAGTGCAACAGCCCATGAGTACAGAAAAAAAACAACCTGACAACTTTACCACGTTCAACCGCATGGTTTATGGTTTCTACTTCACCGTAAACGTCCTCTTTTCCGTTCCTATACCGGTCATTGTCAGCGATTTCCAGCCTTTAGGCAGTTTCGTTTTCATCTGAACAACACCCTGCGGCGTAATGTCCAGTCCTCCGAAACCCATAAGAGTGGCCTGGAGGAAACCTCCTGCGCCGGTGGCGAAGTAGGGGTTGGTACCGCCCGCCGTTTCGGCCAGGACGCCGAAGGGCGGCACCTCATTGGGTTTGTAACTTTTCACCCAGAGGTCGTAACCGCGTACCGCGTCGCCCGCGCGGGCGGCGGAAACGGCGAGGATGGCATTGCCCATCGCCGGGCCGTCTTTGGCCATGCGCGGCTCGTAGTAATCGAGGTCTTTTTTCACCTGGGCAGGATCGGTGATAACTTTCAGCGGATAGGCCAGCAGGTTCACGTCGGCCTGTTTGATCGTGACGCCGTCGTAGGTGGCGTTTTCGCGGGTGGTGCCGTCGGGAAATTTCAGGATGGGAATATTGCCTGCTACATGCATCCAGTCGAGGTCGGGAGTGAGGCCCAGTTCCGTGGCGGCATCGGCGGCATATGCCAGTACCGTTTTTGCCATGCCGTTGGTGAAGGCGTTGTTGTCTATATTTTCCTGCCATTCGTTGGCGCCGATCACGTTGTTGATATCGTAATGCCCCGGGCCGTTGCGTTCCACACGGGAGGCCCAGAAATCGGCCACTTCCTTCAGGATTGGCCAGCCGCGCTCGCGGAGCCAGGTTTTGTCTTTCGTCACGAGGTAGTATTGCCAGGCTGCCCAGCCCACGCAACCGCTGATGTGCTGCTGGAACGGCCCGGTAAGCGCCCAAACGGGCGTTTCCTCCTGACCGGTAGTGGTGCTTTCCCAGGGATACATCGCGCCTTTGTAGCCGTGTGAAAACGCGTTTTGTTTGGCTTCATCGAGCAATTCATAGCGGAATTCGAGCAGCGAGCGGGCAATTTCGGGGTGCAGCAGCAGCAGGGGCGGGTACATCCAGAGCTCGGTGTCCCAGAACACGTGGCCGTTGTAGCCCAGACCGCTCAGGCCCATCGGCGACAGGCTCAGCGCCGTGCCCTCGCGGGCGAAGGAATACAGGTGGTACATGGCCGAATGCACGGCGCGGGCATCTTCCACCGGTCCGTCGATGGCAATATCCGAAGCCCAGAGTTTGTCCCACTCCTGCCTGTGGCGTTTCAGCAGGCGTTCGGGTGCGCTCCAGTGCGGCGTAGATGGTCAGGCGTTCGGCCTCGTTGTGGGCATCGGCGACATGCGCCGAGGAGATAACCGTTCCCACCACGGCGAAGCGATACGTTTCACCGGCCTTCAGTTTTTTGTTAAATTTCAGCAGGTGCATGTTGTAGTCCCAGTCCTCGTGGATGAGTTCGGGCTCCGAGCCGTGTTTCTCTTCAAAAACAAAACTCGTGCTGGCGGCAACGGTATAGCGGCCGGTCGGACTTTTGCCCACCGAGGTCAGCAGCGGGATCAGCACGTGGGGCCGGTCGATCTGGGCGTACAGGTTGCGCACATCCTGTAGGATATCGGGTGATTCGATCACGGAAGCGGGTGTAATGGTCACATCTTTTTTAGCGGTTATTTCCACGATGCTGAGGGCACAGAACGGCAGGTGGCGCAATGCCATGACGCTGTGGCTCACTGCAACTTTGTCCCCAACATCGAAAGTTGTGGTGAGTTGGGCCTGCCGCATGTCCAGCGTCTGTTTGTACCCGGAAATATCGCTTCGGGATACGCGGCGGCCATCCACGTCGAGGTTCATGTTCACGAAATTGAAGCCTTTGAGGATATTGCTCACGCGTCCGCGCTGGTAATTGTCGTAGGCGCCGTTGAGCACCACGTCTTTTACCTTCATCGGCTCCGGTGAGGATACCAGCCCGATCATGCCGTTGGCCACCGTAACGCCGTAGTAATGGTCGGGGTTGATGTTGTCGGCGACGATATGCCAGGCATCGGAATTATCGGTTGGGGTGGTAAAGCTGAGCGTGGTTTGGGCGGAGAGAATGATGAATGATGAATGGAGAATGATGAATAAGGTCACGAGGCAGAGCCTCGCGCAAGCAGTCACGAGGCGCAGCCTCGCGCTAGCGAGTTGGATTGTTTTTGCCATGGTTGTGAATATTTTGTGGCGGGAAATTAGGGAGGGTTCGGTTAAGTATGGCAGGAATGGGATAAAAACCTGCAAATCGTATGCATTCTATGAGACACGGAATACCATTCCGCGATACATTGTCGAACCTGGTAACCCGGAATGGTATTCCGGGACGCGGTCATGGTGGATTGTTACAAATCGCTGACCTTGCTGTACTGTACAGATGAACTATCGGAAAGTTGGAAATAGAAAATCTGTATGTTACCTGATATTTATGGCCACGGAATTAATTTTTCCCGCTTTCTTTACAATCTCTTAATAGTGAAACGCTTAGGCGGAACGACTCCCCGTCTTTTTGCAAAAATCAAATCGAAACCCACATGTCAAGTAAAGAAGCACTCATCGCCAAGGCGCAGGTATATCTCAGAAAGAAGTTTGAAGGGTCCGATATCAGCGCGGGACTCGATATTGCCAGGGAACTGGAAAGACGCAGCCTGTTTACCTACGCCCGCCGGATACGCCACCGGATTTACCAGATCGACCCTTCTGATGTAAAAAACGTCAGGAAACTGGCCGTTGCAACGTATAAGGACGATGACCTGCCCAATGACCTGAAATACGATGCCGCAGCCAACCTGCTGTACAAATACTACAGCAAGGACCCGGAAAAAATCGGGCACTGGGAAGCTGCAGGTATCCTGGGGTCTATTTTTAAAAAAATGTGGCGTATCGACAACCAGATCAAATACCTCTTCCAGTCGGTGGAATATTACAAACGCGGTTATGCCTTATGGATCGATGCCAAAAAAGTACTGAAAAACAACAAGTTAACGTATAAGGATGTCGCAGAAAAAAATCCCAAACTCCATGACGCACTGGATAAGGAGCAACTGGAAAACCTGAACGACAACGGCTACAACGGGATAAACCTGGCCTTTACATACAACTTGCTGCAACAATACTTTGAGGACAACGCGGACGGTGTCAGGGGCATTATTGCAGAACAGTTTGAAAAGGCGACTATAGAAGTGCGGGAAACCTTGCTCGCCTTTTGCAAGGAGAAGGAAGGCACGGTGTCGGCAGATGAAAAATACTGGTTTTATGCCACCTGGGCTGAAGTATTACTCGGATTAAAACGTCCGAAAGAAGCGCTGGCCATCCTGGACGTCGAAGATGCAGAACAGTGGAAACTGGACAGCTCCGGCCGGCAAATGACTGAATTGGTCGGTCTGGTTTACAAGGACTGGAACAATGGACCCGAAGAAAGTGATGGACAGGCAGGCTCGCTTTCCAAAGAAGACAGGCAGGCGCTCGGCGCGTTTTTCACCAAACTGCTCGGCGGAGAACCCCGGTACGACCAGAACGAGAAAGTCGGCCTGGCGCTTTCCGGCGGCGGTTTCCGGGCCTCTATATTTCATATCGGGGTGCTGGCCAGACTGGCAGAGGCAGACCTGCTGAAACACGTCGAAGTGATTTCCTGCGTCTCCGGAGGCTCGATCATCGGCGCCTATTATTACCTGAAACTCAAAAAACTGCTGGAAGAAAAACCCGACGAAAAAATTACGAGGGAAGACTATATCGCTATCGTCAGGGATATCGAGATCACCTTCCTGGAAGGAGTGGGTACCAACCTGCGCCTGCGCGTATTCAGCAACCTGTGGCAAAATGTGATATTGGGGGTCAAAGATTCTTTTACCCGCACGGCGCGACTGGCAGACCTTTATGAATCGGAATTGTTTGGCCCGCTGCTGCATAAATCCGGCAGCGACAAACATATCTATATGGACGACCTGATCATCCGGCCGTTCGATCAGCCGGATTTCAGCATTCGCCGCGACAATGCCACGCGCCTCAACAAGGCGCCGATGCTGGTGCTCAACGCCACCAGCCTCAACACAGGCCACTGTTGGCAGTTTACGGCCTCCTGGATGGGCGAACCTCCGGGTTATATCAACAACGAACTCGACGCCCGCCCCACCTACCGGCGCATGTACTACTCCGAGGCGCCCGAAAAATTCAGGCATGTCCGGCTTGCCACAGCCGTAGGCGCCTCTTCCTGCGTCCCCGGTTTGTTTGCACCGGTCACGTTTGAGGGTCTGTACGAACCGGGGCGGACACTCCGGCTGGTCGACGGCGGCGTTTTTGACAATCAGGGCGTCAACACCCTGCTGGAACAAGAATGTAATTCGTTGATTGTCAGTGACGCCTGCGGACAAATGGTGGCACAGGATCAGCCGGACGACTGGGCATTCCAGGTAGCAGGCCGCACCAATGCCATTCTCCAGGAGCGGCTGCGGGATTATGTCTTTTTCGACCTCAAGGCTCGCCAGACATCAGGCCTTGTACGCGGTTACCTGCTGATGCACCTTACCAAGGGCCTTCCTTCGAAGGTAATCGACTGGTACCCGTGCGACGACAAGTACGAATTCATACTGGACGAGACCGACGAGCATAACGACCTGACGCCCTATGAAATACGCAAAACGGTGCAGGCCTGTTTGGCTAAAGTGCGCACCGACCTCGATTCCTTTCACCAGACGGAAGCCTTTGCGCTCATGTATGCCGGCTACAAGATGACAAACTATGAACTGGCCAAAGGGAAAGCGAGCCAGTTCACGCACCTCGAACCGGCCAACTCCTCCGGCTGGCAGTTTGAGCGCATCAGCGTGTCGCACAATGAACCGGAGAAAAACCTGCATCTCATCAAAACGCTGGATGCTTCCGAAACCCTTTTTGGAAAGTTGTTTGCCCTGTCGCCTGTTTTCAAATGGTCTTTTTACGCAAGTGTAGCGATTTTGGCGGTGTTCGTCTTTTGGCTGATTGGTGTCAATCCGAATGCCCTTGTTGCCGGCATATTAGCCAATAAATTACCAATTGGAGTGGCCCTGCTGTTGGTACTGGACCTCTATTTTCTCCGTCGAAAAGCCCTTTCGGCCTATTTATTGCGGTTCGTTGTAGGCATACCGGTGATGGTCGTCCTGCTTTGGCCGATATTCTGGCTATCGAAGGCAGCATTCAACCGTTATTACCTTTTTTTAGGCAGGGTAATCAACAAATAGGCGTTACCCTCCATCCTTTTCTATTATTCAACCCATGATTCGATCCCTCAGACGATTTTTTGTAATCGCCGGCGCCCTCTTGCTGACGTGCCAACTCCGGGCCGATCCACAGGGCGTTGCCTATTTCGCTTTTTCCGCCACTTCACGCGAGGCTTACCAAAAGGCCGTGAGCCTGCGTTTCGGCGAAGCCCGCAGCGCTCTTGCCTTGATGAAAAGCAAGGAGCCCGACAACCTGATCGGCATTTTCGTCGAGAACTACCTCGACTTTATGACCATTTTTGTCAACGACAACAAGTCGGAGTACCAGCAACTGGCCAAAAACATGGAAAAACGGCTTGAAAAGATCGCCCGCGGTCCGTCCAACTCGCCGTGGTACCTGTATACCCAGGCAGAAATACGGCTGCAATGGGCATTTACCAGGGGGCGCTATAGCGAATTTCTGTCCAGTATGAGCGATATCAAGCAGGCGTATGCCTTGTTGGAGGAAAACCAGCGCAAGTTTCCCGACTTCGCTCCCAATAAAAAAAGCCTGGGCCTGCTGCATACCATGATCGGCAATGTCCCGGAAGAATACCGCTGGGCGGTAAAGGCCCTGGGCGGCATGACCGGCACCACAGAACAGGGGCTGAAAGAACTGGAAGAAGTGATGGCTTACGCCAAAAAGAACGACTTCATATTCGAGGAGGAGGCCGTTGTTACTTATGCGTTTATCCAACTTTTTCTGAACAACCAGAGCGACATTGCATGGAACACCCTGAAATCCAGCAAATTATCCGTCAAAACCAATCCGCTTGCGGCCTATGCCTTTGCTACCGTCGCAATGCGCGCAGGGCACAACGACGAGGCCATTCAAGTCCTGCAGGAAAGTCCGGAAGGGCCGCAGTACCAGCCCTTTCTCTACCGCTACTATATGCTTGGTCTGGCAAAACTCCGGCGCCTCGACATTGATGCGAACAAGCCGCTGGAGACCTTTGTCCATAATTACAAGGGAGAAAACGGCGTTAAGGAGGCATACCAAAAACTGGCCTGGCACCGCCTGGTCAACGGAAACAGTGCAGGCTACCGTATGTACATGGACTATGTGAAAAAAAAGGGCGCTTCAAGTGCGGAGGGCGATGAGGCGGCATTGCGCGAGGCCAAAAGCGGCGAAGTGCCCGATCTCCTGCTGCTCAAAGCGCGGTTGCTTTTTGATGGGGGCTACTACCAGCGCGCCTTCGATCTGTTGAAGGATGTCTCCGGCAATTACGCCTCCGACCGCAAAAAAAACCTGGAGTACAGCTATCGACTGGGGCGCATCACCCACAAAATGGGTAACGGGCCCGAGGCCATCCGCCTGTATATGAAAACAGTAGAGCAAGGCGCCAAAGAACCGTGGTACTTCGCCTGCAATGCAGCGTTGCAACTCGGTCTGCTGTATGAAGAGCTCAGGGATGCCGTAAATGCGCGCGCCGCATTTCAGCGTTGCCTGGGTATAAAGCCGGAGGAATATGCCAGCAGCATGCACGCACAGGCGAAAGCGGGGCTGGGGAGACTGAAATAGGTCGATATTGAAAATGGCCGACATGTAAATTTCAATTGAGTTGACCTAATTTTGCCCGCCACAACGGGGATGCCTGGCGCCGCGTCCGGTCGATCCACCATGAATAGGTGAATGGACCGGACGCGGCAGCAGGGCGCCATAAAAACCCCGGACCGGCACTTGCCTGCCAAACACAACACAACAATTATTCGATCATGAAACCATTATTCTTACCGGCGCTATTTGCGCTATTTGTACTCGGTTCCTGCGCAGTCAAACCGGTGGCCAGCTTCACCGTGCCGGCGCAAAAACTTGTCGCACCCGCAGAAGTCGCTTTCGCCAACACATCCCTGAAAGCCGATACCTATGCCTGGGATTTTGGCGACGGCGCCACTTCCACGGAAGCGAACCCCACGCACCGTTATATGCATAGCGGCAATTACACCGTCACACTCACTGCCTCAAAAGGCTCAAAAACAGTTGTAAAAAAACAAATGATCCAGGTAACTGCACCCGAGCGCTGTCTCGTGGAAATCGAAACGGACTTCGGCACGATGACGGCCGAGCTATACAACGCCACGCCCAAGCACCGCGATAATTTTATCAAACTGGCCGAAGAAGGCTATTACAACGACCTGTTGTTCCACCGTGTCATCAACGGTTTTATGATCCAGGGCGGCGACCCGCAATCGCGCAACGCCCCAGCCGGCCAGATGCTCGGTATGGGCGGACCCAGTTACCAGATACCCGCAGAATTTGTGGATTCACTTTTCCACATCAAGGGCGCACTGTCGGCAGCCCGCACCAACAATCCCGAAAAAAAATCGTCGGGTTCGCAGTTTTATATCGTTCAGGGCCAGCAAGTCAGCGAACAAACGCTCAACCAGGTAGAAAGCATGAAAAACTTTCATTACAGCCCCGAACAGCGCAAGGAATATCTTGAACTCGGCGGCACGCCACACCTTGATCGCGACTACACAGTGTTCGGCAGGGTGATCAAGGGACTGGATGTGATCGACAAAATTGCCGCCACACAAACTGGCGCCGGTGACCGTCCGCTGAAAGATGTGAAAATGAAAATAAGAGTGATCAAATAGTACCGTCAGGCGAAAGAGACCCCGGCTATTTTAGTTAATGCCATTTTGTCATACACTGTTTGAGCAGCCAGACAAAATGGCATTTTTTATTGGCCAAATGCTGCCAAAAAATCGGGTTTGGGTCAATGGCACGGCGATTGAAAAAGGGGAAACAGCCGGTTTAATTCAAAACCCGCACACCACTTTTCAAACAGTCTTAAACCATAAAATTGTTAAAAAATGACGAACGTCGTAAAATTCCAACCCTTCCCCTCAACCAAACCCCTTTTCAACGGTTTCCTCGACGAGTTCTTTAATCGTTCGCTCGGTGACTTCGTTGGGAATGATACGCTTCCTTACCAGCCCGCCGTAAATGTTGTGGAATCCGAAAATGCCTTTAAAGTATCCCTGGCAGCGCCCGGATTCGACAAGCAGGATTTTGAGGTCAAGGTCGAGCAGGATTTGCTCACCATCTCGGGCAAACACGAGGCAAAAACACAGGAAACCAGTGAGCGCTTTACGCGCAGAGAGTTTTCGGTGGCATCTTTCAGCCGTTCCTTTAAATTGCCCAAAACCGTGAACCAGGAAGCGATTGCTGCTGTTTACGAAAACGGTATCCTGAATGTCACCATCGGGAAGCAAGAAGAATCCAAACCAGTAGTAAAAACTATCGAAATCGGTTAAACCGATTCTCAAAAGAGTTGTTTTCATAAGGTTAGTTAATAGGGTTTTAGGTGTTTTCATAGAGCCGGGGCAGAAATGTCCTGGCTCTTTTTTTTATATTTGGCACAAAATTACAACGTGGAGCAACAAGCGGACAACCTATCCAACGACCAGTATATCAAAGGTTTACAATCAGCGGACCCCGCTGTTTTGGAAACTGTTTATCGCGAATTCCGCAGACCGGCAACTCGTGCCGTGACCGCTGCAGGAGGCAGTGAAGCAGCAGCAAGGGTCTTTTTTCAGACTGCGATTGTGGAAGCATCCGCTCAGGCCGGACTGGAAAACCTGAATCCGGACATCCCGGTTCCGGACCAGATTGTGGAGTTTGCACTGGCACATTTTGCCGACTGGTTACAGGAAAAAGGCCAGCCTGCCCCTGAACCGGACGAACTATCCGCATTGACGGCAACGGCCGTCCCCGACGCGGCAGCCTTGCGGGCTACCAGAAGTAACATTGACAGGTGGAAAAAAGGCGAGTTCACAGATGAAGCGCCTTGCCGGGTGTGGCAAAAACTACGCGCGCTGGAACAGACTGAAAACGACGACCGCTCATCCGGAAACCGGAGCAATACACCGCGAAATATATTTTTCGCCCTTATTGCGCTGACCCTGGGGTATATCTTTTATGTCTACCTCAACCGCACCATGACACCTGCCGAGGTGTACGACGATAATTTCCGGCCGCCGGAAAGTCTTATGGCCGACCTGTCACAGCGGTACGGTCCGGAACGGGGCAACGACTCCGTCACCGCCCGGCCCAACCAGTGCGAATTCCTGCTCCGGCAGGCCGATGGCTACTATACATCGGGAGATTTTGAAACGGCAACAAACACGCTGTTCGGAATACTGGAAGATTCACTCACGGTTTGCCATTCCGACGCCTTGTTTTACATCGGCGTAATTGCACTCCAACAGGAAAAACCCGGACTCGCGCTGGAATGTTTTTCAAAAATCGAAGACCTGGAGCATTTTGGCGACGACATCTACTGGTATCAGGCGCTGGCCATCGTACAACTCGCCGAAACCAATCCGCTCCTGAAAGAAAAAGCCGTGCGGGCTGTAGACAGGGCACGAACCAACGCCCGTGACTCCATACGCAGGGGGCAGGCAGACCGAATGCTGAAACACCTTTCCGAATAACTGGACCAATGGACCTGCTAAAAAAATATTTTCCGAACCTTCCCGCCAAACAGGTTGCCCTTTTTGAACGCCTGCCCGCCCTCTATTCAGAATGGAACGACAAGATCAATGTCATCTCCAGGCAGGATATTGAAAACCTTGAAGAACGCCATATCCTGCATTCTTTGGCCGTAGCCGCATTTTTTCAATTCAAGCCTGATGCCAGGGTGCTTGATCTGGGCACCGGAGGGGGCTTTCCGGGTATCCCGCTTGCCATTATGTTCCCTGCGGTGTCATTTACACTCGTCGACGGCACCGGCAAAAAGATCAGGGTAGTGCAGGAAATAGCGGCGGCGCTGGACCTGAAAAACGTAGAAGCCCGGCACGCCCGCGTTGAGGAATTGAGAATGTTCGGGCAATTTGATTTTGTGCTCTCTCGAGGTGTGGCGCCCATCGACAAGTTGCTGAACTGGAGCAAAAAACTGCTGAAAACCAGGCACAAACACGCCTATCCCAATGGCATCATCGCGCTGAAGGGCGGCGATTTGCGCAAGGAAACAGATGCCCTTCCAGGCAAGGGCAAGAACTACACGGAAATTTTCCCGATCCGGGAGAAATTCACCGAGCCGTTTTTTGACGAGAAATTTGTGCTTTACGTGCAAGGCTGAGTTGTGCAACCCGCTCTCCCTTTATCACACGCCAGGGTAACCGGGCCGCCGGTTTTTCCCTGGCAAGCGAAATTTCGGGGGTGACGGGTTTATCCTGAAACGGGCAATTTCGACAACCCGACAGCAGCACAAAGGCAAGCAGCAAAAGGATACAACTGTTTTTCATTTTTAGGTATTGAATTTTTGAAGGAAAGGATGGCTACCTGTCGTAATTGTACAGGTCATAGCGTTCGATTATACCTATGAGTTTTTCCGCATAGGTTCTGTCAGTGGCATAGCCAATCGATTTCAACCCATAAGCCCATTTCCGATAGTCGCGGCCGTGTTTTTTCAATTTGGCGTACCTGCCGGTGCTGATCAGCCGGCTGTGCGCTTCCCAACTTTCGGTCGCAGAACCGTATTTCCGGAAAAAATCCTTGTGGGTATCATCAGTAAAGTTGGAGCAATGGCCTTTTTTGCAATTTCGGGAAAAGCATTTCATCCCGAAGTGGTTGTTGTTACTGACGGCGAGTTTGCTGGTGCCGGCACGACTTTCAATCAGCCCCTGAGCCAGACTGATACTGGCAGGTATACCGTACTTGTTCATCTCCTTCACCGCAATATTCTTGAACCGGTTGATGTAGCCGATGGTCATTTCAGGCGTCAACTCGTTCCGGCTCACCGGTGCTGCTTCATTTTTTCGTTTCGCCGTCTTCGTTGGTTTCGAGCCACTGTATTCAACCGGTGCGCTTTCGTCAAATGTAATACCGACCCCCTGTGCAGCAGGTGTAATGACCTGATCATCCACGGTTCGGGCATCGTCAAGATGAAAATACACAAATACGACGGCACAAACCAGACTGGCATTGAGCACCACCCGTTTCTGAAACAAGACACCCGTCCGTTGCTGAAACTGAAAGCCAAAAGCGGTACATTTTCGTCTTAGACCAAGCCAAAGCTGCCGGAACAAGGAATCGAGGGAAGGCTCCTTCGGTGTACTGCTCCACGGTTTGTCCAGACTGTAGTCAGAAACCGGCCTTTGCTGGCGCCTGTTTGTACTGATGGTTCTATGCTGCGTTCCGAATGTTTCCGTCTCAGAATTCCTTTTTGTAGCTCCCATGACGAAGTGCGGTTATTATTAAGTGTAATGTTTTTGTTTTTCCCTGCGGCGCCCACAAATGTAAGTCGCTTTCCCATTATTTAAAACAATTTATGTTTATTATTTTTCCAATTTTGTTTTATTTTTTTCTATAACCATGAATATCAAGGAGTAACAACGCGTTTGTTAAAACAAAAAACAGCATAAGTCGCACAATTGCCACCGACACCTCGGAAAACTACCCTTACCTGATACTGTCCGGCCCACGGCCAGGCATCCATTTTACCATCCGCTGCGCCATTACAGGCAGCGTTCGAAACCGTCTTGTCGTTTTGTTTGGGATTAAAGCCAAATAAGCGCCGGTTTTGTCGAACGGAATCGTCTTATTAACTTTCCAACGGAAATCAACACATGGATTTCGCCCTCAAATTGGAACGAGCCGAAACAGACCTCGTAGCAGCCCTTACCCGCCAGGAGCGCTGGGCCCAACAGCAGTTGTACGAACAGTACTATGGTAAAATGATGGGGGTCTGTTTGCGATACGCCGGCTCCCGCGATGAAGCGCTGGATCTGCTGCACGAAGGGTTCATCAAAGTATTCCAGCACATTGGGCGGTACAGGCCCGGCACGTCGCTTCCTGCCTGGATACGTACTATTATTGTCAATACCTGTATCGACTACTACCGCAAAACCATTCGCCGCCGAACCGAAGACATTAACGATGCGCATCACCTGTCGAACGACACCCCTGATGTGCTCAGCAACCTTACGGAACAAGAGATACTCGGCGCCGTTCAGGAGTTGTCGCCGGCCTACCGGGCTGTTTTCAACCTGTATGTCGTGGAAGGGTACTCGCACAAAGAAATTGCAGATGCCCTCCAAATCACCGAAAGCACCTCCCGAAGCAACCTCGTCAAGGCACGGACAAAACTTCAGGAACATTTTACCGCCCGGCGTATGGAATTTGAATTCCGGCCGGGAGACCATACCATTTAATCCTATCACATAAATCAAACCCGGCGCTTACTGCCATGACTGATAAAAATTTTGATTCGCGATTGAAGTCCGCTCTGGAACAACTGGAGGCGCCTTACGACGCCGCTTCCTGGGATATCCTGGAACAGCGCATGAACGCCATGCCCGGAGCAGAGCCTGCATCGCCGCTGGACAAGATTGCCCAAAATGCACTTGGCAAACTGGAAGCGCCATACCAGCCTGCTCATTGGGAAATGCTGGCCAACCGAATGGACAGCACTGCCCGCGTACGTCGCAGAATATGGATTACCAAAACTGCCGAGGCAGCCATTTTCTTACTGTTGCTGCTCAACCTTGAAGGATTGTTACACCATACCGGCACACCTGCCTTGCCATACAACAGCCAGCCTGCTATGCACAGGCCACAGGCTGACGGGACTTTGAAACATAAAAACAAGAAAACCTCAGAGCTACCGTTTGCTGCTGCCGAGGCTGACAATTCGGGTCTGAATGGAATGCCGGCGAACACCCAACAGGCTGATTTCTATGCAAATTCTGCCTTTGAAGTCGCCGAAAACGGTTTGCCCTTATCGCCGTTTACAGATGCGCTTGCGCCGCTCGAGTCGACACTCAGTCCTTTTTCCACTACGCCCGAACACTGGGCTTCCCTGCCCGATATCATTACCCTGCCTATTCTTTTGGGGCAACCCGTGGAAACCACCGAAAACCGCTCATTTATGCGGCCTGTGGCGCAGATCAAGTCGCCCAGGCAAAGCCGGTTTTACGCCACCACTTTTGCCAATTTTGACCGCAACTACATCAGCGGGGAAGCTTACTCCAACAATGGTAACGGATACGGCGGCGGCATCGCCGTTGGATACCGCGCAGGCAAATGGGGCGTAGAAGCAGGCATTGCCTACAATCATAAGCGTTATCAGCCCAAACACGTGGAAGAAATTTATAAAGGCAACACGCTGAATGGTTACCACGGCATCTATGCGCACACCGTAAACGTCGACATATTGTCGGTTCCGGTCAAAGCAACCCGCCGTGTCGCCCAGATTGGCCAGGCTACGGCCCTGGTTACGGCAGGCGCGACGATGAACGTTGCCATGGATAAAAGTTACCACTACAGGTCAACCTATTACCCCGGCCAGGCGCCGCCCGACCCCAATTTTGCCCCTGGCCAGCAGCCCAAATCGCGGCAGAAGGCCCGTGGCGTCCTGGAAGGCGGAGCAGTCAATACAAACTTTTACGCCACTGCCGACCTGGGAGTCCGGATCGAACATCCAATCAACAGGCACTTTGCAGCCTATATCGAGCCTGCTTACCGGCATGCCATCGGGCAGAAAGGTATCGGTCCGACACCGGCAAAGATCAATACCTTCTCAGTCCAGGCGGGCGTACTGGCAACCTTGTAACAGTTGAATTAATGAATATAAGCGGCCCCTGTCCGGCGTACCGGACAGGGGATTTTTGTGTTATCTTTACCCGGAAACCTGAATAAAATATGACCTCCGCCTACTTTCAACACCTGCCGGCGCAGGTATGCGCCTACCTTTTAAAGGCGCAAAATCGGATTCGGATTGCCGTTTGCTGGTTCACACATTCCAATATATTCGATGTATTGTTGTCGCAACTACGCCGTGGCATTGATATCCAACTGCTGATTGAATACGACCATCGTAATATCAGACAAGATGGGCTTGACTTTCAGCGATTTATCCAATCAGGCGGTCAACTCTTCGCCTATCGGAATCAAGGACTGATGCACCATAAGTTCGCTATCATTGACGACCGTTTGCTTCTTTCCGGCTCCTTTAACTGGACTGTCAACTACAATGCCGACAACCTGGTTGCCACCGACGATCCTAACGCAGTGGGTTTATTCCATCAGGAATTCCAACATTTAATAAAAGGTGCAAGGCGGATTACGCAAGTTAAGGTGTCGGATGCCAAGGCATTCGGGGCATCTGGTCTTTTTGAAAATAACTCATTTCAATTGCCCCATCTTAGAAAGCTGGTAAGCGGAGGCGCCACTATCTGGTTAGTCCAAACAGACAAGATTTTATTAGATTCCGGGTATAATTTTGAAGATAATTGCCTGCCATTTGATACGGAAGGCCGGTTAAGCGATTTCTGGAAAAACTGCCGGATATGGGACGCCGGGCAATTTGACCAGGAGTTGGTACGACTGAAGCGATTATACCATGCACGAGTCATCCGGGATTTGCGCGTATGGGCCCGTAGGGTAAAGACAGGTGATCTGGTACTTGCCCTGCAAAGCCAAAACCTTGTAACGGCAATCGGAATAGTGCGATCCTGTCCAATGCATTCAGAGGTAGCACCATATTGCTCTTACCGGGAAGTCCAATGGTTAAAGACGTTTTCAGAGACTCCCCTGTCTATAGAAAGGGAGGGTACGGGGTACCAGATTAATCGATTACGGTGTTCAGGCTTAAAAATACTGGAGGATATTTTCCGGATTCAAAAAAAAGCACCCGTTCGAAGGATATTTTATTACATTTTGTTTTAAATTTGTGCCGTATCAGTGTAATAAGACAAATTTTGAATGTAATCCCTTAACTTAACCTTATTGAGCCATTTTATCCTTGACCTCCCATTTTTACCATCGAAAGCTTCCACATTTCCAGCCAGCCGGGGCGACTTTTTTTATGACATTTCGGCTAGCCGGTTCTATTCCGATAGAAGTAATTTTGCGTTTGCATGAAAATTACAATCTGTTGCAAAAAGGCATTTTGGAACAAAAAGATTTGACCCAAAAAGAACGGCGAGAACTCGTATATACCGAACAAAAACGGCTTTTTTCAGCCACTGATGCATTTCTGGACACGAATCCGAATGAGCCGTATTGGTTGCGGGAAAAGGCTGTGGCAGAAATAGTATCTGAGGCGATACAATACCGCGACGGTAAACAGTACGATTTGCACACCTACACCATTATGCCTAATCACGTTCATATGATGATGACCTTGCTACCGGATGTACCAGTTTTGTTCAAAGTAATGCAACATTTGAAGAAAAACTCGGCTATCAAGAGCAACAAATTACTAGGGCGTACCGGATTGCCGTTTTGGGAAGAAGAAAGTTATGATCATATCGTTAGAGATGAAGCGGAATTTTATCGAATTTTGAACTACATTTTGCGAAACCCTGTAAAAGCAGGATTCGTTCAGGAATGGCAAGAATGGCCGCATACTTTTTGTAAACCCAAACTGCTTTGATTGTACCCCGGAATGGTATTCCGGTACTAAACAACCCAAACCCTGTACCCCGGAATGGTATTCCGGTACTAAACAACCCGAACCCTGTACCCCGGAATGGTATTCCGGCACAAAACCACCCGAATCCTGTACCCCCCCCACAACCCGCCCGGAATGGTATTCCGGCACAAAACCACCCAAACCCTGTACCCCGGAATGGTATTCCGGCACAAAACCACCCGAATCCTGTACCCCGGAATGGTATTCCGGCACCCCCGAATCCTGTACCCCGGAATGGTATTCCGGTACTAAACAACCCAAACCCTGTACCCCGGAATGGTATTCCGGCAAACAACCAACCTGACCCGGTATTCGGCACAACCCCCCAAACCCTGTACCCCGGAATGGTATTCCGGGACTCAATACGACATACCCTGTACCCCGGAATGGTATTCCGGCACTAAACAACCCAAACCCTGTACCCCGGAATGGTATTCCGGACTAAACAACTCAACCCTGTACCCCGGAATGGTATTCCGGCCCGGAATGGTATTCCGAAAGCACTCAACCCCGGAATAACATTCCGGTATCAACGAAAGGCACTCAACCGGAATACCATTCCGGTATACGGGAAAACACTCAACCGGAATACCATTCCGGTATACAGAAAAGCACTCAACCGGAATACCATTCCGGTATACAGAAAAGCACTCAACCGGAATACCATTCCGGTATACAGGAAAGCACTCAACCGGAATAACATTCCGGTATACGGGAAAACACTCAACCGGAATACCATTCCGGTATACGGGAAAGCACTCAACCGGAATACCATTCCGGTATACAGGAAAGCACTCAACCGGAATAACATTCCGGTATACGGGAAAGCACTCATCCGGAATAACATTCCGGTATACGGGAAAGCGCTCAACCGGAATAACATTCCGGTATACAGGAAAGCACTCATCCGGAATAACATTCCGGTATACGAGAATACGGGAAAACACTCATCTGGAATAACATTCCGGTATACAATATACAAGTCATGCCAAACTTTGCCCACCTCCACTGCCATACCCAGTACTCCCTGCTCGACGGGGCCGCCAGTATTCCGGCCCTGTTCAAGAAAGCCGCTGCCGACGGCATGAAGGGGCTCGCTATCACCGACCACGGCAATATGTTCGGTGTGTTCCAGTTTGTGGCCGAAGCAGCCAAACACGAAGGGGTGAAACCCATCGTTGGTTGTGAGTTTTATGTCGTAAACGACCGGCACCGGCGCACGTTTACCAAAGAAGACCGCGACAAACGCTACCACCAGTTGTTTCTGGCCAAAAATGCTGAAGGGTATAAAAACCTGGTAAAACTCTGTTCCCTGGGCTACATGGAAGGTCTGTACGGCAAATTTCCGCGTATCGACAAGGAATTGATCCTCCAATACCACGAGGGCCTGATCGCCACCACCTGTTGCATAGGCGCCATGGTGCCGCAGGCTATTCTGCGAAAAGGAGAGGAGGAAGCCCGCAAGGAGTTCGAATGGTGGTACAATATTTTCGGCGAAGACTATTATATCGAAATCCAGCGCCACCAAATGCAGGAGCAGGACCAGGTAAACGAGGTGCTGCTGCGTTGGGCGAAGGAATACAACGTCAAGGTCATCTGTACCAACGACTCCCACTATGTAGACCAGAAAGACTGGAACGCACACGATATCCTCCTTTGTATCAATACCGGTGAAAAGCAGGCGACGCCGGCTATCCGGGAATTTGTGGAGGAAGGTACCGTGATGAAAGGCGGGCGTTTCGCCTTCTGGAACGACCAGTTTTACTTCAAGACGCAGGCGGAAATGGGCGAGTTGTTCAAGGATGTACCCGAATCGCTCGATAATACCATTGAGATCGTTGACAAGTGCGAGCACCTGAAACTCAAAAAAGACATCCTGCTCCCGAACTTTGTCATCCCGCAGGGCTACCAGACCCAGGACGACTACCTGCGCCACATGACTTTCGAAGGGGCCAGGGAGCGTTACAAGGATATCACCCCCGAGATTGAAGAGCGTCTGAATTTTGAACTGCACACCATCAAAACAATGGGGTTTGCAGGCTACTTCCTTATCGTATCCGACTTTATCAAGGCGGGTCGCGACCTGGGTGTTTTTGTTGGTCCCGGCCGCGGCTCCGCAGCGGGTAGTGCAGTGGCGTATTGTATCGGCATCACCAATATCGATCCGATCAAGTACCAGTTGCTGTTCGAACGCTTCCTTAACCCCGACCGGAAGTCGATGCCCGATATCGATACTGATTTCGACGACGAGGGCCGGCAGAAGGTCATCGACTATGTGGTGGAAAAATACGGCAAACAACAGGTCGCCCAGATCATTACATACGGCACCATGGCCGCCAAAATGTCGATCAAAGACGTGGCGCGCGTGCTTGACCTGCCCCTCGACCAGTCGAACGTGCTGGCCAAACTCGTGCCCGACAAACCCGGCATTTCCCTCAAACGCGTGCTCACAGCGCCCATCGACGGCGAGGGCTCGCTGCGCGAAAAGGAATCCCTCGGCGGCGACGATATCGACAACATCAAAAAACTGCGGGAATACCTCGACGCAACCGGCACACCGGAAAGTACCGTGCTCAAGGAAGCGATGGTCTTGGAGGGCTCCGTCCGCGGCACGGGTATCCACGCGGCAGGTATCATCATCGCGCCAAAAGACCTGACGGAGATCATACCGGTGGCCACGGCCAAAGACTCCGACCTGCTGGTAACCCAATACGAGGGCTCCATCATCGAGGACTCGGGGGTCATCAAGATGGACTTCCTGGGACTGAAAACCCTCACTATCATCCGCGATGCGCTGCGGCTGATCGAGCAGAACCACGGCGTTAAGATCGATATCGACACCATACCCCTCGACGACCCTAAAACATACGAACTATACCAGCGCGGTGAAACCAACGGCACCTTCCAGTTTGAAAGCGCCGGCATGCAGAAATACCTGCGCGACCTCAAGCCCGACAAATTCGACGACCTCATCGCCATGAACGCCCTGTACCGGCCCGGCCCGCTGGAATATATCCCCGACTTTATCGCGCGCAAACACGGGCGGCAGGCTGTGACGTACGACCTGCCGGATATGGAGGAATATCTCAAGGATACGTTCGGAATTTGCGTAGCAGGCGATACGCTTGTTTACGATGCTGTAACCGGGAAAAGAGTGCGGATAGATGCACTGGAAAATCGTGTTGGAAATTTTTATGTACAGGGCGTTGATGAAAACCTGAAGCCGCGAAAAGCACCCGTAACGTATTGGGTTTGCAATGGTAAAAAGCCCGTGCTCCGGGTAAAACTGAAGAACGGCTCAAGTGTAAAAATGACATCCAATCACCGGGTGCTTACAGAAAATGGATGGCGTGAAATAGGCGAATTGCATCCGGGAGACCATATCGCCACACCACGTCAGCTTTATGCCGCGGATCATCAATCATTCGACGCAAATAAATTGCGCGTGCTTGCCTATTTGCTTGCCGACGGCGCATTGTCCGGTCACGGCGCAACCGCAGAGTTCGTTTCGAAAGACAAGGCATTAATTGAAGAATACAAAACTGCACTGGATGCTTTTGAACGCCTGGAACCGCGAACACTTCAGCAAGTCCGCGGCGTTACACGCGTTATGGTGGCAGGTAAGGATAAAAAGCATTACCATGAAACCAACTCGCTGGTTCAAATGCTGCGCGAACATGGACTTAAAACAAAAAAAGGAGGCTGTCGATCGGGTGAAAAGTTTGTTCCTGAGTTTGTCTTTGGATTAAGTGAGTCCCAAATCGGATGTTTTTTGGCCTCTCTTTGGGACTGCGATGGTCATGTCGGAGAAAAAATATGTTTCTTAAAGACCATATCGCTGCAACTGGCGACTGACGTACAAACACTGTTGCTTCGCCTTGGCATATATTCCACAGCCTATGAAACCCGGTATTTCAACAACCGCCGCCAGGAAGATGTCACGGCGTACCAGGTATCAGTATACAACCTTAAAGCATTCTCAGATAAGATCGCGCCTTTTCTGGTGTCTAAAAAAATGCCCGAACGCGAACTGACCGGTAATGAATCCAGGGATGCATTGTCCAGAACCATTTTCTTTAATGAAGTTGAAAGGGCATGGAATGGTTCTCAACGCAAATTGATGGATACATATGGGTTTAGCCGCCAGCATTTTAATACCCTGAACAAATCCCGCCCGCGCATTGCTGCGCACACTGCATCTCCGCTGGCGGAAGTACTCGACCTGCCGCGTACCAGCCGTCACCTGAATGTCCGCTGGGAAGAGATTGTAGAAATTGTCCCTGCCGGTGAGGAGTTGGTGTACGACATTACAGTTGATGGCATACACAACTTCGTAGGCAACAATATCATCCTGCATAATTGCGTCTACCAGGAACAAATCATGCTGCTGTCACAAAAAATCGCCGGCTTTTCCAAAGGCGACGCCGACGTGCTGCGCAAAGCCATGGGCAAGAAGCAGAAGGCGGTGCTCGACAAGATGAAGGGCCAGTTTATCGAAGGCGCCGTAGCCAAAGGGCATCCGGCAGCGAAACTGGAAAAAGTCTGGACCGACTGGGAAGCATTCGCTTCCTATGCCTTCAATAAATCGCACTCCACCTGTTACGCTTTTGTGGCATACCAGACCGCCTACCTGAAGGCCCACTACCCTTCCGAGTATATGGCTGCGGTGCTGACCCACTCGCAGTCGAATATCGAGAAAATCACATTTTTCCTGGAAGAATGCAAGCGCATGGGCCTGAATGTAAAGGGTCCCGACATCAACGAATCGGCGGTAAACTTCTCCGTGAACAAAAAAGGCGATATCCGTTATGGTATGGGCGCCGTAAAGGGCGTGGGCGAAGCGGCAGTGGAAACACTCATCGCCGAGCGGAAAGAAAACGGGCCGTTCACTTCGATTTTTGATTTTATGCGCCGGCTCAACCTGCGTACCGTCAACAAAAAAGTATTGGAAAGTCTCGCTTTTGCCGGCGCCTACGATAGTTTGGTGCCCAACCGGGCCGTTTTTTTCCAGCCGTCGGACAAATTTGAAACATTCATCGAACACCTGCTGAAATACGGCGCAGCCCACCAGGAAGACAAGATCATGTCGACCAATTCGCTATTTGGCGACCTGTCCGACACGGTGAGCATACCCGAACCACCGTTGCCCAAGGCAGAGCCCTGGAACCTGATCCTGAAACTGCAAAAAGAGAAGGACGTCGTCGGTATTTACCTCTCCGGCCACCCGCTCGACGATTTCCGCTATGAGTGGGAAAACTTCGCCACCCCGCTCGAAAAGATCGACAATTTCCAGAACCGGAAGGTCAACATCGCCGGCTTTGTATTGAAATCCGAACACCGCATCAGCCAGAAAGGCACGGGATGGGGGCGATTTACCGTACAGGACTATACCGGCAGTCTCGAAATCACCATGTTCAGCGAGACCTACCAAAAATTCAAGTCATTTTTTGAAGAAGGCGCCAGCCTGTACATCACCGGAGAACAAAAGCAGCGGTACAACTCCGACGAGATGGAATTCAGGGTATCCGACGTTCGCCTGCTCGAAACCGTCGGTGCGGAAAAAACGTCATCCGTCACCCTGCGCATCCCGGTAGAGACGCTTACTGCCGATCTGCTCGACAAAATCGAAGCCCTCTGCAAAAGCCACAAAGGCAAACACGAGCTGAAGATGGAACTGATCGACTATACCAACAAGGAGAAACTGGCTTTTACCTCCCAGGCACGCAAAGTGAATGTAGACAATGAATTTATCGCGGCAATGACGGTGTTGGGGGTAGAGTGTGGGTGAATTGAGCATTTCCTGACAGCCGCCCCTGATGGAAACGCCCCCTTAGAAGCCGCTTTGGCGGGGGCTTTCCATCAGGGGCGGATGGCACGAAACTGCAAACAACAAACACAAATTCTATCCCTAAATTTCAATGAACAATTTGACCAACTGTCAGGTCAAATCGTGGTTATTACACTTAATGGAGTTGATCTATTGTTCTGTGTATTTCTTCATTTCCAATTTAATATATTCATCAAATTTATTTCTTGTAACCTCCAACTTGTCGTAAAGTAATCGGTAAAAGTCTTCATCTGTTGTACCATATTCCAATGCATCCGTTAAACCTTTAATGCCTTCTTTTTCGTAAATATTTCTCATAAGTACTCCTCCGATTACATAACGTAAATCAGAAACGTGTTCTCCATTTGGTATATCCATTTTGAGTTTTGAAATATCAGATAGGTCAAACAGAGGATTGCCGGCAAGAAATGCTTTTAATTTCAGTAAATGCCAATGAAGCGAATAATCCGATTTGCCTCCAAAAAATGTTGCAATTCCTTCTCCTACCCACAGATGGGGATCTTTCGGGACGACATGATAAGTATAAAGATGCACTAACTCATGTGGGTAGTAAGACGAATTATTCCCCGAATAAATGGTCATGTTTCTCCAACTCGCTATTCCGCCTTTTCCTGATGGGTTGTACATTCGGTTCATGTATTCATATCCCCAGGTTCTGGCTAAATCTCTCGCGTTACGAGCAACGAAATAGTCAAATGCAAGCGGCTCTACTCCAAACTCCTTAGCCATTTTTTCATTGAATTCCTGCATTCGTTCGGCTTCCTCTATTTTGAACTTGTGAAATGGATGAACATAGTAATTGATGCTTCCAACTTTATGATGCTCAAAGACTGTCTTTAAAAATTCTGCACTGCTAATCAATAAGTATTT
Source organism: Lewinellaceae bacterium (assembly GCA_016712415.1). Lineage (GTDB taxonomy): Bacteria > Bacteroidota > Bacteroidia > Chitinophagales > Saprospiraceae > M3007. The sequence goes on along the minus strand of JADJRC010000003.1, from coordinate 53,949 downwards.
ATCGTTAATTTTCTTTGCGTAGACGGCTGAAATTACGTCTAAATGAATTTCGCCCGAATCCCTGTTTAAATGAGAAAACGAACTAATCAAAGACCAATAGCCATTTTCAACTTCAAATATTCCGATAATTTTACATTGCACTTTATAATCTCTATTATTAAGTGTATTTATCCCAATAGCCCAAAAATTTTCGTCAGGCACTTTCGTATACTCAAATGACCAATAGGGAGAATTTGAATCCTGGAATCTTCCTTCGGATATATAGCCCTTCCAAAGTTCAATCAATTGTTGTTCTATTTCTCCATTTGCATTGGTTACCTCCTGATGAACATAAAAGTCAACTCCCCCTAAACGATCAGTGCTTTTTGTTTGGGCCAAACCTACTTTAGATATAAAGAGAAGTAATATTATCAGTGCGATTTTGCTCATTTTTTTTGCTTTTAATGGTAATGTTTCAAAAAGTGTGTCTGGTCAAGGTCTTCACCGCGTAGTCAAAGAATAATTTGGATCAAAAGCGTTTGGAGTTTTTGTGATGCCTTTTTCCACATTTCAATACCCTCGGCGGTCAAAAATCCATAAAAATTTTTGATCGGCGAAAGGGTTGTTGAAATTGTGGGAAAAGCGGATTATCAGGTGTCATTTTCGGCCCAGATAAATCGTTTTTGTTCGTAGTCCAGTTTTGGAACCCTTCGATCGTAAGCAGTCCGGGTCATAGAAACTTTTCCTAACAGGAAGATGAGCGAATCGCTGTCGGGCATAACTCCCCGCCCCCGCTCGAGCGAGGCTATGCCTCGTTTGAACAATCTATCGGGCTTTGCCTCCCGACCATATTTCCACCGGAATCCGGCAGAAACCCCGCTCGAGCGAGGCTATGCCTCGTTTGAACAATCTATCGGGCTTTGCCTCCCGACCATATTCCCACCGGAATCCGCGGACCGGCCTCCCGACCATATTCCCACCGGAATCCGGCAGAAACCTTCCCCTACGAACTAAACGCCGCCAATTACGACCACCCAGATGATACGGTCGAATTGTTCTAATTTTGCCCAAAAATTGCGCCACCATGTACTTGAAGACCACCGCCCTTGCCATCCTCGCTGCCGTGTTCGTACTCTCCTGTTCAACAGTCCATGACAATACCGCCACCGGGAATGATACCAACCCCAACGGCAGCAGTGATCTGGCCGTTTTGATGAACGAACTCTACAATGAAGCAGCGCTTGCCAGGCAAGAAATTGCGCTCGGCCATAAGCCCAGACTAAAAGCAGACGCCAAAAAAATACTCACTGCCGCCGCCACCGAACCGGAAAAAGTAGCATCTCCGGAGTATAAAGCGTTGGCCGGTTCCTACATCGAATCGGTAAAAATGCTCAAAAAATCCTCGCCCGCCAAGGCCACCGAACAGTTTAAACTCATGGCCACGGCCTGCATGAATTGCCACAAAACGCTGTGCCCAGGGCCCACAAAACGAATACAGAAACTGCTGGCGGATTGAAACGTGTGGTGAGAACGCCCGCCGGCAACTTTCCTGTAAAAACAGGCAGCACGGCGAGACTTCTGCATCATTCGTGCGGTTGGAGAAACGGGAAGGATTTATCTTCGAATGTGGTACCGGTAAACGAGGGGCAGGCATGCCAAAAAAAACTTGACAACCCGACGCAAAACGCAATACATTGGCACTAAAAAGCAGTCCTCCACCCCCATGCAAGTGCCCCGCCCCCACAACGACGACGTCATAAATGCGCTCCGCTCTGGCCAGACGCAGGCAGTGGAAGAGTTGTACACACGTTACCGGGCAGATTTTTTCCGTTGGGCCGGCCGCCGTTTCGATGTCAACAGGCATGACCTGGAGGATGCCTGGCAGGATGCCGTGATTGCTTTTTATACGCAGGTGATGTCAGGAAAACTAACCGCTCTGCGCTACGAGGCCCGGGTATGGCTGTTTTCTGTGGGGTACAAACGCCTCCTGAATGACCGACGCAAAATAAAACGCATGCTTTGGAAGGACAAGATCGATGAGGTGCTCCGACACGACACTTCCTGGAGCGATTTTCCTGAAAATCACGGCCATTCTGAAAAAAGAGAATTCTTGCACACCGCCATGAAAACGATGTCGGGCCAATGCCGGGAGATGCTGGTGCAGCGGTATTTCATGGAAAAAAGCCTCGAAGAAATACAACAGGAGTGGGAGCATAACAATGCCAACACGACCAGCGCCACCCTGTCGCGCTGTCTCAAACGATTAAAAGACTTAATTAAAACCGCCCGGGCAGCAATCGTCTGACCAAGCCAACCATGGAAGAGCAAGACCACGAACTCATCGAACGCTACCACCGCAACGCACTCAATGCGGTGGAACTCGCTGAATTCCGCCGCCGACTGGCTGACGACACGGCCTTCCGCGAAGCAGTGCAATTGCATGAAGATGCCCTGGAGGCCGTCCGCCTGGAGGGCGCCGCAATGCTGCGGGCGCGGCTGGCAGCAAAGGGGCGGGAACTGGATGCCGCGGCGGACAAGCCGGGCAGTCGTTGGCTATGGTGGCTCGGTGGCTCGGTGGCTGTATTGCTCGGCGCATGGGCAATATGGTGGTGGTTAAAGTCAAACAACCCGCCTGCCCAGGCGCCGGCAATGGAACATCGCAGTATCGACATACCAGCGCCAACAGACACCATACCCGCCGTATCCCCCCCGGAAAAACAACCCGAACCCCTACCAAAAACACCTGATCGCCAACGGGTTTTCGCGGCGCAGTTTCAGCCGTACAAAGACCCTTCACTGGAACCCGCACGCCGGGGAGAGGCCGAACAGTCTCCTTCCGACCGCTTCCGGCAACTATACTGGGATGGCGACTATCGCGAAGCCCTGGTCGCGTTCGATTCGCTGGGCGCTTCCGCAAAAAACAACGAAAACCTCCTGTTCCTCAAAGCCAACTGCCTGCTGGCTACGGGGAAATCTGTCGCAGCCGGTGATTTGCTGGAAAACATACTCCGGAATGACAACTCCCGCTTCAGCGCCCAGATTGGATGGTACCTGGCTCTCAGTCGCCTCCATGCCGGTCGCACCAAAGAGGCCGAATCCCTGCTGCGCCGTATCTCCGCCGACCCCGGCTCGCCCCGCCGGGCCGACGCGGAGCGCCTGCTGCAGGATTTGAAGTGATTGTTTCACCCTTTCAAAACATAAATTGCCATGAAAAAAACCATTTGCATTTTCGCTTTTCTGCTTTTTGCTTTTTCAGGTTTCACACAGATTGTGGATACGGCGGTGGTGGCGAAGGGGGTAGATAGCTTGTCGGAAATTTCCTGGAATCTGACAAACAAAAAATCATTTGAAGAAGCGGTGCAGCATGGAGAAGCGGCGAAACAATTGGCTTTAAAGGCACTTGGGAAGAATCATAAAAGTTATGCAACCAGTCTGTTTACGCTGGGCAGAGCCTACCAAAGTTATGGAAAAACGGACCTGGCCGAACCGCTATACCTGGAGGCGCTCTCCATACGTGAAAAGATATATGGCAAGGAAAACATAAACTATTGCATGGTATTGACAAAGATTGCCACGCTCTGTGTGGAAACGGGCAGGTATGATGAAGCCGAGCCGCTTTTTTTAGAAGCGCAAACAATCACTCAAAAAATTTATGGTAAAGAACACAGAGATTATGTTGTAGGGCTAATTAATCTTGGAACTTTTTACAATACACTAAGCAGGTATGAAGCGGCGGAAAAATTACTCCTGGAAGCAAAAGATATTCAGGAAAAAATATTGGGAAAGGATACAAGGGATTTCGCGGCTACCTTGAATAATTTAGCAATGCTGTATAGCAACCTGGGTGAATATGGAACATCCGAGACATACTATTTGCAAGCAATCGAAATACGAAAACGGGTAGTAGGCACAGAAAATACCGCTTATGCCGGTAATTTAATTAATTTGTCAAATCTGGTCTCCCAATTGGGCCGGTATGAAGAAGCACTGAATTTGTTGTTTGAAGCCAAGTCTATATATGAAAAGACAAACGGCCAACAATCTGCCAGATATGGTATGATTCTTAACAACATTGGGATATTGTATCGAAAAATTGGAAGATTTGAAGAATCTGAAAAATTCCTCCTTGAAGGCAAGGCGTTAAAGGAATCTTCTGCGGGGAAAACTACCCCGGATTATGCCGTCAGTTTGAGTAATCTTGGAAAACTATATATGGAAACAGGGCGGCTTTCGGATGCAAAAAAAGTAATGACAGAAGCGAAAGAAATAAGAGAACAATACCTCGGCAAGGATCATTCGCTGCTTGCTGCTACTTTAAGCGGACTTGGTGAGATTGCTTATAAAGAAAAACAGTGGACAGAAGCAGAGCATAATTATATTGAATCAAAATTAATTTATGAACGCAACTATGGCAAGGAACACCCCGAAGTTGCCAGCATAACAAGCAATCTGGCAAGGTTATATTTTGCCCGAATGCGCTATATGGATGCCCGGCCGCTTTTCGATGAACTTGCTTTATTGAACAGAAAACTATGCATCAGAGCGACCCGCTATTCTTCTTTGGAGGAATTGACGACCTATTTGAAATTACTTTCAACAAGATATGACGAATACTATTCTTTTATTCAGAAGACTAATGGAGTACTGTTGGATACAAAAGGATTGTATTTTGACAATGCACTTTTTTATAAAGGGCTTGCCCTCGAATCCTTGCTCAACATAAGGACAAAGAATCATCGGGATACCAACACCCAAAAAAAGGTTGAATTACTGGTTTCCTATTACCGGCGGTTGGAAAATGAATATGCCAAACCGCTTATCGAACAGAAAAATTTACCCAGCCTCGAATCGGCAGCCAACGTTCTCGAAAAAGAACTCGCCCGCGCCATATCCGGTTTTGGCGACGCTACCCGCCAGGTAACCTGGCAGGAAGTGCAATCCACGCTCCGCCCCAACGAAGCCGCACTTGAATTTATCCACTTTACCTACTATACCCCCGAACTTACCGACAGCGTGCTCTACGCTGCCCTGCTCCTGAAACCCGGCATGCAACACCCTGCCTTTATCCCGCTGTGCGAAGAAAAACAACTCAAAACCCTTTTGCCGGCAGCCGACAAGAAGATAAACAACGATCAGGTCAACGAACTTTACGGCAATGACGCCCTGTATCGCCTGCTCTGGTTGCCGCTCGAATCACAATTGGCAGACACGCGCACGGTGTATTATTCCCCGGACGGGCTGTTGCATCGCCTGAACCTGGCAGCCCTGCCGACCGGACCCAAAGCCGTGCTTTCCGACCGGCACGATATGGTGGCACTCGGTAGTACGCGCCAACTGGTTACCGAAAGCCGGCGTGTATCAGCAAACGAGACACCCACGGCACTGATCTACGGCGGTATCCAGTTTGACATGGACAGTACGCTCTATCCGGTTCCGCAGGCCGGCATTACTGACGGATTGCGCGGCCTGTCGTTTGCCCAAACCGATTCCACCCTTCGCGGCGACACATGGGATTTCCTGAAATGGTCCGAAAAAGAAGTAGACAACATCGCTGCGGCATTATCCCGGTCGGGCGTAAGCGTTATAGCGCTTAAAGGCTGGCTGGCCACCGAGGAGTCTTTCAAACAAATCGGGCAGCCGGGGACTTCTCCGCGCATTTTGCACCTGTCTACGCACGGCTTCTTCTTTCCCGATCCCGCGAGCAACCCGAAATCCCAAATCCAAAACATGCCATCGGAAGAGCCTGTATTTAAACTTTCCGACCACCCCATGATCCGCTCCGGCCTCATTCTAGCCGGCGCCAACCACGCCTGGAAAACCGGCCGCCCCCTCGGCAACCGGGAAGACGGTATCCTGACCGCCTACGAGATCAGCCAGACCGATCTGCGCAACACCGAACTGGTGGTGCTCTCCGCCTGCGAAACCGGTCTGGGCCATATCGAAGGCAACGAGGGCGTGTATGGCCTGCAACGGGCCTTTAAAATTGCAGGCGCCAAAACCCTCGTCATGTCGCTGTGGCAGGTGCCCGACTACCAGACCCAGGAACTCATGACGGTGTTTTACGGAAAACTCCTGACCGAAAAATTGCCCACCCGCCTGGCGCTGCGTGCCGCACAGGACGAGATGCGGCGGCAGCACTACGAACCGTTCTACTGGGCGGGATTTGTGGTAGTGGAGTGAGTTGCGGGAACGGCATCAAATTTTTTTCGGCAACCTGTTAAGATGGAGAGATCTGGCGGTACTGTGCTTTCGGCTGTTTGTTTGCCCGAACAGCAAAGAAGTTTCACGCCTAAACATTCTCTCTCAAAATGAAAAATCTTCCTTATCCCCTTCTGTTGTTGTTTGCTTTCGTTCTGCTTTTTAAGACAGCCCCTGTATACTCCCAAACGACCTGGACTGCCTACAACCCGCCTTTTGGCGACACCATCGGTATTGCCGATATCGAAGTGCTCAACGAAAATGTAATTTGGGCCGTTGGCGTCAAATTCGAGGTAAACGATTCGCTGTATGGGTTTTTCGGACCCTCGCCGGTTTACATGGCCCGCACGGTGGATGGCGGCGCCAACTGGAGTGTTACACTGGTGCCGCTCGGCGACCTGCCTTTCATTGCCAATATGAGTGTCATAGATGAAAATACGGCTTTTATCAGCGGCCTCGACGAGTTTGGCAACGCAAAAACGCTCAAAACCACCGACGGCAGCCAAACCTGGACCCTTTCGCCGGTCGGCTGGGATCCGGTTGTGTCCTGGCCCGATTATATACACGCTTTCTCGCCTGCCAAAGCCTGCGTCGTCGGCGACCCGCGCGACGGCGAATTTGAAATATATACCACTTCAAATGGCGGGCTCTTTTGGGAGCGTGTACCGGGCGCCAATATTCCCGACCCTTTGCCCGGCGAATTCGGCTTCAACAATACGGGAGACGTCTTGGGCAATACAATTTGGTTTGGTACCAGTAGCGGCCGCATTTTTCGCTCGCAAAATGCAGGCCTTACCTGGCTGGTCGCACAAACGCCGTTGTCGGCGGTCAATGCTGTATCGTTCTCTGACGCGAACAATGGCTTCGTCAGTACATTCGATCTGCACACTTCCATCATAGCGCACACTGCCGACGGCGGCACCAACTGGACCAATATCACGCCATTCAACGGTGAATTCAGGTTGCTGGGAATAGAGTACATCCCCAATTCGTCTTTCATCCTGATGGGGATCACTAAAGACGGCATCCTCAGCGGCCCTTTCGAAACCTGGTTGAGTCCCGACCGGGGTATTACCTGGCAACAGATCAGCAGCGGCGAGATCATCGGCTGGCCTACTTTCCGCGATGGCGACACCGGCTGGGCCGGCGAGTTCCAGCAACTGAATCACCCAACCCGCCTCTTCAAGTACACGGGCAGCCCGTTTGTAGGATTATTTTCGGCAACCCCTTTTGAAGCAGAAGTATCGGTTTCGCCCAACCCAGCGAGCGATATTTTACAGGTAAAAGTAAAATCTGAAAAAACGGCAGACTATCTCCTCCTGCTCAACGACATGCAGGGGCGCCTGGTTCGCCGGCAAACGATGAACGGACAATCGGATTTTAATACCTTTATCCAGGTCGCGGATTTGCCGGCGGGGCAATATGTATTGACGGTAGCATGTGCGCATGGCCGCCTGACATACCCGGTCTTGAAGCACTAATAATCAGCAACGACCTATACACATCACCAAAAATATCGTACGATGTCAAAAACACTTACTTTTCTCTTTGCTATTACGACAACCATCCTGACAGGCCAAAATGCCTCCTGGCAACAATTTTACCCCAATACTACCGTCAATGACCTCGCTGCCCGTGGAAATACCATCCTGGTCGCTACAGATTTTGGCCTTACCCGCTTCGACACTTTGGGCAACCCGGCCATTTACGATGCCATTAACTCAGGTATTCCCTTTAAAAGGGCCGTGCGGGTAGCGGTAGACTATGGTGAAAACTGGTGGGTAGCCCATTCCGGAGGTATTGCCAGGTATGACGGTAATGCCTGGTCGGGCTGGGATTCGACCCAGACAGGATTGTCGTTTTCCAGCACGAATGCCAAGGTCCTGAGGGCTTCGCCTGATGGACGAATAGGCGTGGCAGCGGGCAGTTTGGGATGTGCTATTTTTGAAAACAACACCTGGACGACTCTGAAAACGACGAATTCGGGACTTCCTTCAGACAATGTTGCAGACCTCGCTTTTGGCGCCGACGGCAAAACCTATTTTGCCACCAATGCCGGGCTGGCTGTTTGGGATGGCATTGATTGGACTGTTTACAATGCGACCAATACAGGTATTGCAGGCTTAAATAGTTGTAAATCCGTCGCAGTGACGTCTACGGGCATCGTTTGGGTGACAGAAGGCACGAACAGGGTTGCTAAATTTGAGGCCAACACCTGGACAGATTATGCACCTGCAGATATCGGACTTCCGGGAGTAGGTTTTTCTGTCGATGTGGTCTTTGACGAGCAGGACAGGCTCTGGATAACTTTTACAAAAAGTATTTCTGTGCTTGACGGCGCCGTCTGGACACACTACCTGGATGCAGATGTTGGCTGTACCCTGTTGCAATTGCCCACTAATAAAATCAGACCTGCCGTTGATGGCGCCGGGCAATTCTGGTTCTGGACATCCTCTTGCGACCTGACCAGGTTTGATGGCCAGATGTGGAACAGAATGGACTTCGGCAACGCGCCTGATTTGCCCGGCGCAGTGTATGCAATAACACAAGATTCGGCGGGAAATATGTGGTTTGGCGGCGCTTTTGCGGAAAATAAAGAAGTCATTGCAAAAAAAGAAGGAGATGTATGGGAAACATTTAACCCCTCTGAGCTCGGTGCCATCGTCCAATACGATGATGTTTACACTGCGGAAGGCGATGTGTTGGGCAATGTTTGGTTCGGCATGATAGGGGGAGATATCCTGCGCTTTGATGGCACGGCGTGGAGCGTGTTCAACGACGTCAAACTGGCCTACCCCCAAATAGCGGATTACTGGACCGTCAATTCAGATGCTGAAGGAACCGTATGGTTTGCAGGCATTATGGGTGGTGCTGTCACGACGAATTTAATCCGGTACAAAGCGGGCGAATGGACTTATTTCCCGGGAGACGTACTTTCCTTGCCTTCCAACAAATTCATCATTTCCATTGCTTTTGGGCCCGATAACACCTCCTGGTTTCTTTCCAACGGTGGTATATTGCTGAAATTCGACGGCGTCAACTGGGAAAATATTGACCTATCGAATACCGGGCTGCCCTTCACCTTTGCGCATCAAATGGCTGTTGCCCCTGATGGAGCCGTGTGGTTGGCCACCGATGCCGGGCTTGCCCGCTTCGACGGCACAACGTGGACAAGCTACACCACTGCCAATTCCGACATTCCTTCTGATGATATTTACCGGATAACTTTTGACAAGGCAGGCGGGATGTATATCGGCTTTAACCCGGTTGGGCTTTCTGCCAATGTCGCTTTGTTGCGCGGTGGGGAATGGAGTCTTTTGTTGCCTCCCGGATTTGAGCCCGGATTTTCTAGCGAACCTTACGATATGTTCGTGGACCGTGACAACCGCCTGTGGTTTACTGGTTTTCAGGGCGCCACGCCCGTTTTTGTATATGATCCTATGCTCGTGAAAACCAAAGAACTGTTCTCTTCCGGCAAGCAACTGAGCATTTTCCCAAATCCTGCTTTGGATGTCCTTAGTTTGCAACTTCCAGACTGGGAAAACCAGCGGGTTAAACTCCGTGTGACAGATGCTTTTGGCCGGCAACTTCACCACCAGACAGCAACTGTTAAAGCAGATATTTTAACGCTTGAATTGCCATCCGGCTGGCCTGCCGGAATCTACTACCTCGAAGCAATTAACGAGCAGGGCGAGCGGCAGACCGGGCGGTTTGTGCGGGCGGTGCGGCGATGAGTTTTTCTTTTTCATAAAATGGCGCGGCTCCGGTGTTTGGGACATCGGGGCCGCTTTTTTTGTGCCCTGAACGGGCGAGGCGGAGCTTCGTTTAAACAATCATTCGCCATCTGGCACGGCAAAAACAAACTTTCCCAATATGGGAAAGTTTGTTAATTTTGCAGCATGCGAATCATTACCAGAAAACGGTTGGAAGAATTTGGCATTCGCTATCCGGATGCGCTTGTTCCAATAAAATTCTGGTATGATGTTATCAAAAGAACCGCCTTTTCGACGCCACAGGAGGTAATTGCCGTTTTTAACACAGCCGATTATGTTGGAAACAACCGTATCGTTTTCAATATCGCCCGGAATAAATACAGGCTCATTGCCAAATTCGAGTTTCACCCAAAGGTTCAATTGGTTTTTATCAAATTCATCGGCACACACAAAGAGTATGATGCCATTGATGACATAGAAAATATCTGACCATGGAAAAGAAGATGCTTCGCCATATAGAAATTCAACCGCTGACAAATGATGCCAGTTACCAAAAGGCCTGTGCCGTCATTGAACGTCTCGTTGACATGGGGGAACAAAAGGATTCCGAAGAGGAGGCTTCACGATTGGCTTATTTAGACACCCTCACCACCTTGGCGGAAGCCTACGAGCAAAAACACTTTGCCTTCAACCAAACAGAACTGACCCTCGTTCAAATCATTGAACAGGCTTTGGAACAGTTGAATCTGACCAAAAAAGATTTGGCCAGGATGCTCGGCTCCAACCGGGTGACGGAGCTGTTCAGCGGCAAGCGCGACCTTTCCATGGCACAGGTCAGATTGCTTCATGAACAATTACATATTCCAACAGATTTGCTGATTTACAGCAAGCGAGAGAATCAACCGACTTAATGGAAGACGGGCTTTGCCCCCGTCCGCTCCCGCTCGAGCGAGGCTTTGCCTCGTTTGAACCATCCACCGCTCGAGCGAGGCTTTGCCTCGTTTGAACCATCCACCGGGCTTTGCCCCCGTCCGCTCCGCACACCCCACCGTCCGATACCGAACAGCACCATTCGTTTTTGTTTATTCCAAACTGCTGATAGTCAATTTTTTAGCGTTTCGGCACGGGGTATGCCGTACATGCAGATGGAATACGCCTAAACCGGAAAAAGCAGGCTGCCCGGTTCTTCGGCATACACGCGCGGCATACCTGTTTTCAGTTGGCTGCGGACTGTCGGGTGACCCGGGTGAGCGTACTGCTACATTTATCAACAACGACCTATGTTTCAACACAATATTGCACTGATCTACAGAAACTTCAAGCGTTTCAAAGGTACTTTTTTCATCAACCTGCTCGGTTTGTCGGCCGGCCTGACCTGTACTTTTTTGATTTACCTGTGGATCAATGACGAGTTGGGATTTGACAGGTTCCATGCCCGGGATGCGCAACTGTACCAGGTCATGGAACTGAGTTCGGAGGGCGGGAAAAAAATCGTGCACGACGGCACGCAGGGCATGCTTGGCGTCAGCATGGCGAAGGATTTGCCCGAAGTCGAATCAGCAGTGTCCATATTGAACCTGGCAAAACACGGCAATAACCTGACCTTCACTTTTGCCGACAAATCGGTGGAGCGACTGGGCATTTTTGCCACGCACAACTTCTTCGATGTGTTCAGTTTCAAACTGAAGGCGGGGCAGTCCGCAACACTTTTCTCGGACCGGAACGGGATTGTCATTTCAGAAAAATGGCGCAAAGCCTCTTTGGCTCGACCGAAGCGGCCCTCGGAAAAACGCTCCGCTGGGAGGCCTTTGGCAAACAACGGCAATCGCAGGTGTCGGGCGTGTTTGAAAACCTGCCCGTCAACAACAGCCTGGTTTTTGATTTTGTGCTCTCCTACGACATGTGTTTGCAGGAAATATGGACCAACGGACAGCATTGGTGGAACGAGGGCGTCCAGACCTACCTGGTGCTGAAACCGGATACAGACACGCCAAAATTCAATGAAAAAATAGCCGGTTTTGTAAAAAACTACCACCCCGAAACCATTTTCTCCTGCTTTGTGCGCCCGTATTCGAGCGCGTATTTGCACGGAAAATACGTCGACGGCGTGCAGGCGGGCGGGCGGATTGCCTACGTCCGACTGTTCTCGATCATTGCCCTGTTCATTCTGTTGATCGCCTGCATCAATTTTATGAACCTCTCGACCGCCAAAGCCTCGGTGCGGGCCAGGGAAATCGGCATCAAAAAAGCCGTCGGCTCGTCGCGTGGAAACCTGATCGCACAATTTCTGGGGGAGGCCGTCGTGCTGTCCACACTCGCGATGTTGCTCGCACTCGGAATGTCCGTCGCACTGCTGCCGGTGTTCAATACGATGACCGGGAAGGAAATTCCGCTTTCGCTTACGCCGGAGCTGGTTGCTCTTGCCACCGGCGTGTCGCTGCTGACGGGTTTGCTGGCGGGCAGTTACCCTGCGTTCTACCTGTCGCGCTTTCAGCCCGCCGCCGTGCTGAAAGGAAAAATCAAACGTTCGCCGGGCGAGTTTATGGCGCGGCGCGGCCTGGTAGTCTTTCAGTTCATGGTCTCGCTGATCCTGATTTTTGCCGTTGGCGTGATTTACCGGCAACTCGATTTTGTACAGTCCAGGAACCTCGGTTACGACCGCTCGAATGTCCTGTACTTCGACAAAGTGGGGACAGTTTGGAAGAATCCGGAAGTATTCCTGTCCGAAATTCGCCTCATCCCCGGCGTGGAACAGGCATCGGCCATGCAGGAAACGGTTGTGCAAAATGCCGGCATTGGCGGTTCGAGCACATACGGCATCGAGTGGCCGGGCAAATCGGAAAAGGACCTGATCGACTTCAATGTCCGGTCTGTGGATTTCGGATTGATAGAATTGCTCGACTTGCCGCTGGCTGCGGGCCGCAGTTTTTCAAAGGAATTCTCCGATGAGGGCTCGCAACTGCTGTTCAACGAAACCGCGATCCGGGTGATGGGCCTGAAAGATCCGGTCGGACAAAAGGTGAGCATGTGGAACGAGCCGAAAATCATCGCCGGGGTAGTCAGGGATTTTCACCTCACCTCGCTGCACGAACCCATTGCGCCCATGGTATTTCGCTATTCGCCACAGGAAACCTCGACGATCCTGGTCAAGATCAAGGCAGGCGAGGAAAAGGCTACGATCGACCGGCTGGGCAGTTTTTACCAAAAATTCAATCCCGGCTTCGACTTCAATTTCAGGTTTCTGGACGAGGCATATCAGGCCCAGTACGTTTCGGAGCGGTTGATTTCCAAGCTGTCGCGGTATTTCGCCGGGCTGGCCATCCTGATCTCCTGCCTTGGGCTGTTCGGACTGTCCATGTTCACGGCAGAACAGCGGACGAAGGAAATCGGCATCCGAAAGGTGCTCGGCGCGAGCGTGGCCGGCATTACAGCCATGCTGGCCAAAGACTTCCTGAAACTGGTCGTCGTGGCCATCGTCATTGCCTGGCCTGTGGCCTATTGGGGCATGAACCGGTGGCTCGCCGACTTTGCCTACCATGTTGACCTACAGTGGTGGCTGTTTGCAGTGGCGGGCCTGGCCGCCATCGGCATCGCGTTTCTGACCGTGGGCTTCCAGAGTATGCGGGCGGCGCTGGCGAATCCGGTGACCTCGCTGCGGAGCGAGTAAAAACCGGAAAAAAAAAAAAAAAACAATTGAGACACCCCGCAAGTCCCTTTTCCCCCGGCCTCCGGTTTTGCAAACAAAACAAAACAAAAAAAAAAAAACAAAAAAAAAATTCTCTATTTTCACGAATTCCGGCTCCGCCCCCCCGCCCGGCGCCGCCCCCCCCCCCCCCCCCCCCCCCCCCCCCCCCCCCCCCCCCCCCCCCCCCCCCCCGCCCCCCCCCCGGGTATATTCGCCCTTATGAATACGTGGCGCTCTCCCCGACCCCTGAAAAACTTTGAAACGGTGTACGCGCTGCTGCGCATGGTCACCGGTTTTTTTATGCTGTTCCACGGCTGGGAGGTTTTCGATCCGGCGCTCATGGCCGACTATACCAAATGGCTGACCGACCTGCAATTCCCTGCACCGGCTTTTATGGCATACCTGGGCAAAAGCGCTGAATTCGTAAGCGGCGCCTGCCTGATGGTCGGCTTCGCCACCCGCTTCGCGGCCATTCCGATTATCCTGGCCATGCTGACGGTGGCATTCGGCATGGGACACGGAAAGGTATGGTACGAAGACCAGCATCCCTTCATGTTTGTGCTGCTCGGAATACTGTTTCTTTCGGGTGGCGGGGGTAAATGGAGCGTCGATGCCTGGAGAGGCGCCGGAGTTCTCTGAGTTTGAGCATTTACAGAATTCCAGTGCATTGAAAATCAATGTGTTGCTGGGGTTTGTTTTCGCAAACCAATTTACTTTGAGTATACTTTCATAAAATCAATTGAAAATGAGAGAAATTGCCTTGATTCTTCATTTTGTCGGCCTGGCTATGGGCCTGGGCACAAGTTTCGCATTCATGTTTCTGGGTATCGCAAGTGCGCGCATGGAAGCGGATGAGGCGCGAAAGTTTCGCCTGAACACGCTTGCCTTAAGCAAAATGGGCCATATCGGCCTGACTCTGCTGCTGGTTTCCGGGACTTATTTGATGACGCCTTACTGGAGCAGCCTTTCTTCCATGCCCATGTTAACCGCCAAACTGATCCTGGTGCTCCTGCTGATTGGTTTGATTGGCCTTGTCTCCATTGCCACAAACAAGGCAAAAAAAGGAGATGCCGACGCGCAATTCAAAAAAATCGAACCGTTGGGTAAACTCTCGCTGATCACGACCCTTATTATCGTTATGCTGGCTGTTTACACGTTTCATTGAACATGTATTGGAAAACGTGCCACTGTTTCGCGGCTGTCCGGGTTACCGGTCGCTGGTGTACCGCCGCGCCACCCATTCGATACTCAGGCCCTGTACAATGATGGAAAACAAGACAATGGCGTAGGTGATAAACACGATCGGCTCTTTTACAGGCAGGTTGGGGATGGATAGCGCCATAGCCAGCGAAAGCCCGCCTTTCAGGCCGCTCCACACGACGATCATCTGCTCGCGATGGGTGGTGGCGATGGTTTTGTGAAAAACGGAGGACAACAGTTTTACGGTAACGAAGCGCGCCAACAGCACAATAACAATGGCCACAATACCCAACAGCAGCAGTTGTCCGCTGAAAGCCAGACCAACCAGGCGCAGGCCGATGAGCAGGAACAAAATGGCATTCAGGCCCATGTCTACCAACTCCCAGAACTGGTCCATGTACATTTCCGTCGTGGCGCTCATGGTTTTTTGTCGAACGGTTTTGGCGCCCGTGATCAGGCCCGCTACCACCATAGCCAGCGGTCCGGAGATATGCAGCATATCCGCCACCATATAGCCGCCCATGACGACGGCCAGCGTGATCAGTACTTCCGTTTCGTAGTCGTCGATCGATTTGAGCAGGCGGTAGGCGCCATAACCCAGGGCCGCGCCAAGCAGTATGCCGCCAATTGCCTCCCGGATGAACAACACCGCAATACTGCCGACGGTAAACGTCTCGGAACCAGTCTCCATGATCTCCAGGATAGTAAGAAACACCACGATACCCACCCCGTCGTTGAACAGCGACTCGCCGATGATATTGGTCTTGATGCGGTCCGGCACTTTGGTGCGGTTCAGGATACCCAGCACAGCAATAGGGTCGGTGGGAGCGATCAGGGCGCCGAACAGCATGCAGTGGATCAGTTCCAGGGGCATGCCCAGCCAGCGGGAGCACCAGTACAGCATGCCGGCGACGACAACCGTTTTCAGCACAGTGCCCAGCACGGCCATGATTCCAATGGACTTTGCCTCCTTGCGTATGGCGTCCGTATCCGAGTGGAAAGACCCGGCAAAGAGCATGAACGACAGCATCACCTCCAGCAGTGCCTTGCTGAAATCGAGGTGCACGATTACATTTTCGAGCCTGGCGGCCAGCTGCAGGTGGAAAATGTGGTTGCTGGTCCAGACAACGGTAGACAACACCAGCGACAACACGAGCAGACCGATTACATTGGGCAGCCGGATAAACCGGTGGTTGAGATACGCCAGTCCGGCGCACAACACCATAAGCAGGGTGACGAGTTGAAAAGTATCCATACGGCGCGCAATTTCGGGCGATTATTCGTTTTTGCGCCCCTTCGTGTAGCACAAATTGTGCGGCCCTGCCCGGTGCGCGGGTGATTGGGGGCCATTATAGTGCCTGCTTTTATCACTTTTTATTCCGGCGGGTGATCTTCAGCACCGCTTCTACTGCCGAGCGAATGGCCTGTTCATAGGTGGCGGCGTTCTTTTTCACAAAAATTGTATCGCCCGGCACCTCCAGCCGGATCTCACATATCTGGTTTTCCACACTCCCGTTCGCGCCTTCAGAAAGTGTCACTTCGGCCCGCAGGATGTCAGTGTTTTTATGGAAGATGCGGTTCATCTTTTTGCGGGTAAATTGTTCGAGGTCGTCACTTCCCTTGAAGTGGATTGTTTGATATATGAAATCCATAATAGATGGTTTTATACCGGAATTTTCCGAGTTTAAGAATTTACAAAAATCCATTGCATTGAAAATCAATGTGTTGCCGGGGTTTGTTTTCGCAAACCAATTTACTTTGGGTATAATTCAGGCCTGCATCAGTTTGGCCCACACGCGTTTGGTCTCTTCAAAATCCTCAAAGTGTTTTTCGACATGCTTGCTGAAGTAATCAAATTCGCGCAGCACTTTAAGAAAACCGGTGGTGTTGAAAAAGGCGTTTAGTTTGGGAATGCTTTTATGGAGTTTAACCCGTATTTCTTCCATGATCTTTGGATATTCCGCCCTCCGGGTGATGTAAACCAGCAGGGGTTTGTACCGGATCCAGCCGATGGTGGCGTGCAGAAACCTCTTTTGGTTGGCGGGCGTATTGCCGTCCATGGCTTCCAGGGTACTGGGAATCACGCCGTTCAGGATGTTTTTGTACATGGAAAATCCGTCGTGGAAAGTATAGCAGGGCACCTTTAATACTTTCATATCCGATAGCGTCGTACTCATAAAGGTGTCTTCGCCCCTGGCGCCCGGCGGATTGTAGAACGGGGGCAGGTTTTTGGTTTTTTTCAGGTTGAAACACAGGTTCGAACCCGAAATAAACTTCATCCCGTTTACTTCCTGCACTTCCGTGACAATGGCGTCGTTTATGATGTCGTCGTCGGCATAACTCACACATTTGTATTGCCTTATGAGGGTAATAAGGCTTTCCCAGGAAATAATATCGTTGCTTATGGCTTCGATAAACAGCCTGAAATCGCCTTCGGTCATGACGTCGTTGAACTCAATGAATGGTATCGGGGAAATGTAACCGCAGTGGTGGCCGTGGGTGATATTGGCGTCGTCGTTGTATTTCAGATGGGTTCCCACGACGCTCTGACCCATCCAGATACACTTCCTGTCTGCCTTTTTCAGGGTTGCAACGGGGTATTCGTCGTCGTCGATGAACAGGAGTTTGTCCATCTTGTGTTTCACGGCGAAATAGGTCACCACATTTCTTTTTTTGGCATAACCTTCCCCGAAAATGATCTCTGCTTCGCTGTCGTTGATGGTTCCGGCCGCTTTCAGGTCGGTTATTTCCGCATCCACTTCGGCTTTTCCATAAAAATTGATGGAGTCGATCATCCGGGCCACCTCCGGCGGTATGTTCTTATAATCACTTACCAGGGTATCGTGATACTTCAGGTCGTAGGCCACAAATAAATGGAGCCTTACCGAGGCATCTTTGATCAGCCCGTATTCGAGCCAGTTGTTGACGTACGTTTTTAAAACGTTTTGAAAGTGTTTTCTCCCGGTTACAAAACCGATTCCAAGATTTACTGACATTTTTTCTGATGTTAAATTATACTAAGTATCGGGACGGAATAACTTGATAAAGTTAAGCGCAAGGATTTTGCCGAGCGTTGGCTGTGCCTATGTACAACGGACTTCCAAGTCCGTTGAGGCGCTAGACTTCCAGGTCCGTTGAGGCGTCGCGTGAGGCGCCGGACTTGGAAGTCCGGCGTACAGCGCTAAGCCATGTTGTCGTCCAGCACCGGCGGGGCCGACGGCGCCCCGTTTGACTGCATGTTTTTTCTGTTGAATTCAATTTTAAACAAATCCGTCCGCCGGTCTTTCAGGTTGCGCACGCTGCCCGAGTGCCGCAGGTCGTGCAGCAGTTCGAGGTCAACGTCGGCCACGACGAGCATTTCCGTGTTGGGAGTGGCTTCGGCTTTGATACCGTTGACCGGGAAAGCAAAATCGCAAGGGGTGAATACGGCACTTTGGGCGTATTGCATATCCATATTGTGCACTTTGGGCAGGTTGCCGACGCTTCCTGCAATGGCTACAAAACATTCGTTTTCAATCGCGCGGGCGCGGGCGCAGAGTTGCACCCTTGAAAATCCGTTTTGCGTATCGGTCAGGAACGGCACAAAAAGGATGTTCATGCCTTCTGCGGCCAGCAGGCGCGGCAGCTCCGGAAATTCCACGTCGTAGCAGATCAGGATACCGATCTTGCCGCAATCCGTATCGAACGTGCGCAACTTGTTCCCGCCCTTGAGTCCCCAGCACTTGACTTCGTCCGGCGTCACGTGCAGTTTCTCGTATTGCTCCACGCTGCCGTCGCGGTGGCACAGGTAGCCGACATTGTACAGGTCGCCGTTGCGCAGCAAAGGCATGCTCCCCGTGATGATGTTGATGTTGTAGCCCACTGCCAGTTCGGCAAACTTGTCCCGGATGGCGTCGGTGTACCCCGCCAGTGCCCTGATCGCCTCGCCTTCGGGAAGGGCATTGTACTGGGCCATGAGCGGCGCGTTAAAAAACTCGGGAAACAGGGCAAAGTCGCTGCGATAGCCCGACACCGCATCGACAAAGTATTCCATTTGTTCAAACAGCTCTTCCGGCGTGCGGTACGGGCGCATCTGCCACTGCACCAGCCCAAGCCGCACCACCGGCTTGGTGACCTTGTCGCCTTTAGACGCGGGCGGGGTGTAGTAAATATTATCCCAGCGCAACAATGTGCCTACGTCTTTGGATTCCTCATCGCCCGGCAGATAGCCATGCAGCACCTTGCGCACGTGAAAGTCGTTGGACAATTGGAAATTGAGCGTCGGGTCCTGCAACTCCTTGTTTTTCACCTTTTCGATATAGGCGCGCGGCGAAAGGGTATCTGCATGTTCGTGGTAGTTGGGTATCCGGCCGCCAAAGACAATGCCCGACAGGTTGAGTTGCTCGCATAATTCCTTGCGGGCATCGTACAGGCGGCGACCGAGCCGGCGGCCCCGAAATTCCGGGTGGACGAATACATCGATGCCGTAGAGCGTATCGCCGTCGGGATCATGGGTGGAGAAGCTGTAATTGCCGGTGATCTCGCGGTAGGTGTGGTTGTCGCCAAAGCGGTCGTACCGCACGATGATCGTCAGCGCACAGCCCACGATTTGTTCGTTGATCGTTATCACGAACTGGCCTTCCGGAAAAATGCTCAGCAACTTGTTGATCTGGGGCTCTTTCCAATATGCTTCCGGCATTTGTGCATAAGAACTTACCATACACGATTTAAGTCCTTCATAGTCGCCCGAACGCAGCGGGCGTATATTTACAATATCCATAAATTGATTTTTTATTCAGGTCAAAGGTCGGGACTGACAAATTCCTGAAACCTGACAAAAATCAGGTTTCACGGCTTTTACCGGCCTTTTTTGGTGAAAATACACAAAAAGATCAAATAATCAGGCGAACACCGCCCAGTTCGGATACCCGGTAGGGGAAACGGTCGCCCGGCGAGCCGATGAACATAAAGTTTTTGGGGATACCCCAGCGCGCTGACAATTCCTCGATGAGTTCGGGACCGAACTTGCCTTCGATTTCGAGGTATTCGATGCGGACTTCCGGGTAGGCGCGGTCCAGCACTTCGAGGTCTTTCCGGAGCGGCTCGTTGCAGGTTTGTCCGGGCTGCATGACGGTCACGATTTTGAGTTTTCCCGCCTTTTCATTGTTCTCCACGTACTGCAGTACCCGGTTGAGCACGGCTACGTTGTCGCCTTTGGTAAAAAATACGAACTCCTGCGAGTTGATCTTTTCGAGCATCTTTTGCAGGTAATGGCTGCTCACCACGACGAAATGGCGCACAGGGCGGTACAGGTATTCGAGGGTATACAACAACACACGCACGATCCGTCCGCGGTTGAGCATGATCACGATAAAGCCCAGCGCCGGCAGCAGGTACTGGAAAAAGACCAGCAGCGAACCGGGATTCAGCAGGGCATTGCCATAAAAAGCGGACACCACGAAACCGATAGCGGCGATCACGGCCAGGGGATGCGCCCGCACCGGGCGCGGCAGTTTGGCGCGTTTGATCTTCAGCAGCAGGTTCCCCAGCCCGAAAAGGGTCATGACCGCCAGAAATGAAAAGGTATAGACGCCGGCCAGGGCGCCCAGATCGCCCCCCGTGGCAAACAATACCGACACACAGAGGATGAAAAAACCGATCACGATCCGGTAATTGACCCCGCGCCCGTTTTTTGCCAGGAAAAAATTGGGCAGGACGCGGTCGAGCGTAATGCGTTCAACAAGGCCGGTTACCCCTACGTATGAAGTGAGCACGGCGCCGCTTAGTACCAGCACGGCATCGACCGAGATGAGCCATCCCAGCCAGTTGCCGCCGGCAGTGTTGCCGATAAAGGCCAGCAGCGACTCCCGGTGCTCCCCGACCTGCGCCAGCGGAATGATGCAAAGCGCGAGCAGGGCAATAACCGGGTTGAAAAAACTCACCACCGCCCACATGTTGCGCAGTGTTTTTCGAAATACGCCCGCCTGCTGTTCTTCCACAAAATTGGCTGAACTTTCAAAACCCGAAATCCCCAGCATGGCTGCCGAGAAGCCGAGGAACAGGGCCGTGGTAAAATTGCCCGAAACCACCGGCAGTTGCCAGTTGGCTGTAAAGACAGCCGTACCGTTGTGCAGCAAAAACCAGCCGCCAGCCAATACCAGCAGCAGCAGGGATGCCAGGTGGGTGATGAATATAACGACCGCCACAATGGCCGATTCGCCGATTCCGACCAGGGCCAGTCCCATGAATGCCGCCAGCAAGGCAATCGTGGCCGCTTTCACCGGCAACATGGCAGCCATGCTGTGCAGGTAATGCATCGCTTCATTGGCGGAAATGACCGCCGTCGCCATGTACGACAGGATGGTAAGGCAGGCGGCAGCAGATGCCATCTGTTTGGAAGTGGTGTTCAACAGGGCATTGTAAGCGCCGCCGTTGAGGGGCAGCGCGCCGACCACCTCTCCGTATATACGCCGGAAAAGAAACAGCACGAAGGCCACCACGAGCAGCGAAATCCAGGCATACTGGCCGGCGTACAGGATGGTCAGCGCCGATACATACAGGCAGGAAGAACTGATGTCGTTGCCACAGATGGCGGTGGCTTGCAATTCACTGAGTTTTTTAGGATGCGGAACGGAGGTCATAGTCAAGAAAAACGGGTTGGTCAAACAAAAAGCCTGGGTATACGCTGAATAAACCGGCTGATCCGCTCATCCCGGTTGGCCCCGTACACGTCGATGATAATGCCCTGGTCCAGACCGTTCTGGTGCTCCAGGACGTATAAAACAGCGTTATCCGACGGATCGGAGAATCCTTCAAAACGGTGTGTTTCCACGATAATCCATTTCGCCGGATCCAGTGAACCGTCGGAAAAGTCGAACGGAAAGGTATAGCCCTGATCCGCATAATGGTTCACGGCCTTGCTCAATGTTCTGAAATAAAGCCTGCTCATGGCGTTTCAGCGGATTGTACCAGGCCTGCACGCGGATATGCAATGCCGGAGACGGCGGGGCCATAATCGGCCTGTATGCTTTGTATGGCCTGCCGGGCGTCGTTGGGCAGTGGCGCCGGCCGGATGCTGAGCACGGGTACTTTGGCGTGGTTGACGATTTGCTGCGTGTACGGCCCGATGAAGAAGTCCCGGATGTCGTAGTCCAGGCTGGCGGTGATGGCAATGAGGTCCGTCTCTTCGCGCGCTGCCGTTTCCAGCACTTCCGCTGCGGCCCGGTCAGTGGGTTCCAGCATTTGTGTTCGCCAGATCACGCCGTCGTACGACAGGTCGCTTTTTAGCCTGCGTACATTGTCGTCCACCCAGTTTTTTGAGGCCGGCCGGCTGGTTTCGGGCAGCCCCAGTACCAGTAGCGTGGCGTTGTTGCAGCGGATAATCTTGCGCAGGAAGGCATACTTCTCCAGGGCGCCGGCGGTGTTCCGCACCGGGAACAGGATGTTGGAAAACGATTCCCACTTCCGGTTGGGCGGCACGGTCAGCACCGGGCAGGGTGCGTGTTTTACGACTGCAAACGCGTTGGTGCCGATAAAAAACTCCCGAAACCCCGAGGCGCCGTGCGTGCCCATCACCAACAGGTCGGCCGATGCCTTTTCGGCATATTTGCATATCTCCGGAGGCACAAAACCATGCGTCGTGTCGCAGGTCACCTCAATACCGTACCTTTCTTTCAGTCCTGCCGCGATTTGGGTCACCGTATCTTTCGCCTCGTCGTGCATGATTTCCAGCACGGGAGAAGTGATGGGCAATACCTCAAAATGACCGTAGGAAAGCAAATTCTCGTTGATAACATGGAGCAGAGTCAGTTTGGCGCCGTGGCGTTTGGCCATGGCTGCCGCCGTATCCAGCGCATTGAGCGATGCCTCGGAAAAGTCGATCGGTACGAGGATATTATTTATTTGTAGTGTATCCATTGTCGTGTGTGTTGTGTTAAAGCGTTGTCACAAAAATCGAGGCAATGGAGGAGGTAAAACCTGACGATTATCAGGTTTTGGCAGTTTTTTCGGAATTTTGGCTCATTATTTTAAAAAAATGCCCTCCGGGTTCAAAGGAGCACCAAAGCCGGAGGATACTGATCACGCGATGACCGACGAACAAAAGCAAGCCGAACTGCACAAGTATTTCTTCAGGCCGCCGCCGTTTTGGGAGCGCTTGCCGGAGACCGTCTGGGCCGGGATAAAGGCGACCATCCGCCCGCAGACCTATGCCAAAAAAACGCTGATCTACAGCGAGGGCACCCATCCGCGCGGGCTGTACATCATACGCAAGGGCCGCGCAAAGGTGTTTATCATCAACAGCGAGGGGGTGGAGCAGATCATCTATTTTCTCGGCAAAGACGAGGTGTTCGGCCACCGCTCTATTGTGTGCGACGAGCCCAGTCCGGTATTTGTGGAAGCCATCGACGATTGTGCGGTAGATTGTATCCCTCGCCATGATTTCGAGCGTTTCCTGCGTGAATCACCCGAACTGAACGCTGCCTTTTTGTACTACCTCGGCCACGAATTCCGGGTGTTTGTCAACAAGATCAGCTGGTTTGCGCAGAAGCCCGTCAGCGAACGGGTAGCGCTTGCCCTGCTGGTGCTACATGAAAAATTCAACGAGCACCCGCACTATGTCATGGTGCTGAATTTCAGCCGTGAAGACCTCGCATCGTATATCGGCGCCGCCACAGAAAGCCTTATCCGGCAATTGAAAATACTCAAGGAGGCCCGCGCGATCATCGTCAGGGGACGGAAGATCATCATCGAGGAGACAGACCTGTTGTGGGAGCGGGCGCGGATGCAATAATCAGGCAAGATGCCCCAGAAACCAGTCTTTTTCCAACAGGTGCGCTTCCCGTTCCACGGATGACCGCAGTTTTTCCACCGCATTTCGGTCTGAAAAATTAATGGCCAGCAGTTTGGAGGCATACCGGATCACGTTTACGTAGTTGTTCCGGTGGTATCCGATGATCCTTTTCCGGGTGATATAGTTGTTCATGGCATCCAGGTGCGACTGGAGCAAATCGAATTCGTCGAGTTCGTAGTAGGTTTTCAGCAGCAGGGTTTTGATGGCGAGGTTGACGAGCACGTCCCGGTAGTTGGCTTTTTGCAGCAGATCGAGCACGGCGCCGTATTGTTTGCGGGCAAACGCCAGGCGCGCCAGGTTAAAACTGAACGCACTGTCGCGGTACTGCTTTTCAAGGCTGTTTTTATACCGGTGGATAATAAACTGCACCCACTCCAGGTCGCCCGTTTGAATGCCCGCAGCCACGACATTATAGTAGGTAAAACGGGGTAAAACGCCGTTTTCCAGCAAATAACCGCTTTCGAGTCCGGGCTTGTAGAGTTCGGACACTTCCCGGTAATAGCGCTTTTCACCCGCATTTAACCGCCGGATACAGTAATTGACCGCCCAGATGTACAGTCCGTGCATTTCCTCGCCGGAAAAGGTGCCGTTGTCGCGGAGCAACAATGTCTTGAACTGCTGAAAATGCTGCTCGTCTTCCGGAAACCGCATCATGCGATAGCAATGCAGGTATATCGCGACTGCCGTGTGGGCTTGCGCGTAGTTCCTTTCGGCAAAATCGACCACTTCTGCTTCCCAACTGATGTCGTGGCCGACGGCATACAGTGTCCGGTGCAGGGTAAGCAGGCAGATCAGGCGGAGTTTGAGGGTGAGGTAGGCCACGTCGGCGGCAACCGATGCCGATTGCAGGTGTACGGGGTCGGTTGGGTTGTGCGCATGGATCAGCTGGTGGGTTTCCCAATGGAGCCGGAATTGCAGTTCGTGGTATTGTGCGTCGCGCAGGGGACTGCTATCCACGGCTTTTTCGATTCCTTTGCGTACCCGTTCAAACTGGGGCGTCAGACCACGTTTGCGGTACGCCGCCGCGAGGTGAAGCCGTACGGACATTTCGTCGGCATCCATTTCTTTCCGGGCAAGGAATCGCTCCAGCAAGCGGTGCAGGTAGGTCATGCGCAGGCGCAATTCCTGGTCGTCAACGGCGGCTTTGCCGAACAGGTGCCGTTTGGCGGACGACACCTCGTGCGTCTCGTTGGCACAAAACCAGTCGAACAACAGAACCACATCGCGCCGTTGGTTGAAGCAGGGCGACTCCAGGAATTTTCGCGCTTCCCGCTTTTCAGCCGCAGAGAAAGAAAAAATGAGCTGGCGCAAATGACTTTTTTCCATATTTATTCAATTGATGCAAAAATAATAAATTAATAATCAAACGATTAAGCAAAAAAAATCAAAAACACGCTCAATAAATGTATTTTTTTGATTTTGGTTGACCGCTACGGTCTCCACACTTTTGCAATGTGAATTTGTGTACATGCGACTACGCTGCCGGACATGTTTAAACAGGTTCCAAAATGCCCGGCAGTGTGATACGCAACAACCGTTCTTTCTTCAGTATCAACGAATTTAATATCTTATGAAAAAAACTGCCTTTTACTCAAAAACTGCGGCAATAAACCTGTTGGGCTTGATGATACCGGCATTATTGTTCCTGTCCGGCCGATTATCCGCACAATGCAACCCCGACCTGACGCCTCCGGTTTGTACGCCACCTCCTGATTTGACCATCACCCTCGCCGTATGGGATTCGCTCGATATCGATATCCTGAACATGCCCGATGAATTGCCCAAGGTCTACGCGGCTTTTGGAACCGCCACACACGTCGACAACTGCGACGGCGCCAACAGCGACCTCCAGGAGTCTTTTTACCTGTTTGGCCCGGTGTCGGACCCTTCCAAGTTGCAACGCCGTTTTTTCGCCACAGATGCAGCGGGGAACACCGGCGAAGCAGTTCAATACATCTGGATTTTCAACGGCAACTGCGCACAGGATAACATCCCGCCGGTCTGCACGGCCCCGCCCGACATGACCATATCCGGCGCCATGTGGGATTCGCTCGATATCGACATCCTGAACATGCCTGCCGACCAGCCCAAAATCTATGCTGCTTTCGGGATTGCTGCGTACACAGACAATTGCGACAGCAGCAATGTGACGCTCCAGGAATCCTACTACCTCTTTGCCAACCCCGACGGTTCGCCCAAAAAACTCCAGCGCCGCTTTTTTGCCACCGACGGCTCGGGGAATACGGGCGAGGCCATCCAGTTCATCACGATCATCGCCACCTATGTGCTCCATGTGCCCGCCTGGCACTATACCGGACAACCTTCCATCGATTCGATGACGCTTTCGGGAGGTTTCGCTCAAGTCCTGTACAGCCCTGAAGATTCCATATTCGCGGCGCCGTGTATCGGCGGTTATGCCAAAATCGAGCGCGACTGGTATTTCATCGATTGGCTGTACGACCCGGGCAACAACCCTTCGGATGCCCAACTGCCTGCACTCGACCTCGACAACGACGGCATCACCGGCGATGCCTACGATATCATCGCCCTCGGCGACAGCCTCTGGCTTTACCAGAACAATGTTCCCGTCCAGCCGCTCATGCCGCGTCCCCTAGCGCTTTTTTACCGGCAAAACCTGTACAACGCCTTCGTGATCCGCGGAACGGTACACCTCGATACCCTGCAAAACTGTTCCCTCGATGCCGGCGAACCGGGTCTCGCCGATTTCAAGGTCAAGGCCATCGGACAAACCACCAATAACGTGTACACTGCCTTCACCAACGCCCAGGGCGTGTACGAACTGCTGGTCTGCCTGGAAGATTCTCTTGTTGAAACAGGTCTCGACCTGCCCTACAACTACGGCGGCAATTGTCCCTCTACCTATATGGTAACCCCCGGCGCAATCCCGGTGACCGTTCAGAACATCGCCGTACCCCTGAACAGCAGTTGCGCCCTGCTGACCGTCGACATCGCCACCTGGCGCCTGCGCCCGTGTTTAAGCGGGAGTTATTGGGTCAACTATTGCAACTACAGCGACCAGACTATCGCCGATACCTACGTCGATGTCGCGCTGGACACTTTTATTCTATACACCTCGGCAACCCTGCCCGGCACGTTGCAGAGCGGCAATACCTGGCGTTTCGAGACCGGCGACCTCGCGCCCGGCGCATGCGGACAGTTCAGGATCGACTTCACGCTCGATTGCGACGTCCCGGCAGGCATGACCCACTGCACCGAAGCGCATATCTTTCCAACCGACAACTGTCCGCCGCCCGCACCCTGGTCGGGCGCCGACCTGCGCGCAAGCGGCTATTGCGACGGCGACTCCATCCGTTTCCAGATCAAAAATATCGGCGGCGGCGCAATGGCCGGCCAACTGGATTTTGTGGTAACAGAAGACCTCATCATGGCCAAAACATCACCCTTCCAACTCGACGCCGGCGGCACACTTACCCTGGCCGAGCCGTCGAACGGCTCGACCTGGCGCCTGGAGACGCCGCAGGAACCCGGGCACCCCTGGGGTGGCATCGTCGCATCGGTCGTGGAAGGTTGTGCAGGCATGAATACGCCCGGGCTGGTCAATATTTTCCCCATCAACGACCCCGACCCCTTTAGTTCGTCCGATTGTACGGAAAATACCTCCTCCTACGACCCGAACGACAAGCAGGCATTCCCCACGGGATACGCCGGCGAGCACTTTATCCGTCAGAATACAGACATCGAATACCTGATTCGTTTCCAGAATACCGGGACCGACACAGCCTTCAACGTCGTGCTGCTCGATACCCTGTCGCAATACCTCGACGTGCAAAAGGTACGCCCCGGCGCTTCCAGCCATATGTACGACTTTGATGTCGTGGACGGCAACGTGCTGCGGTTCCGCTTCGACAATATCCTGCTGCCCGACAGCAATGTGAACGAGGCGGCTTCGCACGGCTTTGTCAAGTTCCGCATCGCGCAACAACCCGATAACCCCCTGGGCGCCGTGATCAATAACCAAACGGCGATCTATTTCGACTTCAACGACCCGGTGATCACGAATACAACCTGGCACACAATTGGCGATAATTTTGTACTGGTGTATACCGACGAACCCGGAAAAACGACGCAGGGCAGGCTTTTGGTGTATCCAAACCCATCTTCAGGAACAGTGTTTTTTGAGTTGCCGGAAAACGGCGACGACCGGCAATTCTTGCTGGTTGACGGGTTGGGTAAAACGGTGTCTGTCAGCACGTTCTCCGGAAAAACCTGTCGTTTTGAAGGTCAGGCATTGCCGCAAGGGCTGTATTACTACCGGATAACCGACGAACAGGGCACGCTTTATTCCGGCCGGATTGTCATCGAGTAATCGACAGATTTGCGCCCCGGAAAACCTTTGAATCTCCCCCTGTCGATATTCAATTATCGGGTATGCCGCAAGTATGTATTTGCTTTCGGCATACCCTTTATTCATTTAACAACTACGTGTATTTTGGACAGGCTTTCAAAAGCAGATTTTGCAAATCATTGAAAACCAAGCGCTTTTCGGAGTTTTTATAGCCCGGCCTAATTAACCGGCGTTGCAAAATGCTGTTGCTACCCGCCAATGGCCAACCTGTCTGGAAAAGCCTGTCCAAAACTGACGTAAAAACCGGTATTCCATGCTGCGTACCTGCCTGATTGCCTGCTTTATTGCCGTGCTCAACGGCCTTTCTGCCCAAACGGAAACACTTTGCAACAACGGTCTCGACGACGATGGCGACGGCTATATCGACTGCTACGATCCCGACTGCGCCTGCTTTTCGGCGCCCGAATGCCTGGGCACGCCGCCCGCGCAGATCGCGGGCCAACTGGATTGGCGCTCCGGGCAGCGCGTGTATCCGCCGCGGACCATACCCCTTGTCGCCAACCTGAATCCGCAGACAGACGATATCCCGGAGATCATCGTCGTCAAAAGCGGGATCAATTATCCCGGAAGCATCGCCCGGACAATTCACTTTTACCGGGGCGATGGCGCCAACGCCGCTAATCCCGACACCCTTTACATAGAAGGCGGCATCGACTCGCATACGTTCTGGATGACGCACCCCGTCGTGGGCGACCTCGACGGCGACGGCATACCCGAACTGGTCGTGATGACTTTTGAAGGCAACATTCAGGTGTACCGGAACTATACGCCCGGCGCTCCGCAGGCCATGGCGTTATGGGTGCAAACAGCCGCAGGCGGTCCGGGGACTACCGGCGCTGCCATCGTAACACGCAGGCTGCGCCCCCAACTGGCCGATTTCGATGGCGACGGCATTTCAGAGATCGTCG
Organism: Lewinellaceae bacterium; assembly: GCA_016712415.1. GTDB lineage: Bacteria > Bacteroidota > Bacteroidia > Chitinophagales > Saprospiraceae > M3007. The sequence continues at coordinate 25,049 of JADJRC010000003.1, read as the reverse complement.
CCGGCAACAGCATTTTCAAACTGGACCTGTCCGACCCCGCCAACCCGCAACTGAACCGGGTACTCTTCGGCGGCAGCAGCCTGCCCAGGGGAAAATTTCACGACGGGATCGTCAGCTCGGATGTTTTCACCGCTGTCGGGGTAGCCGACATGGTATCGGTGGCCGACTGCAACGGCGACCCCGATTGCGGGGGACTGGAAGTAGTGGCCGGTCCGGTCATCTACGCCGTCGACCTCGACCCGAACGACGGCGACGGCCTGCAAATGAAGGTGGTGCGCAACCTCGAACAAATGACGTCCAACATCAACTGGGGCGACGGCTTCACCGCCGTGGCCGACGTCGACCTCGACGGCATCCCCGACGCTGTGGTCATTTCCCGGACGGAATCCTTCTTCCTCGAAGAATGGGGGCTCTACATCTGGAACAAAACCGGCCTCAAACGCTACCTGACCTTCCCCACACGTACGGGGAACGGCATGCCCTGCATCGCCAACGTCTACGACGACACCCAGAGCGGCTTTGCCAAAGACCTGCCGGAAATATTGGTCGAGGTGGAAGACCGGCTGACCTGTTTCAACCTCAACGCCGCATCGCTCAACCCGAATCAACCCTGGTGGTGGACACAACAAATAACACAGTCTTCTGCTACCATGGCTCCCACGGTGTTTGATTTTAACGGCGACGGCCTGTCGGAAATCGCTTTTCGCGACCGCGACAACCTGCGCATCATGTATGGCGGCCCGGCGCCCTTCCCGCCGGGCGTGGACGCCGAACGCAACTGGTGGAAAACGCTGGCCGGCGTGTTTATCGGCGACGGCTATCCCGTCGTTGCCGACGTCGACAACGACGGGCAGGCGGAAATTGCCCTCGTCGGTCGCGACGACAAATACACGACCGCCTCGGCGGGATCCGACGACCGGACCTTCCTGCGCGTGTACGAGAGCGCCACCGCGCCCTGGGTCGACTGCCGCAAGGTGTGGAACCAATTCAACTACAGTATTGTCGGCATCAACGACGACCTCAGTGTGCCCGTGCTGCAACAAAAACACTGGCTGGAATTCCCCGGCCCCGGCGGCGGGCAATACCCGTTCAACAACCAGTTCACCCAGTTGCCGCCGGTGGACGGGAATTTTCAGCACCTCTATCCCGTACCGGACGCCACCATTGCGCTCGACTCGACCTATTGCGACCAGCAGGACCTGCACCTGATCCTGCGTGTATGCAACCAGGGCGGCGCCACGCTGCAGGACAGCACGCCGCTCCAACTGTACCGAAGCGACCCGGCAACCACAATTGCCGCGCCTTCCGGCACACCGTTTTTCCTGCCTCAAAAAGTAAAGGTCGGCGCGTGTATGCTTTGGGACGTAGCGATGCCTTTTCCAGCGGACGGCCCCCTCTGGGGCTCGCTGAACGACGACGGAAGCCTGCCCACGCCCTTCAATCCGGCAACAGACTTGCCGGCAGCCTGGATACAGGAATGTGATTACCTGAACAACCGTTTCAGTCTGGATATTACCGCTTCCGGTATCACCCCCGACCTGGGTTCCGATACAAGCCTGTGTACAGGCACTGCCCAAACGCTCAGTCCCGGCGCCGGTTTCGTCGCTTACCTGTGGCAAGACGGCTCGACCGCCGCCGCTTTCACGGCCACCGATCCGGGCAAATACTGGGTGCAGGTGCGCGACATTTGCGGCAATACCCTTACAGACACACTCGACATTGCGGCGGCGCCCACCCCTGTCGACAGCCGCACCATTGACCTCCTTCCCGGTCAGTCGGTCACCCTGAACGGGCAGGTCTACACCCAGCCGGGCACGGTTATCGTCACACAACCCGCGCCGTCGGGCTGCGATTCGGTGATTACCTATACCCTGGTCGCTGCCGGACAGCCCTGCGATGTAAAAACGCCCACCGGCTGCATGCGTTATGAACTGCTCGGTATCCGGCTGGACTCGCTTGGTCAGCGCCGCTACCGGCTGCGGTTCACGAACACTTGCGCGAGTCCCCTGCAATATGCCTACATCCAGTTGCCAAACGGCATAGATGCCCTTGCACCCGGCGGCAGCCTGATCTACAATGCTCCCGGCGGCAACACCTACACCGTGCGCAACCCGAATGCGTCGCCGTTCCACTCCGTTCGTTTCAAGTCCCTGGACGGCGCCCTGAACGACGGCAAAAGCGATATTTTTGAATACACCCTGCCGCAGCAATCGGCGCCGCAGTATATCCATGTGGCCGCAAAACTGGCGGACGGCAGCGCCTCGGAAGCCCATTTAAACACGTTTAATTGCCCTGTAGCGCCCTGGGATGGCGCTGCAAACCGGGGGAGCGCCACCGTCGACGAGCCGGGCATTTCCCTCCGGCCCAATCCCACGGACGGGCTGTTGACGGTCAACACCGGCGCCTGGCAGGACCAGTCGCTGCGCCTCCAGGTGCTGAATGCACAGGGGCAACTGGTCATGGAGCAGGACTATGCCCCCAGGAGCGGGCCGCTGTCGCTGCAAATGCCCGGCGGCCTGGCCGGAGGCCTGTATTACCTGCTTGTCCAATCCGCCGGCGGAACGCGCAAGGCCTTGCGGTTTGTACTGGAGTGACCGGCCATCGGGTGGGCAGGTCCGGGGATACCGTTGTCCCGATGCAGCCGGGCTTATGAAAAAAACCTGGACCTGCCTGCCCGATGATTTGGATATTTGAACGCGCGGCAATACTTTTGAATCATCATCAAGCCAAATGCCCGCTTCATGGCTGCAAAACACCTTCAATCCATTGCCGGCCACCGTGCCGTGCCAGATTGCGTAAAACCTGCCGGGGACGGCGGTTTTACGCAATTGTTTTTTGAGGAGGCGGGTGTGCTGCCGGTTGCGGCAATCCAGCCAAATTGGGGGGATTGCCGCAACCGAAGGAGAGACAAAGCGAGTTTTCACGCAAGTGCGCCTATGGGGGGGGATTGACGAACAAGCATAGTTAGGGCACAACCAAAAAAAAAGAATAAAAATATAATATGCCATACAGGAATAAGACATATGTCGCCTTTGATGCTGATAATGACATTCATTATTATCGGCTAATGCAAGCATGGAAACAAAGTGATTATACAACTTTTGATTTTTATGATGCGCATGATATTAATAATTTATGGCAACATAGCAATGAAGACACAATTAAATTAAGATTAAGAGAAAGATTGAAAAACACCAAAGTATTTGTGCTTTTAGTGGGGTCTCAAACTCGCTTTCTCTATAAATTTGTTCGTTGGGAAATCGAACAGGCGATAAACATGAACCTCCCAGTAATCTGTGTTAATTTGAATGGGCAACGGAGCATTGACCCAGACCTTTGCCCTCCAATATTGAGAGATAAACTCGCTCTGCATATTAGTTTTGGGGCAAAAATAATTGAACCTGCATTGACCGAATGGCAAACGCAGCATTATCAATTGCAGCGAGAAGGAAAGACTGGCGACTATTATTACAATAGTTCATTCTATCAATCTCTTGGCTTATGAAAGAGTTTTTGACAAAGACTAGGGAGTTTGTTGTGCACTTATTCAGTGCATTTGGCTTGCTATGGTTATTGGTAGAAATCTCTGTATTTTTTAAACAGGATGCATTGGCAGCAAAAGTTAGGGAATTTTGGTGGCTTTTTGGCATAATTGGGTTAGCCTATGCAATTTATAAGTCCATGCCAAAGTGGGAGTACGAGTGTAAAGTTCCCAATAGAGATGCAATTGTATTTCTGCGAAATCAAGATATATTTAAGATAAAAGGTTCATTAATTGTACCTGTAAATAACTGTTTTAAAATCAATCAAGACGGTAATCTCTTAACTTCAAACAGTATTTTATCACAAGTTGTTAAAACGTACTTTGATAGTAATCCAGCAAACCTACAAAATGACATTAATAATAAATTAAGTGGCAATTTTTATAAAGACTATAAAATAGATAATAGAGAATATAAAATAGGAACTGTCGTACCTATTAAAGTCAATAAAACGAAATTTTACTTTTTGGCAAACACTAAATTGAATGCACAAAACAAATCGAATTGTGATGATGAAATGATTGAAACAAGTTTGAATGAATTGTGGGTGTACCTTTCAGATTGCGCAAGCAAGAGGACTTTGTAATTCCGTTAATCGGAACAGGTAATGGGAGACTTAAAACAAGCAGAGAGATAATCTATAAAGAGATTTTGCTTTCATTTTTGTCGTCCCTTTCTTCCAAGAATTACGCAGAAAGCCTAACTATCTGTATTCATCCAAATGACATTAAAAAGCACAAACTTGATTTTCAAAAACTTGGAGAATTTACACTTGCCAAAAGTGCTTTATCAAGACTATAAAAATAGAAATACCAAAGGTACAAACGAAATGTCATAAAAGGTGCCTAACAATGCACTCAACGCCAACCGCCGCCAAAGCCTAACTCAAAGCCAACGCAGGCGGCGGTGTGCGTGAGTGCTGCCGTTAGCACCAACGAGAAATAAAAACACCTCATCACTATCTGGTAAATGCTCATACAATTCCTTCAATGCTTTTATAGCTCGGCTAAACCGAGGATACCACCTCCGCCACAGCCACAAAGTCAAATTTTCACAAATTCTCAAACAATAAAAAATACGCAAATCATGAAAAACATCTTCAAGCAGAAATCGCATGATTTGACAACCAAACTGCTAATCCTTATTATCACCTTCTTTTCGGCAACTACTCTGGGCGCTCAAAATCAGCCATTTTGCACAACAATCGGAGGCGCGGGTGCCATAGGACAAATACCGCCCGGTTTTGCCCCTTCAAATCCTCCATCTGGGCCATTCTATATACGGATTTATGTGCACGCTTTGAGAAGATCAGATGGCTCAGGAGGCCAGACCATGGAAGAAGTAAAAGATGCAATACAATTGATGCGCGAAGACTTTGCGCCTCATAACATCTACTTTGTATGGGATTGCGAAGTTAACTATATCAATAACGATGCGCTATACAACTTTGGGCCGGGGCAAGCCTGCGACTTGAGTGACTACCCGGAACACCCGGACGGCATAGATATATATTTAGGTGGAGAAGACATTGGCGGCAGTGCTGGTGCGCCAGATATACCAAGCAAAAAGTTTATTATAGGTGGCACGAACACTTATATTAACCCAAATTTTGGTTGGAATACTTCATTCCCTCTTGTCAAGAGCCATGCGATATCGCACGAAATGGGACACTGTCTTGGCTTGTGGCATACTTTCCATGGAACGGCTGATCCTTTAATTGGATGTAACAATGTTCCATCTGATCCTACGCAATGTCCGGAGTGTGTTAACGGGTCAAATAGCCAAAGTTGCGGCGACTATGTTACTGATACGCCAGCGGATAATGGTATGCATGGGAACTGGATCAACCCAAATAATTGTAATTGGTACTTTGCGGGAGGTTATCAAGACCCTTGCAACAATTCTGGGTATAATCCTGATGTGAATTTGATTATGTCTTATACTTTGCCCAGTTGCATGACATACCATTCTCCCGGCCAAGGCGAACGCATGCGTCAAGTCATCGCCATATCGCCCGTTCTTCAAGCCTGCTTGGTACAGCCAGACATGGTGGATGTAACTATCAGCACGAACACCACTTGGACAACGGCCAACACGCCCAATAACGGCGATTTCTTGATCGAAGGGAACTTGACAATAATGGGCGGCGCTACGCTGACTATCAACTCTGACGTGCGCGTCCGGTTTGGCGAGAACAGCAAGGTCGTTATCCGGCCTAACGCCCGTGTCCGCCTGAGCGGCACGCTGACCAGCATGGGCTGTTCGCAGACTTGGAAGGGCGTGGAAGTACAGGGCAGCGCTGCGATTTCACCTCAATCGCAATATGTGGTAAATGGCGTGCGGGCGCAGGGCAGGTTGGAAGGATTGACGGGGAGCGTTATTGAAAATGCAGAGACTGCCGTGCAGCTTTACGGCCCTACTGCTGCATTTGCAGGCGGCCAGATCAGTTGTAACGGCACAACTTTCAGAAACAATGTCTTGGGCATTGATTTCGCCAACTACCTAAACTTTTGGCCTTTCTCATTTCCGGCAGGGCAGCAGGGGCAGCCGCGCAATTATTTGGGATCATTCAGCCGTTGCGCGTTTGTCACGGACAATGATTACCCGCACAGTACGCCTTTCAATTCCTTTATTTATATGTCCGGGGTGAATGGCGTAAACATTGCCGGCACAACATTTACAAACGAAAGAGACATTGAGGGCAGTTCCATTGACGACTGGGGCTATGGCATACAATCTGTTGATGCTGGATTTACGGTCACAAGCAGTGCGAACGGCATTGTTTATCCACCTTCATCCTACACCTTTTCCGGTTTTAGCGGTTTGGGCTATGCTATTCAAGCGCAGACCAGCACCGTCAATCGTCCTTACATCGTTCGGCAGACGAATTTCGACCGCAATTTTGTGGGCATCCGAAACTGGTCGGTGGACGGGGCTACTATCCTGTTCAATAACTTCAACCTCGGAGACCTGCCCTCCACCCAGCCTACCAGCGACGCTGTCGGGGTCATTTTCGAGACGGACGTGAGCGGATTCACCTGTGAGGAGAACGAGTTTGCAAAGGTGGCAGGTCCTGACGGTGTAGAGGCCATAGGTACAATTTCCATCAACACGGGCGATCAGCACAAGCAAATCAGGCGCAATACCTACACGGGGCTGAACATAGGGAACTTGGCCAACCAACAGAACGCTTTTATCAACCCGCCTAATTCGCAAGACCCGATTTTTCGAGGCTTATATTACGACTGCAACCGCAATTTCAATGTGGTCAGTCAAACGGGCATTGATTTCTCGGTGCCAGACGGCATAATTCGGCCGCGTCAAGGCTTGGAAACATCCTTGCCGGGTGGGGAAATTGGTTACAATGCCGCAGGCAACCGTTTTTCCTACACAGGTATTGACTTTTCTAATTTTAGCGCGGCGATCAATTATTACTTTGACCCGTTGAGCGCCAATCACGAGCCTTTGATTACCCAAGGAGGTCTTAATGCGGTGACAGAAATTAGCGCAGATGACAACACTTGTACCCAATCTTTTTGTGAGCCACCTTGCCGGACAGATACAGAATTGGAGAGCATCAAATTGGATTACTATGTCAAAAAAGCGAGCCTGACGGCCTTGAACGCTACCATTGGCACGAACCCGACCGAACAACAAAAGGCGGCTCGCGCCTACTATCAATACAACATGGATCAGGCTGCTTACATAGTGGCCCTGCACATGATGTACGACACCATACATTACAACCTCGACAGCCTGCGCGCCTGGGTGGCCAACATGAACAGCATCGAGGGTGACTTATGGCTGGCCACTGATTACTTGGCGTCGGGGGCCTCGCAGCAGACTAACGCCGTGCTGGATGCCATGCCCGTAAAACACCGCCTGACGACGGAAAAACAAGCGGATATCTTTGCTGTCAAGACCATCGCCAATGCCATTGCCGGTCAAGACCCGAACAACTTGGGCGAAGCAGCGCTGCAAACCCTCCAGCCTGTCGCATTTGGCGGCCATGGTTGGGCAAGGGGCTGGGCGAGACGGCTTTTGACCCAGCACGGCTGGCACTTTGCGCCGGAATATGTCAAGTACGGAGAGGGAGGGGGAGAAAGGCAAGGGATGGCAGAGCAAACGGCTTTGGCGTCAACACTTCAAGTGCAGCCCAACCCTGCAAGCGACCATGTCGTTTTCATCATGCCTGCCAACACAGCCGCCAGCGATATCTTGCGGATATTTGATGCGAGTGGAAGAGTCGTTGCCGTCTTCACTAATCTTCAGGCAGGTGACAATCTGACCTGGCAAACAGGCAATACCACAACCGGGATTTACTACTATCACTTCATTTCAGATGGGAAGCCACTCGGTGGAAAGATCCTGCTGAACAAGTAACTCAATTTGACTCACCCACCCACAGGCTGCCGGCATGGCAGCCTGTGGGTATTTCTGTTTATGATCATGCGAATGCTCTTGATTTGTTTTTTCATATCGTTGTGTTGCGTAAGTGCTAATGCCCAAATTGGATTCAACAAGTCTTTTGATTTTAGCGAAGCCGGGCTGGCTTTTAGTAGCCTGGAATACAATGGCGATCACACGATCTCAATCTACGGTAATCTGATTAATACCAATCTTAAGCATGGGCTTCTATTTACATCGTTTGATACTTTGGGCAATTTGTTAGATTACAAGGTTGAATATGACAGCCTGGACGATGTCTTTACGTTGGTATATCCTAATAGTTTTATCAAACTTGCAGACGACAGTGGTTATGCTGGGGTAGGGGCATTTTTATACCGAGAGTTTGGCTATCTGGCAATTTACAACAAAGATGGCAGCATCCAAAGATTCGTTGAATACAACGATCCGAACACACTGACTGACTACTATATTGAAATCATAGAATTGTCAGACGGCTTTTTCATATTGGGCGACAAGCAACTCAACGATTACCACACGCATATATTCCTGATGAAAACCGACAAGGAGGGCAACAAACTCTGGGAAAAACTGTACGGCCACCCGACACGGAGAAACGGGTTCGGCAGCATCGTCAAGGTAAATGACAACGAATATGTCATCGGTGGCGCAACGACTACCATACCCCCCTTTCCGCAACTGGTATACAACACCAGCAATTTTTACGTCATTGACAGCCTCGGCAATCTCAAATCATCATGGACAAGCCAACCCAGCACGACCGATATGGGGGTTGGGTACGGTATGCACCGAACAGAGCAAGGTGGGTTGATTTATGCTACCAACGAACTGTACTTTGGCCCTCCTAACAATGTTTATGAACGAAAACTGAAAGTAATTGAACGTGATAGCGATTACAATATCGTAAACGAGCAAACGTATGGAACTTTTCGGCCCTCTAATTTCTTGCGAAATTTCAAAAAGGTTAGTGACGGCTTTTTAGTGCTTGGTCAAAGGGTGTTCCCTCTGCCGCCGCCGGGTATTGCAAGAGGTTCAATGTTGAAAATAAACAGTAATGCAGACAGTATTTGGAACTATTTGGACACAGCATTCACGTTTGCAACTAACCTCCTTTATGATGCCGTCGAACTCCCCTCCGGCAGTATCATCGCCTGTGGGTACAGCCGGACTACCAACCCGCTCAAAGACTGGGCGTGGCTTGTGAAAGTTAGTAAGGATGGGTGTATGGACACGCTAAATTGCTTTCCAGTTTCAAGTATCGAAGCAATCAAAGTCGAAAAACAAGTGAAAATTTATCCGAACCCCGCATCTGACTTTATCTATCTTGATTTGCCAGAAGGTGAGCGAGCAGAATATCAACTTTATGATTTAACAGGATTGTTAATCAAGTCTGGCCTTCAATCCGATTCCAAGATTGACATTTCTGGGTTGCCACCCGGTGGATACATACTGCAAATTAGAGCAAGGGACAGGGTATCTTCTAAAAAAATAATAAAAATATAGAAAATGGTGCTAACACTGCATGGTCGAAAAGTTGCGCTAAACGCGCAACCTTCGTCCATGCCCCCGTTCAATCAGAATATTTAAAAAATGATTTATATTTGACTTTATATTTGTTATTTCTACTTGAATTTGTAACTTTGATGCGATCAAATGATGGCATCATGATTCATAAATACTACGAAGGAACTCCCCAAATAATCAATTTATCAACCGAGATTGGCAGGTTATTAGGTGTTGTAGATGCTACACATCTTAGAAAGCCTCAGACAGAACTTAGGAAGAAAAATAAAGTCAAAACCATTCGCGCCTCATTGGCGATTGAGGGGAATACTTTGAGTGAAGACCAAATTACCGCTATCATTGATAATAAGCGGGTAATCGGACCTGCTAAAGATATCAAAGAGGTGGAGAATGCAATTCAAGTTTATGATAAGCTTTCAACCTTTGAGCCTTTCTCGAAAAAATCTTATTTAGACGCGCACGGGCAGTTAATGTCTGGTCTGGTGGATATGCCGGGTCAGTTTAGGACTGGTTCAGTCGGAGTGATTCAAGGGGACAGGATTGCTCATTTAGCTCCGCCAGGATGGAATGTAGACAATTTGATGACCAATTTGTTTGAGTACCTTAAAAATGGGGAAGATAATCTGATCATCAAGAGTTGTGTATTCCATTATGAAATGGAATTTATTCATCCATTCCTGGATGGAAATGGGCGGATGGGACGGTTGTGGCAGACTGTAATATTGATGCGAGTAAATCCAGTGTTTGAGTATCTGCCAATAGAACAAGAGATAAAAAAAAGTCAGAATGAGTATTATAATGTGTTGGGTCAATGCGACAAAGAAGGTTTGTCTACAAAATTTGTCGAATACCTATTGGGCAAGATAAAATTGAGTTTAGCGGAATTAGTGGACACTCAAAGAGATAACTTTACGGATACGGAGCGATTGAACTACTTTTTGGACCAAAGGGATATCGGTGAGTTTACAAGGAAAGACTACCTTAAAATGTTTCCCCAAATATCAACCGCAACCGCTACGAGGGATCTGAGAAAAGGCGTTGAGGAAGGGATATTGACAAGAAAAGGTAGCAATCGATTAGCAACCTATCAAAAGAAATAAATAACTGAGCCCAACTCTTCACTACTTATCACAGCCGGCTAAATACGGCCACGCAAGCAGTGCTCCCGTTGGTGGCAACTAAAACAGAAAATGAAAATAAGTAGATATAATGAAATTTATAAAAAGACTTTTTTGGGCGACCCTTTTGGTATTCATCGTTTTGGCAGGTGTTGGGTATTTCAACGGGTTGAAATTGGATAACTATAAAGAGTTCATTGCAACCATCATTTCGAAATATTCGAATGGTGAAGAAGTGCAGCTTGAAAAGAAAGAACAAAAGTCAAAACCATCAAAGCGCAATAACCAGCCGGATGACAATCATATTGACAACCTCGCTCATGACCTTCAACCTGTACCTAAAAACCCTTTTGCAAAAATTGATAAGCACGCAAGGCGATGTCCTCAATCCAAGCAATCAAGTATTGATTCTCTGTCAAATTATTTGTTATTAGGGGCGAATTCTGAAATAGAAAAAGCAAGGGCGATTTTGTGTGGCTTGCCGAGAATATTGAATACGATGATGAATCTTATAATTCTGGCAGCGACGGAGATAATAGCGCCGAAGGAGTGCTTTCAAATAAAAAAGCAGTTTGTGAAGGATTTAGCAATTTATTCCTTGCACTCGGAGAACGCATGGGACTCGAAATAGAAAAAGTGGTAGGGTATGCAAAGGGATATGGTTATTCACCAGGAATGAAATTTAAAGAAACCGACCACGCATGGAACATCATCAAGATTAATGAAAATTGGAGGATTTTGATGCAACGTGGGGACAGGGAAACGGAGAGAATATAAATGGTAAACTTAAAAGTAAAAGGAGTTCAATGAATACTGGTTCAACGTTGACCCATTTGAAGCCATATTCAATCATTTTCCACAAGACAGCAAAATTCTTTCGTACAGCCTTCTCTTTCATTGAGTAAGTATGAAAAATTTCCGAATATTGATGAAGAGAGTACTTTGAAATAGGATTTAACGGAAAGGAGACTTATAAAAATGTATCCGTCGAAATATCCTTTAAATTTCCTCAATGCTTTGAAATAGGGACTTATGTTCAAATGTATGAAGCACCCAAAAATGAAAACCTATTAATAAGTGAACCACAAAAGTTCGAGTTTTTCATTCCAAGAGGATTCAGCGTAGCGATTATTGATGCCGATGATAACTGGACATATTTTGATAAGGAGAAAGGAAAGTTTAGATTAGAATATACCCCTAAAACTGACGGAGAATTGCAGATTAGTGTGAAATTCGAAAACGGAGGGGATTCTTACCACACATTTCTAATTTACAAAGTAGTGAAACAGCGAGAATCAATATAAAAATGTGCCTAACACCGGTTCAACCCCATTAAATTAAGCCCCCTACTCCAAAAAAAATCATACAAAATAAAAGCCCTTCCACCGCTTTGCCATCCGCCGAATCGAGCTATCTTTGAGCCATCGCCGCCACGCGGCATCACCAACGAAAACGCCATGCGCCACCGCTTCGGGCAAAATTTTGGCTCTGTGGCGCAGGGTGGTGCGACAGAACCGAAGATCAGGTCAGGGTGCCGTGGCGCAGCAGGGTGGTTCAGGGGATGACGCTTTTTTCACAGGCTGCGTTTTTCCCAACATGCTCTAAAAAAATAAACATCAAAAATCAGATGCCCACAAATAATAGCATTGAGGAAATCTTTTTCAAGTTTCTGAAACAATTCACGTTTGACGAAGCGCAACTGGACTATTCAATCGTCCAAAAACAAGCGGCAATCTTGCAAACCCTGTCCGATATGGGCAATTCAGGGACCGGAATTTTTGATTACTGCAAACGACAGATGGTGTTTTATTCATCGAATTTTGGCGGGCTATTGGGTTATGCGTCATCCGATTATGCAGTGACCGGGCAACAATTTTTTATGAGCAAAATGCATCCAGACGATGCGTTGATGTTGAGTATCAACTCGGTTTCCATTCTGAAAATATTCAACCATTTTTTAAGTGATGAAAAGTTGAACCATAAAATGATCAGCGAGTACAGGATGCTGAATGCCCAAAACCAATATGTACGATTGGTGGAGCAATATCAGGTATTGAAACTGGATCAAAAAGGGCAATTATGGCTCGCATTCAATATTGTGGACGTGTCGCCAAACCAGACAGAAGCCGAGCCCAGTAAAAGCCAGTTGTTAAATTTCAGGACTGGCAATATCATCTCTTTGGAAGCCCCCAGACAGTTAATTTTGAATTGACCAAAAGGGAAATAGAAATTCTGGGGCTCGTGAAAAAGGGTTTATTGAGCAAGGAAATTTCCAGCAAACTTGCCATAAGTGTGCATACTGTAAATACACACCGGCAAAGGTTTTTGGAGAAACTGGGCGCCAATAACTCCATGGAAGCGGTGGTGTTTGCCTCCAGGTTCGGGCTGTTGGAATCGGCGTAATGATATTTCAGTATTGTATGGATTTAGGGGTCGAAAGACCTTTGTGGCATCAAAAGTTTCTTTTAAAAAACTCGAAATGCACAATTTCCTAAATTCATTGCTCGTAGTCATTTTGGTCCTGTTGCTTTTTCCAAAACTTTCCGCCCAAAATTTCACCGTCAGCGGCACCCTCAAAGATGCCTCCAACGGGGAAGACCTCATCGGTGCAACCGTCATCGTGAAAGAAAAGCCGGGTACTGGCGCCGTCGCAAATACCTACGGCTTTTACTCGCTCACCCTACCCAAGGGCCAGTACACACTCCTTTTCACGTACATCGGTCTCGAAAATCTGGAGCAACAACTCACGCTCGACCGCGACCTGCGGCTCGACAAGGAATTGGTCTCCGAGGTGGGTTTGGCAATTGCCGAGGTCGTCATCAAATCCGAAAAAGAGAACAAAAACGTCTCGAAAAACGAGATGTCCGTCACCAAACTCGACCCGAAGGACGTTGAAAACGTGCCCGTCATTTTTGGCGAAAAGGACATCATCAAGACCTTGCAACTCACGCCCGGCGTGAAATCTGCGGGCGACGGCAATGCCGGTTTTTACGTCCGGGGCGGCGCCGACCAAAATTTGATTCTCCTCGACGAGGCGCCCGTTTACAATGCCTCGCATTTGCTCGGTTTTTTTTCTGTTTTCAATTCCGATGCTTTGAAAGACGTGACGCTTTACAAAGGCACGATGCCCGCTGTATTCGGGGGGCGCGGCTCCTCGGTTTTGGACATCAAAATGAAGGACGGAAACAATAAAAAATTCAACGCATCGGGCGGCATCGGCGTGATTTCATCGCGGCTGACTTTGGAAGGGCCAATCCAAAAAGACGAAGGCTCGTTCATCATTTCCGCCCGGCGCACCTATGCCGACCTCTTTGTGAACCTCTGGAAAAATGAAAGCGTCCGGAACACGAAACTCTATTTTTACGACCTGAACGCAAAGGCGAACTACCGTTTGAGCGAAAAAGACCGCCTGTTTTTGTCCGGTTATTTTGGCCGCGACGTGCTGGACCTGTCCGGATTTGGGCTGGATTGGGGGAATTACACCGGCACTTTGCGCTGGAACCACCTGTTCAGCGACCGGCTTTTTTCAAACACGTCGGCCATTTACAGCAATTACGACTATCAATTCGGCATCGGCGTGACGGGTTTTGACTTCAAAGTGAAGGCAGCCATCGACGACATCAACCTGAAACAGGATTTCACTTTTTTCCCAAACGCACAGAACACCATCCAGTTCGGGTTGAATTTCATCAACCATACTTTTCAGCCAACCTCGCTCGACGCCGGGGAGTTCAGCAGTTTTAAGGACTCGAAAACAGCGCAACGGTTTGCCTACGAGGGCGGTGCGTATGCCCAAAACGACTGGAAAGTCAGCGACCGTTTCGGGCTGCAATACGGCGTGCGCTATTCGTTTTTCGATTATCACGGAAAAGGCACGGCCTATACCTTTGATGAAAACGGCATCAAAACGAGTGAGAAAATCTATAAAAATGGCGAATCCATCCGGTTTTACGGCGGTCTCGAGCCTCGGCTGGGGCTGAAATTCCAGATCGGCGAGTCAAGTTCTATCAAAGGCGGGGTGTCGCGGAATATCCAGTTCATGCACCTGCTTAACAATACAACCACCGCCTCGCCGACCGATTTGTGGGTGCCGAGCTCCAATAACGTGAAGCCGCAGATTGTTGACCAAGTCTCCGCCGGCTACTTTCGGAATTTTTCAGACAACATGTTCGAGGCGAGTATCGAGACCTATTACAAGTCGCTGCAAAACCAGATTGACTACCGCAACGGCGCGGATTTGACCTTCAATGCCGAATACGAAGGCGCATTGACCTACGGAAAAGGCATTGCCTACGGCGCAGAATTTTACCTGAAAAAGACCAAAGGGCGACTCACGGGCTGGGTGGGCTACACGATCGCGCGGTCGCTGCGCAAGTTCGAGGCCATCAACAAGGGCGATTTTTACCCCGCAAAACAGGACCGCATCCACGACCTGTCCATTGTCGCCATCTATAAATTGCGGCCAAAACTCACGGTCTCGGCTACCTGGGTCTTTTACACGGGCGACGCGGCAACGTTTCCGAGTGGAAAGTACACGGTCGCGGGTGTTCAAACGCCTTATTACACGGAGCGGAACGGATACCGTTTCCCCAATTATCACCGCCTCGACCTGGGCGTGACCTTGCTCGGAAAACAGCGAAAAACGTTCGAATCAAGTTGGAATTTCTCGGTTTTCAACGCCTACGCCCGGCAGAATTCGTACTCCATCACCTTCCGCGAAAACGAGGACGACCGCTCGAGAACGGAAGCGGTGCGGACTTCGCTTTTCAGCATCATTCCGGCGGTGACCTATAATTTCAAATTTAATTAAATTAAAAGGTGCGGTTGACGGCGACGACAACCGCAGTAAAAACTTCTTTCAACAATAATATTATGAAAAATATCCTTTTGGCAATGCTCGCCATTGCCCTGCTCAACAGTTGCACAAAAGTGATTGACATCAACCTCAACGAGGCTGATCCCAAAATCGTCATCGAGGCCGAACTGGTGTCCGGCACGCAAGATTTCATGGTTAAAATCACGAAAACCAGCGATTTTTTCAACCCCGGTCAACCGGTAACCATCGTTGATGCCGCCGTTTTTTTGAAAAAGGCACGGACAACGAACCGCTCAACCTTACGAATGACGGCAACGGCATTTACATCCTCAAAATTTCACGGCGACGGAAAACACATCTTATTTTCTGTCCGTCACCGCCGAGGGAAAAACCTACGAAGCGACCGATTTCCTTCCCAAAACGTGCCTTTGGATAGCCTTACGGTCGGTGTCCCGGAAAACAATCCGTTTAATCCGTCGGGCGCGGACTCGTTCGAGATTGTGGTGAATTATCAAGACCCGCAGGACGACCTCAATTTTTACCGCATCAAATCAACTGTCAATGGCATTCCCCGTTCGGAGGGTGTAAAACTTTTGGTTATCGAAGACCGCTATTCGGCGGGCGCCTACTTCACGCTTCCAATTTTCACCGACAGCTACGAACTGAACGATAGCGTAGAGGTGGAACTCGTCTCGATGAGCCGCGCGATGTTCGACTATTTCACAACGCTTGCTTTGCTGGTTGACGGCAGCGGCGGGGCGGCCCCGACGAACCCAAGCAGCAATTGGTCGGGCGATGCACTGGGGTATTTTGGGGCGTTTTCAGTTTCGAAACAAACGATTTTGGTGAGGTAAAAAACAGCAATCAACCAAAATACCCGATCAGGCCCGTAATCATCCAATAAATTACCCGAAAATGTCATTTTTATGGTGTTTTACTTTCATATAACCTTTGCTCAGCCCGGAATATGGACATGGATGAAAGGAGACCCGACCTGTACAAATTTGTCGATTGATGAACCAAAATGTAACTATGCTTACCCATTCTGGACGGATACCACTGGAAATTTTTGGGTTTATATAAGGCCAGATTTATGGAAATATAATCCCGTCATAAATGTTTGGACAATAATGCCCGGATATTCTGGTACTTGCTTGAACATACAGGCACCGGAAGGAATTTATGGTTCACTTAATTGTCCTGGCGGCCATATAAACGGCGCCTTTACCTGGACAACACCTGATCAACCCCATTAAATTAAGCCCCCTACTCCAAAAAAAATCATACAAAACAAAAGCCCTTCCACCGCTTTGCCATCCGCCGAATCGAGCTATCTTTGAGCCATCGCCGCCACGCGGCATCACCAACGAAAACGCCATGCGCCACCACTTCGGGCAAAATTTTGGCTCTGTGGCGCACGGTGGAGCGACAGAACCGAAGATCAGGTCGGGAAAACCCTGGCCTGCCGTGGCGCAGCAGGGTGGTTCAGGGGATGACGCTTTTTTCACAGGCTGTGTTCTCGGCACATTTGAGAAAATTGAAAACAAATGGACAGAGGGGAATTTACAAAAGGAATATTAGCATCTGTTACAAGTTTTGCCTTGTTGGACGCTCTTTTGCCTTTAATGCAATTGGAAAGAGCATTAAACCTATAACTGACCATTGGGCAATAAAACTGAATGAATATTGCTCTGACTTAAAAACAGATTCAATAACCACAATTCAATGGCAGCAGAGAATCGAAGAACTTTATACGAAAATCGAACTTGAAGAAATTTTGAAGTTTATAGATTTTGACAATTTGATTAAAGGTTTTGAGTATCCTGACCTGGGTGTTTCAACAAAGCCGGTTAAGTTTCCTAAACTCAATGGACTGCCTGAAAGAACAGTATTTGTGAAAAAAATATTTGGAATGAAAAAAGACAGAGCCATTATCCCGCACGGACATAGCAATATGGCTTCTGCTCATTTGATTTTAAAAGGCGAAATGTACCTGAGACATTACGAGAAAATTCAGCAAGACGGTCAAAACATGATAATTAAACCATCAGTTGACCGCATTGCAAATGCTGGAGAAAGTTCTTCGATTTCTGATGAAAAAGACAATGTCCATTGGTTTATAGCAAATTCAGAAACTGCATTTACCTTTGATGTAATCATGTTGGACTTGAACGATAAAAGTTACGACATACACAATCTTGATATTTACGAATCAGAAGACTTGAAAAACGGAACGCTGAAAGTCCCTGTTCTAGATGTTCAAACTGCTTTGAAAAAATATGGGAAACAGCACCATTGAAAGAAAAAACGTGCTGCAATAATGTATATGTGATAATGCCCCTATCCGTCGCACTACACATATACGAGACCGTTATCACCAATTGATAAAAATAAAACTATGGACATAAATGACAAACAAAATCAGTTAGTATCTTTAGCAAGAACTGCTGGAATTTGGTACTTCATCATGGCCATTTCAGGCATTTTCGGATTTCTGATATTGCATCCTCAGGTTTATGATGCCGACCCGCAACAAACATTAACGAATCTGGTAGAAGGAGAATCACTTGCGCGCCTTCGATTACTGTTGGAATTTGCGATTATTGTGTCACAGGCACTTACCGCTGTCTGGTTTTACAGGCTGTTCAGAAATATTAATGAGTGGGCCGCCCTGGCTACTGGAATTTGGGGGACAGTTAATGCGGTTGTTATTATGATCAGTGCAATATCAATGGGTTCTGCCATTGAAACAGCCCTGTCTTCTCAAGTAATGGAAGATAAAGTAGTAAAATTGATTTATTGACTAATCTGATATCAAATGCCTGGGGCATTGGAGGGCTTTTCTTTGGTCTCTGGCTCATTCCATTGGGATACATCATTACCAGCTCGAAAAGAATGCCTGTTTGGTTGGGTAGAACATTAATAATCGGAGGTATCGGTTATTTGATTGGTACTGCCATCAACTATGCAGGTATTACAGGTTTATGGGCAGGCGCCCTTACAATACCGGCTACAGTAGGAGAGTTCTGGATGATAGGCTATTTATTAATTTTTGGAATACGACCAGAGAATGATGCCGAAATCCTGTAAATTCCGGTATAAAACAGAAACTACGATAGTGTTCCCCCTCATCGGTCTATGGGACACAATCGCCTCAATTCGGATCGTTTGCTGCCCCGCTGGACGAAATGGTCGTCCGGCACAACATGGTGCACGGCCTGAAATTCGGGGGTGGCGCTTTTTTTTACAGGCTGCGTTCGTGGCAATACAAACCGACACTTTTCAATGAGTAAAAATATGATTAACATTATTATTTGTTCAATAACCATAGCCTTGGTATCTTGTACAGGAAAATAACCAGTAAACCAAACTCAAAAGAACTAATTGCTGACAGTCTGTTAAATAACAAAAGCATCACCCGAACAGATATTGACAGCTCAAATAATAACGATCTGGCAAAAATTTATAGCCGGGCAATCTCCGATTATATAACGGAAGTATCCAAACAAGACTTATTGGCTCTTGATACGTTATATTTTGGCAAGCGAAACAACGGACAACCTGATGATTTCCCCGACATAGTATTACCAGAGACGATTGATAATATCAAAATCAGATTGATCGAACCCGAAGTTGGAGAAAAACTACAAGAAGAAAAAAAGGCGAGCGTTTATATTAATTTGATTGGCTGGGTTGATAAGGATAAAGCTGAATTTATTTTTGTGACATTTTCAAACGGATTTGAACATAAGTTTGATTTTCATATTTCTATAAATATAATTCAGACCGAATGGAGTTTGATTTGATAAAATCACAAATAGAAATATTTAGTGAGAAATAGAAGCCCGTTTAAAACCGAAATCGAGTCAGGTAGCGCAAACAATTTACGGCCACTAACAATCGCCCCCGTAATTGCTCCTAAGCGTCGTACATTCGGCAAGTTTAAGAGCGTGTTTAAATTTCAGTGCCGGAGCGAAAGCGAGCAAATTTTGTTTCAGGCAAGGCAAAATTTGCAGCCATAGCCGGGCGCCTATGGCGAAAATTTTAACGAAGCATGAAATAAAATTGGCCGCTTGCAGCCCGGTGACTGAAATTTAAACACGCTCTAAGTTGGTGGCTATTATAAGGCAGAAACTACTGACACATTTTAACGAACAAATTAAACAAAATGAAGAAAAAAGAACTATCAGAATTGGCAGAAAAAGAGATGCTTGGCTTGACAGACAAAGAACTGTTGGACGAAGCAAAAAAATGAAATCATTTTCCATCATTAATGCTTTTATTGTCGGGTTCTTTATTGGAATTGTAATTTATAGCATTGTGAAAAACAGTTGGGGTTTTTGACATTGATTCCTTTGTATTTTATATATAAAATGGTTAACGACCCTAAAAACATAAGACTGGCAGTCTTGACAAACTGTTAAAAGAACGAAATTTGAAGTAAAAATGATACTGAAAGTGAATATTTGTACGACCGGAAGCGATACCGGCGCCCTGCAGCAGTTGCGGCTTTCTCTGACAGAAACCAATCTCACTAACACCGGTTTTATTATTGACGCCAGCACTTAGTAGAAACCGTCTGAAAACCAGAAGGCATTAATTTTCTACTTCTTTTATCCTGAACACCAATATTTTACGGATCAAATCCAGCGGCAGGTCCTCATCCAGCGGAAACTGGATGGAACCTTTTCCTGTCTTGTATTTGGATAATTCCTGTTGAAAGGCGGCATTGCCGCTTGGCAGGAGCGTAAAACCCGATATGGTTTTAAACGCCGCGAAATAAACCAGCACCTTTTCTGCTTGAATGCCGGCATGTTGTAACTGATCGTTTCTGTAGCAGCCGGCGCCAACTGCCTGATGCAGTCGCGGATCTGGCGCAAGCGCGCCGCCACCGGTTCCGGAAAATCGGCGATGTATTCGTCTATGTTCGCGTATGTCTTTTTGTGCATGTCTTTTTATAATTGATTTTTCCGTTTTACTTTGTGTATACCATGCCGTTTTCCACGCCTTTTTTAACGGCTTCCTCCAGGCCAATTCTGCGGGGTTTAAATTGTTCGGCAGGGTAAACTTTTTCGTGTTGCCTGTATCTGCTGTGCAATTATACAACGTTTTCGGGAGTGAGGAATGTACGACCGTCTCGCTATCCCACACCCCCGCACCCAGCCGCACTCAAGTCACCTCAGCCCGGCAAATTAAACCTCCACCGCCCTATTGCCGAACAAAAAAACCTGCACAACTTTGTCACATTATACCGGGATACCAGCTTGTTATTCCGAAACCCTTACAGAAATGAACACTCCCCCTCCGCAGAAACCCGGGTATTGGATACCTGTCTGTACTGCTCTGTTATTGGTGTGCAGTCCGTTGCTTCAGGCGCAACGCAACGCGCCGTATTACAATGCCAACGCGGCTGCTCTCCGCCAGAAACTGGCCGAAAAAACAACGGCTTCCATCCAGACTGCTTTCCGGGAACCGGGCCAGTTCAGCAAGGAAGCAAAGGAGGCTACCGGTCTGCCCGCGACCGCATCGGGCTGGACGTATCCGAAGAGATCAGCGAATCTGCCCTCCTGGATGATGTGTTGTGGCCTTTTGTCCAAAAGACACGCCGCTATTGTCGCCGCCAACCCCGAAGGCGCCGCCACGAAGGTCATCCTGACCATCAACCCCACGCCCAATGCCTACTCGGTGGGCGACGGTACGCTTTCGTGTATTGCGGCCTGCTGGCCGGTCTCGAAAACGAAGACCAACTGGCTTTGTCCTGTGCCACGAAATCGCGCACTACCTGCTGGAGCATGCCACCAAAGGATGGCCCGAGATCGCTACTTTCCACGACAAGGCGTTCAAGGCAAAGGTGAAAGCGGCAAATAAACAGGAGTTCAACCGAATGAGCAGTTGGCCAATACTTACAAAAATGTGCTGTTCAAGTCCAGGTATCACCGCCGCGACCTGGAGCGGCAGGCCGATTCGCTGGCCTATCGCATGTTTCTGAAAACGAACTACGCGCCGGGACAGGCGCAGCGCCTGTGCGCGCTCTTCGAAACCATCGACGAGCCGCTGCGCGATTCGAGCCTGAATCTGGAAACCCACTTCGGGTGCGCCCGGCATCCCTTTCAGGCGGATTGGCTGGAAAAGGCCAAAGGCTCCGTCTGGGCCGACGCCCAGGCTCTGAACGCCGCCGCCAACAAATGCAGGATTCCTGCGCACCACCCCGACTGGCGCAACCGGATGCAATGGCTCGAAGAGATGGCGCAACAGTTGTCGGCCGGCGCGTCGCCCGAAACCGTTTCCGGCGACCCGTATGCGCCGATCCGCTACCTGAGTATCCTGGAATCGGTGGATGCCTGGTTCAGCGTGGAGCGCCGCGACAAGGCGCTTTTCTATGCGGTGCAATACCAGCAGGTCTATCCCGATTGCAGTTATTTCAAAGAAATGGAGGCGCTGGCGCTCAATGGCCTGTACACGCATTTAAAAGACCACTCCCTGGCGGATGTGTTGTCGCAAAGTGCGTCCGACAACCCCGGGAAGTACAACCGCTTTCTCGATTTTCTCAACAACCTGCGACTGAAAGACCTGCTGGCCCTGCAAAGCCAGTCTCGACGCGGCGTTATCCTCGACAACCGAAAACCGGACACGGCCTGATGGCAGCCTACCTTGTCGCCATGGCGCAGGACGACCGCAGCGCCATGCTCGCAGCAAAAAAAGAATACCTGTCGAAATACCGGAAAGGACGTTTTGCCGATGTTTTCCAGCAGGCCAGGAAGTAAGAGGGCATTCCTTCACACACATCAAACAACCACTTTTCACATCAAAAAACCACCTATGTTCCAAAACCTCGTGTTGTTGCTTTTTGCAGCAAATTATCGCTCGGGCCCAGGCCCAAACGTATGCCCTCAAGGGGCATCAACTCTTTTCTTCCAACGGCATTAAGGCCATCCTGAACAACAAGGAAGAATGGCTACGTCCTGTTTTACAAAACCGACAAAGCCGACTCAAAAATGACAATACGGATTCGATCTCCTGGACGAGAACCTGAATAAAGTCAGCACCGTTAAAGTAATCCTTCCGCGCAATGCCATGTTGCTGCAACCGGTGTACAACGGCGAAGTGCTGGGCCTGATGTTTTACGACCAGGGCAAGGGCAACGTTATATCTTTCGCCCTACGACAAAACGCCCAAGCAAGTAGGCTCCCAGCACGGAAAAGCCCCACAAGTACGAACGGGCCGGGTTGGCTCAAATGGACGGCGATGCGGCAGCCTCGTTTTACGGACATCCGGTACCCGGCAAAGGATTCGTACGCGCGGTTACGGCGAAGACAAAGACAAGTTCAAGGGTCACCTTTACGACAACAATTTCAAAGTCAAGTGGTCGTACCAGACCCCGAATCGAGCAAGGAGTACGAGACTTTCCTGTTGTCGGACGTCAATGCATCCTACGCCACGGGCATTACCCTGCGCCGGAATGGCCTGATGTCGCGCAAAGTGGAATACTTCCTGACGGTATTCGATATTGAAAGCGGCAAAGATCATCGACGTCTCCGCCGGAACAAACTCCAGGAGCAACTCTCCATTTCATCGATCACCCTGCAGGAAGGCAACGAACAGGTGGGCCCGAAGGCGAATATTACGACCTCGACGACAAGCCGGGCGTCAGCAAGAGCAAGGGTTTTTACCTGAAAATATACGACCTGAAAACGGGCAAGGAGATCAGCGAAAACTGTTTTCCTGGACGAAAGACATCGGCAAGATGTTCAATGCCAAGGGCAAGGAAGTATCGAGGACAAATACCTCAACTTCCCCATACGATGTTTAAGGCCGCCAACGGGCACTATTACATCGTTTTCGAGCAATTCAAGAAGGTGGCCGACGGCGCCGGTATCGCGTTCGCGGTATTGGGCGGCGGCGGTTCCGCTTTGTGAAAGTTAAAGTGGGCAACCTGTCGGGTGCTTGAACTCGACGGCGATTACAAGCCTGTAGCGCTGCAGTATTACGAAAAGGACGGCAGCGACGTGGGCCTGCTGCCCGGAGCCGGTACGTTGGGCGCCGGACCGCTGGGATATTTCGTGAGTTCGATCGGTGGGTTCGACTACCGTTTCTCCAGCAAAGCGAGTGATAAGCACGTTTAACATCGCTTATATCGACTATGACCGCGAAAAGGGGAAAACGAAAACCGTCGCCGGCAATATCTTCCTGGCCAAAGACGGTTCGCTCAACTTTGACAAGGTGGACATCACCGCCGCCAAGCGCACCGTGCTCCCTTTATCCCGGTCAGGAGCAACTATTATGCTTGCCGAATACAACTCGAAAGAGAAAACCCTGGTCTGGAACTGGTAAAACTGAATTACTAGGAGATAGATGGACGCTTCACCTGAAATGATTTCCCGCAGATGTCCGCTAAAAAATGCGCTGATTGGCGCAGATTATACTCGAAGCAAATGGTTTGCGCCCCAACACATTGATTTTCAAAGCACCGAATTCTGTAAATTAAAATCACAGGACATCTGCGAGGTTTTCTGCGGACATCTGCGGGAAATCAAGTCTTATCCAGCGTATTATACTGCCAAACAAAATGGTTTGCCCCCAACAACACATTGAATTTCAATGCACCGGAATTCTGGTAAAATTTAAAATCAGCGGACATCTGCGGGTTTCTGCGGACATCTGCGGAAATCGATCTAGTCAAGCGTAATATACTCAAAGCAAAATGGTTTGCGCCCCCAACAACACATTGATTTTCAAAGCACCGGAATTCTGGTAAGAAATTTAAAAATCATGTAGCACGGACATCTGCGGGTTTTTCTGCGGACATCTGCGGGGAAATCAAGTCTAGTCAAGCGTATTATACTCAAAGCAAAATGGTTTTGCGCCCCCAACAACACATTGATTTTCAATGCACCGGAATTCTGTAAATTTAAAATCAGCGGGCATCTGCGGGTTTTCTGCGAACATCTGCGGGAAATCAAGTCTAGTCAAGCGTATTATACTCAAAGCAAAAATGGTTTGCGCCCCCAACAACACATTGATTTTCAATGCACCGGAATTCTGTAAATTTAAAATCAGCGGACATCTGCGGGTTTTTCTGCAGAAGACATCTGCGAAATCAAGTCTAGTCAAGCGTATTATGCTCAAAGCAAAATGGTTTGCGCCCCTCAACAACACATTGATTTTCAATGCACCGGAATTCTGTAAATTTAAAATCCTTGGGCATCTGCGGGTTTTCTGCAGACATCTGCGGGAAATCAAGTCTAGTCAAGCGTATTATACTCAAAGCAAAGTGGTTTGCGCCCCCAACAACAGATTGATTTCCCCGTACCGGAATTCTCGCAAATTTAAAATCAGCGGACGTCTGCGGGTTTTTCTGCGGACATCTGCGGAAATCAAGTCTAGTCAAGCATATTACATCCGGCAAACAAAATCATTCTCACCGGTTTGTGTCATTCGCTGCTGGCGACTTCACAAGGATCGGCGAGCGCTGCCTTTATCCTGAAGCCCTACCGTGAACAGCGCTACGGCTATCGCAATAGCCCCGGCACCGCCGCAAATATCCACCACTGCAGGTCGATACGGTAGGCGAAATCGGCAAACCATTTATCCATGGCATACCAGGCCAGCGGGGTAGCGATC